>JBFMEW010000028.1:0-103960 GCA_040753175.1 Acidobacteriota bacterium | reverse complement strand
CGAGCAGCCGCTATCGTCCTCATCCCCGGGCCACCGGCCCGGTTGGGGAGCGCCTGAAAACTTTGGCTCATCGCCATCCGCGTTATGGCTACCGGCGGATGACAGCGTTACTGCGACGGGAGGGCTAACATTTCCACTGGTACATATCTTGGGGGCAGGTCAATCTCGTTAGAGTAGGTCTTAGGATCCAACCCGATGACCTTGCTGCAGGCTGAAGGCTCCCGTCTGCGAATATGGCAAATCCCCTGCAAAGCCGCACTGGGAAGGGATCCACAGGAGTCTGCCCGGGAGCTGGCTTCAAACAGCGGTTCTATTACAGCCTTCAACGCCGCGCGCATGACTTGATCTTTTGATCCTGGATTCCTGCCGGACTGTGCCTCAGCACATGCAAATGTTCTTCCGCCGAGGTTGGTAACCCAAGCTGCTGTCAGCCCGTCAGGTGTTGCAGTGGCGTCGCGTCAAAACGTCTGTTCCATAATGTCATAGTGGTCGATCAATTGCTGGACTTCCTCTGTTCCTTCTTCAGCATCCTCTAGAATGCCGATGATCTGCTCCTAACTAGATCGGCTGTTTTTCACGTTCAAACTCCTTCTGAAGTAAAGATATTCTAACACTGTGGTAGTAGGTCACAGAACCTGGATCAATTCTTGAATCTTCCCCCAGGACGTACCTTTCCAGTCCTTCAGAAATCATTCTTGACGCTACGGGAGATTTCGTGATTTTCTTTTAGCCGTGTCTCATTCTGAAAACGAGTCTCTCTTGGGGGGAATCCTCCTGATCAACAAAAGGTTACACCGCGCTTTCTTCAGTTAGATAGCGATACAGCTTTTGGCTATGCCTCTAAATTAGGATGAGTCATCGACAACCTTTTCTCAGCGAGCTGTCCCGAAGGCGAAAATTTAATTTATTCAAAGAATACCTTCCGCCAAGATCGTATGTACTCGAGGTAGGGGCAGGAGACGGGTGGTTTGCCAAGAGACTGCGACAATACGGTCATGATACCGTGACGCTCGACTTGGGCTTCCCCGCAGACGTAGTGGGGAACATAATGAATTGGCGCGACCTCGGACTCAGAGAGAACTCCTTCGATGCAGTGGTCGCGCTTGAGGTTATAGAGCATGTGAAGTGTCTGGACGCCATTTGTGCCCTCTGCAAAGATGGAGGTCTCATTCTGTTGTCGTCGCCCCACCCGAAGTGGGACTGGATGATGAAGATCCTGGAACTTTTTCGTCTGAACCAACGCCGAACTTCGGAACACTGCAATTTGACTGATTTCGCCACTATTGACCTCGTCCGAGTGGTGTTCAAGAGGCCACTCTTCATCCACCAGGTCGCCTTGTTTCGTAACATACCAACAGACGCAGGAACGGGTTGACTGCACCTGACTCAACCGGCGGCAGCAGATGGGTGAAGCATTCTCACTCTGAATCACGACAAATGACAAAACTCCAGCGAGGGCAGCGCAAATGGATGGATTGCGGATGAGTAAACGTGATTCTAGCGGCTTCTCTCGGTTTTGTTGATCGCCCTAAAGGATCTCATGCAGGGAGTGACGGTCTAGCAAAAAATCCGGCGGTTCGAACAGAAAAGGAACCAGTCAATTCACGACCGATGACACTGCGGTGAAGTCTTCTCGCAATGCTCGGCTCACACAATCCGCCACCTTCTCGTTCATCAGCGCATTAGGATGTCCATCCTCAAGCTGATACTTCGGGTCATACTGCTCGCGGATGTTGCAATCGACAAAACGAATCTGAGAGGTCCGCAAAGACCTGCAATACTCCGTTTGGTGTAGCGCCTCGAAGCGTAAGAAAACCACATAGAGTCGTGCCCTGTGCGCAAGAACGGTCTCATCCAGTTGCCACAAGAGCTGCTCCGTTACCTTTTTTTTATGAGATAGCCTCTTCAGCGAACCAGCAAACCAGTAACACTCATTCAAAAAGGCAAGAACCCTGCTGTGCCGGGCCGGCCAGGAGGGAATAAGTCCCTGAGATCGCAGGGCCACTAGTTGACCGGATGAATCGATATCCGCGAAGGGGAAATGGAACCCCGTTTCCGGCGGTGGCACTCTTAATTGGATTTGCCAACCCAGCTCACCCACGTTTCTGGCTTCGTGAAACTCATTGAACGGATAGACCACCAGTTTTGGCCTGAGACCAGGGGTTCGCTTCAGGTAGGCTTTCAGAGAAAGCAGCGACTGATACGTTCCATAACCTCCGGTGGCAAGGTTTCTAACGTCGTATTCCTGAAACTTCTGTTGAACTTTCCAGGGAACAGATTCAGGATCGCTCAGACCCAATCCTTGGGTAAAGGAGTCGCCAACAAAGAGCAGGGCCGGCCGGCCGTCGTTCAGCGCTGAGTTTCGCGTGGCCCGCGAGGAATCAGGCCAAAAAGTCATTTCGAACAGGCGACTGCCCATAACGAACCGATAATGTCCAGGTCTGTGTCGCCAACCTACTAATGGATCTGGCTCGTGAAAGTCAGGTGGAGAGACCGAGGCGTTAGCCCGCATCCATCCTGGGTAATTGACCAGCCACAGCAATCCTTCGAGAAAAAGAAGGCTAAGACTAAATAGGAGAGGGCCGGCAATGCGGGACCACATAACGAATCAAGAGATGAAGGTGCTGTCTATCATCGGTCAACAGAGCCTCTAGCGCTGATCGGGCATTAGGCCAAGGGGATCGCCGGCAGCCAACCAACTAGGCTCGGTACTTGAGGCCGGACTTCTGCAGAGGCAAGCCCTGCAGGGTCGTTCGAGAGGTCGGATGGAAGTCCCCAGGCTAGTTCCAAAGATTCGCTCACTCGCCATCTTTCTACTTTCTGAGATTCCCCAATAACACTCTGGGAAGAGTGGGCATTTCGAGGAGAGTCTGGATGAAATTTGCCACAAAGTTTTTTTGTTCAATCAATCGGTTGAACAGACGGTTACTCAGAAATTTCTCCACATTCTGAATTCCAAAGACCACGCTCTCCGGTGCAGTAAAGGTCGCTCCGTTGGCCGCTGCGTGGGCTTTGCTTAGCCATTCGACTAAAGCGTAATTGATGGCGATGATGGCGATGCGCTTTGCGATGGGAATCTCTCCGGTTCCTGGGAGAGTTTTCACAAGGTACCTCAGGTAACGGTCGAGGATCTGGCCGACCTCCGGATTCGACGAGTCAAAACTGACTGGATCTACTTTGCGAAAGGATGCCTCAATTTTGAGGACGAGGAAGGTCTTCTTACCCCAGCCTTTCCACTGCCGCAACACGTCTGAAAGCAAGCTCAGTGAGCCCGTCGACGAATCCCGAATCTGTGCCCCATAGGTGGACTCGACCCAGTGCAAGAAAATAGCAACGTACAAGTCACGCTTTGCTCGGTCTCCGTTGAGGCCTTGGAGCAAGGTCGCGAATGATGCGTCATCGCGACTTCGGAGGTTCCCCAGCGCTTCCCCAACCTTCTGGTTTGTCGAGTGCGGGTCGGATTTCAGGTTCTCGCCCAGTTCCTGACAAACCTGATAAATCCCAAGAATCCGCTGACGGTGAGGCCACGGTTTCGAGAGGATGTGAAGCAACGTTTGCTCCAGCGCTTCGTATCCCTCCCACTCAAGAGTGGTGAACGAGTTCAGACGTACCCTGGAGTTAACCTGAAAAACATGCTCGCGTGCAAGGGTAGCCGCCACCGCTTCAGATGTTACGAGCTCGCCGCGATTCTTGACGACCTCCGGACACGAAAAGTCCAGGTATACCTCCAGTCCACGCGGAGTCCGATAGTAGACGTTGGGATATTGCAGACAAACCTGCGGTTTTGCATGCATTCCCTCCGTGGAATGGATTGAGCATAGCTTCTCTTCGTTCAGGAAGGAACAGAATCCTGCGGTTCGTTGAATGACGGCGGAGTCATCCTGCCCGACGATCCGAAACAGTGAGTGGCGCTGCTTTTCGTCCACATCTTTGGATTTTTGCTGTACCCACTCCTTCTGGAGTAGATACTCGCGACGAGCCCCGTCGATATGGATATCCCAGAAGTTGCAACAAAAGCCGCAAGGATCGCAGGTGAACCGGGTCCCCGGTTCAATCAGGATCTTAGAGACACTCATGGGACTATTCCTTTCCGCCCTCGAACAAGGGTACCCAAGTTGTGGGCCCTGTTCAACGGGCCACCTCGCGTTTGCTGGATCGGTTCTCTGAGCCAGTGCTACCGGAAAGCCCAGTGGACGTTCCAGGTTTCGAATCACTCGTCTGGCACCAGGTACCGCGCAATTCGAGGAATCGGAGCACCGCTGGCAGAGCGCTTGTTCTTTTTACGAAGAACAAACCACAGACCATGACTCGAGGCAAGCCAAAACATCAGAGAGGCATAGACCTTCGAGCTTCGCAACGACAGGCCTAACCACGCTCGGGAGCGTTCGAGTTTGGATGCTCGAAAAGCGCCCGATGACCCTCCAGCAGATCAGGATGACGCACGGCCGCTGCACTCCCGGCGGATGTTTGCCTTATCGGTTAACCTCCCCGCAGACTGCAGTTCTGATTGGGCACTCAGTCGCCCCCGACGGGGGGGCTTTGACGATCCTCTACCGGAGAAGCTGAGAATCCTTGGTCTTTTAGATAGCCATCAGAGCGGGGCTGCGTGTTGACGTAGCCATGCCACGATGTCGCTTGAGCTTGAGAGGTCTCGTTTCAGCAGGGCAAGTGCCAGATCATGAATGAGAATAGTGTTGAAAGGGACTTCCAGCGTGATACCGGATTGCTGTTGAGGAGCTTTGAGCAGAAAAGGCGCTCGGAAGTCATTTCCCTGGAGGCCGTCTATCTCCCCAGACTCCGCCCCCCAGTCTTGATGGGATTGCCACAAATTAGGCCTGAATGGATGATCTGACGTTACGAGAAAGGCGGTCTCGTCCCAAGCCCCTGCTCTCTGCATCGCTTGCTGGAGTTGACCAAGAGTCTCATCGACTAGTTTCCGATTATCCGGATAGCCGACATCAGAGTTGAGGTTGACCTGGTTGGCAATTCGATCATAAATCCCAGGGGATGCGGGATGGGCCAATGGATGAACACCAGACTGAAGCATGGGTCAGCAGCTGTCCGCAGTGCCGCCGAAAGGATGGACCAGTAACTCTGGAGGTGGGCTGGTTTCACAGCAAACTTGAGTGGCTTGGTGAGTGGCCGAACAGCCAAAGGGATGCCCTGATAAGGATCGATCGAGATCAAGGCCTGTCGCTCGATCAACGGCTGAAGTGTGCTGCTCATGACTCCGGCTTCGCTGAACGCTCGTTCTCTGATCTGGAGGGCCGGGAGCGGCAACGATTCTGCCCAGGTGCAATCGGATAAACAGTCCGAAAAAATGCGACGGTAAGGATGGAACCAGCCTGCCACGGCACAATTGGCGCCTGCAGCACGTGCTGCGGAGAACAAGTTTGGCAGCGCTCCCCAGCTCGACTCTCGACCGGAGTCAGCCAGTTTTAACTTCAGCTTGCCAGGCAGCAAGGCGACTGCGTCGGAAACATGCTGCCCTGCCAAAATCGCAGGGATGAATTCAATCGTCTGACCAGAAGGAGAACTGGCCCGGATCGCATAGATGCTCCGAGACCGGAGGGAATCTAGCACGGGAAGCTGCACATCAGGCGGGCGATCGTTAAACGCAAGCCTCTGGTCGAGCTCGTCAAAAACGAGGATGACTACCCGCGGCTTTGCGTCTTGGTTACCGTGCAGTGGGACAGGGAACTTGTCGAGAAATGCTGAGGCTGAAACCGTCCAAGCCAGCCAGGCACTGTAAGAGAGGCTGATGAAGAACAGCGGCGAAAGAATGAGGAGCAGGTGGCGCTCGAGGTCAGTGACCGCCTGCTGCCGGCTGAGCAGCATGAAAAGAACCACCGAGCTCAGAGAGATCACCCTCGCCACTTGAAGGGAGTGACCTGTCTGCAGGTCCGGCAGGGCAGTCTGGAGCCCTCGAATCAACTCAAGTGTAACCAGGTTGAGGGGCGCCAAAAGGCTAAAGACTGTCGCTGCCTGTAGCGCCTTCGCTGCTGTCCGGTTTCCTGAACGGCGCACCTCAAGCTGGAGGAACCAGCAGGCACAGCTCACAAGAGCAATAGCCATGACCAATCCACCGAGAAAAATCAGGTGGGGCGGGTCTTTTCGGGAGTAACCCAGGGAGGGACTGCGGGATCGTAACACTTGGCCCCAGCTGTCGAAGAACAGGAGGTTAGCCAGGGAAAGAGAAGTCAGCAGATGTTTGACGGCTTTCAAACGACGGTTTGTTTGCGCAAGAGGTACAGGCTGGCTGTCCCCCCTCGAATAGCACGTTGAAGGGCGTGGCGTCCTTGAGACCGAAACCTTCCTGAAGGCAGAGCGTGGCGGTTCGCAGCGTCAATTCGGCGGCTTCATACAGCAGCTCAGGAGGCCACTCGCAGGGATAAGAAGGAAACCAGATCTTACGGTGGCGCAGGACCACTTGAACTTTTCGATCCGAAAGCAGTCGCGCGATGGTGGGGTCATGCTGGTTTCGAAGGTCGATCTCCTCGCGGCTGAGGACCGAGGTGCCGATCACACTGTGCTCAGCTTCGAGAGTCCGGTAGGATCGCGACTGCAAAAAAGACTTCAGATCGGCGACGCCGTCTCGGTGAACCACCCTTAAGGCTTCGTTGGCCCTGACGACAAGAGTCCCTGACGGGTCGCGAAAGCTTGGGAGAATGCGAAGGGGTTCAGGCGTTCCGGCGGCCGTTCGCTCTGATCTGATCCGGAATGCAGGATCAACTGCGTCCTGAGGCAGGGCTGGGTTGAGGATGGAACTCTTTCTTAGCTGCAAGAAATAGCGCAGAAGAAAAGTACAACAACAGCGCCAGCAGGTTTAACCACCGTAGGCCGGTCCACATGTCGAGGTATTCCAGCAGGCCTCCCAGCAAGCTGCCAAACAAATTGCTCGCCAGCGCCAAGCTGGGCGACGGTACAGAGGCAAAGCTGCGGGCAAAGATCAACGCCGCGAAGAATATCGGAGAAGAAACGATGAGGCTGCTGGCAGTCAGTCGGTAGGTCCAGCTGAGCTGGTTGAGTGTGTCGAAAGAGAAAGCGAAGTTGAACAACAAGCAGGCCAAAAGGCCCAGGTACAAGGCCGTGAAGCTCAAGGAAGAGAACCTTCCGACGAGGAGATTGGCGAGCAGAATGGTGCAGAGGACGGCGCCAACCACAATAGAGTTCACCATCCAGGTGGATCCGAAGATTAAGGCCAAGGTCGTCACAGCCTTGGTCTCAACCAGGAGAAAGCCCGCTCCCATAAAGAATAGCTGCCAGTGAATCTGGTGAGCAGAAATGTCGAACTTGATCAACGGAAGAAACGAAAGAATCAAGATGACCATCAGCGGAAGGAGATAATGGAATGGAATGCCTCTGCTCTCCAAAAAGAGGAAGGGCCAATCGTCCGTGGTGGCCTCCACTGAAGTCGCCATGAACTCCACGGGGATTCGATGATAATCCGTTGTTCCGGGGTCTTTCCCGGGATCAAAACACTCACCGGACAATAAGATGACTTCCTGGTTCGACGGACTCGCGAACGCAAACGGCGTCCTTCCCGTTGCCGCTTCCAACGTGTCCACATGCCGCTGAGACAGCCAAGGCTTGGTGGCAAAAAAATTGATCGCAATCCCTCCCCCAGGATTCAACCTTTGCATGGCGCTTACCACGCTCTCTCGGGTAAAGACGAAGTTGTCCAGCCTGAGGGACGAGAGCGACGAGAAAACCGTGTGACTGTCAAGTGTCGCAAAGACGATAAGGTCGTAGGTGTGGCGATTTTTCTGGAGAAAGGAGCGGGCGTCATCAACGAACACTCGAACTCGGCTAGAGGCGTATGGTTTTTCGGGATGGAGCTGACGGCCGATCTGGACGATCACAGGATCAATCTCAACCACATCCACACGATCAGCACCGTTTCGCAAGGCGGCTGCTGCATCATTTCCGGCCCCGCCGCCCAGAACCAGCACCGTCCGAATCTGACGAGTACTGACCTGGTACGGAACGTTATAGTGACGGTTCAGAACCCCCTGTTGCTCT
This sequence comes from Acidobacteriota bacterium, assembly GCA_040753175.1. GTDB lineage: Bacteria > Acidobacteriota > Terriglobia > Versatilivoradales > Versatilivoraceae > JBFMEW01. The sequence goes on along the minus strand of JBFMEW010000028.1, from coordinate 95,938 downwards.
AACTTAAACTGGCTCAAATGACCAGGGGACAGGTCCTGGATCGCCTGGAACCCGTCGTAGTTTACCCGCAGTTCGACGTCGACAGGGTCGTTCTCCAAGGTAATAGCCTCAATCCGATAGTAGGGAGACCAAATGGCCGGGTGCACCCAGGACAGCAAGACCGTTGCTCCGATACCACCAGAGAAGTACAGCAGAGGTTTCCTATAGCCACCTGGATAAAAGCCCAGCAACGGCAGCAGACAACAAGCCAACCACAACGCAGGAGGCCAGTGAAGATAAGAAACGCCAGAGAAAGCCACAATCCCCAGCAAGCTTCCAGCCACGTTAGCTGAGTATCCTGGCAATGGGCGCTCTCGGTTGAGCATAGCGCCGATCCTGGCTGTTAGCGTTGCGAACACCGCAACCACGAGAAAGAAAACGATGATGATCACCACCAAGGCCTTGATTGTTTGAAGCACCGACGGTATGGGATCCGGGGCGTGATCGCCAAATCCCGCGCCCAGCAGGAAATACTGTCTGGGATCGACAAAAATGACGTGTGTGATACCCAATCCTCTGGCTCCGGCAATCACCAAGACCAAATAGGTGACGAGCGGCGGGAACCATCTAAAGAGCGAGTCTGCCTTCTGATATAGGAAGAATCCAATGCCAAATCCCAAGAAGGCCGCCATTAGAGGCAGGTTCTTGAAGTAGGCAAAGATCCGAATCTCACAGGCCAACCAGCGGATGATCACCATCTCCAAGAATAGCGCAAGGGCGCTAATGACAATGATTCCCCAGAGACTTCGGCTGATCTTCATGGGGCCAATTCTCCTTGATTATTGAGTCATCTGTTCGCTTTGCGCCAATGCCGTCCGTTATGATTGGCACAGTTACGCTGCTCCAGAAGTCACAGCGATTTCATTTCGACTCTCTGGGAACGGACCTTTAACGGTGTGAGGGCCGTCTCACAAGCGGCACTGTTGCCGGAACTTGCGAGAAAGCAAACGATCGTCAGCCTCGAAGACTATCTACATTAGCATTAGCACACTGTCCTCTCGTTCACTCATGGTGGTCCGCCGTTCTGCTCGGGGTCGGTCGATCTGAACTCAGGCCGCTGGTTTGCCCTTATTCTTGCTCAACTTACCCGCAGGGAGGGCCAAAAAGATTCCCAGCCAAGCCGGTGCCAGCCAAACGAACCAGAGATCTCCAAACCGCGCCAGGTTCAGCACCAAGGTCAACCCATTGGTGGTGAGCCAGACGGCGAAGAAAGCCACAATCAGCCGGGTACGGCCCCCCAAGCAGATGCCGGCAGCCAAGGACACTCCGGGGACCAGCAGCAGCGGATCGTCGTGAATCCAAACGTAGCCAGAGGTGCACAAGGACACCAGAATCAACAGCGGCAGCTGGCGATCCCAATTCCAGTCTCGCCTGTTTCGGATCCAATGAAATACAAACCAGAGCCCGCCACCGAGCATCGGGAGATACTGCAAAGAGTGCTTTTCCAACCCAAAGAGGACCCGCAGCAGGGTCCCAAGAGCCGGGTTAGAGTGGCGGAACAACGCCTGATCGAGGCTTTTAGAAAAGACCAGAAAGTCTTGGAGGACGGATGGATGGGTGGCCAGCACAACCAACGAGGCCGCACCCATCGCGATGGCTCCTCCCAGGAACACTCCGGCCCGTTTCTGACGGAGGGCCCACAGGCCCACTGCCGGCCAGATCAGATAAAGAACGTGTGGTTTCAGGGAGGCCAGAAAGAGCCAGGCTCCCGCGCCGAGCCACTTCTCGGCGCGAACACAAATCAGGAACCCGACCACACCGAGCAGTACAAACGGCGTCATCTGACCCAGATTTAAGGTCCACAGAACTGGGAAGAAAGCGAAGGTCAGAAGCTGTGCTACCCATCGTTCGGAAGTTGTCCCTCCATAATGCCGCCAGAGTCGGTTTGCACAAATCGCAAGAGCCAGGAGGCTCATGATCAAGAACAGGAGGCGGGAAACCGGATACTCAAAAAGGCCAAACGGAATCAGAAGAGCCAGCGACCAGGGAGGATTCAGGAAGGGGTGGAATTCGCTCCCTCCAATCGCTTGCTGCCGCTCCAGCAGCTGCTCCGGGGAGTAAGGATCCGCCTTTTCCAACTGGAGCCTGGCGGCGGCCCAGTAGGCCGAGAAATCCGCCACCGGTAAATGGAGAGCGGCCAATAGGGGCCCACCGGTCAGAGCCAGTGTAATCGCGAGCGCCAGGAACAAGCCCCATTTGAGCAGGCCTTGCCGGAGTCCGAGGTTCTCCGCAAAGCGTTCGGAGTTTGATCTGGTTCTGATCACTCAGCCTCCAACGGAAGGCTTCTGTGGCCGGGCCTTGGAATCCAGCCCAAGGCGATCACGAGGACAATGGTCATCCAGACAACGCTGATCTGGATGCGAGTGTGGCCTGCCACCCAAAGCGTGAGCAACCAGACCAGGGGGGACACGGCCAGCATGATCCCAACCAGGCGCACCTGAGGAATGGCATTTTCCCCTGCGAGCAAAGTTCGAAGCAGCAGCATTTCACTGAAGTAGACCAGCGACAAGTCGTAAACATGATTGTGCGGACTGGCGAGGACAGCCAAAAGGATGAGTGCCGCAAAGCGAACATCGAATGAGGTTCGTTCGTTTGTCCAGCCCTTCCAGATCCAAAAGGATAGGATGACAGCCACGATGGCGACCGCCCCTCTCCCAACCAACCCATGAACCTGCTCGAATCCCAACAAGTAGGCCTGTCCTAACCAGCATTGCATCTTCCCTTGAGGATTGGCCATCTTTCCCAGCGTGGTCGCCATGTCGAGCATTACCCGCGGATAGTTCAACAGTGTCGAAGCCCCCAGCCACCACATCGATGCGGCGACCAAAGCCATGAGCGTGAGTGCGGCACTCGCCAGAGCTCGAAAGCGTCTGCCAACCAGCAGCGGAATCAAAAACAGATAGGTCAGATGAAACTTGATGAATCCGAGCGCCAAAAAAAAGCCGGCCCATCCCTCCTTGCGAGAGACCAGCATGGAGTGGAAAAGCACCAGAGCCCACAGCACCAGAATGGAAGTCTGGCCCCTCCAAAGGCAGGCCAGAAATGGAAAGAAGGCCAGAGCCCCTAGAAAACAGGTGAGCGACTGGTCTTTCAAGGGGTTTGACTTGGAACGGCAGAGGAAGGAGGGCAGCATCAACAACAGAGCCAGACTGATGACCATCCACAGTAGCAGCGCCACTCGAAACGGCACTGTCGTGAGGGGCAGGAACAGAAACGCCTCGAATGGCGGATGGATGTAGGGCAGAAAACCCTCGGGGGGCTTGTAGTCTCCCAAGACCTCTGTTTGCGTCTTCAGCTGCCAGCTCAGGTCGTACAGGCGTTGAGGCGCTTCCCTCATCAGTCGCGACGCAACGTAGAAGGTGGTGAAATCGGTGTTGCCGTCAAGCATGTGGGCTCGTTGAAACCATTCCACACCGCCCAGCATGAACACGATGGCCAAGCCCGCCAGATAGGCGTTGACCCACCGCCAGATCCAGGATTGACGCTCCGGCGGCTTACAGGCTCCCGACGTGGAGTCGATTGCTATGGCTTCTTTGGGATTCTCCGCCATCGTGTTGCTCATTAAACGACCAAGCACGTGCAAACCCTTAGCTGGTTTCTGTCAGAAACCCTCCGGGTGAAGCGGGCGCTCCTGCGTACGCTTCTTGAACGCGCGACGGGGGACAGCGGTCCCACGCCCGTGTCCCACCTGGTCCATCCCATGGCGCTGCGCGGTGTAGTGAGAGATAAAACCGGTCTCAGCGATCCCCGCCAGCACCTGGCATTGTCGCTTCGCCTTCCAGCCTTGCCGACAGACTTCCCTGCCTAAGTGTATCCGGCGCGGCTCTTTCCCGACTCCGTTGTTGCCGGCATAAGAGATGACTCTGCGTGTCGGATCCTCTCGGCCCTCGCCTTCCAGGAGCAGGCCCAAGGAAACGCAAGCGGCAGGACAAACCGAATGGTTGGATTCTGCACACTCGTCTGAAATGGTACCAAGTGGTGCAACAAGGGAATTGTTTTTCTCTTTTTTGCTTTCAGCTTCTCATCCTCCATAGCTGTGTTTTTTCACCTGACGCGTATCCAGGTCTCTCTCATACAGTTATAAAACCCAAATCCTGCCGGGCCGGGCGGCCACTTGGCAAGAGAAATGCGTTATAGGAAGTCTGCATTCGAGCTATGATAGCTGCAAGCTGCGCCCGCGACAGTTCATGCCAAGAGGGCAGACTCGAATTCTCATCGCCCCGTCGGACGAGGGCCAACAATACATTGACTCTATTTTCGGGAGATTAGGGACTATGCTTAAATCCGCGAAGAACCCGAACAGCGAAAAAGGCGCTATTCTCTTTCTGGTCGCTGCAGCCTTGGTGGTGCTGCTGGGAATGGGAGGATTGGCCTTCGACCTTGGGATGCTGTACAACGTCAAGACGGATCTCCAGAACGCCGTGGATGCGGCCGCCCTTGCTGGTGCCTGGAAGTTGAACGGAACTGACCAGGGTATCCTGGATGCAGTGGCGAGCGCTCAGGCAGCAGCTAACACCTACAAATTTCAGGATCATCCGATCAATCTGGCCACTACCGATATCACATTCAGTACTCAGCGGGATACAGGCTATCAGCTGGCTTCCGATGTGATTTCTTCCGGAAGCGCTGCAACCATCCGTTTTGTTCGAGCCGGAAAAGACACTGTGATGGACCTCTATATGATCAAAGTGATTCCGGGAATCGGATCGACTCAGAACGTGGCAGCGTATGCTGTAGCCGGCCAGAGCCCACCCCTCAATGTGATCTGCGACGGAATTGTTCCTCTTTCACCGGTCCCCCAGGATGGGGACGGCAACTTTGAGGTTTACACGCCGGGCTATTACTACACCTACCGTCTGGCGCCGGGCAACGATGTAGACAGTGTGGGCGCAGGCAACTATCTTTTGTTGGACTTCTGTGATGCCTTGGCCGCTCAAGGGATCGACTGCAACAGTGGCGGCTCCACCATCCGGGATTTGTTGAACGGCTCAACGAGGGGCTGTATTGCCTTGAATATCCCCATCTGCACCAAACCTGGTGTGACAGCCGGTCCGGTTAGGCAGGGCTTGAATGACCGGTTTGCTCAAGACACTAATCAATTCGAGTACACCGGCGGTACTTCCGTCACCTCGCAATATGATCGCTACGTGCTGCCGAATGACCCGGGCCCGGCGGGGAATGGGAAAAGAAAGTTTGTTGTACCCTTCGTCTCGACGCAACAGGGAACTTGGGCTCCCTTCGACAACGGAAAGAACTGCCCCATCTACATTTTGAACTATGGATGCTTCTTCATGCGCGAGCGGGTTCCCGGGGGCAGCGGCTTGGACATAAAGGGCGAGTTTATCGGAAGATGTAACGTGAATGGCTACTTCGACCCAACCGACACGCCCCCTCCAGACGTCGGTCTTCCCGATATCACGAAAATTGTGCTATATCGGTGAGGCGCAACCATGGGAGGTAGAGTCATGATGAGGCGTTTCGTCAAAGGCCGTCGCCAGCGTGGCCAAAGCATGGTGGAGCTGGCTATGGTACTTCCCTTTCTCCTGCTACTCGTGGCGGGCATTATCGAGTTTGGCCGTGCCTACTATCAGTACAACACACTCAGTAAGGCTGTCCGCGTAGCGGCTCGCTATATGAGTTCAAGACCGTGGCTTGCCAATGAACGAACCAATGCAACTCGAATGGTGGTGTATGGAAATGTTGACGGCACGGGCAGCCCGATCCTACCTGGGCTGTCCACGAGTAACGTTCAGATCACGTCCAGAGGCGGCGGGACGACCGACACAAACCCGCCACGCTGGGTCACGGTTGCGATTACCAACTACCAATTTCAATCAATGATTTTGCTGGTGCCGATCAACGTGACGTTTACTCCAGGAGTAGAGATGCTTTATGTGGGACTTAACGCGGCCTACTAGCGAGTTGAGCAACCGTTCAGAGCTCCGTCCGCAAGAGAAGGGACAAACTCTGGTTGAGTTTGCTTTCATCGCGGTGCTGTTCTTCATGATTCTCTTCGGGATCTTAGAATTTTCTCGGGCTCTCTGGACCTGGAACACGATTGTCCAGGCCACGCGCGCGGGGGCAAGATTTGCAGTGGTCGAGACTCCGACTGCTACTGATGCTGAGGTCAAGAATTTTGTGGTGTACTACAACGCTTCCGGCACGGGAGCGCCGGTGCTGCCTAGCCTCACGACCTCGAACGTAACTGTAAACTATTATCAGATCGACCCTAGCACAGGTGCGTATCAAGCCCCACCCGGCGGAAACAAATACCTCGCGGATGTGATTCAGGTGAGCATCACGGGTTACGCCTTTAATTTCATCGTGCCGCTGATTGGAACCAGCATCACACTTCCTGCCTTTACAACCACCCTTTCCCTGGAGGGGCTGGGTTCAGTGTAAGCCCGATACGTCAGGGTCCTTCCGAAAGACCGAATCGTTCTGCGACCTCATTTCATATCATCCAAAATCTGTTCTAGCTCCCACCAATTCTGACCTCAGATTCCAATTTTGAGTTCCCAACTGGCCCCGCCATCGCGATCATCCTGGACCCTAACCTACTGACCTGAAAGGCCACCTCAGAATCGTTGCGGGCTTGGCATCCGGTGTGCGCCCTAATGGCGGGGTTTGTTGAGTGAATTCTCGCTGGGGGCTCCAGTTCCAAATTTGAAACTTAGCTGCCGAGCCTTCTTAATTCAAAAAGAAGGCAATCGCTAATGAACGTCCGAATCCTGCCGATTTCACAGCAGAGCGTTCAAGCTTCGCCCTGTCGAGCGGTCCTGTGGACCAGACAAGCTAACCGCTCGGACAAGCACGGCATTGAGGAACCGACCTTTATGAAAAGTCAGAAGAACCGGAATGAAAAGGGCGCCATCCTTTTTATCGTGGCAGCCTCGCTGGTTGTCTTGCTCGGCATGGGCGGCCTGGCCTTCGATCTAGGCATGCTTTACAACGTGAAGACCGACTTGCAAAACGCAGTGGATGCGGCGGCTTTGGCGGGCGCCTGGAAACTGAACGGCACCAACCAGGGCATCAACGATGCCGTCACGAGTGCCCAGGCGGCAGCCAACACTTACAAGTTCCAGGATCACCCCATCTCCCTGGCTACCAGCGACATCACCTTCAGCACACAGCGCGACACCGGCTATCAGACGGCCTCGGCCGTTATCTCGGCCGGCAATGCCGCCAACATCCGCTTCGTCCGCGCCGGAAAATCCACGGTGATGGACTTGTACATGATCAAGATCATCCCCGGCGTGGGATCCACCCAGACCGTGGCCTCCTTTGCGGTCGCCGGGCAGAGTCCTCCGCTCAATGAGATCTGTGACGGGATCGTGCCGCTATCGCCGGTCCCCCAGGAGGGTGGCGGAGACATCTCCCAGTACACACCCGGATACTACTATACCTACCGCCTGGCCCCGGGCAACGATGTCGGCAGCGTAGGTCCGGGCAACTATCTCCTGCTCGATTTTTGTGATGCCTTGGCTGCCCAGGGGATCGACTGCAACAGTGGGGGAGCCACCATTCGCGACCTGCTGTCGGGCGCGACACGAGGCTGCATTCCACTAAACATCCCCATCTGCACCAAGCCCGGTGTCACGGCCGGACCGGTGCGGCAAGGGTTGAACGATCGGTTCGACCAAGATACCAACCGAACTGAATACACTGGCGGCACATCCGTCACCTGGCAATACAACCGATACGTGCAACCGAACGATCCAGGACCAGCCGGCAACGGCAAGCGTGTGATGGTAGTGCCCTTCGTTTCGACAGCACAGGGCCACTGGGAACCTTTCGACAGCGGCAAGAATTGCCCCGTCTATATCCTGAACTACGGGTGCTTCTTCATGCGCGAGCGGGTTCCAGGCGGGAGCGGACTGGATATCAAAGGGGAGTATATCGGCCGGTGCAACGTGAACGGCTATTTCGACCCCAACGCCACGCCTCCTCCAGGCTTGGGTCTACCCAGTCTCACTAAGATCGTACTCTTTCGATGACCCGAGGAGGTCTTGATCGATGACGGACGTGCTTCACTCGAATCACTCTCACCATCATCAGAACCCAGATATGGGACGAGTTAGGACAGCTCTTGAATCCCAACGGGGGCAGAGCATGGTAGAGCTGGCGATTGCGCTCCCCTTCCTGCTATTGCTGGTAGCGGGCATCATCGAGTTTGGCCGGGCCTACTATCAGTACAACACGCTGAGCAAGTCCGTGCGCGAAGCCGCCCGCTACATGACCACAAAAGCCTGGCTCGCAACGGAAAGAACCAATGCGACGAATCTGGTGGTGTACGGAAACGTCACCGGGTCAGGAAGTCCTGTTCTCCCGGGGCTGACCACCAGCAACGTCCAGATCACCCCGCGGGGCGGAGGAACCAGCGACACCAATCCACCGGATTGGGTCCAGGTGGCGATTACCAACTATCAGTTCCGGTCGAGGATCCCGCTGGTCCCGATCAACGTGACATTCACTCCAGGAGTGGAGATGCGTTATGTGGGACTCAATGCCAGGTATTGATTCGAAGCCCAACCCACCAAGAGTGGGAAGCCAACGCGAGAAAGGGCAGACGCTGGTGGAGTTTGCCTTCATGGCGGTGCTGTTCTTCACGATCCTCTTCGGCATTCTGGAATTCTCGCGCGCTCTTTGGACCTGGAATACCATTGTCCAGGCCACCCGTGCCGGCGCCCGTTTTGCCGTGGTGGAAACACCCACGGCGGACGACGCCCAGGTGAAAAATTTTGTGGTCTACCACAACGCCGCAGGGACTGGCGCACCCGTGTTACCGGGGCTGTCCACTTCTAACGTCAGCGTCAACTACTACAAGATCAATCCGAGTACCGGAGCGTATGAAGCGCCCCCCGGCAACAACAAGTATCAAGCCGATCTGTTGCAGCTGAGCATCACGGGCTACACCTTCAACTTCGTGGTACCTCTCTTCGGATCGGGAATCACCTTGCCTGCCTTCACCACAACTCTGTCTTTGGAGGGACTGGGCGCAAGCTGAGGGTCAGGCGTCCGTTCCGGTTCCCGAAGCCGTCCCGCAGTTCAGCCCCCAGATGGTTTCTGACTCCCCCCTGTACGGCTCCCGCATCCAGTCCCCAGTCGAGCGATCCGGTGGCCCTTACCCCGCCTGCTTCACCCGCTTCCATTCAACGAGCAGCGAGAGCACTACAGCTCCAAACAGTCCAGCGTAGAACAACGCTGCCGTGACCCGCTGGCCGGACGCCAGGTACTCGGCAACCATCAACCCGTCGCCAACCGCGGCCAACAGAATCATGGCGCCCGTGAACTTGAGAAATCCGGCGTGCACTCGCGGGGCCTCGCTCAAGGGCCAGTGGACATCCCACAGAAAACTGAGAGACAGCAAGAGGCACAGGATGCCGAACAATCCCAACATTTGCGGCAAGAGCGACTCGACAGGAATCAGAAACGAATACACGGCCGTCACCAGCAACCAAACCGGCAGGATCATTTTCAGAACCAGGGCCAACCGGTAGCCGAAATGAAACCCAGTCCGATCCACGGGCGCGACTCTGAAAATCCAGGAGGCCTGCCAGTCCGAGCTGTATTTGACGGCGTTGGTGGCAATCAGCACGCAAAGGGGCATGAGCAGGTAGGATTGGTGCGCACCGAGAGCCTCCAGAGGGGATGAGGCCTGGAAGAGGTCCATCAAAAAGTGAGGATTCTCGATCCCGTACAGGCAGTAGAAAAGAACGATTCCAAAAAAGGGGAAGACCCCCCGTCGCAATCGGCCATCGCGCTGAAAATATCGACAAACCAACCCGAAGCCTGCCAGGAACGACATTCCAGGGGAAGAGCGCTGCAGGATCCGAGGGGGCCTTTGCAGCAGCCGCGGGCGCCGTGGCAGTCGAGTCGGGCTGTGCGAGCCCAAGCGCATGAGATGTCGGAGATAGCTGACGGGACCGTTGCGGATCGCCAGCCACGACGCCAAGCCTATGAAGAGGGCGGCCGACCAAACCAGCAGCGATACCGGCGCGCCTCGCTCTCCCAGCAGCCCCTGGATCACGCCTGCAAACCAAGCCGGCGGGACCAGGTGAAAGAACGGCGATTGATCCAAGGTAAACCGGAAGGGGTTCGCCCCCGCAGCGGCGGCTTTCTGCACATTCTCAACGGCCAGGGCGATGGAAACCCGTTCTTGACTCTGCTGATAGAGCAGGAATTTATAGTAGCCGTAGAACATGAGGAGAGAGAAGCTCACCTGCACCCAGGTCAACACGGCGGTCAGACGAGCCGGCTGAACCCATTTGAGGAGCTGCAGGTAAAGCTGAACGACCAGACAGGCACTGGTCAAACAGGCCAGCAGCATGAGGCCGAGAACCACGGGGAACCAATACAGCCGGTCCCAGCTATACCGGAATGACACCAACCCTGGAAGGGTCAGTAAGGCCCCTGCATAGCATAGAATGTAGATCGCCAGGGTCAGAAGTCGGGACCAGTACAGCGTCTGGCTGGTAACCGGCCGGCAGAAGAGAATCTCCGCATCGTCGCTGCTCAACACCAGATCGTTGTATTCGATCAGCACGGCAAACGCCGTCATCATCATGCCGTAGCTGATCAAGAGCGTGTTGTAGGTGATCTGGTTTCCGCAAATGGCCGAGAGGGCGCACAGGGCCACGGAAGTCAACAGGTAGGTAACCACCATGTTTCGGAATCCGGACCGGATGGAGCGGTCCCCAGTCACGGGATCGCTTTCCGCACTTCGAAAACTGGTGCGGACCGCCGTCTTGGTTAAGAGCCAGAGCTGGCGAAAATCGACTTGAGACGGGTTGGGCATCCGATGCTCAATTCAGAACGGCTTCAGCAAAACCCGAGACGCGTTCTTCAACAGGCGCGGTCTGGGTCAGTTCCTTGAAGACCAGCTCCAGGGACGGCGATTGGGTCAACTTACCGAGCTCGGCCATGGTTCCCTCGGCCACAACCCTTCCCTGGTTGATGATGATCATCCGATCACTTAACTTCTCCACCACCTCGAGGATGTGCGACGAGTAGATGATGGTTTTGCCCGACTGGGCCAGGCGCTGCATCACGCCTTTGAAGAGCAGCACTGAATTGGCATCGAGTCCGTTGAGCGGCTCATCCAGAAGGAGCAGATCGGGATTGTGCAGCAAGGCTGCAGCGATGACCACCTTTTGTTTCATCCCTTTGGAAAACGAAGTCATGCGCGAGTGTTTGTGGTCGGCCAGTTCAAAGTATTCGAGGAACTGACTGCCCTTCCACTCCACCGCGGCCGGATCAAGCCGATAAAGCTGGCCAACCATTTCGAGGTACTCCACAGGAGTGAGCTTCTCGTAGAGCGCACCTGTCTCCGGCACGTAACCCATGCGGGTCTTGGCGGGTAGCGGATCGTTGGAGAGATCGAAGCCTCCAATCAGTATCTGCCCGGAGTCGGGCGTCAGCAGGCCCGCCAGCATGCGGAGCGTCGTTGATTTCCCGGCGCCGTTCGGTCCCAGGTAGCCCAGAATTTCTCCCCGCCCCACCGAAAATGAGATGCCTTCGACGGCTACTTTCGCGCCAAAGGTTTTGCGAAGATTGCTGACAATCAGGTACGGTTCGTTGCTCATGCGGTGGATGCGGAGTTCAAGATGGGGAATAAGCCCGCCGGAACGGCTTCCGGAGCGGCAACTACCACGCAGAACCGGAATCGGAAAGGCTTTGATGCCCTTCCTAGTCCGTCAGGACATTTTGAGATGGCGGAAGCTGTCGATGACCTCAAATTTGGTCTGTACGGTGGCGATAGCCTCCCCGATTTGCCCGATACGCTGTTCCTCGAGGTTGCCCAAGAACCGACCCGCAATCTCCAGGTAAGAGATCCCCTCAGGTTTCAGGCCGACAACTCGGGTGCAGGTGGCGTCGACCGCGACGGGGTCTGTTCCGAATACCAAAACCCCGCAGTGTCTGGGTTTTCCCTGGATAGGACCGTTTCCCTCCATGCCCACGATGCCGTCCACGATGGTCAGGTGAGAAGGCACGGTACTGTTGATATCAACAATGCTTTCGTTGATTCCGTGCCAATGCAAAAAATTCTTGGGCCATCCATACTTTGCGCCCGGAACGATTCCAAACAGATTCTTCATCGACAGGGTCATCCCGGCCCAATGGTGCGTTTTCAGCTTGGGCATGGACACCAGCAAGTCCGCACGCAGCACGGTCTCGGAGACGTGGAGCCGGTCCAGTTGCATGAAGTCGCTCTGCAAAGGAACGCCGCGCATATCGTCCAGATTGAGGTCCACAAAGGACGTCCGGGTGTCTTTTAAGTAAGGCAGCAGCCCCGAAGCCAGGACCAATCCATCGGTGTCCCGGCGATGGCCGGGCCCCTCACCCACCGTCACTTCGGCTGCTCCCAGCTTTCGAAAGGCCTCGATGGCCGCGCCGATCACCGCTGGGTGAGTGTTGATGACGGTATCCGTCTCATACTCAACCAGGTTGGGTTTGAGCAGGACTCTTTGGCCACTGACCGGAACACCGCAAAGGCCAATTCCCCTGATCATCTGATCGACCAGGTCTGAATCGTAGGCGGGGGTCTTGAGAATGGCCACTTGAGATCGATCTGCTTTCCGGAATGCCTGCTTCTTCCATCCTGGCTCCCTTGCACACGACGTTAACAGCCCTGTCGAAGCCAGCGCCGCGCTTTTCTTTATGAAGTCACGTCTCTGCATCATTGCAATCGATCCAGTCGGCCGGGATTTCACTCCGGAAGCTCAAGATAGGACTGGCCACACGGAGGCTCCGCGATGGCTCCATTCAACCCAATCGAAAGGGATTCGATTCCCCCTCCGGCCTCGAGGCCAGGAGCGCCAGAGCGGTGGCCTTGGTGTTCTCGAAATACCGGGTTTCAGCGTACATAGCGGAAAGTGTGGGGATCAGAAACCGCCAGGGTCGTCCATAGACCTCCAGACAGAGCCCGGCCAGGGACAAACTCGTAGCGGACCGATCCTGCCGGGTTGCCTGGTTCAGATACTCCACACTCTGTTGATTCTCCGAGCGTTGGTCCCGATCCTGGAGGGCCAGCAAAGCAATGGCTGTGGTCAGAGGAAAGGGCCGCAGCGCTTCTCCAAGCACGCGAGCGTTTCCGTAATTCCACCCACCAGAGGGGCACATGCGGTTGTAGAGCATTCGCTCGGCTTCGTCGATCACCGGGCTCAGCGAGTCCGCGCCCAACGATTTCTCTACAGCCTTCAGGAAAAGCAAGGCACAGGCCGTGGGTTCCACCCAGGTGGCCGTTCCGGGATTCCACATCCACCCACCCAGGGACTCGCCTTCGGGAGGCTTTTCCCCACGCAACCAGCGTCCCAACCGTGCTGTCCAGGGAAGTCGAACCGGGCCGAAGTTTTCAAGAATGAAGCCGGCGGCCTTTTGGCAGCCTCGGTCCCAACCCTCAAGACGAAATAACGCGAATCCAGCCCATGCTGATACCCACGCCGCGGCGCTGGGATCCGAGGCGTTGACCGGCCAACCACCGGAATCCCGTTGCTGGCCTCGCAAATAGCCCAGAACTCGCTCCAGTCGAGCCTGTTCGGACCGGGTGCTTTGGAGCGCCAAAGCCGCCAGCGCCGAAGCCTCCGTGGCGCTCTGCCGGCCCCGCAGATAGCCCCAACCGCCATCCGGGTTCTGCGTTTCGGCCAGAAACGCAATCAGGTCCAGATGCCATGGCTCACGCCCCGCAAGTGTGGTCGATACATCGGTTTGAGAATGCATCACGCTTCTATTTTTCGGCGAAACGCCAAAAAACACTAATGAAAAAACCCTGTCCACCGATTGGAAATGATCATGCGATGGTTTCTTTGGGTTGAGGATTGTCTACAGACGAGGAGGACAGGATGGATCCAAGAGTCGAGGTAGGTTTGCTGCTCTTAGCGTGTTTTGGAGGAGTTTGGGCAACGGTTTACGCGCGCCGGGCGTTTCAAAACACCAAAAGGATTCTCGAAAAGCTGGGTCACTAAGGCGGGGCGACGAGCGGCGAGATCGCCGATCCCGGCCACGGAGAGGGCGGGCCAAGGCGGCCATCTCCCCTGGATCAGCAAGGTCTCTAGCCTCAAGAGGACCCAGCGCGGTCGTCCTTTCGCCTCCCCGGTCCGGTGGAACGGCGATCGGCCCTGCGAGCAGGCCGTTTCAAGATGGCAAAGCCGGTCGATCCCTGTTCCGCAAAGGAGTAAGAAACCAGCTCCCACCGTTCCTTGCCGAGGTCGTTCAGCATCCTCTCGATTCTGGACGGCTCCAGCGTAATCAGTTCGATCGTCTTGTATTCCCACATAAGCGACTCGTTCTTTGGGGCCCATCCTGAACGGCCCCAAAAACAGAACAAAAACGACGCCTAGGAGAAGCTCTGGATCGCTTTGGCCTCGTCGTCGAACACTTCGAATACCGTCAGAAGTTTGGTAATCGACAGAAGGTCGTGCACCTTCTTGGTCAGACTGAGCAACTTCAGTTTCCCGCCCTGGTTTCGAACCGTGGTGAAGCTGCTGACTAATTCGCCGATTCCGGAACTGTCGATGTAGGTGACTTCCGCCAGGTTCAGGAGGATGTTCTTCTCCTGCTTCTGAAGCAGGCCGCGCACTGTATCTCTTAACACGACCGTGCCTTCTCCAATGGTGATCCGGCCGCTCAAATCGATGATGTTGACGCCATCGACCGAGCGAAGAGTAGACTTCATGCTCACTAGGGTATGCCTCCTTGGACCTCGGCGCTGAAGCACCGAATTCTGTTTCAACTGCCCCTAATCCGCTTCGAGAATTTCACTTCCATTCCCTCGTTTGGAACATAGCGGAGGGAGAAATCATCCATAAAGGACCGAACCAGAAAGATGCCTCGCCCGGAAGACTTTAGAAGGTTTTCAGGATCGCACGGATCAGGAAGATGTTCGAAGTCAAAACCCTTTCCCTGATCCCGAACCTCCACGGCAAACTCCTCCTTGTCGAACCGGTACCGGACCCACACCACTTTGTTCAAATCGAACTGATTCCCATGGCGAATGGCATTGGTGACAACCTCTCTCACCGCCATTTCGATAAAGTAAGCCAGGTCTGAATTGCATCCTGCCAAGCTCGTCAGGCTGTTTGTGATATTCTCAACCAAGTCCGTGTATTCGAGATTACTCTGAATCCTAAGCTCGACCGTGGAGGTTATATCCATGAACCTGGAGAGAGGGAAAGTTGAGTGAAACCTGCGAGCTACAGGTAACATACGGATCGAGAATTTGTCAAAAGAAAAAGTTCCGCTCCTTCTCCGTGTCCCCCGTCTGGCGCGGCGGTGAGGGCAATCTGACTTCATCGGATCGGCCCTTTGTCCTTCGATCGAAGGCGTGGGCTGTCAATCGCCTCTACTTCTCCCTCAGTGGGTCTTAGCATCCAAGTTCAGGCCACCTCAATTATGTTGACGATTCTCTTCATTCTGGTTTCGCTGGTGATCCTCAAGGGACTGGCCGGTGTAGTGGAGGCGGTCTCCTACCACCGCTACATTCGAAGCCGCCTCAGTCATCGCCTGCCCCCCTGGACCCCGCCGGCCACGGTCATTCTGCCCTGCAAGGGACTGGATCACGATCTGGAGAAGAACCTGGAGGCTCTTCTTTCGCAGGACTACCCACATTACGAACTGGTGGTAGTGGTTGCCTCGTCCGACGACGAGGCAGTCCCGGTCATTGAGCGACTTTTGCAGTGTTACCCGCAGCACCCGGCAAAGTTGGTGGTGGCGGGTCGAAGCGCTGGGCGGGGCGAGAAGGTACACAACCTGATCCAGGCCGTTAAGCATTCCGATCCTGCTTCGGAAGTCCTGGTCTTCACTGACTCCGACTCGCGAGTGGATCCTGCCTGGCTGCGGAACCTGGTCAGTCCGCTGCTCCAGGAAGGCGTGGGCGCTTCCACCGGCTACCGCTGGTATCTTCCCGACAGCCACCATCCAGCCGGCGTTCTGCGCTCTGTGTGGAACGCCTCAGTCGCGACCTTGCTCGGAAATCACCGGCACAATTTCGCCTGGGGCGGATCCATGGCGCTGCGGCGGGAGGTGTATGAACAGGCTCGCGTCCTGGACCATTGGCAAAACTCCCTCAGCGACGACTATTCCCTGACCCAGGCCGTCAAAAAAGCGGGCCTTCGAATTCACTACGAACCGCGCTGCCTGGTGGCCTCGCACGGCAACTGCAGTTGGAGGGAACTGGTGGAGTGGACCAACCGCCAGATCCTGATCACCCGCTACTACTCTCCCCGTCTCTGGAAGCTGGCTTTGGTCTCTCAGACTCTTTTTGTCTCCACCTGGTGGTGGGCGGTTTTGCACTGGGTGGCAGAAGGCGGCAAAATACAAGGTGTGGAAGCAGGCTTCCTCGGGATGCCCCTGAGTCAGGCCGCGGGCTCGGGTCTCGCGGTGCTCATCATCCTATTTCTGGGAGGAGTCCGAGGCGCCCTGCGGCTGAGAACCATCATGTTGATGCGGCCTCGGGACAAGGCCGCCCTGTTACGATACGCGTGGGGGCATGTTTTTCTGTTTCCTCTCAGTTCGACCCTCACCCTGTGCAATCTGCTGGTCTCGGCTGTCACCTCCGAGATGGTCTGGCGGGGTGTGCGTTACCGCCTCATCTCCGATCATGAACTCCTCGTCCTCGGGGCCCCCCCGGATGCGCCAGGCTCTGGCGACTCTTGCGAGCATGACGCGCCGAATGCGGGTGGTCCCGTTGGCCACTCGGCCTAACCCAATTTTCAGGAGGTTTTAATGACCCATCGGCGCAACTTGCGCTTCGACCTCATTCTCTCATTCAGCCTGTTGCTTGCCCTGGGCCTTCACTCTACCAAGCTTCAGGCAGACCAAATCACTCTCAAGAACGGCGATCGTCTGACCGGAAGCCTGATCAAGTCTGACAAGAAGACCCTTACTTTGAAGTTTTTCGGCAAGCCCATCACTGTCCCCTGGACGGAGATCGAGTCGATTGGATCGGAGGTCCCCATCCACCTCCTTCTTCGCGACGGACAGGCCATCAAAGGTCAGGTGTCGACTGAAGCCGATCAGATCCGGGTTCGGACCGAGGACGCCGGGACGGTGTTGACCAACAAGGACTCGATCCAGGAAATCCGATCGGAAGCGGAACAAGTCGCCTACCTGCGTGAGATCGAACGTTTGAGAAACCCCGGACTGCTGGATCTCTGGAGCGGCTATCTGGACACGGGATTGGCCACAACGCAAGGTAACACCGACACGGTGACGCTGAACCTGGGATTGAACGCCGCACGCACTACCAAGACCGACAAAACCAGCGTGTACCTGACGTCCCTGTATGCGACCAACAGTACAACCGGCATATCGCTGACCACGGCCAACGCCATTCGCGGCGGCTTGCGATACGACGCTAATGTTAACGACAGGACCTTCGGCTTCGGATTCACCGATCTGGAATTCGACGAGTTTCAGGATCTGGACCTGCGTTTCGTGGTGGGCGGAGGATTGGGTCGCCACTTGCTGAAATCGAGCAAAACGAACTTGACGGTGTTCGGAGGTGGCTCGATGAACAAGGAATTCTTCTCGACCGATCTGCAGCGAACGCGAGGCGAAGTGCTGTTCGGGGAAGAAATCAGTCACAAGATTTCAACCATCACCTCTCTCCAACAGAAATTCGTTGTTTATCCCAGCCTTAGTAATGGAGGATCGTATCGTCTCAATTGGGACAGCTCGGCCGTAACCAAGCTGAACAGTTGGTTATCCTGGCAGGTGACACTCAGCGATCGTTTCTTGAGCGATCCGATTCCCGGAAACAAGAAGAACGACCTACTGATCACAACGGGTTTTAGAGTGACGTTTGCCAAAGAGTAAGTTCGATCAGGTGAGGGCATGAAAACAACCTCTGAGCTTCAAATCACTCGACCTCGGGGACATCTGGGATGACTCACAGCTTTGGTGCCGGCACGGTCCAGGAAGAGCAGTGCCTGTCCGCCAAGATCCGCTGGTATCTCGGTGGCGTGATTGCGGTTCTGGCCGTGGCCAACGCCCTGATCTTCATGCTGGCAACGCGACGTTTTGCCCTGGACGGGGCTCTACTCTCCGCGACCCTGTGCTTCAATGTCTATCTGGCGGTCTATCTGTTACTGGGCAACCAGACTCTACAAAATGAGCTCCGCCGCCGAATCGAACAGTGGGCCTGGACTTCGTCGGCTTTCCTGGCCTGCCTCCTGATTCCCTACCTCATTTACGTTGCGGGTACGGCAACCTTCTCCTGGCTGAGCTTGGGAAAGCTGCTCCTTTTCGCGGCCGGGCCCTTGATCATCTTTCATCGGGCCCGACACCTCCCTCCGCGAATGACGTGGCAGGACTTGGTGGTCATCCTCTGGTTATGGCTGCCGCTGGATTTTCGCTGGATGAGGGACGTCTTTGTGTGGCCCGGCAACGCTCTGGCCTATTCGTTCAACAGTCTGTTGGCGGTGTGCCTGGCCGCCTTCCTGTTTGTTTGCCTTCGCGGGGTCGCTGACGTTGGTTACCGTTTCCACTTCACCGCAAAAGACTGGCGCATCGGGCTCTCCAACTTTCTACTGTTTGCACCAATCGCCATCCCCTTAGGTCTGGGCACCGGCTTTATTGTTTTCTCCACTCGAACCAGGGAACTGTGGGAACTGGGAGCGGAGATGGCGCTTGCTTCGCTAGGGATCTTCATCTTTGTCGCAGTTCCGGAAGAGTTACTGTTTCGCGGTTTGATTCAGAATTTCTTCGGTCGGGGATTCAAACGAGAGCTTCCGGCCTTGATCGTGACGTCGGTGATTTTCGGAGCGGCGCACCTCAACAATGGGCCCAGACCCGATTGGCGCTATTTCGTCCTCGCCACACTTGCCGGGCTGTTTTACGGACGGGCTTACCTGCAGACTCGAAAACTGATGGCTCCTGCCATCACCCACACTTTGGTGGACGTGGTGTGGCGGGTGTTCTTTAGGTGACATGGATCGCTATCCGGACCAGGCTCCAGTGACGCTGAACTCGGGAGGCGATGTCTTGACCGGCACCGATCCCTCGCCTCAAGTCTCGCAGCGCGCAGGACCAGTCTGGATCTGGCTGGAGCTGGCAGCAATCTATCTTCTGGTACAGCTCTACATCTGGAGATGGCAATACACTCACCGGAACATCGTGTGGCTCATCCTGGCCGCATTACTGGCTTCGCACCTTTGGCACCGGGATGGATTTCGCTCCATCGGAATCCGGCTGGATACGTTTTTTCCCTGCCTGCGACAGGCTGCGCTTGCCGCCATTCCCTTCTTCGTCGTGCTGACCGTAGTGGGGGTCTTCACCGGTCGGCTATGGGAGATACCCCTCAGCACCCTCTCGCTGTGGCCTTCCTTGCGCTACACTCTGTGGGGCACCTTTCAGCAGTATGGCTTGCAAGGCTATTATCACAACCGCCTCATGCGCCTCATCCGGGACCCGCGGGTCTCCTCCTGGATTGCGGGCGCCCTGTTCATGTCGTTTCACATCCCGAATCCGGTGTTGATTGTCTTCACGTTTGCGGGTGGTATCGTTTTGTCGCGCTTGTACGCCAACCACCGGAATCTTTTCGTGCTGGGGCTTTTCCATGGCCTGGTGGGTCTGCTGCTGTCGAATGTGTTTCCCAAACCGATGCTCCGCAACATGCGGGTCGGTCCGGGATACTACCGATGAGTGCGGAAACCACTGGACAGAGACGGAGAAGGACACATGCCGTTCTTGGGTCACTTGCTGCTGTTCTTGGGCATGCTGGCGGGGCTTCTGATGATTCCCTTCGGCTTGCCGGGGGTCGCAGCCATGTTTCTTTGCGCCGTGGCCTACGCTGTCGTCACCGAGTTTGAAGGCGCCATCGGTGTCGGATTCTTCCTGGTCTTGTGTTGTCTGACGGTGGCCGCGGAAACTGCAGATAACTGGCTCATGGCGCTGGGCGCTAAAAAGTTCGGGGCGTCGCGCGGGGCGGTTTGGATCTCTCTGCTGGGAGGTCTTCTAGGCGGGCTACTCTTGGGTCCTCCGCTTATGCTTTTGACCGGCTTTCTGGGACCGTTCTTCGGCGCCTTCCTCGGCGCCTTTCTGCTCGTGTTCGCTTATGAGTTATTGAAAGAGAGAAAGCAGACCGGAGCCGCGCTGCGAGCAGGTTGGGGAACCATTGTGGGTAGAATGGCGGGTATCGGCCTAAAGATGATGATCGGGATTGGCATGTTCGTGGCCATCTGGTTGTCGATCTTGACCCATTAATCACGGCTGACCTCGACAATCGACAGCCCAGCCAGCTGCGCGATCGCCCCAAAGGAATCAGCGGGGCACCGGAGCATGTCCCACCCCAAGAACGCGCCGGCTGTGTTTCTCCTGCACGAACACGACGACCTGAAGGTTGTCGGCATTCCAGCCTTTGGCAATCCGGACCGGCACCTCTGCTGAAAACCGCTCTCTCTCGGCGGCAGCCATGGAACCGAGAAGAGTCAGGCTGCGCACCACTCCGCTGTGAGAGAGGCGCCGGCCGGCGTTTTCACCCCTCGAGACCTCCGACACCAGCTTGTCTTCCGCAAGCGACAACCACACTTCCGCGGTGTCCCCGGAAGTCACCGCCGGCAGGCGGTCCACCGTCACCTGCGCCGAAAGAACATTTCCGGCCCCACTCTCAAGGGATCGGGAACAGGCCACGAGTACGGCGGCTTTGGGAAGAGAGGCGGCTTTGCGAATCAGATCGAGAGCGCGCCCTTCCCGATGGCCGACCAATTCGAAGTGACCATCTACCACCATCTGGGGCGTGTAGAGGCCCCGGTTTTTGAATGCTCTTGCGTAGCGTTCCTGGCGGCGGGTGAATTGGGCCGAAGAAAAGGGATCGGCCCAACCCAGATCGTTCCAGTAATCGACGTGTTGGCTCAAAACAACAATCTTGGCTTCCGCCACCGGCTGCCGCGCCTCCAAGCGTGCCAAGACCTGGTCGGCAGGTGGGCAACTGGAACACCCTTCTGAAGTGAATAATTCAACGAGAACCACACTTCTGGACTCTGGCGGGATCGACTCGGAAGGACCTGACATGGACCACAAAAGGAGACCCGTCAACCACACAACCAGCAACATGACGATCCGCACCCGACGGGTCATAACCAGAGAACCTCGACACATCATCTTGAATTAAGTGCCCTTGCAGCCTTTTTACTCCTTTGAACCTACGAGAGGAGTCCTCTTCCCAAATATCGCCCGCCTGCCCGGATTTATTCCCTCCCAACCGGTCCGGCAGGAAGATTTATGCTACGCTTTGCAGATACAGTCATGGCGGGCTATAGCAGCTCGCTGCGGGATTGAAAGCTCTTGAGAGTAAGAGACGCTGACGATGAAACGTTTGCTGTTGCTGAGCAATTCCACCAATCCGGGAGAACCTTTTCTCCAATTCCCGCAGAAGCATATCCAAGCCTTCTTGGGGCAGCGGCTGCGGCGTGTCCTGTTTGTCCCCTTTGCGGCCGTTCGTCTAACCTACGACGCCTATGCTGAGGCAGTCCGCGAGCGCTTCACAACCATGGGCTTGGACCTGACTTCGGTTCACACTCTTCCCGAACCCGCCAGCGCTGTGCGACAAGCTGAAGCCGTCGTTATTGGAGGTGGAAACACGTTCCATCTCCTTCGAGGATTGATCCAGACCGGCTTGTTGGACGCCATTCGGACTCGCGTGCTCGAAGGAGCGCCCTATGTGGGATGGAGCGCCGGCTCCAACGTCGCTTGTCCCACCATCAAAACCACCAACGACATGCCGATTGTCGAAGTCCCCACGCTGGGCGCGTTGGGCCTGGTACCTTTTCAAATCAATCCACACTACACCGACGTTCATCCCTCCAACCACCAGGGAGAAACCCGAGAGCAACGAATCGAGGAGTTCCTGGAAGTCAATCCTGAAACCTACGTGGTCGGACTTCGGGAAGGTACGCTTCTGCAAATCGAAGGCGACACGATTCAATTCGTGGGAGAGAGGACCGCTCGGATCTTTCGCAATGGGCGTCCGGCCAGAGAACTCTCCGCCGTGGACTCGTTCCGGTTCTTGTTGGAGTAGCCGGGGCGAGCCAGATCAGCCCACAAACTTGTAACCCAAGCGATGAACGGTCAGGATGAATTGGGGACGGCCGGGGCTGGGCTCCAGTTTCTGGCGCAGCCAGGCCACGTGAACATCCACAGTCCGCGTACTGGGCATGGCATGGTAGCCCCAGACCTCATTGAGCAACTGATCGCGGGAAAGAGTCTCGCCCCGGTGTTCGATGAAATAACGAAGCAACTGGAATTCTCGCGCCGACAGTTCCAGCCGTTTTCCTTCACAAAAGACCTCAGTACTCGGAAAATCCACCAAGACGTTTCCAAATCGGTAGGACTGGCGGCTTTTGGCATTGACGGACTGAGATCGTCTCAATAGAGCTTCCACACGGGCCAGGAGCTCCATCATTTCGAAGGGCTTGGTGAGGTAATCGTCCGCGCCCAACTTCAATCCCACCACTTTGTCAACCACTTGGCCGCGGGCGGTGAGCATCAGAATGGGGGTCTTCAGGCCCTGTTGGCGCAGATCCCGACAAACATCAAATCCGTTTTTCCCGGGCAGCATCACATCCAACACGATCAGATCGAAGGGTTTCTCCATGGCCCGCGCCAGTCCCGTCTCTCCATCCATGGCAGTCTCTACCGGGTACCCCTCCTTGCTCAAGCGGTCGGCCAACGTCATGACCAACCCGGGCTCGTCCTCCACCAGCAGGATCCGATGAGGGGCCGGCCCGGCCGTGGCAGGCGCTGTGACCGATGGCTGGCTTGCATGTTTCATTTTGTTGGGCTTGAGAGGGTCAGTAGCGTACTCTCGCTGGCTTGATCCTCTCGCTCCTCTGCGGGTGGTAAGGCCGGCAAACGAACGGTGAAGGAACTCCCTTTCCCAGACTGGCTCTCCACCCGGACACTTCCTTTGTGCGCTCTAACGATGTGCCTGACGAGGCTGAGGCCCAATCCATTCCCTCGGATTTGCGCCGCCATTGCAGCCTTGCCCCGGTAAAAGGGCTCGAAGATGCGGGGAATCTCAGTGGTGTCGATTCCTATCCCCCTGTCTTCGACACTGATCTCGACAAAGACCCCCTCCGGATCGACTTGCGTCGTGGCTTTCAAGCCCACCCACCTCGATTGGCCTCCGTACTTCATGGCATTCAAGATCAGGTTCTGCAGAGTCTGCAGCAAGGCTCCATGATCGCCGCGAATTGCGGGAAGTTGAGGGGGAATCGCCCGCTGCACCTGGACTTCGTGCTCGTCAAGCAGAGGCCTGCAGCTCTCTACAGCGTCCTCGATCAGGCGGGCCACCTCCAGTGTCTGAAAGTCGTAGATCTTCCGACCGGACTGAATTCCGGCAAAGTCGAGAACTTGCTCCACCATCTTGCCGAGTCGCCGAGCTTCGTTCCGGATCATGGCGCCATAGCGCTGGACCCTTCCGGGGTCGTCCACGATACCATCAGCCAGGTTCTCACTGGCCGAGCAGATCACCGCCACCGGAGTCCGCAGTTCGTGCGAAACGCCAGACACAAACTCGATCTGCTGTTCAGCCAGTCGTCGCACTCTTCGATTCAATAGCACGATCAAAGCCATGCTGGCCCCCAGCAGCAACAGAATGCCGAAACTGACAAACAAGTTGCGCTGGCGGGCTGCCCCTACGGCCTGATCCAGTGATCCCGATCGGTGGCTTAGTTTCAGCTCCCAGCGTCCCCCCGGCTCCTCAAATTTCTGGACTGCAACTGCCCCGAAAGCCAGCCGGTCCCTTACTTCGGGCCCATGAACCACGCGGATCGTCGCGCCCTCAAGTTTCAGCTCACGCCGTTCTGCCCTTTCGAGCCAGTAGGTCCGAGGTAACGGCTGCCGCCGTGCGACGGTGACATCGTTGTTGAAAAAAAGAGTATTGAACTCGTTCAAGCGAAGTTGAAACAGATCCACGCTGGCATCGCTGCTTTTTCCGAGGCTTGCAGTCAGGCCGGGTTCCGACTCATAGACAAGCTCTTCAGGATGGGAGCGGTTCAGCACAAGAATGCGGTAATCCAGTCCGGCAGACCCGCTGAAGTAACGTCGGGCTAAGCCCGGGATGAGGGTCTTGGAGATATATTCCCGATCCAACCAGAGCACCAGGTAACGGGCGGTCACCTCCATCGGAGGCGTCACCGGCCAGCGCACTTCGCGAAGGTGCAACACCGGCTGGATCAGGGCGGGCAGTCGATCGTCCAGAAGGTTGATCGGCCGATGAAACACCACCATGCTCTGAGTTGAGTTCTGTGCAACCGGCGGCTCCAGACTGTGCTTGAGTCCCTCCAATTCCGCGGGCCACTCTTCTTGGTGCAGTTCCCCGGAGCCAGAGTCGAACCGAAAGAGCCGGGTAGAATCTCGTCCGGATTCGGAAAAGTAGACGGCTTTGATCAAACCAGGAAAGGGAGCCGTTTGCTGCCAGTGGTGGTGCTTCCCGGCGATGCGCAGAGCCATTTCAGAAATGCTGTTGGACGGAGGACTCAGGTCAGGCGGTAAGGCCAGGTCGAAAGTGAAGTGGGCGCGCGCGATTTCGCGATCGAAGTCCCGGCTGAAGTTCTCCGCACCGGCACGCAGGCTCGCTTGCATACGCTCCTTTTCAGCGCGGCTGACCTGGCCCATCCAGCGGTACTGAAGCACGGCCAAAACTCCCAACAGCACCACCAAGGTGAGCGTGAGAAGAACCATCCAGGACGCTTCACGACGCAACTTCATGCCGCGAATTATAGCACCCGCGGCCGCATCTGACGGGCGATGGGCGTGATTTAACATTCTTAACAGCCTCTTTACTGCGGCTTTACAGAATGCCCCCAGTTCGAGCCCCAGAAGCACCTCCCTTTTCCTGGAGCCGATCATCCCTGCGCCTGTCGGCCTCTAACCGGTTCCTCACGTGCACCTCCACCCCGCAATTCGAACTCGCGCAGGCACGGGTAGTTGGTGGTCAGGGCCACAAGATGACCGCTGTTCACCCGCCCAGGACGTCCATCAACCGTTCCTGGTTCACGGAGCTGGAAAAGGTGTTGATCACATCTTGCTGACTGAAGAAATCATCCATTTCCGGAATGGACCCAAGGTGGGGAAGACCACTGAGAGACGAAATGATCTCGGCATTGGTGCTTTCGGAGAGATTGGGGGTCCGGGGGAAGCGGTTCAGAAAAAAGCCCACCGTTCGCAAGTTCCGGGAGCGGAGAGCCTCACAGGTCATCAGGGTATGATTGATGGTTCCCAGCGCGGCGCGTGAAACGATCATCACAGGCAGCTCTAACAAACTGATCAGGTCGGCCACATACAGCTTTTCGAAAACCGGCGATAAAACGCCTCCGGCTCCTTCCACCACCACCAAGTCATGTCGTTCTGCCATCTGGTGGAAGCACTCACGGATTCTCCCAAAATCGATGGTCACGCCCTCAATCCGGGCCGCCAATGCCGGTGTCACCGCTGCGGAGAAACAGTAGGGATTGATCCATTCCCAGGGGTCCTCCGAACCGGAAAATTTCACCAGCATCTCCGCGTCCTGTGAAATCAGCCTCCCGGCTTCGGTTTCGATCGCGCCGCTGGCCACTGGCTTCATCACCCCGACGTTGTATCCCAGTCGCTTCAAATACCCAATCATGCCGGCCGCGACCGTGGTTTTGCCCACACTGGTGTCGGTAGCCGTGATGAATATCCCTCGAGATCCAAGTTTCCTGAGGTTCATGCTCTCTCCTATCGTGACTGCGCTCTCCGGTAGTCCCCCATCTGGCCCACGATTCTGCAAACAGCGGGCCGAATTTCGTGCTCGCCTGATTCAGCCCGTGGAACGACGATCTGTTCCGGCCGTGGGGGCCAGTGGCCCCGATCCCAAAAGATCTCCTAAAGCAGCGGACAGCGAGTCAATCTGGTGCAGGCTGTGCCCGGCGCTCATCGCAATCCTCAGCCGGCTCGTGCCCGGCGGTACGGATGGCGGACGGATGGCCGGAACAAAGAACCCTCTTTCTTCCAACGCCCGGCTCACAGCCAATGTCTTTTCGGGCTCGCCAAGGATCACCGGAACGATGGCGCTGACGTGCGGCGGCTTCATCGGCCAGCCGAACTTCTGCAGACAGGTAGCAAAATGGGTGACATTCCGTCTCAGGGTTGCCACCAGCTCGGGTTGATCCATGACCCTCTTTAGACTGGCCAACGCCGCGGCCACTGCACTGGGAGGCAGCCCCGTCGAAAAGATAAAGGTACGGGCTTTATTGATCAAGTAGTCGCGAAGGACCCGGGGACCACAAACGAAGCCTCCCAGCGATCCTAAGGCCTTGCTCAGGGTGCCCATTTCGATGACCAACTCTGCTTCGAACTCCCGCCGGTCACCCAAGTCCCGGTAGTGTTCCGCCAACCCTCTGCCGCGCTGTCCCAGAACTCCAGTGGAGTGGGCCTCATCAAGGATCAGCACACAGCCGTGACGAACAGACAAGTCGTAGAGACCGGGCAAATCCGCCAGGTCACCGTCCATGCTGAACACGGCGTCACTCAGGATGAAGCGCCGCCCCTGCGTTACCGTGTCCCGGATCAGAGTCCCCAGATGATCGAGATCATTGTGCCGGTACACCCGTACCGGGGCCCGGGACAAACGGCAAGCATCGATGATGGAGGCGTGATTCAAGGCGTCGCTGAACAACACATCATCGGGGCCGGCCAGACTGGCAATGAGGCCCAGGTTGGTCAGGTAACCCGACGAGAACACCAGCGCGGCTTCCCTGCCCTTGAACTCTGCCAAAACCTTTTCCAGCTCCTCGTGCGGTTCTAAGCTGCCACATACGAGGCGCGAACTCGTAGCAGAAGTGCCGTGCGATCCAATGGCAGCCGCGGCCGCGTCCTTCACTTCCTGATGCTGGGATAGCCCAAGGTAATCGTTCCCCGAGAAGTTGACGAGCTTCCGGCCTTGATACTCGATCTGCTGGTCCGGGAGAACGGCCAGCGTTTTCAGATATCGGCGCTGGCTTAGCCGTTCCAATTGCGCCAACTCATCGGTCAAAAAATCCAATCTCTTCTCGACGGACATGGGATCTCTCGCCGGCTCAAGCAGAGCTGTCGAGGCCTTCTCTTCACGGGCCGGAAGCCCGCTCCGCTGCCTCATTTGTGGCCCGAACTCCGGGCCCCGCCACTACCACCGTCATTTGATCGAAGTTCAAACGCGTTCTCAGGCAATCAGTCAGGCGATCCAGGGTCACCCCCTTGATTTGCTCGCTTAGACGCTGCAGATAATCGTTCCCCAAGTCGTGCAACTGAATGCGTTCTAGTTCCCGGCCCAGCCGCTCTGGTGCTGAAAGCTGCACTAAGACAGTGTTCAGCAGTGCCTGCTGGACGGCTTCGAGTTCCTGGGCCGTCACACCCTCGGTGCTGATTCGTTCAAACTCCTCTTTCAGCAAGTCAAGCACCCGTTGCGCTGCCTGCGGAACGGTGGTCAGGTGTATGGCAAAAGGCCCCTCACTGAGGCCGGCATCCAGAACTGCACCGGCTTTGAGCACGGTGCCTGACTCGGCAGCCAAGATCTTCCCCAGCCTTCCACCTTTTCCGGATCCCTGCAGGATCTGCAAAAGCACTCTCATCGCGTAGTAATCTGGATGCCGCACGGAGATCCCGGCATTGCCCACCCAGGTCTCGGAAAAGTCACCATAGCTTGTGGTGATGACGTGTGGCTGGCCGCCTCCGGCTACAGGCGGAGCGGCCGGAATCGAAAAAGGCTCGGCCGGACCGGCCGCGGTCCAATCGCCAACCATTTTCTCCACCCATGCATATACTGGCTCGGCTTGTACGTCTCCAACCACCGTGATAATCACGTGATCTGGCCGATAGTGCATGCGGTGAAAGGCGCTGACGTCGGCCAGTTTCAGGCGCTCGACCGTTTCAGCGCGGCCCGCGGCCATTCGCCGGAAGGGATGGCTCGAGGCATAGATACGCTCTCGAAACGCCCTCTCCGCCGCAAATCCTTCCTGTTCTTCCCGAGATCTCAACTCCATGGCCAGGGAAGCCTTCACTCGATCAAAAGAGTCCTTATTGAGCAACGGCATTCTGATTGCTTCTATCAAGGCCTCGATCAACCGCTCACTATCTTTGCTCAGTCCGCGAACCGAAAGCGTGCTGGACACATAGTCGGTTTCCGAATGGACCCGTGCTCCCAAAAACTCCAACCTCTCGGCAAACTGCGTCGCGCTCAGATTGCGAGTCCCTTCCAGCAACATACGCGCCGTCAAGCGGGCCAGACCTTCCTGGTCGTCTGTCTCGTGCATGCTACCGGCCTTCGTACAGACGCGGATGGTGATGACAGGATCAACGGAACTCTGCGCCACCACCACCGACACCTTATTGGGCAGGATTTTCAACTGAGGCTGAAAAGAGGAGGGTATGGAGACGGACTCCGCCGCAACTTCGACAGCGGCCGGAGCCGGAGAGGACCCCAAGCCGACCACGGACAGATTTGAAGGAGAATCCAATGTCTCCCCCGCAAGCGCACCCGCCAAGGAAGTTCCGAGCGGAAAGCCATCCTGCCTGAGGGCCAATCGCTCCACTTCAATGCGACGCTGCTTGGGCAACGGAACGAACCATCCGACTGTCCTCGAGTTGGCCCCAAAGTACTTGATCGCCACCCGGCGAACATCTTCTTTGGAAACCCGCTGGATCTTCTCGGCCAGACTATCCACCAAGCGATGGCTCGCAATGGTTTCGAAATAGCCGAGGTAGTTGACATTGCCGGCGGCTCCGGCCTGAGCCAGATAGGACTGGGCAATCCACTGATTCTTGGCCTTCGCCAGCTCGGCATCGGTCAGCTCTGTGTCCTTCAGCCTCTCGAGCTCGGACAGCAGCGCCTCTTCGGCGGTCTGAAACTGCAGGGGGTCGGTCAAAACAGCCCGTAGCTTGTACAGAAAGGGTTGTTGGGTCGCCACCAAGGCGGAACCGGCCCGAATCGCGATCTGCCGTTCGACCAGCGCGCGGAACAGCCGCGAAGAACGGAGGGCAGAGCCGTCTCGCTCTGCCGAGGGATCGAGGCTTCGAGCACCGGTCAAAACGGCGTCCATCACCAGGAAAGTGTAGAACTCGTCGTTGAGAATGTCGGGTGCGGGAAAAGCCACCTCCAGGCAAGGAATGCCGCCCTCCCGTTGGATTCGAATTCGCTTTTCCCCCTCCTGTCGAGGCTCATTGATCCGCGGGCGGGCGACGTCGGGTTTTCGGGCGATCGGCTCAAACGCTTTCTTCACCAATTCCAACGCGGCTTGGGTTTTGAAGTCCCCAGCCAGAACGAGGACGGCATTTTCGGGCGAGTAAAAGCGCCGATAGAACTCGAGAAGATCTGTTCGGGAGAGCCGCCGCAGGTCGTCTCCCCACCCGAATACCGGCCAGCGGTAAGGATGCGCTCTGAGCGCAGTGGCGGTCACCTCGGAATCCAGCAAGAACTGAGAACTGGAAAAGGCCCTGGCTCGCTCGAGATTCACTCGGCTCCGCTCCTGCTCGATCGCCCCCACTTCCAGGAGACTCGCTGACATGCGCTCGGCCTCGAGTCGCAGCGCCGCCTCCAGCGCAGTTCGAGGTACGGTCTGAAAGTATGCCGTCTGATCCAGAAAGGTGTAAGCTCCCCATTCTCCTCCCTGGCTATCCAAGAGTCCCCGAACACCCTCCGCCGAAATCCCGCGCGTTCCCCGGAAGGTGACGTGTTCCAGCCAATGAGCCATCCCGGTTGAGCCCATTTGTTCGTCTTTGGATCCCACCCGATACCCGCACCACACGGCGACTACAGGCCAGTCATGACGCTCCCTGAGCAAGACTTTCAATCCATTTTCAAGTCTCACCTCTGTCACCGCACCGGCCGGGACCGAAGCAGAATCGGGCGGCGTACCGGGCGACTGAGTCGCTGGATCCGGCGCACCATCTGAGAAAGACGCCGGCAAAGCCATTGCCGCAAACAGGAGAAACAAACGAGGCAATAACGTCATGATCGGATCCTAGCCAAGATTAGGGCCCCTCCTTCCCTTGCCTTCTTCTCCAGCGGGGCCGACGGTCTTTCCCAAAAAAGAAAGGTGAGCTCATCGGTCACGATCAAGCACAAAACCGGATACCGTGACATTTCGAAACATCAGGACGGCTGCAGCGTCTTACGGTTCGGCTTCCTCGATTCCTGGCGAAGACCGTTCCGATAGGCCGCCACGGCGCGGTTGTGTTCAGCCAGGGTTTCAGAAAACACATGCCCGCCTTGGTTGTTGGCGACAAAGTAGAGATAACTCACCTTAGCCGGATTGACGGCAGCTTGCAGAGACCGCAGTCCCGGACTGGCAATAGGACCGGGAGGCAGCCCCTGACGGCGATAAGTGTTGTAGGGCGAATCCATCTCCAGATCGGATTGGTAGATCGTCCCGCGATAAGTGCCGCTCAGCCGAGCCGCGTAAATGACCGTGGGATCGCACTGCAAAGGCATCCGGCGGCGAAGTCGATTGTGGAAGACGGCGGAGATCAGCTCCCGCTCCTCGTCAAGGCTGGTTTCTTCCTCAATCAGTGAAGCTAAAGTCACCACATCCTTGAGCGTCATTTCAGTCTGACTGACCGTCTCTTCCAG
This sequence comes from Acidobacteriota bacterium, assembly GCA_040753175.1. GTDB lineage: Bacteria > Acidobacteriota > Terriglobia > Versatilivoradales > Versatilivoraceae > JBFMEW01. Next base: position 65,334 of record JBFMEW010000028.1, on the reverse strand, counting down.
CTGTTCCCGGACCACGCGGCGAAAGCGCTCGACCATCAACTTTAGAATCTCTTCAGCTGTGGTGCCGCGCGTCACCCGATAGGTGTCCGGGAACAGGTAGCCTTCCAGGTTTTTGGCATCCGGCGCCAGATCTGCGATCCACTCGGTCTTGCAGGAGGCAGTCCAAAATGGCCCCGAATCGACAAATTGCTTCGTCTTTAGCAGTTGCTCAATCTCGAAAAGCGAATAGCCTTCAGGGATGGTCAATGGGTGGTAGTACACGAGCCCTCGGACCAGCTTCTCCACCACCTGGTACACAGACGCCGCCCCTTTGAACTGGTACTCTCCCGCCTGAAGAGGAGACTTCCGCAACAGCTTCCAGTATCCAAACAACAAAACCCAGTTCTGGACAACTCCCTCGTCTTGCAGCTGATGAGCAATGGTGTAGGATGATGTTCCACGCGGGATAAGAATCAACTTCTCGGCTTCGGAAAACCCCTTGTATGGCTTGAACAGCAGGACGGACAGCCCGGTTAGCACCAATAGAGCGCAGGCTGCCAGAGCAGCCAGAAGCCTTCCAATCCAGCGTTTTGATCCGGTCAATTCCGAGACCTCACCATACTGGACGAATCACGGAAACCGTGGGATTCCGCGCCCCTCGCCTGCTCAGCGTGCCGCGTCACGGCGGCGGTCCAGGTAGCTCTGAAGAATAACCGCGGCGGCCACTTTGTCGATCACCAGCTTTTGCTTTTTCCGAGACAGGCTTCCCTCGCTCAGAATCTGCTCAGCCGAAAAGGAGGAGAGGCGCTCGTCCCAGAGCGACACTTCCAGCGAAGTGGCCGCTCTCAGCCGTCCAACAAATCTTTGCACAAAGAGCGCCTGACGTCCTTCAGTTCCGTTCATGTTGAGGGGATATCCGACAATGATCTGGCCCACCTCATATTCCTCGGCGAGCTTTAGAATCCTTTGGAGATCCTTCTCCCAGCTCAATCTCTTGAGCGTGGTGATGGCCTGCGCGATGAGAAGAGTTTCATCGCTGACCGCCACGCCGATCCGAGCCTGTCCGACATCCAGTCCCATCACTCTCACTCGGCCGTTCCCTCGCGCACCTAAAGCAATCGAGTATAGACACGGGTTCTGGAGAATTCAACCCAACCCGGATCGGAAGGATCGGAACATCAACCTTGAGGCGTGACTTGCGCCGGCCCTCATGCCGTTTGGGACCTCAGGGCTCCTTCCGCATCACAATCCGGGGTGCAACGGTCTCCTGTACCACCGCCTCCGCATCGTCTGAGTGGTTCTCCAACCGAGCCAGCGAGTCGGTCGCAATCCGATAAAGTTCCGCGGCATTAACGCCCAGAAAGTCCGGCGGAAACAGCTGCAAGCGGTCGCAGGCTCGGCGCAGATGAATGCTGAAACCTCGCCGGATGCCCCGACGAAGTTGGTGGTAGCCGGCCGCCAACTGGATCAACGCTTGGATGAAGAAGCGGCCGTCCTCTGGGTGGTTCAGCCAAATCTCCTCCCAAGCCTCGTGCGCCTCCCAAAACCGGCCGGCGTTGAATAAGGCAATGCCTCTCAGGAATGTCTCCTTCTCCTGAGGCAAGAGTTCGAACTCATGCAACGTGCTTAGGTCCAGTTCGGAGAGGGATTTCTTGCGGATGCGGGGCATGAAGTGGCGCGCACAGCCAGGGACCTCGGCTGCGGGACGGGAAACTTGATCTCCAAACAGGGAGCCTTCCCCCTACCGCTGGGCTGAAGCGAATGCGAAGAGGCTCCCTGTTCTCACAAAAGGGTTACAGCTTGCTGACCATGAGGGCTGCCAGGTCCGCCACCCGGCAGGCGTAGCCCCACTCGTTATCGTACCAGGCCACCACTTTGACCAGGTTGCCAATCACCAAAGTGTCCACTGCGCTGAAAATGGAGGAATAGTGGCTCCCTTTGAGATCCGTGGAGACCAAGGGTTCATCCGTCACTTTCAGAATCCCCTTCATCCCTGCCTCAGCGTATTCAAGCATGGCTTCCCGGATTTTTTCCTTGGTGGCCTCCTTGTCCAGGATGGCCGTGAAGTCGATCACCGAAACCGTCGGAGTCGGAACGCGAAAGGCCATCCCGCCGAACTTTCCTTTGAGCTCCGGAATCACCAGCCCCACCGCTCGGGCGGCCCCGGTTTCCGAGGGCACGATGTTTTGAGCCGCGGCCCGGGCGTCGCGCGGATCCTTGGCTGCCAGGTCCTGCAATCGCTGGCTGTTGGTGTAAGCATGCACGGTCGTCAGCAATCCCTTTTCGATTCCGAACTTATCGTTAAGCACCTTGGCGACCGGCGCCAGCCCGTTGGTGGTGCAGGAAGCGTTGGACACAACGTGATGCTTGGTGGAATCGTATTTGTCGCCGTTGACGCCCAGCACGATAGTGATGTCTTCGTTCTTGGCGGGAGCCGAAATCATGACTTTTTTGGCTCCGCCGGAGTCGATGTGGGCTCTGGCTTTGTTGGCGTCGGTAAAGACACCGGTCGATTCGATCACAAGCTGAACGCCCAACTCCTTCCACTTGATCGCCCCGGGATCCCGCTCGGCAGTGACCGTAATGGTTTTGCCATCCACCACCAAGTTGCCGTCTTTGGCTGTTACAGTGCCGGAGTAGGGACCGTAGGTCGAGTCGTACTTGAAAAGGTGGGCGTTGGTCGGTGCATCGAACAAATCGTTGATGGCCACCACCTCCAGCTCCTGGGGATGGCGCTCCTTGATGGCACGCAGCACCTGCCGTCCAATGCGGCCAAATCCATTAATCCCGATCTTGTAAGCCATTCTGTCTCTCCTTAGATTCGGCTTGAAAACCGACAATGATTGAAAACAACCAAACCAGCCTGCAGCACAGCAGGCTGTTACTACAACGATACGTTTTCTAAGGATATTACTGAAGACCGGAAGGTACAACCCCCATGTTCGCGAAGCGTAAACGCCAGTCTGGGGTCAGTATGAGCTGATAATCGAGGAACGTGACCTGAAGTCCGAATGGCCAATCACCAGCGCTGACTCGATCCTCCCCAGGACTGAGAATGGGAGGGGTGAAGCCATCTTTTCTTCCTAAAAGCCCACCTGCCGGAGCACTTCTCGCAACAGACCGGCGGAGCGCCTCAGGGCTGCCAACTCTGTTGCGTCGTAGGAAAGGGGCAGCGCAGTCCCCAGGCCTGATCCACCCACCAGGCGCGGAACCGAGGCACACACGTCGTCGATGCCGTGGTAGTCGTGCAGCAGTCCGCTCACCGTCAGGATGGCTTGTTCGTCTCGCAGAACGGCTTCGAGGATGCGGGCCACGGCCAGACCGACGGCCCAATTGGTGGCTCCCTTGGCTGCAATGACCTGAGCCGCCGCCTCGCGGACGTTGTGAAAGATCTCGCGTCGGTCCTGGTCCGTGAGGGCAGGGGCATTGACCGAAACGGTTTCCAACGACACATTCCCAACCTGGGCGCTGGACCACAAGGGAACTTCGCTGTCCCCGTGTTCGCCCACGATGTAAGCATGAACATTATTGACGGCCACCTTCAGCCGTCGTGCCAAGAGAGCCCGAAACCGTGAGGTGTCGAGAACCGTGCCGGACCCCATGACCTGGCTTGGGGGAAGAGAGGAAACCTTCCAAGCCACGTAGGTCAGGACATCGACCGGGTTTGAAACCAGCAGCAGGAGAGCGCCGGGTGCCGCCTGCTGGATTCTCGGAATCATGTCCTTGAGCATCGTGGTGTTGGCCGACACCAATTCCAGCCGGCTTTGTCCCGGTTTTTGTTTGGCTCCTGCCGTGATGACCACGATCCCCGCTCCCCGGCAGTCGGCCAGCGTTCCGGCCATCACCTCAACCGGAGGAACAAAGAGAGAGCCGTGCATCAAGTCTTTTGCTTCGGCTTCGGCTTTGGCATGGGCCACATCGATGAGAACGATTTCGCGCACCAGCCCCTTGAGCATGGCAGCGTAGGCGATCGTGGAACCGACGGCGCCCGCCCCCACCACCGCCAGTCGATGTCGCAAGGTCACAGGTTCATCGCTCATGATGCGTCCTTCGTGACGTTCCAATCAGGGCGGGAGCCACAAGCTCGCGCCCATTTGCCTTCCGGCCTGGGGTCAAGCCGTGATGACCTCGATCAGATTGGTGCTGCCGGCCTGTCCGACCGGCACCCCTGCCGTGATGACCACCCGATCTCCCGGTTTGACCAACCCGGACCGGCGGGCGATTCCCAACGACTGATCGACCAGCTCGTCGGTACTGGAGATGCTCGGCATCAGCGTCGGATGCACTCCCCAGACCAGGGCCAGCTGCCTTACCGTCGTCTCATTGCGGCTCATGCCCAGAACCGGAGTACCCGGTCGAAAGCGGGAGACCATCAACGCCGTATGTCCCGACTCGGTGTTGGCGATGATGGCCGCAGCCGACAGCTCCTTTGCCAGCAAGCAGGCGGCATGAGCCACAGCGGCCGATGAGGCCGATTCCGCCAGGGCCCTGCGTTTGAGGAAATTCTCGCTGTCGAAAACTTCTTCGGCCTTGTTGGCCACTTTGGCCATGACCCGTACCGATTCCACGGGAAAGCGGCCGACAGCCGTCTCGCCGCTCAACATCACGGCATCGGTACCGTCGAAAATGGCGTTGGTGATATCGGACACTTCGGCTCGCGTTGGCGTGGGGTTTTGGATCATGGACTCCAACATCTGAGTGGCCGTGATGACCACCTTCCCTCCATCATTGCATCGACTGATGATCTCCTTCTGCTTGAGAGTAACCATCTCCAGGTCTGTCTCAACCCCCAGGTCTCCGCGGGCCACCATGACACCGTCGGTCTCGGCCACAATCGCCTCGATGTTGGTCAACGCTTCGTTCTTCTCGATCTTTGCGATGATGCGGGCCTTGGAGCCGGCTCTCTGGATCAGCTCCCTTAGATTCCGCACATCCTCGGCCGTTCGCACGAATGAAAGCGCCACATAGTCGACCTCGTGCTGCAACCCAAACTGGAGGTCAACCTGATCTTTTTCGGTTGGAATCTGCAACTGGCGCAGGTGGGTGTCCGGCAGGTTGATGCCCTTGTGCGACGAGATCGTTCCACCGGCAACGACCTCGCACACCACCTCTTCCACACGCGTCGAGCGGACTTTCAGTTGAATCAGCCCGTCGTTGAGGAAGATCCGCTGCCCCTCCTGGACCTCCTGAGGCAACCAGGGGCAGGATGCGATGGGCAGCCGCTCCGCTGATCCCTTTTCGAGGCGCGCGGAAAGGATTACTTCGGCCCCGGTCGTCAGCGGCGCCGGGCCGTCCGGCAACTCACCGATTCGCAGCTTGGGACCGGACAGGTCCTGCAAAACGGCCAGCACTTTCCCTGTTTCCTTCGAGACCTGCCGCAGCATCCGAATGCGTCCGAGGTGATCCTCGTGTTTTCCATGGGAAAAGTTCAAGCGGGCCACATTCATGCCGGCTTCCACCATGGCCCTCAGAATCTCCGGTGTACCGGAGGCCGGGCCCAATGTGGCAACGATCTTGGTGTTTCGCAGATGCATTCGGACTCCTTAAGGCAAGACCCAGGACCACGAGGGCCCCAATGAGCTGTTCCCTTCTTCCACCGGACTGTCAGGAGCCGGGTAGGCCGCCACGGCGTCTTGGCGTGGTCTGACTCCGTGTTCACCTGACCGTCAGTCACCCTCCCAGGCCACCAGCGGGCACTCGTAAGGCACGAGGGCATCGGGATGGGCAGGCAGCACTCTCACCGTGAATCCACAACGTCCGCTCTTTTGACAGGGAACTTCTCCCTCGTAAATGTAGGTGCCTTCACCCACCGCCTTCCGAAGGGTCATGGGCGTGCTTTCGCCCTGCTGCAGCCGTCCGTTGGTATCCAGCCCCCCATGGTATAGCTGCACAGCCACGTCTTCCGGCGGAATGGCACCCAGTCGGACTCGGGCCGTGACATTCAGGTTCGTACCGAGCAACACATTTTCCGGGTGCTCGTTCGCCACCTCTTCCACACGCACCTCCTTCCAGTACCGGTACATCCTCGTCCGCCATTGAACCAGAGCCTTGGCGCGTTCGGCTCCATTTTCCACCAGCCGGCGATAACGGCGAGCGGCTGGGACGTAAAATCGTTCGGTATACTCAGCCACCATCCGGTTGGTGTTGAACCTCGGACACAGGCGCTTCATGGACTCCTTCATCTTCGCAATCCAGGCGCGTGGAAGATCGTCGGAGGTTCGATCGTAATAGAGAGGCACCACCTCCTCCTCCAGAAGATTGAACAAGGCGTCGCACTCCACCCGATCCTGATACTCTAAGTCCGAGTACTCTTCGCCGCTTCCAATCGCCCATCCGGTCTGGGATTCGTAACCTTCGCACCACCACCCGTCCAAGATCGACAGGTTCAGCCCTCCATTGGCCAGCACCTTCATCCCGCTGGTCCCGCTGGCCTCCAGCGGTCGGCGCGGAGTGTTGAGCCACACATCGACGCCCTGCACCAGGTAGCGGGCGACGGCCATATCATAGTCTTCCAGGAACACCACGCGCCGCCGTACGCTTTCCTCCCGAGTGAAATGCACCAGTTCGCGAATCAACTCTTTGCCCTCTTGGTCGCGGGGGTGGGCCTTACCGGCGAAGAGCAGTTGAACCGGTCGCTGGTCGTGGCTCAGGATACGCTTCAGGCGCTCCGGGTCGCGGAGTAAGAGCGTGGCTCGCTTGTAGGTGGCAAACCTTCGAGCAAATCCGATGGTGAGCACATCCGAGTTCAACACACTCCGAGCCTGGATCAACTGGGGGTCCGAGGCTCCCCTTCGCTTCAACTGCGCCACCAGCCGCCGCCTGACGAAGGCCACCAACCGCTCCTTGCGACGTTCGTGGGTCCGCCACAGTTCTTCGTCAGGAATGTCCCCAATTCGCTCCCAGGCCGCCAGATTCGATGGGTCTTCCAGCCAGCGAGGCCCCAGGTAACGGCGGAGGAGGTCGGCCATCTCCAGCGAAATCCAGGAACGCGTGTGGACACCGTTGGTCACGTGCCCCACGGGAATTTCATGTTCCGAAAATCGGCTCCAGACCTCCCGGACCATCCGCCTCGTTACTTCGCCGTGAAGCCGGCTGACGCCGTTCGTATAGGAACTGTGCTTGGAGGCCAGGACGGCCATGTTGAGCGGTTCCGCGGTGTTGTGCACCGAATAGCGCCCGAAGGCCATGAACTGGTCAAAGGTCAGTCCCAGACTGGCGGCATAAGGCTGGAAATACTTCTGCATCAGCCCGATGTCAAACAGATCGAAACCGGCGGGCACGGGCGTGTGGGTTGTGAAGAGGTTTCCGGCACAGGTTGCCTGCCGTGCTTCCCGGTAAGAGACGCGCTGCGACTGCATGAATAGCCGGGCCCGCTCCAAAGCCAAGAAGGCCGAATGGCCTTCGTTCATGTGGCAGACGGTTGGCTCCATGCCCAGCGTCATCAATGCCCGAATGCCACCGATACCCAGAATGATTTCCTGTTGGATACGGGTCTCTTTGTCGCCGCCATACAGGGCATCGGTGATCCCTCGGTCTTCGGGCGCATTCTCCGGAATGTTGGTGTCCAGCAGAAACAGCGGCACGCGTCCTACCTGAAGCCGCCACACTTTGGCATGCACGGTGCGTCCTGGAAAATCCACCGACACCAGCAACGGTCGCTCCTGCCGAAGCACCGGCTGAACCGGCAGATTGTAGAAATCGTTTTGCGGATAGGTTTCCTGCTGCCAGCCGTCGACGTTCAGGTACTGTCGAAAATAGCCCTGCTGGTACAATAATCCCACACCGGCCAGGGGAACTCCCAAGTCGCTGGCCGATTTGAGGTGGTCCCCGGCAAGGATGCCCAATCCTCCGGCGTAGTTAGGCACGCATTCAGTCAGTCCGAATTCAGCCGAAAAATACGCCACCATGCAGTCTTTTAGTTCCCCGTAGGCTTTCATGCACCAGCCGGGCCTCATCATGTAGTTCTGAAACTCCTGGTAGACCCGATCCATGCTCATCAAGAACGCTTCGTCGACGGCCACCTCATCCAGCCGCTTCTGGTCCACGGTGCCGAGCAGGAGTACGGGATTATGCCCGGAGGACTCCCACAAATTCCGGTCCAGTCGCCGAAACAACTCGATCGTGTCGTGGTCCCAGGCCCAACGGAGATTGTGGGCCAGTTCGTTCAGGCACTTAATGCGGTCAGGCAATGAAGGGATAACGTGATAGGAATGGAGGGTTCGCACGCTGGCACCTCGTTTCGCAGTGGGAACATACGTCGGATCTCCGGTCGCAAATGACCGCCTACAAACGCTTCTTGAGTTATCCCGTCGTAATCATGGCAGAACGAAGTCCCTCAAGCAACTCCGCGAACCGCAAACACCGGCCTTCCCAGTCGGATACGGAACCGCTCAGCCATCATTTGTTCGAAGGCAGCCACTGAACTGATGAGAGCCGCCGCAGCCGCCGATAATGCTACAATGCCGGCGTGACTGCCGTGGCGAGGATGTTTCATGTCGACGATCAAGATGTATACCACCCCGTTTTGCGGGGACTGCCGCGCGGCCAAGAGGTATCTCACCGAGCGGGGAATCGCGTTTGAGGAAATCAACATCGAAGAGGTGCCCGGAGCGGCTGAAGTGGTGATCAAAGCCAATGACGGAAAGCGCAAAGTTCCCACCTTCGACGTGGATGGACGTTTCTTTCACTGCAGTCCCTTCAGCCGAACCCGACTGAATGAGGCCCTCGGCATCGGCTAGCGGCAGCAGGGCCTCAGTGCAAGCAGATGGTTGGAGCGCTAACGAGTTTCTGTAGCGTGGTGTTTCCAAGCCGAAATCGCAACAGGCAGGTCGCCGGACGCACGAGGGCCGTCTGGCATTCTGGAGGCGTCATCATGCCCACTGCGTTTCGCATCGCTCACCGCGTTGCCCTTGTTGCCCTGTCTTTCTGGTTGACACCCTCCAGCCCGCTGGCCCAGGCTCCTTGCTCCGAGTGCAAGACCTTCATTGAATTCAAACCGTACAGCCAAGCCGAGGACGATGCCCTTCTCAAGCTCTTCGAGGGCCTGCGCGTCGCCGACGTCTCGGATGGAATGGATGTTGTCGGCTTGCAGGATGTGGGGCTGATGGCCGCCGACATCCAACCTTTGTGGAAAGACACGGAGAATTTCCGGCACCGTCTGGCCGGCATCGCCGTCACCGTTCGCTACGTCCCCACAAACCGACGTGCGGGCAAGATGACTCGCGAAGAGTTCAAGAAGTGGGAAGGCGACTGGTATCGACAACTCTCCGCGGAGCCTTTTGTGTCACTGCTCCGGCCGGGCTCTGTGATCGTCATTGACGGAACCGATGACGGGGATACCGGATCGATCGGGTCGAACAACATCCTGCTTTGGAAGACCAAGGGCGCGCGGGGCGTCGTCACCAGTGGCGGCGCCCGTGACACCGACGAGATCATCAAACAGCGGGTCCCCCTGTATCTGAAGAAAGTGGGGCGCGGCATCCGCCCGGGCCGCAATGAAGTGGAGTCCGTCAATCACGCCATCACCTGCGGAGGAGTGCTGGTACGACCGGGGGATGTGGTGGTCGCGGACGGAGACGGGGTGGTGGTGGTGCCTCGCGAGCACGCCGAGGCCGTGGCCAAAGCCGCGCGCGAAATCCTGGAATCGGACAAAACGGGTCGAAGAAGGCTCTACGAGCAACTGGGGATACCGCTGGATTCAACCGTAGAGCCCGCCAACAAATAACTCTGGCCGCGGATGGACGGGTACCAAAGCAGGCTATGGGAATGAACCTCTTTGTCCAGCCGCCCGTTCTTTCTGTGGGTGTCGCGTTCCGCCGAAACTGAAAGGGAACCACATGAATCCTCTGTCGATGGCTGCTCTCTCCAGCATCCTTTTGATTTCATCGATCCTCAGCGCTGATCCGCTGTGGGTGGTGTATCCAGGCCAAGCCGGTCCCGGGCAAGGCCGACACATCGTTCTGGTCTCCGGGGACGAAGAGTACCGCTCGGAGGAAGCGCTGCCCCAGTTGGGGAAGATCCTGTCGGTTCACCACGGGTTCAAGTGCACCGTTCTGTTCGCCCTGGATCCGGCCGACAACACCATCAATCCCAACCAGAGCGACAACATTCCGGGCCTGGAGGCTCTGAAAACAGCCGATCTGATGGTCATCTTCACACGTTTCCGCAACCTGCCGGATGCCCAGATGAAACACATCGTCGATTACATCGAGTCCGGTCGCCCCATCGTCGGGATTCGTACTGCCACACACGCCTTTGCTATCCCCGAAGGCAGGACCTTCGCGCGTTTTGACTGGCGAAGCAAGGAGTGGGAAGGCGGATTTGGCCGGCAGGTGCTGGGTGAAACCTGGATCCGGCACCACGGCCGTCACGGCGGTGAAAGCACTCGCGGAATCATTGCTCCGGGGCAGCGGGAGCATCCCATCTTGCGCGGCATCAAGGATGGCGACATCTGGGGACCCACCGATGTTTACGGCGTGCGCTTGCCGCTTCCCGGCGACTCGAAGCCACTCGTCCTGGGACAGGTGCTGGAAGGCATGCAACCAACCGACAAGCCGGTAGCCGGCACCCAGAATGACCCCATGATGCCAATCGCCTGGGCCAAGACCTACACCGGCTCGGCCGGAAAGTCGGCCCGGATTTTTACCTCCACCATCGGCGCCGCTTCCGACATGGAGAGCGAAGGAGTCCGGCGTTTGTTGGTCAACGCGTGTTACTGGGCCCTGGGCCTGGAGGACGAGATTCGAGCCAACTCGAGGGTTGACCCGGTCGGGCCTTTCCAGCCCAGTCCGTTCGGGTTCAAAGGCTTCAAGCCGAACCTCAAACCTGCCCACTATTCCCTCCCGTGATGCAGAAACAGCGGTGCTGTTCTCTGCCATCCTGAGATCACAATAAAATCTGGTAGCATGATTAGGATTAGAGTCCTCTTCTCCTGCTGCGGGGTTCATTTCCCTGCTGATTCCGGATGGAGGAATGAGCCCCCCGTGGGGAAGACCGAAGAAGACACAGCAACCTTCTCTATGAGCCATCCCTTAGATGAGCTTTGTATTCGGAATCGATAGCGCGACTGGCTCTTGGCGGTTGGCACCAACGCGACCGGCGGGCAAGACTGCGTCTCCATTCACGTCCAGCAACCGAATCGGTAGTCGTGCCCCGGGGTCGGGAAAGGAGACGTGATCGATGTTAAACGAGCAAAGTGACCACGCTTTCGAGAGGAACTCATCCTCTTTTCGTCTGGACGTCCCTCTGCACCATCTGCTGACTAACCCGCAGCCCAGGCGGCCCCCTACCACTTTGCCGATCTCTGATCAAAAACTTCCGGAGCCGGTCTTCCCCCGGTACCCGGATTTGGCCGGCGAAGCCGGCACTAAGAAGCCAAACCATCGAAATGGCAGCTCTCCGTACGCGCGTCGCTGGACCGCCCCCCTCATCCTGCGCGCTCTTCGAGGCTGGGCCGTGCCCTATTTTCAGTCGCGCGTTCTTCCCGGAGACTTTCACCCGATCATCGCTTACCTGTTCACGGAGTGGAAATGTAATCTCGATTGTCACTATTGCTGGGCCTTCGACAATCGGGTCAAGGGCATGAGCGAAGACGTTGCCAGGCGCTCCATTGACTGGCTGCATTCCACCACGTGTCGTGTTCTGGCTTTGATGGGAGGAGAACCTCTGCTGCGCCCGGCCTTTGTCCACAAGGTCATCTACTACGCGGCCAGGAAGGGATTTTGGGTTTACCTTCCCACCAACGCGCGCCTGCTTCGTCCCGACGTCGTCGATTGGATCGGTGACGCCGGCGTGGCCACAGTCAACTTCGCGGTAGACTGCGTCCGCGAGAAACCAGGGCTCCCTAAAGCCCTCGAGCCGGTCCGATCACAATTCGATTACCTCATCAAGAAACAGTACGCTTACGGCTACGTCGTTTTTCTCAACATCAACATTTGTCGGAATAACCTCGAAGATGTCCGGGAACTGACCGAAATCGCCCACGACTACGGGATCATCACCGACTACCATATCAATGAGTCGCCGATGATCGAGCAAGAACACTTCAAACACGCGGACGAAAACGATACCTTTTTTCGGAGTGAGGACTATGGCAAGGTGGACGCCCTGTTGGATTGGCTGATTGAAAAGAACCGGTCAGGTTACAAGATGGTCAATTCCACCCGGCGGCTCTCCGACATGAAGAGTTTTCTCAGGGGTAAGGTCGAGCCGTGGAATTGCCGCGCCGGTCAGAACTCTCTCATCATTCGCGTTGACGGGACACTGGCGCCTTGCTTTCCGATGTATTCAGCCAAATACGATTGGGGCACCATTGAGAACCACCACTTTGAGGTTCCTCAACTCAACAGGATGAAAGAGTCCTGCCAACAGCATTGCTTCTCGACCTTGAACCACAATTTGGGCTATTGCTATAACGATGGCCGGGTCATCCGGTGGCTCTTTAAGCAGGCTGCTCGCGGATTTCAAGGCGTGTCGGGTAGTTTCGACTAGAGAGAGGATCCGGTTTCGATTCCCTGCCGGATGGAAAGGCCGTTTTGAGGAGGCGATGAACTCCCGGGGCTGCAAGAAGAAGCGGATAGCCCTGGGAGAAGTCGCTGGAAATCCCATGGCTGGCGATCATGATGATTCAAAACCTTGCAAAGCTCGGTCGGGATGCTCCATAATCCCGGCAGCTTCGGGAGTTCAAGGCCATGCTTCGACATTCGCCGGCCTGGCCCCTTTGCTCCACGGCCTTCCAAGACACGCGCCCGTAGCTCAGTTGGATAGAGCGTCGGACTTCGAATCCGCAGGTCGCCCGTTCGAGTCGGGCCGGGCGCGCCACCTTTTCACTCGTTGATAGACATCTACTTCCACTTACCACGTGGCGAACCGGTTGATCAGCACCACGGGGTCGGGAACCGAGATCTATGCCTACGATCCCAACAACCAGCGGGTCTATCGCCGGCAGCCGACTCTGGTCGAGCACTACACCTTGTACGGCATGAAAGGCGAAAGGCTGGGGATCTACAAACCGGCTCTCTACGGATACGAGACGGTGAAGCTGAACTTCTACTTTGGCGGGAGGCTGATCCGGGAGGGCGACACGGCCATCGTGACCAACCATGTCGGCACGGTGGTCAATAACGGCCCACGCCTCTATCCTTACGGCGAAGCTCAGTCGGGGGCCGCATCGGGAGAAAAGTTCGCCACCTACTATCGGGACAGCACCACGGCCCTGGACTACGCCAGAAATCGGTATTACTCGTCCACGCTGGGGAGATTCCTGACAGTGGATCCGCTCGGGGAGAGTGGAAAACCAGATAACCCCCAAAGCTGGCACCGGTATACCTACGGACAGGATGACCCAGTCAACCAGAACGACCCCTCAGGACTGATCGCGCCGGGAGAGGATTCGTCGACTCCAGAGCCCTGTTTTATCGCTTGGAGTGTTCCAATGGGGCTGAGGCAATGCGGCGATCAATTCGATCCCTTCCCCTTCCTGAGATACGCCATCAAAGCCTGGCCGGCTCCTTTTGTTCCCCCACCGACGGTTGCCGGTGGAGGGGGTGGAAATGGAAGCTCATCGCCACCTTCTAACCCATCTCAGCCGTCCGACGAGACGGTAGGCTTTGATGCTGCCTGGTGGGAAGCTTTCTTTGACGATCTCATTTCCGTCAGCTCTACCTGGACAACAACATCGGAAAGTCTTCTGAACAATGATGGTTGCCTGAATCAGTTCTTCAGGAATCTATTGAGCAATGCCAATCCATACACCCCGGGAATAGCGTCCACGGCAGGCGAGATCGCAGGACCTGCTTACAGCGCGATGACGTTCAACCGAGCGCTGCAGCATGCCATGACGACCTCCAGCGAGCGCTTTGGGACATCGTTCCTGGTGTATCCCTTCAAGTCCAGTACGTTCCGCGCACTCCTGAACCAGAGCAAAGCTGGATCGGTGGTCGGACTCTTGGTGACGTTAGACGCCGCGGCCGCTCAAGCATTGTATAGCGAGTACCAATCAATGAAAAACGGAGGGTGCCATTGATGGATCAGGACAAGAAGAAGCGTATCGGCTGTGGGAGACGAGTGGCTGACTTAGCAGTGGAAGTCCTCATCGGCTTTGCGATAGTCGGTCTGATCTTCTATCATGCCGAGCATGCCCCGCCGGGTCATCGGCCTGACTTTCGCTGGATCGCACTAGCTGGCACCACTGCTGTGACGTTTGGGTATCCAATCAAGTGGAACCGGAAGTATTGGCGTCGAAAACTCTTCTGGCTTACCATGGCCGCTCTGCTGACAGTTCACCTAGCTGCCTACATAGCGGTGCTTCTCAGAGTGGAGCACTTCGGGTACTTATGGTTTGCGATAATCACGCCATTTGAATGGACCGTCATCAGTCCGGCTCTCGAAATGGCAGGACGTGACGCAAGGCCGAAGTGGCTCTTCAACAGTTCGCGTGAGTAGGCATTGTTTGACAGGCAACAAGGGGGCTGACATCTTTCTCTTTCCGGAAAGGTGTTGCCCTGCAGACCTACGACGCCGAAGGCGAGGTGACTTCGCTGCCTGGCTGGTTGGATCGTGCCGTTGTCACCTCAACCACCTTTTCTGAATGACATGTTCAGATTCTACGGGGTGGCGGCTTGAGTCTCCAGTTTGATTCAGTACATTCCGTCTACTTCCTCGCCAAGCGGCCAGCGATGGTTTTTGAGGAGTTCTATTGTCGTTGGGAGTCCTTTGGCGAATGGGAAAAAAAGCACCAGAGGCGAGGGTAGACCCTCGACTTGCCAAGTTGCCCCAGCATTGCAAGGTTCGTAAGGCACCACCTCGCGCCCCGAGTCTGCGCGATTTTGGTCCGGTGAACATCGCGTCGGCTTGAGCCATCGAGGAGGCAATTTGAGACATCTCACAGACACTGTTATCGTGGCCTCATTGCTTGGCGTCGCAGTCTTAACCATTCTGCGCCCCGAGATCGTTGTGAGGTGGGCCAAACGCGCAGATTCAAAGCTCTCCGAAGATGACGGGACCATCCTTTGGATTGCAAGGGTCATAGGCATTGGAAATCTCTGTCTGTCCCTGTTCTTAGTACTCATCCTGGTTCGGTCGTTCTTAAGGTGAACCGTGCCGTCAGTGCATAGGTACAGCGTCGGTTCATGAAGGCCAACTCCAACGCTAGGGAATGCAAGGGTCAGATCTCGACATTCACCACTGAGAGTTCGACTGGCAAGGCTTGACACTGTGAGAGAGCACCAAGGCCACGCTTTTTTCCTTGCTTCGTCAGAGATTACCTCCAAGCGCGACAGACCGGTTCTCCTTGGGGGTGAGTCTCAGTTACGACGGATTTGGGAACCGCACCAGCCAGACCGTGACCAAGGGTTCGGGGCCCGCTTCCTCATTCGCCTACAGCGCCTCGACCAATCGCATCACCACTTCGGGTTACGCTTACGACTCGAACGGCAACCTGACCTCGATGCCCGGCCTGACGCTGAGCTATGACGTGTCGAACCGGGTGGTGAGCGTGACAGGCGCTTCGGTCAACGAGCAGTATGGGTATGACCCCAGCAACCGGAGAATGTGGCGACCCCTTCCCGCCGGGGCGTTCGAAATCACCTTTTACGGGATCGCCGGGGAGCGGCTGGGGACCTGGAAGCTGGTGAGTGGCCAGCTGACCAACCTGAGCACCAACCTCTATTTTGCCGGCAAGCTGATCCGGCAGAAGCAGATCAATGCTTACGGAGGCGTGGAGGATGCGGCGGTGGTGACGGATCGGATGGGCTCGGTTCGCATGCGCACGAACTTCGCAACCGCCAGCCCGGATATCATTCTGCGGAGTGCACGGTTCTATCCCTTCGGTGAAGAGCTGAGCCCGGCCACGGCCAACGACCGCGACAAGTTCGCCACCTACCACCGCGACAACTCCACCGGCCTCGATTACGCCATCAACCGCTACTACGGCAGCACGCTGGGAAGGTTTACAACCCCGGATCCGTTCGGAGGCAGCGGCAAAGTGAATCATCCCAGCAGTTGGAACCGATATGCGTATGGCCGAAATGACCCAATTAATTGGAACGATCCCCTAGGGCTGGAGGAGGACCTGCCGCCGGATCCTCTCGAAAATTTTCGAGATTTCGTCGAGCGGAGGAATCGATTCTACGGATATGAGAACTTTGCAGACTTTTCGGAGCGATTCCTAGCAGGCTTGTACAATGCTCAACAAGAGCATCTCTTGCGGGAAAACTTCAAGGTATTCTTGAGCGAGATGTCAGACGATTGCAAAAGCAGTTTGGCCCCATACATTAGTGGCCTAAGAAATGGCGTTGACGCAGTAATGCTGTACGATGTCAGCTACGACGGAAATTCAAAGTACTTTGCAAGAACGCGCGCACATGAGTTCATCGGCCTGAACGAAATTGTGACCCTCGGCGGCGACAGGTTTACCGATCACGGAGCCCTTTTGAGTCTGGCGAACGTGGACGCTTACACGCGGGTTGGCGGCCCGAAGCCGGGAATCTACTTCAGGGGATTCGACACATTCAGCGGTGAGGGAATGTATCTGTTCCTACACGAAGTATCTCACGCACAGGTCAGAGGGGATCCGAGAATCGCAGACCTCGATGAACGGCTCGCAAAGGAACTCGGCATCAATAGGACAGGAAGTGAGTCATGGTCAGATGCTGTGTCCCGATTCTTCAATAGCAAGTGTAAGGACAAGGGACCTCAACTATGATCGGAATGGTTTCTTTTCACGTACCCGTGCTTATCATCATCGTTGTCGGCTTGACGCCAGGATTCGCTCAAACCAATGGCGAGATCGGCCAACCGAGACACAGGGACTGGCGCTCTGCAGAATTCCGTTATGTCATCTATTCTAATGAAGCGAACATCGATGATCCGGGTAAGCTTATTCGTCGGGACATCTATGTGCTTCTGGAAGAGAGGGCTTTCTCAATCGACAATCTTAGGAAGCTACTGATCCTGTTGTCGCGAAGATTCCCGACGCCCGATTGGCTGGTGGCATGGGTAAACACGAGCTTGATGCAGATCCCCACCCCTGAGGAGCTGGATGGAGGAGTGGTTTCTGAGCGGCCGTGGATCGACCCGCTTGAAGGAGATCACCCTGGCGCTGTGCTCATCCGCATCGGGGACAATGAGATTCTGAGGTACACCCCGGGACCTCCTTACCATAACATGAAAACTATTGTGCTAAAGGGAACTGATCCACCTACGTTGACGAATGATAAACCGGGCAAATGATTCAGCCAGAGCACTAAAGCAAAGTGCGAGAACCCGGATCTATTGTGTTGGCGCTGGTGGCGTCCTCCCCAGTCTCCAGACAGAAGATAGTTGTTCGCAAGGTGTACCGGCTGCGTCGGGAAAGGGTTCACAGATAGACCCTTGTCAGGCCTGCGGTGATGGTAGGGCGTCGATCCGTGGGTACAGCTCCAGCTTGAATCGTTCCTTGACTTCATCGGCTTAAGATCACCGAACAGCCTGCGGTCGTGTCTGAAATTACCTTCTACGGAATGGCCGGGGAGCGGCTGGGGACCTGGAAGCTGTTGAGTGGCCAGCTGACCAACCTGAGCACCAACCTCTACTTTGCCGGCAAGCTGATCCGGCAGAAGCAGATCAATGCTTACGGAGGCGTGGAGGATGCGGCGGTGGTGACGGACCGGATGGGCTCGGTTCGCATGCGCACGAACTCGGGAACTGCCACGCCGGATCCGATCCTGCAGAACACGCGGCTCTATCCCTTTGGTGAAGAGCTGAGTCCGGCCACGGCCAACGACCGCGACAAGTTCGCCACCTACTACCGCGACAACTCCACCGGCCTCGACTATGCCATGAACCGGTACTACGGCAGCACGCTGGGAAGGTTTCTGACACCGGACCCCTTCGGCGGCAGCGCCAAGATGGGAAACCCGCAGAGTTGGAATCGCTACAGCTATGTCATTGGTGACCCGGTGAACCGCACCGACCCGTATGGACTGGACTACGACACGGGCGACAGCCCGTTTGACCCGGCCGATCCTCGCAATGTCGGGGACACTAGCGTGGAGGTTTGGGACACCGTCGGCGGCACCCCAGTTGATGCAGCATTCTTAGGCTGGGGTTCTTTCTACACGGCGTCCAATACGCCACCATCAAGGAATTTCACTGTTCAAAGCCGTGAACAGGCCCGATTCGACGCGATGCTTGGCAAGTTCTTGGATGATGCCCTAGCTGGTGCGATCAAGGCCCTGTTCGATCCTGAATGTGCTGGCCTGTTTCGTTTGCCACCTGGGACCAGTCCTATTGCCTTTCTGAACGGGCTTGTAAAGTCTGGAAGTCTTGTTTTTGGCGATCGAGGGCCTGCTGTACGCACGGGCGACTCTTGGAGGGGAGTGGCGGCAACGACCATCGGAGTGCTTCCCATGGCTAACGGGAACTTTTCAGGCGCGAGAGTAACCTTCAACAACAACCGCCAAGGAGCGTTCGTGAACTACCACGGATTTCTTGGACTTAGTAACGATCAAAATCGGATTGTCACAGTAATCCACGAGCTGGGGCACGCCGCAGATCGCATCTATGGCCATAACGCTTCAGATATCAAGGACGGCCAAGACCCTCAGGTCAACGAGGGCAACTCAAAACTGGCGAAAGACAAATGCCTCAAATGATCTGCAGTTTCGCTACAGCAGCGTGGATCCTTGTGGTGTCATCTGGTCTGATTTGCAGAACTCTAAGGTCCGACACTGTCGTCGAAGTGAAGATTCCTGTTCTGCGGTCCGTCGCGTTCGTGGATGAGACTCACGGGTGGATTACGGGGATCGGCGGCATCTTCCATACCAAAGATGGCGGTAAAACATGGGTGAGGCAGTCAGGGGAAATGCCTGAGGCTGACGTCTCAGATCTCAAGATGTTGGACTTGGGATACCTTGCGTGGGCTAGCCAGCGCCGCGCTATCGTCTTGAACGAACTGGGCTGGACATCTGTTGACACACTGACAGGAGAGCAGAAGGAAAATAGGGTTGGTGCAAGCCTGCCTGTACGCTTTGACGCTGTGGCTTTGTCAGACGAGCGGCACGGTTGGGGCATAACTTCGGCTGGGGAGATTTATCGAACAGGTGACGGAGGGAAGTCTTGGCAAGTCTTGGGCAAGGGGATGCTCGAAAACGTCAATTCCTTGTTCTTGAAGTCTCGATCTGAAATTTGGATTGGGGGGAGCGGATCGATATACCATTCGCGTGATAATGGTAAGAGTTGGGTCAGTACCGAGCTGGATGAGGACGGCGCAAACAGGATCCAGATCGAGTGTATTCGTTTCTTTAAGGGGCGACTCGGGTGGGCTTGTGGAAGTGCAGGAATTGCCTTCAAATCTGATGACGGGGGAAGGTCCTGGTCAAAGAAAGACTTGCCAAGGACTCGTCACCCGTTTTTCAGAGGCGTCTCCTTCTTCAACGAAAGTACTGGTTGGATTGTGGGTTCTTCGGAAGATGACGATGGCGAGGCAAAAGGGGTAGCACTCTGCACGACTGATGGCGGGGTGCATTGGGAAGTAAGGAACTACCCTAGCAGGGAGATCCTCACAGACGTTCAAGCCCTGGATGATGGCAAAGCCTGGGTGGTTGGGGCAGACGGCACGGTTTTCACAACAAGTGACTGCGGGAAGAGCTGGACAATGCAGAAACTCGTTCCATAGGGTGTCGTTGACGTGCAGTTCCAACGCATTCCACAACGACGCGCCGGAGCCAACCTGCCTTGCGGGAATTGGTCCCTAGAGATTTCGCTCGCATGGAGGCTGTTGGTACATGGGACGACTGGGGTCAGCCCTTAAATATCGATTCTGCTGCAAAACCCCTGATTCTCGGGATGGGTCAGCTGGTAGCCACGATCACCGCGCTATTTGCGGTGGTCGTGGGTATCTGGTCGGCGTGCTGCAAAATCGCCATCAAGATGCACAAGGAGGGCCAGTTGATCGTCAGAAAGTATGGGACATTGATTCGCAGTTTTGGAGTGAATGTCTGGGAAAAGGCATTCCACACTCGCGACCGTCCACCCCGTAGAGTTTGTCGTCGAACAGTTTGTCTTGTCCTGGGACTCTTCCTTCTGGTTAGATCGGCACGTGGAGCTGAAATTCTAAGCGTCTGTCACGTGTTCGAGAATCTGAACCGGTATCAGAACAAGGTGATTGCCGTGCGGAGCCAAGTTCATAGAAGCAGTCATGGTGCTTGGTTGTGGTCAAAAGATTGTCCAGGGTCGGCGAAGATGACGTTCTTTGGCACCACAGCTATGATTCACCTGGCGCTTCCCGAGGACGAAGTTGACGGTTTTCCAAGAGTAAAGTTCGCAATCAAGCCCGAAGGGTTCAACCAGCTGGAGAAAATCATGGCCGTTGCCGAGAACCGCAACGTAAAAGTAACTGCAACGTTTGAGGGGCTGCTGCGGATTGTGCGAGTGTTCAAGCCCGTTGGCACATTGAAAAGTGGATATCATGCCAATGGATTCGGCCATGTGGGAATGTTCCCGGCGCAGTTAGTAATCAAGGACATCAAAGAGGTTGCAATAGAGTAGGTGAAATCGGGAGAAATTGGGGCCACACATCAAAAGTTTCTGTCTAGAGGAAACAGCTCTCCCAGCACAAGTCGATCTGTTTTTATGCACTCGCAGTTGCCGACAGAGGCTTTCTCAAACAGCGGAACACTCCGGGAAGTTGAACCGTTCTTCCCAGAAGGTCCCGGTGTCTGACAAGACCCAGTAACTTGTCATGGTCGTAGTCGCACCCGGCTGTTTCGTACCTGTGATTACGAATCTATTCTGCGGGCAGGTTGTTAGCGGTGTGGATCGGCTGGCTTCGGTACGCGGCAACAAGTATTTTGAAGAACAGCCCGGCCACGTCCAACGACCGCGACAAGTTCGCCACCTACCATCGGGATAACTCCACCGGCCTCGATTACGCCCTCAACCGCTACTACGGCAGCACGCTGGGACGGTTTCTGACCCGGATCCATCACGGCGCTTCAATCCCGCTGATCCCCGCAGCTTGAACCAGTACAGTTACACGGGCGGTGATCCCGTCAACAACGTGGACAAGGCAGGACTGCAATGGGAATTGATTGGCTGCGAGCAGTTCATCAATATCGGGGAAGGTCAACCGTGGTCGGTTTGCGCTTATCGATGGTTCAGTTCGTCGTTGAACTTGGGCTCGACCGCCGCGTTTTTCAGGCCGAGTCTTTTCGTTCCGACAGGCATTCAAGTAGCACAACATCACTTGTCAACGATCTCTGAGGGGAATTTCAGAGCGAAGGACAAGTGCCGAGAGTTCTTCAGCAAGCTAATCGAGCAGAGCAAGCTGGACATGAGCGTGGACAGTTTAATGGACCAGTTACAGAGCACTGCCGCCGAAGCGGGCAACTATGTCTACGACGGGCCGAGCTCGACAACACAGATAGACTCGGAGAAGTTCCCTGGTGTTGACACATCTAGTTACGCTACTTTAGGGGCGTATTTCAATGCCCCTGAGAACAACCCAAAAGTAGAAGCTCTGTCCCAAAAGAGTGGAGCTGCCATTTGGATTCGGCAAGCCAACTGGATGCCTTCCTGGTCAGGGTTTTGGGACACGTACGGCGATGCGTATGGGCTAGGTACCTTGGCACACGAGCTGTTTCACAAGAAATCAGTCGGCGGAGGGTTTACTCATGAACAAATAAAAGGTGCACTCATCGGCGTTAATGCTCTGACGACGGTACCGTACAAGAACGAGATCAGCGTTAGCCTTGCAAACATATGCTTCTCGGACTGAGAGCGCTGGTGGGTACCGACTGCCTTGGATCGGCACTGCTGGCATTGCTAAATCGCTTCCTCATCGCTGTGATTTGTACAGCGGTTACACTGTGACCTACTCCTATATAGTATGATCTGGTGAGGTGATATTTGTAGCATAGCTATCTACCGGGCAGCGAGTTATTCCTCCTCTCTGGGTCGCATATCAATTCAGCCAGAATTCGAGAAACTATGCTTCCAGACTTGACATTCTTTTCGAAAACGAAGGGGGGCAGGAAGGCTGTTTTGGTTGCCCTTCTCACTGTCTCACAAGCGATTACCGCTTGCGCTAGAGAACCTCAATTGCCATGCTTTCTCGAAGTGGCCGTCTATGACCCTCACGGCATGCGGCTCCCGTTCAGGATCACAGGTGTTCACCCTCCCAAGGGTAACGACACGCGAATCAATCTACTAACCGACAACCGCTCCGAAGGCCGAATCTCTGCCAGGGGAGATCGTCTATTCTTTCCAGAGTCAGCGATCCATAGATCCCTGAGGATTGCTCTTTCGGATGGTAAAGCCGTCTTGGTCACGGACGAGATCACTCTGTGGTCATGCCAGCAGCGTTGGTCTGTCCAGCATGGGATTCTCGAAACGGGCTTCGATACTGCCTGGACGTTGATCAAGGGACGGGTTGGTGGATGTTCGATCACAGGAGACTGGTGGCTGCGCGCACTGCCGATGTTTGGAGCGGTGAGCTTGACCTACGAGGGTTACGTCAGCCCGAGAAATGGATCTTTCCGAATAGCAGTTGGAAATATGGGAGGCCGCCACATCCTTATCATTGGAAAAGATCGGGCTCCCGTGAAGACTCTGGCCGTTGATGTGGTCGGCGGTGGGGACAACGACGTGGGCCTGGTCGATTTGAGTGGTTCGTGCCCGAAATGACCGCACGCGCGTCATTTTCTATTACGTACACTAACACGTTTGAAAAGTCTGAACCGCTTGATTGCGGCCAGCACGGCGGGGCCGACCTGGGGATTGAGTTTCAGTTACGACGGATTTGGGAACCGCACCAGCCAGACCGTGACCAAAGGTTCCGGACCCGCTTACTCTTTCGCCTACAGCGCCTCGACCAACCGGATCACCACTTCGGGTTACGCTTACGACTCGAACGGCAACCTGACCTCGATGCCCGGCCTGACGCTGAGCTATGACGTATCGAACCGGGTGGTGAGCGTGGCCACGGCTAACGATCAGGACAAGTTCGCCACTTACTACCGCGACAACTCCACCGGCCTCGACTACGCCATGAACCGGTATTACGGCAGCACGTTGGGAAGATTTCTGACGCCGGGCCTCTTCGGCAGCAGCGCCAAAGTGAATCATCCCAGCAGTTGGAATAGGTATGTGTATGTGGAGAGTGACCCGGCCAACTTCTATGATCCGCAGGGTCTCCTGATTGCCATCCCAGGCGATGACACTCCTCGCGATGGCGGTGGCGGGGGCTACTGGGACAGAGACCGAGGTGGATTGAGTCCCAAGATGTTGGGATTCTTGCTGGGAGGCGGCGGAGCCGCGCGAGGGGGGTGGAGGTGGATCAACGCAACCTCGTGCGCCCGCTAACCCAGGCCCCCCAACTAAGCCGGAGGAAGTTGACATTGACCAGCGACTACGTAACTGCATCACGAAGTGCTGTTCAGAATCAGCACGACCTATCATCGACGCGGGGATGCTGCTGCTCTCTCAGCCCCTCATCGCAAAGGACTTTGTTCTGCCTGGTTCATCTGTAGGGACCTCTGTGTTTTCAAGAATCCTCTCAGACTCGCTGCCCTATCGCCTTCCTTTTTCTATCCCCGCTCCAGTCGGAACCTCGATTGATACCTTGAGAATGACCGGGACACCAATTCTGGGCAGAGCTGCTGCACGATGGATTCCGTTTCTCTCGATTGGCCTCCTGATTAGAGACGTGGCCTCGGTTGCAAGCTGCGTGGATAAGTGCACTTGGGAAGGACTTCGGTAGAAAGGGGTTAACCTAACGATGGAAATTGCTGTGCTGTACGGTAGTTTGATTCTGTTCTGCCTGCTCTGGGTGTGGCGGTTCGACGTTCGGCTCAGAAGGCTGAGAGCATCCAGGAGAGGGCAGGGTTTGAATTCTTTCGTCAACTCCCTAGCTCATCGGGATTTTGACAGCGACATCCTGCATGAAACATATCGTTATCTTCAAGCTCAGGCGATCCGGGAGTTTCCGATGGCACCGGGTGATAGGCTCCGTGATCTCCTCGCATTCGGAGATGAGGAGATTGAAGACGCTTTGATGTCGCTCGCCAGGCATTTTAATTGCGAACAACCCTCGACCCAAGCGTTGAAACATGAGTCCATCGACACAGTTGAAGACCTCGTACGGGCACTCCAAAGGCTGAGAGATCGGAGGCGGGGCAGTAGCGACGGATTTCCCAAACACCCTGGCGCGGATCACGCAAGACTGAGCCGGTAGCGATCATGAAATTGACCCACCTGGGACGCTCATCTTGCTCAGACCGGCGGGCTGGGGTGGTTTTCCCCGCTGCTCCGGGCTCATTGTGGGCCAGCAGCTAATTGGTTGCAGTCTCTTGACGGGGAATTATATTAGTCATGAAGAATGGCCTCGGTGTCGGCAGCAGACTGCCTACTGACTTGCGGAAGATGCTTGTGACGGCCCTTCAGGCCTTGGGCGGTTCGGTGCGTTCGGTTACCCAGCCTGATGGGCTGGGCTGAGGGATGACGGCCCGTTGGGCCTCAATGATAACAACGCTCGCCGACCGCACCCCACACCGGCTTCCGGAAGCAAGACACCATCTGACCTGCACAATTCAGCTTCTATCAATCCAGGTGGTTGACCCAGGTTATTGACATACATAGAAGTACAACGTATAGTAGCTCTACGTATGGACATGAATAAGGACTTGATTGCGGCTTCCGCCACACCGCTCGTTCTGGCCATTCTTGCCGAAGGCGACAGTTACGGTTATGCCATCATCAAGCGAGTGAGCGAGTTGTCAGGCGGGCACCTGCAGTGGACCGACGGAATGCTCTATCCCGTGCTGCACCGGCTCGAGCGCCAAGGCTATGTCGCGGCCAAATGGTCTCTCTCCGAGAACGGACGCAGGCGCAAGTACTACCGGATCACGAAACCAGGTCGGGCCCAGCTCGCATCCCAACGTCAGCAGTGGCAGGTCGTGGACAACACCTTGCGCGGTATCTGGATGAAAGCGTACACGGTATGAAGACCTTCGCCGATGGGCCGCTCGAGGAGCAAATCGCGCAATGGCGCGCGTATGTACGCCGCCGTCCGGTTCTTCACGGCCCAGACGTGGAAGAACTCGAGGGACACCTTCGCGACGAGCTGGTGGCGCTCACCGAGGCGGGCTTGGCAGGGGATGAAGCTTTCTTAGTCGCAGTCAAGCGGATGGGCAGCCTCGATGCGCTGTCGCGGGAGTTCGCTCGCGCGCACTCCGAGCGGCTGTGGAAGCAGCTGGTGATGGCCCCTGACGGTGGCGATGAATCGCCCCAGACAGCGTCCGCCGAAACACTGATCGTGCTGGCCCTTGCCGTCGCCACGGGGCTTGCCATCAAGGTGCCGGAGCTGTTTGGGCTTCGATTCGGCGAGCATAGCACTGCCATGCCGTTTTACGCGCGGAACGCCAGCCTGTTTGTCTTTCCCTTCCTCACCCTCTACTTTGTCTGGAAGCGCGGGTTGTCCGTGGCCAGCGGTTTCTGGTTGGCGCTGCCGTTCGCGGCTGGGGCTCTTTTCGCCAACGTCTATCCCTTCAGCATGGGCAGCGACACTGCGGTGCTCACCGCTCTCCACTTGCCAATCGCCCTCTGGCTGGCTGTAGGTTTCGCGTACGCCCGGGGTCGCTGGTTCGCCGACGGTGGGCGCATGGACTTCGTGCGGTTCTCAGGTGAACTGGCCATCTACTACGTGCTCATCGCGTTGGGCGGGGGCGTTCTCACCGCATTTACGATGATGATGTTCCGGGCCATCGACCTGAACGCCGAATGGCTGGCCGAGGGCTGGCTGATCCCGTGCGGGGCGATGGGCGCTGTCGTCATCGGATCCTGGCTCGTGGAGGCGAAGCAAAGTGTCATCGAGAACATGGCACCGGTGCTGACCAGGCTCTTCACACCGCTGTTCACCGCTCTGCTCCTGGTGTTTCTGGGGACGATGGCGTGGACCGGCAGCCCCATCAACGTGAAGCGGGAGGTCCTGATCGGCTTCGACCTGCTGCTGGTGCTGGTCGTCGGGCTGGTGCTCTACGCCGTCTCCGCGCGCGACCCCGAGGCACCGCCCGACTTCTTCGACGGCCTGCAGCTGCTGCTCGTGGTCAGCGCCCTGGTGGTCGATGGGGTGGCGCTGGCTGCGATCGCAGCCCGCATCTCCGAGTTTGGCTTCACTCCCAACCGAGTGGCGGCGCTTGGCGAGAATCTTATTCTGCTCATCAACCTGGCGTGGTCGGCATGGCTCTATGCGGGCTTCCTGCGCCGCCGCTGCTCGTTTGCCGTCCTGGAGCGATGGCAGATCGCCTATCTGCCCGTGTACTCCGTCTGGGCGGCACTGGTGGTGTTCATGTTCCCGCCTGTGTTCGGCTACCGTTGATGCACCTCTCGCGCAGCCATCTAACATGGCTGCCGAGAGACCCGCCTCTTGATCCAGAACGGCTTCCCTACGCGGGATTGTAGCCAGTCACTTGCCGTGCCGAAGTGAAACCATCATCCCGGCCTTCGGGCAGGATTTCGGGATGTGCTGACCAAAGAGCGGCTTATCCGCTTGGTTTCAGGGCCGTGAACATGACGGCCTTGACGCCGTACGCTTCAGCCGCGTTCTGCGTGGCTTCCTTTCGGAAGCGAAAGTGCGGCACGACAGCCGAGCGGACGCGCGCGAAACCGGTTTCTTCGAACAACCTGAACATCTCTCCTTCCAGGAGAGCGCCGCCGATTCAGCTGGCCCAGAGCTTGGGGTCGTTGACGATGGACTGGGAAAGCTGCTTGGCACTCACGATGTCGGTGATTGAGATCCGCCCACCCGGCTTCAACACCCGAAACAGTTCCTCCACCACGCGACGCTTGCGGAAGGAGAGATTGATCACGCCGTTGGAGATCGCCACATCTACCTGGGCGTTGGGCAGCGGGATGTCTTCCATGCGGCCTTCGTGGCACTCCATGCTGGCGCCGGTCGCCGCCGCATGCCCTTGCGCCTTCAGGCACATCGAGGGGTTGAGGTCCACGCCGACCACTCGACCCTCGGGACCCACACTCCACGAGGCAATGATCGCGTCAAGCCCGGCCCCGCTTCCCAAGTCGAGCACGGTTTCACCCGGCTGGAGATGAGCCCGCTGGTGCGGATTGCCGACGCCGGCGAATGAGGCGACTGCACCCGCAGGCGCTCGATCGAGCCACTGGGGTGAGTACCCGAACAGCTCCGCGGCCTGCCGTCCGTGGAAGAAATGGAACTCGCGGTCTGGATGGTCGGCGACTTCCTGGTACATTCGGACGATTTCGCCCTTCAGCATGACCTCCAAGGATTCTTGGGCTCCAGCGGCATCAGTCATCGGTTTATTCCTCCTGGGTGGCAGGCGGTCAGCCGTCGGGCCGCGACCCTCCCCGCAGCCGTGGCTGCCACCCGTCAAAGTCAGCAGACAAAGGGTTGTATTAGGCCGGACCGAGTGCATGTTCCTCGCGAACGCTCTCGACCAGACAAAACGACAGGTCGAACTCCTGATGCACTATGTCGGCCGTATAGCCAGCCACGGGCCAGCCGCTACAGCGCCGTGCAAAGCAGGGTCTCGAGGAGATGCTCTCCGGAAGGTCGTCCCCCAGTTACTTTGCCAGATCGGGTTCCCGGGGGCAACCGTTACATTCAAAACCGCTCCGGCATCAGTCATGAAGGGTCTTGATCCGAAGTTTTTTAAGCTTGTGCCCTGGCTAAAAGAGTGAATGATATACGGCGACAGCCATTTTGAATGCGGTAAACCAACCGTCCGGAAACTGAGACACCCGGATTTTGTTCCTCAACAGGTCCGGGCGTCTCAGAAGCGTTGTGTCTTGGCTTTAAGGATAAAGGATAAGCGCTAGCAACAAATTGATCCCTCGTTCTCTCACGGAGGAGCCCAGGAATGAAAGAGTCAGCGAACCCCGCCCCAACGGTCATGGGAGAAGGTAACTGGAGATTCCAAGTCATTCACGATTGGGGCGAATTGCCGGGCGAGGTCCGTTACGGCAATACCCATGGGGTCGCCGAAGACAGTGCCGGCAATATCTACGTTTTCCATACTGTTCATGAAACCAGCCCAAGCCGTGATGCCATGGTGGTGTTCAATCGGGAGGGTCAGTTCGTCACCTCCTGGGGCAGCGAATTCGCGGGCGGCGCACACGGCCTTCATCTTCAAAGAGAGGGAGACAGCGAGTTTCTCTACTTGTGCGACATTGCCAGGAATCTGGTGGTCAAGACAACATTAGAGGGACGAGAAGTGTTACGCCTCGGCTATCCCAGCGAGTCGGAAGCATACCAGCCCAAGACGGGAGCTCCGGCTGGTCCCAAGTATGATGAACAAGGACAGGTTAAATACAAACCCACGAACGTGGCCGTGGCGCCCAACGGCGACATCTACGTGGCCGACGGATACGGTTCCCACCACATTAACCGCTACACAAAGGAAGGCCAATACCTCCAAACCTTTGGCGGGCCTGGGCAGGAGCCTGGACAACTGATGTGTCCCCACGGAATTATGGTGGACACTCGCGCGCAGCCTGCCCGAGTCCTGGTCGCGGACCGCTCCAACAACCGCTTACAGTATTTCTCCCTGGAGGGGGAACACTTGGGGTTTGCCCATGGAGTGGAGTTGCCCTGTCACTTCGCTGCGTGGAACGGCATGCTCGCGGTTCCGGACTTGGTCGGCAAAGTCACGTTGCTGGACCAAAACAA
Source organism: Acidobacteriota bacterium (assembly GCA_040753175.1). Taxonomy (GTDB): domain Bacteria; phylum Acidobacteriota; class Terriglobia; order Versatilivoradales; family Versatilivoraceae; genus JBFMEW01. The sequence continues at coordinate 36,677 of JBFMEW010000028.1, read as the reverse complement.
TCAGGTCTTGCTTCATCTTGGAACCGGAGCATCTGACTTCCGCGACAGGCGCAAACTCTCCAGAGACCATTTTCTCCCGGGGAAGTTCGTCTCTCCCCACAGCGCTTGTTTTGACCGCTCCGGAGATATCTTTGTCGTGGAGTGGGTCGAGATCGGACGTGTCTCGAAGCTCGTGAGGCTCCGCTAACCCTGAATCGACCAGCCGGTTTAAGCACCGGCATGGGTGGTCGCTACGCGACTTTGCCTTCTCCCCGCCGAGGGGGGAGACGGGGACCGGCCGTCAGGCCGGTGGATGGGGAGCTGATGGCTGAGGGACGGCCCCGTCACTCCTTCCGCAAGTCGGACCACACCTTTTCCGCTGCCGCGGGGGCCAAGGGGCCCGAAGGCAGACGTGAGTTTTGAGCCGACGCGAGACAGTTTATAGCGATCTGCGTTGCCAGGACGCTACCAAGTCGAAAGAGTGGCCAGAAGAGACAGTGCTGGGCGCTTCACAGGATAGCTGGCGTCCCGTAGGGGATTCGAACCCCTGTTGCCGCCGTGAAAGGGCGGTGTCCTGGGCCGGGCTAGACGAACGGGACGTTTCAGGCAGGAGATTTCGAGGAAACGATCAATGCATACTTTCGGACGATTCGTACTGAACCGTCAGATTGAGATGGTGAGCCGTGCTGGATTCGAACCAGCGACCCTCTCCTTAAAAGGGAGATGCTCTGCCTGCTGAGCTAACGGCCCCAAAAGCCTTGCTATCTTAGAGGCAAGTCTCAGGGGTGTCAAGTTCATTTCCTCACGCACTCCTCCAAAACGCCCGCCTGTTGCCCTTCCCGAAAGCCCCACTCGAATCGCGCCCTCCGCCCACCCATCATTCCAGCTCCCCTCGCCACACCGATCGGGTCACCGGCTAGCTGCTCTTGAAAGGCGTTGAGTGTGTCATAATGGAGGCGTTTTGTGCCTCGCAGGCGTCCCGAGAAGACCAGTGATCCGTCCTGTGATGCTCTGAGAGGTGTCAAGGTGACCTCTCGCGCCACCATTACCTGGTTTCGACGTCAGGCAGCCTGCCGGGCACCCAACTCCATTGAAGGCAAAGGAAAGCTGGGGACGTTCCCGAGCCGTTGCCGGCGCCCTGACGGGCCCCTGAACCAGAACGCATCGGGAGCACAGCATTGTAAGGAGGTGACCGCCATGCAGGAGACCACGGAGCGAGACGGTTTCCGCCTGACTAACCGCCCATTTCAAGTTCCGCTGGATACCAGTAGACTGGATCCTTCCACCAAGCGCCGGGTCACAATCTGCAATCTCTTTGTCAATCACGCTCAGTCCATGAAAGATATTGCTCGCATCCTGGACGAACATTACGGAGTGGTGGTCCAGACTCTGATCGAACACGGACTCGTTCTGGAGCGGAGAAAGAATCGCTCGAAGGAAGTCCCGGTAGACCGGCGCAAGTCGTATTTTCGGTCGCTGTGAGGTCATTGGGTCGTCCGGAGGCCCCTCGGCTCCTGGCTGGATTAGCGACAGCGGTTATACGGTTTTTGCGGCCCGCATTCCTCGGGATAGGGTCCCCGGACGCCCGTCGAGTCCAGCTTGACGCGGGAAATTTAATTCTAGTTCACGATGCCAAACTCGGAATCCACCTCACGTAACCGATTCCGTGACGGAGAGGGAGGAGTAGCAACCAAACAAGTGAGTGCACCCCCTCCGACAAAATCTCTCAAAGCAAAGAGTCGCGCAGCAGGCGGACCACTGCGAGAAGCTTATCTGGCCCTTGATCGCGGCAACTGGACTGAGGCTCATCAGAAATTCAAAGCGGCTCTCGCTCACCAGGAATCCGCCGAGGCTTTTGAAGGATTGGGTAAGGCGGCCTGGTGGCTGGAAGATGCCGAAACCTTGTTCAGGGCCCGCGAGTCGGCCTATCGCATTTATCGCCGCGACGGCGACCGCCGGTCTGCCGCGCGTATGGCCATTGCCTTGGCTGCCGATTCCCTGGCCTTCCGCAACGAGCCTGCTGTGACCCAGGGGTGGCATCGTCGCGCTCACGGGCTGCTGAAGTCGCTCCCACTCGCTCCGGAGCACGGTTGGTTGAGACTGGGCGAGGGCGATTTTTGTTTGTCGGTTCTGGGCGACCCCGCCGCAACTCAGTCCCACGCCGCCGCCGCCACTGAGATCGGCCAGTCCCTGGGCCTTGAGGAAATCCACATGCTGGCGCGCGCGCTGGAGGGCGCCGCACTGGTGGTGCAGGGCCGCTGGATGGAGGGGATGTGCCAACTGGATGAGGCCGTGACAGCAGCTCTCTCAGGAGACCTGCAAGACCACGTGGCTATTGGCTATTCCTGCTGTTACATGCTGAGCGCCTGTGAGCGGGCACGCGACTTTGACCGAGCCTTGCAATGGTGCGGCCGGGTGCACGCCTATTGCAGGCAGACCCGTTTCAACGCCTTGTTGGGAGTTTGCCGCACACATTACGCCAGCGTCTTGATCGGACGTGGAAACTGGAGTGAAGCCGAGGCCGAGCTGGAGATCGCGGCCCGCTACTTGTCCCGTTCACGGCCCGGACTGCGAGGAGAAGCGGTTGTGCGCCTGGCGGGATTGCGCCGCCGTCAAGGCCGGTTCCAGGCAGCCGAATCCCTTCTGGCCGAGCTGGCTGGTCACCACTTAACCCTCCTCGAGCAGTCGGCTTTGGAGCTGGACCGAGAGAACCCTCGCCGGGCTTTACAGCTGGCGGATCGTTTTCTTCGGCGGATCCCCCAAGGAAACCAGGCAGACCGTTTTGCGGGATTGGAATTGTGCTTGCGCGCGCAATTGGCGCAGGGAGACCGCAAGTCGGCTGCGCGGACCCTGGCCGAGTTGCGCCTGGCGGGCTCGGGACAGGCTGTCGGAACCATCACGGCCTCGCTTCACCTGGCGGAGGGACTCCTGGCCGCCGCCAGCGGCGATCATGAGTTGGCTCGTCGTTGCTTCGAGGACGCCGTCGATCGATTTGACCAGTGTAAGGCCTGGTTTGATGCGGCTCGTTCCCGCCTGGCCCTGGCTCAAGCCCTGCATTCGCTGGGCCAGCGGGATCTGGCGCTGGCGGAGGTTCGCAAAGCGTCTGCCAAACTGCAGGAGTTGGACGCCCAGGTCGAGATTCGACGGGCGGAAGCCTTGCAGCACGAGCTGGTCGCGCCTCCGCCGGCGGCCGGCCAGAGCGGGCCAGGGAGCCTTACCCACAGAGAAGTCGAAGTCCTCAGGCTCGTCGCCCAAGGTTTGAGCAACCGCCAGATCGCCGCCCACCTCAACCTTAGCCCCTTCACCGTCAAGCGTCATCTCCAAAACATCCTTACCAAGCTGGAACTGCCCAGCCGCGCCGCGGCCGCCACTTACGCTGCCCGCCACGGTCTCCTTTAGGCACCACCAAGCAAAGAGCAGTGGTCCATTCGGACCATTTTTGAGGCTGCAGCAAAAATGGTCCGGGTGGGCGAAGTCGAACCGCCATCGCTTGTCTAAACTAGTCTCTGCCGCGAACCGCTCCAGGTCGAGCGGGCGCTCCGGCGCATGCTTCTTGAACGCACGACAGAGCGTGCGTTCCACCGGCTTTGCGACAGAAACTAAACTAATCATCAGATCAATCAAGAGGGGAGGATGACATGAACAACCTAGCCATGGTGATCCGAGACGACGGCTTCGACAAGATGCTGACACCCATTACCTTCGCCTACCACCAGGCCAGGCAGGGCGTAAAGGTCGACTTGCTGTTCGTTTTGTGGGCAGTGAGGGCCCTTACGGAGTCAGGAACCCAGTCGCTGGTGGTGGAGGGGCGCCACGCTGCCGACGAGGAGTGGCTTCGTCGGGGCCTGGCAGACAGGGGGTACCCGACTGACATACACGAATACCTGAAGCTGCTCGCCAGCACCGGTAACGTGAAGTTGTATGGATGTCGTTTTGCGGCCGCCACGTTTGGAGTAGATGAGAAGGACCTCATCCCGGAAGCAGAGGGCATCGTCGACCCGGTCTGGTTTCTCAACGAGAAGGCGGTGAAAGCCGACCACTGCCAATATTTTTGATCCGAAGCAAGGATGTGTGTTCCATAATTTTGATTTTGCAGGCCGCGTGAGAGGAATGAAGTCAGCGCCTCTTGCCGGTAGACCTGGCCCGAGACGGGCTATAGATCACATTCGTTGGGAGGAATATCCATGTCGCAACTCAGCACGATGGCCGCCTTTAGTCCGCAGCGTGCCGAGCAGTTTTCGGAACGGATGCTCACCGCATTGAACCAAGGCGCCTTCTGTCTGATGGCCTCGATTGGCCATCGCACCGGCCTGTTCGACGCCCTGCGCGACCGATCCCCTATGACCTCGGCCGAGCTTGCCTCCTTGGCGGGATTGAACGAACGGTACGTTCGTGAATGGCTGGGAGCGATGGTGACAGCCGGCGCTGTCGAAGTCGATGCTGTCACGTCCCGCTTTCACCTTCCACCAGAGCATGCAGCCTGGCTCACGCGGGCAGCCGCCGCCGACAACATCGCTGTCTTCACTCAATACATCTCGCTCTTGGGATCGGTGGAAGACGATATTGTAGAGTGTTTCAAGAAGGGAGGTGGCGTACCCTACCAGAAGTTTCCTCGCTTCCACGCCGTCATGGCCGAGGACAGCGGCCAGTCGGTTCTCTCATCACTCGAACCTCACATCCTGCCTTTGGTTCCGGGATTGAGCGAGCGCCTCGCCAAAGGAATTCGCCTGCTCGACGTGGGATGCGGCGGCGGAGCCATTCTCAACCGGCTGGCCGGCCTTTTTCCCAACAGCCGGTTTTTGGGAATGGACTTGTCAAACGAAGCCATCAGCAATGCCACACAAGCGGCTTCAGCAGCCGGTTTGAAGAACGTGGAGTTCAGGACAGCCGATCTGAGCGACTTCCACGAGAAGGCCGATCCGGAGTCTTTTGACTTCGTCACCACCTTCGATGCCGTGCACGACCAGGCCAAACCGCTCAATGTCTTGAAGGGTATTTTTCGCACGCTTCGCCCGGATGGCGTATATCTCATGCAGGACATCAAAGGGTCGAGCCATGTGCACAAGAACGTGGATCACCCCCTGGGTACCTTTCTTTACACCGTCTCCTGTCTGCACTGCATGACCGTTTCGCTGGCTCAGGACGGAGAAGGTCTGGGAGCCATGTGGGGAGAGGAAAAAACACGCGAATATCTGCAACGGGCAGGCTTCACACAGGTTGAGAAGCATGAACTGAAACACGACATCCAGAACAACTGGTATGTGGTGAGGAAATAGCCCGAGCATGGGGAGCCGGCTTCCAATACGGATGTGGTGTGGACCCGCCGGTTCCCGGCGGTTCCACGGCTCCGCCTGCCAAAGACTCAGCCGCAGACGAACGGTTCGTCAAGAGCCCATTCCTCTACTTCCGGCTTCAGGACGCGAAACCCCGGGCGCGGGCCAGTTCGGGACAGAAGCGCCTCCGCGGTCAGGTTGAGGTAACGAACGCCGGATGGCCGGAGTCTCTCCACGAGGGCTTCGGCCATCAAAGCCAAATGATTGTGTTGGAAGGATTGCGCGGCCTGGCCAGTCAGCTCAGCATCAGCCGTGGCAGACTGGGTCAACGCGAAGGCCTCTTTCAGACGTAGATAGCTTACAAATCCGGCTTCCACGGAAACGTGATCGCGGGCTTCCTGCGTGGCCGGAGTGTAGGCGAAGGCTCGGTAGTAGGCCTCCAACTCGGACAGGAGGTAGCCTAACTGGATCGTTTCATGGTAGCTGACTTCCCGGGGAGAAACCGGTCCACCGGGACCCAAGATCGAGTGATAGAGGCCTTCACTCGCCTCTTCCCGTGAAGCTTCAGCGGCCTGTCGTAACCGCGGGTCTTCCAGCTCCCTGGCAAGCCCGTGCACCTGTTCTGCCCAGTTCCCAGAGGGACACTCGAACAGCAGGCTGATCAGCCGCCAGGCGGCAGCCTCCCTCAGCAACTCGTAAACTTTGGGCGGGGGAAGGATCTGGTCGGTTTTCATTTGGCCTCCTGCAGGGCAAGCGGAATCCAGCCGGTCCGCATCTTGCGCGATCCCACTTCCGCGTGCCCGCCTTCCCACACGGCAAACGCTATCTGGGTCCGGAGGCGTGGGACCAGACCCTCGGGCAAGGGTCTGGTCAGCATGACGGACCAACCCTTCTGGTCTCGCGTCCCCTGTCCGCGAGAGCGACTGGACGGCGCCGGCGTGAGAGTACCCGGACCTTCGGCAATGAGGTCTTCAACCGGAGACTGGCGCGGCCCGACCCGACGATTGCCCACGGCCTCGGCCGGGGCATAGCGTTTGGCCATTTCTCGTTGAGCTTCCGTGCCGGGCTCCAAAGGTCTTGCCTCAAACGGGTAGTGATCCACGGTGGCGTTGGGGTACAGCGATTTGAGTGTATCGCTGCGGCCGTTCACTGAGGCCTGCCAATCCGCCCGCCAGAAGGCAATCTCGACCGTGCGCCCAGCTTGTCCCATCTGCGGGTCGGGGGCATTCGCTTCGATCTTTCTTGGAATCTGAATGGCACAGGCATCCACAAAGCGGCCGGGTCCGGTCAGATCGTTCGCCTCGTTATCTTCCCATTCAAGCCGGAACGCGATTTCGGCGCCGTTGGTCACCGACCGAACGAATACTTCCGGAGTTGACACCTTCATCAGACGAGGTTCAACCAAATCCTGTGGGAGAAGTCGCGCCACGTGTTCGGGCACCTTCTCCCAAGCTGGGTCTGCCGGACTGTCGGGCATCTTGGCCACCGGGACGGCCACCACTTCGTTCGTCCGCACGGGAGCTTTCCTGCAAGACATCGCACCGAGTAGCAAGGCCAGAAGGGACAACCCAAGAACGAATGGCGATCGCATGGCGGCTCTCCTCACGGGCAATTGACGCGGGTAATCTGGTACAACCGGTCATAGGCCGGCCGGACGAACACGGGTTCCCGCAATGGAACACTCACCAGAGTCGTTCCCCGCTCGTCGCTGCCGGTCACCGTTTCTCCCTGTCGCTTCCAGCGCGGCACCACCATCTCCGTGGAACCGAACAGACACAGCAGCCCGGAAAGGTCGTCATCGTTCGGAGCATTGCGGTAAGCCCTGACGGCCTCGTCCACTCCTGGTCCGAACATTTGCCGGAGAAAAGGAGGCGGCACGTGAACCGGAGGGATGTAGTAAACGTTTGGCTCCAGGCCAAACTGCGGGAACAATGGGAGCGCAATCTTGCGAACGTGGACCAGGTAGTCGATCGGATTGTCGGCCCGGGCTTCCTCAGGTTTTGAAATCCAGCCGGCTAGACGAATCTTGCCAATACAGTTGACGAAACATTGCGGCTGCAGACCCTGTTCGATCTTCGGAAAACAGGCGATGCATTTCTCGGAAGTGCCGGTCATGGGGTTGTAGAACACTTTCTTATAAGGGCAACCCTTCACGCACTCCTGGTATCCCCGACATCGGTTCTGGTCCACCAAGACAATGCCGTCCTCGGGCCGCTTGTAGATCGAGCCGCGAGGACAGGAAGAGAGGCAGGCCGGATAGGTGCAGTGGTTGCAGATGCGCGCCAGATAGAAGAACCACTGCATATGGGGAACAGACAAGCTGGCTCCCCCATCCACCTGACCGGCGCAGTCGTCTTCGCCCACGTTGGGATAGGAGTAGTCCTGCGACTCCGGGCGCCAGCCCAGCACTCTCTCTCCCGCGGGGGCGGATTCAAAGAGCGTCTGGCCTTCATACACCTTGTCGTTCCAGCTTCCTCCGTTGAGCCTCTCCAGCAGCTTCAGATCCCAGGCCAGCGGGTAGCAGCCGTAGGGTTTGGATTCCACGTTGTTCCAAAGCATGTACTCCTGACCTCGCCCTGAGGTCCAGGTGGTCTTGCAGGCCAACGTGCAGGTTTGACAGGCGATACACTTGTTGATGTCGAAGACAGCCGCGAACTGCCGTTTGGGGCGGTTTTCCGGATACCAGTAGGACATCTCTCTTCCCAGTTGCCAGTTGTAGACGCGTGCCATGCCTATCTCTCCTTCCGGCCGCCGAAAAATCCGCCGGCCAGATATTTCTTCATCGCCTCCGACTCATAGCGCGGCCGAATGCCGAGTGCGGCGGGTCGCCACAAACCCTGCCTGTCGATTCCGCCAGGTTCGGCTCTGGTGATCTTCACGATGGCCTCACGCGGCGCTCCCGTCGGACAGTGCACGTCCGGCAAGAATCCTTTGCCGATGCTCTGTCCAAACAATCCCTTGCGGACCAGCGAGTCGGTCATCCAGGTGGGCTTCAGCCACCCGCGGGTGGCGGACTGGTGAGAGCCCGAGCGGAACATGGCCTGGTAGTTGGTTCTGGGATTCTTGGCCAGACCGTCGGCCCGCCCACGGCTGCCCTCGAGGGAGCCCGGGGTGGCCCCATACATGTTGAACCACATGCGTGTCACCCCGCGCGGGGTCCCCGGGTAGTAGCGCGCCCGGCAGATCAGTCGGGAGAATTCGTAGTCTTTCTTGTTCTTTTGCCATCCCCGGAACGGCCGGTCCTCCGGGTCGGAATCGATCCAAACATAGTCGCCATCTTCAATGCCCAGCGCCTTGGCGTCACTGGGGTTGATGTCTACGTAGCCCTCCGCCACAAACGGGCTGCGCTTGTCGTGGCGGTACAGGTCGCCGAAGGGACCAAACAGCACCGCAATCATGTCGGTGTCGATCGGCATGGTGTGAGCCCCATGGCGGTACTTAGGGGTATGAAAGATGAACCGGTAGCCATCCTTGGCCAACGGATGGGCCGTCTTCCGGCATTCCTCCCAGGTCAGGACGACGTTGCGCCCACAGCGAGACTCACAGGAGAGGTCTTGTCGCGCGAGGCCATACGACTCGGGAGAGGCGGCGCGAAGGGCTTCGTGCTTGGGCGCCACAATCACATTGGGCTCATAGAACGTGGAGTCCACCGGTTCGCGATGGACCGGCAGATTCTCCCCGGCCTCGATGAACTCGTCCTCCTCCCGGTAAAACTCCAAACGCCCGCTCTTGGTGTACCACGGTTGTGAATCCGTCATCTGCTCGTACCCAACAGCCTTGGGCGAAGTGCGGCTCTGGAGGATCGCCGGAATGCCGTCTTTGGCTTTAGCCTCCAGATCCAGGAAGCGAAATCCTTTCGTGTTCGATGAATGATCCAGAATTCGTTGCAGGTAGACGTCGACCCGGCTTTCCCGCACGAATTTCCAGTAATCGGCGAAGCGCCGGTCGCCGGTCAGTTCAGCCAGCTTGGAGCCCACCAGGGCCAGCACTTCGATGTCGCCCATCGTGTTAAACGGCTTCTTGAGGGGAGTACGAGGAAAGACGGTCAGGAAGGGGTTTGTGACCGAAGCCGTCATGTCGGGATGCTTCAGCTCGGCCCAGGAATCCACACCGAACACGACGTCCGCCCATTCACAGGAGGTGGACCACCACCATTCCTGCACGGCAATCATCTCGATGCGCGGCAGCATGTTGACCACGGTGTTGTAGTGCCACTTGACGTTGCCCAAGATGGAATTGGCGTTCGCAAACCAAAGGGATTTTGTCGGGGTGGGGATATGGGTGGAACCGGTCAGCAGTTTGTTTCCGACACGCAGCGGGTGGTCCTCATGATTGTAGTAATGCGCGGATTCGGCCTTCCAATACTGCTTGGGTCGCGCCGACTTTGCGGCGTCCAACTCGATGTCGAACGGATTCTCGTTGATGTACTGCGCTACCCCGTTGAACAGTGCCACCCGGTAGTTCCCGGCATAGGAACCCACATTGCCCCCGATTCGGCCGACGTTTCCTGTGAGGGCAGCGAGCAAGAAAAGGTCACGGTCTTTATTGTCGTTGTTAAAGAACTGGTTGGGCCCCATGCCGATGGCAAACAGGGTGGTACCCGGCCTTTGGGCAATGCTACGGGCCAGCGATTCGATTGCCGGAGCCGGCGCCCAGGTAATTTCCTCCGTGGTCTTGGGATCAAAGTGAGCCGCGTACTCTTGCACCAGATCGAAGACCGGCCGGCAACGCACCCGCGTGCCGTCAGCCAGCGTCACCTCCACGGAGCCTTCCAGCTGTGGATCGACGATGTTCGAGTTTTGACCTGTCATATCGCGAGTCAGCATTCGCGGCGCATGAGCGGCCCGGTCCCACCAGACGTAGTCGCCCCACTCCTGTCTTAGCTTTTCCGGGATGATTTGTTGTACCTGGGAAGCCGGAGGGGGCTCTTTGTCGCCCGACTTCAAGACCTTGGTCCCCTTAAGCTCCACGGGGCCGCCACCAAAAACATCCTGGGCTCGAAGGTACTTGAGTGTGTCCATGCGCACCAGGATCGGCAGGTCTGTCCACTGCCTGACGTAGGCCGCGTCAAACAACTTCTCGCGCAGGATGACATGGGATAGGCCCAGAGCCAGAGCCGATGTGGTTCCGGGGCGGACCACGATCACGTCGTCTCCCTTGGAGGCGGTTGCCGAGTATTCGCAGGCAATCACCACGACTCGCGTGCCCTTCAGGCGGGCCTCGGTCAACCAGTGCGAGTCCGGCATCTTGGTGGTGATCCAGTTCATCCCCCACACGATCAGCGTCCGGCAGTGCTCGACCGCGGAGAGATCGAACTCGACCGTCTGCTGGCCCGTCACCATGGGATGTCCGGGCGGCAGATCCGTGTGCCAGGAGTAGTTGTCGAAGCCCTTGCCGCCAACTGCTTTGTCGGGGCCAACCTTGCGGAGCTGCGAATCCAACAGGGCCATGGAGTTGGCCATGCGGTACAGGCCGAACACCCTCGTCACCCCCAGCAGCGGCATTCCTCCCCGGAACTTCAGCACCTGGGTTCCAACACCCTGGGTGGCCTCAATGGTCACCTCGTCATAGTGCTGTTCGCGCAATCGGCGCTTCCCTTCCTCGCCGGTGTAAGTTTCGGCGATGTTCTTGAGCGCGGAAGCCACCAGGCGGGCGGCCTCGTCGTGGGAGGTCCTGATCCACTCGTCGCGAGCGCGCTGAAAGTACTCGCGGGGTGGCTTGCCGTCGCCGCCCCGGGGAAAGCCCTCCTCTACCCAGCGCTTGAATCCGGCTCGAATCATGCATCCATTAATGCGCCGGTCGCCGTAGAAGCGTCGCGTCAGCGCCAACCCCTTCTGGCAAACCCGCGGGTCCCAGCGGTGCGTCGTGTGATTTCCGGAAAGATCGGCTGCCTGTCCATATCGCATGGTCGGGCCAATCCGCGTGATGACGCCCTGCCTGACATAGGCGTTGAGAATGCAGTTATGGGTGTCGTTGGGAGCGCAGGTGAAGGTGTATTTGGAATCGTAGGCCCACAGATCCCGATACGCTTTTTCCCATCCCCGGTCGGGATAGGAGGCCAGCGGATTGGAAACCACGTCCAGCCCCCAGGCGCTGCGAGCGGATTCAACCAGGGCGCCGAAGCCAGCCGCCGCGGCCAACCCCAGAAATTCTCTCCGCGACCGGAATCCGGCCTCTTCTTTCTTCATGACTTACCTCCTTGCCAGGAGCGAATGAACGCCACAATCGATTCGATTTCGGGTCGAGCCAATGTTCTTCGCGCCGCGGATGGTTGAAGGAAACCCTCCATGGCCGTGCCGCGCCGCCCGCGACCGATGGTCTCCACCAAATATGCGTCCGTGGCCGTAGCCAGCAGCGTCTTGTTGTTCAAGGCCGGACCCTCGCCTCCCTCACCCTTTTGGCCGTGACAGCCGGAGCAGGCACTCTCAAACAGTCGCTTTCCGGCCGCAGGATCGGCCACAACCCAGCGATCCGGCCGCGTGTCGGCTTGCGGGACGACGCCACTGAGTCGCCGCACGTACTCGACGACCCGGTCGATCTCTTCCGGCCGCAATCCCCCTTCTTTTTCTCCCCAGGCGGGCATCCGGCGCCCGGGGCGGCCAAGACGGATGGTCTCTTTCAGGAATCGGTCGCTGACCAGCACCTGAAAATCCGGGTTGGCGATGGAGGGGAAGGCGGGAATGCCGGGCGCGCGGCGCCCCAATCCGTCAGCACCGTGACAGCCGGCACAAAACGCTCCGAATACCGTCTCTCCGTCCGGCGCAAATTCGCGCTGTCCGAATCGGGTCGCTTGAATCCGGTCCTTGGGAAGATAGTCCCCCGAAAGATCATGACGTCGCAGAGATAGCGTGTACAAGGTCAACAGCTCGATGTCCCGTTCCTGCAGGCTGGGCGCAGGCATCTGCGATCCCGCAACCACCGCCACCGGGGAACGGAAATGCTCGCCCAACCAGTTGGCCAGAGACTCTTTTCCGGAAATGGCCGCGAAATTCAGTTGGCCCGGATCCTTGACCCCGGCCCGAGACAAGTCGGGCCCTTCATCGCCTCCCACACCGCTCACCTTGTGACAGCCCAAGCACCCGCTGGAATGAAACGCCGACTTGGCCTCCACCAGCTTGGGCATGGAGGCCAGAGTGGCCAGATAGACGGCCAGCTGTTGCTGGTCGGCTTCGCCGATGGGACCGAAGGAGTCCCGCCACGGGCCACTGGTGGCTTGGTTGAATTTAGCCATGTGCTTGCCGTACCAGTCTGGGTCATATCCCGTGATACCGACCCGTGACAGGTCCGGACCTTCCATGCCGCCTCCGCTCGGACGGATGGTGCCGCCTCGTCCATCGACGCGATGACAGGCACTGCAGTCCAAACGCTCAAAGATGGCGCGCGCCCGACCCAACCGGGCCCGAGCCGGAACTTGAAGGGGAGCGTGACACGTCCCGCAGCCCGCGTAGCTGAAGGAGGCCGGAATCATGGGCTCCGGCCAAAACGACACCTCACCGTGGGCGTCGCGTTTATCGGTGGCCTGCCCCTGCCCGCCATGACAAATCGTGCAGCCATATTCTGCCGGATCGTGAACGACCGGCTTGTGGGTGACCAAGACTTCGTGCCCGACCACGCCCTGATCGCCCGGTCCCATACTCACGTGACAGGAAATGCAACGATCGCTGGTCTGCAGTCCCGGATTCACCACCTGCCTCAACTGGACGTTGATGGGACCTTCGTCAGTCCGGGCCTGACTCTGAACTCGCCTCCAGTCGCGGAACACGTTTTCCTGAACGGCCGCGATGATGAGCAGGGCCAAAACCCCAACACTGGAAACCAGCAAGAGCTGTTTGTTCTTGTTCATGGTCTTTAGTGCTTGGGCCAATCGGCGGGTGACCAGTAAAAGACCCAATTGGGGCCGCGGAAGTAAGTCCCAATGACCGTCAAAACCAGAAACCCGCATAAGAAACAGGTAAAGAGTCCCAGCGCTCCAGCCCGGGCCGATTGATAGCGCCGCACCAACCACACCGAGTAGTAACCGAAAATGGCCGTCAGCAGTGTCCCCGGATTGATCAGCGTCACAACCAGCTGCGGAACATGGGGGAACCACTCCCGAATCCATCCAAAGCGGATGACCAGCGTCTCCACGAGAAGGGGAGCTCCCAGGCCGACAGCCAGGGAACGCCGCACCAGAGGCCATCCCCCGGGCCCACCAAACCATTCCCCGGTACCTCCCCGTTCGCGGTCCAGAAAGGGGATGAGCCCCAAGCCAATCAAAACGATGGTGGGAATGCCGATTCCCCCCATGAAGGCAGAGAATGAGACCAGTTCCTGCAGTCCCAGGAAGTACCACGGTGCCTTGGCCGGATTTTCAGGGACAGCCGGATTGGCCAATTCCTTCAAAGGGGCATCGGAAACCAATGCAAAAGCCAGACACACCAACAACGTGAGCATCAGCACCGCCAGTTCCGCATAAAACAGGTGAGGCATCGAGGGAACCGTGTTCTCGGGTCCCTGTCCCACGGCCGGCGTTCGGCCGCGCACAATCGCAGCCAGATGATAGGTTTTGGCCGGGGCTTCAGTGAACACCGGATAGGTCTCGCCAGGCACGGGCCCCAGTCGCGCATCGGCGTCGGCAGGCCGTGCCAAACCGCCGTCTTTGCGGATTCGCCAGAAATGAACGGCCATCAGCGCGGCCAGGACCAACGGCAGAATCATCACGTGCAGGAGGTAGAATCGAATCAAGGCCTCAGCACCAACCGTGTCGGAACCCAGAAGCAGAAGACGCTGCAGTCCGCCGGGATCGAAGTACTCCGTCAGGCCGAGGGCATCGGTGACCTCGCGCGGCGACTGGGCGATGTTGGCGCCGATGGTGATCGCCCAGTAGGCCAGCTGGTCCCAAGGCAGCAGATACCCGGTGAACGAGAGCCCCAAAGTCGTGACCAGCAACCCCATCCCGACCAGCCAGTTGAACTCTCTCGGCTTTCGATAGGAAGCCGTAAAAAAAGCCCGAGCCATGTGCAGAATGACCGTGACGACCATCACGTTGGCAGCCCAGCGATGGATGTTGCGAATGAAGCGGCCGGTGGGAACGACGAAGTGAATGTCCTTGATCGACAGATAGGCCGCCTCCGGGTAGGGCTTGTAATAAAACATCAGCAACACGCCCGTCACCAAGGTGATGAAAAACGCGGCGGCACTGGCGATGCCAAGCCCCAGCGTGGCTGTCCAGCGCAGGCTCCAACGATGCGTGCGCACCGGATGAAGGTGCAGGAAGACGTTCCCAAACACGAAGGTGGATCGGGTCCGGTCCGTGGTGGGAGAACCGCTGCGGAAAGCGGTTTCCAGCACACGCCGTGGCGCTGCACAGAGGTTGTCCCAAAACTGCCGCAAAGCAGTGTTCGTTGTCGCCTCAGTCCTCATGTAGTCACCTTGGTTCCAGGCGAGACTTTTTCTCCTTCATCGACAATCCACTGCCCGCCGCGGTGATCCACCTTCAACCAGTCCAGCGCGCGCGGCGCCGGCCCCTTGGTCACCGATCCGTCGGAAGCGAACCGTGAACCATGACAAGGGCATTCGAAACCTTCAGGCGTCGGCTTGATGATGCATCCAAGGTGCGTGCAGATCGTGGAGATGGCGTAGACTCCGTCCGGATCGCGAAAGAGAGCAACCGAGCGGTTTGGAGGCAAGAACGCCTCTCCGGGCGGCAGCGTCTCGGGCAAGGTCACGCGAAACTTCTTGGAGGGAGACGGCAGAATGGCCGCTTTGGGCAGGCGCAGCATCCCCAGGAGAGCAAAGACCAGGGCCGCGGCAGCCGACCACAAGGAGGCCAGGCCAAGAACATCCCGTCGAGGGATGGGCTCCGGATCAAGTCGAGAGCGGGGAGCACCGGGAGTGACAGTCATGCACACCTCCAGTTGGCTGAGAGGAACACTCGCTCCATCGTGATGGCATCTGTCGGACATCGCATGGCGCACAGAGCGCACCGGATGCAACGGTCTTCATCTTTGAGGATGGCCGAGTTCTCGGCGAGATCGGTCTCCGGCCCAAGCGCGGCAGCCACGGCCACATCCAGTTCCGCGTCCCGCGCCAGGGCGTCCAACGACACGAGCTTGAGGCACTGGGTGGGACAAACATCGGCGCATCCGCCGCACAGAACGCAGCGGGTTCCGTCGAAGACCGGCGTCACTCCGCAATCCAGGCAGCGTGAGGCCTCGCGCATGGCCTGAATCCGGTCGTACCCGATCTCCACAATCAGGTCCGGTTCGCGCAGCCGTTCGCCCGGTTCACGCACCGGAACCGCCTGCCGACGAAGCGATTCGTAGCCTCGCTCCCGGCGGTAGTGCTCCAGAATTCGGTGGGTGCTGGTGATCTCCACCTCCAAACGATGGCCTGTCAGAAACTGATAAATCGAGCGCGCGGCGGCTTTCCCCGAGGCCACGGCATCAATCAGCAAGCGGGTCCCATGGGCCAGGTCCCCGGCCACAAACACGCCCGGCGCCGTGGTCTGCAGAGTTAAGGAATCCACTTTGGGCCATCCCGGCCGGGCCATCTCCACGTCCAACCCCCCGTCTTCCAGGAAGGAGAGTTGAGGAGCCTGCCCGACGGCTAACAACACGGAGTCGCACTCCACCTGCTTCTTCTCCGAGTCGTCAAACAGCGGAGCGAATTTTCGGTTTTCGTCGTAGACGCGCAGACATCTCCGGAACTCGACCGCGGTGACCTGGCCCTGCGAGTCCCTGAGAATCTGGAGCGGGCCCCAGCCGTTCAGGCGCTCAATCCCCTCCTCATCGCCCTCCAGAATTTCCAGGGTATCGGCGGGCATCTCTTCCAGACTCTCCAGCGAAACCAAACGAACCCTGGCCGTGCCGGGCAACCGTGCTGCCGTGCGGGCCGCATCGTAGGCGATCTGGCGGAGCACCGTTCGAGCCACGTCGTAGGCCACGTTGCCACCACCCACCACCACGACGTTCCGGCCAACCGTGATGTCCAAGCCCAAGGCCGACGCGCGAAGCAGGTCCACTCCACCGAATACTCCTGGACCGCGCTCACCGGGCAGCCCCAGACCGCGTGAAGACTTGGCGCCGGCGGCAATCAGTACCGCGGCAAACTGACGCCTCAGCTCCGCAAACGAAATGTCCCGGCCGACGGTGATGCCGCACCGGACCTCCACTCCAAGCGCCTCGATGACGGCAACCTCGCGCCGAATCAACTCTCGCGGCAAGCGGTAGGAGGGAACGCCGACAGCCAGCATCCCGGCCGCAACCGGCTCGGTTTCAAACACCACCGGCCGAAAGCCGAGGAGCGCAAGGTCGTGCGCAGCGGAAAGCCCCGCCGGGCCCGATCCAATGATGCCCAGCTTCTCGCCGGATCCTTGCGCAATGCGTCCGTCGGTGCTGGCCCGCAGCAAGGCGGCCATCTCCTCCGCCTGGCCGGCAACCGTCGGGACGTAGGACCGCACTGCCGACAAGACCTCCTGGATTGGTCTGGATTCCGGCCCCGCCAGGTCGCAAACGAAGCGCTTCAGGGCCCGGATGGCGATGGGACGATCCTTGGCCACAAAATGGCCGTCGTCGTCGACGCGCGGGACCTGCCCGCGACGGCAGGCGATTTCGCAAGGCGCTCCACAGATTCGCCCACAAATAGAGGCAAAGGGATTGGGCCCCCGGGCAATGAGGTAGGCTTCCTCGAATCGTCCTTCGGCGATGGCCCGTACGTACCCTCGCGCATCCGTATGAACCGGACAGGCTACCTGGCAGGAAATCAGGTTGGCGTGATAGCCGCGTTCCGGAATGTGGACTTTCAAGGGCAGCATGACCAACCTCGATTAGGTTGCCGCGGGAGGACTCCAGTCAGGCCAGGTGACACCCTTTAAGCCTGAGGGACTGGTCAGAACACAGGGGATCCTACTCTGGCGTCCCGGCAAGGGGTTCGGTTTTTGAAGCAGCTGTTCCAGAGTCCAGCGGGATAGAACTCCGACCACGGCTTCTCTCAACTCCACGGCGGCATGGTGGTAGGCACAGGTGATTGCCAACTCACAGTCTTCCTCGCAGTAGCTTCCCACTATGCTCCCCTGGCAAGCTTCCAGGATGTCCAAAAGCGTAATCTCCCGTGGGGGGCGACCCAGGCGCACCCCTCCCTTGACGCCTCTCTCCGCTCGCAAGATCCCTTTCTTCACCAGAAGTCGAGTGACCTTGGCGAGGTAGGTGGGTGATTCATTCAAATCCTCGGCGATTTTGCGGGGTGAGAGAAGGCCGCCCGGCCCTTGACGAGCCAGGTGGATTAAGGTGCGAACGGCAGAAACTGTGGTCTTCGTAATCATCACGGATAACATATATCCTAATTATCGTCTTAATCAACAAAAAAATTTCCCCTGCTTGAGACTTTCAATAAGCTACTGAAAATAAGTTGATTACGTTGAATTCTCAACCCGAAGGCTGGACTCCGGGAGCGCCGCAACTGTGAGCTCGGCCGGCACAGCCCAACGGCTCAGATACTCCCGCCGGCTCGAAACACGGAGGACTCTCGGCGGGAGCCCCGGCCGGATGGCGTCCTTGGGCTGACCTGAAGGAAGGGTCGGGACGTGAACTGAAGAGGAGATGTCACTGGGCTTTCCGATTGATCTTCCAGCGGGGAGTGCGCTTCTCCAGGAAGGCGGCTACCCCCTCAATACAATCCGCCGTGGCGCGCGACTCCGCATTCAACTGGCACGCTCTTTCCAGCGCCTCATCCAGGTCACGGCAGCCGATCTCGGCCAGCAGAGCCTTGGTCACCTTCAACGAATCCGGGCTGCATTCGCAGAACTCGGCGGCCCGGGCCCGAGCGCGCTCCAGCAGTTGGGAAGGAGCCACGACCTCATTGACCAAGCCAATTTCCTTGGCCTCCGCCGCTCCGATCAGGCGACCGGTGAGCAAAAGATCCCGCGCGTGTCTGTCTCCGACGGCGCGGAGCAGAAACCAGGACACGATCGCAGGGACAAAGCCAATGCGGGTTTCCGGATAGCCCAGCTTGGCGCTGTCGGCGGCCAAAGCCAGATCGCACGCCGTTACAATGCCACATCCTCCCGCAACGGCCGGACCGTTTACCACGGCGATGACCGGCTTTGCGCTGAGAACGATCGCCTTCAACAGGTTGGCGTAACGCAAGGAGTCGAGACGATTCTCTTCAAAGTTCTTCTGGGCGATCTGCTGAAGTGCCTCCAGGTCGAGTCCGGCACAAAACGCCTTCCCTTCCCCGGTGATCAGCACGGCCCGCACGCTGGCTTGGCCGTCGAGTTCGGCAATCGCTTCCTGCAACTCCAGGATCAGCTCGGCATTCAGCGCGTTGCGCCGGTCCGGGCGGTTCAGCACGATCCAGGCCCAATGATCTTCCGTTTCAATACGCAGCGTCTTTTTGTGAGTCATCAGCCGATTCGTAAGTCCCCGGCCTCTGCCGGAGCGATTCAAGCATACTGGGAAGAGATTTGCCGAGCCAGAGCCAGGGGTTTCTCCAAGGCCACGTCGCTCAACTCAGTGATCAAGCCCATTCGATTGAAGTGTCGCACCATCTCCTCGGTCGGGATATTTCCAACCAGCCGGTCCTCGGCAAACGGGCATCCACCGATTCCTTGCAGAGCCCCGTCGAAACGCCGGCATCCCGCTTCGAAAGCGGCCATCACGGGCTCGGTCCAAATCTCGGGGCGGGCATGGAGATGCACGCCCCAGGTCGTGTTTGGGAACTCTTGCCGGCAAGCCCTGAACAGACGGGCGACCTGGTCCGGCTGCGCCATCCCCACTGTGTCAGCCAGGGCGATCCGCTCCACTCCCAGGCCGGCCGCCTTTTGAGCGAAAGACAAAACGAGATCGGGGGACCAGGCGTCGCCGTAAGGATTGCCGAAGGCCATGGAAAGGTAAATGACCAGCTCGATGCCGGATTCCCGGCTGCGCGACAGCAAGGCTTCGACAACCCGCCAGGATTCAACCGGGGTCTGGCGGACATTGCGTTGCTGAAAGGTTGGAGATAGGGAGAGCGGATAGCCCGCGCAGCGAATCCCTCCCGTCTCGATCAGGGTTTCGAGACCTCGCAAGTTTGGAACGATTCCGATCAACGTCACGTGCCCGGGGAGCGGCCGTACGGCTTGGGCCACCTGGCCTGAATCCTGCATCTGGGGCACTGCCTCGGGGGAAACGAAGCTGCCGAAGTCGATCTGTTGGAATCCGGCCTCCACCAGAGAACGCAGGTACTCCACCTTCAACGTGGTTGGGATGAAGCGGGAAAGCCCCTGAAAAGCGTCGCGTGGACATTCGATGATGGACACGGATTCCGGCACGTTGGTCCTCAGGTCTGCAAGACCCCCACATTGAACGGCGGGACCTCGGGGTTCAGCGCCACCAGCTCCAAGCTGCGAATGAGCACTTGGCGAGTTTCAGCCGGGTCGATGATTTTGTCGACCCACAAGCGAGCGGCACCGTAACGCGGATCGGTCTGTTCTTCGTAAGTTTGTTTCACAGAATTGAAGAGGTCTTTCTTTTCCGCCTCGCTCAGGGTCTTCCCGGATCGCTCCAGTTGCTTGATCTTGATGTCCACCAGCGTTCCGGCCGCCTGGTCTCCTCCCATCACCGCATAACGTGCGCTGGGCCAGGCATAGATGAAGCGGGGGCCGTAGGCTTTTCCGCACATGGCATAGTGTCCGGCTCCGAAGGTCCCTCCTAAAATCACCGTGATCTTGGGGACCACACTGTTGGAAACGGCATTCACCATCTTGGCACCGGCTTTGATGATGCCGCTCTGTTCGGCCTCGCGTCCCACCATGAAGCCGTTGACGTCGTGCAGGAAGACCAGCGGAATGCGGTTTTGGTTGCAGTCCATAACGAAGCGCGCCGCCTTGTTGGCGCTTTCCGTGTAGACCACTCCTCCAAACTCGACGGGCCGGTCCTTTCCGCGGATGTGTGTCTTTTGATTGGCTACGATTCCTACGGCGTAGCCACCGATGCGGGCGTAGGCTGTGATGAGCGTCTGGCCGAATTCGGCCTTGTATTCCACGAACTCGCTTCGATCCACCAGCCGCGCCAGGATTTCCTTCATGTCGTACTCTTCCAGGGGATTCTCAGCCAAGATCCCCCCCACTTCAGCCGGATCGAAGCGGGGCGGTTCGGGAGTGACACGGTCGAAGGGAGCCCTGGCTCGTTCTCCCATTTTGTCCACCAATTGCCGGATCCTCCGCAGGCAGTCGGGATCGTCTTTTTCCTTGAAGTCGATGGTGCCGCTGATGGCGGCGTGCATCTGGGCGCCGCCCAGCTCTTCTCCCGAGATCTTCTGTCCGATGGCCGCACGCACCAGAGCCGGACCGGCCAAGAATAAGCCGCTGCCCTCGGTCATCAAGAGTTTGTCGCACATCACGGGCAGGTAGGCGCCGCCGGCAACGCAGGAACCCATGATGGCCGTGATCTGAGGAATGCCCTTGGCGGACATGACCGCATTGAGATAGAAGACGCGTCCAAAGTCGTCCGTGTCCGGGAAAACGTCCTCCTGCAGGGGCAGAAAAATACCGGCCGAGTCCACCAGGTAAACCGTTGGAATGTGATTTTCCAAAGCGATGGTTTGGGCGCGAATCACCTTCTTGGCGGTCATCGGGAAGAAAGAACCGGCCTTGACAGTGGCATCGTTGGCGATGATCATGAAATCCCGGCCCGCAATCTTCGCCACCCCCGTCACCACTCCGGCGGCCGGCGCGCCTCCCCATTCCTCGTACATCCGAAAGCCGGCGTAGAGGCCCAGTTCGAGAAACGGCTCGTTGGGATCGATCAACCGTTCAATTCGTTCGCGCGCCGTGAGACGGCCTTTCTGATGTTGGCGAGCCACGGCCGGCTCTCCCCCGCCCCGGGCAATGTTCTCCTCGTCACGGCGCAAGCGTTCGACCAGGACGCTCATGGCGGCGTGCCGGGACAGAAAACCCTCGCTCCGAATGTCCACCCGAGATGAGTAAGTTGCGGTTGAATCGCTCATGATCGAGAATTGACCGGGCTGGGAAATGCCAGGCTAGGCTGTCTCCCTCGGCCCCAGCCGAGGCAAGATCGTCCACTGCAACGGGCCGACGCAGCTTGCCAACCCCTTGCTGTGCTGAGCCCTCGCCGGCTCCGGCCGAGGCCTAAAGTGGTTTTTGGTCTCGCATCGGCGAGTACTTGTTCAGGATGTCGATCAAAGGCTTCGCGTCTGCAGGAACCGGTTCATCGCCGTACATCAGCAGGTCCTTGGCTCCGACGACTTTACCATACAGGTTCTGGTTGCCGTCCCGATCCTGCGACACGGCCGCTCCCTTCAGTTCCAAACCGGCAAACACTCCCTGACTCCGTGAGTAGCTGAGGATCTTGGCTTTCAGGTAGGCATCCGTAGCCGCGGTTCCCGCTCGTCCTACCGGTCCGGCCGCCACGGAGGCGTCCCCTCCCAGTGTGAACTGATTTTTGAGCAGACTGTTCAGACCCTCGCGGTCCATGACCAACATCACCACGTCCACCGCGGCGCCGCCGATCTGGAGGCCGAAACTGCCGCCCTTGAGGGTAATCATGGAAGGGGGCCCCCAAGGCCCCTTGCCCTCGTTCTTCCGGCAACTGACGGCGCCCTTACCGTATCGGGCCCCAAAGATGAACCCTCCTTTCTTCATCGAAGGAACGACAGCGACACACTCGGCACGAGCGAGTAGATCCTCCGGAATACCTTTGTCCGGCGTATCCATGATCTCTTGAAACACTCGCGCGGAGGCTTGCAAGCGGTCTGCTTCCTTGGTTTGGGCCTGGGCCACAAGGGAAGCACCGGCAGCCAGAACGAGCATGATTAGGACTCTTTTCACGGGCATACCTCTCTTTCAGTTCACCATCCCGATTCGGCAACGTAGGCCGTCGTGGTATTGCGACTGCATAGAATGTTACGGCTTTTCGCGAAGAAAGCGCAAACCTCAACACCGCATCATGGCAGGAGAGGTTGGGCGCCGATCGATGGGTGAGCTAGAACCGGATTTTGTATGCCAAGTAGAAGCTGATACCGGGGGAGTCGATTCCGGACCCGTGGACCCGGTAGTTGCGATCCATCAGGTTGGATACCGCGAAAGTCAAACTCGAGTGTTCCCCCAAGCCAATTCCGCCGCTCAGGTTCATAACGAAATATCCCGGTGTCTTCCAAAAGAGAGGCACCCGGGTGTCCCAGTTCGTGATGGTCGTGCCGTTCACGAGAGAGCCCAGCGGCAGGACACGGTCTTGAATCTGGCCAAGAGTCTCCCCCGTAAGAAAGAACAGATCGTCCGAGGTGCCCGTAAGTCCGTCCTCGCCAGGACGAAGATAGGGTTTGACCCGGGCACTATTGAAGAAAGATGCGATATCTCTCCGGCTGCGTTCGGCACCAATGCGCTCGTCGCTCCGGTCACCCGGACTGAGTTTTCTTTGCGGGCCTACCAGGGTCCCTCCCATCTGAATCCACAGCCGGCTGGTGCTGGGCGTGAAGCGGAAACCGACCGTGCCTTGCTGGGGCGGCAAGCGGCGGACGGGTCCCTGCGGACTCCCCTCCAACCCGGACAGAAACGTGTACGATGCTTCAAGACGCCAGCTGGAGGACAGGGGATACCGCACCAACGACTCCAGACCCCGGAAGCGCTGGTGGCCATGGTTGAGGAAGGCTTTGACGGCACGGGAATCCAAGTCTGTGCGAACCGCCACGACATCGAGCGGCTGCTCCGGCGCCGCTGGAGGGATGGGGAAAACGGGAACTCCCGCCAGAGCCATCGGAACGTTTCCTGCCGGAAAGAGCAGCGTGCGACGAACGATCGGGTGGTGCAGTGCGGCGTCAAAAACATGAGCCCGGCCGGAGAGCCGCTGAGTGTCGACCGTGATGCCCAATTCATAGTTGTACAATCTTTCGGCACTCAACTTCTCCACTCTCTTCCCGGTGGACGCCGCATTCTCTCCGGAGCTGGTCCCTATCAAAGCGCCGGCAGTCGTCACTTCCGACGCGGGCAATTCGTATCCGAGGTCGCTGAGCCCGATGGCTCCCAGGTCGTTCAAGTTGGGAGCTCTGAATCCCCGGCCCGTCAGTAGATTTAAACCCAGGTGAGGCGCAATCTGATAGGTCAGGCCGGCGTTGAAAGTGAGATCGTGGAAGGTCTGGAAAGAGTCCAGGACACCCAAGGGCTGGCCGGAGGCAGAGCGGTTGCGCTCCGCAAACGTCCTGAACTTCACCTGCGTGAACCTGGCCCCGAGGACCGCCCGCAGCCTGCCTTTCACCACATCCAGAGTGTCCTGGCCGAACAGACCCAGCGTGGTGTAGTGGGACCCGTTGGGATAGAGCGCACGACGTTCCGTTTGCTGCCCCGTCTGAACATCCACCTGTCGGCGCCGGGACCGAATCCGCTCCTGGTAGACCTCGCTACCGAAAACAAAGGCCTGGCGGCCGGCGAGGCGAGAGGTGGCTTGAACCGTGTAGCCGTAGGAGTCGACAACACTGCGCTCTCGCATAACGCTGTCCGTCAGAAGCAGGCCCTGCCTGACGGTTCCGTCGCGCTGGGTGTTGACTGAGAAGGTACCCGCCAGGGAGTCGAGCCGCCCCACTCCCTGCTTTTCATAGCGGACATAAAACAGGTTCAGGGCCTGGGGTTCGAATCGCGACTGCAATTGTCCCCGGCCGCCCAGCAAGTCCTTGTAACCTCGGACCCCGAGTTGTAAGCCGTGCTGGTACCAAAGCGTCACGCTTTGGTCAGACGGCAAGCGCAGGGCCAGTTTGGAATGGCCTCCGGCCTGGGAGAAAGCGGTGTCCTGCAGTCGGCCGCCGAAGAGTTGCCGAACCTCCGCAGCGGAAAGACCGAAATAGCGATGGAAGACGTGATGCGAGTCTCTCCCTCCACCGGCCCGCAGATCGTTGTGTTTTCGCCCGCTGGCTCCGACCAGCCAGGACAGATTCTTGTTTCCGAGCGAAACCAACGCGTTGGCGCCTTCTGATGCATCCGCGCTGGCGGCCAATAGCTGGAGTTGACCGTGCAGAGCGAAAGCGGAGGTGGCGCTGAAGTCGGGCCCGACAGTCAGGACATGGACGGTTCCGCCCAAGGCATCACTCCCATACTGCGAGCTGGTGGGCCCTAAAAGAACCTCCACCTGCTGCACTTGACTGGGCTCAAGGAAGGCCAGGTATTGATTCGGTCCAAAGCGATAGGTGGAATTGTTGAAGCGAACACCGTCCACCAGATTGAGCACCTGGTTCCCCGTTAGCCCTCTCAGAAAAGGGGATACCTGGCCGTAGGTGCTTTGCTGGATCGAGGTGCCGGGTGTCCCCTCCAGAGCCGAGCCGATGGTCACCAGCGGTTTTCGTAGGAGCTCGTCCTTGTCTTTTACCGTCACCAGATGAGGGGTCTTGCCGACGACTTCCAACGTCCCGCGACTGGCCGTGACGCTGACTTCGGTCTGAAGCGGAATGAGTTCCAAGGTGATTTGAAGTGGAGGGTGGGGCGAACTCCCGGCATTCAACACCATTCGGTGCCCTTGAAGGTTCGGGGCTGAAATGCTCAACTTCAACGAGCCTGTCGGAGGGTCCGAGAGGACAAAAGATCCGGCAGCATCGGTCAGGGTCTCGCGCACGACGTTCCCTTGTGCGTCGAGGAGTTGAACGGCAGCGTCTTGAACCGGGGCGCCGGAGCTATCGACCACCGTCCCAGAGACGAGGGAGGCTGTACCAGCCAGCAGACTGTGTCCGGCACCAAGATGAACGAACGGAATCAATAGCCAGACCCCTAGCAGAATCTTCATTTTCCAGTGACCTTGGGAAGCATCTGTTCCAGACCGTTCGCGACTCCGCGGAGCCGGGACCGTTCGTCCACCCGGCGCGCCGTTCAGGTTAAGAAAACTGGGGTCCTGGTCTCAACTGGAAAAGAAAATCCAGCCCAATGGCCTCCGCTGGCCGCTTCGTTATCCCCGCAAACGGTCCGGCGTTCTCCTCGCCTACCAGCTCAAGTCTGATGGAGGTCAAAGGGGGCTCGGAGACCAGGAAGGTGAAAGACCTGCGCACGGGGATGCGCCGTCAGCGTCAGCTTGACCTGCCTGAACAGGCCTCCTATAATTTCAGTGCCTTTTCAGGTTATCGTGATCTCTGAATACAAGGGGGCGAAACGGCTTCGACGGGATTACAGGGCTGAAGATGCGTGCCGAGGACCATATCCTCGTAAAAAATATGGAACTAAACTTAACTGCTGATCAAGAATTAGCACTCGCTGCTTAATCACTAAGCAGCCGTTCCCTTTACTGTCGCCTGAACGGTGAATGTGGAGCGTCGACACTCGGGCTAGCCTGCCGCAGTTGCCTGGGAGTGGCGGGCGAAATCCTCCGGGCTAGCTGCTTTTCAATCTTGCGGATTCTTGATGGAAAGTGGCGAAACCCCAAATGAATTCGACACGCACGTAGACTCTTCTCGCTGAGTTTTTTCGGACGCGGGTTCGACTCCCGCCGCCTCCACCATAATTGCCCACTAGCCTCTCGCAACGGTATTGTGGGTACTCTTCGACTCCTTCCCTGCCCTTGTTTGGACAACGTCATCTAATTCAGAAGCTGACCGTGACGGTCGGTATGGTGTGGCTGCTCTCTTACGCGGTCGGTGCGTGGCCTTCGGCGCGCCCAGACTCCTTTCTGATTCATCTCAAAGACGGACGCAAGGTCCTGCCCAAGGTGATCTTGCAGGGTCGCAGCTATCTTCCGTTAACGGAGTTTCTCGAGCTTCTGGATTTACCCTACGCCGAAAGCGCTTCGGCAGGGTACCTAACGACCTCGCCACCCGGTCACCAGGTGCGTTTTCAAAAGGACCGTTCCCAAGTTCAGGTGGATGGCTCGACGGTTGTCCTCAGCTATCCCGTCTGGTATGACGGCGGCCGCTGGTTGGTTCCCCCTGAAACGGTATCGCGTGTCTTGAATCGAATCCTGCCCAGGAAAATCGATGTGTCGGACGGGGACTCTCGTTTTAACTTGGTGGGCAATTTTGTCCCCGTCTCAATCAAGGGCAGTCACGTCGAACAGTCCAGTCGGATTGTCATTCAGTTCGCGTCGCCCGTGGACGCCGAGATCCAGACCGGGCCCTCTCGAATCGTGGTGGCTTTTGGAAGCCAGGGGGTTGAACCCTCGCAAGACGCTCTCGGCTACAAAGACGCTTATGTCCGCGGGGTTTCTTTTGAGGAGAGCGAAACGCAGAACCAGTTGTCGATCGATCTGGCCCAGTCCGGATTGCAGACCAAGGTCACCCATTTCGCCGCGCAAAATACCTATCTGCTGGAAGTACTGCCGTCCGGCCAGCCGGCCCTCGTTTCCTCCGAAGGGGGGCTCTTCGGAGGAAGATGGGTACCGGGCCGCAAGAGGATGCCGTGGAGGCATATCACCATCGATCCGGGTCACGGCGGCCAGGACCGCGGTGCCGAGATCAAGCCGGACGTTTTCGAGAAAGACGTCACTCTCGCCATTGCGCAGAAGGTGAGGTGGGTGCTGCAGACACGGCTTGGCGTCAACTCCAGTCTGACCCGCACTGGCGACGAGACGGTTTCTCTGGAAAAACGCGCTTTAACGGCGAACACCAACCAGTCGGATCTGTTCCTCAGCATTCACATCGGGAACTGGAGTCATGACCGGGACTCGAAGAGCTACGTCTACGTGGCCAAGGGCCTGGTTCAGCCCGACGACCCGTCCCCGGCGCTTTCCCGGGTGCGCTTCCTTCCGTGGACCTCAGCCCAAGCCGTTGCGCTGGGATCGAGCATCCGGCTGGCCGGCCTGTTTCAAGGCATCTTGAATCGTGAACTGAACGCCGGAGACATGTCGGCCGGCTATCGGGAGGCGCCGCTTCTGGTGTTGTATCCGGTACCGATGCCGGCGGTATTGGTGGAACTGGGCAACGTGCGCGAACCGAAGTTTCGCGAGACCGTCACTGACGATGCCTTTCAGAATCGGGTGGCGAACATTTTCCTGGCTGCAGTCAGCCAATTCAGAACGGTTCAGGAGAATCCCTGAGGTATGCCGCGCCACATTCGAATCGGACTGATTGCCCTCGCCGCAGTGCTCATCGTGGGCACGGCTTATTACTACCGGCTTCAGGAAAGAATTGCCGAACTGGTCCGCCCGCACCGGGAAGTGCGCCAACCGTTTCTGGCAGAAGTAGCGGCGCCGGACCCGAGCGCAGCGAAGAAGAGCGTGATTCTTTTCTTTCCTTCTCCCGAACGAGATGGGCTGCTGGAATCAGAGCAGCGCGAGATCCGGGCCTCTGCCGATCCGGCGGTCGAAGCCAGGCAAATCCTCGCCGAACTGATCCGGGGCCCGAGCAACGGCTACAGCCCGGCCTTGCCGTCGGAAACCCGTTTGAGGGAAGTTTACGTTTTGGAAGACGGGCTTGCGGTGGTCGACTTCAGCACCGAGGTTTCCACGCGCCATCCCGGAGGATTGACTCAAGAGATCTCAACCATCTACTGTGTGGTGAACTCGCTGTCGCGGAACGTGAGTGCGATTCAGAGAGTGCGGATCCTGATCGAAGGACGTGAAGCGGAATCTCTGGCCGGACACGTGGGTCTTGCCGAACCATTCGAGCCCGACCTGTCGATGACCCAGCAGAGCGTCCCAACAGCAGGCAGCGGCTCCTGGCCCGGATCGGCAAAGTCGCAGGCCCGGATTCTTGAACCGAGTGACGCCGAACGGCCTCGTTGAGGACTCCGGCTACTTGTTGAGCGTTGGCTGGGCAACCAAGCTCGCGATCCAGATGTTCCCTCTCGCCACAGCGGGAGGAGAGTGCACGAAACGTGGGGCATCAAGGTTTCAGTCGAAAACACCGCGCTGAAGACAGTTGCGCACAACCAGGGGAGGAAATGATGCGTATTGACGGGCGAGGACGGGCCGAACTCCGGAAGGTGGAGATCACACCCCACTTCATCAAGAGCGCCGAAGGGTCGGTTTTGATCGCAGTAGGGAACACGCGTGTCATTTGCAATACTTCGGTCGAGAACACCGTGCCGTCCTTCCTGAAGGGCCAGAACAAGGGCTGGATCACCTGCGAGTACGCCATGCTGCCACGGGCCACCCAGACGCGCACGTCGCGCGAATCCACCAAAGGCAAGTTGAGCGGGCGGACCATGGAGATTCAACGCCTCATCGGCCGCTCTTTGAGGAGCGTGGCGCTGCTGGATGAATTGGGTGAGCGCACCCTGTGGATCGACTGCGACGTGATTGAAGCGGATGGTGGCACGCGCACGGCTTCCATTACCGGGGCCTTTGTGGCCATGGCCCTGGCTCTGCAAAAGCTGCTCGACAGCGGCGAACTCTCGAAGCTGCCCCTGAAAGACTACGTGGCGGCCACCAGCGTGGGCGTGGTGGACGGGGAACTGATGCTGGACCTCAACTACGCCGAAGACTCCCAAGCCCAGGTGGACATGAACCTGGTCCAGACCGGCGGTGGAATGCTGGTGGAAGTGCAAGGCACGGCCGAGGGAGATCCCTTCCCGCGGAGAGTGCTCGAGGCACTGACGGACCTGGCCTCCCAGGGCATCCGCCAGCTGGTGGAAATCCAGAAACAGATCGTCCGATTGTAATGACCTCTTCGCCTGTTGCAACGCTCGTCCTGGCCAGCGGAAATCCCGGCAAGCTCCGTGAGCTTCAAGACTGTCTGGGCTCGCTCCGATGGTCGGTGGTGGGGCTTGGCGGCCTCGGACAGGTGCTTCCCTGTCAGGAAACGGGGAGCACGTTCGAGGAGAACGCTCGGTTGAAGGCGGTCTATTACAGCGGCTTCTCGCCTCACCTCACGTTGGCCGATGATTCCGGTCTGGTGGTCGACGCGCTGGAGGGCCGTCCCGGCGTCCTGTCGGCGCGCTTCGTGTCGCCCGACGCCACCGACGAGCAGCGCTATCTCGAAGTACTGAGGCAACTGCAGAACGTTCCGGATGCCGAGAGAACGGCGCGCTTTGTGTGCTGCCTGGCCTTAGCCCGAAACGGGCAGGTTCTAAGCATTTTTGATGGCGTGGTGGAAGGAGTGATCGCGCGCGCGCCACTCGGCTCCCAGGGTTTCGGATACGATCCCATCTTTTATCTGCCTGAACTGGGCAGGACGATGGCCGAACTGGAACCGGAGGAGAAGAACCGGTCGAGCCATCGCGGCCGTGCGCTGCGGAAATTGATGGCGGAGCTGCCCGCCCTGGCTGTCACCGCGCCAGGAAACCAGCACCAGGACGAGGATTCAGGCTTTCAAGAGAATCCTTAAGCAGGGATTCTCCTTGACAATTTTTTCACCGTTCCGCTACTGTGGGAGGCTGTTTGCCGGCCGGTCGGGGCGTAGCGCAGCCTGGTAGCGCACCTGCCTTGGGCGCAGGGGGTCGGAGGTTCAAATCCTCTCGCCCCGACCAAACAACCATCTCCCCGCCAATCCAATTGCACACAACAGCGGCAATTCTCTAACCATCCAGGTGCCTTCTGGGTGCGTCCCGGGTGCAGACTATCTGGAAGCCCTGCAGACCTGTGACTCCGTGTGGTATCCGGACGATCCCACCTGTTACACAAGCTACGACTCCATAGCCCGGCCTAACCGGCTGACGCCGGAAGGCTCGTCGATCGACTGGGTGAAGGATGTGGTCTACGGGCCGGCCAACCAGCGCCTGGAAATGAAGTACTGGTACGGGTTCATCAACAGTACCAACCAGTGGTACGATGAAACCAGGACCTATAACGCCCGGCTGCAGTTGACCAACCTGGTGGCCACGGTTACCAGCAGAAGCAGATCAATGCTTACGGAGGCGTGGAGGATGCGGCGGTGGTGACGGACCGGATGGGCTCGGTTCGCATGCGCACGAACGTCGCCACTGCCGGCCCGGATATCATTCTGCAGAGTGCACGGCTCTATCCCTTTGGCGAAGAGCTCAGCCCGGCCACGGCCAACGACCGCGACAAGTTCGCCACCTACTACCGCGACAACTCCACCGGCCTCGACTACGCCATGAACCGGTATTACGGCAGCACGCTGGGCAGATTCACCACGCCAGATCCATTTGGCGGAAGTGCGAGGCTTGGAAATCCTGGAAGCTGGAATCGGTACAGCTATGTCATTGGTGACCCGGTGAACCGCACCGACTCGTATGGACTGGACTACGACACGGGAGACAGCCCGTTTGACCCGGCCGATCCTCGCAATGTCGGGGACACTAGCGTGGGGGTTTGGGACACCGTCGGCGGCACGCCAGTTGATCCAGCATTCTTAGCCTGGGGTCCTTTCTACACGGCGTCCAATACGCCACCATCCATTCGCTTTGTAAAGGAGAGCAAGAAGGCGCCTCCTTCCAAGTCTGAGTTCCTTGAGCAACAGCGAAAGGACTTTGTCAACAAGAGCGATTTTTCGCAGGATTGTCTCGACTGGTTTAGGCAGACCTTTGGAAAAAGCATTCAAGAGGTACAGGAGTATGCCAAGAATACAATGCGACTTGAGTATGGCGTCAATAACCCCAAGGCGTATGCGGGTACCACCGTGGGAAAATTCATGAGTGAGAAGGGAGCCGTTTTCCTTGCCCCTTACGAACACGGCAATACCGTGTACTACTACTCGCCGCGCATATTCACAGACCTTACCTACGGCGCGAACTTCGCACACGAGATACTTCATAAGCTGGACAAGAGGCTGACGGATGAGTTCCTTTTACGAGCTATCGGGAAGGACCCAAAGGATCTGAGCGGTCAGATCAGCAAGCGGATCCGTGAGAAATGCTTTCAGTAATATAGGGAAGATAGCACATGCGAAATAGTCAAGCTGCTAACTGCTGGCAGAGATTGATCGGAACGAGTATAGTTTTGGTATTATGTTGGCCTATCACTCGCGACGCAGCTTCGGCTGAGGAAAGAGCTTTCCTTGGTGGACGGGTTCTCACTCTGTGGGGGCAACCAGTGAGCGACGCCAAAGTTTCAGTTCAAAGAATACCGAATCTGCCAGGCGCTCACTCAATTGACCAGACCACGTGGACCAAAGTTACCGACCCCAGCGGCAACTACGAATTCGAGGAGTTGCCTTGGGGGCACTACCGAGTGAAAGTCACAGCCGCTGACTTCTGCTGCACAGAACTGGCGGCGGTTTATATCGCCGCTGGTGGAAGACGAACAGTCGATTTAGGACTCCCTCTCGCGCTAACACATGGCCTATCGCACATCATTCTTACTGGACGTGTCCGAGATACTGACCGGAAAGCGATTGCGGGAGCGACCGTGACGCTGCTGAGCCCTTTTGACCTTGGTCGGTGGGAGCAGGTTCGGAGCGATGACCACGGCAGGTATATGTTTCGACTGGTACAGCCTGGACAATACCTTCTATTAGCTTCCAAGCCTGGATTCTTGTCTGCAAGTGCAGCGATCGACGCTGGTGTTGCCGACACTCTAACGACGAGCCTTGAACTACGGATTGGAAAACCCAAAGGAATCAGATGAATCCTTCGCCTAATCGGAAAGGAAGAAAAGGTCAGATCTTTCGGTTCTCTAAATTTCTTCCTTCGGCTTTGCCGTGGTGACCAGAGTCGCGATTCGCTGCAGCAGCGCTCCGTAGGCAAGTGTCGTTGTCGATCGAAAGGGCGAATCTATGCGGCAGGCGTCGTGTTCGGGATGTCAAGAGGCATTTTCAAAACTGACCCATTTTGAGGCAGGAAGAAGTGACCTAGCTCGTTGCAAGCCCTTGAAGGCTTTGTCGACCGAGCTGGGGTTTAGCTCACGACTGAGTTCTCCGCCGCCGGCTTGAACTCCACCAAGTCCAAGTGCTTCGAGTTCGTCGATTCGGTCCTTGAGTCGCTCTGCCGATTGTCCGGCCATGTTCTTTACCCTTTCGGTCGGTGCTGGATCACGTTCGGATCTTGTTTACCCTTTACTGCCGCGGACCCGCAGACACAGCGGGATCCGCGCTACGGCCAGTATGGCTACGACCCTGGCAATCGGAGAATGTGGCGACCCCTTCCTGCCGGGGCGTTTGAAATCACCTTTTACGGGATCGCCGGGGAGCGGCTGGGGACCTGGAAGCTGTTGAGCGGCCAGCTGACCAACCTGAGCACCAACCTCTATTTTGCCGGCAAGCTGATCCGGCAGAAGCAGATCAATGCTTACGGAGGCGTGGAGGATGCGGCGGTGGTGACAGACCGGATGGGGTCGGTCCGCATGCGCACGAACTTCGGAACCGCCACGCCGGACCCCATCCTGCAGAACACGCGGCTCTATCCCTTTGGTGAAGAGCTGAGCCCGGCCACGGCCAACGATCGGGACAAGTTCGCCACCTACTACCGTGACAACTCCACCGGCCTCGACTACGCGCTGAATCGGTACTACGGATCGACGATGGGGCGGTTTACAACGCCGGATCCGAGCGGTATGGTGCTAATGGAGGATCCGCGCAGCTGGAACCGCTACGCCTACACTGGGAATGATCCCATCAATAATGTGGACAGGGCGGGACTGCAATGGGAATTGATTGGCTGCGAGCAGTTCATCAATATCGGGGAAGATCAACCGTGGTCGGTTTGCGCTTATCGATGGTTCAGTTCGTCGTTGAACATGGGCTCGACCGCCGCGTTTTTCAGGCCGTCTAGCCCGACAATTCCGGTAACTGATCCTAGACGAGGCAAACCGGCACAGTTCAACGCTGAGCAGTTTCAGGGCTGCTTAAGCTCCTTCTTTGGGGGGGGTGGGCTCGTTTCAGCGAGTGCCGTGGGTCCAGTATTCAACTCCGAAACCGGCGAAGCCTACTTCTCTGCCTCGACATTGTCCGGCCGCAAGCTGGAGGTTTTGCGAACTCAGGTACGTACTCGGGTGCCGAACTGGGCGAGCTGTACCGTAGTAACGTTGATCCAACGTTTCGAGGGCCGCAGTCAGGATTGACCTTGAGGGGATGGGGCACAACCGACAAGCCTGTTCAGATCGCTTCAGATGTTCCTAAGGGAGGGACAGCGTTCTTGGGTATTCTGGTCCATGAAATTGGGAATTCCTTGGGGTGGCAAACCTACATGAATGATCCTTACAACGCTTACGAGGTACGCAACAAGGAAAACGGCATCGCGGATCCTGATGTGGGTGCAGCGTTTGAGAATTGTGTCTTTGGGGGAATCGTAGATGTGAGAACAGGTCTAGTTGGAACGGAAAGGAATTTCTAATGTGGCTCTGACAGAATTTGATTCTTAGAATGTCATGGTATCTGACGTATCCAAGTTGACTCAATGCCTTTGTCTGTGGCTATCGTTGTCCGCCGGGAGCATGCCAGCTGGCCTTTTTTCACTCGCTCGTCAGACCGAGACTTCTGTGAAGCCTACACTCGAGATCCTCGAAGCCAAACTCGAGAGGGTTCTCGTTCGTCTAGCGAACAGGACGGGCCATCCGATATACCTGGCAAACGAACTCCTGCAGTCACAGGACAAGTATTTTGTTGTTCATCACCTTGAAAGACGGGTCGAGGGAACTTCGAAGTTCCAATTCATTCGAAACCCCATCCATTTCGCACCGAGGGTCGCTCCCGTTGGTAATGGTCAAGTCCTCGTGTTCAGTCTGCTGAAGATCCCTGAGGAACCGGGGGAATACAGAGTCACAGTCAGCTACTTGGTAAGCGAAGAGGCATATCAATTGACCAGGCAGCCAGGATTGCTCAACCGAACTCAAAAGAAGAGACTCTATGGTGCATACAAGAAACTGAAATCAAACAGCTTCTTTGTTCGAAAGGGTAAGGCCGGAAACTTGTCAGTTGACCTGCGAAGTGAGAGCCCCGGTTCCAAAGCTGGTGGAAAGCCTTCGGGCGAGAGTCTCCACTGAGAGCTGACCAGCCTGCGCTTCTATCTGGACTCCCCCCTCAGGGGTCCCCCGAGACTATCTGGAGACGCGGAGTTACAACGCCCGGCTTCAGGTCACCCAGATCGTGGCCACGCCCTCGGACTACGCCATGACCGGGCGGGTGAATTTGACCTACAACTACTCGCCCACCCAGAACAACGGCCAGATCAGCTCCATTGCCGACGCCGTTTCGGGTGAAACAGTCACGTATGCCTACGATAGTCTGAGCCGGCTGATTTGGGCCACCGCTACCGGAAGCTGGGGACTGAGCTTCAGCTATGACGGGTTTGGGAACCGCACCAGCCAGACCGTGACGCAGGGCAGCGGTCCCACCGTGAACCTGGCCTACAGCGCCTCGACCAACCGGATCACCACTTCCGGTTACGGGTACGACTCAAACGGCAATTTAACCTCGATGCCGGGCATGACCCTGGCCTACGACATGGCCAATCGACTGATCAGCACCACGGGGTCGGGAACCGAGATCTACGCCTACGATCCCAACAACCAGCGGGTCTATCGCCGGCAGCCGACTCTGGTCGAGCACTACACCTTGTACGGCATGAAGGGCGAAAGGCTGGGAATCTACAAACCGGCTCTCTACGGATATGAGACGGTGAAGCTGAACTTCTACTTTGGCGGGAGGCTGATCCGGGAGGGCGACACGGCCATCGTGACCAACCATGTCGGCACGGTGGTCAATAACGGCCCGCGGCTCTATCCTTACGGCGAAGCTCAGTCGGGGGCGGCATCGGGAGAGAAGTTCGCCACCTACTATCGGGACAGCACCACGGCCCTGGACTACGCCAGAAATCGCTACTACTCGTCTACGCTGGGGAGATTCCTGACAGTGGATCCGCTCGGGGCGAGTGGAAAACCTGATAACCCCCAAAGCTGGCACCGGTATACCTACGGACAAGATGACCCAGTCAACCAGAACGACCCCTCGGGACTGATCGCGCCGGGTGACGATCCAGTGACTCCGGAGCCCTGTTTCATTGATTGGAGTGTTCCAATGGGGCTGAGGCAATGCGGCGATCAATTCGATCCCTTCCCCTTCCTGAGATACGCCATCAAAGCCTGGCCAGCTCCTTTTGTTCCACCACCGACGGTTGCCGGTGGAGGGGGTGGAAGTCCGCCATTAAACGCGGACACCTCATCGAGTCAGCCTGGGCCTTCCGATGGGGGTGGATGTATCAGGTTCGCCGACCTCAATGTAGCGGAACAAACGCTGTTGAACGCACTAGGATTTTGGGCTGAGCAATCAGGAGTTACATACTTTACAGGAGTATCTGTTTCGGCAACCTTCGCAAGGGGCGTTGGCGCAGCCGGTTCAGTATCCTTTCTTCTCGCTGCTGATCCTCAAGGTGGCATGGCAGTAGTCACATCAGCTGGTCTCCAGGCAGCGGTGGGTTCGCGAGCGACAAGTTTTGGCGTTCTCGTGGGCTCTGCCACCTACGAAGGGGTACAAGGATTCTCCGGCGGAAGTATAGGTGCGGATGCGCAGTACGGGGCAGGCTTCGCGGTCGGTGGTGCCTACTCCACGAACCCCGCTGGCTTTCTAACCTCTGCTTTTGTGGGAATGGGCATTGGGGGACGAGTCACTGGCGGTAGTTCTCTATCATCGGGAATTAAGGTGACGCCGATATGTCCAGAATGAGGATCGGCTTGAAGCCTGTTGGTTCTTTTAGACTCTGGCTTTGGACTCGGGCCATTGAAGTCGTTGCAATTTGTTGGTGGTTTTCTCAATGGAGGTCACTCGACTTCTTTAACTTGTCTTTTTTGTTGATCCTTGTCTTCGTTGCCCTAGCCCTGCATCCTGTTGCCTACGGGCAAGCGGACGCAAGGGGCATTTGGTTTAGACGCTATGGCATACAAGGACACATCTCCTGGGGCCAAATAGAACGGATTGAGTGGAAGCCCTGGCGTTACGGAGGGTTGCGGCTGTTCTTGTCAGGGTTACCTGTTTGGAGACGAACTCTGATTTTTTTCCTGAATCCCGAATTGAAAGCAGCGGTATCAGAGTTCAGAGGTCAATCAATCCCTGAGCTAGTAACTTGGATCCAGAGTCGGATCGACTCATCCCGCGAGCAAAACAGCTGAGCAGAGTTGGAAGCTGCCGCAGAAGCACAATGAACCCAGGAAGTCAAAGCTCTTCAGAACAACGGCCAGATCACCTCCCTGCAGGACCTGACCTACTACAGCGCCACGTCGGGGGAGACCATCAGTTACAGCTACGACTCCCTGAACCGCCTGATTGCGGCCAGCACCACGGGACCGACCTGGGGATTGAGTTTCAGTTACGACGGGTTTGGGAACCGCACCAGCCAGGCGGTGACCAAAGGTTCGGGACCCACTTCCTCTTTCGCCTACAGCGCCTCGACCAATCGCATCACCACTTCGGGTTACGCTTACGACTCGAACGGCAACCTGACCTCGATGCCCGGCCTGACGCTGGGCTATGATGTCTTGAACCGGGTAGTGAGCGTGACGGGCGCTTCGGTTAACGAGCAGTATGGGTATGACCCCAGCAACCGGAGAATGTGGCGACCCCTTCCTGCCGGGGCGTTCGAAATCACCTTTTACGGGATGGCCGGGGAGCGGCTGGGGACCTGGAAGCTGTTGAGTGGCCAGCTGACCAACCTGAGCA
>JBFMEW010000027.1:0-107509 GCA_040753175.1 Acidobacteriota bacterium | reverse complement strand
GCATAGCGCGTCCCCACGAACCGGGCGAACTCCGACTCGAATTGCTCCACCTCCCATTGGGGGTCGATTCCGTAGTAACGAAATAGCGAGCGTGAGCGCAGCACGCGGGTTACCGCCTCAATCTCCCGCTCGTCCATCCGGTACACTCCCGGAAACTCCAGGGGCAACGGCTCGGCCCTCACCGGCCCCACTCTCGGCTTGATCGTGCTCATCGTGGCTTCCCTCACCTTTTCGTCGTTGTTGACACAGAAGCGCTCCCCAACCTTGATCTCCGGAACTCTCCTCCGACCTTCTGGCCCATCCGCGGTCGACCGGCTTGGCCGGAACCCAGCGGAGACCGGACCATAATCAGTCGGTTGTAGTTTTCGAAGCGCCCGACTTAGAACCTCTAGACCACTAGGGACCGTTTGGCGCGTTCACCTCTGTCGATCGGAGCGGACTCGCTGTCGGCCATTGCCGCATCCTTTCGGCCTCCCTTGCGATCCTTGAGTAAACAGCCCTCGCCCTGCGATACCGGTTCAGAACGGCTTCACGGTCGCGCGGAAAATACCGGCTCCAAAACCCTCCCTCGGATGTCTGTTTGATCAAATGATCGATGAAGCGAACGAAGTACTCAGCGTCCTCAGAGCTTGCCCGGACAGGAGCGTTCCGAACAGTAACAAAGATGGCAGCCGTATGCGTGCGATGCCCCCCTTCGCCCATGCGTCTCGCGGCGAGCCAGCCACTCTGCTCGAAACGTTGTGTGGTCTCAAAGATGAAAGGAACACCCGGGCGAACTGTTGCTTCGCGAGTCACCACAACAACACCATTTCTTAGTAGTTCGACTTGGCCAGACAGCGGGTCACTCCCCGTCCACCGCACTTCAATCTTTACCTCTCCCCCATGGCTGATTTTCACCTCATCACCCGGCAACGCGCTTCGGTTGACTCGCAGCTCGAGGAATTCGGAGTGACCATTGCGTGAGACGACGGAACGGCCGCCAGCCAGGCCATCGATCCACTTGCGATAACTGGGCATGTTGTCGGGAATGTGTACGTAGGTGAGCAGCGTCCCAAGTGGCTGTTGGTCGTTACACGGGAAATCCGTGCCCGCTGCTAATCCTGGGCGAAACCCACAGTTCAGCAGTCTATAGTAGGCACTGACCGCGGCGTCCGCCCCGCCAACATCTTCCATCAGAAAATCCACGGTACCCAATGCCATTTCAACGGGGTATTCCAATGGAAGGCAACAGCTCAAGCAGCGTGGAACCTCGTCCATCGGCAAGTACTGCATGTGAGCAAACCCCGTAATTGCCCCCTGCTTCTTTGCCCATACCAGAATAGGATGTGTGGATTCCGAAAACATCCTTTGGGCCCGCTTGAGACCGAGAAGGATCAAGTGACCGCCAATCGATTTCTGGTCGAAAAC
Source organism: Acidobacteriota bacterium (assembly GCA_040753175.1). GTDB lineage: Bacteria > Acidobacteriota > Terriglobia > Versatilivoradales > Versatilivoraceae > JBFMEW01. Next base: position 106,102 of record JBFMEW010000027.1, on the reverse strand, counting down.
TATCCCCCTAGGATCAAAATGCCACTCCGCATCCCAATGAACTATGCGACCTAAGGCGGAGGCAGGATCATCCTTTCCGTTGATACGAGGCAAGTCTTCCGAAGCTTCTCTCACTTCTCCGTTGCCCATATCGGCCAGCACAGACATGACTGCTAAGTCATTAGTCTTCATCCGATTCAATAACTCTGTAACCCCCACAATATCACCCTGCACGCCACCGCAATCGCGGTGGACGTGCGGGTCTCCGGCAAACCAACTCCGTGGCTCCGGCCGGCCATTCGCCAGAACCAGGCAAGGAATCGCGGGGCTGCCCCAAGCCATGATCAGGAGGAATAAGAATCCAACGTGCACCTGCACTCTAGCTTTCACTACCATCCTAATGCGTTGCCTCAATTCAAGTGGGCGACTGGGTAAAGCCTCGTGTCGCTGATTTGATTGTGAAATTGAATGGACAGAGGAAGGCGCCAACCTTGAAAAATTGAATCCCTGTGTCTTCCAGGCCAGGTCTCACCACTGCAACCATGATTTCTCAAGCCGACAACGCACAGCATGGACCGACGGATAGTCTCAAACGATTCTGAAGCTGTTGGAAATGCCGGTCGGCAGGCTTGCTGCGAGCTCCGGAGGTTCTAACCGTCCTACGGTTCATGTTAGGCCGTCAACGAACTGGGCGACACGCGGCGGTCCAAGCCGACAGCACGATGGGCCGAATCGATCGCTTCAAGTCAGAAAATGAGCTTCAACGCAAACTGGCCAATGCGTGGCGCGGTGCGGGTTCCCGTCACTCGTCCAAATATGCTCGATGTGAGTCTCGAGTTTGGGTTGTTGAAATCGGGATGGTTCAAAACGTTGAAGAACTCAGTGCGGAATTGCAGAATCATCCCTTCGCGAACGGCGAAGTTCTTCAGAAGAGAGAAATCCCACTGTGCCAGTCCATCCCCTCGCAGAATGTTCCGCCCTGAATTCCCAAACGTAAATTGATCGTTTAACACAAAGGCGGTGGTGTCAAACCATCGGTTCAAGGTTGGTCGATCCAGCTTACCGGCCAACATTCGGTTCGGTCTTTGACTGGAGGACGTTCCGATATTGGCTCGATCCCTTCCGGAGGTAATCGTAAAGGGTGCACCGGACTGAAGAGTGACGATTCCGGCCAGTTCCCATCCTCCTAATAACTGTTGGGCTGCTCCTCTAGCAGAAGACAGCATGCGTCTGCCGGAGCCAAACGGAAGTTCATAAACGTATCCCACGCTCAGCCGTTGCGGGTGGTCAAAGTTCGAGACTGCGCGTTCTGCGCGAAGATCGTTCATATTCTGAACGCCGCTTCCAAAATCGCTGCTGGCTGTATCAATAGACTTGGCTAGAGTGTAGGATGCCAGCACCGCCAATCCACCTGCATACCTTCGCTCCAGCTTAATCTGCATGGCATTGTAATTCGAGTTAGAGATGTTCTGTTGTGCATAGCCCTCGGATAACTCTTGGAACTGGCGCCGGGCTTCAATAGGCCCTGGACCTGGTGTTGCGGCTCGATTGAACGGCACGCGGGTTTCCAAGTGGGTCCCCTTGTTCCCCACGTAGGCCACCTCGATGCTCGTACTGGAATTCAACTGTCGCTGCACTGCCAGGTTCCAGGCTTGGAGGTAGGGAACCCTGGCACGGGGATCGAAGATGATCGGCTGGATATTGGGAGACGCAGCACCAGGCGTGTCAAATGGGACAAATAGGTTCTGGTTGTCCAAGGTGGGAAACGGCGTGGTATTGTTGACACCTTGCGAGATGATCCATGGAATCGACGTTGCGGTGGCATCGGAATAGTTGTTCCCATTAAGCAGGCTGTAAAAGACGCCGTAGCCTAATCGAACAACGGTGTCCTTGAGGAAGGTCGGTCGATAGGCCAATCCAAAACGTGGAGCCCAATTGTTCTTATCCGGGAAGCGCAGGGACCGATTGGGAAGCCCCACGTCTTCGGCTCTGGCCATGAGATCTCCAAACAGGCTCCAGGCCAGAGGCGCCAGTGTCTGTGCAGCGAGGTCGGGCTGTTTGCCTCCTTCATGGCCCACCACGAACTTTCCAGAAACCGGGTCGAAGCTGGTTATCTGATTTCGTGAGTCCACCGGCCAAGTATCATATTCGTAACGCAGGCCGAGGTTCAGTGTGAGGCGAGGCGTTATGCGCCAGTCGTCGTGAACATACCAGGCGAGGTTGAAGCTTTGCTGGTTGTAGTTGTCCTGAGGAAACTGACGAAAGGCTCCTAGGGGGAGCCCCAGCAGGAAATCGGCCCAACCGTCGGCGCTGTAATCGCCACTATAGTCGATGAAACCGCGCGATACGGCTGCAGACTTGCTCGACCAAATGAAACGGCGCAAATCAGTGCCAACCCTTATTTGGTGTTCACCTCGGATGATGGAGAAATCATCTTTGATCTGGCGATTTTCCGTAGGATTGATGAGCGGTGTCCAGTCAAATCCATTGATTCCCTGGTAACCACCGATAGACAGACTTGGGAATCCAGGAAACTTGGCTGTCGTCTCGTCAAAGCCCTGCAGCCCAGACAGAACTGTGTGATTGGTCCCAACACTTTCCGAAGTGAGCACGTTACGGAACCGCGACCAGCCTAGAGTCAGGGTATTCATCACTCGCGGACTGAACGTGCGGTTCCAGTTCACAGCTGCGCTTTGTGCCCGCCCCTGACGAAGCGCGCCACCTTGTTTCGGCATGGCATCCGGCGTCAACAGCCTGTTCTGGTTGAAGGTGTAGCTCACATAGACTCGGTTGGCATCGTTGAGATAGTGATCATAACGGCCGTTTACCTGGTCCCGCCGAAAGCTCTGCGACGGAGAATGAATGAACTGAGTCCCTGCGTTCGGAAGCGGGAAGAAGGGAATGAAATAATTGGCCACCTGGTTGATCCGGTCTGCCGGAATGGTGTTATTGGGGAACGGTTGGCCGGTCACTGGATCAATAATCGGCGTTAGCCCTGTGAAATTGCCACTGCGCTGGGCCTCTGTGGGAACCGTAATGTTATAAGCTAAACCTTCTCTCTGCCTGGTGCCTTCGTACCCGATGAACCAAAAGACCTTGTCTTTCTTGAGGGGTCCGCCGATTGCGCCACCGAACTGGTTGCGCTTCAATATACTCCGCTCAGGCTGGAAGAAATTTCGGGCGTCGAGTTTGTCGTTCCTGAGAAACTCGAAAACGCTGCCATGAATCTCATTGGTACCCGATTTGATTCGCACCGACACATTCGATGGCCCCATACCTTGATCTGCAGAGAAGTTTCCGCTCTCAACCTTGAACTCCTCAATCACGTCGATCGAAGGGCTAATCGGGAAGCCCTGGAAGAGCTGATCGATGTTTAGTGTGCCATCAAGTGTTGAAGTGGTCTTGGTTGAGCGGTGTCCATTAACGAGGACCAGCGGATTACCGGTTTCACCGGCACCGCCTGCGGTCGTGGCACCGGGGGTAAGTGCTACCAGTTGGACAAAGTCGCGTCCGTTGAGCGGCAGATCGACGATCTTCTTGTTCTCTACGCTCTGCCCCAGAGACGCCTGCTCGGCTTGGAGCAGGGGAGCAGTGTCTACAACATTGACCTTTTCAGATACTTCACCCAACTGCAACGTGACGTCCACATGCCCGATCTGTCCGATGGTTAGGTAGATGTTGGATACAACGTGGGTCCGAAACCCTGCCATTCCGACGGTCAGAGTGTATTGCCCAATCGCCAGTGGTGAAACGGAGTATCGACCGCGGTCGTCAGTCGCCGCACGACGCTCGACACCCGTTTGAACATTCTTGATCATCACTTGCGCACCGGTGATTACGGCACCACTCGGGTCCGTCACAATGCCGACAAGGCCGGCGTCTTGAGCCAAGCCGGCCCCGACGGTAATCACTGACCAAACTATGATGGCAAATAGCCGGACCGGATTCTTCCAGGTTCGACACCCGGGACCTCGCATGACATCCTCCTTGCGGCGTTCTCAAAGCCGTGCCGCTTATTGACTCTTACACTCTGATCCTGCTTCACTAAGGCCGGAGCACGCTGGAGCCTTCGTGCCGGGCAGGCCTGACATCTACCAACAGCCGATCGAAATGATTGGCGTCTTGCCTTGCTTTGGCCACTCTCTGGGCACTCATTACCACCCTAGCTTCTTCATTTCTTCCCAAGCGTTGCAGGAGTCTCGCCAAGACATAGAAGGGCCTGGGATCTTCATTGCTCAGTTCAGTGGCTTTCTGTAGCGCGACCACGGCTTCCTGTTCCTGCTTCTCTGCCATCAGAATCTTTCCAAGCAAGAAATAGGTTTTTAGGTCCGGAGGCCCCAGCTCCACCCTGCGACGGATACACTTCAAGGCGACGTCGAGGCTCTCGTTACTTGCTACTCCCAACTGATATTCTGATTTCGCTCCGTAGTACCAGCCCACTGGATTGCCATCGTTCAGATGACGGAGCCGCTCGGCCGCATCCCGCATTTCAGACCACTGCATCCCCTTGTCGTAACTCTCCAGGAGGATCCTGTAAGCCACTTCTGAAGTTGGATCGTTCGTAAGAACAATCTCGACCTCCTGCTGTGCTCGATCCAGGTTACCCGTCAACAGATGGGCAACTGCGAGGCCTAAGCGGATCTTCGTTGAGCCGGGCAGAACTCGAATGCCGCTTTCGAACACCGGCACCAGCGCTAATCCAGCGTTGGTCTCTCCTAACAATTCACCCAAATCGAGGTAGTGATTCTCACGAATCGGGTCCAGATGAATCGCTTTCTGAAGATGATTCAGTGCCGGCTCGATCTGGCCCAGCTTGAAGTGGCTGTAGCCCACTAAGTTGTGCCAAATGGCCGAATCTTGATTTGAATCTTTGACCCATTCGAGCAATGAGAGCGCGGTTTCGTAGTCGCTTTGGTCCATTGAAAGACCGGCCATTGTGAGCACCCAGCCAGAGATTTCAGGAAAAGAGCTCCGTGCGCGTCCGAAATAGTCGGAGGCCAGACTGCCTTTTCCGTTTCTCAGCAGCAGAACCGCAACAGACAACAATGCCTTCGCATCTCCCGCAATAAATTGTTTGGTTCGATCAATGGTTGTTAGGGCGGATTGCGGCTTGTTTGCCCTGAATTGAGCGTCAGCCAGCACTAAGAGAATCTGAAAGTCCTTTCCGCTCAGTTCAGCCGCTCTCAGAAGGGCCTCCTCGGCTTTCGCTTCTTGGCCTGCTCTCAACAAGCAAATACCCAGATTAAACCAAGCCGCTGTGTTGGCCGGCTCCAGACTTGTCGCCTGCCGAAACTCTTTCGCGGCCTCAGCAGGCTTGTTTTGCTCGAGGTAGTTGGCTCCCAAATTGTTATGCGCTTTCGCTGAAGTCGGATTAAGTCGCACAGCGCTCTGGAATGCCTGTCCTGCCTCCTGCAGTCTGCCTAGTTGTGTGTAGGCAATTCCAAGCGAAACGTGGGCGTGGTAGTCATCAGACCATGTTGCAATGATTCGTTCGAGGCGAGATGTGGCGTCGTGGTACTTGTGCGCATGCAAGAGACTCATGGCCTCATCAGTGAGGCGGCTATGCTTCAGGGTAGAAGAGGCTGACGCCGGCGGGTCAGTTTGAGCCAGTAGCTCTGCCTGGAGAGAAATTGAGAGCAACAGCAGAATCGTGAGTGCCGGTGCGAACAGGTTGTGACAACTGGTCACCGGAGTCGCCCCCTTCTCTAAAGCGTCCTGATGCCGACTGATGTACGAAAGTACTGCCGGGAGGAACCCTATGCAAGAACAAGCTATGTTTTGAAACTATCATTCTGCGATGACTCGGTGAAATGTGTGAAAGCGCATTGACTAGAATGCTCGTTGAAGTCGCTAACGGCTGGGGTATGAAGACCGGCAGGACTCATGGACCACGGCATGCCGTTACGCCACTTTCCTGTAAGCGCAAGAACAAGAATCCCAAGAGGACAAGACCATACCGCCCGCGATCAAGACACACAACCACAATGACACTGCGGGTGTCGTCCATCGGTAACGGCACAAAGCATCACCCTACTCACACCGATGCGAATGAGCTTGATCGCCATCGGCACGCAAGAGACTTTGTAACCTGGATAACAGGCCTGAGTGGTCGCATGAAATCGACAAGGGGAATCACGAACCAGGCGAGGTTTTTTCTGTCCGTCGGAGAGATCTTCCGGCTAAAGGGTCAAAGTTTCTGGGAAGATTTCTATGAGGGGTTGCGGCGCCGGAATCAAGCTCCTGTCGCCCGAGCGCCAACTATAGCGGAGCGGTCGATGCGTGTGCTGCTGCAAGCTCCTGATCAGGTTCGGTGAGTGCTGTCACAACTCAGTTGAGGAGGATCTATCTCGAGCTAGAGACAACCATTCGTCTGGTCGGCGCTGGCCTAGGCAAGGTTAAGCGGGCACCCTGCCTAAGGCTCAACAGTCACATAATGGTGGTCCCATCGGCCACCGCAGGTAAGCTGCAAATAAGGGATGAACACACAGCAAGCACACTCCGGCGCAAAATCCTTCGCTCTCAGGCTCTGTTTCCTAATGTCTGCAATCAGAGCCAGCCTCGCGGTTCTGCTCGAAGCGCCTATCGATACTTTAGCACCGTGAACCGCCCGCGAGGGCGGAGGTCGGCGTTTGTGGCCCTAGTTCCAGTTTTGTCGATAGTGAGCGATGGCTTCCGGGTTCAACCTCACGCCCAGTCCCGGCTCCTGCGGAACAGTCACCCATCCATCGACGGCGTGAATATCTTGAAACGTGATCTCGTCCCGTAGCTTCGTCTCCTCCTGAACGACGTATTCCACGATGAATGAGTTGCTGATCGACGCCAGAAAGTGTAACGAGGCCGCAATATTAATGTAGGTCGTGAAACCATGGTTGACGCAGGGCAGGCCCCGATCCGCCGCCAGGGATGCAATCTTCATGGCTTCCGTGAATCCCCCGCATCGCGTGAGATCCACCTGCACAATGTCAATCTTCCCTCTGTCCATCAGCTCCAGATAGGACAGCCGGTTGCTTTCCTCCTCACCCGCCGCTATCCGCATCGAGGTCGACTCGGAAAGCCTCCGATACCCCTCGTAATTGTCCGGCTGCAGCGGCTCCTCAAACCAATAGGGACGATGCTCCTCAAACTGCCTGGCTCGTTGCATGGCTGTTTTGGTGTCGTAACAGAGGCCGGCATCGATCATCAGATCGGTCTTTTCTCCCACTCCCCTGCGAGCCTCTCGAACTAGGGCCAAGTCGCCGGCCTCATCCTGCCCCAGCGGCCCCCAGCCAAACTTCACTGCTGTGAAGCCCCGATCCACCATCCGCCGCCCCCGCTCGCCCGTCTCTTTTGGCGTGTCGCCGAACAAGATGCTGGCGTAGGCCCGAATCCTGCTGTGGAAGCCTCCACCCAGCAGCTTCCAAACCGGCAGCTTGAGGGCCTTGCCTTTGATGTCCCACAGCGCCATATCAATCCCACCCATGGCCTGTATCGCAATTCCCCGCCTTCCCGAGTAGATGTTGCGCTGATACATCTTGTGCCAGATCTTTTCCGTCTCGAACGGATCCTCTCCCAGCACCAGTTCCCGCAAGCCCGATGTAGTCGGGTGCGAAAACGGCCCCTGGATGGTACCGTGTACAGCCATCGGTGCTGAGTCGACCTCGCCAATGCCCGTGATGCCTGCGTCCGTGTGCACCAAGACGATCAGCGCATCCTGCCCACTGTCGGCCTGCTCTCGAATTTGAGGCAATCTCAAATAGATCGTTTCCACATCCGTGATCTTCATGCTGTTCTCTCCAGTCTGACGGACTGTTCTTCTGACATTTGCTCAGGCCCCGTCCACGCCCCACAATCCCACTTCTGCCCGCTTCCACCTCAACCTAGCCCACTGCGGCTCTTCCCAAGGAAGACGCGCTCTTCATCTCGATTTAGAGGACACCGTACTTGGCGTAAACATCCCGAAGATACCGGCCCTCCATTAACTCCTGGCGAGTGAAATTCTCTTTCCTCACTCTCTCAAGTGCGATGCATACCGCCTCATATGCCAGATCCGCCGGCAAGACCACCAGGCCGTCCGCATCGCCCACAATGGTGTCGCCCGGATTGACGACAACGTCGCCGACTCGAACCCGGCACTGGTATGCGTAGGCCACGCTCCGTCCCGAGGAATCGAGCGGTTTGATCCCAGCCGCAAAAACTGGAAACTTCATCGCAAGAACCTTGCGAGTATCCCGAACGAGGCCGTCCGTTACCGCCCCCTGCCCGCCACGAGCTCGAGTTGCCGTTGAAAGCAAATCACCCCAAACTCCGGTCCAGCGGGAATTGTTCGTCGAGACAACGACCACGTCGCCGGGCCGGACTTTATCGATGGCCTCGATCTCTTTTTCATAGGGGTCGTCTGGCGGCTCGTGAACGTCAACGTACAACACGGTGAAGGCTCTTCCGACCAGCTTGAGCTCCGGATCAAGAGGACGGATCGATTCATGCATCACCTGTCCTCTCACACCAAGGTGGTCGAGAGCATCTGAAAGCAGGGCCGCATTGAGTTGCTCTCGGACGATTTCAAATACTGTATCTTGATCCACTTCTGGTCTCCTTGATCGCAGCTGGATTGAGTCGAATCGCCTACGGCGCCCACCGTCACTGCATGCGCCGCCATGAGCCCTTGGCAACTTGTCGCCGCCGGAAGCCACTCAATCTCTCCACCTCAGCTTCAATTGCCGGGATAGCCTGCAGGCTCAACCAGGCTCAAAATCGACATCACCAAACTGCCACTTTCGAAAACGACAATCATGGGGCGCATCCATTTGCCGGAACAAAGGGCACCCACGGCTGGTTCCTTTGATCAGAAGATGCAACAGACTCGACATTGCGTAGAGTCCATTGCCAGGTTCCGCAGCGTGGTCTCACGGCCTTGGAGGAACCCAGCGGTGTGTCTGCGTTCGTCCGTGGCTCCAAGCCCAGTAACCTGCGGGCGCATAAAACTTCCAGCGGCAATGAGCGCTGCTTAGGGCACCTCGCAGTTTTGACTGGTTGCCTGGTCTGGTTGCCGTTCTTTGACCTCGGCAGCAACAGGTCGTCTCCGCTGCATCCAATGGAGAATGTCTCTCTCATAGACGGATACCATGAGAGTGCTAAGCAGGATCATGACGCCGCCCGTCAACATCGATGCCGTGAGGGGCTCCTTCAAAACCGCCACGGCCAGGAGAGCGATGAAAAATGGCAGCAAGTAGTTCCCAAGGATGGCTTGAGTGACGTCCATTCGCTTCAGCACGTAGAAAAACAGCAGCATCGAGATGCCGTAAACGATAAAGGTCAGCTCCAAAAGACCCCAGAGAGCCCTGGCCCCGCTGGCGATCACAGTCGCTGGATGAAAGGGCTCTACCCATAACAACAAGGGGATGCTGGCCGCACTGCCCACACCGGAGGTGTAAACCAGGATCTCCAACTCGCTGTAGCCCTTGGTGACCAGCAGCTTGCAATAGGCGTTATAGAAACCGCAGCCGGCGCAAGCCAGGAGGAAAATCGCGTTCCCAACCAGGTAACTACGCTGCCGAAAATCGGCTCCCTGAAGATCCGAAACCGACGTCATCAGCACACCCAGCAAAGCCAGCGCAAAACCCCAAAGACGAACGGCATTCAGTTTTTCTTTCAAGAGAAAGGATCCAGCCAGGGCTACAAAAACGGGAATGGTCAGAGTAATCACCCCCGCGTTGGCGGCGAGCGTTCTTTGGGAGCCGACCGTGTAAGCAAGCTGCAAGAAGAACAAGCCGAAGATGCCGGCCACCAAAAAGTGCTTGGCATCCTTCCACTTCAATGACGTCGGCGTCTGACGTTTCGCCGCCTCACGCCACAACAGCGGCAGGAACATCAGAGTACTCAAAATCATGGGAACAAAGGCAATCGCCACAGGGCCGAGACGATCTCCAATGAGCTTGATGACGGGGACCTGGGTAGCCCACATGAAATTGATGACCAGAATGAGCATCCAGTCGATATACTTCTGGACTTTGGGCAACACCATGAACCCTTTAACAACGTTTAGACGAAGTGAAACTCCGCAGTAACCGTTGAGATAATCCCTGTCCTACGGTGTTCGGGCCAAGCGCCCTGCTGCAGAGGATGGAGGACCCCAGCCGTTTCACCGGCCCGACGACAAGTGAGCAAACGCATCCCACAAGAGCGGAACAACTCGATACTAATGTGCCGCTGTCGAAGGTCGCAAGGACAACCCATGTTGTGGAATTATGATTCTGTCGTGGGTTTCGCGAAATACGTGAAAAACAGAGGACTCCGGCGGGTCTCAAGGAAAGGGGCGAACAAGGAGGGGGCCCGTCCAACATCGGACCAGCCAAACTGACTCTCAGCCGGCTTTTGATCAGGAATCCCCGTCGAGATGGGACTGATAGCTCTTAGGCGTCATCCCCGTAAAACTTCGAAATAGACTGCAAAAATGGCTGTCGCTTTTGAAGCCCAGTTCAAACGCGACCTCCTTCACCGAGCAGTCAGGGCTTTGCAGCAGCCTCTGGGCCCTGTCGATCAACAGCCGGTTGTAGTAATCGTGTGGAATCATTGTGCCAGTCGAATTCTTGAAGAGCTTGATGAAATGCGGCTGGCTGATGCCCAATCTGGAACAGAGCTCGCTGAGACTGAAGTTGCTTTTGCCACGGGCGTTCATGTATTCGATTGCCCAGTCCATCTGCCAGCTCGGCAACTGGCGTGGCAAGTCGAACCTTTTTTCCACGATGGTCGGTTCAAGCCTGCTGCGAATGAGGTGCACCAGGATCTGCAGCATGCAGGACTGCATGACCACATCGTAGCCTTCTTTCTGACCCTGCCATTCGGTCAACAGTTCCTGCACCAGCTCCAGCACCTTGGGGTCGCGGACCTTACCCAGAAACCGGATGCTCTGCCGCCTCCCGTCGAAAGGAATGTGCATCCGACACAAGATGCTCTCCAGTGCCCGCTGTGTCAAATATAGGGTTACACCCTCGGAAGGCACCTGATCCGAGTTATACCTGCTTTTGTGCACATCACCCGGGTTAATTACTAACAAGTCCCCAGGTTCCATTGTTTCTTCTTTCCCATTCACGACACATTGGTAGCTATGCTCCAGGCAGACGATGAAGTTGTGTTCGCCGTGCGTATGGGGTAGACAGCGAAAGTCGTTGGCCACATACCGGAAATAGTGCAGACCAAACTGGAAGTCTGGAGTGAACCAACATCTGCTGACCGTGTTGGGATGCTCAGTTTTGGAAAGCATAAGCACTCTCCTCTGTCTCTAATCGTCAGGCCTCAACCCGGCTCTCAGAGCCGGACAGGCACAAGCATCAAGAAGATTCAAAACGACCCACCCGCCGTTTTCGTGAGCACCCTGTCTGGCTGTCTCCGAAAAGCAACTGACGGACGGTTAAGCGCCTTTGGATTTGACGGGTAGCCCCTGCCGGTCACGAGTTCGGTAGCTTCGGTGCCGACTGACAGCGGGCTGTTAAGTTGTGCCATCGGGCGATGTTCGTCCCTACTATTGTCCCCTGGGCCGTCTGGGTCAAACACATTTGTCAAGTTGTCCAGTATAATGGACAAAAAATCCAGGCACTCAGTCTTGGAGGATAACTGAATTCAATTCAGTTCAGTCCGAGATCCGTGATAACAGATTCAGAATTTTCAATAATCATCTTTATGTCAATAACTTGGTTTGATTCCATGAAAATCTTGGGGGCCCCTCAAGCGCGGACGGAGCAAAGGGCCCACAGTGTACAGAATCATGTACAGGAGATTTAACCCCTGGTTTCATTATTGGGGGGGCAGGTAGAGGGGGCGAGGTCAGCCACCATTACTTGGGAGGGAGCCGCGCAAACCGGAGAGACTGGTGTCGGTCCTTTACATCACATCCGGCGTCCACGACTTGGCCGGGCCGGCCGTTTTGATATGACCGAATGCGGAGAGCATGCGGGTCGGTATTCTGAGCTTAGCGGGAACAAATGATCGGCTCGGCGCCACCTCCGCCAGGCCAACGGCCCCCCGAATCGCTCTTGCTGGCTTAAAGGAAACTATCCAAGGGACCGTGGAACCCAGCTGTTGAGCCCGGCTCATCCTGGGTCTAGACGGACTGCCCGGGTGCTGGCTGGTCAAGACAGCGCCAGGGCAGCGATTCTCTATAGGGAGGAATGAGGGAGGGGAGTGTCCGCCCCTGAGGAACAACGCGGCCGGAGCCGCTCATACCTCGACGCGTCCGACCAAAGGCTGGGGGTTCTTGGGCACTGTATTGAACTCCTCCAATCGTGTCCCGAATTTCCCGCAGGTATTTTCAACCACCACAAAATCCATTCCTGGAATGACGACGTCATTCCAGGAATGGTGGATACCTCGCAGGGCCACATCCAGCATGAGCACGACCTGATGGCCCAGGGGTTCTGTGGACTCCATTGTGACCGCACCATAGAACTCCTGACACTCGGTGTAGCCGGCGTTGTGCACCGATGAGTAAGGTTTCAATCGCACCAGATCGACCTTCTTGCCGAGCCTCCGGCTCACCTCCGGCTCCTGAGAGCGGTAAAACGCCACCAGCGCTTCTTCAACCCGACAGGCCGGCAGATCTCTGGCCACCACTTCTTCCAGAGCGTTGAAGCCGGCCGTGTAAGCTTCCTCCGCAAAGCGAAGCCAAAAGTGTTGGTCTTCCGTCACGAGGTCAGGGTTTTTGACCGCAACACAAGACCGGCGAAGGCACGAGTTCAGGCCGTCACGTTTCGGCGCCACTCCCAGGTGAACGTAGTCGCCTTCCTGAATGGTCCGGTTCAGCGCCTTTCCGATCAGCGTGCGATTAGCCGTGTTGGCACCCACCATCACATCCCACCCCATCTCTTCGGCTCCCAGTTCTCGAGCCACGAAGTGTCCCCAGGCTGCCACCTGAGTCTCGAGCATTCCGGGCTTGAGCACGGCAAGCATGGCCCGCAGCATCGCATCGGCGATGACGTTGGCGTCCTTGATCAGGCGCATCTCGTTGTCAGACTTTTCGTACTTGATCTTGTGATAGATCTCCTGACAGTCGACGACGTTTTCTCGGCCAATGAGCTCTTCAAGGTATTCGACAATCGCCACCGGGATGACTTGGCGCGGGCTGAGCAATCCGATCCGGCGAGCCCTTCCTCCCGCCACCTCTTCAATCACATCCTCCAGTCGGGCCCCTTCGATCGTGTAGTCCTCGCCGGCCAGCTTCAGCATCTCCACCTTCGAAACTTTAGCTTTGGCTCGATCCGCCAGTTGTTCAGCCAGATACCCGCCCTCCAATCCCGCCACGATGTGAAACCCCGTCTTGCCAATCAGCCCAGCGACCTGCTCAATCTGGACGTTCGTGTTGCCGCCCAGATAAGGAACATCGCCATCATAATGCTCATCGCTAAAAACGAAGCCTACTTCCAAACCTCTTTCTTTCAACAACTGGTAGGTTCGCTGCTGCCTTCGCACAAACTCCTCGGTTGGGATCGAGAAGAATTTGTCAATGGCCGGAGTGTCGGCCAGGACCTTTTCCACACAGGCGAACTCGTCCCTCAGCTCAGAAAGGCGATCCGGTACAGTGCTCAGAATCATGATGGTTTCCTCTGTCCTTAGTAGTGGTGAAAATCGACTGGGATTGCGATTTATGGTCTGACGAATATAGAGCAGGATGTTCTCATTTGGCTGCTTTCACGGCTGCCTGTCGTTTTGCGGCTGCAGTTGCCGGCAAAAGCCGGAACGTCAGCATCTGGGAAGGGGCGGCCGAGGCGGACAGGGCGCCCGCCGAAAGCTTGGCCGCCTCGATGTCGGTCTCGATGTGAGTCGCTCTCTGCGCGCTCGAAATGCCGGTCTCCAATGAAAGAGTGAAAGGGCGCGGGCTGGACGCCAGATTCCATACACGCGCAATGATGCCTTTTTCGATCCCTTCTTCAGCCGGCTTCAGGGCCCACAGCATCACGTTGGGATCAGAGATCTGAAGCAACGAATAGGACTTCTCCGGATAGGCGCTGCCACCGGCCACCACCCCGGCCACCAGCGGGTTTTGATGTTCCAGCGCAAACTTCATCGCTTCGGTAGCTTGAAAGGTCTCGTGGGTTTGCAGGGCAAATCGTTGCGTGAAAAAGGAGTCTCCTCCCTGTTGTGGGATTCCCAACTTAGGACCATCTACTTGTCCGCCGGCCAACACCGAAAGTAAGGGAGTCCTTGTGTCGAATTGAGGCAGCCCTTCCACCATTGCGCTCGCTCCAAGCTTCATAAATGCCAGGTCAGCGTTCGACAACGTCACCCCCACCCCGTCCTCGCCGCTGATGGCGGCGAAGTGATTCAACGTCAACCAGTCGAGCCGCGAATTGGTGGGTGAATAGTGTCCCCCCTCGGCCAACAGCTTGGCACGAATCACAGCTCCCACCTCCTCGTGCCAGACGTCGGGAGAACGCAGATTGAAGCCGAATCCCCAAGTCAGGATGTCTTGGAAGTTCTGGGTGATCTCATTGTGGATTTCAATCCTTCGCGACTCACGGAATAACGTGATGCGGGAAATATGCGGAACCGGGCCACCCGCAGTGGCCCTCAGCGTCACCGACACAGGTCCGGCATTCTCAATTTCCAGCTGACCCGAGCCAGGCCCCAGGTCGTTGATCGCCTTCCCTTCCACCACGCTCGCGAACTCCCGCCTGTTGCGGGTCTTATCTACTAGACTCGTGATGGCACCACGGGGGGCGACTGTGATCTGATAGGTCTCGTTCTCCAGGACGTTGCTCTCATTGACTCGAGGACCGGCCGAAACAGGCTGACTTGTTCCCTCCTGGACCTCATAGACCTTGTACCCCAAAGGCGGCACATCCCTGGCGAGCACCCGCAAGTACTGCCGCCCTTTCACATACTCGTGAGTTTTCAGCCGGACCAGCTGCCATGGAGCCTCCGATCCGGAGGACAAGTCGATGACGCGCAACGACTCCGAAGTCCCTTCGTTCTGCAGCGACCATCCGTAGGGCACATCCACCGCCTCCGTTCGAGCCCAACTCAGCGGATTGAATACGTAAAAGCGCAGTTTGCTGCCCTTCTTCTCAATCAAGCTCCCCAGTGCATAAGCCGCGTCGCCGGCCTGGGAATCCACATAGGACTCGATTTGAGTCGCGAGCTTCCTTCCCCAGGTCGCGCGCGTCCGGCGCTCGATGTGGCCACTGTCTGAAGTCCAATCGTGTTCCCAATAAATGCCCAGGTTCATCCAGGCTTGATCCCGAGCAGGCTGCCGCTTCCTGAGAAACTCCGGTCGCTTCAGGCTCACCAGTGTGGCCAGCGCCTCGGCGCTGCGCAGCCGCTCCACCGACCGCCGAACCCGCGCCGAGACCTCCGCCACTGACGCCGAGTAGAGGTCCCACTCGTTTCCAAAGCTGGCCGCAAATTCCGGCAGTTTGGCCCCATAGCTGGCCTCGAAGTCCTGAAAGAAGTCCACTTGGTTCGACACAATGACCTTGCGCGTCGCGTTTGTCTTGGCGCGAGCAAAGGTGACAAACTCGTCGGTCAGTGTCTTGAGGTCGTCCCATCCTTTGCCGAAAAGGCCGATGATGCGATAGGGATAGAGCGAGCTGAAGCGCGGGTCTGTCTCAACAAACTCCAGTGAGGCTGCCGGATCGAAGGCTTCCGCGTAGCCGCCAAGAGACTTGTTGTGCCCCAAGATCATCGTGTTCCATTTCATCAGAATCCGGCTTCCATCCAGGCCTCGCCACCAGTACACTTCGTGAGGACGAGGATGGGCTTTGACCTGTGGCATCACCGAGTCACAACCGCAAATTCCTTTCCAGCTGTACTTGGCGCCCGAGCCTGCCCACAGAGCGCCCAGTCCAAACGGCAGGGTCTGGTTTTCCATGGCAATCGCCAGGGGGAATCGGAGTCCGAAGCGACGTTCGATCTGGCCGGGGTAATACATACCCCGCAGCACTGCTTCCAGTGGTGTTGCACCATAGGTGCAGACCAAGGCATTGAGCGGAACGGTGATGTGCCCATCGCGTACCCGTCGGATCAACCGTTCGAATTCCTGTTTCGACTTGCTCTTCTCATAGCTCCAGAGCCACAAACTTCCATCACAGTTCCAGCGGCTTTGGTGTTCCGAAGGGTTGTTCTGGGTGCTGTCGGCAAGGTCCAGGTAATAGTCCAACATCTCGATGAAGGCTTGACGGTAGGTCTCCTCGTCAGCTGACCACAGATAATCGGTGTGATCGTCCAGCGCCAGATAGATTCGCTTGGGGCCCGACTCGCCCAGAAGTGAGGCAGCAGAGCCCAATACCAACAGTAGGAAAGCAGCTACTTGGCTAGGATGAGGCCATTTCAGCACTCTCATTTCTTCTCCTTTTTAGCGAGAAAGAAGAACCGGCTGCCCAGAGAACCGCACTAGGGCAACCACGACTTCGTTTCGTGAGTAGAAGCTATGCAGCCAGCACACCTGGCCGGCAGGCGCTCGGCAACACACCGACATCGTGAACACAAGAGCCGACTCGATAAGCGCCGACTTAATCGACGGGGATACAGTGCCATTGGGAAGGCCCAGGCTGGTTCCGAGATGAGGGACACGGTTCCACCCCCGCATTCGATCCGACACACCGCACCAGAGTGTGGGTGATCACTGCTGCCCCTCTTTCGTCTGGTTGAAGAGACTCGGGAGAAGCCGGTACTGTCGAGAAAACGGGACGACATCAAAGCGAATCGCATTCCGAAAACACCGTCTCAGTTTTGTCGCGGCCCATCACCCGTTCCGGGGCTTCCCCGGCAAAAGGCCACCGATGGCTGCAGCGCGACCAGATCAGGAAGCCGATGATCCCCAGAGCCAGGCTGACCAATCCGACCATTAACGGCTCGGCACCACTGGTGGCGAGGACAAAGAACCAACCCAGCAGCGCCACCAACGACGGCAGCGGATAGAGCCACATTCGATAGGGGCGCTCCATCGCCGGTGCTCGGCGTCGCAGGATCATTCCCGCCGCGATCTGACCCATGAATTGAACGATGATCCGGGTGCTC
The DNA here is from genome assembly GCA_040753175.1 of Acidobacteriota bacterium. Lineage (GTDB taxonomy): Bacteria > Acidobacteriota > Terriglobia > Versatilivoradales > Versatilivoraceae > JBFMEW01. The sequence goes on along the minus strand of JBFMEW010000027.1, from coordinate 89,137 downwards.
AGCGCCGCTTCCACCACGAACCCCAACGGAAGGAAGGCGCAAGCAATGGTCATCCCGCCCATGAAGATCAAAGACAAATGAGGGAAGTGTTTCTCCGAATGGAGCTTGGCAAAGGCCCGAAAGAAACAACCGTCTGTGGCGGCCGCATAGGGGATGCGAGAGTAGCTCAGAAGAATGGCGAAAACAGAGGCAAGAATAGTGATCAGGACTAGAACGGTGAATACCGTGGCAGCTCCCGACCCGTGGACCCGCTCCATGAGTGTGGAAACCACTGGGGCTGGCGGATTTGTGGCCGGCACGAACTCGCGCCAAGGCATGATGCCGATAACCGAGAGATTGATGGCCAGGTAAATGAGGGCCACGCCCACCAGGCTGATCAGGATCGAGCGGGGAATGTTCTTGCCGGGGTCTTTAACTTCTTCGCCAAGGTGGCAAACGTTAAAGTAGCCCAGATAGTCGAAGATGCCGATGCGACCTGCGGCCCCCAGGCCGGCGAAGAATCCCAGCGAGAAGTGGAAGGCCCCGGGCGGAAAGTCGAACGCAATCTTCGGATCGAAGTGGATTGCTCCCGTGATCACCACGGCTCCAATGCCCAGCAGCATGCAAACCCAGAGCACCACCGAGAGAATGCCCACATGCGAGATTTTGCGGTAGAGCAGAAATACTGTGAAAAGACCAACACCCACAATCACCAGGTTGGACTGCCAGGCCGTCATGTTGGGCCACAGAAACGACAAATACTGGACGAAGCCAATGTAGGCTGTGGAGACCTCAAGCGGCCCGCTCAGCATGAACTGCCAGATGAAAAGAAAGGCCATCATCTGACCCCACTTTTCCCGGCCGAAGCCTTCTCGCAGATAGACGTAACTGCCGCCGGTGCCCGGCATGGAGGCGCCTAGTTCCGCCCACACCATGCCGTCAGGGATGGTGATGAGGATAGCCACCAGCCAGCCCAACATGCACTGGGGCCCACCCCCGTTGATGGTGGACATCAACAGCGGGATGGTAATGAAGGGCCCCATCCCGATCATGTTGGTCATGTTCAGAGCCGTCACCTGCAGCAGCCCCAATCGCCGCTCGAGATGAGGCTTGGAAGAGGCTTCCAACTCCTTTGCTGGACACTCGGATTGTGGGAGGCGCGTATTCATTTCACTGTTTGTCACAAAAGTTTCCCTTCCGAATAGGCCCGTGCACATCCGTTGGGTATGAGGCGAGCCACCGGCGAAGGTCACGTGATTTGCACGCAGCCAACGGCCGCCCCATCTGTTGCTCGGGCTCGGAAGGAAAGACGGAAGGCGTGCCCCTAAGCAGGCGACAGGCGTGTTGAGTCCTGCCGGACTGACAAAGGAACTCCTTCATTGCGGTCGGTCCGGAACGTGGCCATTGGCCACCGGAACGGAGCTGAGTTTTCGCCGCGCTCATCTTCCTTAAGAACCTCGTCAGCTGCCTGGGATTTGAGGGCCATATTTTCGTTCTGGAGCCCAAAAAGTCCAAGCCAAACCGACTCCGCCAGAAACATCCAACTCTTCTGGCCGCCGAGTGGCCGATTGAGCTTTCAGCCAGCCGGCGGCCGATTGTACCGGCAGCCTTGTCCACTACCCGACAGGCTGTCAAAAGTGGACCTTCAAAGAGAACTGCCCGATTCGAGGATCCCGTGCCCTCGTCACACGTCCGAATCCGGCCGAGGCAACGTTGCCGGAAGGGTTGATAAACTGCGCGTGATTAAAGGCATTAAAGAACTCGGCTCGGAACTCCGTCCGAATTCGCTCGTTGATCCGGGTCGTCTTGCTGAGGGAAAAGTCCCAGTTGTTCAACCCCGGCCCGGCAAAGAAACGGCGGTTGGCGTTGCCGGCCACTCCTAGATCTTGTCGCGAAAATGGGGCCTTCGAAAAATACACATGAGCATCGGTCTTCCTGGGATCGAAGAACTCAATAGGCCGGCCGTCATACTTGGGCCGGTCCACGCCGTTGGTGCCGGCCAGCGTGCGGTCGCCGCTGTCACTCAGGGTGATGGGCAGCCCGGTGGTGAAGCGCGTGATGCCGGCAATCTGCCAACCTTCCAGGAACTTTCGCGCGACAGGCCGGGAGGTTAGCCGTTGGAACGGCAATTCGTAGCTGTAACTGGCTACGAAGTTGTGTCTCAAATCGAACGCCGACAGCGACCGGCTGATCCGGTGATTGAACGGATTGATGAGGTCATCCGCATAGTTGGAACCATCGTCGAACGACTTGGACCAAGTATAGGCGCCCAACACCCGTAAGGCCCCTGCTCGCTTCTCCAAGCTTACTTGCATGGCATCGTAAGCCGAATTACCAATGGTCGAGTTGTAGGTGTTGGTGCCGGCGAAGTCCAGGAGCCCCCTCTCCGCAAAGCGGCCGGAGGTGATTGAATAGGGACGGGTCCCAAAGGCATCCACTCCGACCGTGTAGAGCCCATCACCATTCAGATCATAGACATCGTCTTCACCACCCGGACCACATCCTTCCCCGGTCCTTCCCTGCGCCGCCAGAATACGCGTGATCTCGAGACAGCGCGCGGCACTGCCTGGGTTGGACTCCTCTCGCAACAGGAGATGTCGCCCGCGCGTGCCGACGTAGCCCACGGTCAAAATCATGGCCCCGGGAAACTCACGCTGCAGATTGAGGTTGAAATGCATGGCATAGGGCACCACGTTGTTGGGGTCCACCCCCGGTGAGCCGCCAATCGGAAGGTAGGTGGACCAGTCAATCGGGTCTCCAGGCTTCGGTGGGATGAATGGGAAGCGCTGTCCCGGATCGTTTCCACGCCGGCGGTCCTTGTAAGGTTCTTCCAGGTAGATGGCCGTGGGGGTCGCGTAGTACAGACCAAAAGGCGCATCGCCGATCGTCCAAAAGGCCGGCTGATCTTCAACCGCTGTTCGGAACAGTCCTCCTCCAATCCGGATGCTGGTCTTTCCAGGTCCTCCGGTGATCTTAGCCAGGAGGCCATCCCGGAAGTCGGGACTGTAGGCAATGCCTAATCGCGGGGCAAAGTCACCATAGTGAATGGGTGAAACCGTCCGGGGCAGACCATGATCTCCAGGGAAGATCCAGCCGGTCGGCGAGCCCGGATACTTCTGCGACTCCCGTCCCCAGGAAATCACGTTCAGCCAGTCACGAGTCTCGTAAAACGGCGAACTCACCTCCCAGCGCAAGCCAAGATTCACCGTGAAGTTGGGCTTCAGCTTGTAGCTGTCTTGAACGAACAAGCTGAAGTACTTCGCCCGTGTGAAGAACGAGGTGTTGCTCAGCTGGCTGAAACTGTCGGGAGCGCCCAACAAGTAATCGGCAAAGGGATTCCCCGTTTCATTTCCCTCAAAACCAAAGGAGCCGTTGGCAATCGAGGAGTCATACTCGTTAACTTGAAAGTATCGGCCCTCGCCTCCAAACTTCAGAGTGTGCTTTCCAGAGATCTTCGAGAAATTGTCGGCCACCTGGAAGCTGTTGTTGACCTGCTTAACCGGTCGGGCCGCGCCAAATGAGAAACCATACGCCCCTCCGACCGACAGCGTGGGGAGACCTTCGATTTCCGGGATGGCTGAGATCAGACCTAACCCTGTAGTCACGAAGCCGAACGTCGACAGCTTCCCCAGCCCCTGCCCCTCGGGCAGGTTGGTCTGAAGCGCATAGCGTGTGTAGTTGAGCCGCACTTCATTCACCGCCGATGGGCCGAAGACACGCGTGTTGCTGACGTTTGCCTGTTGGGCCCGAGCCGGCGTGTTGCCTGGAAAGCCCGGCAGATTACCACCACCAAAGGGGTTGCGCAGAGTGGAGTTGTCGTAATGATAGTAAAACGCCCAGTCGCCGGTGCGGCTGTCGTTCAAGGTAATCCGCTGTCCCCATTTGTCGTCGCGCAACCTCCGCTTTTCGGAGGTCGTCGCAAAGAACGGCGTGCCTCCTCGAAACCCTACCGGAGACGGGATGAATTTCACGGTTGCTTTGGCGACAGGCGACCACGCTGCCTGGGGAATCACCTGACCCGGGAAAACGCACATGCCGGCTTGAGCATCGGTCAGCGTATTGCACCCCGGCACCCAGTACGGCTCTCCGGCCTTGACCGGATAACCCAACCGCGCACTCAGCGTCTCGTCAAACGTGTGGTTGCCCGACACATTATCACCGCGCACGTTACCGGTCAGCTCCGGAAAGCCTGCTGCGTTGGCACCTGAAAAATCGCCGCTGCGCGCGGCGGCTGAGGGAACAAAAATCGGTCCCTGCGTTAGACCTCGCACTTCCCTGGTACCCTGATAATCACTGAAAAAGAACAGGCGGTTCTTCAGAATCGGTCCGCCCAGGGCAAAGCCAAACTGGTTGCGCTTGAACACGCCCCGCGCCGAGTTGGGGATTTCTTTGCCCGTCACAATGTCAGTCTTGTTCAGATCGAAGAAATTGCGGGCATCCAGCTTGTCGTTGCGCAGAAACTCGTAAGCAACGCCATGGAAACTGTTGGTCCCCGATTTTGTGACGACATTCACCATGCTTCCCGAAAACCGTCCATACTCCGCGTCAAAGCTGTTGGTCAGGACGCGAAACTCCTGAATAGAGTCCAGCGATGGGGCCACCGAAGCCCCATTGTTCTTGGCCTCTCCGACATCTCCCCCATTGACCATGAACGAATTGGCCGTCTCCCGATTGCCATTGACCGCCAAAGCTCCTCCACCCAGGTTTCCAGAAACGAACCGGTCGTTTCGCGCTACACTCGACGTAATCGGTACGACGCCCGCCTGCAGCCCGATCAGGTCGATGTAGCTGCGTCCGTTCAGCGGGAGAGCGGTCATCTTGCGGTCGTCGATCACATCGCCGAGCTGGGTGTTAATGCTCTCGACCTGAACAGGAGAACCCTCCACCGTCACGGCCTCTGTCACCTCGCCGAGCGACAGTGTAGCATCGGCGCGAAGTCGTTGATTAACTGACAATTGCAGCTTTGGCTGGATGAACTTGCGGAATCCGGCCGCCTCCACCTCCAGCACATAGTTCCTGGCCGCCGGCACCGCTAGAAACTCGAAGGCCCCCGTGTTGTCGCTGTTAACTTGGCGGGTCAAACCCGTATCCGGATTGTGCAATGTGACCACCGCGCCAACCACAGCAGCTCCACTAGGGTCTTTCACGGATCCCGATATGGAGCCTCCGATGTCTGCGATGAGCAACTCTTGAGAACAAAGAAGTACTACCAGACAAGAAGCAAGCGATTGTATGAGTAGACGTGGTTTCATACTGACCTCCGGGGTTAATCTGTTTTCATTTGCCGCCGGCTCCGACGGCAGAGGGGTTAGCGTGAATCGCAACATCCTAGGCAGTATTACAACGATTTAATTGAAATGGCTACCACACCGGTGGTCAATTCTGTCTTTCGGCTCGATATTAAACCGATTTAATATTCCCACAAATTACACCTTGGCTCCAAGGCTGTCAAGAACAATCTCGTGGGTTTTTGAAATTCTTCTGGGGGGGGCTGGATCAGGCGGCCATCGCTAGAGGGCTACGGCGCTTTAGCCGTGGACCCGCGGACCACCAACCTAGGAATGATGCGCTGGTGGTGAGGCGGGGGCATGTTGGAGTTAGCTCCGTTTCCGACAGCTTTCAGTTCGTCGAGCAGGATTCCCACTCCGGTGGCACCCTGGATTTCCATGTCCTGATGAATGGTGGTCAGGGGCGGATTATAGAACGTGGAGGTTGCCAGATCATCATACCCCGTGACGGAGCAATCTCGCGGTACCTGGAGGCCTGCTTCGGTGAGGGCGCGAATTGCCCCAAACGCGGTGAGGTCGTCATAAGCCACCAGGGATGTAAAGGGCTTTCCGGTGTTGAGCAGCTCCCGCGTCAGCTCGTAACCACCTTCATGACCCGCGTTATGCAGATCCAAACTGAATATCAGGCGATTGTCGATAGATAGGCCAAGTCTCTCCGCACTCAAGAGGGTTCCCTTCCATCGTTGACTGCTGTCCACAAAAGCGGCAGGTCCTCTGATAAAAGCCATGTTTCGATGGCCCAAGGAATAAAGATGCTCGACAACCATCCCGGCGCCCAGTTCATTGTCGCCGGTTACCGAGCTCACGGCCCCGCTCTCCAACTCGCGGCCGATTAGGACAAACGGCGTGCGACACTCGAGCAGAGTCTGCAGCAGTTCATTTTCCGGGTAGACTGAGTTACCCAAAACGATCAAACCTTCTACCTGGCGTTCCAGCAGCATCTTGACATACCGTCGGAAACGCATCCGATCGTTTTGAGCGTCGGCTAGCAAGGGGAGATACCAGCCTGATTTGTAAAGAGCACCTTCCACTCCGCGGAGGATCTGAGTGCAATAGGGATCGGAGATGTCGAAGACGACAACCCCGATCGTGCGGCTTCGCTTGCTGCGAAGCGAGCGGGCAAATTGATTGGGATGATATCCCAGCTCCGCCGCCGCTTCTCTAATGCGCTTCTTGCTTTCTTCGGCCATGTACCTGGCCAAAGGCGCGTCATTAAGCACAAAGGATACGGCGGAGGGAGAGAAACCAGATCTGCGTGCGACATCTTTGATCGTAGCCACGCGGTCATTATATACACATTGTCGCTACCACGTCCAAGTTCCCTCCACTCCGACCACGTTCTCAAAGAACTGCCGCTGGATTAAGGTCTGAATGGAACGAGTCGACCTCACTCAGAAACCTTCCTGCAGAAATTGAGACTCCGAGGACTGGCCAGGTCGATGGCATGCGTAGGATTGTTCGTTCATCCACAGGTTGGACAGCTTTAGCTTAGCTGGTGAGTCAAACCGGAAGTGGAGTCATCGGGCTGCTCCTTCAACGGCTCTCCAGTGATCTCGTTTCACGCAGCTGATAGCTCCTCGGTGTCATCCCGGTGAAACTGCGAAAAAGAGTGCAGAAGTGGCCGTCATTCTTAAATCCCAGTTCATAGGCCACCTCCTTAATGGAACAATCAGTGTTGTCGAGAAGGCGGCGGGCTCGGTCGACCAGGAGCTTGTTATAGTAAACGTGGGGCATGATGGTGGCCGCTGAGTTCTTGAACAGCTGGATGAAGTGTGGGGTACTGATCCCCAGCTTGGAGCTGAGCCTCCTAAGGCTGAAGTTCCCTTTGCCACAGGTGTTCATATACTCGATGGCTGAGTCCATCTGCCAGCTCGGCAACTGCCGGGGCAACCTGATCTTTGGCTCGATGGCCGGCTCGAGACAATTCCGGATCATGTGAACCAGGATCTGGCAAACGTAGGATTGAACGAGGATTTCGTGACCCGCTCTCTGGTCCTTCCATTCGCTGAGCAGAGACCAGGCCAGTTCCAGGATCTTGGGACTCTGGACCTTACCTCGAAAGCGGAGGCTTTGTCGCTTCCCGTCGAACGGGATTCGCATTTTTTGCACAAGGTGGTCCAGAGCTCGCGCAGTTATGTAGAGAGTGAGACCTTCCGAAAATACCTTGTCTGAATAATAGTTGCTGACATGCATTTCACCCGGATTAACAACCAGGATGTCCCCAGGCAACATCGACACCGGCTGGCCGTTGACGACGCATTCAAAGCTATAGCTCAGACACAAAACGACGTTATGTTCGCCGTGCGTGTGAGGAAGAGAACGGAAGTCATCCGCCAGATACCGGAAATGGTGCATCCCGAATTGAAAATCCGGCGTAAACCAACACCGGCTGACGGGTTGTTTCCTTTGTGCCAGCATGATCACGCCCTCCCAACGACCATTTCAGAGTCACATCTAAGGAAGCCATCGTCCATTCAGGAATTACTTCTGCTTCCCAACCAGCGTAAAGACCACTTCATCGGGCAAATCGATCCGGGCCTCCTGCTTTGTGATCGGGACGGTAGCCACCCTGATGCAGTCAAGATTGCGTGTCGTCTGGTAAACGTCCAGGACTTCCAGACTGGAGTCGGCTTTTGCCAGATCGATCTGGATTCGACCTGGTCCGCCTTCCTTGACACCCACGATTACCACAGCGTCGGACGAAACGTCTCGAAAGGCCGAAACCGTCAGCCCCGGGACGTTGGTTTGGGCCCCGATTCTCTGTGAGCCAGGACGCACGAAATGATATAGCTGCTTGGCCGCATAATAACGCTTCTTAGGCGAATAGAAGTGATTATCATTGCGCATCAATCCGAAATAGCTCAAGCGCATCTCGCAGGCTTCGAAGTTGTCAAAGGCATCCCAAAAGAGCGCGGCCTGGACTCCTTCATTAAGCGCCCGCAAAACACGCCGACTGGCTCCCAGCGATTGATTCTTCCATTCGTTCTCGAACGACCGGTCCCGGTCGGAGGCTCCATATTCCGTCAACCAGACTCGCGTGTGTGGATACCGGCTGCGCGCCACGCGTTCCACCTGCGGTCTCACCGGGTCTTCGCCGTAGGTATGAAAGGAGAAGATCCCGACCTGTTTCATCAGCTCGGGATCTTCCAGAATCGGGCCGGCATAGTTACTGCGCAAACTAGCCTGTTCCACCACCACCAGCCGAATGTCTCCCAGCCCCTCTTTGTTCAGGCGACGGGCTAGAATCCCGAGAACCTTTGGCGCTTCCTCGGGTTCGATGCTCGGTCCTTCCGAGGGAACCCAATCGATTTCGTTGAACGGACTGAGGTATTCGAAGTCGACGTGGGCCCGAGTGCGCGCGTAAAGCGCCATGGAAGCCACCATCTCGGCAAATTCCTCATACATACCTGGATTGAGATGATGAGGTTTCTGGGTGCCGGGCGTGACGCCTGGCCTTGGCGGGTTGTTGCTGTCAAGCATCCATTCCAGAACAACTCCGATCAGGCTGGGAAGCACCCGCGCTCCCTTGGAATTGAGGTATCGGCCCAATGCCCAGGAAGCTTCGAAATTCGGCATCGAATAGCGATTATTGTAAAACTCCCAGTTCATGAAAGTCGCATCGTCATTGTCGTTGACCAACTCCCAGTTGCTCAGATCGTCTCCGTAGACATCCACCCGAAAAATCGTCGCTCCCAGGTCGTCGATGAGCCGATCGACCATAGCTGTCTGGGCCTCGCGGAAGTAGGGACCGTTGAAGTTCACGCCAAACCCGTCGATGTGCTGGAAGCGTTGATGGGCATCGATAGCGATTCGGGCCACAGCTGCGGAGTCTTCAGCCAGAAGCCACCGATCAAACGAACCAGCCAACCCAAGCATCACTCCCGTCAATCCGATCACGCAGGCTACCATCCGTTTCGAATTCATTCGGCCTCCGAAGGGTTATCTCGTTTCCACGGCTTTATGTCTCCTTCAGGTGCGAAAAGGGACCTCAACTCCGTTCTTTCGAATTCCGATTCAGAGCCGGCAAGTCGGAAGAGCGTTCAGATCGCAGGTCTCTGTCTTCCAGATAGACATACTTCCCACTTCTGGGGTGTTGCTCATTGCCTTTGACAGTAGCAATGCTTCCAGGCCAGGACAACCCAAACCAGTAGTCGGAAATTATGATTCGACGCTTCGCATCATAAATTCTTGCAAGTGAAGCCGCGTCGGCCTGATCGGGCTGTTCACCAGCGTCACAGCGGCTGGGCCGGCCCGCGGTGACCCTGCAGATACTTTCCATCTCACTCCACAGAATCATAATTTCAGAAAACGGATTAGTGTTGAGCTCCGCTCGAAGGCTCAAATAAGATCGAGATCAGCTGCACACCACCGTGAATGACAGCGGCGCGACAGGCATTGAATGGGCTGCCTGAGTGGAAGTAGCAATGGCCTAGAGGAGGTCTCCAATGCTTAACTTAGCTTCCCCTTCGTTGGTACGTCTGCACGATGCCCCCGTTTTGGCGACTGCGAGGTTGAGTCTCATCTTGCTATTCCTGGCGACGAGAACCGTAACCGCCCAGGTGACGAGCACGATTCAGGGGCAGATCACGGACCCATCGGGTGCCGTCATCGCAGGGGCGTTAGTGAAGGTCACTAATGAGGCCACTGGGGTTTCTCGAACCTCGCCGTCGACGGGTGATGGTTACTATCGGGTGCCGGATCTGTTGCCTGGCCCTTACGAGATTCGAGTGGAACAGGCGGGATTCAAGACTTTGCTCAGGAAAGGGATTGAGCTCAGTGCCCATTCCTCGCTGAATGTCGATTTAAGGCTCGAAATCGGCGAAGCGGCCCAAACCGTGGAGGTTACCGCGGAAGTCTCCCAAATTGAGACTACCGAATCGAGACTCTCGTCAGTCGTAAATCGGGAGCAGATTCAAGCTCTTCCGGCGATCGGGCGGGGACTGATGTGGCTCTCGATGACAACGCCCGGTGTGCAGGGCAAGGCGGAAGACGGCCGTGTGGGTGTGTGTTGCGACAGTCTGTCGAGTCTTGCCTCACCGGCGATTTCCAGCGGCGGCAAGGAATTAAAGGCCGTTTTCTTCCTCGACGGCGTTGCTATGCATTACGGCGATCATATGAGCTGGAATCTCGCATTCACCCCGAATCCGGATGCTGTCGAAGAGATGCGTATTTCGACGAACCCCACTTCCGCGGAGGCGGGTATCATCAGCGGCCCACAGGTCCAGATAGTCACAAAGGGGGGAACCAATACGCTTCATGGAACCGGTCACTTCACCTTCCTCGACGATTCCTTCAACGCGCTCCCGTACGGGGCCAGCAAGGATGACGTCGGCCCGTGGTATCAGCGGTATTTTGGGGGCACGATCGGTGGGCCGATCGTCAAGGACAGAGTGTTCTTCTTCGGCGCGTATGAAGGGCTCCGAGAACAGCGGGCCACTCCAGGCGGTTCGAATCAGATTGTGGAAACGGAGGAGTTCAAGGACTGGGTGACCAGGGCGCGGCCCGATTCGGTTGCCGCGTCAATTCTTAAGAGTGACCCTCCCTTTCGCTATGCAACAGACAATCTTGTGGATGTGAATGGCGACGGCATCATGGACCTCGGGACCGTTGCGCTGGACCGCCCGGCTCCCCGCACCGGCAATCAGTTCAATGGCAGGGTGGACTACTTGAACAAAAGCGGCAAGGATCGCTTTTATGGCTCGTTCTGGCGTAGTCTGCCGGACCAGCTGGTGCGGGACGTCCGGCCGACAATGGACTACACCCAGACGACTGGATCGAATCGCGTCAGCGCCGCACACTCCCACACGTTCACGCCGAACAGTTTGAACGAGTTTAGGTTTGCGACTTGGGACTTCACGTGGGACTGGCGGTTCATTAAGGACCGCTACAACATCCCATGCGTTTCGACCGACGACGGCATTAGCTTCCCCTCCACTTATTCAGGGGCTTGCAGCTATAACTTTGAGAACTTCCATGCTCGTGCCTGGGACGTTGCAGACACGTATTCCTGGAACCACGGCAAACAGTCCTGGAAGTTTGGCGGAAACTACCGCACCGCCTACATGACGGATCTGGTGTACCTGAACGGGGACACTCCCGCTTACAACTTCGCGACCGCAATCGACTTCGCCAACGACAGCCCCTACCTGGAGACCCGAAACGTTGACGCTTCGACCGGCAAACAGCGAAACCCCTTCGTGGAAGCCTGGAATCGGCAGATTTCATTCTTTGCGCAGAATTCTTGGCAAGTTCGGCACGGACTGACACTGAACCTCGGACTGCGTTGGGACTACCACTACCCGCACCCGATCGATGGGATTCAGAAACCCAGGGACACCTATGGGCCAGAGTTCACCAATGCCCAAGTAAACCCCCAAGGGGTCATCCAGATCCGCAACCGGAAACTGCAGCTGTCCCACAAGGGCGACAAAAAAGCCTTTGGCCCCCGAATCAGCATCGCATGGGACCCGACCGGAAGCGGGCGAACCGTCATCCGTGGTGGAGTGTTCACTTTGTATGATGAGATCGGCTCATACAACCTTTATCAGCAATACTATGGGAATCCACCTATCTCCTCGGTGCTTAACGCGGGCCCGGATTATGGGATCCCGATTGTTTACGGTGTTGCTCCCGAGGGCACGCGCGACTTCCCGATCAATCCGGGGCTGGTGAGCCCAAGCATCGACCCTGATCTCGGCATTTTTGTCGGCACGCGGCCGGCCTTGGCTGGTTGGGTCCAGGATTGGTCGCAGCCCAGGGTGACCGACGTCAACGCTGCCTTCCAACGCCAGTTGCTGGACAACCTGGCTGTGACCGTGGCATACCACCACCGACGTGCTTCGAACGATGTCTTCTCCTTTAACGCAAACCGGTTCTCGGGCGACCTCACGGACGGGTTGTTGGACCGGCTGAACCCACATTACGGTAGCATCAACACCGTCGTGAATTGGGGCAGGAGAACGTATCACGGATTGGTACTCGATGTGAGCAAGCGGTGGTCACAGGGCTGGCAGTTGGATACCTCGTATAGCTACCACAATGCACGGTCCAACGCCGGCGGCACGGAGGTTTTTCATCCCGAATTAGACTGGGCGCGTGAGGAACCCTCGACGCATAACATCAAGATGAACGCTATCTGGGATCTACCGTTTCTCCGGGGACGCCGAGACGTTGTCGGCTCCTTGCTTGGCGGCTGGCAGCTTGCGACGATCTGGAACCTGGAGTCCGGTTCATACTTCAACCCGACGACTGGCGCCCGGTACGGGGCGGGAGGAGACTTTAACGCGGATGGTCAGCGTTCGGACCGACCGGACCGGCCGACGACCAACGTGCTGCGTTCGTACAGCCACGACGAATGGATGCGAGGAGCGATCAGCGCTTCTATCTTCCCCCTGCCGGACCCTGGCACGGTCCGGAACGGCACGCTCCCCCGCAACTACTTCGTCGGGCCCGGCTATGTCCGGATCGATGCATCTCTCGCCAAGAAGTTTGCGATCAAGGAGAGTGTAACCATCCAGTTGCAAGTGCAGACTTCGAATTTCCTGAATCAGGTCAACATTTCAGGCGTGTCCTCATCGCTGACATCCACTTCGTTTGGCAGGGCTACCGATTTTTACCCGATGCGGGCGGTTCAGATTGGGCTGAAGGCGATCTTTTGAGTGGAGTGGGCCAGGCTTTAGCGGCGGTTGGAAAGCTGTACAGTGTCTCTGCCCGCCAGACGGCGGCGAATTCGCTTTGGCGCTCGCTGAAGAGGGAACCGTCTACTTACTGAGCAGCAAGACCCAGCCGGGACCATCATTCCGACTCACGGAGAGGGTGTGGCAAACAAGACTTCGATAGGGGGATGGTCTTGAAACCGCTCGCGGCAATAGCGATTATGGTGACAGCGATGCTTTGGCTAAGCCCCGCCGGCGCTGAGGAGCCAAAACCCAAGGGAAGCCGTATCACTGTCGATTCCAGCCAATACTTCCAAACGATTGATGGGTTTGGCTTGAATTTTTCTGGCCCGTATTTCCGCGACGATCAGCGAGCCATGTTCGACATGTTCGTCGACGATCTTGGTGCCACCATGTTTCGTGTGGCCCCTTATCTGGTCTACAGCGATTGGGAGGTCACCAATGACAATGATGACCCCGAGGTTATGAATTGGGAGTACTACAACAACCGCTATTCCTCACCCATCTTCGAAGCCTCGTGGAAGGCGATTCGCTATCTGAACTCACGGAGGATCCGGCCGTTGATTGCGCTGTGGGGCCCGGTACCCTCATGGATGCTTGGCGAAAAAGCCGGGCAGCCCCGCCATCGGGTTTGCAAGCCCTCCAGCGAAATCGCTCCCCTGAAACCTTCCATGTATCCCGAATTCGCGGAGCAGGTGGTATCGCTGCTGATGTATGCCCGTTCCAGGGAGCGATTGGATTTCCAATACTTCAGTCCATTCAATGAGACCGACTGTTATCCGGAGGAGGGGCCGCGGATTGATCCAGCTGAAGCCCCTGCGGTGCTCGCAGCGGTCGTACGCCGTCTGCGGAGAGAAGGACTCGGAGATGTCAGGCTCGTGGTTGCCGACCAGGCCATAATCACTAATGACTATCTCACTCCAATCCTCAACCATGCCGAAGTCATGAAGGAAGTCGGCGCGTTCGGCCTTCACACCTACGTTGAAAATTCCGTGGGCGCGCAGGTGGAGCACGTCAAAGCCAGCTCCTATTCGCACATACCAGTGTGGCTTACCGAGTACGGCGACCTCAATGATCTTGACAAGAGCGCCGAGAATGATTGGAAGGCGTATTCTCTCAACGTGAGCCGACGGGCGCTCACAGCCTTAAATCAGGGCGCAGCCGCCCTGTTCTACTTCAACGCTTTCGACGATTACGAGGAATGTGCCCGCCGGCTTACTTTCTATGGCCTGTTTCACAGCGCGGATCGTGTTTACTATCCTAAGAAGCGCTATTTCGCTGCCAAGCAGCTGTTCCATTTCGTCCGCCCTGGCGCTCGAAGGCTTGGCGCTTCATGCGAGGGCGAAGGCTTGACGATTTCCGCGTTTCAGGACGCCGCCGCGGCCAAGATTGTGATCGTTGGAGTAAAGGAAAGCGGTCCCCACCGCGTCCGAGTGGTGCTTCGGGGATCGGCGCCGTCACCTGAACACTGGGATCTTTATCTCACCAGTCGCTCGCAGAATTGTGTCCAGCAAGGATCGATCGCGGTTCGCGAGGGAGTGGCGGAGCTGGACCTGCCCGACGAAGGAGTTTTTACGTTAGTGGGCTCGACTGGAGCAGCCTCCAAGTAAACTGAGCCGGCCTGACTCGCACCTAAATCCACCACTGCTGAGGAATCCATGGCAGATCGTGAGGCCGTACGAGGAGATGTACAGATCGTTGTCGACACGGAGGATCTGTGCGGCGAGAATCCAGTCTGGGATGAACTGACAAGATGCGTGTATTGGACCGATCAGGGCAAATCACGGTTCCAGAGCCTCCAAGTTGACACCGGTCGATATCGGCTCCTGAGTTGCGGCCTTCAGATCAACGGCTTTCGTTTGAATCAACCCAGCGGCTTTGTTGTGACGAATGATTCCGGGGTTTGGCTGTGGGATGGCTCAAACGGCCTATTGCTGCTAGCCTCGGAAGCGGACGGCAAGACATGTCGCTTGAATGACTGCGTGGCTGATCCGGAGGGGCGGCTGTTCACCGGATCCCACTTTTATCAGACCGATCAAGACTACCCTACCGGCCATCTGTTCCGAGTCGATACGGACGGCAAGGTTTGCGTGGTCGATGAGGGGATCCTCCTCTCCAACGGCCTGGCTTTTTCAATTGATGATAAGCAACTCTACTTCACGGATTCCGCCGCGCGATGCATCTATGCTTACGATTACGACCGCGGTTCCGGTCGCGTTGCGAACCGCCGCACGCTGGTTCGAGTTCCGGTAACCGAAGGGCTTCCTGATGGCTTGGTGGTCGACGCCGAGGGCTTTCTTTGGTCGGCTCGGTGGTACGGGTCGGAGATCGTTCGATACGATCCTGACGGCTCGGTCGAAAGGAGAATTTCGATCCCAGCCAAACAGGTCTCCTGCCTGTGCTTTGCTGGGAATGATCTGGAAGACGTATACGTCACCACGGCAGGTGAATCCTGGCCGGCGCCTCTGATGCCTCCAGGCTACGATCCCATAAACGGATTCTTCGGCGGTCCCCTATACCGGTTGAAGCCAGGCATACCAGGTCGGCCGACATTGAAGTCCTATATCAGAGCGACCCGCGAACCAGTCTAGCAACCGGAGTCTGGATGCGAGCCATGCGTCTCAAGGACACCGACCTGTGGACTAAACCCGGATCCAACACCGATTCGCTCAAGCACTGTCGCGAGGTAGCGAAAGCCCCCTAGACATGATCGAGCCGGCCACAGCCACAATCGCAGGACTCCCGCGCTGGCTGATCTTCTGTCTACTCACTATTTCGCTGTGGGGAGCGTGGGGAGCGGTCTCCAAGGTGGCGTCTGACGGCGTCGACGCCAACACCAACCAGATTCTTTTCACCATCGGACTGACTCCTCTGATTGTCATCGTTCGGCTCTCGCCTCGTCTCGAAGTCGGAAAAGGGCAGCGCTCAGGTATCGCCTGGAGTTTCGTGACTGGAGTTCTGGCCGCCATTGGCAACATCGCCTTTTTCCAGGCGCTGGTGGTCGGGGGAAAGGCGTCGATTGTGGTGCCCGGCACCGCCTTGTTTCCTGTCGTGACGATCGTTCTCGCGGTCACGTTTCTACGCGAACGACTAAGCAGACTGCAGATCGTTGGCCTCATTCTAGCCATGGTTGCCGTGTACCTTTTGAGCAACGAGTGAAATGATTCCGGACTGGATTTGGCTTGCGAGCATCGCACTGGTATTTTGGGGAAGCACGGGCGTCACGCAGAAGCTCGCCACCAACCGAATATCCAGTAAGCTCTCGTTCCTGTGGTTTGCCTATGCGATGATCGCTGTCTCCCTGACTTTACTCGCAACGGCAACCATCCATTGGCATGTGCCTCCTCTCATTCTTTGCCTGGGCGTGGCTGGCGGAACCTTGAATGGACTCGGCGTCCTGACCTGTTTTATTGCGCTGGAGGCCGGCGGCAAGGCCTCAATCGTTGTTTCGCTAATCTCGCTGTACCCGTTGCTAACGGTGGCGTTTGGCGTCGTTGCGTTGCATGAACGCGTGACCACTGCACAAGGTCTTGGAGTAGGGCTCGCCATCGTCGCCGCAATTTTCCTGTCTATCGAGCGGAAGACGGCCGATTCAGGGAACTGAGGTTCTCGTCGGTACTGAGTGCTCACCCAATGCCGGCAGGACGTATCCCTGCCCGGATATCACCACATCAATCCTAGGCGAATAAAAGTGAGCCACGTTGCGGGTCAACCCAAAGTGACGCAAGAGCATCCGCTGGCCTTGCATCTTGTTCTTGCCCAGACTTAAGAAATCATAATTTCAGAAAATAGATTGTGCTTGAACCGGCATCGCACGGTCACATAGCATCGCGAAAGGTCGAAACTCACTGCCATTCGCGTAGTTATGTCGTGACCTCGGATTGGTCTCTTGGTCGTATGCGACTGATCATATCCGTATTGTTATCAGCCAAATGCGTCATCCAGACCTGTCACTGGCCACCGAGCATGACAGGAGGAGGAAAGCCTATGATCCAGCGCACATGCGGAATTCTATTGTTTGTGACTCTAACGTCAGGGGTCATCTGGCCACAAGGGAACGTGGCCACTCTAAATGGGACCATCCTCGACTCTTCGGGGGCTGTCGTGCCGGGTGCAACCGTGATGGCCACAAATGTGGACACAGGCGTTGAAGCCAAGGCGACCAGTACCTCAACGGGCGCTTACACTATTCCATACCTGCCATCCGGCACATACACGCTTCGTGTCGTCGCGACCGGCTTCCGGACAACCCAGCAGCAAAACGTCATTCTGCGCGTGGGACAGGTTCAGACAGTCAACATCGCGATGGAACTGGGTGCCATCACCGAGCAGGTATATGTAACGGCGGAAGCGCCAGCCTTAGAGTCGGGTACGGCCGAGGTCGGGCGCTACATCAACGAGCACGAGTATCGGAACTGGCCCATCTTGGTCGATGACGGGCAGCGACAGATCCAGAGCTTCATTTTCCGCAGTTTACCGGGAACGACAGGGGGCGAATTTGAAGGTTCGATCAACGGAGGCCAGCAGTATTCTCACGAAATTCTCATCGAGGGCATGCCCGTCGGCCGTATGGATCTCTCCGGCGGCAACAACAGCGAAATGAGTCCGTCGGCCGAAACGATCAGCGAGTTCAAGTTGCATACGGGTGCCATCAACGCACAGTACAACGGCGGCCAGACCGCGGTGGCCAATTTCAACGTGAAGAGCGGTACCAATGAGCTGCACGGTTCGGCGTTTTACTACAACCAGAACGAGGCCCTACGAGCCAGGAACTACGCGGAAACGTCGACTGGAGCGGGTAAATCCCCAAAACGACTCAATAACTATGGTTACGCGGTGGGCGGGCCTGTGTACATTCCGAAAGTCTATGACGGTCGGAACAAAATGTTTTGGTTCACCAATTTCGAGCGAACCACCCTTTCGGAGCTTCAGATCTCCGGTTTCAACACGACCCTTCCAACGCGAGATTTCAAACAGGGCGATTTCAGCCGGTTGTTGGACCCAGCTTTTACAGGAAATCCAAAGTCGGGCACGGTGATAGGGCAGGATGCTCTAGGACGCAACGTGGTCTTTGGCCAGCTCTATAACCCAAGAACGACCCGCTTGGGCCCTGACGGGAAACCAATCCGCGATCCGTATCCCGGAAACATCATTCCGAAGTCGGATTGGAGCAATGTGTCCAAGAACATTGTGGAGACTGTGGGAATCGCGGATCCCGCTGTTGACAAAATGGTCCGGAACACCGGAACGATCGGCACTTGCTGTCCGTTGTTCGATCTCTACACGATTGCAGTCAAGGCTGACTACCACATCAACCAGGCGAATCACATTGCAGGGTACTACAACCATGAGTACAGGAATCGGATCAATATGGACGCAGGCAATGCCTATTTGCCCGTGCCGGGATTGCCGACGGCGTTCGCCGGCAACCAGTACACTCCGTCCCGAATGGTTCGACTCTCGCTGGACACTACGATCACGCCCACGCTCCTGAACCGCATTGCGGCCGGATACAACCGATTCCGCAACAGCTATCAATCGGTCTTCGTTGACGAAGACTGGGCCGGGAAAGTGGGTCTCCGGAACACGGCACCCAGCCACTTTCCAGTCATGAATTTTGGCGGCAACCAGTGGCAGGGTGGCCTGACCGAACAGATTGGATCCGGTGCTGCGGGCGAGGGCTTCAACGGGAGTTGGATCGTCCAAGATGACGTCACGAAGGTGACGGGGGCGCACACCTTTCGCTTCGGATACGAGTATCGGAAATACTTCATGAACAATCGCAACAAAAATGGGTCGGGCGGCTTCAACCTAAGCCCTCTCCAAACCGATCTGCCGGGCTTTTCGGACGAGACCGGACACTCCTTTGCCAGTTTTCTTCTTGGGGCCGTCAACAGCGGCGGCAGGGGAGTAAGCACCCTCTACTACGGATTCCGCCACCCGTCGCATGGTTTCTACGCCTTGGATGACTGGAAGATCACGCCCAAACTGACGCTGAACCTCGGCCTGCGCTGGGAGGTCATTCGCCCCTTCTATGAACTGACCGATCGCTTGTCTATGGTAGACTTGAATGTTCCGAATCCCGCGGCTGGCAACCGGAAAGGGGCCTTCGTTTTCGACCGCCAACGATTTCAGGACACCTACCCCTGGATGATTGGCCCTCGTATGGGAGTGGCTTACCATGTGGCTCCGAAAGTGGTCATTCGAGCGGGCTACAGCCTGACCAATATGCCCCCGATCCGGAACAACTGGGGATTTGACGGGTTCACAACGGGCTACACGGGCTTTATCCCGATCAATGCCGGCACGAGTCCCACGGGATTCACCGACGACCCTTCCTATTGGCTGGACAATCCCTTCCCCAACTTGCAAGGCAGCTTGCCGAACAAGGACCCGGGCCAGCAGCTCTATTCCGGCGTTTCCACGACGGCTCCGAATTCAACGCGCCTGCCCTACGTGCAAAACTATAACGTCACCGTCCAGTACCAGTTGCCGAAGGAGATGGTTTTCGAAGCCGCTTACATCGGAAACAAGGGTACCCGGCTGCGGAATAGTTACTGGGGCCAGCTCAATGTTCTGCCCGCATCCATGTTTTCTTTGGGCGATGTACTGCGCGATCAGGTCTCGAATCATCCGGAATACATTCCCTTCTCGGGATTCGATACCTCGCAGTCTGTGGCCCAGGCACTGCGGCCTTACCCGCAGTACACTGGGGTCACGGAGGAGTACCCTTACTACGCGACGTCGCTGTACAATTCGCTACAGATGACACTAACCAAGCACTTCAGCGGCTCCTTCGGCATTTTGGCGGCCTACACTTGGTCGAAGGCGCTCACTTACGATGACAATGCGCTTCACATCAATTGGACGCGCGGCACACAGGACTATTTCAACCGCGGGCTGGAGCGTTCGACGGCATCGTACTCGATCCCCCACGTATTCCGGATCACTTGGCTCTACGAGCCGCCCGTAGGCGAAGGTAAAGTGTTGGACTTAGGCAAGGTCGGTAATGCAGCCCTGGGCGGGTGGCGATTCAGTGCAGTTCAGGAGTACCGGTCCGGCAGTCCGATCGCGATCTGGCAAAGCGGATTAAACATCCCAGCTGGCTTCGGCGACATCCGGCCGGACAGCGTGTCTGCCAACCGAACCCTGCGTGGTGCGCCGGAAAGCCTGGACTTTTTCAACGGTACTCCTTATCTCAATCCCGCGGCATGGGCGCCCAGCCCCCGGACGCCTGACGGCGTACCGTTGCGCGTGGGAACCGCGCCGCGGTACGAACCCGGACTCCGGGGGCCGCATTCCAGTTCAGAAACGCTTCGTCTGACCAGAACCTTTCCGATCGCGGAACGCATCCGATTCGAGATCGGTTTTGTCGCGTCCAATTTGCTCAATCGTCACGGACGTGAACTGATCTCGACCGACATCACCAGCCCCGACTTCGGTCTCATGCGAATAGCAGGCTGTTGTGCGCGAAGCATTCAGTTGGAGGGCCGCGTCGCCTGGTAATAGACCATCCTGGAATGAAAGGCAAATGTGGCGGATAAGTGTGCTCAAGCTCTCCGCGTTGATCCTCAGTGTTTCCGCCCTAGGGATGTTCGCCTTCTCTTCCGTTATGGTCCCCTCTGCGCCCATCCGGTTTCGAAACGTGGCCGCTCAGTGGGGACTCGATTTCATCCTCGAACATCACCCAACTGATCGCAAGCACCTCGTCGAGACGATGGCCGGCGGCGTGGCGGCGTTCGACTACGACAACGACGGTTGGACCGATATCTTCTTCAGCAACGGAGCCAGCGTCCCCGATCTCAAGAAGAAGGGGCGGCAAGACTGGAACCGGTTGTTCCGCAATGAAGGCGGCTTGAAGTTTCGAGACGTCACCGAGTCTTCTGGCCTTACGGGCTCGGGCTACTCGACCGCAGCAGCAGCGGCGGATTTCGATAACGACGGACATATCGATCTCTTCGTAGGCGGCGTGCGCGAAAACAAGTTGTACCGGAACGAAGGTAACGGCAGGTTCCGGGACGTAAGCACTGTGGCGGGCATTGGCTGTGGTCGTTGGTGCGAGGGCGCCGCCTGGCTCGATTACAACAACGACGGCCGCCTCGATCTGTTCGTCGTCAACTACCTGCAGTGGACCTCGGAGTTCGATGTTTTTTGCGGGGACAGCATCGGCAAGATCAGGGCGTATTGTCATCCTCGACTGTTTGCAGGGTTGCCCAACACGCTCTATCGCAACGAAGGTAACGGCAAGTTCACTGATGTATCGGACAGCGCGGGAATCGGAAAGCACGTCGGCAAGGGCATGAGCGCCGCCATCGCCGACTACGATCAGGACGGATTCATCGATGTTTTTGTGACCAACGATAAATTGCCTAACTTTCTGTTCCACAACAAGGGTGACGGCACGTTTGAGGAGGTGGCGCTCGAAGCCGGCGTTGCCCTGCAGGACAACGGAGTAGCCGTGTCCGGTATGGGGATGGATTTTCGCGATTACAGCAACGACGCCAATTCGGACATTGTTTTCGCGGCATTGGCGGGTGAGACATTCCCTATATTTCTCAATCTAGGTAAGGGCCTCTTTAGCGATGCCGGACAGTTGAGCCAGCTAGCCCTCCTGACTCGTGAGAAAAGCGGATGGAGTATCGGGATATACGACTTCGACAATGACGGATGGAAAGACCTGTTTACGAGCAACGGACATGTCAACGACACGGTAGAAGCGTTCGAAGCAGCGAAGTACAAACTCACTAATAGCGTGTTTTCCAACGTCCGGGACGGCACGTTCCGAGATGCGTCGGTGGGATCGGGGTTCGATCTGGAGCCGCCTCGATCACACCGGGGGAGCGCCTTTGCTGACTTCAATCACGACGGCAAGATCGATATTGTGACCGTTTCCCTGGGCGAACCCGTGGAGTTATGGGAAAACCGAACTGGAGCGCCTCATTCATGGCTTCTTGTCAAGCTTTTGGGAAGGAAGAGCAATCGGGACGGCATTGGCGCCGTCGTCCGCATAGGAACTCAGGTTAACCACATGACTACGGCCGTCGGTTATATGTCATCGAGCCATTCGGGGGTGCATTTCGGTTTGGGGACAGCACGCCAAGCCGAACGCATTGAGATCCGCTGGCCAAGCGGAACCCGGCAGGTCCTTGAACACGTAACGGCCAACCGAACAGTCGAGGTGACCGAGCCATAGCTTGACCTAAGGCGGCGTAATTGGGTACTCGCGGTCTAGCTCCTCCTGGACCATCAGCGTCTCCGCAGCTAGGCGGCGGTAAACTGCT
The DNA here is from genome assembly GCA_040753175.1 of Acidobacteriota bacterium. Taxonomy (GTDB): domain Bacteria; phylum Acidobacteriota; class Terriglobia; order Versatilivoradales; family Versatilivoraceae; genus JBFMEW01. Next base: position 66,913 of record JBFMEW010000027.1, on the reverse strand, counting down.
AACGTCCGTTTCTCGAGGTCACGTTGACCAGTTGCCCGGTAGGCTAAAGCCAGCTGGAAATGGCGTGTACCCGCGGGGTCCTCGGCGAGTGCAGCTTGAAGAGGAGAGATGGCCGCTTCGTACTGGGCCGTGCGGACTAGCGCCTCGCCGAAGGCGCCTTGAGCAGACCGGGAGCCGGGTTCGAGCTCGACCGCCCGACGAAGATAAGGAAGTGCTTCCCGCGGTTGCCCGAGCGTCAGGTAGGCGCTTCCACAAAGGAGCTGGAGCTCCGCTGAATCGGGTTGCCGCTCCAACAGTTTTTCGAGGAGCCCTAAGGCTGAAGCATGATTCCCTGCTTTCAGCAGCGACACAGCTAAGTCACGCTCGATCCTTGGATCGGCTGGGGACAATTTCAAGGCACGGCGCCATTCCAGAATCGCCTCCCTATGCTGGGCCAGTTCGTCGAGGTCTCGCGCCCTCAGCGCATGGAGCTGAGCCGACGGCGGCAAGGCAGCCAATTTCAGGGAGGCAGCCGTTGCAAGCTGCCGAGATGCTTTCGCCCTCCAGTACAATCCTTCACCTGAGTCGGAGCTTCCCGCGAGCTTCAGACACTCGCCGTAGCTGCCGTTGCGAAACGCACAGCGTGGGGTCTCTTCGGTGCAGTTCTGCCGGGACTCGAGTTGCTCTTCCTTCAACGCCCAGGGAGCATGCTCAGTTGCTCTGTACAGTGAGGCGATCGAGGCGTGCATGCCAGGAATGTCGGGCTGATGCTGGAGAGCTTCCCGATAGTGAAGCAGAGCCAGTCCGTAACGCCGGCGGCGAAACGCCGCATCACCAGCCAGAGCGTGCCACCAGGCAGAATCTCGAGACCGTTTCTCGAGCTCCGACTCTGCCTCGGTGGCCAAGGCCCGGTAGTTTCGCTCCATCGTGTACCAGACTCGTGGACTCTGAGGAATCAACTGCGAAGCCATCTCGAGGTGGGGCGAGGCGTCCGAAAACCGGTTGGTCGCAAACAAGGACTCGCCAAGCATCAGTCTTGCGTTACGCTCCGCTGGCTGCAACTCAACCGCCCGAGTGAGCGGTTCGATTGCTTTGGCTGGTTGCTGCAACTGGCAGTAGCTCGCGCCCAGAAATAGCCAAGCTGCGGCTAGCTGCGGACTGGAGTTGAGGGCGCTCCGGCAAACCGAAATCGTGGCTTCATATTGGGCGCCCTTGAAATGTGCCACCGCCAGATTGACCAGTAGCGTTGGATTGCCCGGGGAGTCCCGCAAGAGCTGCTCGTATATCGGGATTGCTTCGAGAGGCCTGCCGGTTCTGACGAGTTCCTGGGCACGATTGTGTTGCCGGAGAGCGTCCCGAGTTTGCCCCACGGCAAGCGTGCAACCACAGAACAGGGACAACCAGACCACCATCGTCATCCAGAACCGGCTCGCGAGGAGTCCTGTCATTTCGAGGTGCCTCCGGCCGGTCTTGTTTGCCAGTCTCGTCTGCCTCGGTCCCCATGAAGTGGCACTGGCACTAGCCAGCCGTTTTCCGGTATCGCAATGAGGAAACTGACGCTCGGTTTTCAATCTGGCCTCCGCAATGGCTCGACTTCGAGGAGTGTCGAGGGTCCGGCTCGGCGCTTATCACCTCAGCCGCATTTCCTCAGCTGTAACCTGACTTGTCGGCCACTCCGGACCGCCTGGGTTGGATCTGAAAACCTGCCTGCTATTCTAGCACTCAAGGCCGCGTGAGCTTCCGCCTCATACCAGGCAGTGAATTCTGCCATGAGACACTGATCATCAGAAGAAGGGCCGATCGTGTTGTAAGATGGGACCAGATCATCAATCCAATCCTTGACAGTTGCAAGCGGCGGTGGTGCTAATTCCGCTGCGGCCCCGGACCCCCATGGAACACAATTTCCAAAGACGCATGACGGTAAGCACCGAAGCAAGATCTCAGCCATACCGTATCCAATGTAACCGGAGTCCTGACGGCCGAGGCAGCCGACATAACACCGGTCGACTCCGTCCAGTTCGGTTGCTCGACATTGCGCGCGCGATCCTGAGAGTCCGGCTCATGGTCGTCTTCGCTGGCCTTGCATTTTTAGCATCCATGGACGCCAGGGCGACTCGGGATCCGGCGGCTGAAACGCTTCTTAGAGCTAAAGAACTCATGCAGACCGGGCGGTATCAGGAGGCTGCCTCCATTTACACCGAATTAGTTCGGTTGCATCCCCGGGATCCCGGCCTGAAGGCAAACCTCGGGATGGCGCAACATCTGGCTGGTCAACACGAGAACGCGGTGCGGCAGCTGGAACCTGTCTTGATGCTCCAACCCAAGAATGCGCCGGTAATGCTGATGCTCGGCAGCTCCTACCTGCAACTGGGCAACCCCCGAAAGGCTGTGGCACTCCTGCAGAAAGCCATTAGTCTCGCGTCGGATGTTGAAGAGGGGCATCAACTGCTGGCCGAGGCGCTGGTCCAGGATGGACGGTACCAGGATGCGGCACGGAAGTTCGAGCGCTGGAGCAGCCTTGACGATCGTGATCCCCGCGCCTGGTACGGTCTGGGGCGTTGTTACGATGCGCTAGCGCGCGCCGAGTTCGAGTTGCTCTTAAGGGAGGCTCCCGAGTCCGGGTATGCGCTGGCCTTGGTGGCACGCTCGCAGCAACTGAAAAGCCAATACCGAAGTGCGTTTCACCTCTATCGGGAGGCTCTGAAGCGCGGCCCTACGATACGAGGGCTTCACCTGGCTCTCGGGGAAATCTACGCCGCAACCGGCCACAATGACTGGGCTGTTCAAGAACGGGCGAAGGAGCAGGCACTTGGAGTGCCGCAGTGCGATCAACGTCCTCGGGAGTGTGCGTTCCATCTCGCCAAGTTCAGGGAGGCTGCCGCTCCGGTAAGCGAGCCGTCGCTTGAGGCGACCTACTGGAGAACGCGGGCGCTCAGCGAGCTGGCCCGTCAGTCCTTCCAGCGTGTCGTCGAGCTAGGGAATTCGGTGGAGTCTCATGGGGTGCAGGCGACCATGGAGCGCGAACGAGGACGCACTGCCGAGTCCATAGCCGAGTGGAAAGCGGCCTTGGCTCTCTCTCCCAACAATTTAGTTCTCCAAAAGGAACTGGCCATTACGCTTCGCTTGCACGAGGACTACCAGGGGGCTCGTGAGATTGTCGAGCGGCTCCTGGCTGTCAATCCAGACTCTGCTGAACTCAACTACCTAATGGGCCAAATCGTCTCTAACCAACAACAACCCGAATTGGCTATTCCCTTTCTCGAAAAGGTGGTTCGTGCCGAACCTGAGTTCTTACCTGCCAGGAGCTCGTTGGGCCTCGCCCTCCTGCGTGTGGAGCGAGAGACGGATGCCATCCCGCATCTGAGGGCTGCCTTGTCACTCGACGCCGACGGCAGCCTGAACTTCCGCTTGGCCCGTGCGTACCAGAAATTGGGCCTGACTGAGGCAGCGAATCAGGCTTTTGCGCGCTACAAAGAATTGCAGACTCGAGTCGATGCTCAACCAGCAAACTCTGAGCGGGAGAGCCAGATCACCCGTCCGTAGCTCGCCTCCCCCGGACTCCGAAGCCAAAACCTAAGCCCTCTAAGGGCCGGGGTCTGCCTCGCCGGCTGAAATGCGATTATTCTCCTGACCAGGGAATCCGAAAACCATACGGCCCTACTCTCCACGACGCGATGAGACGAGTCAGTTGCAGCAGATCGGGCCTCCGCGCAAAATCAGCTAACATCGAGCGTCACGACGTCGAATTGCTCCAAGCAAGGCAAGGTCACTGAGTTGCATCCGGATGGCGAAGCAGCGGAGAGTTATTTTGCCGGGACGATGGCTCTTTGCGGGGGTAGCCGGCGGTCTCCGCGGGAAGAAGCCGACATTGCAAAACGAATAAGCACTGTAAATCTTGACTGTGGGAGCTCAGGAAACGCTGGTCCCTATGCTAGTGCTACTCAGCTTTGACGACCGATGAAAGGTCGGAAACGCCGTTCTCATTGAACGCCTCGATGGCGAAATAGTAAGTTCTGTTCGTATCCATGGCTCGGAAGTAATACTCGCCCGCGCTGTAGACCATGACGCTCGTGTAAAGCTTGTCGGGAGCCACCCCAGCGTAGATCACATAGCCCGTTGTGTCCGGCGAGAGCCGCCACTTTAGCCAGGCATTGCGCCGATCGCTCTGGCCGCGCAGCACGACAAAGCCTTCGACCGGTCCGGGCTTTGCCCCTGGCCCGAGGCCGAAAACGCGTAAGCCGCTGAGGGCAAACTTCCCCGTTGGGACATGGAGGTTCTCGATCCGTACATAGCGGGCCTCGGTCGGCTTGGGCAACTCGACGTAATCATGAGGAACGTCAGCACGGTTGTCGCTCTTGTCGGCAATCGTTTTCCATTGCCGGCCATCCACGGAGGTCAGGAGAAGGTATTGGTGGAACAAACCTGCAACCTTGCCCATCACTGCCGCGTCCTGGTCGGCATAGTTGATCTGAACAGCCCGCACGGTGCTCACCGCTCCGAGATCGGTTTCGAACCATTCCCCGCGCTCACCCGTGCTGGCGCTCCAATAAGTCCGGATGTCCTCGTCGACCGCAAGGTTGGGGGCAAAGCCCCCAAGAGTGGAGGACGCCCGCACCGGCTTGGCATAGTTGAGCAGCATCCACCCGGCAAACATGCCCCGCAGGTGATCTTGGCCCTTGGCGTGCGGCAGGCGGTACGGGTAGTCGCCGAAGGCAGTGTTGCAGTAGAGGATGCCGTCTTGGTCGAAGCCCGCGGGCCACATTGCGATCCGTCTCTCGAAGTTATTTTTGACGGCGATGCTGATCGTGGCGGTGTGCCACCAGTTGCCGTACGCGTCCTGGTAGGTAGACCCATGTCCGGCCCCGCGGGCGAAGCCCCCGGGCTTGTAAGAGAAAGGGTTGTGCGCCTGATAACGAAACGGCCCAAGCGGCTTGTCGCCAACATATACACCGTTTGCATAGCCGCTGAACTCCGTTCCCGGAGCGGCGTATTGCAGGTAGTATTTCCCTTGATACTTGGTCATCCACGCTCCCTCGATGAAGGGTCGCAGGAATGTATTGTCGTTGGCCTCGCCGAAACGCTCCCAACCGTGCAGATCGTCTCGGAGTCCGACCAAGGCCCGCGGCTTGCCGACCGGTTGGAGGATCTTGGGATCGATCTCGACACCGTACAAAGGAAACTTGTTGCTGGACCCGAAGTAAAGGTAGATCCGACCATCGTCATCCACCAGGAACGCCGGGTCCCACGCGCCCGCCTTGAACTCCGACACCGCCTCGGTCCACTCGCCGGCGCGCGGGTTGGTGCTCTTCCAGAGAGCGAAATCCTTGCCGTGGGTTGAGCCAATCAGATAGAGGGCGTCACCCAGGACAAAAGAGGCAGGGGCGCACAATTCGTCGTAGACCTTGTGGTGAGGCTTGAGGAATTTGCGCGGCACGAAGGTCCACCGCAGCATGTCGCCGCTCCGCCAGTACCCCCATTGATTGGTCGAGAACAGGAAGTAGTCGCCGCGGAAGGTGACGATCACCGGGTCAGCGGTTGTCCGGTGTTTGCCCTGTCTGACGAAGTCTGGAATCGGGCAATAACCGTAGTCGAGATTGATGGGGTTGCAGTAGGTCTGTTGCGGCTTGGGAGCGGTGTCCATCGCCAGAAGCAAGAACGCCATGGTAACGGCCATGCCGGACAGTGAGTACAGCTTGTGCATCGTCTGCTACTCCCCGCGATCCACGAGTGGCAGCAAGCCACCGCCGAAGGCGAGAACATAGGCGATCCGTCATCGACGCGCCCCTCGCACCTCCGCACCCGCCGCCTTCGTGTATGCTGCTCCGACGATAACGCAGGCGCAGCCCAGGGCTCAAGGCCCCATCTTCCGGCTCATCATATGTCACGTTCTAAAGAGATTGGAAAGAATCGACTGGGCGACGGCGACGTCACCTGCAGCGGTGGCGCCTTTTCGGCGACCGGTTGCCCCGGCGTTCCGCCCCTGGTTTCGAGCGGTCTCGACACTGGAGCCTCTTACCACACACCAGTGTGTCACGTCGGCCGCTTTTGGTTGGCTTGCGCTGCGGGCTCACAGAGGGCCGACTGAGGCCTCACCGCTCGGATTTCTCGCGGCTGTGATGAGCGCACCTATTCTTGAATGGGCAATGAGGAGAACGTTGATTTCCGTTTGAAGGAGGCCTCGATCTTAGCCCGGTACTCCCAAGCACACGAAGTGCGCTAAGCACCGGTCGGATGAAGCCATTCCTTGAAGTGCTTTGGAGAATCCAAAGTCCGCGATCCGGCGGCGGGAGTACTGAATGACGGATCGAGTGTTCTCTCGGCGTTCTTGACGTTCGCGCGGTTCAGACCAGTGCCGCCTAACCAAAGGTGCCGTCCTGGGGGCCATGGGCCCAACTCAATCCCCGATCGTAAACTTGGCGCAGTTTCCGCTCTGGGAGTCCCGGCCCACCCACACCGTGACCTCTGCCGGCTCGACGACCTCCTTTCCGTCGAGGTTCCAGAACGCCAGCTCCTTCTTGGCCAGGACAAACTCCAGCCGTTTGGATTCCCCCGGGCGAAGGATCAGCCGGTGAAACCCTTTCAGTTCACGGACCGGTCGAGCCACGGACGTACCCTGCTGCCGGATGTACATCTGCGCCACTTCGACACCCTCTCGAAGTCCGGTGTTTCCTACCTCTAATGTCACACGGACGTCCTTCGAGCCGGAATTCAGTAGCCGGGCGCTGAGGGAGTGCACACTCAACGCGATCGGGGAATATTCGAACTGAGTGTAAGAGAGGCCGAAGCCGAACGGAAACAGCGGCGCATTGCGCTCGTCGATATATCCCGACACAAATTTCTCCTCACCGGTGCGCGGAGGGCGGTCATTTGATCCGGCGGGCCGGCCCGTATTGAGGTGGTTGTAATACAGCGGCTGCTGTCCCACGCTGCGGGGCAGCGTGACAGGCAGACGGCCGCTGAAATTGGTGTCGCCGGTGAGCACACGGACCAGCGCGGGACCGGCCTGTACACCCGGATGCCAGGCCTGGACCACGGCCGCGACCTTGTCTTCCACGGAGGCCAGCGCCAGTGGGCGTGCGAAGACGATGAGCACTACGGGTCGGCCGGCAGCCGCCACGGCCTCGAGCAACTTCTCCTGCAGTCCGGGCAAACTGAGGGACGCACGAGAAGCAGCTTCTCCAGTCATTTCGCCTGCGTTCTCGCCGAGGGCCAGCAACACGACATCGGCGGAGCGGGCAGCAGCTGCAGCCGGAGCGATGCCGGTGTCAGAGCCGCCGATGATCTCGGTCCCCCTTTGATACAGCAATCGGATCTGATGTTTGGCGGCATAATCGGCCAACGCGTCGCGCAGGGTGACCGCATCCTTGGCATCCCCTTTGCCGGCCCAAGCACCCAGCATGTCGCCGGCACTGTCAGCCAGAGGACCAATGAGGGCGATTGTCCGGATGCTGCGACCGAGCGGCAACGGTGCCGATCGTCCGGCAGGTGCTTCGTTCTTGAGCAGGACAAAGGACTCCTCGGCGGCTGTCCGAGCCAGCTCGACGTGCGCCGGGTCGAGTCCTTCCCTTTCGCCCGGGTCTTCCACAAAGGGCCGGTCGAACAGGCCAAGAGCGAGTTTCACGCGCAGGATACGCCGAACCGCTTCATCGACCTTCTGCATGACAGCCCTGCCGTTCTTCACCTGTTCGGCGAGCTCATTCAGGTACAAGCCGCCTTCCATGTCCATGTCCACACCAGCCAGCAGAGCCTTGCGGGCCGCGGTGGCTCCGTCGTTGGCGATACCGTGAGCGATCAACTCCCTGATGGAGGTCCAGTCGCTCACCACAAATCCTCGGAATCCCCACTCGCGGCGGAGGATCTGGTCGAGAGTGAAGGCATTGGCGCTAGCCGGGATCTGATTCAGGGAATTGAAGGCGCTCATGATCGTAGCCACGCCGGCCTCTACAGAGGCCTTAAATGGAGGCAGGTAAACCTCGCGCAACAGCCGTTCGGGAATCTCCGTGGTGTTGTAATCACGACCGCTCTCCGCCGCGCCGTAGCCCACGTAGTGCTTGGCGCAAGCGGCCATGGAGGAGGGATCGTCCAATCGTCCTCCCTGATAGCCGTGCACGAAAGCGCGCGCCATCGCGGCTCCCAGGAACGGGTCCTCGCCAGCCCCTTCCACGATCCGGCCCCACCGCGCGTCCCGCGCGATGTCGACCATCGGCGAGAAAGTCCAGCGGACGCCTTCGGCCGAAGCTTCGCGCGCGGCGGCTCGCGCCGTCCTCTCCACCAGGTCGGTATTCCAGGTCGCTGCCAGACCCAGCGGCACCGGAAACACAGTTCGGTACCCATGGATGACATCCAGCCCAAACAACAGTGGAATCTTCAATCGCGACTGGGTCATCGCAATGCGCTGCAACTCGTTCGTTTCTCGTGCACCGGTGAGATTCAGCAGGGACCCCACCTGTCCCGCAGCCACCATTTGCCGATAGTCGGCCCGACCGGTACCGGGACCGGTTGGCCGTCCGGCAGAAAACTGGTTGAGTTGTCCCAGCTTTTCCTCCAACGTCATCTCCTTCAAAAGTGCCGAGATTCGGCGCTCGACGGCCGGATCTTCTTCCTGCAGTGCGTGCGCCTGAAGGCGGACGGCCGCCGCACCTGCCAGGAGAATCGCAACCAGAACGACCGCAAAGCACAACGCAATCTGAGCGCAGCATCGAATGAGCACGGCTAACCTCGGTTTTGGACGCTCGACCTGGAAAATCGAAGCCTGGACAATCCCAGCTCAGGAGCCCAAACAGTCAGGGCTCGGGGGGAATCCATCTCGAATCCGGTTGGCCTCAAGTCTGACCAGATCTTGGGATCAAACAACCGCGTTTCACACCCGTCCCGACCTGCGGTTCGGGAGAATCTCACTGTGGCTCAGGCTCCCGTTGACCGAGTGGTCATCGTCCCGAGCCCGCTCAACCACTCCTCATTTGTCGGGGTATCCTTAACGCGGATTCTGTGCCTGCTGCCCCAAGCTCTCGCCTACCCCGGTTTTCCCGCCTTCCTGAGATTCCTTTGTCAGGCGCTTAAAGGCAGCTCGGGCGCGCTCAGCATCTTGCTTCCGATTGGCACGCGCATAAGCACGGCCGAGCGCGTAATACACCCTGGAGTCGTTCGGCATATCGCGGCGGGCCGTTTCCAACTCCTGAATGGCTCGCGCTGTTTGATCGGTGTGAAGAAGCAACGATCCAAGCAAGTAACGACCGAGTGGTATGTGCGGATTCAGCTTGACTGCCTCTTCGGCATAGGCAAGCCCGCCCCCGGGATCGGTCGATGCTTTGACGGAGGCGATGGCCAGTCGTGCCAGCACGTGCTCCGGATGATTCTCTATTTCGCGTTGGAATGCAGCGACCGCCTTCTCCGGATCCTGCCTGGTCAGTAGGAATCGGCCGAATGCATAGTGAATATTGAGCTTCTTGGAAAAATCAGCGCTCAGACGCTCGTATTCCTGCAGCGCCCGGTCGAACTGCTTCTGAACGGCCAACACCTCCGACCACCCGGCGCGGAGTACGACCTGACGGAGCGCCGAATCGCCGGCAGGCAGTTCCGAAGGCGCGAGGCGCAGGACTGAAAGTCCCAGTGCGACCCTCACATCTTCTGTCTCAACTCCAGCTCGAACCAAAGAGGCCAAGGTTTCCTGAGCCTTCTCGAACTGTGCTTTGGCGAGCAAGAGCAGCCCTTCGTGATATAGCATCACCTGAAAAAACTGTGGATCTTTGCTCGTGCCAAGTTGGCGGCCCCGCTGGATGTGCCTCAGGGCAGCATCGTTCTGGTCCAGCTTGTACTCGCAGAGTCCGAGCATTACCCAGGAAGTTCCAATCTTCGGATTCAGGGTCGCCGCCTTGCGGAAAGCCGTTGCCGCTTCGCCGTACTGGTCCTGGTCATAGAGAAGCGTGCCCAGGTACCACCATCCTTCCGCCCACGAGGGCCGCACGGACAAAGCTTTCCGGTAAAGGGCTATAGCTTCGTTGAGCCGATTCGCCGCTCGCGCCTCTTCGGCTTGAGCCGACAACGTGTTGAAGCTCACTGCCGGAGCCCGTGTTTCTTGAGCGCCCACTGGCTGCCCGCAAGCCAAAAGAGCCAACATCAAGGCCGATTTCAGAACCGCTCTATGCATGGAGTAAGGGTGGGTCAGTTCGACTTTAGCCAGGACTCGTGCGGCTGCGCCTTGTCCGGTTGTCGCAGGCGATGGTAGGCCAGGGCTAACAGCAGGTGGGCCGTGCGCATCAGCTCCCTGTTTTCACCGGCGTTGCGCAACACGAACCCGCCTTCTTCGATCACCTTCTCCCACTCGCCTTGGCCGGCCAGCAGTTTGCCGCGTTCGGCGTGCGCCTCCGGAGATAGGGGATTCCACGCCATCACCTGACGAAGCAACTCTTCTGCTTCCGCGGGCCGCGACCTCAGCTGCAAGAAGCGCACGTATTCCAGCGCCGCTTGCGGATTGCGCCGGGGCAGCTTTCGATTGATCTCCAAGGCGGCGCGGAAAGCCTGTTCGGTCCCTTCGAAGTCCGCCAGTTGGAGCTTTGCGGCGCCGATCTCCATCAATATCCTCAGTCGAAGCTCGGCTTCAGGTTGGAGCGTGAGTGCCTTTTCCCACTCCTCCAAAGCCCCAGTCATGCCGCCCTGCCTGAGTGCACGGCCGTAGTTGTAATGCGCGGAGGCACTGCCCGGCGCCAGTTGGACGGCGTGAGCCAGTATCTGCTGTGCAATCTCGTTAGCTCTCGTCTTCTGAGCCGCATCGGCATCGATCAGTACCCGCCCTACTGCTATGGCCTCGGCTGCGGTCGGCGCCTCTTGGAGACGTTCGATGCGTGTGCCGATCCGCTCGGCCAGAAACGGCGCCGGCAGAGAGAGGTAGACACCTTCGATCTCCGAGTCAGGAAAAATCCGCATGCCCTCTTCGCAGAGTTCAGCAGCCTTGGCCGCATCGCCGGACCTGAGCCATGCCCAGGCGGCCAAAGCGTAGTCCTGAGACGTGCTCTGGGACTTCTTGGCCGCGAGTGCTCGCTCGAAAATGGCTGCGGCCTCGGCCGCCTGCCCTGCCCTGATGAGCGCTTCTCCCAGCAATGCCCGCGTCTCGTCGCGAGCTTCCGTCTCCGCCAGGGACCGGAGCAAGGGCACCACTTTCTCAGCCTTGCCCTCAACCAGGTAGAGCCGAGCCAGCGCTTCGGCGGCATCCACCTGTGCCGGGCTGAGGCGCAGCGCGGTTTCCAGTTCCTCCTTGGCCTCGGCCGTCTGCGCGCCATCCAGCAGCGCAATGCCAAGGGCAGCGTGTCCACTGGCTGAGTCAGGAACCAACTTCAGGTAGCGCCGCAGCGTGCCTACCGCTTCGTTCGGTCTCCCCAACTGCACATAGCAGACCCCGAGCGCTAGTAGCACCTCCCTGGACTCAGGACGATCCTTGATCCAGCCCTCGTATTCGCGAGCGGCATCGGCGAACCGTCCCGCCTGCATCGCAGCGTCTGCAGAGGCAAGGGACGACCCGGCATCCTCCGCTGCAAACGCCCAGGCGGCAGTCCAGAGCGCCAGCATCGCAGGACCCAGCAAGCTAAGCAAGGCACTCCTGTCGTGGGAATTCCAAACCACGGCTGTACAAGATACCCGGGAGGTATTGGTCATACCTCCCTACTTCTTCCTGGCTCGCTCTATCAGAAGGTGAAGCGGACCTGAATCTCGGCAACCCTTCCAGCCAGTGCGTGCAGAGCGCGGCCAAAGTCCGGATGTTGGATCTGCGTGTTGTCGTCGTTGGCGCTAAACGGGGCCAGGTTAAGTCTGTTGAACAGATTGTAAGCATTAGCTCGGATCTCGATAGTCGGATTCTCTCCTAGAAACGGAACCGGTGGAAGGCTGAAGCGCTTGAGACCGGTCAGATCCGCCGTGAAGTACCCCGGGCCGCGGAAGATATTGCGTCCAACACCCGGCCTCGGGGGGCTGGTGAACGTTCCCGCGGGAGGCGGAGTGAAGTACTGCAACCCCCCACCCGAGAACTGTCCAGTCCCAAGGAAAAGGTCATTGCTGGTGTTGCCTTGTGCCGATCTAATCTGGGCTATGGGCCGCAGAGGACACACCCCGCCGCCGGCAACGACCGCACCGCAGCTGCCGCCACCAACCACCGGCGTCCAGGGAAACCCGGTGCTGGTGGTGAGGATGCCGCTGATTTCCCAACCTCCGACTGCTTTACCCACCCAGTCCTTTCGGCCGCGCCAGAATGGCAGCTCCCAGGCTCCGAAAGCTTTGAATGAATGTCGAACGTCAAAATCCGACGGCCCACGCTCCGTGCTCTGATCGAACGGATAGGTTTGCCTGCAGTCGTGATCGTTGGAGCAGGTGTCAATACTCTTGCTCCAGCGGTATTCAGAGCCGAACGAGAAGCCCTGGGCAAAACGGTGCGTGACCCCGGCAAGAAGCGCATTAAAGTTGCTGTTCGCATCCGTCATCATCAGGCTCACCCGGCTAAGACGTGGGTTGGGGGTAACGAGCAGGTGATAAGGAACCAAACGAGGAAGTTTGTGAGCCGCGCTCCCCTGGTAGCCGAGAGACGCGATCCAATCACGCCCCAGATCATACTCGAAGGACATCGAGTAGCGATACGCATAGGAATTCGGAACCTTCTGCTGGGTGGCATTCAAGCCGACTGGCGGCCCGGTGAGCGGCAAGCCTGTGTTGGGGTCGAAGGTCAGCGTGGCGGCGGGGTTGGTCGGGTAACTGAATCCGTTTATGTCGCTGGCCAACCCGTAACGAACGCAGCAAGTGCCGCCGTCGAACTGGAATTCGGCAAAGAAGGGAGGATTGAATCGGGACTCCAGCAACCTGGACCCGGGAAGGCGGTTGAACCCGACCCCGAATCCACCGCGCAGCACGGCTCTGTCGGTATCGCGGCCGAAAAGTGTTTGGGGCTTCCAGGCAAAGCCGACTTGTGGGCCGAAATTGTTCCGGTCGGACTCAAACAGGCTGCCTCCGGCTTTAATCCTCGCACCCAGAAGACTTCCATTGGACCCTAGGATCAGATTCGAGATTCTGTCGTTGGCGCTGCGCAGAGGCGTGAAATACTCCCAGCGCAGCCCAAGGTTGAGCGTCAGGTTCGGCCGCACCTTCCAATCGTCCTGTGCGAACAGGGCATAGTACTTGCTGCGAGCGTATGCCGCCAGGTTCGTGAAGGCCCCGGTCTTGGGATCGAAGAAGGCGTTTTCCTGATTGGGCGCATCGTTGGCAAAACTCCAGGGATTGCCAAACCAATACGTCGGACGCCCCGCCCAAGGCGCCTGGTCGTTATCCTGCTCGACAATGACGTCCACTCCAAACTTCAACGCATGAGCATTGACCACTTTGCTTACCGTGTCCCGCACGTTGTAGGTGGTCTGATAGAAGACACCCGGTCCGATCCCGGTCCCGAAGGAGTTGCAGCCGGGATTAAAGCAGATGTTGGCCCGTGGAATCCCCCAGCCAATCTCAGGATTCGAATTGACCTCGTCAAAGTACCAGCGTGTAACGTTGAAGCGCGCCTCGTTGATCATGGTCGGCGAAAAGGTGCGCGTCCACAGCAACGTGCCCACTGTGTTGCGACGGGCCGACGAAAAGTCCAGGCCCGGGCGGCCCTTGTTCCATGTATCGTTGAAGTTCCTGGTATTAGGAACCCAATACATGCTGAACGAGACCAGGTCGTCTCTGGTTACCTGGAAATCGACACGCGGATTGAACTGTTGGGCGGTGGTTCGATCAGGAATAGAGAGTTGAGCAAAGCGGATGTCGGGACTCCCGTCCAAGCCGCCGCCTATCCCGGGTTGGGCCACGCCCAGTGGTGCGGCCGCGTTGATTGAGCCAATATCTAGGCCGCCCGCCACCATGTTGCAGTCCACGCCCTGCGTAAAACCAGCCGAAGCGCAATCCCGCGAAACCACGCTGTCAACCCTTGGAGGGGTCATGCCGGGGAACTTGAGAATGGAAGCCGCGAGGCTGTTGGAGCGTTGTCCCGTGACGGCCTGGACGTACTCGGGCGTCTCGATCCACTCGCCGGCCAGGCGGTTGCTCGACCGTCCAATCCGCTCAAATGAGAAGAAAAAGAAAAGCTTATTCTTGATGATGGGACCGCCCACGCTGCCGCCCCACTGGCTCAGCAGTTGATTGATCCGCTGGGGATCTTCCCGAATCGCTGTGCCAGTCCTCAGAAAGTCCTGTTTGGAGTTCAGGCTTGGCGAGTTGCGCTTGAGAAACAGGCTCCCGTGGAAGGTGTTGCTGCCGGACTGCGAAACCACCTGGATCTGGGCACCCGTGTTACGGCCAAACTCGGCTGTGTAGTTGTTGGCCAGTATTCGGACTTCCTTGACCGATTCTTGATTGGGCGTCACCACGGATGCGCCGCCCCAAGCCTGACTCAAGGAGTTCACGCCGTCGATCTGAATGTTGTTAGATTCGACACGCTGACCCGCCGCGCTGATGGCCGGACGGTTCTCGGTCGCAAAAATCTGGTCATTGGATCCACCCGGGCCCACTGAGTTCGGCAAGCCTACCGAGCCCCCAGTGGCACTGCGGGCCCCCAGACCGAAGACACCCGGGGCCAGCCGCACCAACTCGAACGGGTCGCGCCCGACCTGAGGCAGCCGCTGAACATCACGCGTGGAGATGGTGCCGGAAATCTCGGCGTTTTCGGTGTGCAGACCACCTACCTCAGCCACCACCGTGACGGTTTCCTGGACCGCTCCCGGTTCTAAGGTGACATCTAGGCCCCGCACCTCTTCGGCAGTTACAACAACGTCCTTGATGACCGTTTCCTTGAAGCCCGATAGCGAAATCTTCACGGCATAGAGGCCGGGAGGCAACGAAGAAACACGATATGCCCCACTCTCGCCGGTGTTGGTTTCGCGAGCGATGTTCGTCTCTTGATTGGTAGCGGTAACTTTGGCGCCGGGAACGACTGCGCCGGTGGCGTCCGTGACCGTACCCTGAATACCGGCCCTGAATTGCGCATTCGCAGCACTGACCGTCCAAAGAAAGAGCGGTAAGAACATGACTAAACGAGTTAATACTAGTTTCCCTTGCACAGTTTGCCTCCTAGAAAGAGAGGTGGGGTTGCTGGTTGATCCGCGCTGTCGAAGTAGGTGCTCTCTCATGTCCCCAAGTTCGTCACCCTTATCCCGAGTGTCAGGATGTTTGCCGTCCGCAACCGCCCTGGCTCGCTGGCGACGCAACACCCGCCCAGCGTCAACATCTTAGCGGCGGGCGGCTCACTCCAGCTGCGGAGAGGGTCGCGACAGATAAAACGGTTTGATTTAGATTGACTTAAGGTGGGAAATATTTGGAAAAATTTCTGAGCGGCCGAAACTGCCTGTAAAAGCGGCGTTGGAGATCATTTTTCCGTGAGATCACCCGCTTCTTCCAACCGGAAATCCCTCAAGGGTAGTCGGGAGCAGAAACTTTCCAGCTCCAGGAGGCGATTTAAGAGGGGACGCTGCCACCCATAGCGGCGTCGGCATTCTTCATAGAGCTCATCCGCAGTCGGGTACTCCTTCAGCTGATCCTGCAACGAGGCGCGGGAAGCCCACAGCTTTCGCAAGTTCTGGGCTTTGGTAACGCCCTTCGACTCCGCGTCGTCGGCCAGGCCACACACACCGGCCAACACGTGGTCCAGCGCGCTGTACTTGAAAGCCGTCTCGCTGGCTGGAAGCTTGTCTTCGGGCCAGTTTGCCTCATCCAGGGCTAAGTCCTGAACGAAGGCTCGGAAATAGTCATCCAGCTCCTGCCCCGAAGCCCATTCGATATGTCGAACCACAAAGCTCCGAACGCTCCTAAGAACTCTCACTTCCTCCTCTGCCAGGGCTTGCCGATCACCATTCAAATAGCCGGCCCAACGCACAAGCTGCGCTTTGGTTCTCCAGGCACTGCGGGTCGGGGGCAGTGAAGGCTGGGAGGTTGGCGATGGCAACTGCGACGCCAGTTGCCGCAAGTTCTCCAGCCGGAAGAGCATTCGTCCCTTCTGTTCCGGGCTGAGCCTTTCTTCGGGAAGATCTTCAATTTTTTCTACGGCTTGCTCGTAAATCGCCCTCTGCCGGTGAGCAAACCCAATGGCTTTTTGGACGAGTGCATCGTCCGGGCTGCTATGCTTTTGAGTCACTGACCAGCACAGCAGGATGTTTCCCGACCAGTTGTCAGGATCGGCTTGCAACACCTGTTCCACGTGCTTGTGCATTTCGAGCCATTGCCCGGCTCCATGGGCCTTAAGAGCCTGCTCTCCGGATTGGAACAACGACCATATCGGATAAGCCCCCGCTTCGGCCTCCGCATCCGTGTAGAAGTGAACGTCTCTGACCTCAATCGGTATCGCCCCGCCCTGACGGGAGCCTCGCCCCAGCATCTCACCCAACTGCCAAACCTTTTCGATCTTCTTGCGCAGCTTGGTACAGTGTGTGGCAAACGCGCCTTTCGGAAACTTAGCGTGGGTGCCGGGCCAGATCACGTAAGTCCAGATCCAGTGAGTTTCGTACCATCCCATCTGCAAGCACTCGATGATGTGGCGAAATAACTCAAAATCCGTGCCGTGGAGAATCTCCTCAAGCGGCGCCGAGGGAGCTCTTTTCAGCCAGACCCGGCGCTTAAGGCCATCCAGATACAAGGCCGGGAACCCTTTGGTGGCTGTTGGGGACGGCGTGTCGGACTCTTGGTCTTCCGTTGCCGGCACGGGAGCGAGGCGTCGCTCAAGGGTAGCGAGGCTGTCGCGGGCCTGCCTCAGTTCCTCCGTACGGATGCGTTCAACTCTGCGGTGCCATAAGGCGACTATAGCCAAAGCCCCGACAAGGAGACCGACCGCCAGAAGCCAGGGCCCCAAGAAAGAGAGCTTCCCGGGGGACAATTCCTGGTTAATATCCGCCTCGGCAGAATTCAAGGCGGCCAGGATCAAGCTTTCACGAATAGCCTGTTCACCCTGGTCGCTCTCCGACGGATTGTCACCCAAGGCTGAGAGGCGTTTCCAGAATGCGTAGATGTTGTCACGAGTGGCCAGGTTCTCAACCACGGGAGCCCACTCGGGGATCTGAGGATAAGTGCGGCCCCGTTCCAGTGCGGTCTCGAAAAGGTTGTAGTAGCGGGATTCGGCCAGTGCCTCCGGGTTTGCCGGGAGAGCCGCAAGGGCCCGAGTATAGCGTTGCTGGCTCTCTTTTGAGGCAAAGAAGTCGATCAGGCGCCGAGCTCGGTCGATTGGGCGGAGATTCCGTCCGCGGCTCGGGTCAAGAACGGCCAGAAGGGACCCTCCTTTGATCGTTGTGGCTGTCGGCGCCCCAATTGTTGGCGGCAGAGTTGCACCGATCTGCGACTGCCAATCAGCACCGAATCTCTTCTCGGCCCGGTCTGACATCCACGTCCCTAGGATCACCATGCCGTATCTTCTGAGGAGAAAGTCTTCGGCCAATTCGGTCTTTTCGGGCAGCGCCAGATAACCGCGTTCGGTCAGTCTGATGAGGAATCGGGCCGCCCGCCTTCCTTCAGAACCGGCAAACACGGCTTCCTTCCAGGGAATCAATCCGAGCTTGGCATCCACGGAAACCAGTGAAGGCAGTCCCGCACTGTGCAGCCAAATGGAAAGATCGTGCAGCAGGTTCCAGTCCAACGCCGTCGGGATCGCACAGGGTGCGACCAGCTCCGGAGGCGGGTTCCGCCGAAGCCGTTCACAGGCTGCGACAAATCCCTCACCTTGCCTGATCTCCTCGGGGCTCACCAGGTCCTTCCAATACCACAGGAGACGCACATCCCAGGTGTGTCGGCGCTCATAGGGAAGCACCCCCAGAGAGCGAAAATAGGGGGCCCATGTGTCACCAATCTGCGCGACCAGCTGTGGATTACCCGGACTGGCGATGTAGTCGACGAAATAGCGGAAGGCGTCGGCCCAGTAGATAAACTTCACCTTGACCGGAATCTGATGCTGGCGTCGAAACTCGATGAGTTCTTCAAAGATTTGACGCTGGCCGAGGACATATCGGGCGAGATCTCGATCTCTCGTGAGATCTTTCGCCGTCATGTGAAGATAATCCTGGCGCTCCTGGAAGAAGTGATCGATCTCGGAGTCTGAGGGCGGTTGGCGCAGGGCTTCTTCGTCCGGCATGCGGACCAGTAGCAGAGGCTCTTCCGGAGGAGACGCCAGAACCGCTGGGAGCATCCCGATGCCCAGACAGATCACCAGCATCACTTTGCACATAGGCTGCACTCTTGACCTGAGCGAGGGTGACTCCGTATTTCAGTATTTTTCCGGCTAATTCTATTCCTTAAATAGGACAAGCGCCACAACTGATATGGAAGGGGAAGACGAGTGGGGGCGGTATTTGGGCGATCAGTCGATCCATCCTCTCGAAAGTGCTCTCTTCCAGGCTTCGATGGAAGGGCAATACCGTAGGGACGCCGGCTCGACTACAGCTCAAGCATCTGGATCATGTCGAGGATCTCGTGTTGAGCGATGCCGTCGGCGCCCAAAACTGGCTAACTGGTGAGGGTTTCGACCGGGGCGTGACGCTTTGCTGGAATTGCTGCCTAGGCAAAAGAGAATGCAGGTCTCGACCGCAAGGATTCGCGATTCCGAAACGTCGAAGAGACCTGCATTAAGCCGTGATCGGGAGCTGCGGACGGCGTTGAAAGTTCCTGGCAACAGGAGGACGCAGTGCCTCGATCGATTTCAGCTCGCAGACAAGCAGGCTGCCGTGATCAACTCCTTGCAAAGCCTGGTGGCGGGGATGCCGATTCGGCAAGCCAGTCGGTAGCTGCTATCGTACTTCCATTCCTCAGATTGAGTCAGCCTCCTAAGCGAATCGAGAAAATTCGGCAGCCATATGGTGCGAGGTCAACACTCAGGTTCGCCAGATCGCCTGCTGTCAGCCGCTTCTCATCGCCCGTGATCTCGTCCACAAGCGTTACCACACGATTCGCGTTTCCCACAAGCGATACACGCACCTTGCTTTTGACGGGCTTCGCGTCGAAGTTCAGAGCGACAATGACCCGATTGTCTTCTGCGCTTCGAAGATAGGCGATGCACGGATCGCCCCCCATCCAGATGTCCCGCATGTCGCCTCGCGTCAGCGCCGCGTTTCTGGCCCTCGCCTTCAGCACTCGCGAATAGAATGCCTGTAACTCCAGATCACCGTTCGCCCAGTCCACGACGGCCACCTTGCCGGATACATCCGGATGGACTGTCGAGCCGATCTCCTGGCCGCAGTGTACGACCGGTATGCCCGGAACCGTGGCGATCATCGCGAACAGGTTCCGGTGCTGCTTTGGAAACACCTTGGATACCCGCTCCGTATCGTGATTCTCAATGAAGTTCGCCCGCAGCCGCCCATTGATAATCCGGCGATTGACGATTGAATTCACGAATTGCTTCGAGGTCATCTGGTTTTGCGCGAGGGCGTTGAGCGGCGCCGGTTTCAGGTTTGCCAGCAGCGGCATGCCTTCCGGCACGAAGTACCCGTTCGGGCCGAGGAACCCGGAATAGCGAAAGTCGTAAGACGCTTCGATCATTTCGTCGAACAGAGGTTCCAGGCTCGCGTTTTTGCCGCCGAACAAGACCGTTGGCCCAGAGACCTCCGCCACGAAAATCGAATCCGTTTTGACCGAATCCACGGCCTTCCTCACGGCGCGCAGGAGTTGGGTGCGGCTGTGATCGCCGTCCACTTTGGCGGGGTCGTAGTTGTTGGTCGGCGAATCCACGCGCCAACCGTCAATATCGAATCGCACCACGTACCTTCGCGCGACTCCGCTGAAGTATGCGATTACCTCCGGATTCATACAATCAAGCGCCCAGCCGAATTCTGGGATCGGGTAATACCGCTGCCGCTGCCCATCCTTGCCGCGCAAGACCCAGTCCGGATGCTCCTTCATAATCTTCGTTCCATCATAGGTGAGCGAGGTCACCAGATCGAGCAGGACTTTGATCCCTTCCCGGTGAGCGGAAGTCACCAGGTTTTTGAGGTCCTCCTCCGCGCCATAGCGCGGATTGATCGCATCGTAGTCGTTGATGAGGTACTGCGCGTTGCCCAGGCAAGAAAAGATCGGCGTCAAATAGATGACTGTGATCCCCACCTCTTTCAGTCGCGGAATGTCCGCCGTGATTTCCCGGAGAGAGTGCTGCGGATAGTTCTCCGGGCAAACTTCATAGAGCGCTCCCTTGACCGGCCACGCGCCCGGCCCGGAGCCTTTATAGGGCTCGAACTCGACGGTCTGGTACGACTTCAAGGCCGGCGCCTTTTCCTCCTTCGCGTCAGCCGCCAACCTCAACACGCCCCAGTTGATCGCGTGGTCGAGATCAGGACCGTATAATCCGCCGGCCAGTGTATCTTTCAGGTCGGTCCTGAAGCGATCGATAAAGGCGATGTTGAAGCGGACCTGATCGCCGAGCCTGGCCATCAGGTCTTTGGAGTCCTTCGATCCAAGCGGCACTGACCACTCAAACGTGTGGAAGCCTCGCTCGTACCCAACGGCACCTTGTCCATCCTGTTGCGAATCGTCCTCGTCCTTGCCTGGTTCAGTGACATGCTTGTCAACATAGAAGCCTGGGATTATTACTTTGCGGTCGTCGCCCGATGCCACCTCCTTCCCCTGACAAAAGGCCAGGCTGGCCAGGTCGGTTTCAACCGGGTCGAGGCTCTTATGTTCGACGGGGTCTGGCACGCGGAGGACAACATAAAGCGCATTGGCCGTGTTCATCACGCGCAGTTCGCCGGAGCGGTCTTCCTTCACAGCCAGCGGTTGCAGCTGAATCATGGACATGTCGAACTTGACGGTCGTCGCCTCCGCCCATTCGCCCTCGCCGAGAACGCCATCAATAGTTGGAGGGTTTAAGCAGGGAGCAGAGTCGATGACCTTGGGCGGGTCGCCCGCCACAAATGCCCGCAAAAATGATGTCATCAGATAAAGGCTCAGCACGATTCCGATCAACAAGGCAGTGGCCGAACGCCGGGTCAACCCTCTCCAGATGTGTATCCGTGCGAAATTGATGGTTCGGTACATGATATGCACTTCCTCACATTCTCTTGCCTGACGCTTCTCTCTCCCCAGCGGCCGAAACCGCGTTCATCGCCGGCAGGAGTCCCCATCATTCTGCCGTTACGTGTGGCGGCCGGATCGACGATCTTGGAAGCAACCAAGCCTTTCAGCATATTCGCGGAAGCTCACACCGTCTCTGTGATTCGCGCCGTCATCCGCGAGCGAACGCAGTTCAGCAGGGGATCCGCAAAGCAGGTGGCCCAGCTATCTGAACCATTCCCCAAGCCGAATGAGAAATCGGCCTCCGACAATGAGGATACCAACTTGTTAGGGATCGCAGGTGGGAAATCCCTTCAGTTGCACCCGAACAGCGGCTGGAAGCAGCTGTACCGATCCCGAGGCGTGACTGGTGCGTCCAGCTCGTCCAGGCCCATCGGCAAGCGACTCAATACAGCCGGTCACGGATTCTTTCATTGAGCGTAGCGGGACACCTGGTGCTGGCCGGGATCAAACGGTTCAGCCACTCGTCGTGGTAAGTGATGGGTGCCGTCTACAAAGGCGCGGTCATAAAGAAATGCAGGTCTGAAGCAACTTGGCTGTTGGTCTACCAGTGGGTTGTTGATTGATCGTTCGCCCAATCCTTCTCGGTTGTGCCGATATATCCGCCATGTAGATTCCCAAGCTGTGGCGCTTCGCCTCAAGACCAATGCTGACGATCTTGGCCATGCCGCTTTGGATCATGGGCTCGGAGGGACGATCTCAGGCCCAGCAGGCCGTCATTTCCTCAGCCCAGCCCATCAGGCTGGTTCACGTCAAACACCGAACGCCACAAGGCCTGATACGTGTTGACCGATGATCACGGTTTGGCGGGTTCGAGCAGAATGTTTAGTTCCTTCCTCTCACCCGAGCTCAGCTGGATCGTTTTGGAGATCCACTTCTTATAGCCCTCCGCGACCACCTCCATCCTGAAGGGACGATGCGGAAGCGCAAACTCGATGTGGCCTTGTCTGTCAGGCCCAGTCGAGAATTCGCTCATGGGTACATCAATTCTGAAAAGCAGTATTCTCGACGCTACGACTGGCTGCCGAGTGGCCGAGTCTGCGATCGACCCAACCAGCACTCGGTCCCAACCGTACTACGACACCCAGAGTCGACTTCCCTTCTTCAACGTTAACCTTCGGAAAGGCACCAAGGTCATCAATAAAATTTCCGAACCTGACGTCCGGATAGCCTTCTTCTAGGCCGTAGGCAAGAATCACATGAGTCCCAGCCGGCACCATGCTGATCAGGAACTGACCATTCTCATTAGTACGGAATTCATGCCTGGGCCCCATGTTCACCAACTCGACAGCCTCCGGCCAAACAATGACATTGTGCACTGGCGCACCCTCCGCGTCGAAAACATGTCCCGCGAGTGCGCCATAGCCCACTCTAGACTCCTCGGAACTATTATTAGGCCGAAACAGAGCCATGAGCAGGAGCGCAGCGAGCCACCTTCCTGATGTCATGATTTTCCTCTCTGACTGCAGTTGTAGCATCCGGCTTCCCTGTAACTTGTTCTACTTCAGCGGCCGAAGACGAACAATTAGATCCTTTGTCATTTCTGGCGCCAGATACAGAGCCTCAGAAGTTTCCGGAGAGCCATCCTTCCCATAGGACCAAGTTTGGTAGCCTTGAGCGTGAATCTCGATACGAACTGCCTCTCCTGGTTCAAGAAGGAGATCAAGGCGCCCTTCTGGCAAAGCAACCGCCGACGAGAAGAACCTCTTGGCGTCGCCGTCACTTGATACTTTGATCGTGGCCGAAGTGATTGGCGTTCCGGTCTCGCCATTCAAAACTCGGCCTCTAATTGCCGTAGCCTTGTGTTCGCGGCGGATTTCCACACCACGGGTTACTTCACGAGGACCTACGGTGATCTTCGGCGCCAGTTTCGAGCCTCCGCCCGGACTAAACTTCATTGTGTCTACGTAGTTTTCGGACTCTTTGCTCGAGAATAACAGATAGGCACCAGGTCGCAATCCATCTATGACAAAGCGACCAAAATCATCCGTCAGCGTGGACTTCAACCTACCGGTGGGATTCCGATCCTGCGGAAAGGCAGACACCCTTGCGCCTGAAATGGGAAGGCCTTTGCTGTTTGTCACAGAGCCCTCGATGCCTCCCATCTGCATGGCTGAGGCCGTCTCGGGACCGGCCAAGAGGACCGCTGAAAGCAACATGACAAGCAAGCCCGCAAAGAACGCAGTCATTGTTCGCATAGTTCCCCCTTCACGGATAGATCGTAGTTCCAGCTGGAATAGTGTTTGGATATGCGTAGCCATTAGTGGTTATGGAGGAGTTTCTTATTTGCGACGTAAACTTACCCAAGTTTACCGCAGGGTGACCCGATGGACACCACTGCCAAGTGTTGGTCAGGTCGAAGCCGCAATTTCCTCTGACCGAGTTGCAGCCTACGGAAAAAGTTTTGACAAAATGGCCTTGATTATCGTCTGTATTCGCACATCCCTCTGGGGACGGCTGCCCGCTTCCGCACGTATTACTGGTGATGTTGTTAAAGATTTCCTTCACCTTGACACGGCCCACTGGATTGCCCGCACTGTCAACAACTTGTAACCCAATGAGTCTCGTCAAGGTACTCGTGCATCCGGGCGTCCCAATGAATTGATCGCCTTCGACTTTTAGATGGTGAGGTACTCTGACTTTGAACGTTTTGGTATTGCTAGTCCTTCCGGCGACGGTGACGCTCATATTCTTGTCACCTGCTGTAGCTGCGCTTGCTATCTGTACAGTCGCGGTTACTTGCGTGGACGATGACGTGACTATGCCAGCTGACAGGTTGGAATCATTGAAATTCACACTGGTAGCCCCAGCGAGACCAGTGCCCGTGATGGTAATCGAGATGGTACCCTCGGGAGGACCATAGTCCGGCGAAACAACCGTAATACTAGGGTTTACATCACAGGTGCTGAAACAACTGGCGTCGATCCAATCGGAAAAGCAGTCATCAGGCCCTGGGCTCCATACAATCGCCGACCAGGCAGCCCAAAGCTGCGTACTTCCGACCCCCTGGGCAGTAGCCCTTCCCTTGCCATTCGACTCTGTCGTTATTGTTGCCACAGAGGCGTTGTTGCTGCTCCAGGCGGCGTAGACCGTGTAGGGCGTTAGGAGCGTTCCATAACAATCAACGTCCTGCTGAAAGCCATCAATTAGTGTTACGCCTCCAACCGTTCCGACGATACTCCCAGGACTGGTCCACGAGTCGATATAGCTTTGGGGACAGCAGGGCGCACAAGCTGCGGTACTGCTGAGACCTCTTTCCAAATCGACTTGCTCGGATCGGCCAATGAGCACGCGATTTACCGGACCACGAAGAGACCAATGAACCTTCCCACGCACCACGTCAGCGGGAATAGTTCGGCCGTTTGCGTCGGGGATCTGCCGGTCTCGTAGCTTGCGAATGTCTAGTGCATACGTCTCAACGGCCCCGAGAGTCATCAACCCCACTGAGGCACTAGGCGGCCAACGCAGATCGCGAGCGCCAAGAGTGCAGGAGCCAGCGCCCATCGGTGCCTGAGGAGGCGTTTGACGCCGCTGGAGGATTTCTCTAGTCTGCTCATAACAGTTTCCTTTCATCAGAGGATTGTTCTGGAAGCCGGCGGGCGGATTAGACACCGCCGTAGGCAAAGTCCGTCACTTGGACTGCAAAGCACGATGGGTGTTAGTCGTAGTTGTAGTCGGGCGCAATGGGAGGTTTCCCGACCCCAAATACCTCGTGGTTTCGAATCAGAGTTAGAATCTGAGATCGCCCAACAGCTTGGCCTCCGGGATTTGCCGCGGCAACGATGGCCATACCATCGTGACCGGATGGACAGGCGTTGCCGTCGCTCAAGATGTCTCCTTTCCAACTGAAGCTGCTGTAGCTGAACCCCGTGGGAAGCAGCAGGAGCTTTAAGCCCGTTGCCGCGTCCGGAACCGGGAACAACGGACCGTAGGGACTGTGACCCCTCGTCCCGCATATTTGGATGCCTTGTGCCATGGTCTTCGTCCGAAGAAATGCGAGTGGACTGGTAAGGGTCGCCGCAGCTGCCATCGCTCCGCCCTGCAGGAATCGCCTGCGGTTGATCTGGGTGTTTCGTCGACGTGCCATATCTAATCCCTCCTATTTAACTGTTCGCTGGTGTTGGAGAATGTCTTGGACTGACTCCAGACTGAGGAGACCCTACACGGACCGACACAATTCGAAGTTGCATTCCAATTAAGCATGGGTGAATTCCGACGGCGGGCGGTCCGAGGCTGTGGTGGACCGCCGGCTCTTCATTTCATGGCCCTTTCGATCTTCTTGGAGTAAGACTTGATTTCTTGCAGGTACGCCCGACAAATCGAGCAATTGGTGGTCAGGTAGTGATCGTCTTGCACGATGTGCTTGTGAAAGGCCACGACAGCCCCGTTCAGGCGAGCGTTGTAGATCGGTACCCTGCGGCGCTCCTGGTTCTGCCAATCCCGATACTCTTGCTGTCGCTGCTGAAATTCGACTCCCATCCAGTAGGCTTTCAGAAGATCAAAACGGGGATCCATGCAATGGGGCAACCACTGAGAGAATAGCGAAGCCGGATGAGCCGCTAGAAACCATAGCAGCGCCATCATGACGGGCAGAAGTCGGCGTAGACTGATTGAAAACATGCTGACCATTCCTTTCTGAAATCAGGGGAGGACCCAAATCGCTTTGCACGGGCTAAAAGGTCGGGTAGCACTCCATCATGCGGTTGAGCTTTCACCTCGATCGCAACAAGCGCCTCGAACCTTCCCAAGGACCGCGCAGGAGGGGACCGGGCCGGGCATCCGGCCCGGTCGTGTGGACAGGCGTTGCTACGCAGCAGCAGGTCGGAGCAAGTGTTGCAGCACCTGAAAGGCGGGCGGAGAACTTGTGTCGATCATCCAGACCCCAAACCCACGTTTTTCCAGGAACGAACGACGGAAGTCTGCAAGGACAAGGGAACACGACGGGGCGTCGCCGACCCGAACGGCTTTTCCAAGCCCTCGAAATCGGCGTGACCGCTTAAGCCAAATCCCGTCGGCTGAGTGACGGGTGCCGCTCAAAACGAGACTCGCAGCGACATCTGAATCGTGCGCGGTCCTGCCAGGTCCCCTTTTTGGGTTGCTTGGATTTGTCCGAAGCTGCCGGACCCGATGTTGAGCGTGGAGGGGATGTCGAGGTTTGTGTGGTTGAACAGATTGGACATCGTCGCTTCGTAGCGAAGGTTGACCCTCTCGTTTATCAGGAACCGTTTGGCGAGCGAAATGGAGAAGACTTCGGTGCCGGGGCCCCGGAGGATGCCCACGCCCGCGTTCCCGAATCGCCCGATGTTATCCGCTGGCACGACAAATGCGCTGCGGTCGAAGTAGCGTTCGGGGCTGGGGTTGCTGAGGTTCCCGTTTCCAATGCGGTCAGGCCTCTGAGTGGGCTGCACACCGCGCACGTTGGCCCCGGTTCCCGACGGGTCAGCACCGCGGAAGAAAGGCGTAAGATAGGGTCCGGTTTGGAGGGTCACGATGCCCGCAACCTGCCA
Source organism: Acidobacteriota bacterium (assembly GCA_040753175.1). Taxonomy (GTDB): domain Bacteria; phylum Acidobacteriota; class Terriglobia; order Versatilivoradales; family Versatilivoraceae; genus JBFMEW01. Next base: position 40,382 of record JBFMEW010000027.1, on the reverse strand, counting down.
GCCGCCGATCAAGGCGTCTGCCGCTCGACCGATGCCACTAGCAAACGGCCGGCCCTGGCCGATCGGGAGTTCCCATAGGAAGGTACTGACAAACCGATGTCTGCGAGTAAAAGCCACGTCGCCATAATCCTGGGCAATGTCGAAGAAATCCAAGGTGGTGGGACCGTTCTCCGCCGAGAATCCTCGAGGAGCTACACCGTTGGCATTCGACAGATTCTTGGCCCACACGTACGAGTTCTGAAAGCTGAGCCCCCGGGAGAACCGTTTGGTGATCTCGGTCGTCAACGCGTGGTACTTTCCGCTGGCGCCGTTAGCCCGATCCAAAACGGCATTGAAGTTCTTGAACGGTCGCTGATCTCGGGCACTCTGGTAACCGATGGTATTCGCTCGGACCTGATTGATGTCCGGGCTGTGCACCAGATCGATCTGGCGTTGTCCGTTGTAGGTCAGGCGCACACCCGTGGACCATCCCAAGTTCCGCTCGACGGTCAGGTTCCACTGCATGGAATAAGGGTCTCGAAAATCGAAGGGATTGGCCCGGCGATAGTCCGGTAATCCTCCGGCATCGCCTGTGCCTTCCGGGAAAACATTGGGAAACCGCAAGGCGGCACTTCCGGTGGCCCGTACCTGCGCAGGAGAGGTGTTGGTGAAGGAGAGGAAACTTCCGTTGGCTACACCCTCGAGCGAGTAGAGCACTCTTCCCAGGATGGTAATCGTGTAAATTCCAAACCCCCCTCGGATGACTGTATCGTTGTTGTCCGAAAGTCGATAGGCAAAGCCAAAGCGGGGATTAAAATTGGACTTGTCCAGGCGCCTCAGGGTTTCAGGCAGTCCTGCCTCCTGGTAAGACACAATCGGGGTGTTCCCGATCGATTTGCGGAAGGCTGGAGAAATCAAGTTCAGGTCCTGGACCACCACACGGCCTCCTGCAAAGTTCCGGTCAAAATTGGCCAGCTGCCGGGTCTTGTCATTGAACGGCGGATGCAGCTCGTAGCGCAGCCCAAAGTTCAGAGTCAGCCGTCGCGTCACTTTCCAGTCATCCTGAATGAAATAGGAAGAGAGTGTGCTGTAAGGGTTGAAATCGGGACCATTGAGCGCCTTTGCCGTTTGGATGGGGAGGCCCAGCAGAAAGTCCGCGAAGGCGTTGCCGCTGTAGCTTGCGACCCCAGGCGTTCCCGAGTTGAAATAGTATTCGCCATAGTCGTCGCCCGTGTTGTAACCCGATATATCCTTGGCTTCGACACGTTGCACGTCCGCCCCCACTTTCACCGTGTGCGCCCCCTTGATCCAGGTCAGGTTGTCGCCGAAAACAATCGATTTGCTGGAAATGGGATTGGTGAGACCCGGACTGGACGACACGGTGATGCTGCCGTCATTAAAGCTAAAGTAAGGGAGCCCGCCTTGGGGAGGACTGGACGGGAGGTTGGGAATACCAAGCTGCCTGATGATGTCCTTGCCCTGACCCGCCAGAGGATAGGTGTTGTCAAAGTCGGCCAGCGAGTACCCCGCTCGAAACTCATTGATCAAGTTTGGACTCACGATCCAGTTATAGGAGCCTGCCAGGTTTCTGACGTGGATCGGGCGTGAATAGGTGCCCGCAAGAGTGTTGTAGTCTCCGCTGCCGTTCGTTCCATCCCGAGAGGTGTTCTTGTGAGTGTAGCGGGCAAACATCTTGTGGCTGGCACCGAAGACATGATCTCCTCGCACGTCGACGCCATTAATGCTGAACGACCCGGGCACGTTGGTCACGAAATTCGGGACATCGAGCCGTGCCCCAGTGGGCTGATTCTGCTTTGGGAAGAGCAGCTCCAGGGCCTTGGCCGACGTCGGATTGATTGGAATCTGATTATTCGGGTACGGCTGTCCCGTAAAGGGATCGACGATGGGAGTCGGAATGCTCGACAGGTCCCCCCGTCGAAAGGCGTCCGGCGGAACCACCTGCCGCAGGGTGGATTGACTCGGAAGACGCACACCCTCATAGTCGAAGAAGAAGAAAGATCGATTGGTACCTCGATAGGCCCGTGGGATCGTGAGCGGACCGCTGAAGGCACCGCCAAAGCTGTTGGCAATCAGCGCTGGCTTCAGACGCCGGGACGGATTTGCCGGATCAACCGGCGCAAATGGGTCGGTTGCGTTCAAAGCGCGGTTCTGATGGAACCAGTAGGCCGTGCCGTGAAGGATGTTGCTGCCGCTCTTGGAGGTGGTGGTGATGTCACTCGCCTGCGCAAACTCTGCGCTGTTGTTGATGGAACTGACCTTGAACTCCTCAATGCCTTCAACCGACGGAAACAACTCCGGAACCGGACCATTCAGTCGTACATTCAGGGTGGTGATGCCGTCGATCGAAGCCGAGGTCGTATACGGCTGCAAGCCACTGATGGAAATCTGATTGTCGGGGTCGCGCTGGACACCGGGAACCAGAGTGGCAACCGCCAGAGGACTGGTGTTTTCCGTCGCCCGGAAATTCAGAGCCAACTCGTTGATCTCTCGACCGGATTTTGAGTCTGCAATGGTTGGGGTTTCGGTGGTGATGACCCCCACACTGTCGGTCACCTCGATCTCCTGGCTTTCCGCCGCTCCCACCTCCAGGCGCACATCCAAGCGGACTGTTTGGCGCGCTAAGAGTTCGATATCCTTGCGATTCTGTCTCTGAAAACCCGTGGCTTCAGTGGCCAGGTGATAGACACCGGCGTCCAGGTTTGCTGCCTGATAGCTGCCGGCAGTATCGGTGAGAATCGTTCGGGTGGCCTGAGTACGCTGGTTGGTGATGACGACCGTGGCCCCCACCACCACGGCCCCTGACGAATCAGTGACCGTTCCGATCAGTGTTCCGAAGGTTGATTGAGCCAACGATGTCGGTGGAAAAACCATTGTCTGAACCGTCAGGACCGACAGCGTGACCCACCTGATTATTGTTAGAAGACCTGTTCCTTTCATCGCCTTTCCCTTTCTTGCTTGCCTTCTTCCTCAAATCTTTGGTCGAAGGAAACCGGTCTCCACCGCACGTGGGACCGGTTCGGTGAATCGTGAGCGACGTTAGCAAGAGGAGATTGCGACCTGGTGAAAACCCGATTACGGCACCGTTAACTTTCCTGAGAGGTGCGGAACGCGGAAAAATGAGGGGATGTTGTGAGGTGCGTCTAGGTCGTTCCCATTAAGCTGGGGAAAGCCAAGCTTTCGCTCAAGGCAAGCCGACACTCGATGGAGTCGGGAAAACGGGTCGTCAAGGTGTTGCCTATAGAAGTAATCCCTGTGCCCTGCAGATCACCAGCATCACTTTGCGCATGGACCATACCCTTGGGTAGCGCGGGATTGACTCCGTATTAAGGCTTTTTCAAGCTCATTCTAAGATTGGATCAGCGCTACAAGCTGATAGACAAACGGAAGCAAGAAATGGGCACCATCTGTCGTGCATCACAACCATCTGCGCACCGACTTAACTTGGCCGCCGGCTCCGGAGCAATCCCTTGAATGTTTTTTGGAGAGAAGGCATGCACTAGGGGATCAAGACCACCTTTCCAATAGTCCGGCGACTGAGCAGTGCTTCAAACGCCTGTGGCGCTTGAGACAAAGCAAAAGATTGATCAGCGTAGATCTTTAGTTTCTTTTCTTGGATGAGCTCCAAAAGACTTGGAAGACTTTCGGCCACCTGCTCAGGTCGAAGAGCAGGATAGGCAAAACCGGCCAGAGTTTGGTTTTGCCACATAAGCTGTCGAACTTGCTCTGTGCTGATCGTGTCGTGGTAGTTTTTTGCGCCGAAGAGAACAATTTTCCCTCCAGGAGCAGCAAGTTTGAAGCTCTCTTCGCCAATCTGACCTGATGACATTTGAAGGACGACATCCACTCCCTTACCATGAGTGGCTTGTTTCACTTTCCCCACCCAGTCGGGATTTGAATAGTTGACAACGACATCCGCACCGAGCTCTTTCACGAGCTCCAGTTTTTCATCGGAACTGGCGAGTGCGATGACTTCCTTAATCCCCAGGAGTTTGGCGATTTGGACCAGGTAAAGTCCCACGCTGCCGGCGGCCGCTTGAACGAGAAGACTTTCATGAGCCAGTGGCTCCACCAGGTATCTAAGAAGAGTGTAAGCCGTCATTCCTTGAATCGGAATCGTGGTTGCTTCAGCAAAGCTGACCCTTGGTGGAATAGGAATAGCAACCTGGGACTGAGCGGTGGCAAACTCCGCATAGCCACCGCTCGAAACAAGTGCCACCACAGAATCTCCCACTTTGACTTGAGTGACACTTGATCCCACCTCCACCACCACTCCTGCCACCTCAAACCCCATGACAAAAGGGAAGTTCCTTTCCAAAGGTGGGGTACTTTCCGTGAATTTGCTCGACTTCGGCGTAGTTGATCCCAGCCGCCTTCACCTGAATCAAGACGTCTCCCGGACCCGGCTGAGGCTTGCTGATGTCCACGAGCTTTAACCCTGTAATGCCTTCACAGCTCTGTAATTGAACTGCTTTCATTTCTCTTCTCCTCCTACTTCTTACAGGAATTCAGGCGAACGACTAGCTTGCCGACCTAATCAACTGGCTCGCAGGTGATTGCCTCACATCATCGCCTTGCATATTGAGGCTGGCCGTTTCTTTCGTAACAATTGGTCTCATTGGGCCTTCTGCGATTGCTCGACACTCCCGCAGCTACACCGATTTGTTCTGGCCCCCGTCCACGTCCAGAATCGCCCCCTGAATCCAGCGCGATTGCTCTGAGCACAGGAAAGCAACGACATCGGCAATGTCGGCCGGCTCCCCCAGCCGTGTGACGCGTAGCTGCCGTACAACGCCGTCGATGTATGCGTTGGCTTCAATCCCTTCCTGCGCCGCCAGCTTTTCAAACAGCTTTCGCCGCCTCGATGTCTTGACCATACCGGGCTGCACTAGATTCACGTGAACGCCATCCAGAATTCCTTGCTCAGCGACCGACTTCGAGAGTGCCGCGAGGCCACCGTTCACCGCGGAAACGAGGGAGAGCTGACGGTCGGGGGTGCGCGCCGTCCCACCGCCGATCATCACCAGATGACCGTGCGACCTCTGCAGCAGTGGCCAGGCATGTCTGATCACACGCAGATTGCCGAACATCTTAAGCCCGAAACCTACTGGCCAGACGGCATCTTCGAGTTCGAGGAAACCACCTTGGGCGGCGGCTCCAGCGTTGGTGATCAGAATGTCGAGACCATCCCAGGCACGCTCGACTTCCTCAACGATCTGCCGCCCGGAGTCTGGGGCTAGTAGGTCAAGTGAAGTTGCCCGAACTTCGGCCGTGAATTTCAGAAGCTCGGAGCCCGTCGTTTCCAGTTCCTCTTTGCTTCGTGCAACGAGTTGCACCGAAGCCCCATCGCGGGCAAATCGTTGTGCGATAGCTTTGCCGATGCCGCGTCCGGAACCGGTAACCAAGACCTTCTTGTCCCTGAACATACTGGTCATCTTCATACCCTCCTTGTTGGAGGTCCGCCTAGAAAGCGTCGGATATGATTGGCGATGGTTTCGCTTTCTTCTTCAAGCGCGAAGTGGCCGGTGTTGAGAAGGTGCAATTCCGCTCTGGGCAGATCCCGTAGAAACGCCTCAGCACCGGCGACGGTGAAAAACGGATCGTTCTTGCCCCAAGTGATGAGCGTGGGCGGCTGCTTATCGCGGAAGTACTCTTGCCACTTGGGATAGAGCATCACGTTTAACTGGTAGTCGTGGAAGAGATTGAGTTGAACGAGATCGTTGCCCGGACGGTTGAGGAAGCTTTGATCGAATGTGTAGGAGTCTGGACTGATCTTCGATGCGTCCTTTGCCCCATGTGTGTATTGGAACTTGGTCATCTCTGCGGTGAGCATGGAGCGTATGGGCGCTTCAGTCTCCGGGGTGCGATTGTCCCAGAACGGTTTGAAAGGAGCGAACGCTTCACTCACGCCTTCGATGTATGCGTTGCCGTTCTGGACGACGACTCCCTCGACCGAGTCCGGATGCTGACTGGCGATGCGGAAGCCGACGGGCGCGCCATAGTCCTGAACAAAAATGCTGAACCTCTTGAGACCAAGAGTCCCAAACAGTAGCGCTTCCAGTTTTTTCGCCAGATTGTCGAACGTGTAGGAAAACTCCTTTACGCTCGGATGCGCGCTGTAGCCAAATCCAATGTAGTCCGGCGCGATGAGGTGAAACGTGTCAGCGAGTCTGGGAATTAGGTCCCGGAACATGTGCGAGGATGACGGGAAACCGTGCAAAAGGACGAGCGGTTTCCCTTCTTTGGGTCCGGCCTCACGATAAAACACGTTGAGACCTTCAATTACGGAGTTGTGGTAGGTTGTCATGGGATCTCCCTTCATGTTTATTGTCTTTCAGCGGGAAGCGAGCGAACGTACGGCGGGGAAGTCGATCTCAGTGCCCGCAGCCAAGTTGAAGTAATTGGTGAAGATGTTAAGCGCGACGTTGGCGACGATCTCCGCAATCTCACCTTCATCAAACCCTGCGGCTGTCACCGCCTCCAAATCAGCATCTGAGACTTCGCCGCGATTCACGATAATGTCCCGGGCGAACTTCAGTGCGGCACCAGCTTTCGGGTCGGCCGCGCGTCCCTCACGAGCGGCGAAAATCGCCTCTTCGCCCAAGCCAACCATCTTGCCGATGGCCGTGTGAGCCGAAGCGCAATAGTCACAATTGTTGATCTCCGCTGAAGTAAGCGCGATCTGCTCGCGCAGCTTGGCGTTCAGTTTGCCGTGGCTGAGCGCGCCGCTAAAATCGAGATAGCCCTCCAACACGGCGGGCGAGTGAGCCATCGTCCGCATCATGTTTGGAGTGAGGCCAAGTTTCTTCTCGACGCCATCAAGTAGTTCCTTCGTTTTGCCGGTGGCTTTTGCTGGGTTAACTGCTGTGAGTCTTGTCATTAGTCTTTTCTCCTTGAATAGTCTCAGCGTCTACGCTGACGCTTGCCTAAAGGCAAGAGTCGCACCAACCCAATGGAAAGTTCCTAAATCACACCGGCACAACAAGGAAACGACAAGGCTACTTTCACCCTGGGGAACTTGAAGAATCGTGTAATCACGAAACCTCGTTGACCCGTTCACGAAATCTCGTTATCTTCTCGGCATGGTGTCTGCGGAAGAATTTGTCTACGAAGAATCGGAGGATGATAAATCCGCCGTTGATGGACTCGTCGGCGAAAGCCCGGCTTTGCGGAAGGTCTTACAGCAAATCGAGCTTGTCGCTGCGTCGGAAGCGACCGTTTTAATCACGGGCGAATCGGGGACAGGAAAAGAACTTGTGGCAGAGGCCATTCATGCCAAGAGTCAACGCCGCAAGCATGCGATTGTCAAGGTTAACTGCGCCGCAATTGTGCCAGAGCTCTTCGAGTCGGAGTTTTTCGGACACGCCAGAGGGGCGTTTACCGGAGCGCATAAGGACCGCACAGGAAGATTCGGGATGGCCGATCGAGGCACCATATTCCTTGATGAGGTTGGCGAGATTCCTCCCGCGCTGCAAGGCAAGCTTCTGCGCGTTTTGCAAGAGGGCCAATACGAGCGCGTCGGCGAAGACCACACGCGAAGCGTTGATGTGCGCGTGATTGCGGCAACAAACCGAGACTTAGCGGAGGTTGTCGCAACGGGAGCGTTCAGGCAGGATTTGTTTTACCGTCTCAGTGTTTTTCCGATTCACATTCCGCCTTTGCGTGAGCGGCTGGAAGACGTGCCGCTCTTGGCCGAGCACTTTATGCGAAGAATGAATTGGCGAGACAGATCCAATAAGCCTATGCACTTAAGCGAGGAAAATGTGCGCGTTCTTCAAGGCTATCATTATCCGGGAAATGTCCGTGAGCTAGAAAATATCATTGAACGCGCTGCCATTCTGTCGCATTGTTTTCTCTACAAGCTGGATGTCCAGCAGATTCTCGACGCGATGTTGCTTTCGGAACAAAGAAAACAGCTCAGCTTGATCTCCAAAGAACCGTCGGCTTCCCCAACTCGTTCGCCAAGAATCATGACTTATACAGAGATGAGGAGTTGGGAGCGCGAAAACTTGATTGCCGCTTTGCAGGCGACAAATTACAGAGTTTACGGTGCTGGCGGTGCGGCGGACCTCCTCGGTGTCAAGCCGACGACGCTCGCTTCGCGTATCAAGGCCTTTAAGATCCCGATTCGTCCTACCGCCTAAACGAGCAGCCGACGTTGAATGATGAGCTCGTCGGACATAGCCGGTCATTCGAGCGGACCGCCATCCAGAGCCCTTCGCTCTTGGCTGGGCTGCTGCGGACAGACAGGCCTCAGGCGGACGGGACGTCCGCGCTCCCAGGACAGGACGGGCTCCTCATTCGACATCGCCGCCGGGCGGCGAGCCTGGATGCGTCATCGTATTGAAACCGAGGACGCGGTACGGAGTCAGATCATTTCGGCTTCGGCGTGGGACGGGTGGTTGAAGAATTAGATCCCGCCTGCTTGGGGGCGGCAGCGGCACCTCGCGGCGGACTGGCGCTCTGTCGGTTCCGGCGGGGCCCGATGCCATTGTTGAGCCAGAGGTCCAGACGAGGGGCATTCCAGGTATACGGTTTGTTGAGAATATCGAGGTCGCCATCGCCGTCCACATCAGCCAGCTTGCCCTCATGCCAGCCGTCACCCACCACCAGTTCGGTCTGGCGGAAGCTACCTCGGCCATCTCCATACAAAATCCAGGCCGTTGCTTTGGGATGATCCGCTTCGCCAGATTCCTTTGACCACTTGGCCATTTCAGCGGCAAAAATATCCAGGTGTCCATCTCCGTCGATGTCGCCCACGTCGAGGGTGTGGCCGTGAACCATGTCACGTTCCAACAAATCCCGTCCAACCCATGAGCGCGAACTGGCAGGGTCGCCTTTGCATTCATAGAACATCAGCGGGCCGCTACCGTCTCCCGGCGCAATCACAATCTGGGCAGCTTTGGACTTTTTGAACCACCCGGCCGCGATGCGCCCGCCGATTGCTCCGACCTGGACAGGCCTGAATCTCGTACCCCCTTCGTGCTTGAACCAGTAGTTGCCGGCCAGCAGGTCCATCTTGCCATCGCCGTCCACATCGAAAGCTGCCGCGCCTTCGGCATACAGAGCGGCGCCTGCTGTGCCCTCTCCAGCTGGGCCTGAGAAGATTGGCTGGTAACTCCAAGGTTCGGTCTTTCTGGGTTCGGCTGGGACATCGGCCAGGAACAACGTCTTCGCTTGCTGGTTCCAAAACACCAACTGCGGCTTACCGACGCCCTTGAAATCCCCGAATACCTGATCGTGATGCTGATTGGCACCTGAGTCTTTAATAAGCCTGCGTTTCCACGACACCTCAGGATCAAAATTGGGATAGGGATTCTCCCACCAGCAAAGCCTATGGCCTTGCGCGTCCTCGCCAAAGACAATGTCCAAGTCACCGTCTTGATCGATGTCAAAAGCCGCTCCACCGGCTTCCAAAGTTACGAAGTCTTTCTCGATAACCGACCGCTCCCACGTCTTGCCGTTGAATCGGTACCACACCAGAGCAGGAGGTTTCTGCCGAAAACTGACGACCCAATCTGTCGCGCCGTCCTGGTCGAAATCAGCAACCAAGGCCCCAGTCTGCTGTTTGGACTCGGGATGAGGAACCGGCAGCTCACCATTGCGGCTCGAGAGATGTGTCCACCGGATAGCCGGCTTGCCTGATCCAGCGATGACCATCGCTGCCGTCCCAACTGCCATGGTAAGGAGCACAAAGGCTAAGATCGAGTTTCTTGACCGGGCCATTCCAGTTTTCCCTCCCTCATGCCAATGCATCTGCTAGCGTTCTGTTTTTCATGGGTTAATCTCTCCCATCTCGACAAGCTGCTAATAGAGAGCCGGCTCAAGGAGTCAGTCCATTCATAGCAGACAGATCGATTCATGTGTAGCGCATTTGTTCGGCCCGGGCACCATGAACGGTCCTTCACGCAGCACATCCAATGATCCTTGGGAAACCGAGGAGGCCGGGAACTCAGTCAAAAAAGCAACCACACCCTCAGACGGAAAGGGTGGGCAACCAGCAGACCAAGGGGGCGCCTCCCGAGGAGCCATCAGCCCGTCAAAAAATAAGTCGCAGAGCGAACTGTCATTGGTGCGGGCTGCTGGCTGCACTGGTGATTTTCCCAAGAGTGGAAGGGTCTCCTGAAATCGCGGTTGAAAGCTGGACCGCGAATCGACGCGCGAACGAATGCAAATCAGTGAAGCACCGGAGGAGAGCCTCCGTCTCATCGTGCCGGAACCGAATGCGTTTTCACGATCCAAGCTCTGCACGGGTGTTGGCCCATCCGGCCTAGAAACTCAATCGCAGGGCCAACTGCACCGTTCGGCCGGGACGAGCGCCGGAGACGACTCCGAAGTCAGGCGCTCCAAAAGTGAATCCGGGGACGTTGAAATTGGCGCGGTTCAGCAGATTGTAAAACTCCCCGCGAAGATCCAACTTCCAGCGCTCGCTAACCTGGAAGCTCTTCTCCAGAGTGGCGTCGGTGGTGACTAACGACCCGCCCCGCAAGCCGGAGCGAGGGGAGTTGCCGAAGGTGAAGGGCGCCGGCGCCGCAAAGGCGCTGGGATCGAACCAGCGAGTGATCGTTCGCTCCCTAGCGGACAGGATCGCCTTGCGCAAGAGATTCGGCCGCAGCGGACCGGCGGGGAAAGCATTGGTGGTGTTGGCGGCGGCGACCACGGTAAATGGGGCGCCAGACTGCGCTGTCTGAAGCAGGCCGATCTTCCAGCCGCCCAACGCCAGGCGGGCGCCACGATTTCGGTGGAAGGCAGGAAGTTCGTAGAGGACCGTAAACACCAGGCGATGCGGCACGTCGCTGCCGCTGCGTCCTTTGTCCAGTCGTCGGTTGTAAGCGTCCATGTAGTTGCCGGTGATGCCGTACTCGTTGGACGACTCCACGTCGTCCAGGAACTTGGAGAAGGTGTAGTGCGCCAAGAAAGAAAAGCCCCCGCTCAGTCGTCTTTCCGCCCGCACGAAACCGCCATGATACGTGGAGTTCCCGATCGAAGGATTGATCCAGGTCACGTTGCTGAACTGGGGAAAAGGCCTGCGGGACTGGGCGTCGCCTGGGCCCATGAGATGCGGCGGAACCTGATTGAGGCTGAAATCGTTGGCCGTCAGATGGTGGCCGACATTGGCCAGATATCCGACCTCGAGGACCATGTCGCGGGCGATTTCGCGTTGAAGCCCCAGGTTGTACTGGTAGGAAATCGGCGCGACTTGCCGAGGATTGAAGAACGCCACTCCGGTATTAGGTCGCCTGCCCAAGGGCACCGCCCCGAAAGCAGAGCTGAGCGGCTGGCGGAAGAAGGCTGGAAAGCCATCACGCAGCCGCAGAGCGCTCTGAAATTCGGCCTGGGCCACGACCAGGCTAGCCGAATCTGAGAAGCCCAGAGAGGCGGTGTCGCCAATCGTGTTGCTGACGGTTTGTCCGTAGAAGATGCCGCCGCCACCGCGGATGACCATCTCCCGTTTGCCGGGGAGTCGATAAGCGAAGCCTAGACGAGGTCCCAGGTTGTTCTTGTCGGTGGCAAACGCGCGCTCGGGAGTGCCGTCGCGTCCTGCGAAGGTGACCACTCCGGGGGTGCCGGAGACCGGATTGATCATTGTGGCATCGAACGAGTTCATCTTGTTGTTGATTTCTCGGCGTGGAAACTCCACCTCCCAGCGCAATCCGGCGTTGACGGTGAGACGGTCGGTGAGACGCCAGTCATCATGGGCATAGAGCGCAAAATAGGAGGCGCGAGTCTGGATCTTGTCGGAGACTTGGATGCTGGCCGCGGTCACTTCACCCAGCAGGAAACTGGCCAAAGCGTTCCCGGTGCCCGCCACTCCAGGGAGGCGCGTGATGAGCGGACTGATTGTGAAATTGCCGGAGGAACCGCGGTCGCGAATCTCGTCGTTTGCCCCGGCACGATACTCGAGGCCGAATTTCCAGGCGTGCCTCCCTCGATACCAGGACAGCGACTCCAGGACCTGTCGGTCCAGAATGGGAGTCTGAAAGCGAGCCACGGCCGCGGGATTCCCGAGTGTGGCATAGCCCGGGATACTGAAGGCCGGAAAGGCCGCAGCACTGACGCCTTTCAGACCAATCTGTCCAGCCAGGTTTTGCCCGGCCCCAGGTCGTGAGTCGATGAACTTTCGGCGGAGATAGGTGATCCGCAGGTTGTTGGACAGGGCCGGGCTGAAGACATGGGTGTAGGCGCCCAGGAGGCTTTGAACCCGGACGTCGGTGAGGTCGGCCAGGGGGTCGGACTCCGGAATGCCGAAGGTTCCGCCGTTGTCGGTGTCGCTGTTGTTGAGGTAATAGCGGAGCGTCAGCAGGTCGGAAGGTCGGGCTTGATGGTCCAGCCGGCCCACCAGGATGTCACGGTTGAGTCGATTGGCGGCGCTGCCCACGTAGTTGTTCGAATTGGTGACGGTCCCAGGACGGTTCGGCAACGGGTAGAAGTTGAGCGCGGCCAGAGCGACCGGGTCGAGTCGCTCGCGAGGAATTTTGTTGCCGGGAAAGGGTTGGCGAGTCGAGCCCGATGTCGTGGCCGGATCGTAGATGAGGATCGGGGAGCCCGAGCTGCTGCGAAGATCCGAAAAATCGCCCGTTCGATTCAGCAGGGTCGGAACCGTCGACACCACCGTGTCGCTGGTTAATTGACGGGTACGCTCCCACGTAAAAAAGAAGAATGTCTTTTCCTTGCGGGCCGGACCTCCAAAGGATCCTCCAAACTGATTGAGGTGGATCGGCTGGCGGCGGGGGGCGAAGAAGTTCCGGGCATTCAGAATGTCATTTTGCAGAGACTCGAACAAACTCCCGTGGTACTCGTTGCTACCGCCTCGAGTGGACATGATCACGATGCCGCCGGTGGAGTGTCCGTACTCGGCCGAGTAGTTGTTGGCCACCACCTGAAACTCTTGCATCGCGTCGACGGGAAGACTGGTGAGCTGTTGGTTCCGCGTCAAGCCCACCGCGTTGGATACGTTGCCGCCGTCTAGAATGAACGTCTGGTTGCGAGTCCGTCCTCCCGCCACAGTGAACACGGGGTAGTTTTCGGCCGTGCCGGTGCCGGGATCGACCATGATCACTCCAGGCGCCAAGGAGGCCAGCGAGGAGGCAGCCCGATTGGGCAGCGGCAGGCCCGCCAGCATCTGGCGATTGATCGTCTGTGCCACATTGGAAGATTGCGATTCCGTGAGCGGCGCCGCCTCGTCCACCAATACCGTCTCGGTCTGCTTGCCGACTTCCAGGGTCAGATCGACGGCAATCGCTTGCCCGACCTGAAGCGTGATCGGTCCGCGAGAGAGGGGCTCAAATCCCGCTGCCTCGACGGTTATCTGATACTTTCCCGGCACCAATGTTCCCACCCGGTACAGGCCTGTGTCATTCGTCAATGTGTCCACTCGAACCCCGGAGTCCAGGTTGACAATCGTGACGACCGCACTCGGCACCGCGGCGTTGGAGGCATCCTTCACAGTCCCTGAAATGGTGCTGTTGCCACTCTGAGCCCAAACCGTTGCGGTAACCTGGACTAACAAGATAGTGATCGTCGCCAGCCGTTTCATGTATCGCATCTCCTTTGTTCTTAAGTTAACAGGTGTAACTTTTCACGGGGTGACCCACGACAATCGCCCAGCGGGCGATCGCACCGTGGGGTGGCGCGGCCCTCTCGCCAGACGAACTGCAGTAGGATCGCAATCTGCATTCACAACAAGCTATTTACTCTATCAATCATATAGTCTAAAACGGAAAAAAATTTAGATATGGTACATCAAGGCCTCAACTGAACGCGCCGAAACCGTTTGGACCTTGCTTAAGACGTCTGCCAAGCTGGTGTTGTCTAGGATGTTAGCCATGGCATCCCGAACCTCTTTCATGACCAGCCGGATCCCGCAAGTGCGCTCGTCCTCACACTCATCGCACGGAACGTAGGCGGTCTGACTGACACAGGGCACCGGAGCCAGTGGCCCATCCAACACTCGAATGACTCTTCCCAACTTGATAGCTTCCGGGCTCTTCCTCAGAAAATACCCTCCCCCCTTGCCCTTCTTGCTCTGCAAGATTCCATGGTTCTTAAGATCCAAGAGGATCAGTTCCAGGAACTTCTTCGGGATGTTCTCCTCCTCAGCCAGATCGGTGATCAAGACCGGAACCTTTTCAGGTCGCCTGGCCAGGGCGAGCAAGGCGCGCAATCCGTATTTGGCTTTCATTGATAGCATGAACCCAGCCGCCCAACCCGATTAGTCTACAAAATCCATATGGTAAATACTATGAAGACCTGATCGAGTCAAGCACTTTGTTGGGAGTTGGGTCTCATGCCCGAAGTCCGGAGCCGCCTCCGTAGGAGCTTAGAAGTGCAGTTTCAGGACAAACTCGAACACCCGAGGATCTCTCGCGCTGTTGATCGTGCCAAAAGCCGTCGTCCCGAAATTTCCGTTAGGATTACCCAACGGAGGGGTATTGGTGACGTTGAAACCCTCGGCGCGAAACTCCACGCGAAGACCTTCATTCAAGGCCACTGTCTTGCCCACCATGACGTCGGCGCTCCGATAGCCTGGGCCACGCACCGGGTTACGCGGGCTGTTGCCGACCGCAAACTGGGGAGCCGTGACAAAGGCCGCCGTATCGAAATAGCGGGCAACGGTTCGCTGTTTTGCGGGAAGGTTGGGATCTGAAATGCGGTTGGGCCGCTGAGTCCCAAATCCGGCGAACGAGTTGAAATTGGTGGATTGGGTGACCGTGACGGGAATCCCGGATTGCAGGCGAACCATTCCTGCCACTTGCCAGTCGCCAAATAAGAGGCTTCTCCATCCGCGCACACGCACCCGACGGCTTTTCCCGACGGGAAGTTCATAGACAAAGCCACTTGCAAACACGTGGGGGATGTCGCCGCTCGAGAGGTCCCTTTCGAGCCTTCGATTGAAGCTGTCGGCCACGGGAAAGTTAGCCACCGGCCCGGTCAAAACGGCGGCGTCAAACACGGAGGAGGCGTCGTCGATGAGCTTCGAGTAGGTGTAGGCGGCACTGAAGGTGAGCCCTTGCGAGTAACGCTTTTCCAAACGGCTTTGAAACGAGTGATAGACCGAATTCCCAATGTTGTTGCGATATAAGCTGACGGTAGTGAAGCGCGGATAGGGTCGGAGTAATTGATGCCGGGCAATGGTTGGGCCTCCGATGGATGAAGAAGCCGGGATTTGACCGAAGTAGGGATTGGAAACCAGCTGTGTCAGTCGTGAGCCTTCAGCCAGTTGCTGGACCGTCAGCTGGTTCAGGTTCACGTCCGGCACCCCCAAGCGCGTGAGTTTCGAACCCAGATAACCAACCTCGAGACTCATGTCCTGGAAAAACGTGCTTTGCAAACTCAGGTTCCACTGCTGCGCATAGCCCGATCCGTTCTGACGGTCCGTGGCAAAGACCCCCTGCCCAAGCCCTGAGTCGGGATTCGGTTCGGTCACTTGAACCGTGGGTCCGGTGGAAAGGACAAAGGCCGGGCTCAGGTTGTCCAGCGACCGCTGGCCGACTGTCTGGATGAACGGGAAAAGGGGAGTCGTAAAAGGCGTGGTGATGCCGGCTTGTTCAATCCAGGTCAGGCTGTAGCCGGATCGAACGACCACCCCGTCGGCGACTCGGTAGGCCACCCCGATCCGCGGGCCGAGGTTGAGCTTCTCGAGATCCCGGGCGTTACGGGGATTCGCGTCCCTGCCGAGGAACTCCAGACGCTGAGTGGCCAGATTGAACACAGCACCCCGATCGTTGGCTTCGGTCGAGGGAAAGTTCAAGGTGTAACGCACACCGAGATTGAGTGAAAGGCGGGAAGTAGCCTTCCAGTCGTCCTGGACAAAGAACTCCGCGACTGCGGCTCGGGGTCTCAGTTTGTCGTTCTGGAGGTCAATGCTGAATGTGTTGACCTGGCCCAGCAGGAATGAGGCCAGCGCGTTGCCCGTGTTCGCCAGAGCCGAGCCGCTGGGAGTCAACCCACCGGTGGACTGGGGCACGAATTGAAACAACCCGGTGGGATTCGGCGGTTGCAACACGTCCAGGTGTTCCCACCTCAGGTCGGCACCGAACTTCAGGCTGTGGCGGGCTCTTTCAGTGGATAGAGTTTCGATCAGCTGCGTGACTGAGGTTGTGAATTCCGAGTTCGTGCTGGAGGGCGGACCGATCTGCTGGAAGCCGGTCAGCTGATAGACAGGAAGCGCATCCGAGAAACTGCCCACCGGGATGTTCGGAACTCCTGCACTTTGAGAGGCCGGAACGCCCAGGCGCAGGGCGTCGCGATTGAAGCCGCGGCGGGTGAACCCGAAACGGACCTGGTTGAGCGACCCGGGCGCCAGGGTCCAACTGTGCTCGGCAACGATGCCATCGGCCCGCGTCAAGGTGTTGCCGATGGTGCCGGACGCGATGATGCCGCTGCCGTCCGGCAGGGGCGCCAGCGGTCGCGAGTCGTCGCGCAGATAGGAATAGCGCCCGAAGACTCGCTGGGTGGGGCCCAGTTGGTGGTCCAGGCGGAGGTCGAACTGGTCCTGATAGACCCGCTCGGTACCCGTTCGTCGATAGTTGTTGGCAGTGGCCTCTTGGCTCCCGGAGAAAACGTTGGGGGAAGGATAGCGTTCCAGCGCTGTCCGTGCAGCGGGATCGAAGCGGTCCGCTGGAATCGTGTTGCCGACAAACGGGTCGCGTTGAAAGATCCCACCGACTTGCTTCGTGCTGGCCGGATCGTAGATGGGCGTGGAGAAGACCCCTCGCCGTTGCCGACTGGTGGGAACCGTGCTGGTGCGAACCACGCCGACCAACTGCCGCGAGCCCTGATAGTCGGCAAAGAAAAACGTCTTCTGCTTCCGAATGGGCCCCCCCAGCACCACGCCGTACTGATTGCGGCGAAACAGGGGCTTCGGGCCGCTGGTGGCGAACAGGTTGCGGGCGTTCAGCTTCTCGTTGCGGAAGAACTCAAACAAGCTTCCGTGGTATTCGTTTGTCCCGGATTTTTGATTGACCAGGATGACCCCTCCATTGGAACGTCCGAATTCGGCCGAGTAGCTGTTGGTGTTGACTCGAAACTCTTCAATTGCGTCGATGATGGGGTAGAATGCCACCTGCCCGGGTTCGGGTTGCAACACTCCGATGCCGTCGTAGATGTATTCACTGGTGCGAGGTCGGCTGCCGTTGACCCGCGGAAAGAACGAACCCGGCGGCAAGGCCACGCCGGGCGAGAGGGCCAACAGCGGAATAAAATTGCGGCCGTCCAGAGGCAGGGTGACAATCTTCTTCTGTTCGACCAGCAGGCTCACGGTGCCCGTAGTCGTCTGAAGCAGTGGGGCCGCGGCCGTGACCTCCACCGTCTGTACCACGTCTCCCAATTCCATGCGGATGTCGAGTGAGATCCGGTCGGCGACGCGCAGCTGCAGACCCGTTCGGCGGTAGGTCCGAAAACCCGACTTGATCACCGAGACACGATACATCCCGGGCTCCAACCCAAAGAAGTGATATTGACCCAGCAGCGCTGTGGTGGAACGGCGTTCGACCGAGGTCGCTTGGTCCTGCAGTTCCACGGTGGCCTCGGGGATTGGCAGGCCACTGCTGTCGGTCACGGTGCCGAAGAACTCGGCTTTACCGGATTGGCCCAGGGCGGGCCAAGGCTGCAGCCACAGCCACGCCAGGAGCAGCGAGAGAAGCAAACGGCCAGGTGAGGTCATCTATTTCCTCCGGAGGTTTGTCTTTTATAAACTTCTGTCATTTAAAAACGACAATAGATATCATGAACGCGCCTCGGCTGTCGATCAAAACGCGCCGGTGCGAGATCCGCGGCTAACACCGCTGGGAAGGACCGGGAGATGCCGATTCAAAACAATCTGGCTCGTCTAAGACAACGGCAGGGGCTTTCTGCCAGACGGCTGGCGGAATTAGTGGGGGTCCAACGCCAGACGATTTACGCGATGGAGGCAGGAACTTACGTGCCCAACACCCTGATTGCGCTGCGGCTCGCTCAGGTACTGGAGGCCAGGGTCGAGGATCTGTTCAGTCTGGCAGAAAGCGCTGGGGCGGTTTCCTCGACCCAGGAGATCGATCTCTTACCGGTTGGGGAAGGGCTTCAGCCGGGACAACCCTTGCAGTTGTGCCGTCTTGGGGAAAGGCTCGTCGGGGTTCCGGCCATGCCACTCCCCTCCTATCTTCCCGCAGCGGATGCGGTTCTCATCCAACGTTCCCGCGCCCGCAAGAAGGAAGGGACGAAGACCCTGGTCCAGCCCTTATGGAGAGATCAAGAGTACGACCGTCGACTCCTGATAGCCGGATGCGATCCCTGTATCTCGGTTTTGGGACGCCATCTGAAGCAGGCCGGCATCGAGCTGGTCATGATCAGTTGCTCCAGCCGGAGGGCTTTGGAGCTCTTGAAGGCCGGGCAAATTCACGTGGCCGGCTCTCACCTGCGTGATGAGGCCAGCGGCGAGTCCAACTTGCCGGCGGTGCGAAAGGTCTTTCCTGGGGGAAACGTCAGCGTCATCAATTTTGCCACCTGGGAGCAGGGTATCGTGGTGGACTCCGCCAATCCCAAAGGCATTCTAAAGAAGGAGGACTTTGCACGCAGGGAGGTACGCTTGGTCAATCGCGAACCGGGAGCAGGCAGCCGGGCCTTGCTGGACTCGGCACTCCGGCAACTGGGTCTAAAGACCTCCGAGGTTAAGGGTTACGACCGCGTGGCCTACGGACACCTTCCTGCCGCCTGGCACGTGTATTCCGGCCAGGCCGACTATTGCATCGCCACCCGCTCAGCCGCGCGAGCCTTCGGGCTGGGGTTTCAGCCCCTCGTCACGGAGCGGTTCGACCTGGTCGTCCCCCGGCAGTACAGAGATTGCGCTGCCATGCAGACTCTGCTCGACACGCTCAACCGGGCCGCCTTCCAGCGCGAGTTGGAACTGCTGGGCGGCTACGATATCAGTCAAACCGGGAAAGTGCTGATCTCGGAAACAGCCTGAGCTTTGCCAGGCAGGGTCAACCTAGTGCACTCCTTCGGAAAGGCCGCCCAAGTCGCCCCGACAAGCGTCGGTAGGCTCGGAAGTGGCGTCGATGCAGTCGTCATTTCAGGGCCTCTCACCCGCTTCACTTGCCCTGAGCCTCGCTGGCCTTCCGCCCCTGTTGTTCATTTCAGCCGGCCACCAGTCGTTTTTGCCGATCAGGCCATACGCTAGACCATCAGTGACTCCCAGCGTGGGAGATCCCGTTCGAAGACCTGTCGTGCCAAAGCGGCTTCCTGATCGCTGAAGCCTTGGTACGGAGGCAACAAGCGAAGTGGGAAGGTGGGATCCCGCAGCCAAGCATAGAGCTTGTCATAGGCTCCATCGATGCGAGGTCCCGGCAGCTGCCTCAACAGGTCCGCCAGAAGCTGAGCGAGCTGCCGATGCAGAACCATTAATTCGGCAAGGCGCCGATTTCTCCCCATCTCCCAATGTCTCTGGGCCAGTTTGGGGAACATCAACGCGTAGCTGGGCAGCAAGGAGCACTCTCCAAAAAGGCACCCCAGCGCAAAAGCGTTCTCTACGAACACGTGCTGAAGATCAGGCGCATTCGTCATGAGATCGGCCACACGGGAAAAATCGCTCGTCGAATTCTTGGTGGCAACGAGGTTTGGAACCGCGTCGGCGATCCGGCGGTAGTCCGCTCCGGTCAGGACTCTCTTGGCGCGGGAGAGGTTGTAGTGGAGGAACTGGCAGTCGGGAAATCGCGCGCAAACGCCCTGGAAAAACATCAGCATTTCCGAATCCGACACCGCCCCCCAGCACGGCAGGGAGATCTGGAATTGACGAACACCCAGGCGACGAGACCAGTCGATCCGTTCGAGAACTTGACTCGTCGAAAGTGAGATGAGCCCAACCATGGGGACGAGACCCGGCTTCTGCATCTCTTCCCAAAATATCCGGACTACCTGTTCGAACTGCCGATCCGTCAGGGCGTACCCTTCACCGGCAGTGCCCATCACATAAATGTGCTCAAATCCCAGATGGATGAGAGATCGGATGTGTTTTCGAAAGACGGGCTCGTCCAGTGTGAAGTCTTCTTGCCAAGGCAGTAACGCCGCACCCAGTAGGATCTGGGGAGTTCGTGGCGACATGGACTTGTTCCTTCCTGTTAAGACTTCGAAGGCTTGTCCTGTCGAAGTCTATGGCATCGGATCAAGCAACCGGAGCGTTGGTTCCGCGGCCCCTCATCACACGGCGGTCCAGCCGCCATCGACCAGCAGGTTGATCCCTGTCACATATTCCGAAGCATCGGAGGCCAGGAACACCACCGCTCCCTTGAGGTCTTCATGATGCAGCATTCTGCCCATGGGAACTCGATGACAGTACCGGCTAACGAACGCTTCCGGCTGATGGTCGAAGTACCCTCCGGGCGAAATGCAGTTCGCTCGGACTCCCTTTTTCCCGTAGTAATTGGCCAAATAGCGTGTGAAGTTGATCATCCCTGCCTTCGCAAAGTTGTAATGCGGTGGCTGCCGCATCTCAGTGCCCTCGTACAAGGAAGGGTCGTTGCCCACCACGCCGTAGATGCTGGCGATATTGATGATGGCCCCCTTCCCTTGCCGCACCATGTCCGGCACAAAGGCCTTATGCATGGCAAACAGCCCCGTCATGTCTCCCCGGCCGCTCCGCATCCAGTCTTCAGGGGACTGCGTTTCGAAGCTCCCTCCAACCGCCACAATGGCGCTGTTCACCAGGACGTCCAGGCGGCCGAATTCACCCATCACTCGCTCATGCAGCTGTCCGATCGAATCCAGATCTCCGATGTCCAGTCTCATGCCGTGCGCCTGAAATCCCTTCGACCGCAGGTGCTCGGCAAACCGTTCGTTGCGTTCCAGAGAACGGGAGGCACAAATCACCGTGGCTCCGGCTTCGGCCAGCGCCTCAGAAATGCTGCTTCCAAACCGCGGCCCAGCGCCCCCCGTCACCAAACAGACTCGACCGCTTAAGGAGAACCGCTCTAAGATATTCACCACGTTCCTTTCCAGGCAGCACGCAACGACGGCCGACGACCGAGGCTCCGGGACCGGATGGCCCTGGTTCCCAAGCAAGGCTCAGTGCGGGAATCGGGTCCGCTTCAGCCCCTCGTCGCCGTGCGGTGTGCAAAACCACCTTGTAACGTGAGGCCGGTCAGATGAAAGGTCTCCCTGATTATTCAGCGTGGAAAGACCGTAATAAAGAACGCCCCAGCGGATTCCACGGACTTGCTCTACGTTTTCTCAGGCACCGAGTGGGCGTCCGACCTCTGAGCGATAACAGGAGTTGAAGCGGCCCGACCGCCGAGGTCCCGGCCCAAGAACAGGAAGTAACCCACCAGCAACAGAATCCCGGCAAGCAAAACGATGCCGGCGGTCCCAGCGAAAACCCCACCCAATCCGAAATCGCGTTTCAGGTAACCGGCCAGCAGGATCCCAACGCCACCGGCCAGGCAATTGGTGCAGTTCATCATTCCCACGGCGGTGGACCAGCTGTTCCGAGGTAGCAGATCGCAAAGCAGCGGGTTTGCGTTCGCTCCGCCCAGAGCACGCAGCAGAGAGTAGCCAAAAACCGCCGCCAGGATCGCGGTGTGGCCGGTGTGAAGGGTGAATACCAACAACAAGGGGGCCGCCGCCAGGTAGCAAAGGCTGTGGAACAGCATACGCCGTTCCACCGCTTTCTTGGCCACTGTGTCGGAGAAATACCCTCCGACTAAGACACCGATCAGCGCTCCGGCTTGAAGTGGGAAGGTTCCGGCGAAACCCGCTCCACTTAAACTCATCTTAAAAGTCTCCGAGAAATAGAGTGGCAGCCAATTGGCAAAGATCCAGGTGCCGATCGCCAGAAGCATGGCTTCCAATAGTAACACCCAGTAAGAAGCCGTTCTCACAAGTCTGGAGAGGCCGTGCGCGAAGGAGATCATGGTCGGGCGCTGCCCGGCGGCCCCCGGCCTTGGACCCGGCGCTCCAAACATAGTCCACCGACAAAGCAATCCAAGCAACAAGCCTATGCCGCCCAACGCCAACAGGGCAGGGCGCCAGCCATGCGCATCCCCAAGATAGCCCGCCACCGTTCCTCCGAAAACCACACCGCAGTAGAAACCCGCCAGCTGAATGGCCATAGCCAGAGCTCGCGTCGATGTTGCATGATGTTCCGCAATGAGGGCCACGGAAGCAGGAACGTAGAGGGACTCCGATGCACCCAGCAAGACGCGCATGATCAGCATTTGCTCAGTCGTGCGGACAAAAGCACTCATCGCGGTGACCGCACTCCACGCCACGACACTCCAGGTAACCAGGGCGCTCCGTGAAAGGCGATCACCCAGGTAGCCGGCCAGCAGTGAAAACAGCGCATAACTCCACAGGAAGAAGGTTCCTGTGGCAGCCAGAGCCATGTCAGACATGCCCAGCTCTCGGCGCAGCAGTGGAAACACAGCTGCCAGGGCCCCGCGGTCCGCATAATTCAAAGAAGCTGCCAAAAACAGAACCGCCACCAGCACCCATTTGTAGCGAGGTGAATCCGTGCGAACCATCATCTGCCTTCCGATTCCTTATCCGGGCTGTGCGCTGCGGTAAACGCTGTGGCTCGTTCGATCCTGGACTACTTCAAGCTCAAGTCTCCGAATTCCCTGGCGGCGTTTTGAAATCCACGCACCAGAAGAACGTGGTCGCTGCCGCAGGTCACCATTCGAGCCCCGCGGTCCAGAGCCTCTTGTGCGGCCTCTGGCGAGCCGGAAGTTGTTCCCCACCACTTGCCCGCTTTGGCGGCGGCGGCCGCGACACGGTCGATGGCACGCTGCACCCTGATGTGCTCGAATTGAAATGGCACGCCATAGCTGAGCGTCAAGTCAGCGGGCCCCACAAACAACAAATCCACCCCGTCGAGAGCTGCGATTTCTTCCACGCACTCTACCGCCTCGCGATCTTCGATCTGAAGTGCCAGGAAGGTTTCCTCGTTGCCGTTGCGCATGTGCTCAATCGGGTCCGCCAGCATGTAGTCTGCGTCAACTCCCGCACCGTCAAAGCCACGCCGCCCGATTGGAGGGAAACGGGACCATTCCACCCACTGGCGAGCCTCCTCCACGCTCCGGACGTGCGGAACCATGAGGCCGTTGGCACCCGACTCCAGGCAGCGCATTGGACTGGAATAGCCCGTTTTCAGGATCCGCACCATCAAATCGATGCCCGTCGCCCGGGAGGCCAGAGACATGACATCAACCGCTTCGTAGCCGAAGGAGCGGTGCTCCATGTCCAACCAGATAACGTCAAATCCGAATCGGCCAATCATCTCGGCAAGCCAGGGCTCTGTCACTCGACTGACCCCTGCCACTCGAACAAATCCGCCCGACCGTAGTTTTTGCAGCACCCTGCTTTTGATCATGAAATGTGGTCCTTTCCAAAGAATCAGTCACCAGAAACAGAGGGAACAGGAATCTCTTGCGGTCGACAGCTTTCCCTGTCGAGGGAAAGAGAGAGCAGCCGGAGAGGAGACCGGCACAGGCTTGAATGTCCCGAGCACCTGGAAGACCGCCCCCCTCGCAAAGATGCATCCTCACACCGCTCCCTGCGGTCCGACGGTCTCGAGGTTGCCGAATCTTGAAGTCTGGAGAGGCTGCGGCATCGGACATAAGAAATCGATTTGACTCCCGGAAAAAGCTTCCCTCCCCGCGCGGATTTAGATCAGATCCTGCCAAGTTCGTGGGTCAACAATTGGATCTTCATCAAAGGATAGTGCCTGCAGCTTGGGCAGGTACTCACCCGGCAGAGCCCCGCGATTGGCATCCGCCAAGTTCGCTTTCAGCTCCGCGACCGTCTTGACTCCGATCAACACAGAGGAAACCCCAGCCAGTGACAGGCTGAAGCGCAAAGCGGCTTCAGCCAGGCTGTTTACTTCACTGCCCAACAGGGTGAGCACTTGAAGAGCCCGGGCTTTGAGCGACGCCAGACGCTTAGGAATGGTGTGGACTTGAGGAGTGAGGACGCCACGAAGATAGGCCGAACGGATAACGACTCCGACATCCAGCGCGCCGGCGGTCGGAATTCCTTCCCGATTCATCTTCTGGTCTAATAGGTTAAAGGGTGCTTGCAGTACTCGGAACAACGGATGCTGCAGTACCGCCAGGGCAACGTCCACATCATAGCAGCTGGCACCCAAGTAGCGCGCCTTGCCCTGCTGGCAGACTTCTTGGAGACAGGTCAGCACCAACTGATTCTGCAGCTGATCCAACCCGGTATTGTGGATCAGCAGCAAGTCAACCGTTTCGAGCTTTAATGCGCGCAGGCTGGCCTCAAGGGAGCCGAAAATCTCTTGCCGTAGAGCAGGGAGAGATTTCTGTGGGGCCTCCTTGCTGAGCATCACCTTGGTCGAAACGTAAGGTTGGGAGCTCACCCCTTGGAGCGCCTGTCCGATGATCTCCTCGCTGTCTCCGTACGCCCGCGCCGTGTCGATAAAATTAATCCCATAGTCAAGGGCGGCATAAAGGAGCCGGATGGACTCTCCCCTGTCGGGCTTGCCGTAGCTGGAGCCACCTTTGAAACCGTAGTCCAGTCCAAACTCAGCGGTTCCAAGAGAAATTTCCGAGACCTGCAAACCGGTATTGCCCAGGGGACGATAGCGCATCGGATGTCACCACACCATGGCCGCGTTCTTCAGCTTGAATCCGGCCTCGCTGTCGGTCACGTTGGTCGACCTCGAAAAAGAAGCTGCAATGGGCAGAACCGCCGGACTAAGTCTTCTTACCCCCGGAATGGTGGGGAGATCTCGGTTGACCCGAGATGCACCGCAGCAGACCATCCCACGGTGCTTAATGGGATCCGCGTTTTTTCTCATTCCGCAAAACGTGGGAACACGGGGTCAGGCCTCCAGAGTCAATTCGGGCCGCGCCACCCACTCGGTTAAAATCAACCGTGTCCCATCATGGGCCACAGGTGAGCCAGGCATTTTCCTGAGCGGCATATCGAAATCCTTCTTAGGGTCAGGGCGCAAATTGTAATCCAAATACGTCTGCGTCCTTCATGACGAAGCGCAAACGCACCGTTCGTCCAGCAAGGGCCCCCAGATCTGGGTTGCCATGCCAACCAACCTCAACGGCACATCCATTGCCCAGGATCTCCAGAGCATCGGTGACTGAGAAGCCGGGGACCGGCTTTCCGGTCGCTTCCTGTATCTCGACCCGAATTCCACCGGCGGCGGAAGTGGCGCAGTTAAGGAAGAGCCGCCGACCGGAAAAAATGAGCGGCCGGGTGACGAATTCACCTCCTTCATAGCCGGCGTTGACTGAAGCGAAACCGTCGAGCCGCAGCGAGTAACGCCGCAGATGTGCTGTTGGCTGAGCGTAGTCCTGATTCAAGTAAAGAGACATCTCCTCCGGACCAGTTTGGACTACATTCAGCGCGGGATAGCCACTACGTGAGACCCACTCATTCAATCGCAAGCCAGGGCGTATGAGAGCCTCGCGAAAAGTCTGAAGGAATGTCTTCCCATCATGCGATGTCAAGAAAACCGAGTCTGAAACGTCTCGCGCAGTCTTGAAATAGGTTGAAGCCACCTGCAACCGCTGGGCCTCTTGGGGGCTAATCCCTTCGCGGGAGGGCATGAAGCGCGCGGCAGTCGCAATCAAGAGGTGAGGGGCGCGGAAGTAAGGCTGAACCTGTGAGGTATAAAGGTGATACTCCTGAGGCGGAACAAATTTCAGCGGTTCCGGATCTTCCCAGTGTAAGAAGTCGCGCGACCGGGATCGAGAAAAGGAGCGGAATCCCTCGAGCTTCCACTCAAAGGCCGTGCTGACACCTTTAGTAAAGGTTCTGAAGTAGGAAACATAGGATTGGTCCACTTCAGACCAAAACGCCAGATTCTGTGAGTCGAAGGCTCCTTTCGTAAGCACGGGCCGGTCCCCAAGTTTTCGCCAGCGTACGCCGTCTGCCGACGCATACGCCATCAACCCACCCCCGGGGTTCTTGTGTATGACGCCTCCTAGTGCCTTATAGCGCTCATTAGGAGGCACGCCGGGGCGGGTATCGAGGAACGGACTGAAGTTATGGGACACGTGTGGTTCAGCCAAAATGACGTTGTTGTCTCGTGTGCCAGCGACCAAAAACAGGCCTAACTTTGGCTTGATCCAGTGGACTCCGTCGGTACTCTCGGCGTAACAAGTGACTTCTCCTTCGCCATCAGACCCTGGCGAGCGCTTGCCGCGGTAGTACAGGCGAAACAAGCGCTCATCCTTGATCACCGTGCTGTATCCTGAAAACGGCCCCTCCCACGGCTGGTCGAGACGGAGGACTTCCCCTTCATCGTGCGGATTGTGGAGCACCAGCGAAGTCCCATCCATCCTGGCAATCAAATGCCGATCGAAAAAGACCTCGCGCCGCGACCCGATCATGGCGGGCGCCTGCTGGGTAGAGGGGTCAGGTCGGTTGGCGACACTGGCTACTCCATTGAAAAACAGAAGCAGCCAAGTGACCACGACCAGCCGACTCATTGAAAGTCCTCCAATCTCCATGTCGAGTATTCTCCACAATACCGTCTTAACTCCCCAACCTCGCGAGTGGCACCCGGCCCAAGCTAGCCGTCCTTCGAGCTCATGAGCCAGCGATTCCGCTTCGGCAAAGTCAAGTCAGGAACTGACGCCGATCATCGATATCTGCCTGCGATCAGAGACTCAGAATCACCTTGATGGCCTTCCCAGCTTTCATGAGCTCGAAACCTTTCTGAAATTCTTGCAAAGGCATCTCGTGGGTGATGATGGGATCCAGGTTCAGCCGGCCTCGAGTCAGGAAGTTTTCACACTGGTACCAGGTTTCGAAGATTCTGCGTCCGTTGATACCATACAGCGTAACACCCTTGAAGATAACCTCTCTGGCCAAATCGAAAGGGATTTCCTGTGGTGGAATTCCCAGCAACGCCGCCCAACCGCCGCTGCGAAGCAAGCTCAGGCCTGATTTGATCGCCGTCGGGTGTCCGCTGGCTTCGAGCAGGACATCGACTCCCAATCGTCCGCGGGTTCGCGAGCGAATTTTGTCCTCGAACTCGGAATCCTGGGCATTGAGGCAAAGATCCGCTCCCAGCTGTTTCGCGACGCCTAGCTTGTAGCCATTGGTGTCGACGCAGAAGATCTCAAGTGCTCCAGCGGCCCGTGCGATCGTCACCATCATCAGGCCGATCGTTCCAACTCCCATAATCAGAACCGACCGTCCCGAAATTTGGTCGACCATCACGGTGTGCATCGCGTTTCCTAAGGGATCGAGAATTGCTCCAACACGATCCGAGACTCTAGAATCAAGTTTCCAAACATTCGCTCCCGGCAGGAGCAGGTATTCGGCAAAACAACCGTTGACGTCGACTCCGATGATATCGACCTTTTCACAGATATGTCCTTGACCGGTCCTGCAGCAATAGCAGTCGCCGCAACCGATGTGTCCCTCTCCCGAAACGCGGTCGCCGACCTTGACGGTGGAGACGCCTTCACCCAACCTAGCCACCCTCCCTACGAACTCATGTCCAATCGTCAAACTCGGCCTAACGCGCTCTGCAGCCCATTTGTCCCACTCGTAGATGTGCAGATCCGTTCCGCAGATTCCGGCTCTCTCGACCCGAATGAGCACCTCTCCGAAGCCTGGACTGGGCACCGGAACTTCTTTCAGAGTCAGCCCCGGTTTAGCTGTCTCTTTCACCAAAGCTCGCATTGTCATCCTTCTCTCCCAACCTTAGAACTACCCCTTATACGACGGACGCCCTCTGCTGTGATCTGAAGGCTGATCCCGGCAGGAATTCCGACATGACCGCGACGACGAAGCAACTCTTGACCCTGCAAACGTTCGCCAAGCCTGTTCCCCTCTGACCAGGCTTGAGGCAGCCATTAGCTCGTACCTCGAGCATCATTTCACGGGCGATCCGGTATCTTGCGAAAATCCAAGACTGCCATGTTTGAGCATAACCAATGGCAGACCACGTCCTACCGGGTTCTCGATGTGGCGCAAGTCGACCATGGGGGTACCGCCGATCACATCCAAACTGGAATCGACCAGCGCAGGGGGCGACGCTCATGGCCGTTTCAGATGATCTCACGAGGCCAGATCGTCGGAACTGAGGGCGTGTGGCCGAACCAACGGTCAAACCACGAAAAACTAAAGCGCTTAGCGACAGGAGGGTAACCATGCCCCCCTGGATAGCTAAACCACGTCAACCGGTCGGCCGCACCCAGCCGGGCGTAAACCTGCTGCAGTTTCTCCGAGCTGACTTTATAAAACTCAAGAGTCTTCGCGTGACCACCAGGACACCGTTCTCGGGAAGCGACTACGTTGGGAAGCCCATCAGTATCTTGCCAATCCCGATAAACCTCATAAGCCCGCGCACATTTGGCCGGCGTGCTCTGGGCAGCGAACTCATGTTCGGTGCCCATGACCAGCAACGGTCGCGGTGCGACCAGCATCATCAATGAGTCGAAATCCACAGGGATGGGTTTGCGCGGATCCTCAATGTAGGGACGGAATCGCTTAATATAGGTGTACACGCCGACATTCGACGGTCGGTAGCCCAGGCTCCTCTCGACCTCTGCCTGGGGGTCGTGGTCCTCCGGCCTGGCCCAGTGGGGGTTCTTGCGTATCCAATCAAGCAAACCGCCGTTGCAGACCGACGCCGTCAGCCGTGGCTCAAAAGCTGCGGCGAACAGGGTTGAATGCCCGCCCAAGGAGTGTCCCACGCATCCGATATGCTGATCATCCACGAAGTCGAGTGTTTGAAGAAAGTCTACACTGCGCATGACATCCCAGGTATTCTTGCCGACGATTGACCAATCGCGGTGGCGCCGATAAAACTCCGAGCTATCGAGAACTTTCTGGCCTTTGGCCACCCGTTCACCGTCGCAGAGTAGGTCGATGCACAGCGTCACGTAACCCCAACGCGCCAGTTCCCGGCCATAAGCCCGACTCGCCTCGGCGCTTTCGGGCGGATCACCGAGGTTCGTTCCGGCCAGACCTGCGGTCTTGTCTTTGCCTGTTCCAAACGTGGTGCTGTGAATACAAATGATCGCTGGTGTTGGTTGTTTCTTCACGCTTTCGGGAACGAGCAGCCACGCCGTCACGCGGTCATCCGGCTCACTCTGAAAACTGACGTGGTAGCGCTTGATGCCTTCCTCATCAGCAACCACTTTCATCTTGGGCTTTAACGATGGAACCTCTGTCGGAAATTCTCCCAGTAGGTCAAGCCAGTGACGTACGATCTCCTTCCGGCGCTCGGGCCATTTCGCTTCGGACCCTTGCTCCTTTCCGGCGAGAGCTGCAGTTGATGCGAGAGCAGGAGCCACGGCAAGGCTGGCACTCCGACGCAAAAACTTGCGACGCGACTGACTTCTCAACAAGGGGAGCTCTTGGGTGGAAGGTTCGAAGAGTTTTTCAGCCGGAGTTCGTACAATTCGTTTCATAAATGCTCCTTGGTGAATGGCATTCCACCCTCACCGCATGGTGGGGCGCTCCTGCGCACGCTATAGAACGCACGACGGAGCGTGGGTTCTATAGCGTGGCAGACGTTCGGAAACTCGCTGTGTCATTGGCGAGCCCACTGAAGTGGTCAATATCACCTGATCAGCGGAATCTCTATCACTCAGCTCCTGTTTCATTGCTGGAACGAGGCACCGGTACTCCAGTCGCCTCCCTGCGATCGCTTTTCTCCGGGATCGTAATGGCAGGTAACGATGAACAAATCCTGGGACTTCGACTTAGAAGGCGGCACGTTGATCTGAACGTAGCAGAACCCTCGCGCGACCCAGGTGACATACCCATCGTTCTCCGATGGAGAAACAGGGTGACCGTTCATCCGGAGATCGGTCACCCGTGCTCTCGGGTAAGGAATGCGGAGACGAATCGATAGGCCATTCTCAATGGCTGATACTGCCTCGGCTCCGCCACTGCCGCCGCTTAGCTGCAGCTGTGCTTGGGATCCCCATTGCCCCGCTCCAGTGGGATAGCCCTTTAGAGACTCTTGGATGAATGCCGCATCAACCTTCGGGTTTTCTTTGATCTTTTCTCCGAAGGCTTTTAGGGTCCTGTCGCGCAGCCACTGGTCAGCCGCTTGGGGAGACGTCGCACAAACATGCAAAACCATCCCCTCAACCTGCGGATTGTTCATGCCATGTACCATCTGACCCTGCTTGTTCCAAAGTTCGACACGACTGCGGCGACGCTGCTCTGCCGTCTGGCCGTAAGCTGTAATCATGTGGAACCCGTTCTTCATGATCACTCGAGTCGGGTAGCCGGAGTAGTATTCGCCCGGCCAGATCTCGTTTCCGACTCGGAGCAGGCGCCGGTGTCGCAGTAACCCACTTCGCTCCCAGGCAATCTCACTGGCCAGAGGCATCGTGTGATAACGGTCGTAGCTGTAGATCGCCGCATAGATGCGCGGAGTGCTTTGGACGTTTACCCCATTGGCAGGAGTCTGAATGCCGCTCCAAAGCTTTTCTCTCCTCATTCCCAGTTCCGATCCGCCAAAGATCCTCTCGGCATCCTGTTCCAGTTGATCGGAAGGGTAGCCTTCCAGCAGCGCCTCTTCATCCATCAACCGTTGGATCTCGTGATGGTAGGGGCGGAGTGCCAAATTGGAGTAAGCACGGCCCGATTCCTCCACATGGTAGTATCCAGGAAAAGCCATGTTGTGACCGTGCAAGTCTGCGTGGATCTCTGGCTGGAATTTATCCATCACTTTCTGCACTGCAACGGCTTCAGGCGCCTTGTCGGGCTGTCGGGGACCTTCCAGAGTCCAACCGGTGTAGGGGTCCATTCCGAGCGTGTTTTGAAATGTGCCGGCGACATAGCCATCCGGGTTGACAACGGGGACACAGATTACAATCTGCTTCTGGAGGATCTCACGCGCCAAAGGGTCCTTCGAAAGCAGCCACCTCATGATGTGAAAGACACTGGTGGCACCTGAGCGTTCTATTCCAGTGTGCAATGCGGTCATCAAGACGTGCTCTTTGTTCTCGTTGGAGACCGATCGGTCGGTCAGAATGGCGGCATGTATGGAGCGGCCCTCAGCAGTCTTTGCCAGGATATCGAGGTCTATCAGCTTTGGATGCTGGCGCTGCCAACTCTCTAATTGCGCCTCCAGCCTCTCGAATGACGGCCATGTTGGCGCACCGAATTCATGTGCCCTCCGGGCTGCATGGAGGGGGAGTTTTGAGCCAAGGCACCAGGAAACCACCGACAGGGCGTTGAAAGCTCCGGCCGACTTAGTCAGTCCCCTCAGAAAGGTACGGCGGCCATGCAGACCCGTCCCGGGCCTTCCGACCTGCGGGCAGGACAGCACCCTGGTTTTTGCTTCGCGGACTGAAAGGCTCCCATGTTTGCTACCAGGGTAAATACTCATTGGAGACCTGCGTTTCAGATCGGTTTCACTGGTTGTCGTGATGGGAAAGCGCCTGGTTCGGGAAAGGGTCCCATCGGTGGGATCCGCTTCCAGTCAAGGCCGTTTTCCGGAGAAACTCACGTCTTTACATCTCCGAGCCTGTCAACTTTTCTCGGATGGAGCAAAGCATCGGAGACGGAGACAGGACATGGCAATCCTGTCTCCGTTGGCTCCTGGCTTTCCATCAAGACCCATGTCGGAAACTCCCGCACGCTGGTCGAAGATTGAGATACGTTTGGGACCGTCTTCTCAATACAGGAACTTGAGTGCAAACTGGATCTGTCGTTCCGTTCCAGCGGAGGAGATAACTCCGGTATTGCGCAAGCCGATGGTGCTGACTGGGAGACCGAAGTTAGCGTGGTTGGCCAAATTGAAGACTTCGGTTCGAAACTCGACACGTTTGCTTTCCGTAATGGTAAAGCTCCGGTGCAGGGAGAAATCGACAACCACGCTCCCCGGGCCTGTCAGGATATTTCTGCCTGCGTTTCCAAAGACGAACGGAGCCGCACGTCGGAAACAGCTGGAGTCAAACCAGCGGTCAATGCTGCGCTCTGAGGACGGAAGATTCCCGTCGCAAATGCGGTCAGGACGTAGGGCCAGGCCACCTCCCAGATTGACTTGATTGACACCATTGGCCGGCGAGAAGGGAATTCCACTCTCCGCTGTCCAGATTCCCCCCACCATCCAGCCCCCAGCGATCTTACCCAACAACTGCCCTTGGTTGAGGTACTGCTTGCCCGAACCAAAGGGCAACTCATAGAGGTAGCTCACAACGAGGCGGTGCCGTCGATCGAAATTGGAGAGCCCTTTATCGGCAAGAAGATCGAACGGATTGTTAGTCACAAATGCGTTAAGGGTGCTGGACAGATCGATGGACTTGCTCCACGTGTAGGACCCCAGGAAATGAAATCCATTGGAGTAGCGCCTTTCAAGGCGCGCCTGCAGCGCATGGTAGCTGGAAAACCCCATGGGCTCTCCCGCGCCATCTAGCGGTCCAATGTAAGGGAAGGGACGTCGTGTGATTTCGGGAGTAGGCCCCGGTTTTCCGACGTTTCCGGGAACAAGGAAGTCTAAATGAGTCCCTTTGCTTCCAACATAGCCAATCTCAGCGGCCATCTGGTGGCCAAGATCGTGCTGAACGCCAAAACTCCACTGCTGAACGTATCCATTCCTGAAGCGCAGCGGTAGAATCTGGAAAAACGAGTTCTGGAAGTCAGCCACAGTTAAGGCTGTCTTGGGCGCATCGAAACCGAAGGTCAGTGTCGGCTCGATGTTCCCGGTAAAGACATTCACCAGCCGGACAAAGGGTACATTGGCGCCGGCGTTGCTACGGGAGTTTCCGATGGGAGTCGTGTAGTAGATACCATAGCCGCCCCGCAGCGCCGTTCGGTTCTGATTGAGCCGGTAAGCAAAACCGAAGCGAGGGGCCCAGTTATTGAGGTCGGAAGGATAGACGGATTCTCGATCCAAGATGCGATGAGGAATAGGCAAAGGAAGCAGAGACTGAACAGGTGCTCCTTTGGTCAGAACGAATTCTCCAGTCGTAAAATCAAAGCTGTTGTACCGGTTTTGCCTTTCCTTCCACGGGGTATCATATTCGTAGCGGATACCCAAATTCAGCGTTAGATTCGGCGAGACCTTCCAATCATCCTGCACGTAGAAATGATACTGAGTCGAGCGACTGTAAATCGTGTCCAGAGACCGATTCATCACGCTCCTGAAGGGGAAGCCCAGCAAAAAATCGGCCAGTGCGTTGCCTCCGCGGTTGGGGGGGCCTGAAAAACGACCATCAAAGAAATACCCGCCCGCAATCTGAAAGGCAGCAAACCAATTATTCTGAGTGCGACGAATGTTGGCGCCTCCTTTGATCGTATGGTTTCCGCGAACAAAGGACAGGTTGTCGACATACTGAAAGATGTTGGGCGTTAACCGGAGGATGCCGAAGTCGTTGGGAGTGGCGAAGCCGGTAACTCCCATACGAACGAAGTGCTGCCGGGAGGCATCCTCATTTTCAAAGCCCGGTATCCCCAGCTCCTTGTTGAAGTTTGTTCCCAGGCTGGGCGGTTCCTCACGGCTTGCTGTGCGAGAGAATCCGAAGCGGAATTCGTTGCTCAGACTCGGAGTGAAAGCTTTGACGTGGCTCAGAGTGAAGCTCTGCGGCCGTCGCGTGTCGATCGTGCAACTGCAGCCGACGGGTCCGGGAAGCGCTCCGACTCCTCCGGTGCCGATGCGCGCAGCAGAATGGTCTGAGTTCGAGTAACGGCCGAAAAGGTCACCATACCGAGCGAAATGATGATCGATTCGAATGGTGTATTGATCGAAGTCATTCATGGTCGAAACATCGAAAAGCAGATTGCGAGCCGGATCGGAGGGGTTATTGGGCTGGGGCCAGAACTGGTCAATGATCTTTCGGGATACGGGGTGGATGCGGTTAGCGGGAATGATGTTACCGGCGAAGGCTTTTCGAGTATTCGTCGCCGGGTCGTAGGTCAAGGGGTCATAGATCGTCGCCTGTCCGGAGAAATCTCCCGCTCTCTCCTTTTCATTTGGGACGCGCGCCACAACGGAACGACTCTGCCTGGTCCTGAGCCCTTCATAGTTGAAGAAGAAGAAAGATCGGTTGTGAACAATGGGCCCACCAATCGTTCCGCCGAATTGGTTGCGCCGAAACGGGGGTTTGGTTCGAGAGAAGAAGTTCCGGGCGTCCAGCTTGTCGTTGCGCAGGAACTCAAAAAGACTTCCGTGGTACTCGTTGGTACCGCTCTTGACCGCCACGTTGACCACCGCGCCGCCACCTTTGCCGTATTCTGCCGAATACTGACCTGTTTGAATCTTGAACTCCTGAATCGCATCAATCGATGGGGAGAGCATGAGGGCATTGAACATGGTGTCCCCATTCTCGACACCGTCCAGAAGGTAGGTGTTGTACTCAGCCCGCATGCCGTTCGCGACGACGAGGTTCTGACTCCCCGCTGCGAAGAATGACGCTCGGGCGTCTCCTGGGAGCGGAGGTGCGACACCGGGAGCCAGCAGCGCCAGCTGCATGAAACTGCGCCCGTTGAGCGGGAGATCCACAATGGTTTTGTTTTCGATGACCTTACCCAGCGACGAGGTCTCGGGATCGATGAGCGGAACGTCGGCGGACACCTCGATGCTTTCGCTTACCTCTCCGATTTGCAGGACAAAGTCAATGCGGGCTACTTGGGCGACGTTTAGCGTGATTCCGGAGCGAGTGATGGGCTTGAAGCCCGTCATTTGAACCGTGATCCGGTACCCCCCAGGCGGCAGCAAAGGAACCGTGTAAAGCCCTTCCTCATTCGAGCTGGTATCTTTTCTTATCCCTGTGTCGACGTTGGTCACGCCGATCTTGGCCCCTTGGACCACAGCGTTGCTCGAGTCTGTGATTCGCCCGGTGATCTGGCCCGAAGTCGCCTGCCCGAGTGTTGTCGTTGTCATCTGGGGCATCAAAGCAGCCAGTATTACAGAAAGAAACAGATGTCGCTTTCTCATGGACTCCCTCCCATTGAACGGTTCAAAAATTTCTGCAGCTATTTCTTGCTAAGCGAAGGTAGATTGGACTCGGTCAAGAACTCCCGTGCGGTACCGGCCTCGAGATGCTTGAGATCAACCTCCAACTGGGTGGTTAACCGTGAGAGATCGTGCAGGGCCTGCTCCACTGCAACTTCCAGTTCTCCGTTCGCAAACAAGCCGTGGAGGAGGCCGTTCACCCGTTTCGTCATTTCAAACAACCTCAACGACTCGATCGCCCAAGACCAGCTCTCCCCGCTTAAAGGGCGAGCTGATGGCGTTTCCCAACCTGACTCGACTCCGGTCTGATCCGGCAACCCGCTGCCGACTCCTGCACTCAAGAGGGGCCTCAACAACAGTTGAGTCCTTTCGATCTGAGTCCTGGCCTCCCTGATGTGGTCACGTATCATCTCTTCGAGCAGCCAAAGCGCAGGAATCCGAGCATCGACGACTCCGTCAGACGTAACCCAATCCGCCAGTCGACGCAGCGCCCACATCTCAGCCATGCTGGTGTCAGCCAGGGTGACGGCCTGGTTTGAAAAATCGGCTATCCTTTCGGAAACGCTCTGCGGGGCATCCTCGGGCTGGCCATCGCGGGACGGGGTGAAAGAGGCGTGCTGAGAGAAGTAACGCTTTAGGTGCTCTTGGGCCGGAAGCCGGGAGGAGCGAACCTCCAGAGCCTGCTCGGCAGACACCGTTGACGGATGGTCACCCGCTTGAACCGGGTGACCATCCACTGAAACGCTCTGCATTGCTTCTTCATCCGCCCGTACGTCGACACTCACAAGCGGCAAGCTATTGAGCACGGCGACCAGTTCGTTTTTGCGTGCCAAGGTGCCAACCGTTCCCCGAACTCGAACGTGCCCCCTCGGACTGCGCAGCACCTCGAGAGGCTCACCCAAACAAGCCCTTAACCGATGCAGTGCATAGCGCGCTTCGATCTCCGCCCGGTTCAGTTCGGCGGCAGTGGGAGGCGAAACGTCGGAGGCCGAGGGAGAAGGAACCGAGGCAGCGGGCATCTCCACATCGGCAAAAATCGAAGGTGGAAGCGCATTCAAGGCGACAACTTGAAAGGCTTTTTCAGTCAGCTCATAGTTCGTGATCTCATTTCGGCTCTGGACCGTCAGGCGTTGCTGAAACGGGTGCCAGTCTGAGGCTCGAACCAGGAGTTCAGCTTCCACGATGGTGCGGGTCTCCACAGGGACTCGTTGTCCAGCCGTGGTCTTAAGCGTGAGGATCTTTTCACCATCCAGGACGCTGGCCTGCACCACCTCTTCGGCTCCAAGTTGGATGGATTCCCGCCACGCGCCGAAGCTTCGAGGAGAAAGCGGCGCGGCCCATTGCATTTGACTGGCCCGAAAGACTTGTTCTAACTCGCCCAAGAGCGGTGGCAGCGGCGAAGTCTTCGAATCAGGGGGGAGGACGGTTGAACCCGTTGCGGCACTTTGTGTCGCAACAAACCGTGTTCCGATCTGGTCTTGCACGCGCTGACGAAACCGGCGGTTTTGGGCATCGTTCCAAATCTCCCACATGACGGATTCAACGCCTCTCCCGCTCGCCGGGCGCCGACGGACCTCCAGTTTTTGATAGACGACAGGCCCTGCAACGCGCCGAATTCTGTCGGTCTCTGCTTGGCTGGAGCGCAGCAAGAGTTCCTTGGCCGAAACCGGCGGGACCGAGGACAAGCGCATCAAAGCCAAGGCCACGGCCAAGGCCAAACCAGCGAACACTACCCAACGCGCGGAAATGCCGGGCAGCCACGCTCTCAAACCGCACGTACCTCTGAGACGCACCCACAGTCCCTCCCGGTCTAGTTCGGCGTCAACTTGGTCGATTTTGGCTCGGATCCGCCCTAGCGTCCCGAAAGGAGACTTCTGGAAACGTCCCAGCGAGACCCTCCGGTCTTCCATGAATGCGGTGATCAACTCACTGATATGCTGCTGCTTGACCCGGCATGCCCAGCATCCTTGTAGGTGAGCTGCGACTTTTGCGTTGGCCCGGACTCGTCCCTCGCCTTCCAGGCAGCGCAGCAATTCCTCCTCGGACGGATGCCATGTCTGGCCAAATGGGAGCTTGCGCATTCGGCTAACCATAAACCTCACTCATCATCTTCTTAATGACCCGGCCCAGGAAGCTGACTAAAGTGAACGTTGGCATGCCCATCACCTCGGCAATTTCGCGATACGTCAGACCTTCCGCACGCAGTTCCATACAGTGTCGCGCCTGGGGCGGCAGTCGCCTCAAAGCGTGGATGAAGCGCTCACGGCGTTCCTTCTCCAAAACCGCTGCTTCGGCCGTTGGAGCAGGATCTTCGACTTCCGCCTCAACCAGCTCCCATCCTGCCGGTCCCAACAGTTCAAACGGATTTTTCCGACGGAAACGGTCCACTGCCAGGTTGTGAGCAACTCGGAAGATCCAGGGTCGAATGTCCTCGATCACCTTGCCTTTGCGGAGCGAACAATAGAGCCGAACGAAGACTTCTTGCATGACATCCTCGGCCTCGGCAGGATCCTCCAGCACTCTCACCAAATAGCGAAACAGAGAGTCCTGCAGCAGCTCGAGTACCTCAGTCACCTTCTCCTTCGCATCCGCGGTACTCTGCATGGTGCCGGCCAGCTTCCTATCCAGCGCCAGTCTTCCTGCCAGGCTACACTTGGCTTCCACTCACGACTCCACACTTCGCCACCAAAACGACAGACCGGCCACGAGGAATACCACAGGTATCTGTTCCCCGAAGTCGAATCCTCCGTTTCCCAAGTGGCACTTGGCTCGGTGGCAGGCTAATCTAATCCTTCATTCACTAATTAAGACGTTTCTCAAACCGCTCCTTGTGATGACTCATCCGTGTTTTTTTGAATTCAAGGAGCAGAGCAGGTACCTCGAACATCGTCAGTACCAGCGGCGCGCCGGCGGGATGCTTCGGCAACTCGACAATCTTCTGTTGTAGCCCGACGGCTTTTTGAAGCTCTCCACCGGCGCCACGGCAGTCGCGCGAGCTCGACCTTTCTGACAGCTTGAGTGAACGCGGTGGGTTTCAAATGGGGGGCTCTATCCGCCGGGGATCATCCCCCCGATCCACAAGACCCGGCTAAAAGGCACAGAGGGCGCTGCGATGCCTTCTCAAATGGTTGGGAATCTCACGATGCCCTTGGCACCATTACCTTAGGTCAAGGGCGTCGGTCTCCAGTTCGAGCTCCGTGAAAAGTAGCCGGAACCATGTGACGTTTCGTTGAGGCTTGCACTTGTTTCAACTATTAATCCAACGAAGCCATCACGCAGCATCGTCCGGAATCCAGACCGTTCGTTGACAACGAAGGATGGTCTTCTGCTGCCGGCGCGCGGCGGTGCCTTGCAAGTGGCCTCTGAACTCCTCCAGCCGTCCGACTAGGACTTCAAATTGGTCTGGTACTGCTCCATTCCCGCCTTATGAATCTGACAGTGGGCAGCCTTGTAAACCATCAGCAGGCCCCGTCGCGAACGTTCACTTCGATTTCTTTCACTCCGATGAATCAGGCAACAGTGGTGCAGGATGGCACTTCCACGACGGAGGACTCCCGGCACTTCATTCAACAACGCCGGATCGGGTCGTTCCGCCAATCCCCAACTGTTCCCTGGGACTCCCGAGGCTCGGTGAGGCAGAAGGCCTTGCCGATGGGTTCCGCGCGCATAGAAGACGCAGCCGTTATCCAGAGTGCTGTCGTCCAGCGCCAGCCACCAGGTCAGCGCGTCGGGAGGCGTCAGATTGAAGTAGCCGTTGTCCTGATGATAGGGAACAGCGCTGCCCACACGAGCCGGCTTGGCGAACAGCTCAACACCCATCAACACGGGTTGCCCCTTAACCAGGCTTCCCACCAGTTCCAGGATCCTTCCCTGATGAGCGAACTCCCTCAGGTAGGAACTGTACTGTTCCATCCGCCAGAGATTTCGAATGCCGGTCCTGGCTCCTGAGGAGCTGTCGATTTCGTAAACGATGTCTTCCTCGGGCAGCTTGGGCACCACCTCTCGATCGTAGCGCTCCAGCTCCCGCTCCAACCGTTCCAGATCGGCCCCGCAACAAAAGTCGTCGACCTGCAAAAAACCGTCGGCTTCATACTGCTGCCTGTGCACCGGTAGATTCATGGAACAGACTCCTCCTTGATCACGCGACCTGTTGGGTTCGGTCGAGTCCTATAGGGTCTCGCTAGGGCAACTCCGATCTTGCCCACCTGTGCAGGTCCGCGAGACCTTTCTTCCGGCAGTCCGCATTCACCTCACACCTGAAAGAACTGTCGACGTAAATCTCTGTAGGCGGGGTCGCCCATGATATGCAGGATCATCTGCTTCCGCGCTTCCTGGGGATGACCGTTCACAATCGATCGCGCCAACAGTTGATGCCCTTGTATGTTTTCGCTTTTCTCCCACGTCGGCATGATCCGCAGCAACTCGTTGAATCCAGCTTGCGGCTTGAAAAAATGAAGCGTGTTGAGGGAGAGGCTGATGACCGACAGGTGGTTGAGCTGTCGGGCCAAGAGCTCGTTTCCGGCCGCCTTCCAGACCGAGCGGTGGAACTCCAGGTCGAGTTCGGCCCAGTCAGCAAAAGC
Organism: Acidobacteriota bacterium; assembly: GCA_040753175.1. Classification (GTDB taxonomy): domain Bacteria; phylum Acidobacteriota; class Terriglobia; order Versatilivoradales; family Versatilivoraceae; genus JBFMEW01. The sequence goes on along the minus strand of JBFMEW010000027.1, from coordinate 923 downwards.
CCTGGGGCGGAATGATTTCATCTCGCGAGCGACCTGGCTGATCTTGGCCTTGGAGGCCGCCTCCGGGTTTTCGGCGGCCAGATAGGCGGCAAGGGCCTCCAGCGACGTGCGCATCAGAATCAGTTCCCGTGCCTCGCGGGCCTCGATGTTGAAGACCGAGCGTCCCCGGTAGGGGTCGGTGACCACGATCCCTTCCCCCTGCAGGATGTGGAACGCCTCTCGGATGACGCTGTTGCTGACACCATAGCTCTTGGACAGCTCCACCTCGCGGAGTTTCTGACCTAGCTGGTATTCGCCGTTCAGAATGGCCGCCCGAAGAGAATCGGCGACGCGCTTGGAAAGCGATTCCCGCTGCAGAACTTTCGGGGCCGCTTCGGCTAACGTGTTCAAGGGTTCACCTCAGTTGAAGTGCTGTGGTAGGCATAATCGAGATAGCATTAAAGATTCTGCAGAATGCGTGATATGAAAAGCAAGTGTTTTTTGCGAGGCTCTGCGTTTGAGGAGGTTTCCGCTCGCCCCCCCTCTCAGATGTGCACTTGGGTCATCTTGGCCAATCCCGAACAGCGATGATCGACCTGTGAGTATCGCGGGATTGAGCGTCCAGAGCCAGCCGGTCCGACTTCCTGGCATGACTCGGGGGTAACCTTCGGCTATTCGGATTCATCAGCTGTGCTACCAGACACCTCCCCAGCTCCACTAGACTCTTCCCGCTTCGCCCTGACCCCTAATCCCTCGAACTTAACCCAAGCCCACGTCCAGCATTCTAAGAGGCGTCGACCTCAAATCCGAATGCGCGGCGGTCGTTAGTTTCTTGATTTTTGACCTTCGTTGAATTTATGGTTAGGCTCAACAGCCTGTTCCAGTTCCGGTCCTGTTCCTATTCGGAGGCGTTGACTTGATGAAGGGTCTGGATCCAATCCAGC
>JBFMEW010000026.1:0-108534 GCA_040753175.1 Acidobacteriota bacterium | reverse complement strand
GTCGCCGCATGAATCAGCGCACTGACCGGCGTCGGACCCTCCATCGCATCCGGCAACCACACATACAACGGAACCTGCGCCGACTTCCCCGTCGCTCCCACAAACAACAGCAGGCAGATGGCGGTGACAAGGCCGATTTGGCCCAGGGGTTCAACAGACAGAGCCAAGCTCGACGAAAAGACCGACCGGTAGTCTACGCTTCCAAAGGTCCAGAAGATGAGCATCACTGCCAGGATGAACCCGAAATCACCCACCCGGTTCACGATGAAGGCCTTCTTGCCGGCGTCACTGGCGCTCTTTTTGTGAAAGTAGAAGCCGATCAGCAAGTAAGAACAAAGCCCCACCCCTTCCCAGCCCACGAACATCAACAAAAAGTTGTTGGCTAAGACCAAGGTCAACATCGAGAACATGAACAGGTTCAGGTAGCAGAAAAACCGGTAGTAGCCGTCTTCGTGGGCCATGTAACCGACCGAATAGATGTGGATGACAAATCCAACCCCGGTTACCACGAGCAGCATGATCCCGCTCAGTTGGTCCACCATCAGCCCGAATGGCGCCAAAAAGCGACCTGCTTCAATCCAACTGAAGTAGTTGAAGCTCAACTCCCTGACCATCTCGACGGGAGTTCTGAGGAGAAGCGAGAACGCATAAAGGGCAAACAGGAAGGAAAGGCCGGTCGTTCCACAGGCCACCAGACTGATGGCGGTGCGACTCGAACGCCTCCCGAACAACCCGTTCAAAGTCGCACCAAGAAGCGGGAGGAGAACAATGATCAGCAGTAGGGTGGACAGATTCATGTGCGTGACCGTTCGGCGAGCGGTTCTACCACTTCATTAGGTTTGCTTCGTCCACGTTGAGGGTTTGTCGGTTGCGAAAGAGCGCCACGATGATGCCCAACCCGACAGCGGCTTCCGCGGCGGCCACTGCCATGACGAAGAAGACGAACACTTGGCCGTCCAGCAGGGAATAGAAGCGGGCGAAGGCAACGAAAGTCAGGTTGACGGCATTGAGCATCAGCTCGATGCAGATGAAAATCGTGATTAGATTGCGCTTCGTCAAGAATCCAACCACGCCAATCGCGAACAGCACGCCACTAAGCAGGAGGTAATAGCTGAGAGGGATCATGCGTCTTTCTTGGCCATCACGATGGCACCCAGGATGGCAACCAGCAGCAGGATGGACGTCACCTCCAGAGGAAGGGCAAACTGTGTGTACAGCAGCCGGCCGATCTGCTCGGTGTTTCCGGCTAAACCAACAGACATCGCGTCGATTCGAACGCCTTGTCCACCAAAGGCGTGCAGCACCAAACGAGAAACTTGCCATACCAGGACTAAGGCAAGTGGAATTGAGGTGTAGCGGACCAGCCAGAGCCTCTTGGAAGCTCGTTCCTCTTCCGCGGGGTTCAGCAGCAGAATGACGAACACAAACAACACCATGATAGCGCCGGCGTAAACCACGATCTGCATGACGGCGATAAATTCAGCCTTCATCTGAATATAGATTCCAGCCAAAGACATCAGCGTGACGATGAGGGACAGGGCGGAGTAGATCGGGTGTCGTTGAACTAGAATGTTGACCGCGGCACCGATGGCAATCGCGCACAAAAGAAAAAACAGGATCGTCTCCATCTCCACCAACCCAACCCAAAGCTACTCAGTCTTGACTCGGCGCCGCAGTTCGTCCAGGATCTGGTCGACTTTTTCCAACGTCAGATCCTCATGGTATTGATAGTTCACTTGCATGGCCGGCGCGTTGCAGCAAGCTCCCAGACACTCCACCTCAGCCAGAGAAAAGAGTCGGTCCTCCGTCGTCTCGCCCTCGCCGATGCCGAGCCGCTTCGAAATGTGCTGAAAGATTTCCTCGCCTCCCAGGAGCAGGCAGGAAATGTTGGTGCAAACCTGAACATGATTTTTTCCAGCCGGCTTCGTGCGCAGCATGCTGTAAAAGGTGACCACTTCGAGGACATCCACCTCCTGCAGCTCGAGGTAACGGGCCACAAATCTCAAGGCTTCCGGAGACAGGAATCCTTCCTCTTCCTGGATGGTGAGCAAGATGGGAATCAGCGCCGATCGCTTGACAGGGTAACGGGCAACAATCTGGTCGAACTTGTGCTGAAGTGACTCAGGGAACATGAATAGCGGGTACTAGGAAACGAAACAAGGCTGTGGCGGCACCAGGCCAGATGGGGCCCGACCAGCACACCATGACCCCTGCCGGATCGGCATCGGAAACGCCCTAACCGTTAGCAAACTTTTTCACAAGCGCTCGGAAATTTTTTTTGTTCGAATCCTGGCAACGGATCAAGCGCGCTAGCATCCAGATTGGCACGATGGAATTCATGTAGCCGATGCGAGGAACGACTAAGGGGAAAGAATCCGGAGTCGGGTCACCTTCGCTCGGGGCGCTCTTTTCGCACGCGCACCTGAAAAACCCGGTAAAAATAGCGGCCATGTCTCTCTTTGTCAAGGTTTTTTCAGGAGTTTCTCAGCGAATCCAGGTGCTCTCTGTATTGTCAACGGCTCGCTTTGTCGATACACTTAAGCGGTTTTTCCGCACTTCTCTTAAGGACCGCAGTGCCCTCCTATGATCACCGGGTTTAACACTGATGTTAAAAATGGTGATACCGTCTACCACGTCCAGACCGAAGACAAGGGAACTTCCAATCCCCTTATCGAGTCCTTGATCTACGTTAAGGGAGCGATCCTGGACACCCACAGATCGTCGTATCAGGCCTTTCTCGTGAGTCCCCAATTCAGTGAGTCAAGGCTCCAGAAGATTCTCGAATTTCAGCACCGGCAAATCGTCTCACTCATCAGAGCCGGTCGATTTCAGAAGGGGATGAGCCTCCAGGCCTTCGTTGATGGAGATTTTGTCTTTCCTCTGTCGATGGAATCGAAAGCCGAACCTCCGAAAGAGAGCGGTCCTGCCAAGCCCGTGGCGGCTTCTCAGACCCCTGTCCCCCCTGCCGTTACGGATGTCAAGGCCGCTGGAGGACTTGGTAAGCCGGCGCAGCCCATCAAAGACCGCAAAGCCCTCGACGAACCAAAACCACAACCGGGTCCGCGCCAATCGGTAACCGTTTCGCCGACTACTTCCGAACGCCCCAAGCCTCCTCAAGTCGCGGCATCCTCGGAAACGAAGGCCCAGTCGCGACAAAGGGTCGAGCCGGATCCGCAGATTGCCAAACCGGAACAGCGGGCGAAGCCTGCTCCACCTCCGGCGAGTCATGTGCCTCCAGTTGCCGAAACGACAACGGCGACGGCTGGTGGGGGCGAGTTTGAATTTGCCGTGGACGTCAAGGACGCTGCGAGCCTGGCGAACCAGGAAGGAGTCGAGATTTGCGTACAAGGTTCCAGAGACTTCGTGGGCGGCTCCCACGTTGACCTCCAGATCGGCGTTCGCACGCGACAGGGCCGGATTCGACTCGAGAATGTGCAGATCGTTATCAAGGTCATCGGCACCACGTTCTCCCCGCGGCTTTACACCGGAAAGACCGACGCCAGAGGTGAGCTGAGAATAAACTTTAACTTACCAACCTATACCGTTGGTAGTGCAGCTCTTATAATACAGGCGAATACGCCCATTGGGGCCGATGAAATCAAGTACTTGATCAGGAAAAAGTAGCCCAAAATGAAGATTCAGCTCAACGGTGAAAAGGCAGAGATTCCGGAGGGATTGAGCTTGGCTGGCTTGGTCGAGTTCCTGAGGCTTACGCCAGAGCGGCTCGCCATCGAGTACAACCGGCAAATCATCAAGCGTGCCAACTGGACCCAACAAGAGCTAAAGGATGGAGACCAGGTGGAAATCGTGCAATTTGTAGGCGGAGGTGCCGGAAAATGAACTGCTACTTCAGGTCCGTGAGCGAAGTGATCTGACTTTCTCGCGCAGGTGCTGCAGGGCAGCTCCCACCTCTTGCATTCTAAGCAGATTAGCCACTATCAGTAGAACAACCATCCCCAGCCCGATCGCTAGGCCCAGCGACACAATCTGCCACCCGATCCCAGAGAAGCCAAAGGGTAGGGTGAAGAACCATCGATGAAATCGGTAGCAGCACAATCCCATCACCGTGGAAGCCAGAGCTGCTTTCACGAATGTGGACAGGATTGGGCGTACCTCCAGCCCACCTGTGTATCGCTGCAGCAGTCCAAAGAGTAAAAGAAAGTTGAACACCGATGTCACCGAGGTGCCCAGAGCCAACCCGCTGTATCCCATTGGACCGACCAAGGCCAGGTTGAGAACGATGTTGAGGGCCACGCTCAAGCTGCTGACAATGACCGGAACGCGGGATCGCCCCAAGGAATAGAACGCTGGAACCAGAATCTTGATGGCGGAATAGGCGAACAGCCCAAGCGCATAGTAGACGAGGGCCTTGGCCGTCGCCAGGGTATCTGTTGCCGTGAATCTCCCATGTTCATAGATGGCTTGGATGATGGGCTGACTGAGAAAAATCAGCCCGAAAGACGCTGGGATGTTCAAAGCGAATCCCATTCTGAGCGAGGTAGACAAGGTGTCTCGCAAATGCTGGAGCTCTTTTCGAGCCACCTGGGCAGAAATGGTCGGCAAGGCCGCGGCGGCGATCGCCACTCCGAATACTCCGATCGGGAACTGCATGAGACGGAACGCATAGTTCAGCCACGAAACGGCTCCTTCTTCCTGGCCAGTGGCCAGCCAGGTGTTGACGAAGATGTTGATCTGGGTCGCAGCCAAGCCAATAGTCCCTGGGCCCATTAACAACAGCACCCTGCGAACACCTGAATGTCGCAGATCGATGGCAAGGATGTACTCAAATCCCTGTCTGAATACCTGCGGAACCTGAACCAGGAGTTGAAGAGATCCCCCAACCACAGTGCCGACGGCCATTGCCAGAATCGGCTCCAGGCCAAGATCCGGCAGAAAGCGGTACAGGGCCAACGCGGTGACGAGGGACCCAACGTTGAAGAGTGCGGGAGCCATCGCCGGAACCAAGAACTTGCCCTGGGAATTCAGCACCCCCATCGCCACAGCAGCAAGCGCAACAATCGGTAGAAAAGGGAACATTAAGCGGGTCATCAGCACCGTCAATTCGAATTTACCGGGAATCTCGGTGTAGCTGCCCGCGAATTGCATCACGATCCAATCGGAGAAGACAATTCCCACCAGGGTGGTGGCACTCAGTATGACCAGCAGAAGGTTCACAACCATCGAGGCGAGCTTCCAAGCCTCCGCGCGACCGCGCTGCGTCAGGTAGGCAGCGAAGGTGGGAATGAATGCGGAACTCAAGGCGCCTTCGGCAAAGAGATCCCGCAACAGATTGGGAATGCGAAACGCGACGTAGAAGGCGTCGGTGGCGTACCGGGGAAACAGGTGAGCAATCACCTGTTCGCGGACAAGCCCCAGGATGCGACTGCAGAAGGTTGCGATGCTGATGATACCGGCAGACTTGGCCAGCTGTGCGGCGCCTTTGGACATGGCAGGGGAGGGGACCCGAAGGGAATGTGGTTATGAATGACTTCCGAGGATCTTTGAAACTTGTTGCTTAAGCTCCCTCACCGTCTTGTTGAGTTCAGGAAGCCTGGCGAACAAAGCCGCGGCCTTTAGCCAGGTTCTGTTATCGATGGCCGGGTATCCCGACACTACCTTTCCGGCTTCGACATCGGAGGGTATGCCTGTCTGTGCCGTGGCGACGACGCCGTCTCCGATCTTGCAGTGGCCAGCCACCCCAACCTGCCCGGTCAGGATCACATCTCGGCCCACTTCCGTGCTACCAGCCAGACCCACCTGTGAGCACAACAGCGTGTTCTCTCCGACTTTTGATCCGTGCCCCACCTGGACTAAGTTATCGATCTTCGCCCCCCGCTTAATGCGTGTTTCGCCGATGGCGGCCCGATCGATGGTGGCATTGGCTTGGACTTCAACCCAATCCTCAAGCACGACCCGTCCTGACTGGACAATCTTGTAGTAAGTGCCATCGCGCGTCTTGGCGAACCCGAAACCATCGGCTCCGATGACCACCCCATTCTGCAAAGTCACGTGGTCACCGATCTCACAGTGCTCGCGGACCGCGCAGTGCGAGTGTGCATAGAAGTGGTGACCGATTTTGCAGCCCGCATAGAGCGCCACAAACGCCTGAAGCACAGCGTGGTCTCCCAGCCGTACATTGTCGCCGATCACACAGAAAGGTCCGATGCTGGGTTGGTCGCCAATCGAAGCGCTCGGCGAAATTTGGGCAGTGGGATGGATCCCGGGCTGTGACGCCGGAGGCTGATAGAAGATCTCAACGGCCTTGGCGAATGCCAGGTAAGGGTTCTCCGACTTCAGGACATTGGAAGCGAGAGGAGGCGCGTCCAGCGGAACGATGACGGCTCCAGCCCTGGTGGTCTTAAGTTTGGCGGCGTACTTGGGATTGGAGAAGAACGTCAAGTCGGTCGGCCCCGCCTCGTCCAAGGGAGCCACTCGATAGACCTCCAGATTGGGATCGCCCTCGAGTGTGCAGCCCAATCTGCCCGCCATTTCCGCGAGTTTCATATCCGTCTCAAGATGACAAGGAACCCAGGAACCCGCGATGCTATATTAAGGGCCACGCAGAGTCAAGATTGCCCGGGGCGGATGGAACCCGCACAAGACGATGTCGACCAGACCCAAGACGAACTCTCCGAGTGGACCTTCCGAAATCGAAACAAACATATCACAGTATGTCGCCTATATAACTGTTGAAAAAGGACATGCAGAAAACACAATCTCGGCCTACAAACGTGACCTGAGACGTTTTGTTGATTTCTGCGTGGCCCACAAGGTCTCGCTCGCTCAGATCCGTAGCGAGACTATCCAGATTTTTCTTTCCACGCTTTATCGAGAAGGTCTGGGTCCTCGATCCATCGCGCGAGTCTTGGTGAGTCTGCGCAACTTCTTTCAATTTCTTGTTTTTGAAGAGATACTTGAAGAGAATCCCTGTTTGAGATTGGATTCAGCTAAGTTTCCAAAGTCACTCCCGAGAGTTCTAAGCGTTGAAGAGGTGGATCAATTATTGAAGCAGCCTGATCCCGCCACCGACTCGGGATCGAGGGACCGGGCCATGCTGGAAGTACTCTACGCGACTGGGCTAAGAGTATCCGAGTTGGTGCAGCTGCAGATTCCGGACCTTCGGATGGATCTCGGGTATCTGAACTGTGTCGGAAAAGGGGCGAAAGTACGGGTGGTTCCGCTAGGGAGATCAGCCCTCTCGGCTCTCGAATCCTACCTGGCTGGCGCCCGCCCACGGCTGCTGCGGGGGGCCGCTTCAAATCGGGTGTTTCTGAACGAAGGTGGTGGTGGTATTTCGCGCCATGCCTTTTGGAGGCTCATCCGAAGTTACGGGAGGAAGGCCGGCATCAACGTGCCCATCAAGCCCCACCTCCTCCGCCATTCCTTCGCAACCCATCTTCTGGAAAGAGGCGCGGATCTCCGTTCGGTCCAGCTGATGTTGGGGCATGCCGACATCTCCACCACGGAAATCTATACCCAAGTCATACGCGAGCGGTTGCGGGAGGTGTACCGCCTGCACCATCCACGTGCTTGAGTCAGGCGCCCCCGCCTGACCCTGCTCAAAGATCTGTTCGGGCGCTAGCAGCCGTGGCGGCCGCCACAGAGGCCTTAAGGGCCCCGGGTTCCGAGGTTTCCTGGGCGACGGGCAGTTCGATGGCGAAACGGGTGCCAACGCCGACCTGGCTCTCGAGAGAAATCGTGCCTGCGTGATCCTCAACGATCCGCTTGGTGATGGACATGCCCAATCCAAACCCGCTGGTTTTCCCGTGCGTGAAGAACGGGTCGAAGAGCTTCTCTCGCAGGTTTTCCGGGATGCCTCCGGCCGTGTCCGAGAGGCAAATACGAACCTTGCCATTGGTTGCCTCCGTCGAAATCCTGAAAACACCGCTATTCTGGAACGCCTCCTTGGCATTAGCGGCGATGTTGAGGATCGCCCGCCTTAAGCGGTCCTGATCGATCTGGACCCAGGCATCCTCTCCCAAAGCTTGTTCCAACTCCACCGTTGTTGAACGGAAGAGCGCGGCAACCTCCCGTCCACAGCCTTCGAGAAAAGCATTCAAAGAGCAGGTTGCGAGTTTGATCTGTGACTTCTTGTTCGTCGCGAACTCGAGGACTTCCTCAATCATTCTCTCCATGCGTTCCAGCTCGAAATCGATGAAGTCCAGGCACTCCTTTTGCTGGTCAGGGGGCAGGCGGAATTCGCGCAAGACCGAGGCGAATCCTTTGATGACCGTCATGGGTGTTCGGCAATCATGTACGATGGTGTTGACCATGTAGCCAACAGCGGCGAGTTTCTCGGCCCGCACCCTTTCATCTTGCTGGCGTCGAATCTCCCGAATCATGTAATTGAAGTTGGCTGCCAGCCCTTCAAGTTCATCACCCGTTCGGATCCGGATCTGCTGGGACAAGTCACCCCCGGCCGCTTTCAACGACCCTTCCACCAGCTTTGAAATCGGATTCGTGATTCGAGCAGCCAGGACCACCGAACCCAAAATGCCTAACGCCAAGACCAGAAGACCGATTTGGAGGATGCGGATCTGGGTTGTCTGGAGGGCTTGGCTGAGGCTGGTGGTGGCGATTCCCAGCCGCACAGTACCCCATTTCCCGGGTGCTTCCGACGTCAGAATGGGCACCGAAATATCCAGCACGGCAGGAGAAGGAGTCGCGTGACCGTCGAATCCGTCCAGCTCACGATAGAGCGGAGAGGTTGCCGCCACCGACTCCTGATCAAGCGTCTGGTTTGTCAGACTCGCGGGATCATCTCTTTCGGTATGAGCGACAATCCGGCCCTCCTTGTCATAAACGATCAAATACTGAAGGTCATTCTCGCGCTTGGCGGCCTTGGCATTCTGGACGATCGCCAACGAGTAATAGCTTTTGAGGTGGTTCAAGTTTGTCGCGCCAAACAACCGGGCAGCAACCATCCCCCTCTTCCAGGTTTCCTCCGTTACCATCCGCCGAGTGCTCCGGTGCAACAGTCCAGCTAAGAGAAGGACAGTTAAGACCACCAGCAAGCTTGTCAGAAACAGCAACTTCATGCGGAGAGTCAGGGCAGGCAATGAAGGCGGCATGGTCTTTCTCCCGATGGATAGAGAACCGGATGACTGTGCTATGGGTGGCGAAAACTGCCAGCATTTTAGCAGCGGACCCCGACGAGAGCAATTGATTCGCTTAAGTCGGCGCGTCGACATCAGCAGGCCAAGAACAGGCGACTGGTTCGTCTGATAATCTTCAGGAGGAGCTCGTGCACCTTAACATAATATTCTAATTAAATTGTTTAAGAGTAGTCCTCTCTGAGTGGTAAGGGATTATCTCCATTGGACGCGAGTGTATTAATCAATAAATTTAAAGTGATACATGAATTAGATAGATGTTATGCATTGATACATAGATTAATGAATGAATATGGAGAGAAGGTTGTGGAGTTTCCTCTTTTGTGGGGATGCCCCGGTATGGTAGGTTATGGCGTTTTATTACTTGGGCTTGGAGCTGGCCTGGAGAAATGTCGGCGCGTCGACCTAGGCGTTTGTTATGTCCCTCCTGACCTCAGAGGCCGTTGTCTTGCGGGTTTATCCTCTTGGGGAATTCGACCGCATCGTGGTTTTGTACACGCGGCTGTTGGGTAAGATTCGGTCGGTGGCCAAGGGTGCTCGGCGTGTTCGAAATCGCTTCTCTGGATGTTTGGAGCCTTTTTCTTGGATCGAGTTTGTGGGCTTTGAAAAGCCGGGTCAAGAGCTGGTCCGCCTTGACCGCGCCGAGCTGAGGACGGCTTTTGCTCTGGGGATTCCAGACTATGAGACCTTTCTCAGGTTCAATCTGGTGGCTGAACTAGTTCTGAAGACCGTCCCGGATCACGAGCCCAACGACTCGTTGTTTCGTTTGATCCCGCAAGTCTTTTCGGAGATGAGGGTGGCCGGTCGTTCGCGGCTGGCTCAGCTCTATTTTCAGATCTGGCACTTGCGACTTTCCGGTTTTTTGCCCCAGTCTCTCAATTGTGGGGCGTGTGCCGGTAGGTTGGACAAGTCGATGTCTGTTCGGCTGGATATCCCGCGGAGCGTCTTTCTGTGTCCGCGTTGCGCGACGGGCGGCCCCCTGCTTTCTGGGGCGAGCGTCGCCCTGTGGCGGAGCGTGCTCTGCAGGCCGGTCTCGCAGGTCGGTCAAGGGGAAGTGTCTGAGCGAGCGTATTCGGAAATCGGAGAGGTGATGAGGGCGTTGTCGGTCCAGGCATTCGAGCGCGAGTTCGAGTGTCTTGAGTTGATTCGGGAGGCGTCACTTTAACATGATGTTGTTTCAAGAGCTGTTCTTAAAGTTGCTTTCTTTTTGGGCGGACCGAGGCTGTGTCATTCAGATGCCCTACGACTTGGAAAAGGGCGCCGGAACGATGAATCCAGAAACCTTCTTCCGGGTCTTGGGTCCTGATCCCTATTCTGTGGCCTACGTGGAGCCTAGCCGGCGGCCGGCAGATGGCCGCTACGGAGAAAACCCTAATCGCGTCCAGAAGCATCACCAGTTGCAGGTGATCATCAAGCCCTCGCCCGCTGAGATCCAAACAACCTACCTCTCGAGCTTGGAAGCAATCGGCATTCGACTGCGGGAGCACGATATTCGTTTTGAGGAGGACAACTGGGAGTCTCCCACGCTGGGGGCTTGGGGAGTGGGATGGCAGGTCTTGCTGGATGGGCTGGAGATTACGCAGTTCACCTACTTTCAGCAGGCTGGCGGGCTGGATCTGGATCCAGTCTCCGTGGAGATCACCTATGGCTTGGAGCGCATCGCCATGTTTCTCAACGATCAGGAAAACTGCTTTGATTTGAAGTGGAACGATTCTGTCGAGTATCGCGCCATCCGGCTTCGGGATGAGGTGGAGTTTTCTCGATACAACTTCGAAGTGGCGAACGTAGAGCAGCACTTCAATTGGTTCGAGGAGTTTGAAGCCGAGGCATTGCGTTTGATTGAGAGCGACCTGGTGCTGCCTGCCTACGATTACTGCCTGAAATGTTCCCACACCTTCAATGTGCTTGATGCCCGGGGGGCGATCAGTGTTTCAGAGCGGACCAACATGATTCAGCGAGTACGCAACCTAGCCTGCCGGATCGCGGAGGGATACCTGCGCAAGACCTCTCGAGAAGCCGAGTTGATTCAAACGCCAATCGGATTCAATTCTTAATCTAAACAATCAGTTTTATTGATATAGGAGATTGATTTAATTGTCATTAGAGTTCATTCTTGAGGTGGGTTGTGAAGAGATTCCGGCCCGATTTGCTGAAGCGCTGTTGACGCAACTTAAAACGCGGGTCTCTTCTATGCTCGAAGAGGCCCGCCTGAGTCCCTCTCCAGTCCACGGATTCGTGACACCAAGACGCCTGGTCATCCAGGTGGCCGGCATTGCCGACTCGCAGGGTGTCCAGAGAAACACGGTCACAGGCCCCCCCTACCAAGTCGCCTTTGACTCCGCTGGGAAGCCGAGCAAGGCGGCCGAAGGGTTCGCCCGGAAGTATGGGATTCCCGTGGAGCAGCTTTCGACGATCGAGACCGAGAAGGGCCGATATCTGGGATTCGTACAAGAGATTGCTGGAGAGCCGGCCCGAGGGATTTTGAGTCGCGAGGTGCCTTCCATTCTGGCTTCGCTTGAGCTCCCCAAGTCCATGCGATGGGAGCCCAGCCAGTTTTCATTCATTCGCCCGATTCGCTGGATTCTTTGCCTCCTGGGAGGGGACGTAGTACCGATGCGCTTGGCTGGCATCCACTCCGGTTCGGAGAGTTACGGTCACCGGATACTGTCCAACGACACTAGGTTTAATGTCGATAGTTTTCAGTCCTATAGGCAGTCATTGGTGAAGTTTAATGTTTGTTTGGATGCGGGGGAGCGGAGGCAGCGCATTCTGCTTCAGTTAGAGCAACGCGCCCAAGACCAGGGAGGGGTCCTGGTCTCGGATCCGGATCTGCTAAACACGGTAGTTCATCTGAACGAGCAGCCGAGTGTCGTGGCGGGGAGCTTCGAGCGCGAGTTTCTTGAGCTTCCGCGGGAGGTCCTGGTCACCGTGATGCGGGAGCACCAGAAGTACTTCTCGATTCAGGGCGAGCAGGGCGAACTGTTGCCCAAGTTCCTATCCGTGGTTGATTCCGACGACCAGCATCTGCCCACCATCAGGCGTGGACACGAGCGGGTGCTGCGTGCTCGACTCGCGGATGCACGCTTCTTCTGGGACAGCGATTTGAAAGTCCCTTTTGACAGCCGCAGCGAGTTGCTCAAGAGGATTGTGTTTCAGGAACGGATGGGGACTCTGTTCGACAAGGCCAAACGCATCCGGTCTTTGGCAGAGACTGTTGCGAGAATGGCCAAGCACCCGGATCTAATCGAGAACCTCTCCGCTGCGGCTCAGCTGTGTAAGAATGACCTGACCACCGAGATGGTTCGGGAGTTCACCGATTTGCAAGGGGTGATGGGGGGCCTGTACCTTCGCGCGCAAGGCTTCTCTCCAACTGTTTCCCAGGCTGTCCACGACCATTACCGTCCGATCTCGCTGGAGGACAAAGTTCCGGAGACGTTGGAAGGCGCAATCCTCTCCCTGGCCGACAAACTGGATTCGGTCTTGGGCGCCTTCTCGCTCGGTATGATCCCGACCGGATCGAGGGATCCCTTGGCACTCCGCCGGCAAACCTTGGGAATAATCAAAGTTTTACATGAGAAGAACATCGATATATCACTTGAAAAGATATCGATATCCTGCCACAGACTCCTCAAGAAATGGGTGACGAAGTCTTTCCCGGAGTGCTATGGGGAGTTCCAATCCTTCTTCAGAGAACGGTTCAAGTTCTACCTCAGGGAGCAAGGGTTCCGCTATGACGAAATCAATGCTGTGGTTGATGTTTCTGTTGATAATCCTCTGGAAAGAATACTCGTTCTTAAATCTCTAAGCGGCATCAGGGGAACGGAGGGATTTGAGTCGCTGGCCACCAGCTTCAAGCGAGTTAAGAACATCATTGCCAAGTCTGGGGCCTCGATGTCGGACCTGGCTCCTCCTGATCCGAGCCGCTTCGAGGCGGACGAGGAGAAGGTGCTCTTCGAGCGAATCGAGTGGGTGAGGCCGAGAGTTCGGAAGGCCTTTAAGTCTCGAAACTTTTGGAAGGCCTTCGAGTTGGTGGCCTCCCTGCGTCCCCAAGTCGATGCTTTCTTCGACAAGGTTCTTGTCATGGCTGAGGATCCTCTTATTCAGCGCAATCGACTCGGCCTCCTGGCCGGACTGTTGGAGACTTTCCTAGGACTGGCCGATATCTCGGAGATCGTGATTTCCGCTCCAACGTCGACGTGACGACGTTGGGAGCTCAGTGTGTCTGTCACGGCTGAATCTGTTCATCTCATCATCACACTCATACCCTACCAAAAAAAGGAGAACACTCAGTATGGCTAAGAAGTATGTGTACTATTTTGGAAACGGCAAGGCGGAAGGCAAGGCTGAGATGAAGGGCCTGTTGGGTGGCAAGGGCGCCAACTTGGCCGAAATGACCAATATCGGCTTGCCGGTTCCGGCGGGTTTTACGATCTCGACGGACGTCTGTACCTATTACTACGACAACAAGAAGAAGTACCCGAAGGAGCTGGGCAAGGAAGTGTCGCAGGCGCTGCGCAAAATGGAAAAGGCGCTTGGCATGAAGTTCGGGGATGCCAAGGACCCTCTGTTGGTTTCAGTGCGCTCCGGGGCTCGTGCTTCGATGCCGGGCATGATGGACACCATTCTCAATCTCGGTCTGAACGACACCACGGTGGAAGGGCTCATCCGCAAGACGGGCAACGAGCGCTTTGCCTGGGATTCCTATCGTCGATTTGTCCAGATGTATGGCGACGTGGTGCTTGGCTTGAAACCTCAGCACAAGGATGAAATCGATCCTTTTGAGCACATCATTGAAGAGCTCAAGAATGCCAAGGGGATCACGCTGGACACCGAGTTGACCACGGATGATCTGAAGAGCCTGGTCGGTCAGTTCAAGAAGGCCATCAAGGAGCGCTTGGGAATTGAGTTCCCGGATGAGCCTGAGAAGCAACTGTGGGGAGCCATTGGGGCTGTGTTCGGTTCATGGATGAACGAGCGGGCTATCGCCTATCGCAAGATGAATGATATTCCGGCCAGCTGGGGAACGGCCGTGAACGTTCAGGCCATGGTCTTCGGGAACATGGGTAACGACTCCGGTTCGGGCGTTGCGTTCACGCGAGATGCCGCGACAGGAGAAAACGTCTTCTATGGTGAGTACCTCATCAATGCCCAGGGCGAGGACGTCGTATCAGGTGCGCGGACCCCACAACCCATCGCGGAACTTAAGAAAGAAAATCCAAAGGTCTACCAACAGCTGGAGAAAGTCAGGAAGACGCTGGAGAAGCACTATCGCGAAATGCTGGATATCGAGTTCACTATCCAGCAGGGCAAGCTCTATATGCTGCAATGCCGCGTGGGGAAGCGGACCGCATTCGCTGCCATCAAGATAGCCGTGGACATGGTGGCCGAGAAGCTCATCTCCGAGAAGGAAGCGCTCCTGCGGATCGAGCCCGACCAGCTCAACCAGTTGCTGCGGCCGACTTTTGATCCAAAAGCCAAGGCGGGAGCTGTCGAATCCGGAAAGCTGCTGGCCAAGGGATTGAATGCCGGACCGGGAGCCGCCTGCGGACGGGTGGTGTTCAACGCCCCAGACGCTGAGGAATGGAGGAAGCGCGGAGAACGGGTTATCCTCACACGCATCGAGACTTCTCCGGAAGACATCAAGGGGATGGATGCCGCTGAGGGCATTCTCACCGGCCGCGGTGGCATGACCTCGCATGCGGCGCTCGTTGCCAGGCAGATGGGAAAAGTCTGCGTGGCAGGCTGCACCGCTCTCCAGATCAACTATGTCAAGCGCGAGTTCAGCGCTAACGGACGTGTGGTCAGAGAAGGGGATTACATCTCGCTGGATGGAACCACGGGGGAAGTTCTGGAAGGTGAAGTTCCCACCCGGCCTTCGGAAGTCCTTCAGGTTTTGCTCGATCGGACCCTGAGTCCCAAAGAGGCGCCCATCTATCAGGAATACGCGAAGATCATGGGTTGGGCGGACAAACATCGATCGCTCCGAATTCGAACGAACGCCGACCAGCCGGACCAAGCGGCCATTGCGGTCGCCTTCGGCGCGGAGGGAATCGGCCTCTGCCGAACGGAACATATGTTCTTCGGAGAAGGCAAGATCGGCCCGATGCGGGAAATGATTCTGGCAGACACCCTCGAGGAGCGGAAGCACGCCCTGGACAAGCTGTTGCCCTTGCAGCGAAAAGACTTCGAGGGGATCTTTGAAGCCATGGGTGGACGCCCCGTTACCATTCGAACCATCGATCCCCCATTGCACGAGTTCTTGCCGCATGACGAGGCTTCTCAGCGCGAATTGGCTGCGCAGATGGGAGTCAGCTACGAGAAGGTTCATCAGCGCGTGGAATCCCTGCATGAGTTTAATCCGATGCTGGGATTCCGTGGATGCCGGTTGGGAGTCGTATTTCCCGAGATCACCGAGATGCAGTCCCGGGCCATCTTCGAGGCCGCCGCCAACGTTCGTAAGAAAGGCATCAAAGTTGAACCCGAAGTGATGATTCCGCTGGTTGGAAACGTCAAGGAGCTGGAGCATCAGGCTGCCATCGTGAGAAAAGCGGCTCAGGAGGTTCAGCGTGCACAAAAGGTCAAATTCGACTACCTGGTTGGAACGATGATCGAGGTCCCGCGAGGAGCCCTGACCGCCGATGAAATTGCTGAGGTGGCCGAGTTTTTCAGTTTTGGGACAAACGATCTGACTCAAACGACGCTGGGTGTCAGTCGTGACGATGCTGGAAGATTTCTCGTCCCCTATGTACAGATGGAAATCTACTCAAAGGATCCGTTCGTCTCGCTGGACCGCAGCGGAGTCGGGGAATTGATGCGAATTGCCGTCAGCAAAGGGCGTGCAACGCGTCCTAAGCTGAAGGTTGGAATCTGCGGCGAGCATGGTGGGGACCCCTCGAGTGTGGAGTTCTGCCATATCTTAGGTCAGGACTACGTCAGCTGCTCTCCGTTCCGTGTTCCGATTGCCCGCCTGGCAGCCGCCCGTGCGGCACTCAAGCACTCCTCAGCAGCCGGCAGCAACAAGGCGAAGACTAAGAAATCGACAAAGAAAAAGAGAAAGTAAACATTAAAGTCAGAGGTGGTTCCCGACGGCAGGAAGGGCCTGGGATTTGGAAAGGTCCTTTCCTGCCGCAGCAAGTCCAATTACAATGTAATACTTTTGGATCTATCATCTAAGTCATTTATAAAAAATCATATTTTAATTGTGTCTTGGTTTGAGTCCGAAGGGATGGGGATGGCGCGACTTCAGTACTTTAGGCGTGAAGTCTGCGCGCTGTTTCAAGAACTGGTGGTTGGTGGTCTCTCTTGGACGGTACGGGGCTTCCGTTTAGCCACCCGGCTGATTTTTGAGTGACGACTCCCGTCTTACTATAAAATTGCCGAGATCATTCCAACCTGTGCATGGGGTTTGGATGAATCACGGCGAACTCAAACAACAAGACTCATGGATGGGAGGACTCTCCCCAGCAAGGAACAAGTAAGGAGTAATCTGCGATGCGCATTGGCATTCTTACCGGTGGTGGCGACGTTCCAGGCCTCAACCCATGTATCAAGGCAGTTGTCAATCGAGCGGAAGTCGAAGGCCAACAAGTCATCGGCATTCGCAGAGGATGGTGGGGGCTGTTGCACCTCAACCCCGATGATCCGCAGTCGATTAACGCTTGTACGACCAAACTCGACAACGCCACGGTCCGAACCATCGACCGAACGGGTGGAACCTTCCTTCACACATCCAGAACCAACCCCGGGAAAGTCAAAGCGGACGAAGTGCCCGAATTCCTGCGCGAACCTGGCTGGGATCCGAAGCGCGACAAGCAAGTTCGGGATTTCACCCCGCACGTTCTCAAGAACCTGGAGTTCTTGAAGCTGGACGTGCTGATACCCATCGGCGGCGACGACACGCTTAGCTATGGAGAGCGCCTGCACCAGGAAGGCTTCCCCATCTTGGCTGTGCCCAAGACGATGGACAATGACGTCTTTGGAACCGATTACTGTATCGGGTTTTCTACCGCGGTGACCCGCAGCGTCAACTTTCTCCACCAGCTTCGAACTTCAGCGGGCTCACACGAACGAATTGCTGTGGTGGAACTGTTCGGCCGCAACAGTGGGGAGACGTCCCTCATTTCGTCCTATTTGGGCGGTGTCGACCGAGCCATCATTTCGGAGGTCCACTTCGACCCCGAGAAGCTGGCTCGGCTGGTGATGCAGGACAAGAACAGCAACCCCAGCAACTACGCGATGGTCACCATTTCTGAAGGAGCCCAGATGGTGGGCGGAAAGATCGTTGAGTTCGGCCAGGCAGACGCGTACGGTCATAAGAAGCTAGGCGGCATTGGGGAGATCACTGGAGAAGCCTTGAAGGAGCTGACCGGTCAGCACATTATTTATCAGCAGCTGTCCTATCTCATGAGGAGCGGGGCGCCTGACTCGCTGGACCTGATGGTCTCGATCAACTATGCCAACATGGCGATGTCTTTGATCATGGAGAAAAAGTTCGGGCGACTCACGGCCATGCGCAACGGCATCTACACCAACGTTCCCCTGAGCGTCATCTCGGAAGGCGTCAAGCGGGTTGACGTCGATGAGTTGTACGACAAAGAGGAATATCGACCCAAGGTTCGACACGTGGATGGAAAACCGATGTTCTTGTACTAGACAGTCGGGGCAATCAGGTAGATCTGCTCTGCTTTATGGAGGGCAACACAGGGATTAAGCCTTGATTCTCGGAGAAGTGAGGGTACACTTTGAATAGACTCTCCGACACGGAACGGACAATCCTCGAGTCGCAGGATCCATGGGAGGTGGGCATGAGCCTATCAAGATCGGCTGGTTTAGGGCTGGGAATGCTGGTTCTGCTGACCGGGAGCGCCATCGGTCAGAGTGAATCGGAGCACTTTATTTCGGCCAAGGCAGGGATGATCAACTACCTGGAGGGTGACCCTCAGGTTGTGGCTGCCGAAAAATCGATGCCCAGCGGGCTGATGTTGCGCAGCCAGCTGCAAGCCGGGGATCGACTCGTGCTGAGGGAAGGAGACCGGGTGGAAGCCCTGCTCAACCCGGGAAGTTATCTGCGCTTGAGTGGTCCGGCTCAGGCCCTGGTGATCCGTACCGAGTTCCGCGAAATGGAGTTTCAGGTCTTGGAAGGTGTGGCCATTCTGGAGTCCAGTGCCTTCTTCAAGAAGGTTCACGGACTGCGCTTTGTGACCCCGGCGGGTGATGTTGTCATTCAGAATGAGGGCCTGTATCGGGTGGAAGTGATGGAGGATCGGGGCGTTGAGTTTTCCGTCTTCAAGGGAAAGGCCCAGTGGGTACGCGAAGGTCAGCGTCTGGCTTGGCTGAAGAAAGGAAAGAGATTCAATCTTACGGCTTCATCGCCGACTGAGCTGGTGGTTGCAAAGCTGAGGAAAGACGAAGCAGATCCATTTGACCGATGGAGCCGCCGTCGAGCGGAATATCTGGTGGCCGTGAACTCACGCCTGACGCCGGCCATGCGCGATGCGGTGACCCAGTGGGGAGCGGGGGGAGGTTGGGTTTACAACCCCTTCTACCGTTGCTACACGTTTATGCCCCTCGATTTCGGCCTCGGTTCTCCTTACGGCTTTTCCTATCGTAACGTCTATCCGACCTACCGGAGCTGGAGCCCAGCGATGAGTGATTGGGACCGCGGCGTGGGAAGGGGTTCTTATGGCTCCACGATGGGACGCAGCCCTTCCATCGAATCGCGGTCGGCGGCAACAGCTGCGCCCTCTGCGCCCGCGGCGCGAGCTGAGACCGGCCGGGGCGACATGAACAGCCGGGCAGGTACATTTGGCAGGGCCCGAGAGAAGTGAAGCCCGGTTGGCTCACTTTGAGCAGTCGAGCACGGGTGGCGGAAACTGGTTCGCCACCCGTTTTCTGTTTTCAGCGGTGTCCTTTGCGATTGACGTAGCCGTTTTCAGCTCATTATACTGGCCCCGTTTCTGAAGACCGCTCTACTCTGGACGAACTGATGAATACCGACGTGATTGGTATCGGTCTGGCGGTGCTCGACCACTTGATGGTGGTCCCGGAGTTCCCTTCCGGGGAGGGCGTCCTGGCCAGTTCCCAGTACGTAGTGCAGGGTGGGGGCATGGTTGCCACCGCCTTGGTCGCCGCCCAACGCCTGGGATGCAGTGCGGAGTTCTGGGGACGCGTGGGGGATGACGAGGCAGGCCAGTCCATCGTACGGGAACTCAAGGCCGAAGGTGTCGGCGTGAGCCAGGTGCATGTGATTTCGGGAGGCCGGACCGGCATCTGTTTCGTCATGGTCAAAGCCGGCACCGGAGAGCGTTCCTTCGTGGTTCATCCCCAGCGGAATCTGTTCGTCGATTTGAAGGATTACCCACTGGACCGGATCAAGAAGTGCAAGATCCTTTTGATCGATGCCACGTGGATAGAGCTGGCGCAACAGGCAGCCCACTTTGCGCGGGCGAACGGTATTCCGGTTGTGGCTGATGTTCATGATCCCAGTCAACCAAGTTTTGATCTGCTCGCTTTGAGCGACTATGCCATCATTCCCAAGCAACTAGCGGACGTCATGAATCAGGACGGCGACTATGCCACGGTGTTACAAGAGCTCAGAGTTAGGAACGTGAAGTATCCGATCATCACGCTGGGCAAAGAGGGTTGTGCCTACCTTTATCAGGAGCGGGTTTTCCGGCAGCCTGCTTTTGAGGTTCCGGTTGTGGATACCACGGGTGCCGGAGATTGTTTTCATGGAGCCTTCTGCTTTGCGCTGGCAAGGGGACTCATCCTGCCGGAAGCGATCCACTTCGCTTCCGCGGCTGCCGCACTGGCCTGCACGAAACTGGGGGGGCGGTCCGGAATTCCAAACTACGAACAAACCCTCGAATTCATGCGATCGCAGGGCGCCAAGGCCTGAACTGCCAGTCGGTGCGGCCATCTCTCGGGGCTCAGTTTTTTCCAATCCCAACAAATTTTGACAGTATCATGATGGTGATGTCGTTGGATCGTCGCCGTAAGCGACGGCTGTAGGCCTGTGGTGTCTGGATGCATCGCGCAAAAAGCTTCGAAGTCGTGGCCATCATTCTCCTGCTGATCGGACTGCAGCTGAAGTCGATCAGCCAGGAGACTGCCAAGTCCCCCTTGACCGAAGAACAGGTCCTGGCCTTGGTCACGTCCTCCCAACTCGGCGAAGTGGACGTGAACCGTGTCGTGGAGCTGATTCAGGAGCGGGGAATTGGTTTCAGCGTCACGGATCTGTTTTTGCTGGAGCTGGGAGCCCGCGGGGCGGACGACGCCATCGTGGAGACGCTGCGTGCACTGCGAAAGCAAGGCCGGGATGCTTTCGAGGGTACGGCGCATGAGGACGAACCTCATGTCAGTCCTCCGGTAGCGCCGCCTCAGACCAGCGAGGCACAGGATGGAATCGGGGAAGTCTCAGAGGACAATTTCCCCCAGTTCCTGGAATCGGTGCGCGCCACAGCCTTGGCTTACACAGACAATCTGCCGAATTTCATTTGTACCCAGATCACGCAGCGCTTTATCCGGCTCTTCCCGGGAGGATGGAGACAGGTCGACAACTATGTGGCGGACTTGACCTACTTCGAGAAAAAGGAGAACTACAAGATCATTAGCGTTGCCAACCAGATCGTTGCTGGCGACACCACCATGCAGAGTTTAAAAGGGACTCGCTCGACGGGAGAATTCGGATCGGCCTTGAGAGCGCTGTTCGATCCCGAGACCAAAGCTACGTTTCGTCTCGAGGGACTGGACGAGACCAACGGACACAAAACGGCCCGGCTGGGATATCAGGTTCCGAAAGAGACCTCCAGTCGAACCATCAACTACAACGACCAGCGCACCATCATCACCGGATACCGGGGGCGATGCTGGATCGATCCCACGTCATTCAACATTGTCCGTCTCGAAGACAAAGCCGTGGGCATACCTGAGGATTTTCCGATTACGCGATCGGAAGGTGCCGTGGACTACGATCTCGCGGAAATCTCAGGCAGACAGTATTGGCTGCCGGTGCGCGCGGAGATTTTGCTGATAGAAGGATCCAGGCGTTTCCATTCCAGGAATGTGATTGAGTTCAAGCGATACCGCAAGTTTGAGGCGGAGGTTCGGCTGGTTCCAGATTGATCCGGCACCGAGCTCACCGCCCCCTTCGGTTTTGACCGCAAGCTCCAAAGCCCATCACTTGCCAGCACCCAGTTGCTCAGCTCCAGAGGCGATCATGGCTGGTATCTTTGTCCCATTCGGGTGTCGGCTCGAAGTAGCCAGGCTCATAGAGGTGCTGTTTGCAGACGTCGTCGTTCAGCGTGACGCCCAGCCCGGGTAGCTCAGGCACGGGGATGTAGCCGTTCTTCACGATGGGTTTCACTGGTCCGGTGACCAGGTCATCCCAGAAGGGCACGTCCACCGAATGGATTTCCAGCGCAATGAAGTTTCTGGTGGCCGCTGCACAGTGGACGTTAGCCATGCAGCAAACCGGGCTTCCGGCAAAATGCATGGCCATGGCTACGCCGCGCTCCTCTGCATAATCCCCGATCTTCTTGGTTTCCAGCAGGCCACCGGAAGTGGCCAAATCCGGATGGACCATGTCCACGGCATGTTGATCGCAAAGCTTAACGAATTCTTCCTTGAGGTAGATGTCCTCGCCTGTTAACACCGGGACTCCCACGGAGCGTGTGATCTCCTTGAGCAGGTCGGTGTAAAACCAGGGAACCATGTCCTCAAGCCAGGCCATATTGTATTTTTCCAGCGCTCTGCCCAGTCGGATACAGCTGTTGACGCCGATGTGGCCGAAATGGTCGGCGGCGAGAGGGATTTCCATCCCCACCGCTTCCCGTACTTGGGCCACGTAGTCCGCCATCAGCTCGACGCCTTTTTCCGTGATCTCGATGCCGGTGAACGGATGCTCCAGCGTTCGCATTTCGACATCTTTGGGACTGGTGACCGTTCCGGGGATGTGCGACACCAGGTTGATGCCCAAGTCCATCTTGAGGAAGGTGAAGCCTTGGTCCATTCGAGCTTTTAGGCGCTGGGCGAATACCTTGGGATCCTTTGAGATATCCGTATCGGCATAGCATCGAACCTGGTCGCGGAACTTTCCCCCCAGCATTTGATAGGCAGGAACGTTGTAGGCCTTTCCAGCCAGGTCCCACAGGGCCATCTCCACGGCGCACACCCCACCCCCCTGTCGGGCGTGCCCGCCGAACTGTTTGATCCGGCGGAAGACTTTGTCCACGTTGCAGGGGTTTTCTCCCAGAATCCGACTCTTCAACATCAAGGCGTAATTCTTGCTGGCTCCATCTCGGACTTCTCCTAATCCGTAGATACCCTGGTTGGTATCAATGCGGATCAGAGGGCTGAGAAAGGGGACTCCCTTCAGCGTGGCGACTCTCAAATCCGTGATCTTCAGGTCTGAGGGCCGGGAATTCTTGTTCACATTCTGCACGGCTGCTTCCACGTCATCTCCGGCAAAAACGCTGGCCAGACTGATGCCTGCGGAGGCCGCTCCGGCGGCTTTGATGAAAGAGCGCCGATCGAGAAACTTCTGCACGGATGGCTTCAGCTGCATGGTGGACCTCCCTGAATAACAATGACGATGCAGCGCATCCTACCATCAATGCCACACGGTTTGCATCTGCTTTGGAAGGACGGAGGTGGCCGCCGCCAAGCCGGATTTCAGAGCGTGTGTTGCCTGCTGCACCACATCCTAGTGTTTGCCCACGGCGGTCGATTTCTTATAGACTACCGGCGGAAGGTTGGCCTTTATTTCGAATCCTAATCTGAGGAATCCACCATGAAGATGCGTCTAAGCAGTGTGCTCGTCCTGATTTTTGGCCTGATGACCTTGAACGTCGAGGCGGCCAAACTCAAAGTCCGGTTTGTCGACCACGAGAACAAGCCTGTGTCAGGCGTCGAATCCAAGCTCGTCAATACCGAATCGAAAAAGGAAGAGCTTACAAAGGCCAATAAGAAGGGCGAGGCGGAATTCGGCGGACTGGAGCCCGGCACCTATCAGGTCGTCGCTCACAAGAACGGATACGTGCTCTTTCAGTCTGACTCGATCCAAGTGAGCGACAAGACCGAGGAGGTGAGCTTTGTTCTGTTCAGCACCGACCGGGTCAAGCAGCTCGAGACCGAGGGGAACGAACTGTTTCAGCAGCAGAAGTTCGCCGAGGCTGTGGCGAAGTATCACGAGGTTCTCCAAGCGGTCCCTGCCAGTGCCGTGATCTGGGGCAACATCGCCAAGGCCTACGCGATGTCTGGAGAGCTGGAAAAGGCTGAGGAAACCGCGAATAAGGCAGCCGAATTGGATCCCGCCGCCAACGAGATCCTTGTGAAGCAGATCAAGACTTGGACCCGCTACGAAATGGGTAAGCGAGTCATGGAGCAGAAGGACTTTGAAAAGGCGGTGGAGTACTTCGCTGAATCTGCGGAGGCAGATCCGAACAACGCGGAAGCCTTTTACGGATTAGCCCTGGCCTATGGCCAACAGAAGAAGTACGAGAAAGCGCTCCAGAACATTGAGCAGGCGCTGAAGCTCAAGCCGGACGAGAGCGCCTACCTGGATGTCCAGCGGATTCTGAAGCACAACCAGGAAATCAGTTCCAAGAAGTAAAGGCTCGCACAAGCAGGCAGTGAAACAGGCTTGTACCGGGCCCACATGGGCGGAGATTCGCCTGGGGATACGGGTCAGGACTTTTGTCCTGTGCGTGGTCAGCCGTCGTTCGCTTAAGGTTGGCGAGGCGGTACGGCGTGATTCCTGTTGAGGGCTGCTGCCCTCGGATCTCTACGTTCTGATTACACGATAGGTCTTCTCGGCAGCGCATTGAGGAATGCGGCGGTTGAACTCAGCCAGTCCCCGCCTTCATGTTGAGCTTGTCCATTCTGCAGCGTTCAGGCCTCCTAATGAAATGTCATGCCGAGGCCGGAAAGGCCATTCGATGTCGTTTCCCGCCGCTCGCGTTTCAGTCGTACGATCGGTCACCCATCTGCTGAGTTCCCTTCTGCTGTTGGTTCTGACACTGGCGGGTTGTCGCCGCCAGGAAGGCCCGCCTTTCTCTCCGGACGAGTCCTTGCGTCAGATTCGCGTCGAGCAAGGGCTTCGCGCCGAGCTTTTCGCTTCTGAGCCGGATATCTCCGATCCGGTGGCCATGGAAATCGATGAAGACGGCCGGATCTATGTGGTCGAGCTGCACGGATATCCCTTGGACACTGGTCCCTCTGGGAAGATCAAGCTTCTGGAAGACACTAACGGCGACGGCCGGCCGGATCGCAGCACCATCTTTGCCGACGGGCTGGTGCTCCCCAACAGCGTGATGCGGTGGAAGAAAGGGATCCTGGTTACGGCTGCGCCCGATGTTTGGTACTTTGAAGACACGGACCACGATGGAAAGGCTGATGTGCGCAAGGTGATACTGACCGGCTTCTCCTTCAGTAATCCCCAGCACACGGTCAACTCGCCTGTCTACGGCTTGGACAATTGGATCTACCTGGCTCACTCGGGTCCCTCTCGTGCGGTTATCTACACGCAGTTTTCCGATCCCGGTAAGCCGATCCGCTTTCCAGATCATCCCGAAACCACTCCGCAGGATGTCGGGGATCGAGGTGTGCGTTTCCGCCCGGATTCGTTCGCGCTGGAGACGCTGTCCGGAGAGTCCCAGTACGGTCATACGTTTGATGAGTGGGGCCACTACTTTACTCTGGACAACTCCAACCACGGCCGCCACGAAGTGATCGCGGCGCGTTACCTCAAGAGGAATCCCGACTTGCTGGTTTCCAGGTCGATGCAGGATGTCTCTGACCACGGCAATGCGGCCAAGATCTATCCCATCAACCGCAATCCTCGCATCGAGATGTTGACTGAATTCGGCGAATTCACATCGGCCTGCAGCTTGACCTTTTATATGGGGGGCGCTTTTCCTTCAACCTATAACCAGTCTGCTTTCGTGGCCGAGCCTGTGCACAATCTCGTCCATCGGGACCTTTACTCTCGGGCTGGCAGCACCTTCGTGGCGCGCCGGGTCCAGGAGGGAGTGGAGTTCCTGGCGTCGACCGACAGCTGGTTTCGGCCCGTCAATTTCTACAATGGGCCGGACGGCGCGTTGTACTTGATTGATTACTACCGCGAGATTATTGAGCACCCCGAATGGACTTCCTCGGAAGTGCAGTCCTCGAAGGACCTGTACAATGGCTCGGACCGAGGTCGGATCTATCGGATTGTCCCGGACTCCGGCCTTGCGGCCGCCCCTCCCAAGCTCAGCCAGGCTTCGGATGAGAAGTTGATTCAACAGCTGGCCCATCCCAATATCTGGTGGCGCAGGACGGCTCAACGGCTCTTGGTTGATCGCGGTTCAGCCCCGGTTGAATCGTTGGAGCGATTGATGGGGGAGAGCCCCTCCGCCCTGGGACGCCTTCATGCAATGTGGACCCTGGAGGGCCTGGGCCGGCTGCAGCCTGGCTTGATCGAGAAGGCGTTGAGCGATCCTGAGCCCGGCATTCGAATCAATGCTATTCGACTGGCAGAGCCGCGTCTGGCAGGGGAAAAAAGGTTGGTAGATTCTCTCTTCAAGTTGGTCGTTGATCCCGATCCGGGAGTGCGATTTCAATTGTTGTGCACGCTGGGGTTCCTGGAAAGTCCCAGATCGCGGGAGTTGCAAGAACGGCTCCTGGCGGAAAACATCGAGGATCACTGGGTGCGAGTCGCCGCGTTGAGTGCTTCTCCAAACAGGCCTTGGGAGCTGTATCAAGCTGCCGTTTCAGGAAGGAGTGCCTTAACCGCTCGAGATAGCGAGGGCAGCAGAGCCTTGTTTCGGCAAGTCGGTGCCGTCATCGGGACGCGTCAGAAGTCCAGGGAAGTGCGCCAGGTTCTCACCACGGCCGTTGGCAACCGCGGCCGCTCGGCGTGGGTCACCGCACTCGTTGACGGATTGGCATCGGTCACAAGGCAGGACCAGTCTAATGCAGACGGCTGGAAGGAGAACCAGACGCTACTGCTCTCCCTTTTTGAGCAGGCATCGCCGAGTCTGAGAGGCTCGGCCCTCACACTCCTGAAAGCAGCAGGACTCCCGTCCGGTCCAGCCACTCGGCGACTACTGGAACGTTGTCGGGTGATGGTTTCGAATCGCGAGGCGGAGCCGCAAGCCCGCGCTGACGCACTGGGACTGTTGGTCCTGAACGGCGTTCCGGAACACATCGATCTTTTGGAGTCCCTGGTGAACCCGCAGGAACCCGAGGCCGTTCAGATCGCAGCGATTCGGGCCTTGGGCCAGATCCCAGGTAACCCGGTCGGCGAATTCCTGCTGGAGAAATGGCGAGTTTTGACCGGCCCGATTCGCAGCGAAGCGGCTGACGCGTTGCTCCAGGATCCGGATCGAAATGACCTGACTTTGGCGGCGATCAGAGAGGAGCGGATTCAACGTTGGTCGCTCAATTTCGGCCAGAAGCGCAGGCTGCTGATGAATCGGGACGAGAAAGTTCGAGAGCAAGCCCGCGTCTTGTTTGAGGAGAAGCCCGGCGACAGGGAACAGGTGATAAAGAGCTATCAGCAGTCCCTCCAGTTGAGTGGCGATGTCGTTCGAGGAGAGCAAGTCTTCAAGCAGGTGTGCTCCAAGTGCCACCGCCTGAACGGAACTGGAGCCGAAGTGGGGCCGGACCTCGGCACCGTCCGGAATCGTCCGGCGGCCGTCCTGCTTTCTGACATCCTGTTGCCCAGCCAGTCCATCGCCCAGAAGTTCGAGGCGTATGTCGTGGAGCGCCACTCGGGCGGAATCGAAGAAGGAGTCTTGGGCGCGCAGACACCAACGACGGTGACACTTCGAAAAGAGGAGGGCAAGGAGGTCGTGATTGCGAGGGCAGACATCAAACGCATGTACGTCACAAACCTTTCGATGATGCCTGCCGACCTGGACAAGCAGGTTAATGTCCAGCAGATGGCTGACCTTCTCGCTTTTATTCTCGGCGGGCGTTAGTGCTGATGATTCGACCCCGTCGCTGTGAGGGGCCACTGACCGCGATGAACCAGCCAAACTGGGAACCACCGAACCTGGGCTGCTGAGCTGCCGGACGGCTCAAGATTCGGTTGCAGTGGTGAGTTGGAGATATTTTGATGTCAAAACCTCATTTCGTTCCGCTGCCGGATTACCGGGAATACCCACCTGAGGAGATGCTGAATCGATCTGCGAGCTTCTATGCCGAGTTGAAGAAGCGGCGCACCGTGCGCTCATTTTCCTCTCGGCCGGTGGCGCGAGAAGTGATCGAGAACTGTCTGCTGGCCGCCGGCACAGCCCCGAGCGGCGCCAACTGTCAGCCGTGGCACTTTGTGGTGGTCAGCGACACGGAAATCAAGCGGCAGATCCGCCGATTGGCTGAAGTTGAGGAGCACGAGTTCTACACCCGGCGCGCGCCTGCAGAATGGCTGGCAGCTCTGGAGCCGCTCGGGACCGATGAGCACAAACCGTTTCTCGAAGAAGCCCCCCTCTTGATCGTGATCTTCTCCCAGCAGTATGGACTGCTCGAGGACGGGCGTATCCTGAAACACTACTACGCTCTTGAGTCGACCGGCATTGCCACGGGATTTCTCATCGCTGCCCTCCATCACGCTGGTTTGGTGACGCTGACCCACACTCCCAGCCCGATGGGCTTCCTCAACCAGACGTTGCGGCGACCCGCAAACGAACGGCCGTTCCTGATTCTGGTGGCCGGCTATCCGGCGGAGGATGCCGTGGTCCCCTCCATCCATAAGAAGCGGTTGGAACAGATCAGTTCTTTCGTTTAGTTTCATCGAGGCTTGGGTCTACCTGCTTGCTGCTTGAATATGAGATCGCCTTTCAACGACGCACTCGGCCTGATCGGGAACACCCCCTTGGTTCACTTGGCTCGGATTCATTCGGGCCCCGGGCGCCTATACGCCAAGG
This sequence comes from Acidobacteriota bacterium, assembly GCA_040753175.1. Taxonomy (GTDB): domain Bacteria; phylum Acidobacteriota; class Terriglobia; order Versatilivoradales; family Versatilivoraceae; genus JBFMEW01. The sequence continues at coordinate 80,513 of JBFMEW010000026.1, read as the reverse complement.
TTGAATTTGTCCAACCCGGTGGGAGCATCAAGGACCGAGCTGCCTTGCGGATACTAAAAGACGCGTATGCGACGGGCGAATTGATGAGGGGCCAGCCGGTGGTCGAAATGACCAGCGGAAACATGGGAAGTGGGCTGGCCGTGGTGTGCAATGTCCTGGGAAATCCATTCGTGGCGGTCATGTCGGAAGGCAACAGTCCGGAGCGAGCGAGCATGCTTGAAGCTCTCGGTGCGGAGGTGGTTCTGGTTCCGCAAGTGGACGGGGCTCCAGGTCAGGTAACGGGCCCTGACATCAGCGCGGCCGTGGATCGGGCCAAGGCGTTGGCAGGTGATAAAGGTGCCTTTTATGTGGACCAATTCAACCGAATTGGGAGCGTTCTCGCACACGAGCAGGGCACAGGACCGGAGATTTGGGAAGCACTGCAGGGCAAAGTGGATGCTTTTGTCGCGGCCGTGGGCAGCGGCGGGACTTTTGTGGGCTCCGCGCGGTTCCTCAAACAAGGGAGATCCAAAGTATTGTGCGCGGTTGTCGAGCCGGCCGGATGCGAGGTTCTGGCCGGAAATCCCGTCACCAAGGCGAGGCATTTGCTGCAGGGGATCGGATATGGTTCGGTTCCGCCTCACTGGGATGCTTCGCTGGCGGATCGCTACCTGGCAGTTTCGGACAGCGAGGCTCAGCAGTACCGGCAGTTGTTGGCTGAAACAGAAGGGCTGTATGTTGGCTACTCTGCCGCCGCCAATGTGTGCGCCGCGGTGCGATTGTTGAACGAGGGAGCAGTCGGGCAGGATGGGCAGGTGGTGACGGTGCTGTGCGATACGGGGCTGAAATACCAGAGCGCCGGCCGTCGATTGGAAAAGAACGCTGAAAGGAGCCGTGTATGAAGGAGGATGTGATTGCGGTGGATACAAATCAACTGCCTTGGGAAGAGCGGTTCAATGAAAAACTGGGCAAGGCTCTTTACCGAAAGAATCTCATCACCGACCCGGACACGGGGATGGAGGTTCGGCTGGTGCGCTATCCGGCCGGCGTCTTGAATGTCCGCCATACACATCCTTGCGCTCACGGCATGTATGTGTTGGATGGAACTCTGGCGACCCACACCGGCCATTACGGTCCTGGCTGTTTTGTGTGGTTTCCGGAGGGGACGGTCATGGAGCACGGAGCCACCGCTGAAACGGATGTGACGGTCCTCTTCATCACCAACAAACCTTTCGAAATTCACTATCAATAAGGCAGAGATCTCATCCAGTCGCTCGGCTCGGGTGCTGGATCGAGTGGCTCTGCCGATTTTTGTCCAGCCTATCCGTATCGAACTCGGAGGTTTCCGATGGTTCTGGCAGCCGCTTCTCGAACCCTACTGGGCGTGATGTGTCTCGGCATCTTCTCGAGTCCGGCTTTCTCACAGAATAGCCCCAAGGAGGCCAACCACGACGAGTCGAAGGTGCCGTCCTACACCCTCCCGGACCCGCTGGTCCTGCCTGATGGGAAGCGGATCTCGAATGCGCGACAGTGGAGAGAGCGCCGGCGTCCGGCCATTCTGAAGTGGTTTGAAACGCAGGTCTATGGCCGGACCCCGAAGCGAAAGGTGTCGATGCGGTTTGAGCTGCGGGAAAGCGATTCGAAGGCCTTGGGCGGGCTGGGCACTCGCAAGCAGGTCAGTATCCGATTCGGCAAGTCAGACCAGGATCCTGCCCTGGAGCTGTTGATGTACCTTCCCAACCGGCGGTCGGGACCTGTGCCGGTCTTTTTGGGACTGAACTTTTCGGGTAATCAAGCCATTCACCCGGACCCGGGCATTCGCCTGAGCCAGTCCTGGATGCGTGAATCGAAAGATGGAAGCGTCAGCAACCATCGTGCTACCGACGCCTCCCGCGGGGTGGCCGCCGGCCGCTGGCCCGTGGAGTTGATCCTGCAGCGGGGTTACGGCTTGGTCACGGCCTACTACGGCGACCTCGATCCCGACTATGACGACGGATTTCAGAACGGCGTTCACCCTTTGTTTTACCGGCCCGGCCAAACTCGTCCCTCGGCCGACGAATGGGGGTCGATCGGGGCGTGGGCATGGGGCCTGAGCCGGGCCTTGGATTATCTGGAGAGCGACTCGGATGTCGACGCCAAACGGGTGGTGGTCATCGGCCACTCGCGCTTGGGAAAAACGGCGCTGTGGGCGGGTGCGCAGGATGAAAGGATGGCAATCGTCATTTCGAACAACTCAGGCTGTGGCGGTGCTGCTCTGAGCCGGCGTCAGTTCGGCGAGACGGTTCACCGCATCAACTCAAGTTTTCCGCACTGGTTTTGCAGCAACTTCAAACAGTACAACGATCAGGAAGAGAAGTTGCCCGTTGACCAGCACATGCTGATTGCCCTGATTGCCCCACGACCCGTGTACGTAGCCAGTGCTTCCGAAGACCTGTGGGCCGATCCGCGGGGAGAATTTCTCGCGGCCAAACACGCTTCGCCGGTTTATGAACTTCTGGGAACCAATGGCCTTCAAGCCTCAGAGATGCCGCCGCTTGACCAATCCATTCAGAGCCGGATCGGCTACCATATTCGCCGCGGAAAGCACGACGTCACCAAGTTGGACTGGGAACACTATCTCGATTTCGCCGACAAGCACCTGCCGCGGGCCCGGCCGCTGCCGTAGCAGCTGAGGCTGTACCGTCTCCTCCTGCCCGTTGATTCGATGCCATATCCCCGCCTGGCCGGGAGAAGGCAGACCCGCCGCTTTCGAAGGGTGGATGAAGGGCTATGCTGATCAACCTCCTTCGCTGGAAGAGGCTGCCATGCGTCGCGGCTATCACGATTGAGACTGTGGAAATGCCAGGAAATCAAGACCCACGACCCAGCGCACCGCCCGATTCACACGTTCGTAGTCCAGCCTCGTCTCGAACATCGGGGTCAGATTGCCGTTCGAGTCTCAACCATAACCGGAATTGGTGGTCCGTTTGGCCGAGGCGCTATAGGCTAGAGAGGAAGCACTTTCAGTTCTGATACTGCTAGCGGACCTTACTTTCCAACGGGTTGAACCGTGATCGTCACCCTCACAGATCGGGAATGTCTTCGCAGGTCTAAGTTCCGCCGCGAGGCATACCAGGGGCCTCTTTGTTCGGTTAGGGAGACCTCAATGGACCAAACTCCCTCCGGTAGAGCCACGCAAATGGCAGACTGATCGACTAGGACAGCCGATTCTATCTCCCGACGTGACAGTCCGGCCTCGCTCACGGTTCGTCCATTCTCATCTTTTATTCTGATCCAGAGATCTTGCCATCCGGACTGATCCACAATCAAGCGAGCGCCTGCCGGATCTCGAAGATGGACCTCAATCTTTCTGTAATGAACTTGTAGAGGCAGATCACCGAGATCCTCTTCCTCTTTATTCTTCAGCACGCGTACCCTCTTTCCGTTCAGCGCACTATTCACTGCCTTCAGCTCGTCGTCGTAGGGTGGTGTGATAGGAGCGTAGGCGTCCTCGGGAAGGGGGGAGACTGCATACAGAATCTCTTCATGGGGAATAGTAGAACTCGTAGGTGCTTCGTAGCGAAACCGTCCGGATTCGTCAGTTTCTGTGAATACAATGAGATCACCGGCTGGTCCGGGAGGGTGCAGAGTCACCTGAGCACCAATAACCGGCTGCCCTTTGGAGTCCAGAATCCTTCCTGTGATAACAAATCGCTCCTCACCCGCAGTCACCGCCACTGCCAAAATGCTAAATGGGATAAGAAAGCTGAAACGTTCTGATTTGCCCATGTCTATTTGGTTTTTTCAGTGGCTCCCAGCTGGTTACGCCATGCCCACAACCGGGCAAATGGCCGTGTCAATCGTCAGGCTACCAGTCTGAGGCCCAACGGGCTGCCATTGTTCAGCCCAGCCCATCGGGCTGGGTCACGTAAACCCCAACCTTACAAGGCCTGAAGGGCCGTCACACGCATCGACATCGGTGTGTCTCGATCGACCAAAAGAGAGGTTCTCGCAAAGAGGCGTACCAGTCAAGTTCTGCACAGTGGGAAGGGACGATGCTAGCTCTTTTTGCCCCAGAAAATAGAAGGCCAGAACCTTCTGGCTCGCGCAACCGGCGACCGCTCAAGCCTCCACACCGCCAGCACTATGGGTTACCCCGGATGGCCGAGCCACCAGCCTTCCGTTTACGACTTTCGAATTACAACTTAAACTCTGTTCCATGAAGCTCCGAAGAGAAGAAGGAATTTCGGCAAGCGTGCCCTGAGACCTTGCACACGCAAGATCATGCTGATGTCTGAAAAACATTCCTCGGTGGACCCGGAGCTGGGTTTTTCACCTCCAACCTTGTTCACCCGCATCCGCGAAGTGGTGGACTACCTGTTCTACCTGGTCTACGGAGTGATCGGAGTGGTGATCGTTCTGGAACTGGCGGGTGCCAGCGATGCCAGCGGATTCAAGCGTTTCCTGAACAAACTGACTTATCCGCTGTTGGGCGGCTTTGTGGGGTTGTTTCCCGACCCGGTCATCTTTGAGCGGCACCGTCTCAGGATTTCCTTCATTGCCGCGATTTGTGTCTACATGCTCTTGCATGTGGCCGTGTACGGGCTGTTGCGACTCATCGACTGGAAACGCTGGCGATTTCACTAGCCGCGTGCCACACGGTTTCTTCCCGTCAAGGAAATTCGCCTGAATCAAAGCCCTGCAATTCCGATAAGGATCGACATCGATACGTACTGCTGTGATGTTGAACGGCCGGGGCACGGTCCAAGTCCGAACCGCCTGGCCGCAGGCCCCTGCCGAGCCGCTTTCCCTTCTTGCCAAGCTCACTGGAATCTCCTAATCTTGATCGCATGAACACCACGACAAGCACGGTCAGCTCAGTCGGAACCGTTGCGGCCGACCGCCATCCCAAAGGCCTTTACGTCCTCTTTGCCACGGAGATGTGGGAGCGATTCGGCTTCTATTCGATGCTGGCGATGTTCACCTTGTACATGCAGAACGCTGAGCAGGGTTTCGGTTGGACCGTTGCCAGGGCCACCAGCGTCTACTCCAACTATTTGATGTTTGTGTATGCCAGCCCACTGGTGGGGGGCTGGATTGCTGATCGGTTTACGGGTTACCGAAGGGCCATTACACTGGGTGCCATCTTCTTTGCGACGGGTTATTTCCTGCTTTCCGTCCGTTCGGTGCCCTTGATGTACGTGTCTTTGGCGCTACTGGTGATCGGGAACGGATTCTTCAAGCCGAACGTTTCGGCCATGGTCGGCAGTCTCTATCCGGAGGGGAGCCGGCTGAAGGACTCGGCGTACAACATCTTCTATATGGGCATCAACGTCGGCGCTTTCACAGCCCCGATTGTGGCCGAGTCAATGATGCAGCGGTTCGGATTTCATCCGGCGTTTGCGGTGGCAGGCGTGGGAATGGGACTTTGTCTTCTGATTTTTCATGGCTTCGCCAAACACATCGTCCCGATCCAAAAGGAACCTTCCAACAGTTCCTCGCCCGCGGCAGAGAAGCCGGCCGAAAAGGTCCACCCCATCGATCTCGTGCCCGACTCGCGCCGGATCATGGCCCTGATCGTCATCTTCCTGATCGTGATTGTCTTCTGGATGGTCTTTCACCAGAACGGATCCACCCTGACCTATTGGGCCAACAACAATACGGAGTGGACCGCCGCTCCAGCGGTCCTGCACATTGCGTCGGTGCTGACATTGGGAACCGTGAAGCCGGATGTGGGGAACGTTTCGGGCGTCATTTCAAACGCCATCAATCCGTTCTGGATTATCGTTCTGACATTCCCACTGATCGCTTTCTGGCAGTGGCTGGGCCGGAGAGGAAGGGAGCCCTCCACACCCACCAAGATCGCCATCGGCATGTTCCTGACGGCAGTGTCGTTCTACATCATGTCCTTTGCCGCGCTCAGCGGCGGGGACATCGGACGAGTCTCACCTTGGTGGTTGATCATCGCTTACGGAGTGATCTCGCTGGGGGAACTCATGCTCTCGCCGATGGGACTCTCCCTGGTTTCCAAAGTGGCGCCGGCTCGCATGCGAGGACTCATGATGGGAGGATGGTTCGTGGCCACAGCGATCGGCAACAAGCTCACCGCCATCGGCGTGTACTGGGAAGTCTGGAGGCACTCGACCTTCTTCTTCATCCTGGCCACAATGGCCCTGATCATGGCCGGAGTGCTGCTGCTCCTGCTCAGGCCCTTGAAGAGAGCCATGCCCGGCGTCTAGTTCCCGGCGGGACCCTCAATCCACTTTCAAAACCGCCAAAAACGCTTCCTGGGGAATGTCGACGCGCCCCACCCGCTTCATTCGCTTTTTTCCTTCCTTCTGCTTCTCCAACAGCTTTCTCTTGCGGGTGATGTCGCCGCCATAGCACTTGGCCAGCACGTTCTTTTTCATGGCCCGCACGCTCTCTCGAGCGATGATCTTTCCGCCGATCGCAGCCTGAATGGAGACCTCGAAGAGCTGCCGGGGAATCAGCTCTTTCATCTTCTCCACCAGCGTTCTTCCTCGCTGATAAGCATGATCGCGGTGAACGATGATCGAGAGTGCGTCGACCGGCTCTCCGGAAACCAGGATGTCCAGCTTCACCAGGGGTGAAGTCCAGTAGCCGGACAGGTGGTAGTCGAGAGAGGCGTAGCCGCGTGAAACCGACTTCAGACGATCGTAGAAGTCGAGCACGATTTCGTTCAGGGGCAACTCGTAGGTGATCAGGACCCGCTGGGGGGTGACATAGTCCAGCCCCTTCTGGATACCGCGCTTCTCTTCGGTGAGCTTGAGAATGCCGCCCACATACTCGCTGTTGGTCATGATCATGGCCATGATGACCGGCTCCTCGATCTTCTCGATCTCCTGTTGGGGGGGCATCTTGGTGGGACTATCGATTTCCAGCAAGGTGCCGTCCGTCTTGGTGACACGGTAGCGCACTCCCGGCGCGGTGGTGATGAGGGAAAGGTCAAACTCTCGCTCCAGACGCTCCTGCACAATCTCCATGTGCAACAATCCCAGGAAGCCGCAACGAAAGCCAAAGCCCAGAGCCAGCGACGTTTCGGGTTCGTAGAAGAAGGAGGAATCGTTGAGGCGCAGCTTTTCCAGAGCATCGCGCAAGGCTTCATACTGGTTGGGTTCGATGGGATAGAGGCCGGAAAAAACCATGGGTTTGATTTCCTGAAAACCCGGGAAGGGGACGGCCGTGGGGCGCGCGTCTTCAGTAATGGTGTCGCCGATCTTGGTGTCGGCCACCCGCTTGATGTTGGCAATGACAAAACCCACCTCGCCCACGGACAGTTGGTCGACCTCCTGCATCTTTGGAGTCGACACGCCCACCTTCTCCACTTCGTACGCCTGGCTGTTGGAGACCAGACGGATTTTCATGCCCACTTTCAACGTCCCGTCGATCACACGGACCAGCATGATGACGCCACGGTAAACGTCAAACCACGAATCGAAGATCAGGGCCTTGAGCGGCGCTTCATATTCTCCTTTCGGTTGGGGGATATCGCGAATGATAGCTTCCAAGACATCGCGGACTCCGACACCTTGCTTGGCGCTCACCAGGACAGCGTTATGCGTGTCGAGACCGATGATGTTCTCGATCTGCTCCTTGACTCGTTCGGGCTCGGCACTGGGGAGGTCGATCTTGTTGATGACGGGCACAATGGCCAGGTTGTTGTCGATGGCCAGGTAAGTATTGGCCAGCGTCTGGGCTTCCACGCCCTGGGAGGCATCCACAATCAACAGTGCACCTTCACAAGCTGCCAGGCTGCGCGAGACCTCGTAGGAAAAGTCCACGTGACCGGGAGTGTCGATGAGATTGAGGATGTAATCCTCACCGGCCAGGCTCTTGTAGTCGAGGCGGACGGCATGGGCCTTGATGGTGATGCCACGCTCTCTTTCCAGGTCCATATCATCCAGGACCTGCTCGGTCATTTCCCGTTGGGAGAGGGCACCCGTCAGCTCGAGAATGCGGTCGGCCAGCGTGGACTTGCCGTGGTCGATGTGGGCGATGATTGAAAAATTGCGAATCCGGCTGCTATCCATGAGTGTTGTTTGGAGTCCTGCGATTCATTCGTTATTGGATGCACTGAAGCCTGCCTGTGGAACGAGGAGCGGAGGCTGGGGACAAGGTGAACCGGAGAGACATGGGTTCCTGAGGGGGTCAGGCCAGCGCGTTCATCGACAAGGTGTCCCGCGCCAGTAATGAGGCCCCGATCACTCCGGAAGCCGGTCCAAGCGTGCTGGCGAGAATCAGGCAGTCGTCATACGGGGGTGAAAGGGCCCTGCGTCGCACTTCCTCGATTGTGGGCCGGAGCAGAATCTCTCCGGCCGTGATCACTCCTCCCCCCAAAACGACCATCTCGATGTTTAGCAGGTTGATGAGGTTGGCGATGGCCATTCCCAAGTAACGGCCCACTTCGCAAATGATCACGCTGGCCATCTTGTCGCCCAGCGTGGCCGCTGCCGAAACATCCTGGGCCGTGATCGGCCGTTCTGTGATGATGTTGAGGGCGGAGGAGGGATTCAACGTAATTCGCTCCTCGACGCGCTGGGCGATAGAAGAGGCTGAGACATAACGCTCCAGGCAACCGGTCCCGCCGCAGAAGCATTTCTTCCCCTCCGGATCGACACCAATGTGTCCGAGCTCCCCGGCATAGCCACTGGCTCCTTGGTAGACCCTGCGATCGATTACCAGGGCCGCTCCCACCCGGGTCCCAATGGTGACGTAGATGAAGTCGCGCACCCCACGGGCGGCTCCCATCAGCATTTCCCCATAAGCGCCAACATTGGCGTCGTTTTCCAGAACGACCGGCAGATTTAGATGTTTCTCCAGCTGCGTCTTCAATTCCACGCCGTTCAGAAAGGGCATGCTGGGCGAGATACTGACTCGCGACTTTCGCTTCGAGACCATTCCGGGGACTCCGATCCCGACGCCTTTAATCTGCAACTGGGAATCAGCCTGCTGCAGCTCGTTGACCAGATCGATGATCTGCGAAGTCAACGTCCCGAGGTTTTCCTGGGCGACATTCTGAAGGCGTTGAGCCCAGATCTTTCCATCCGTAGCCACCACCCCACCTTTGATATGGGCCCCGCCGATATCAAGTCCGATGTAGCACTCACGCTGATTGAGTGATGGATTCATGGCTAGAGGGCGAAGAGCCTGATGCTCCTAAGTCCCCAACAGTTTGGGCAGGAGGCCCTGTAAAACCGCCTCACATCGGCAAGATGCGTTGGACAGTTCCGCTAGAAAGTAGCCCACAGGTTGAGCAAAGTCAACAGTTTTGCAGGTGTCGGAAGGGCGGCCGGCGCCGGTTTTGGTGAGCGTATCGTCGAAGTCTGAATTCACGCCGCACGATCCCACCGACGGTGAAAGCACCACGACCCGGTTGCCTTGACAGCCAATCCAATGAAGTGGTACAAGCCAAACAAGGAGTTTCGTTTGAGCATTTTTGTCAAGGGCGTGATAAGGCCCCGGAATTGATTTCATCTGCGATCTTTAAGGAGATGAGTTATGAGAAAAAAAGTCACCGTTGTGGGATCCGGTCATGTCGGCGCCACGGCCGCACAAAGAATCGTGGATAAAGACCTGGCGGATGTGGTTCTGATCGACATCATTGAGGGAGTACCCCAAGGTAAGGCGTTGGACCTGCTGCAGTCCGGTCCCGTCGAGGGGTACGACTTCACCGTTGCGGGCACAAATGACTACAAGGACACCGCGGGTTCGGACGTGGTCATCATCACCGCCGGTCTGCCTCGCAAACCGGGAATGAGCCGCGACGATTTGTTGATGAAGAACTACGAGATCGTCAAAAGTGTTACCGAGCAGGTCGTCAGATACTCGCCCGACAGCATCTTGATCGTGGTCAGCAACCCGCTGGATGCCATGGTGCAGACTGCGTTCAAGGTCTCCAAATTTCCAAAGAACCGCGTGATCGGGATGGCCGGTATTCTCGATTCGGCTCGATTTCGGACGTTTATCGCCATGGAACTCAACGTTTCGGTGGACAACATTCATGCTTTCGTTCTGGGCGGACACGGCGACAGCATGGTCCCGCTCCCGCGTTATTCCACCGTGGCGGGTATCCCGATTACCGAGCTGCTGTCGAAGGAACGGATTGATGCTTTGGTCAAGCGGACTCGGGACGGTGGGGCCGAAATCGTCGGACTGCTCAAAACAGGCAGCGCTTATTACGCTCCCTCAGCGGCCTCGGTCGAGATGGTGGAAGCCATCTTCAAAGACAAGAAAAAGATCCTGCCCTGCGCGGCTTACCTGGAAGGGGAATATGGCATCCACGGCCTCTATGTAGGCGTGCCCTGCAAACTCGGCCGGAACGGCGTGGAGGAGGTCATCCAGATTAAGCTCACGGCCGAAGAAGACGCGGCGCTCAAAAAATCCGCGGCGGCGGTCAAGGAACTGACCGAGATTATCAAGGTGTAGCGGCGGGAAGGTCCGCCTGGAGATCACTTCCGATTGTCTTTGAGGTTGAGCCGGATCATTTCGATCACCTCCGGGCGGTCGAAGAATCTGTTGGGGAATAATCGGCGGAGGAGGACCCGCACACCGCCAAACAGGATTCCCGCCAGAAGGGTGATGCCCAATAGGAAAGCTCCGAAGACGAAGATGCGCACCAGGAGCTGCCCGACACCTATGGGTTGAACGCTCGGATCCCAGCTCACCGACGAGACGTAAGAGGTCTTGTCCAGCAGGTCGATGGCCGTTTCTGGAGAGCGAGCCCCCCAAACGAGGGTCACCTGCGGACCTTCTCGCTTGAAGAAGAGAGGCTTTTGGGGGTACTGGGCGGCGTACGAGGCATATCCCGACTCCAGAAACTTCTTGGCCAGTTGCTGGGTTGGGTAGTGAATCAACAGCATCCGGGCGGAATCCTGCGGAAATCGGTACTCGGCCAGCACTGCCTCCGCTCCGTTGGCCAGTCCGAAAATGTCTGAGCCTCCAAACGGCTGCTTGTGGTTCAGGGCCTTGTACCCCAGGATCAACACCTCGGAGCGAGTGATCAGATTCTCCTTTGGAACTTCACGAAGAATCGGGGGATTGAGAGGCGATTGGGGAATGACCGAACAAATGGCCCTTGCCACCTCGATCAGCTGGGCCTGCGCCACAGAAGAAGACCGGGGACGCAGGCGAACATAGTAGCGGCCTCGCCGAAACTCAAGACCGCGTGGGCCGATCACGGCGTCATCCGCCAGGCCTTCAATGAAATCGCTCCGGGGACCCGTGAGGAAGCTGTAAGCGCCAAAAGCCGATGTTGGATCCAGCATTCGATAGATCTCAACACCCAAGGACTCCCCACGCAGGCTGAGCTCAGCCCGCTGCAACTCAGCGAATCCGTATTCGAGGATGAATTCGGCGTCCTGGGGAACAGCTTTGGGAAGATCCTCAGGGCCGATCACTTCCGGGTTGCCACGGTAGTCGGTGGTGTCTGCCACCGCCTGCCAAATTTGAGGGAATCCCTGCTCGCCCAAAACAAGCTGGACTCCCCCCAGCAGGATCCACACCGAAAAAAGAAACACTCTTTGCATCACTCTTCTACCCACTTCGGCCCTGAAGCGCCAGAAACCCACCTGTGGCCTCGGGTCATGCTTGCCGGCCGCCGCTTGAACTGTTGTGGCTCTTATGGTCGATCCCCGCGGTACAGAACGGAAGGCTCCAGCTCCAGGAAATCTGCGCTCACAATGAAGAATCGCACGAACGAATCTCGATTTCAAACCGTAATTGGACTCGTCAATAGCTGAATTGTGACGTCTATTCCAAACGTCCTGTGGAGGCAAATCGCGGGAAGCCCACTGTATGCCGGGCGGGGCAGGCCAGGTTCAGGCGGAGCATTCGACCCACCCCCGGTGTGGGTGCGGCCCGCCCATACGTGGCCGCGAGGCGCAGACGACTGGATGCAAGGTCTTACCGACCCCCACACAATTACCGGCTACCGGTGTGTGAGATCACGAATGAAGATGTCCTTGAAGCGCATGTTTCCGAGACCACCGGAATGAAGCTGCAGGGCAATGTAACCGTCGAACGATTTCGGGGTCGGATCCGTGAAGTCGACCATCAGCACGCCGTTCAAACGGGAAACATACCGGTTGCCTTCCACCTTGAGCAGGTACTCATTCCAGTCGTCGGGACGGACCACGAGTTCGTTTTCCGGAGCCGGCCAGACGATCCAAGCCCGTCCGTCCCCGTAGATCCCGCCGGTGTGGTGTCCAATCACGCGGTCGATTTCGAACTGAAGTCCTTGAATCACGTCCGGGGTACCGGGCTTGAACTCGGTACGAAAGAAAACGCCGCTGTTGCCGTCCGCCTCGCACTTAAAGCGCAATGACAAATGGAAGTCTTTGTACCTCTTCTCCGTCCTCAGATAACCGTACTCCTGGGTCACACCTTGGCCATGTATGGTGCCGTTTTCCACTTCCCATTTCTCGTTGCCGACCTTGACCCATCCTGTCAGGTCCTTTCCGTTGAAAAGCGAGACCCAATCCTCACCTGGGAGCTTGGGACGGGAGTCCTGAGTCCAGCCCGCCGGTGCCGGCAAGGCAAGCAGGAACAGCACCAAAAAAGCTCGTAACATGGTTCCTCCAGATCTTCGCATGATTTGAGGGGTTGACTTAAGGACGAAGCGTCTCCAAGGGTTTCGATAGCCGAATATAAGCAATCCGCTGTTCGCGAGCGCCCTTGCCATGATAGCGCGAAGCAGAGGGCGATCAGAATCCGTATCAAATCTGTGCGGAAGAAACCCATCCGCAGAGACACGAAACCTCGATGCTCAGGCCGACTCGGTCACAACAATTTCGACCTCGGGTGTTAACCGTCACTTCTGAGAGGGTGATTGCCCTCGCTGCTTCTTCCATTCGTCGGTAAGAAGGCCGGCGTATCCCCAGTTCTCGTCATCGACTTCCTGAATGACAACATGGATATGTTCCGGGTGCTTCCCGAGCACCCGAACCAGGGAATCCGTCACGTCTTGCACGAGTTTGGCCTTCTGCTCTCTCGAAGCACCTTTTGTAATTTGAACGTTGACATATGGCATTTGTGGCTCCTGCCGGCAATGATGTCAGTGGTACGCTGGATTGGGCAGCCGCGAAAGGAGAATCAGTCAGGCCATCGCTGCGAACCTCCGATTTAGTGAGGTGGCACGACCCTCTCTAAAAGCTCCACCACGCGTTTTGCCATCGAGAGGTCCTCCCCTGAGACATCTCGATATCGGGTAATCGCAGACACTTTCCGGCCTTCTTTCAACAGAGCCTTGAGCTTCCCGAGGAGTGGATCGTTCAGGGTTGAGAAAAGGGTCTCTGCCCGAGCCGTTTCCGCATCCTGTTGCTTTCGTTTCGCCCGGAATTTTTGCAGGATCTCGGCGGTTGGGCAGCCCGGCACCTCGAACCAAGATCCGCGCTCAGCAGCGACATTGACGAGCACCGTCGCGCTTTTGAAGGGGCCGGACGAGAAATCCAACTGAATGACATGAGTGGGATCCGGACAATTCGATCGCAGAGCGGTCCCAGGCTCGGGTTTCTCCGACGGCAATTCCTGGATTGTGGCACGAACCTCACCGGGAGCCGGCCAGTGGTCGGGCCAAAGCCTCCGGTGGAACATATCCCGATAGAAGTCTTCATTGTCCGGAGTGTAACAGGCTCGGCAAGCCGGATGGACCATCCCTTTGTGTTTTTCGAAATCCCGCTCGCGAAGAGCCTCGACATACCGGTTCACAAAGGCGCCTTGAGCCTGTGTGAGCAAAGTATCTTTCTTGGGCTGGCAGAGAACCAAAACGGGCCAGCAGGCAACGGCAAGCAGGACTGCCGCCATCCGTTTCTGCCTTTGATACAGCCGGGGAAATAAGCGCCCGTCACCCATGCTCATTCGCTTGACCAGGACCTGTTCAGTTTCGTCCCTGGATCAGGTAGAACTCAGGATCACTCGATCGAAGATCCGATCCCCGCACAGCTTCCGCAAGAAGATCAGGGGCTTTGCCAACTTGCCGACTGCGTACCGTGTTTTCGGGCGTCGGGCTTTGAGAGCTTTCGATACGGTCTGGGCCACCACAGTGGGCGGCGAACCGCCACCTTTCGTATACGAGCGAATGGTGGCCGCCTCCATGCGCTTGGCCAAGGCCGCGTAGGCCGAATGTTCGGAGCGCGCCAGCATGGGGCCGATCATCTTGTTTCCGAACTCGGTTACGATGAGGCCGGGTTCGATGACAATGACGTCGATGCCAAACGGTGCCAGTTCCATTCTCAGGCAGTCCGACCAACCCTCGAGAGCATGCTTGCTGGCGTGATACCACGATCCAAGCAGGGTGTAGATCTTGCCTCCCATGGAGGAAATGTTGACGATCTTGCCGGATTTCTTGGCACGCATAGACGGCAGACAGACCTGGGTGAGACGAGCAAGGCCAAACAGATTCACTTCAAATTGATATCGGGCGTCTTCCAGCGTGGTGTCTTCCATGGCCCCGTAACTTCCAAAGCCGGCGTTGTTGACCAGGACGTCCACTCCTCCGTGTCGTTGCTCAATTTGAGTTTTGACCTCAAGGATGTCTCTTTCCAGCGTGATGTCTAGTTTGACGGCGATGGCCCCCAGCTGCTCCAGGTCCTGCATTTCATCCACCCTGCGGGCCGCGGCATAAACCACGAATCCGTCTGAGAGGAGTTGCCTGGCAATTTCTTTCCCCATTCCAGAGGATGCTCCGGTAACGAGGGCTACGGATTGTCGGCTCATGATGTTGACTCCTGAGATTCAGTTGATCGTGAACTTTCTACCTGATGGATGCCATGGATTCACCGGGGAGCCCTGCAACTGCGCCAAGTATAGCAGGCCCATGGGTTGCCGCTTCAATTTTCCAGCGAGAGCGTTCGGACCGAAGCAGGAGTCGCCCTTCTGTGCAGATCCGCAACTGTTTAAGGGGTGTGGTCGGCTTAAGACCGGGTCAATGAAAATCATGGGATTCGGTGGAGGCTTGGGTTACGGCCAGTTCCTGGATTCTTCGGGCCCGAACTGAAACCACGTTGTCCTGGTTTTGCAGGACCCCCTCAATCATCAGGAATCTGCCATGGATCAACGTGGCTCGGTTCTTCTCATAACAGTCGGGGGTCACGATGGCGTTGGCAATCCCTGTCTCATCCTCCAGGCTCAAAAAGAGAAAGCCTTTGGCTGTCCCGGGCCGTTGCCGGGCAATGACGCAACCGGCAATCCGCACGGGCTTTCCGTCCGGCAGGGCCGCAAGATCGCGTGCCCTCTGGATCCGCATCCGGTTCCACTGGGTCCGGTGATGGGACATGGGATGGGGCCCTACAGTCACTCCGGTCCCGTGGAAGTCAGCTACGAGGCGTTCTTCAGCGGTCATGGCATCCAGGGGCGAGTCTGTCTCGGGATCGGGGACTGCCTGCCACAAAAGTCCGCTGGGACGGGCAGCCCGTTCCACCTGCCAAAGCGCGCTCCGCCGGTGAAGACCTGCACCCAAGGAATTCAGAGCCCCGATTTCGGCGAGCATCCTCAGCTCATCCCTGTGTAGCTCGGGAACCCGGCGGCTCAGCTCGTCCACGGATGCAAATGTTCGGATCTGGCGCTGGCGGATGATGGCCACGGCCGAGCTTTCCCTGAGCCCACGCACGTACTTGAAACCCAAACGGAGAATCGGACCGGGCTGGTTCTTAATGGATCGTTCCTGCGGCGCCTCCGGTGACGCCAAAGTGCAAGGCCACTCAGACACCAGAACATCCACCGGCTTGACGGCTAAGCCATGCCGTTGGGCGTCCTTGACAATCGTGGCGGCCGAGTAGAATCCCATGGGTTGATTGTTCAGCAAGGCTGCCGTGAAGGCAGCCAGATAGTGGCATTTCAGGTAGGCACTGGCATAAGCGATCAAGGCGAAGCTGGCCGCGTGCGATTCCGGAAAACCGTAGAGAGCAAAGGAAGCGATCGATTGGACAATCGCATCCTGAGCCTGTGGCGGGATTGCATTGCGGGTCATGCCTTCCCGAAGCCTGCGTTCGATGGCCTGCATTTTTTCCTGGGAGCGCTTATGCCCCAGTGCCCGCCGGAGCTCTTCCGCTTCTCCTCCGGTGAAGTCAGCGGCGACCATGGCCATGCGCAGGAGCTGCTCCTGAAACAAGGGTACTCCTAAAGTCCGCTTCAGGATTGGCTCCAGCGAGGGATGAGGGTAGCTTACTTCTTCACGGCCCTGGCGGCGTTTCATGTAGGGATTCATCATCTTGCCCACGATGGGGCCGGGGCGGATGATGGCTACCTGGACCACCAGATCGTAAAAACGGGTGGGACAATTGCGAGGCAAGGCCGACATCTGGGCTCGGCTTTCCACCTGGAACATGCCCACAGTGTCGGCTCGTTGCAGCGTCCGGTAGACTTCCGGGTCATCCGGCGGCAGCTGGGCCAAGTCGAGAGGTTTCCCATAGTGTTGAGGCACGAGGGTCAGGCAATCCTTCAAGACCGCCATCATGCCCAGCCCCAGCAAGTCGACTTTGATGATTCCCATGTCGGCGCAATCTTCTTTATCCCACTGCACCACCACCCGCCCCGGCATGGTGGCGGGTTCCAGCGGGACCACCGAGTCCAGTTGACCCTGACAAATCACCATACCTCCGGAATGCTGTCCCAGATGCCGGGGCAGGTTCTGCACTCGCAGGCACAGATCGAGGTATTTCGAGATCTGAGGGTGGCGTAAATCGAACCCGGCATGCTGAAACTGATTCTCCATTTTGTCCTGTGGCCCGCGCCATTCCCAGGAGCCGACAAAGGAAGCCAGCCGGTCGAGCGTTTCGAGGTCGAATCCCAGAACCTTGCCGACCTCGCGCGCGGCGGAGCGCCCGCGGTAAGTGATGACATTGGCGGTCATGGCGGCGCCCAGCGTTCCATAGCGCTCATAGACGTATTGAATCACTCGTTCCCGGTCCTCCCCGCTGGGCAAGTCCAGATCGATATCCGGCCATTCGCCACGTTCTTCGGAAAGGAATCGTTCAAATAGAAGCTCCATGCCCACCGGATCGATCGCCGTAATCCCTAAGGCATAGCAGACAACGCTGTTCGCTGCCGACCCCCGTCCCTGAACCAGAACCCCGTGCGTTTTGCAGAAGCAGATCAGGTCCCACACGATGAGGAAATAGCCTTCCAGGTGAAGCTTCGAAATCAGTTGCAACTCCCGCTCGCATTGTTGCCGGGCTTTCTGGAACAGGCGTGGGTTGCGTTTTGGAAGATAACGCTGGCGGAGTCCTTCCATCGTCCGTTTGCGAAGAAACGAGGTCATGGTTTCGCCGGCGGGAATGGGGTAGCGGGGGAATTCATAACCCAGATCCTCCAGGGTGAAGTCCAGACGTGAGGAAAGCTCCAGCGAATGAGACAAGGCTTCCGGCAGATCGGCAAAAAGCTGCTGCATCTCCCGGCCGGAACGCAGGTGCCTCTCCGAGTTGCGCTCCAGCAACCGGCCGGCTTTCTCCAGCGGGGTGTGGTGGCGAATGCAGGTCAGAACATCCAGGATTTCCCGGGATGCCGGTCCGGCATAACGAACTCCGTTCGTGGCGAGCACGGGCAACCTCAGCTCTCCGGCGATGCGCCCAGCAGCCTGATTTCGGACTTCCTCAACCCGGTCGAAGTGTCGTTGTAGCTCGACGTAAACGTTTTGATGACCAAAGATATGGACGAGCCGCTCGACCTCTTTTCGCGCCAGCTCATAGCCGCCATGGACCAAGCCGCAAGCCAGCGGGCCTTCTTCGCCGCCGGTCAGACAAATGAGATTCGAAGCGTATTCTTTAAGTTCAGCCCAACTCGCTCGTCCTTCTCCTTTGGCTTTCTCACGCAGTTTGTATTGGGTGATCAGGCGGCAAAGGTTCTGGTAGCCCGCGCGATTCTGAACCAGAAGAGACAAGCGAACCGGTGTGGCGGGCCGGAGCCATGAAGACAATTGTCCAACGTCCGACGTGGAGCGAGCCGGCCCAGTTTTTCGGGGAGATGTCGGGTCGTCAGAGGAGTCCCGCTCCTCCCCCTGTATGGAAATCTCAGCGCCGATGTGGGCTCGAATCCCCAATCTTTTGGCCGCCATGTGAAAGCGAGGGGCTCCGTAAACCCCATCCCGGTCCAGCAGGGCCATGGCTGGAAGACCCTGCTCGGCACAAGTTTTAGCGAGGTCTTCCGGGAGAGAAGAGCCTTCCAGAAAACTGAAGGCAGAACGGGCATGGAGTTCAACGTACATGGCGAAACGATCAATCGTATTCCCCTTCAACAAACCAATGTCCGGACAGCAGGTCTCGATAGATACGATAGGCGCCGCGTCCTGACCGGATTTCGTGCAGGCTTTCCTTGACACGACGTGCCGGCGGATCTTCCAGAATCACATCCCACTCCTCGCGCGACCAATAGCGGGGATTCCACCAGTCGCCACAGCTGTTCCAGGGGCCTGCGGCGGCCGCCACTTTTCGGCGCTGATTGTGGAATGTCACGGCGATGGGAGAAGCTTTCTCCTCGTGAGTTTGTACCCAAGCGCGCGGCTCCGGACGGAATCGCCGCAAAACCGTTTGAGGCCCTTGAGCCGGACAACTCGGCTGCTCCTGCACCGGAAGCTGCTCTTCGGAAACGAATTTCTCCACTTGAAAGGCATCTCGGCGGTGCGTATTGAGCACCAGAGGTCGCCCGGCGTTATGCGGACCGACAATGGAAGAAACCTTGGCTAATGTGATTGCCAACCGCTCGGGTTCCGGAGAAAGGGGAGTGAAGAGTCCGGTTTGTGCAAAACGGGGTCGGGCAGGGAAAGCTTCCAGCACCACCTCTGTCACGGCGGCTTTCGGCGGATGCGATTCCAGATCCAGTTGCAGAAGTTTGAGCAGATTTCGAACGTTGCGGGATGGAATCGGCAGCCGGAGGGTTCGACGGTGGATGGTGGTTTTCCGCCCAGCAGAGGCCGGCGGGGAGTCCGGGCTGGAATCGAGTTCCAAGGTCAGTTGGAGTTGCGTTGCCGCCAGGCTTCGTGCTGCCAACCGGGCGCAAAGTTGGTGCAGCAGCCGCGAAAGAATAAAGGCCAACGGTTCCAGTAGATCGATGGGAAATTCCAACTCGAAGCTCTCTCGAAATTCCAGAACAGACTCGGTCGGTACCAGCAAACGATGACCCGCTCCCCGAGCCAAAGTCTGGAGGCGTTCCCCTTCCTGGCCGAGACGCTCGACCAACCCAACTTCCGGCAAGCCAGCCAACTGGCCCAATGTTCGAATCCCCCAGAGTTGGAACGTTTCCCCTATGGATGGTGAAAGCTCCAGGACATCGACGGCGAGTGAGCTCAGTTGCTCTGCTTCTTTCCCCGGTTCGAGAATCGTGATGCCGGAGAATCCCCGGGCAGCCAAAGCAGCGGCGTCCGGATTGCCGGCAATTCCGACGTGAGCTTGCATTCCCAGTCGGATGACCTGCTGCTGGAGTTTTCGGGCCAGAGTCTCCAGCGATTGGTGGAGTCGCCCCACTCCTGTCAAATCTAAAAGAATAGTTTTTCCGGAGACCCCTTCGGACGGCACGTCACCTGGTTTTGACTGAGGGGTAGGCAAACCCACATCTTCAAAACGGGGAGAAAAAGTTGAAGCGCAATCCCGCAAGGCTTGGCCGGCCGTCGTTTCCTGAGGAAGCGAACGCTGGAACAGATGGACCTTAAACAGTTCCGCCTGGGCCCGTCCCATCCCGTATTCCACGCCTTGTTGATGGGCTTTGGAATTACAGTCAATCACTTTTTCCAACGGTGGCTTCCCCTCCAAAACGGCAACCGCCTGGTTCCGGATTTCCGGCTTTAGCCGAAGCACCGATTGCACCGCAAAATGCGGAATGAATAACGCTGCAAAGCTCATGCTCATGGCCAGACTTCAGTTCAATCAGTTGCTCTTCTCCACACTCCGGACCGGGGAGCCAAGGCTGAACTCAGACGATAAGCTCCAAGGCATCCGGGTCTGCCACGACACCGCGTGGCTGCGGTGTGAGGACTCGTTTTCCGTGCGGTCACGCACAACCTTGACTCGCAGTTTTAACCGCTCAAGAGTGGCTTGGTGATTTCCGGATTTCGCTTTTGAGACGGCCGTCCAGACTTCCTGGTGACGTTCACAGCGAAGGAGCAGGGAAGCACTGGTGTTCGTGCAGGGGGTACGAGTCAGACATAGCAGCGCCGTGGAAGTGTTTTCCACAGCAGTTCGAAAACGAAACCACCAGGCGAGAGGTATTCGCTGAACTTTGTCAACAGGCAGACCGGCCATGTCCACGACGACCAATCCAAAGCCACCTCCCTGCAGCAACAGATCCATCACCTTGAGGGCCTGCGCCAGCCGTTCCCAAGGTGAGGCCGGAACAACAACCCGGCAAGAATCCAGCGCATGCTTTTCTTCCAAATGCACGGAAGGCGATGGTAGTGGTCCTGTCTGCGCAGCGATCCGTTCAGAATCGCTTCGTTTGGGAGACTTTTCTTCGTGCAGAGTCTGCTGCCGGGTTTCTGCCCAAAGGTGGGTGATGGCTGTACCAAGATTGCGGCTTTCGTTCCTCGGGTGCCGGCTCAGGCCTCCCTCGTGGGATACTCCTCGCCTCTTGGAGATCCTTCGATTTTTAGGAGGCGCGACGCCAACGTGCGCAGAGTTTTCGTCCCGGTAAGGGGCATCCGAGGAAAGGAGACCACAGCGCACCCAGAGCAGGTGCTCCAGATCCACGCCGGCTTGAGAACAAGATTCGGGATCCAAAGAGTCCGAAACGTCCACCAGGGCGCAATATTCCTGGCGATGTGTGGCCTCGGCCAAAACCGACATGGCGAGAGCGGTTCGTCCGGATGAAGGCTCCCCGCAGATTTCGGTCAAGCCACCTCGCGGAAATCCACCAATCGCGGTGTCGAGCGCCGGAATGCCCGTCAAGATTCGTTGAGTGTAGGTTGCCTTTCGGGGCTGAAAGGCCTCCGGAATTTTCCCGCTGACCAAAGCTTCAAGCTGGATTTTTCGTTGGGTGATGGAAGACATAGCTTTCACTTTCGCTTTTTATTCGCCATTTCATTCTGCACCGGTCCCACCGTCGCTGTCAAGAACGATAAGTCCGTTCTATTGGAGAGGGATTACTGTCTTAGATTCAGTCGATTAGAGTGGATTTATGAGATCTTTCTTGAAACTTCAGGGCGTGCCCAAAACCCGAACCGTCAGACGCGAAGCCCAGCCAAAACCAGCAGAACCAACAAGGCTGCTGCCAGAATCGCAACCAAATCCTCGATTCGTTCTGAACGAAACAAGCTGACCGCCCGTTCTGCTACCGGGCTCTCTTCGCCAGACTCGGCAGTTGATTTCTCTGGAAGGCCCATGAAATACGCCTATGAAAGAAATAAAAGGACGGCAACCAGGGATGCGACGGTCTTTAGCAATCCGGCACTGATCCCCATCAAAAGGGGTTTGCCGCCGGTCTTTCCGATGGCTCCGAAATCCGTCCGGATTCCCAGTCCAATCAAACCCATGGAGAAGCACCACAACATCAGGCTTCGCAGTGAAGCCAGCTGTTCGGAGTGAAACAGTTGGGCCGAAGCCAGAGCTGTCATTGTCAGAAAGCCCAGAATGAAGAGAGGAAACTTTTCGACAATGACCTTTCCCGAGCTGCCCTCGCGCACTCCCTGCCGGTCGGCAGAGGCATAAAAAGCCAGAATCAGAATCAGGAGCGGCAGGAAAAGCACCCGCGTGATATTAAAAATCTCAGCGACTTTGACGGTGGCCAACCCCTGGACATCTTTTTCAAAAGCCAAGGCCACCGCCAGGACCTGGGCGGAATTCAGAATCCCGGTTCCGGCCCAGCCGCCAAACTGATAACTGGAGAGACCCAGCAGAGTCCCGAGTGCCGGGTAGGTCAGGACTTCGACCAGCCCGAAACCGAGCGTCACGCCAATGCAGTAAGCCAGTTCGGCCGCCGTTGCGCCCATCAGAGGGGCCGCCGCAATTTCGGCCGACACCCCGCAGATCCCGCATCCACAAGCGAGCACCCCGGTCAATGAACGCCGGACCTTAAGCAGCTTCCCCAGCCACAGCACAAAGAAGAACGTGGCGAAAACGAAGAAAAAGATCATCAACAAACTGGTTTGGCCGATCCGGCCGATTTCGGAGAAGCTGTACAGGCTACCCATCAGGATGACGCCCGCCTTCAGAATGGTGGAAGAGACCTTCACCCCCTGCTGCATCGAGGCCGGCAAGCGGATGGCGTTGCCGAGAAAGATCCCCAGAAGAAACGAGAGCATCATTGCGTTCAAGTGGAGCAGGTCGAATCCCCACTTCCAGTAGGTCTTGATCCATGGTTCTGCGAACTGGCGCGTAAACACCGCGCAGAGCAGGAGCAACAGCAAGCCCGGCAGCACAGGCAGAATTCGTTTCAACGGCATCTCCTTCGTGTGTTGCAGGCATCCGGGGCGAGCAAAATACCACCCGGAACAAAGCCGTGAGAAAAATTCACGGCGGACGGCTAACTAATCAAATTCCCGTTGAGGTGTCAATGGAAGTTCATCGCATCTTGTCATCGTCTTCCCACGATTCAGCAGAATGTGGGCACGTATTGTGACCTCCAGATGGTGAGTTGTTCTTGGGCAGCCGCCTCTGTTGCGATAGAATCGCGGCGCGTTGAAAGGACTTCGGAGGAGGATGGGCATGCCGGCACTGAAGATCAACCAAGCAAAGAAGAAGCTAAAGGAAGGCAAAGCGGTCGTGGGAACGATGGTTTCGATGATCCGATCGCCACAGGTGGTTTCGCTTCTCTCGGCCGTCGGCTGGGACTTTTTCATTTTGGACACCGAGCACTCCCAGTTCGGCTGGGAAACAATGACGGACTTCATGACCGTGGCGCGACATGAAGAAATCGTCCCGTTGGTGCGGGTGGCCGACCCGGTCTACCACCTTCTGGCCAGGACTCTGGATTTGGGGGCGCTGGGGTTGATTTGCCCTCGTGTGGAAACAAGGGAGGCCGTGGAATCGATTGTGCGACACACCAAGTATCTTCCGCTCGGGGAGCGGGGTGCGGCGGTGAGCATTGTGCACTCAGCTTTCCGGGACGTGAGTCCTGCGGAGTACCTGGAGTGGGCCAACCAGGAAACGCTGGTTGTGATCCAGCCGGAAAGCAAGAAAGCGATCGACGATATCGACAGTCTGGTTTCAGTACCTGGGCTGGATGCGGTGTTTATCGGGCCTTATGACCTGTCAAAATCGCTCGGTGTTCCCGGACAAACCAAGCATCCGTTGATGGTGGAGGCCTTCGAGCGAGTGATTGCCGCCTGTAACCGCCACGGCGTCGCGCCTGGGGTGCATTTGCAGGACGTCAACTCAGCCAGAGAATGGATTGGCCGAGGAATGCGCTTTGTGGGGGTGAAGAACGACTTCCGCTTTCTCTCGGAGGCCATGGTCGCGGCCACTCAAGAGTTGAAGGCCGGTCTGTGAGCATCCCTCAGGAGCGGCTCCGGCGCCGAGCCAAGGCCGCTCCTGGTAGCCCGGAGACTGGACACCTCGGGCTTACTTGACATCCCGCGTCGTCCATCGAATTCCGTTGAGCAGATGTTCCTGGAAGCGGGAGTCCTGCCAAACCTCATCCCGATGCCCCAAGGCAGTGTAGAAGATTCTTCCTTTTCCATACTGGTTGGTCCAGGACAGCGCGAAATACTGGTCAGGCCGCTTGACATTCTTCGCGTTGAGGTCGACCGAACGGTTGTCCAGTTTTAACAGAACGTGGAGTTTGTCTTTGAGGAAGTCCTTGAACTGGTAGATTTCGTCTTTGATTTCGAACGACGGCGCCAGGTGTCTGACTGCGGGATGCTTGGGATCCAGCACCTCGATGTTGACGTCTTCATGCCAGGGATGCTGGTCGAAGTAACCCCCGATGATTTGCCCGTACTCCGGCCATTGGTAAAAGGTATCGGTAGCGCTGTGCACGCCAACGAAACCCTTTCCGGACTTGATGAAGTCGAGAAAGGCTTGCTTCTGTGCTTCGGAAAAAGGCAACTCGCCGGTGGTGTAGAACACTAAGGCATCGTAATTCTTCAGATGGTCCGCATTGATAAGAGAGCAGTCCTGGGTGGACGTGGCCTCGAAGGCGCCCGATCTCACTCCGATTTCCTTGACAATCTGTTCAGACAGTGGGAGCACCGAGTGCTTGAAGCCGGCGGAGTGGGTGAGGTAGAGCAGTTTTCGTTTTGGGCTGTTCGGCATAAGCGTCAGGGTAGGAGCCAGCAGAGCCACGGCGACGACGGCGGCCAAACTCAGCATACGCCCACGTCGAAGTCCGCCTCCCGCACACATCCTTTCGCGATCTGCCTGGGTCGGGATGGATGAAGCAAGTGGCATGAAAGATACCCTCACTTTCAAGTCGTGAAGTCGAAAACTTCCTAGATGTTAGAGGGACTGGACCATGAAGACAAAGGAAAAGAACGGGGCCGACTGGATTCCCAACGTTGGAATGGGTCAGGAAATAGGGCTTCAGAATCGAGGGTGGGCCTCTTATTGTCGATGCCGAAAATCGAAATCAGGAATACAATCCCAATCAGGTTGCCTGTCGTCATTGGCGGGAGATCGATCGAGTGCCAGCCTCCGCCGACGCAATTGAATCGTGCGCGCAATGTTCTGTCTCAATCACCGGGCGCCTCATTGACAAGCAGACCGCTTCAACCTCCGCCTCATGGAAGCAGCCAACCCGTGATTTCACGCATTGAGGTCTGGTCTATTCAGCCGCATAACTCGAATGACTGAAACAAGTTTTTGTTATAATACAGCGCCTTTTATCAAGGGGGACAGCATTCATGCCTTTGGATCAAATCATCATTGAACGAATCTCGGCTGACACGGGAGTCAGCGCCAAGCAGGCCGAGGCGGTGATCGGCTTGTTGGAGCAACAGGCCACGGTGCCTTTTATCGCGCGGTATCGAAAGGAGGTCACCGGCAACCTCGACGAAGTACAGATCCGGTCCGTCGATGAGAAGCGGGCGCACTACAAGCTCCTGTTGGAGCGTCGTGACACGGTGCTGAAGTCGATCGACGAGCAGGGAAAGCTCACGGAGGAACTTAAGAACAAGATCCTCGCTTGCTACGAGCGAAA
This sequence comes from Acidobacteriota bacterium, assembly GCA_040753175.1. Lineage (GTDB taxonomy): Bacteria > Acidobacteriota > Terriglobia > Versatilivoradales > Versatilivoraceae > JBFMEW01. The sequence continues at coordinate 55,481 of JBFMEW010000026.1, read as the reverse complement.
CGAACTTGAAGACCTCTATCTGCCTTACAAGCCAAAACGCAAGACCAAGGCTGGCACGGCTGTGGAGAAGGGTTTGGAGCCGCTGGCAAAGTACATTTGGGACCAGGTTCCAGGTGAGAAGGCCATCGAGGAGTTGGCCGAAGGTCTCGTCAACTCCGAAAAGGGAGTCAACACCAAAGAGGAGGCCATTGAGGGAGCCTTACATATCCTGGCGGAGTGGATTTCGGAGGACCTGGAGATTCGGAAGAGCATTCGGCAGATGATGCTCCAGGAGGGCACAATTGTGTCCAAGGTGGTCAAGGGCAGGGAAGGTCAAAAGACCAAGTACGACATGTACTACGATTTCCATGAGCCCGTCTCCAAGATCCCCTCCCATCGAATGCTGGCGATTCGACGAGGAGTGAAGGAACAGATTCTCAGCTACACGATCGAAATCGACACGGAAAAGGCCCTCCGGTTGATTTCCGGATTGGTCATTCGCGAGGTTCAGTCCGCTTTTGCGGCCTTGCTTGAGCGAGCGGTGAAGGACAGCTACGATCGCCTGATCTATCCCAGCATCCAGAGTGAAATCCGAACCATGCTGAAAGAGCGTTCCGATGCTGAGGCCATCAAGGTCTTCGAAGCCAATCTCACCAATCTGCTGTTGGCCCCACCGGCAGGCTCGTTGACGGTGCTGGGTATCGATCCGGGGTTTCGAACCGGATGCAAGGTGGCGGTGGTCGATGGAACGGGGAAATTTCTGGAGTATGCCACGATCTTTCCCACCGAACCCAAGAAAGACATTCCGCGGTCCGAAGCCATCCTTTATCGGTTGATTCAAAAACACGATGTTCAGGCGATTGCCATTGGCAACGGCACGGCCTCGCGCGAAAGCGATGCCTTCGTCCGGGAGTTCTTGCGCAAATACCACGCCGAGGAGACCTTTGACCTATCCCTCCTCAACCCCCCGGCGCCGAAACCGAAGCCATCGGGTTCGGAGGCACGCGCCCCGGAGACCACTGAAGGGATGCCGTCTGTCGATGGTCCGGAGGGCGCCGGTTCAAGCGTTGCGGCCGAGGTGGCGGCCACGCTCGGGGAAGAACCTGCGGACAGCCTGCCCCAGGTCCCCTTGGCTGACGCCGAGCCGGCTGTTGCTCCACGCGAAGAGATCCCATCCACGGTGGCGGCAGCACAAGCTGCGGCACACGAGGAAAGGGGTGGCGCTCCGGCTCCCGTGGTCGAAGCTGCACCTCCCTCCTCCGGGGAAGCAACGCCTCTCGAACAGCCGGTTGCGGTTGGGGCCGTGGAGGCTCCGCTGATTGTCAACCCGCCGGCAGCGGCCCCTGAACCCGAGCCTTTGCCCGAGGCCCGGCACAAGGTGTTCGCCATCTTGGTGAATGAATCGGGTGCGTCGGTCTACTCCGCTTCAGAAGAGGCTCGTCGCGAGTTTCCACGATTGGATCTGACCATTCGCGGTGCGATTTCGATCGCGCGGCGCCTGCAGGACCCTTTGGCCGAACTGGTGAAGATTCATCCCAAGTCTGTAGGTGTCGGACAGTACCAGCACGATGTGGATCAGAAGAAGTTGAAGGAAGGACTTGAAGCATCGGTCGAGTCGTGTGTGAACCAGGTTGGCGTCGAGTTGAACAATGCCTCCTATGCGCTGCTGCGCTATGTTTCGGGCCTCAATCAAAGGCTGGCCAAAAACATCGTCGAGTATCGCAATCAGCACGGCCGCTTTCGTTCCCGAGCGGAATTAATGAGCATTCCCGGATTCGGGGAGCGCACATTCCAACAGGCGGCAGGATTTCTTCGAATCGTGGAAGGAGACAATCCGCTTGACGGCACGGCCGTTCATCCCGAGTCCTATGCGGTTGTGGAGTCGATCGCTTTGGCCTTGGGGACCCATCCAGCCGGATTGATCGGGAATCATGAACTGCTTCAAAACCTTGATCTGCAGCCGTTCTGCACCGAAAGCCTTGGCCTGTATACTCTGAAGGATATCAAGCAAGAGCTGTTGAAACCGGGACGTGACCCGCGTGAGAAGTTCGTGGTACCGAGTTTCCGTGACGATGTCAAAGACGTCGCCGATTTGAAGGTAGGAATGGTCTTGGAGGGCACCGTCACAAACGTCACAAACTTCGGTGCCTTCGTGGATGTCGGCGTGCACCAGGACGGCTTGGTTCACGTTTCGGAGCTGTCGAATCGTTTTGTCAAGGATCCGCGCGAGGCCGTGAGGGTAGGGGAGATCGTCAAGGTCCAGGTGATCGGGGTCGACCTTGATATGAAGCGAATCTCGCTGTCCATGAAAGCGCTTCTCCCGAAGATCAAGAAGCCGCAGCCATCACGGGCTGAGCGCGACACCCGCCGGCGGCAAGCGCCCAAGGCAGAGCGGGCGGCGCAATCGGGTCGGCCGGCGCGGGATCGCGATCGACGGCCAGCCCAAGCCAGGCCCGATCCAGCAAAGCAGCAGGACCGTCCCCGAGAGTCCGCACGCAAGGATCACGGCCACAAGGAAAGAGATGCAAAGAGTCGGCCGGAGCAGGCAGTCAAGCAGGCAGCCAGGAAAGAACCGGCGCCTTCTGTGCCATTGAACCTCAGTTTTGAAGAAAAGATACGCCTCCTGCAGGAGAAGTTTTCCGGCATCCGATAGACTGACGCGCATGAAGAACACCGGCAAAGTTGGAAGTCTCGTTGGGCTTCCAGTTGCCCTGGTTTTCCTGCTCCTTGGTTTGTCTCCCACCGAAAAAGGCGTTTCCGCCAACGCGGGCGTCCTCCCGCTATTTCACGCTTCCTACGACAAAACAGTACTGGCCGATGAAGCCGTGGGCGACGAGGCCCCCCTGGCAAACCAGAACCTAAAAATTGTTCGCGAAGGAAAGCGGGGTGGCGCCCTCTACCTGGACAGTGGGTCCTTGCTGACCTATGACGCGGCGAGAAACCTTTATGCCGAGCGAGGAACGTTGGCATTCTGGTGGAAACTGGACGAACCCTTGGGTCCCTTTCCGTTTTCGATTGTTCAAGTGAGCAAGGCACAGCATTCCGGTCGGGACTGCTTGTTCACTGACCTGCTCTGGACAGGGGAGACCCTGGAACTCCACGTCAAGGATCGTAACCACGACACTCACCGGCTCAGGGCAAATCCGTCAGGTCCCCAGCTGGTGGCCGGGCGCTGGTTTCACCTGGCCTTTACATGGGACGAGCTACAGGGATTTGGTCTTTATATCGACGGCAACCAAGTAGCCCACGAGAATGGTGAGTTCCACCTCGCCGGGAGTTTGGACCAGATTGGGATTCACACCAGAGCACTGGCTGCCTACTTTCATAGCGGAAGCGAAAGAAGAGTTTGGATCGATGATCTAAGAACCTTCGGAACAGCGCTGCCGCCTTCGATGATCGAACCATTGGCTGCGGGGAACGTGCCGGAAGGAAGTCAGGGCAGTGAGGGCGAAACTGCAACCCTCAGTCAGGGTCATTGGCAGAAGAGGTTCGGATGGGAGCAACCCCCTGCCATCGTTCAGCTCAGCTCGACGGCTGTCATACGCAAGGTGGCGCTGGTGGAGGCCCAGGACCGCGGCCGGTTCGAGGTGAAAGCCCTGGATGGAAAGCTCGATTCGGTCTGGCCACCCGACGCGGAAGTAACCCCTCCGGGAGAAATGGTTTTAGAGATAAAGACGGCCGACGAACCTTTTAACTACGTGACATTACACGGAAGCTTTTCCGGTCGCGTTGTGGGGCTGGACGGCAAAGCACGAGGTTCTTTGATCGAAAAATCCGACTCCTCCACATACGCCGCGCGAAAACTCCTCGCGACACCTAAGAAAAGCTCCCGACTGATGGTTGAACGAGATCGAGGATCGGTGGCCGAACTGGATTGCTATCTCATTCGCAATCAGGCTTCCCTCGATCAACCGCCTGAGGCGCTTAGCTACCGGTTGATGCCTGTCACGGAGGCTCAGGAACTGGAGGGGGTGTCTCGAAATCAGATCGCCTCACTCCACAACCTCAAGACGCGAATTGAAGGTCGTTACTTGCCGGATGATCGAAACGCCTGGGTTGGCGTCTCCCATGAGGTTTACAAAGACTCGAGTAGCGGCTCCCAGCCTGCGGGTGCCTTAGGCTATCAACATATTGTCATCCCTCCCTTCTTAGGACACTCAGCCTTGGGAGCCATCGAGCTGAAGTTGAATCCCGGTGGTCGAAAGGCGGAGTCCGGGCCGATAGTGAACATTGTCTTCAGGGATCCGGTGATGCCGCAGAGAAACCTGATCCATGTGGATGTTCGCTTGCCAGCGGAAGGGGTGGTGAAGGTGCTGCTCGACATCCGGGATCAGGTCGTTCCTGCCGGCGCCGCCATGTGGCTCACCTTGGCCAGTAATCAGCCCGACTTTCTGGAGGGGTTTTTACGTGGTGCTGAGGTGGTGTTGTGGCCCTCGGAGACAGGAGAATCCCCGGGAGCGCAGAGTTCAAGGCGAGAGTACCTGGAGGACCAGCACCGTTGGATCAAGGACGGCTACCAGACCGTCAGCCAGGAGCCGGCCTGGGAGGACCTGGACTCTTCGTCGGCGCGCCGCCTCTTCCGGTTGGTCGATGCGCTTTACCGCGACATCGAGAGCGTGCTGCGCAGCGATCCGAAAGACCAGATTGCTTTGGCCTATCGCGGTTGGCTTCATCCCCAAGACGCTCCGCCCGACTTCAAACAGCCTGTCAATGTTGCTCCGGACGTGCCGTTGTGGGTGTTTCAGCAGCAGTGGCTTCTCAAGGAGCTGGGGAACATCGCCGAATGGTGGATTACCCATCGACAGCGTCCCGATGGGACATTTGGCGACGGATCGGATCAAGATAGCGGACTGGTGTCTAACTGGGTGGCTCTGGAGTTGATGGATCGCTCCAACCCGCGTCTGCGCCGCTCCGTTCGGCAGTTTGTCGAGGCTTCTGAGCAGTCCGGCGGTCGGGATGGCGGATGGAAGAAAGCAGATCAACTCTATCGGGAACGAATGAGGGCACTCACCGTCCTCCTGCCGCTTGACTACGGTGATCCTTGGGCTGTTGAACGGCTCATGAGGGCGGCTCGTGAGTGTGAACGCCTTAGTGGAATGAACGCTGCCGAGCACCGCCATTTTCGTTCATCGTATTCCAGTCCGACCGAGGTCGCCGAAGAAAGGCCCTACGCGTACGAGGAGGACTCCACCCGCTTTCTGTGGCATCCGGCCTTGATGCTGGCTTGGTATAACGGCAACGATCGGATCACCGCGCTATTGAAGGAGGCCGGAAATGCGATGCTCTCGCACTGGAGGCGAGATCGCTATCCCGCGCTCACGCAGAGCGTCCGTTACTCAAACGACAGCGTCCTGCAGAAGGGCTTACCGGGGCCTCACCTGTTCGATCTGATGTGGGGCTTGTTTCAGTTGACCCAAGACGAGAGGTATTTGTGGTTGCAGGATCGGGTGGGAAGAAGCCCGGAATTAGGTTTGGTTTTTGGGATCAGCGGCCGGTGGCTGGAACAGGTGGACCCGACTTCCTACGGTGAAGGGTTGCTCGAAGAACTGCGAAAGCGGCCCATCTGGGAACACAACCTCCAAAAGGAGAGGTCTGGAGTACTGGCCCGGCAGTGGGCTTATGAACTTACGGGAGACAAACAGTTCCTCCAGGATTATCAGGCTGCCTTGATCAAGCACCTGTCTCAGAATCGCTATCTCTACACCGAAGCCCAGATGGCCACCGGTCGGCTTCGACTGCCGCTGGAAGCGCTTCAGAGGGCCCGGCTTGGTGGCGTTGCTGCTTCGCCAGGTTTTCTCTTTCCGTCGCACGCCGTCAGCTGGGAGGAAACGGGCGGCAATGTGGCGGCTTTGGTTCGGAAGTCCACTCCTGGTAATCTGAAGGTGGTGGTCTTCAATACCTCTCACAACCTTCAAGACGTCCGCATGCGGGTCTGGCAACTTGAGAACGGAGACTATGAAGTCACCGAGGGCACCGACGTTTTGGGTGCGGACAGCATCGACGTGGTCACTTCTACTCGCCGCTTGCCACTCAAGCGCGGCGCCATCGTTCCCTTCATGTTGCGTTCCCGCAAAACGACGGTCATTGAGATTCGCCAGGTCAGGAAGAGGGCGCCCCTTGCAGAATCCAGTGATTTGGCGGTGGGGCAAGAGGACTTGACCTACGACCCCAATTCCGATTCAGGACAGTTGGTCATTCACAACCTGGGGAACCGTGGCTCGGCCCCGTTCACCGTGACCCTCGAAAACGAGAGGCGCATAGGGGTCTTCAAACAGGAGCTGCCCGGCTTGGAGGCGCCAATCGACCTGATGCCCAGAACCCGAATTATAGAACTGAAGGGATTGGGCGGAAGGCAGTTGAAAAGCTTAACGATTCGAGTGGATCCCGCCGGCCAGAACGAAGAGATCTTCGACGAGAACAACGTTTTGACTCGGACCTTCCATGCAACCCGCTAAGGGGGCATGTTGAGTGCCGGCTGGTGCCCTACACCGGACAAGAGGAGGCCTCTACCGCGGCTGGAGGGAAGGTTAAGGGTGAGCGATTTCTATCCCGAGTTTCTGCTCCTGGGCCAGCCGGTAGACCTTGGCAGCCACAGCCACGTCCTCGATTCCGATCCCCAGAGACTTGAAGAGTGTGATGTCCTCGGGACTGGTTCGGGGCAGCAACCGGGCCAGAATCACTTCGCCCAGTTCACGGATCCGGTCCCAATTGAGCATGCCTTTTTCAAGGGGGCCTAGAAACTCGCCGCATTCCAGCTTCGCCTGTTCTTTTGAGTCCACAATAATGGACTTGCAGCGCTGCAGGCACACCTCATCCAATTCACGTTTGATCAGAAAATTGGATCCGGCAGCATTGATATGGGTCCCAGGTTTGAGGCGTTCCCCGGAAAATACGGGTTTAACCGAGTTGGTGATGGTAATCAAGACATCGCTGGCTTCGACCACTTCGTCCACGGTGCGTGCGGGCTGGCAGCGCACTCCCAGTTTTTCCTGCATCTTGCTGCAAAAGGTGGAGAGTCTGTTTGAGGACCGGGAATAGGCCAGAATTTGGCTGGGCGGCCGCACCAAGCAAACCGCTTCCAACTGAGTGCGCGCCTGCCAGCCTGTGCCGATGATGCCCACCACCTTGCTGTCTACGCGTGCCATCCAGCGCGTGGCAACCCCAGTGGCCGCGCCGGTTCGGATCTGTCCCAGTGTGTCGGCCTCGAGAACTGCCGCCAGTTTGCCTGTTTCCGAGTCGTGCAGGAAGACTCGGAATTGCGCACGGCCCTGAAAAACCGTATAGACCTTGTATCCCATGAATCCGGCCTGCGGCAGCGCCGCACCCAGCAGTTGGAGGGTTCCGTTCGGCGAATGCAGCCGGCGACGGGTCAGATTCTCGCCATGCCCCGAGGCGAGCTGCACCAAGGCCTCCTCCACACATTCAATGGCGGAAGACATGGTCAAGAGGCGACTGACTTCTTGCTCCGTCAGAAAGAGGGACATGCGGGGTCAGGACGACTGCGAGAGTTTACACTGGCAAGCCGCCGTCAGGCGGATTGGGCCGGCTTGCGTTTCGATGGCGTGTGATCGTCGACGTATCTTTGAATTTCTGCATCCGAGACGATCTGCTCAGGCAAAAGTAATCTCTCTGCGGTTTCCGCTTCGAGATCCGACTTCAGCTTGCACAAGCAAAGATCCGGAGCATCTTGATATTTCAGCTTGAAGTCGAGGAATGCCTGATTAGGGATACGGAGTCCAAACAGCCTCTCCTTTCGCTGCTCATCAACCACCCGGAACCGGTACACTCGACTATCGGAAAGTGCTTCGAAACCCAAATACTGAACGATCATGAACGACGGCCAAACCTCTTTACCGAAATTAGCAATCGACCTGCAAACGGGTGCCTGCGGCACCTGCACCTAAGTCCTTAAATATAACCTTACTCACGCGAATTCGAAACGAAAAACCGCGCAACAAGGGCTGCAGGTGCGGGCTCTGCCAGGGGGCCGTCGGGCAATGAGGCGGCCGCTCGCTCAGGAATAAAGAGCAGCGACAAACTCGCCATACCCGTTGTACAGGAGGGTTGGTCTTTTCTCACCCGTGTCGATCACGGTTTCTTTGGCTTGAGACCAGCGCGGGTGCGGGATGTTGGGATTGACATTCGAAGTGAAATCGTACTCTCTGGGTTGGAGCTGGTTCCAAAAAGTGGGAGGGCGTTTGCGGGTCAGTTCGATTTCGACGATGGATTTGATGCTTTTGTAGCCGTACTTCCAGGGTACTACCAGCCGAATTGGTGAGCCATGCTGCAAGGTCATTTCATGACCATAGATCCCGGTCGCCAAGAGGGTCAGTTCATTCATGGCCTCCTCGATGGTCAATGCCTCGAAGTACGGCCAGGGGTACCAATGTGCCCGCGTTTGCTCGGGCGCCTGTTTGGGATTCAAGAAGGTGACAAAACGCACATACTTCGCACTGGCTTTGGGTTGTACTGCTTCCAGGAGAGAGCGCAACGGAAAGCCGGACCAGGGAACGGCCATGGACCAAGCCTCAACGCATCGGTGCCGGTACAGGCGTTCCTCGAGAGGGAACTTCCGCACCAGATCATCGATGTCGAACACAGCGGGTTTCTCCACTTCACCCTTGACTTTGATCTGCCAGGGACGAATTTCGAACTTTCCGATGTGACGCCAGACGTCCTTTTGAAGGCTGAACTCATAGAAATTGTTATACCGGGCAGCGACGAGTTCTTTGGTCAGGGGCCGGTCCAGTTTGTACTTGGCATTGCGCTTGGCCGGGTAGAACTGACTGGTCGGTGATTTGGGAATGAAGGGGCCCAGGTCCTGAATGTCGGCAAAGGCCCTGACGGGCAAGCCGGATGGGCCTGCGCAGCCAGCCATCATGCCCATCACTCCCACGCCGGCGAATCCCAGCTCTCGCAGAAACTCCCGCCGATTCCGATAGACCGATTCCGGCGTTACCAATCGCTGGCTGATCTCCCACCCTTTTGGAATCCGAACATTGGCCATGCTGCTCCCCCCCTTCCCATTTGTTTAGGTTCTCATGGATTATATACCGTGGACCCGTTCGGTTAATCCCACTAATGGCCCATGGCTTTTTTTAGGAAGCTTCAATCGAATCTCGCTTTTGAGTTAAGATGGGCTTGCCAAGACGCCCATGACCCCTCTTCCCGACAACAACGCCGTTCTGATTGCACTGCTGGTCAAGCTGGGGATTGCCGCCTCACTGGCCGCGCTGTTGTCTCGGTCACAGAAATTTCGAAAGACTCTTTTTGCAGAGCCCCGGGACTATCGCGAGAAACTTCATTTGTTCTTGTTTTGGGGCATTCCGCTTGCCTTGGGCGTTGCCATTCGCTACCAGATGGACTATGTGGCCTTTGACCTGACTTTGGAAGGTACGTTTGTGGCCGGCCTCCTCGGAGGAACGGTGGTGGGTTCGGTGGTGGGTTGCCTGACGGGACTGACCGCTCTATTCCACAAAGAGTGGATTACGTTTCCGATCTCGGTGATCGTCGGACTGACAGCCGGCCTGCTTCGAAACCTGTGTCCCAGTAAAGAACAGGTCTGGAGCTTTTCGCCGTTTGTCCCCATCAACTTCCTCCTCTCGCTCAGGTCCATGGCCAACCTCCAGAAATTCTCCTGGCAGCTGATTTTCTTCTTCACTCTCCTTGGTTTTGACGTGATGCGTTACCTGCTGGGGCAGAGTTTTCCCAAGGGTTGGATCTTCTACCTGTCGTCGGATAACCTCGCCGTTCTGGTGACGATATTTGTCGCAACCGTCGGTTCCGCCGGGTTGGTGATCAAGATCTGGAACAATACCCGCTTGGAGCTGAAGCTGGCAGAACAGGAAGTGCTTGTCGTCAAGTCTCGCTTGGATGCCCTGGCCAATCAGATTAATCCCCATTTTCTGTTCAACACGCTGAACTCCATCTCATCGCTGATTCGAACCAACCCGGCCAAAGCCCGGCACATGGTTCTTAAGCTTTCGCATATCCTGAGGAAGCTGCTTCAAGGGCACGAAAATTTCATACCGTTGAGGGAGGAGTTGGAATTCATCGACAACTATCTCGACATTGAAGTCATCCGCTTCGGTAAGGACAAACTCCGTGTGGAGAAGGAGATCGAGAGCGAAACTCTCGGCTGTCTCATTCCCAGCATGATCCTGCAGCCGATCATCGAGAACTCGATCAAACACGGTATCGCTCCAAAGATCGACCACGGCAGTATTGTCATTCGATCGAGCCGGCGGAACGGCAAGATCTGTATCGAAGTGGAGGACGATGGAGTAGGTATTCCGTCGGAAAGTTTTCCCAGGATCTATCATTCCGGGATCGGTATCAGTAACGTGGTGGAGCGCCTCAAAGTCGCTTACCAATCCGACTATGCGTTCGCGGTGAACAGTTTTCCGGGGAAGGGGACCTTTACCCACATTGAGATCCCGATTCGAGAGAGCACGGCCCAGACTAAGGTTGGGTGAGACTGCAACGTTGCACCGCAGGAGGAGCGATCGCTTCTGACATGGGTCTTCCGGTAACCCATCGAAATCTGATTGTCAAGTGATGCTGGAGTGCGAGCGCTAGAAGGCTCCAAAGGGATTGACCATGCCGATCACATGCATCTTGGTGGATGATGAAGAACTCGCTCTCGAGGAATTGAGTTTCCTTCTCAGTTCAGTTCCTGAAGTGAAGATCATTGGGCAGGGACGCAATGGTCTGGAAGCCATTCATTTGGTCGAGGAATTGGAACCCGATCTCTTGTTTCTGGACATCGAGATGCCTGGGCTGAGTGGGCTCAGAGTAGTCGAACAACTGCTGGAAAAAGACATGCTGCCCCAGGTGGTCTTCGTAACGGCTTACGACCAGTATGCGGTGCGGGCCTTTGACGTCAATGCCGTGGACTACCTTTTGAAGCCGGTCGAGAAATCGCGTCTTGAAAAGGCGGTGCAGCGAGCGAAGAAGCAACTCGAGTCGGAGTCGGTCGTACACGGCAAGATGAACGAGCTGCTCCAGATGATGCGGCCTGCCACCCACAAGAAGACCAAATTGTTGTTGAAGGACAAAAACCGGAACCTGCTGGTGGATTCTGAGGATATCGTGTTCGCCAGCGTCTCGGATGGCACGATCTCGGTGACGACGCGGGAGCTGGCTGGCGAGACCAACTATCGAACCTTGGAAGATCTGCAAGCCAACCTTGACCCGGAGATCTTCTGGAGAGTCCATCGCTCCTTCCTGGTGAACATCAACCGAATACGCGAAGTGGTGCCCTGGTTTAACCGGACTTTGCAGCTCAAGATGGATGACAGAAAGGGCACTGAAATCCCTGTGAGCCGGGCCCATTCCAAGCGACTGAAAGAATACTTGAATCTGTGAAGGCGCCCTTGCAAGCGACTGACTGGAATACTCTTATGTTGAAATCGCGCCCCCGTTCCAGGTCTGAGTTTTTCCTTGAAATGGATGTTTTCTATGTGTTACGGTTTGAGTCAGTTGGGTTAACAGTGGCCATTTCCCACAATTGTGACACGTCAGGAGGTTAGGTGATGGAATTAGGAACCTCAGAAGAGATCAAGGCACAATTACTGCGGTCAAGTGAGGACTTCAGGAAGCTGGCGAACGAGCATAGCGGCTACGACGAGCAGTTGGAAAGGCTGGTTCATAAGACTTACTTGACCGAAGAGGAGCAGATCCAGGAAACGCGCCTGAAAAAGATGAAACTGCACGTAAAGGATCAGATGGAACTGATGATCCAGCAGTATCGCAATCAGGCCTCAAAACAGCCTGTTTCTTCCAAATAGTTTTCCTAATGACCGCAACCTGAGCCCTTCGACTCAGTGAACGAAAAGAGGGAATCGATGAGATTCCCTCTTTTTTTTGCCCGCAACCCGGCGGCTGGAGGCCGTGTGTTGGGAAACTCAGGCATGAGAGTCTCCGACATGACGAGCGGTTTCTATCCCTGAGAAGGTGGGCTATACTGTTGTGTGCGAATGAAATGAACGTTACGTCCAATCTGAGAATGGCCAAAGAAGCCTATCCTTTCCTGGTTCCGCTGGGACTCCTGGCGGTGTTTTTCATGTTGATCGGTCTAAGCTGGCCCGCCGCCATCTGCCTGGCGCTGGTTGGATTCGTTGCCTTCTTCTTTCGTGATCCAGAACGCCGGATACCCGCGGAGACAAGTCTCATCGTGTCCCCAGCCGACGGCAAGGTTGTCAAAATCGCTCCGCATCCAAACGGAACGACACGGGTGTCGATTTTCCTGTCGGTGCTGGATGTCCACATCAATCGGGCGCCCGTCGCAGGGAGGATCGGTAATGTGTCGTACGAACCGGGCAAGTTCCGGGTCGCTTTTGACGATCGGGCATCGGTCGAAAACGAACGCAATACGCTCGAAATCAGCAACGAGAAGTGCCAGGTATCGGTCAGTCAGATCGCCGGCATCCTGGCTCGACGGATTGTCTGCTGGAAGGCATCGGGTGACCGCGTAGCGCGGGGCGAGCGCATCGGTTTGATCAAATTCGGTTCGAGGGTAGACCTCTTGCTGCCGCAAAATGTAACCCTGACGGTGGAGGTTGGCGATAGAGTCCAGGGGGGAAGCAGCATCATCGGGAGGATCAACGATGGCTGACATCAAGAAGAGGGCCCGGCGTCTGCGTCGCGGCATTTACGTGCTGCCGACCTTGTTTACGATCGGCACGATTTTCTGTGGCTTTTATGCGCTTATCAACACTTTCAAGGGGGAGTACGACTTGGCTGCCATTGCCATTGGCTTTGCGGTGGTCTGTGACGGCATGGACGGTCGTATCGCTCGACTCACGAACACCTGCAGCGACTTTGGCGTTCAGCTGGACTCCCTGGCGGACGTCATCACGTTCGGGGCTGCCCCGGCCGCTTTAGCGTACATCTGGGGATTGAAGTCCCTGACAGCGACCTTTCCTCCCTACGCCAAACACGTCCAACAAATCGGCTGGATCGTCTGCTTCGCTTTTCTCATCTGCGGCGCGATGCGCCTGGCCCGGTTCAACATTCAGAGTGTTTCCCCACAGACGGCGGGCGCCTCCAGGGACCGAAAGGCTTTTGTGGGCATGCCTATTCCTGCCGGCGCCGGCTTGATCGCTGCGATCGTCCATTTCGTTCCTGAGCCCATCAGCCATTGGTCGGTGGCGGCTCTCTGGAATGTACTGTTGGGAAGTTTGGCGTTCTTGATGATCAGTACGATCCGTTATCCCAGTTTCAAACACATTGACCTGGGGATCCGGCGCTCGATCATCAACGTCTATCTATTGGCAATGTTGGTTGCGCTCATCTATCTCTACTCCCATGTCGTCCTCTTAATCCTGGCGACGGTCTATGCCTCGTCCGGTCTGCTTCTGAAGATCTTCCATCTGATCAAGCATCGGAACGAAGCGTTTCTGGCCGGTGACCAGCTGGTTCCGAGAACGGATGATTCAGAATGACCCGCGTTTTGTGAGCGCTGGAATCTTCAAGTTGGCATGCTGAAAGAAAACCGACAACTCCGGGTGGCTATCGTTGGCGCCTCGACGCTCATGGGGAAGGAAATCAAGACTGTTCTTGGTGAGAGACGATTCCCGGTATCGAAGCTGGTTCTCATGGACGACGACGCAGATCTCGGACGTCTGGCGGAGTTTGAAGGAGAACCGGTCTTCTCCCAGGCCATCTCCGAAGGCAGTTTCGAGTTCCTGGATGTGGCCTTCTTTGCGGGTGACCCAGTGACCACCCAAACCTATGCCCCCCTGGCTCAGAAATTGCATTTCTTGTCCGTGGACCTGACCCACGCCTTTCCCGAAGGATCAGGCGTTCCGTTGTTTCTGGCGAGTGCAGAAGATGAGGCGCGCGTTGCGCCAATGAGAGGCTTAATCAGTTCTCCGCACCCGGCGGCCCTTTCGATCGCAGCCATTCTCCGCAGAATCGGCGCACAAGTTCCAATTCGCAGCAGCGTCGTCACCATGCTGCAGCCCGCTTCTGAGCAGGGAAGTCCCGGCGTCGAGGAACTGGAACGGCAAACGCTGAACATCTTTTCTTTTCAGAAGATGCCCCAAACGGTCTTCGATGGACAGCTGGCCTTCAACCTCATGGGCTCTCTAGGCCAAGAGGCCAAGGCTAATCTGGTTCAAACCGAAGCGCTCATCGCCGGACATCTTCGAATGCTGCTGGCGCCGGTGTGCCCCTTGCCGGCCATAACCCTGATTCAGGCCCCGATCTTTCACTCCTACGCTTTCTCGATCTTTCTCGACTTGGACGTTGATGTTACAGCCGAGGAGCTGGGTCGGATCGTGAGCTCGGACTCCGTCACCTTATTGGAAGCCGATGAGCCGGGCCCGTCTCCTGTTCAGGCCGCCGGCACGGACACGGTTCAGCTGGGTCTCATCAAGCGGGACTTCCTGCATCCGAACGCCTTTTGGATTTGGGCGGCTTCCGACAATCTCCGTATCTCAGCCATCAACGCCGTACACGCAGCCGAGAGTGTGCTTCTAACCTAGCTCATCGAATTCTGATTGGACGGCGGCAATTCAGAGAGATTTCTACGGACAAGACCTTTCGATACCGAAGGTTCCCGCAACTTTTTGTCCCTCCGACTGCGGCAGACCGCAGTTCCACCCTCGCCCACCCGGTGGTAAGATTTTGGCGCGGGATGACATTGAGCACCCCATTCTTCTGGGTTCTGACTCCCGAACCGTCTCTGCAGGTGGTGTGAGTGCGGCCGGCTCTGCATCCGATCTGTCCGTACAAGCCTTCGAAATGGAGACTCGGCCCCAATCACTGGACCCTGTCGGTGCGTGTGTCCCTGGGGTTCACCGGCGCTTGTGAAGCTGCATCGGCCTCAGGCCTGATGCCATGCCTTGAGCGGCAATCGAGCACCTGTTGCTGGTCGTGCGATGGAGCCGGCTATCACCATCTTGTGTTGGAGATGACATTGAAGGCTGCGGCGGGAACAGGAGCAGGTGTGGTGACTGGGTCGAAGGGAGAAGGATAAGAGCAGGCGGGGGATCCGGCGCTTGCATGCTCTGGAACCGTGACTAGAGAGGAGGGAATCGGCGAAGTGGACGGACGAAGGCGAGTCGTAATCGAAGGGATAAAGCCCGAGATCGATGGAGGCCTCTTTCCTATCAAGCGTACGGTAGGGGAGAAAGTCAGGGTCGAGGCGGACGTGTTTGCGGACGGCCATGATGCCGTGCGGTGCCAGCTGTTGTATCGCAAAAAAGGCCAGACGGAGTGGACCCTGACCCAAATGAGCCACGTGGTGAACGATCGCTGGGAAGGAATGTTCTACGTGACAGAGCTGGGAACCTACGAATACACCGTTCAGGCCTGGGTCGATAAATTCCTCTCGTGGCATCACGGAATTGTCAAAAAGATTCCTGCGGCACAGGACAGCTCGGTGGACTTCCTGGTCGGAGCTAATCTGCTTGAATCGGTACTAGAGAATGCTTCTGCCTCAGACCAGATACTGTTGAAAGCATGGGCCGCCGCGTTGCGTTCGAATCAGCTCGATCAAATGCGGCAGTGCGCTCTGGATGAGCAGCTGGTCCTGACCATGCTCAAATATCCAAGTCCTAGCCCGGTGAGCGTCTATCACCGGACCTTGAACGTCCATGTTGATCGGGAGAAAGCTCGCTTCAGCGCCTGGTATGAGCTGTTCCCACGTTCCTGCGCGGCAGAAGTCGGGCGCCACGGTACGTTTAAGGATTGCGAAGCTCGATTGCCCTACGTCGCGGGCATGGGATTCGATGTTCTATACCTCCCTCCAATTCATCCGATCGGTCGGACTCATAGAAAGGGCCGCAACAACTCGGTCACCCCGACGCCTGACGATCCTGGCAGTCCCTGGGCCATCGGAAGCGAGGAAGGAGGGCACAAAGCCATCCATTCTGACCTGGGCACATTGGAAGACTTTCGAAGTCTGGTTCGTAAGGCCGGGGAACTCGGTCTGGAGGTCGCGTTGGACTTGGCTTACCAATGCACGCCGGATCACCCCTACGTCAAGAGCCATCCGGAGTGGTTCCGCCGCCGACCCGATGGGACCATCCAATACGCGGAGAATCCGCCCAAGAAGTACCAGGACATCTATCCGATCGATTTTGAAACCGAGAAGTGGAGCCAACTTTGGGAAGAACTGAAAAGCGTCGTCCTGTTCTGGATGGACCAGGGAGTCAAGATTTTTCGGGTCGACAATCCTCATACAAAGGCTTTTCTGTTCTGGGAATGGCTGATCGCCGAGATCCACAAAGTGGACCCGGAAGTGATCTTCCTGTCTGAGGCCTTTACCCGACCCAAGGTCATGTACCGGCTGGCGAAGCTCGGCTTCACACAGTCCTACACCTACTTCGCCTGGCGGAACACGAAGTGGGAGTTGACAGAGTACTTTCAAGAACTCACGCAGGGCGAGGTGAGAGAGTACTTTCGCCCCAATCTCTGGCCCAACACCCCGGACATCCTGACGGAGTATCTTCAGATCGGGGGACGTCCAGCCTTCATGTCTCGTTTGGTTCTGGCTGCGACGCTGGGCCCCAACTATGGAATCTACGGGCCTGCTTTCGAGTTGTGCGAGAACCGCCCTCTGGTGCGTGGTAAGGAAGAATACCTGGATTCTGAGAAATACGAGATCCGTCATTGGGACCTCGCGCGTCCCGACAGTCTGCGGGACCTGATCGCTCGCATCAATTCCATTCGCAAGTCTAATCCCGCCTTGCAAAGCAATGACCGGCTCGTGTTTCTTCCGGTCGACAACGAGCAACTGATTGCCCACGCCAAAACGACCGAGGATTTGAGCAATGTCATCCTGGTCGTCGTGAACCTGGATTGTCATTACAAACAGTCCGGCTGGATCGATCTGCCGCTGGCGAAGCTTGGACTTGAGGCGGACCATCCTTTTCAGGTTCACGACTTGCTAACCGATGCCCGTTACTTCTGGCATGGCTCGCGAAACTACATCGAACTCAACCCGCACGTTTTGCCCGCTCACATTCTCCGGGTGCGACGCCGGGTTCGTACGGAACAGGATTTTGACTACTTCATGTGACACAGTAAGGAGACGATTGTGCGTTCCACCGGTCGACGACTCAGCAAAGCAATAGGTGACCCGCTTTGGTTTAAGGACGCCATCATCTATGAGGCCCATATCCGTGCCTTCGCCGACAGCGATGCAGATGGAATGGGCGACTTTCGTGGTTTTGCGAGCAAATTGGACTATCTGCAGGAGCTCGGGGTGACGGCAATTTGGATCCTGCCTTTCTATCCTTCGCCTTGGAAGGACGACGGATATGACATTTCCGACTACACGCAAGTCCATCCTGCCTATGGCACTCTGTCCGACTTCAAGTTCTTTCTGCGAGAGGCCCACCGGCGAGGGTTGCGCATCATTACCGAGCTGGTGCTAAACCACACTTCCGATCAACATGCCTGGTTTCAGAGATCACGTCGGGCTCATTCGGGGAGTATCTGGCGTGACTTTTACGTTTGGAGTGAGACCCCGGAGAAGTACAAAGATGCCCGCATCATCTTCAAGGATTTCGAGGCTTCGAATTGGACCTGGGATCCGGTGGCCAATGCCTATTACTGGCACCGTTTTTACTCACATCAACCGGACTTGAATTTCGACAATCCCGAGGTACACCGGTCCGTCTTGAAGGTTGTGGATTTTTGGCTGGATATGGGTGTTGATGGGCTGCGCTTGGATGCTGTCCCTTACCTCTACGAGAGGGAGGGAAGCAACTGTGAGAATCTTCCGGAAACCTACGAATTCCTCAAGAAACTGCGTCACCATATCGACGCCAAGTATCAGGATCGAATGTTACTGGCGGAAGCGAACCAGTGGCCGGAAGACGCGGTGGCCTACTTGGGAAACGGAGATGCCTGCCACATGGCATTCCATTTTCCGCTGATGCCGCGCATGTTCATGTCCGTTCGGATGGAGGACCGCTATCCCATCATAGATATCCTGGAGCAGACCCCTCAGATTCCTGAGAACGCACAGTGGGCGCTTTTTCTGCGAAACCATGACGAGTTAACCCTGGAGATGGTGACGGACGAGGAAAGAGACTACATGTACCGGATGTATGCACATGATCCCAGAGCACGAATCAATCTGGGCATCCGACATCGTCTCGCGCCGCTCCTCGGAAAAGATCGGAAGAAGATCGAATTGATGAATGCCATGTTGCTTTCCTTTCCCGGAACGCCGGTGATTTACTACGGCGACGAGATTGGAATGGGCGACAACATTTACCTAGGTGATCGAAACGGGGTGCGAACGCCCATGCAGTGGAGTGCCGATCGGAACGCGGGCTTTTCCAACGCTAATCCGCAAAAGCTCTTTCTGCCGATCATCATCGATCCGGACTACCACTACGAGGTGGTCAATGTCGAAGCACGGCAAAACAATCTTCATTCTCCACTTTGGTTCATGAAACGGCTGATCGCCCAGCGCAAGCGATACCAGGCTTTTGGGCGAGGCACTCTCGAGTTTCTGCACCCGGAGAACCGAAAAGTGCTGTCATTTATCCGCCGTCACGGCGAAGAAGTGATCCTGGTGATCATGAACATGTCACGCTACGCCCAATATGTCGAACTCGATTTGTCTGCGTACCGGGGTATGGTCCCCATGGAGGTATTCGGTCAATCGGCGTTCCCTCCAATCGGCGAGCTGCCGTATCTGGTGACCTTGGGCCCACATGCTTTTTATTGGTTTGCTCTGCAGACGCAAGCGGTTACCACGATGGAGCCCTCGTTGCCTGCAGCCGAACCGGTGCTGGCTGTTGCAGGTTCCTGGGACAGTCTGTTCAAAGGTAAGACAAAAGATATGTTGGGCTCGGTCCTGAGCAAATACCTGATGACTCGTCGATGGTTCGGAGGCAAGGCCCGCAAGATCAGTTTCGTAACAGTACAGGATGCGATCCGCGTCCTTCAGGGATCCAACGGCACTTACCTTATCTTGGTATCCGTCAGCTACGCCGAAGGCGACCCCGAGACCTATGCGCTGCCGGTTTCGCTCGCTCGAGGCAAACAGGCTGAGGCCGTGCGCAAGCATTCGGGTTCGATGATTATTGCCAGTGTTACGGAAAAAAAACCCGCAGGCAGCGGTGTCCTTTACGAAGCCACGGCCGACCGGAATTTTGGCCTGGCTTTACTGGAAACGATCGAAGGCCGCAGGCGCCACAAGGGCGATTCAGGCGACTTGGTGGGCGGACAGACACGGGTTTTTCAGTCTCTAAGAGGTGGCCGAAGTCGCAAGCTGGAGCCCTCCGCATTAAGAGCAGAGCAAAGCAACAGTTCCATCCTCTACGGGAATAAGCTGGTGTTGAAGCTCTTCCGCAAGGTGTCAGAGGGAGTCAATCCAGACCTGGAAATTGGAACGTTCTTGACCGAGCAAACTCGCTTTCAGAATATTCCTCCGATCGCCGGTTCTCTGGAGTACCAGCCCAAGAAGGGGACCTCGATGACGCTCGGGTTGCTGCAGAGTTGGATCAAAAACGAGGGAGATGCCTGGACTTACACGCTTGACATTTTGAGCCGTTACTTTGAGCGCGTCGCCTCGAGTTTGAGAGAACTGCCCCAACCTCCCGACCCCTCGGAGCACCTGCTCGACCTGGTCGAGCGCAAGATTCCGGTGGAATCGCACGAACTCATCGGCAGCTATCCGGAGGCCGCCAGGCTGCTGGGCCAGCGGACTGCCGAGCTGCATCTGAGTCTCGCCTCCGAAACAGAAGACCCGAAATTTGCCCCGGAGCCTTTCTCGCTGCTTTATCAACGCTCTGTCTATCAATCCATGCGGAATCTGAGCGGCCAAGTTTTGGAGTTGTTGCGCAGACGAATGCGGGAGCTGGCACCCATGGCCCAGGCCGAGGCCGCACGTGTCTTGGATCTGAAGTCGTCGATGCTGAAACAGTTTCAGAAGATTCTGGGCCGCAAGATTACGGCGATGCGCACGCGCATCCACGGGGACTACCATTTGGGGCAAGTTCTTTATACGGGAAGGGACTTCATCATCATCGATTTTGAGGGAGAGCCGGCGCGTCCGTTAAGCGAGCGAACCATCAAACGGTCTCCGCTGCGCGATGTTGCGGGCATGCTGCGATCGTTCCACTATGCCGCTCATACGGCCTTGTTCGATCAGGTCCATCGTGGGGTGGTTCGTTCGGAGGACGTTGGCTTGATTGAACCGTGGGCCAGTTTTTGGAGCCGATGGATTTCATCGGCCTTCCTGAAGGCTTACCTGGAAGTGGCTCGCACCGGAGGATTCCTGCCGGTTAACCGCGACCAGCTGCAGGTGCTGTTGGACATCTACCTGATTGACAAATCGATCTACGAGCTGGGCTACGAGCTCAACAACCGGCCCGACTGGGTCCGCGTTCCCCTGAAGGGCATTCTGGAACTCACGAGCCCGTAGCTGGTCTCTCGCCGGTTGGGAGTTCGGTTTGAAGCCCGAACGCCGGTCTGAACAACGGTCACGGCTGGGCTCCCGTCGCCAACAGCGACACCGGCCAAATGACAAGGAAGGGAGAAGAAAAAGGAATGGTCTTTAAACCCATGTTGTACGATGTGACACCCCTGACAGATGATGACTTGTACCTGTTCAATGAAGGCACCCATTTCCGGCTTTATGAAAAGCTCGGAGCGCATCCCATCCAAGCCCCGGACGGTCAGGCAGGGACAGCGTTTGCCGTGTGGGCTCCCAACGCCGAGCGTGTGTCGGTGATGGGCGATTTCAACGGTTGGAGCAAGGAGAGCCATGAGCTTCATTCTCGTGGCCAGTCAGGACTGTGGCAGGGATTCATCCCCGGCTTGGGTAAAGGGACCAACTACAAATACCACATCACTTCTCGACACAACGGCTACCGAGTGGACAAGATGGATCCCTTCTCGTTGCATTGCGAGGTGGCTCCCAAGACGGCTTCGATTGTCTGGGATTTGGAGTACCGATGGAATGATGCAGGTTGGATGGAAGCACAGCACAAGCTGAACAGTCTCCATCGCCCTATGTCGATTTACGAAGTCCATGTGGGCTCGTGGCGAAGGGTTCCTGAGGAAGGATTCCGCCCCCTGACTTATCGCGAAATAGCCCATCAGTTGGCAGACTATGCCAAGCACATGGGCTTCACCCATGTGGAACTGATGCCCATCATGGAGCACCCCTTTTACGGATCCTGGGGTTACCAGGTCACGGGCTATTTTGCTCCCACAAGCCGATATGGAACGCCCCAGGATCTGATGTTCCTGATCGATCACCTGCATCAGAACGGAATCGGAGTCATTCTGGATTGGGTTCCCTCACATTTTCCGTCTGACGAGCACGGTTTGGCTTACTTCGACGGAACGCACCTGTTCGAACACGCTGATCCGCGGCAAGGGTATCATCCTGACTGGAAGAGCTACATTTTTAACTACGGTCGCAACGAAGTACGAAGTTTCTTGATGAGCAGCGCGATGTTGTGGCTGGACCGCTATCATGCGGATGGACTGCGCGTGGACGCCGTGGCCTCGATGCTCTACCTGGATTATTCCCGGAAGGAGGGTGAGTGGATCCCCAATCAGTATGGAGGCCGTGAGAATCTGGAAGCCATCGGATTCCTGAGGCGCTTTAACGAGGATGTCTTTCAAGCCCATCCTGGAGTTCAAACGATTGCCGAGGAATCCACGGCCTGGCCCATGGTGTCACGACCCATTTACGTCGGGGGCTTGGGCTTTGGAATGAAATGGGACATGGGCTGGATGCACGACACTCTCCGATACTGTTCGCTGGATTCCGTCTTCCGGAAATATCATCACAACGATTTGACCTTCCGAATGCTTTATGCCTTTTCCGAGAACTTTGTACTGCCGCTCTCCCACGACGAGGTGGTACACGGAAAGGGGTCCTTGCTGGCGAAGATGCCGGGGGACGATTGGCAGAAGATGGCCAATCTTCGCTGTCTGTATGGCTACATGTACTCGCAGGCTGGTAAAAAGCTCCTCTTCATGGGAGGCGAATTTGGGCAATGGCAGGAATGGAATCATGACCAGAGCCTGGACTGGAACCTGCTGGAGTTTCCGGCGCACCGGGGAATGCAGGCCTGGGTGAGGGACTTGAACCATCTGTATCGCAGTCAGCCGGCACTGTTCGAACTGGATCACGATCCTGCCGGATTCCAATGGATCGACGCCAGCGACGCAGAGCAGAGCATCATCAGCTTTGTGCGGCGTTGCCGCAGGGGACTCAACTCGTTGCTGGTGGTCTGTAACTTCACACCCGTGCCCCGCCACAACTATTTGGTTGGAGTTCCATCAAAGGGTTGGTGGAAGGAAGTTCTCAACAGCGACGCTCCTATCTATGGAGGCAGCGGCCAAGGGAACTTTGGCGGTGTCGAGACCGTTCCGGTGAGCATCCACGGTCAACTCCAGGCGCTGACCCTGACTCTGCCGCCACTGGCCTGCGTCTTCTTTCGACACGAAGGCGAGGAGCGCGAGTCCGCATGAATCCCTGCTTCCGCTCTCTGCTGGGTGCGATTCCTCTTGGCAATGGACAATGTCTGTTTCGGGTTTGGGCTCCGTCGGCCTGCAAGGTAGCCGTCCGGATCGTGGCACCTCAGGAACGGCTGGTGCCCTTAGAAGCCAGGGCCCAAGGGTATTTCGAAGGGATCTTGGAGAACGTGCCCCCCGGCACACGCTATCTCTTTTGTCTGGATGACAAGACCGGTCGGCCCGATCCGGCGTCCCGTTATCAACCGGAGGGTGTCCATGGCCCCTCCGAAGTGGTGGCGTCCCATTTCGAGTGGACCGACCAGGGGTGGCACGGGCTCTCTCTTCAGCACTACATTTTCTACGAGCTTCACGTCGGCCTGTTCACGCCTGAGGGAACCTTTGACGCAATCATCCCGCGGCTGCCCTACTTAAGAGAACTTGGAATCACTGCCGTCGAGCTCATGCCCATTGCGGAGTTCCCAGGCAAGCGGAACTGGGGTTACGACGGAGTCAATCTGTTTGCCGCCCATTCCAGCTATGGGGGACCGGAAGGTCTGAAGCGGCTGGTCAACGCCTGCCACCGTGAGGGTTTGGCTGTGGTGCTGGACGTAGTCTATAACCACCTGGGCCCGGAAGGAAACTACCTAGCCGACTTCGGTCCCTACTTCACCCAGCGATACAAGACGCCGTGGGGAGGCGCCCTGAACTTCGACGGTCCACACAGCGACCAGGTCCGTCAGTTCTTCATTCAGAACGCTCTGTACTGGGTGACGGACTGTCATATCGACGCACTGAGACTGGACGCTATCCACGCCATCCTCGACCATTCGGCAACACCCTTTTTGCAGCAATTGGGTGCCGCCGTTCATCTCAGAGCCGAGCAGTTAAGCCGCCGGATCTATCTCGTTGCTGAAAGTGGGTTGAATGACAGCCGGGTCATTCGATCGATCGAGCTGGGGGGGATGGGCCTCGATTCGCAGTGGAACGACGACTTCCACCACGCCCTGAGATCCTTGCTTACAGGGGATCGCAGAGGTTACTACCAGGACTTCGGCCAATTCTCTCACCTGGTTAAAGCCTACCAGGAAGGCTACGTTTACTCTGGCCAGTACTCCACTTACCGCCGTCGGCGTTTTGGCAATTCGGCCCGCATTCAGCCGCCGCCGCAGTTTGTCGTATTTGCCCAGAATCACGACCAAGTCGGCAACCGAATGCTGGGAGAGCGCTTAAGTCAGCACGTCACGTTCGACGGCCTCAAACTGGCGGCGGCCGCGGTGGTGCTTTCCCCGTACCTTCCGTTACTGTTTATGGGTGAGGAGTACGGCGAGACCGCACCGTTTCAGTATTTCGTCAGCCATACGGATCCGAATTTGATCGAGGCCGTGCGCCAGGGCCGGAAGAGTGAATTCCAGTCCTTTGCCTGGGAGGGAGAGCCCCCCGACCCCCAAGATGAAGCGACTTTTCAGCGGTGCAAGCTCAACCCTTCGCTGGCTGCGGAAGGACATCACCGCACCCTGTTCGAGTTCTACAAAGAGCTGATCAGGCTGCGAAAAACGATTCCCGCCCTGGCGAGTTCCTCACGTGATGGTTTGAACGTGTGCACCACCCCTCACCCAAAGGTGCTTTGCATTCACCGTTGCTTGGAGAACGAGAGAGTTTGCCTCATTCTTCATCTCGGTGACCAAGTGGCCAGCGTTAAGTTGGAGATCCCAGCGGGCCCTTGGATCAGGATCTTGGATTCTTCCGACACGAAATGGCAGGGGATGGGTACTGCGGTCCCAGCTCAGATCGAGTCCTCTGGAGAAATAAACGTGGGGCTAGGGCCTTACGCGGCCGTCCTTTTATCGAGCACAGGTCAAGAGCCATCTCCTTGCGTTTGACCTGCCCGCCTTACATCATCGCGACGCGCCTGTGTATCTGATCGCACTCGCTGCGAGCCACAGCCGGCACCGATGCCGAAACAAAGGTGTCAGTAGCGCGAAGATTCGTTTATGCTTGTCACGCTACAGCCTCGCGTTGGCGAGAGTTCATCTTTGCGGGACTCGTGAATGAAAGTTTATCCCGGAAGTCCTTATCCGCTCGGTGCTACCTGGGACGGTGCCGGAGTCAATTTCGCCATTTTCTCTGAACACGCAACCAGGGTTCACCTTTGCCTGTTCGACTCGGCCGATGCCCCCAGCGAATCGGTCTGTATCAGCATGCCGGAGCAGACCGACATGGTTTGGCACTGCTACTTGCCTGACGCCCGGCCTGGACAACTTTATGGCTACCGCGTTCACGGACCCTACGATCCCTCGGAAGGGCATCGTTTCAATCCTGCCAAGATCGTTCTGGATCCTTACGCCAAGGGAATCGGACGTACTGTTCACTGGGACGACGCCGTCTACGGGTACCGAATTGGCGATCCGATGGAGGATGTTTCCCTGGACACGCGTGACAGCGCCCCCTTCGCGCCGCTGGCAGCGGTCGTGGACACCTCCTACACCTGGGGTGATGATCGTCATCCGCAAACTCCTTGGCATAAGACGGTTATCTATGAGGTCCACGTCAAAGGCTTTACTTGGTGCCACCCTGATGTTCCACCCAGCTTGAAAGGCACTTACGCCGGTTTGGTTTCCGAGCCGGCCATTCGGCACCTGAAGGAATTGGGTGTGACAGCGGTTGAGCTTCTGCCGGTTCATCACCACACCTACGACCGCCATCTGGTTATGAAAGGCCTCAGCAATTATTGGGGGTATAACACTCTCGGCTTTTTTGCTCCCAATGTGCGTTACTCTCGGAGTGGAACACCCAACGGTTCCGTACGCGAATTCAAAAGCATGGTCCGCAAACTCCACGATGCCGGCTTGGAAGTCATCCTGGACGTCGTATACAACCATACCGCGGAAGGGAACCAGCTGGGGCCAACCCTTTCTCTGCGGGGCATCGACAATGCCGCGTATTACCGACTGGTGCCGGGAAACAAGCGCTATTACATGGATTTCACGGGATGTGGGAACACGCTGAATATGTTGCATCCGCGTGTCCTGCAGCTGATCATGGACAGTCTGCGTTACTGGGTTTTGGAGATGCATGTGGACGGGTTTCGATTCGATCTGGCCAGCGCCCTGGCGCGTGAGCTCTACGAAGTCGACAAGCTGGGAGCCTTCTTCGATATCATTCACCAGGATCCTGTCCTTTCCCAGGTGAAATTGATCGCCGAACCCTGGGACCTGGGAGAGGGGGGATACCAGGTCGGCAATTTCCCTGTCGGCTGGACCGAATGGAACGGTAAGTACCGGGACACCGTCCGGCGATTCTGGAAAGGGGAAGGCGGCATTGTTTCGGAACTGGCGACTCGAATCGCAGGCAGCAGCGACCTGTACAGCCGCAGCGGGCGCAGGCCCTACGCCAGCATCGATTTTGTGACTTGCCACGACGGGTTCACCCTGCATGACCTGGTGAGTTACAACCACAAACACAATGAGGCCAACGGCGAGAACAATGCTGATGGAGAGAACCACAACTTAAGCTGGAACTGCGGTGTCGAAGGTCCTACGATGGACCGGACGATTTTGGCGCGACGAGAGAAACAAAAACGCAATTTCATGGCGACGTTGCTGCTGTCTCAAGGGGTCCCCATGATCTGTGGCGGAGATGAAATAGGTCGCACTCAAAACGGAAACAACAACGCTTATTGTCAGGATAACGAGATCAGCTGGTTTAATTGGCAGCTCACGCCAACCCAGCAGGATTTCCTGGAATTCACGCGTTACATGATTCGCCTCTTCAAAGACCATCCGGTGCTGGGACGCCGACACTTCTTCCAGGGCCGCAGCATCCGGGGCGTGGATGTCAAGGACATCTCCTGGTTCGAGCCTTCAGGGAAGGAGATGGATGACGAGGCCTGGAACGACCCGTTCGCCCGCTGCCTGGGCGTTCTCCTGAGTGGTACTGAGATGACAGAGACCGATGAGGAAGGCAATCCCATCATCGGTGATACCCTGTTTTTGACCTTCAACGCCCATCATGAAGCCGTCCAGTTCATTCTGCCGAGACACAATTCCGGCGAGAAGTGGGAGCGTATCCTGGATACGGGGGACGCCAGGTGGAGCCGGCGCATGAGCCTGCGAGACCACACCTACCGGCTCAAAGCTCGTTCGGTGGCTGCATTTCGTATCAGAACCACCCTCAAAGACAACGGCAAGACCAACTGACGCATCCCAGACGGTCCCGTGAGAGCCCACGATTCTCAAATCGTGCATTGGCGCGGCTTGTCTTGTCTGGGAGCAGCGATTCAGCTAGCCTCATGGGAGGAGGAAAACTGCGGGTCTGCATCGGTTATTCGAGGTGAGCACTATGATGGATTATTCGTTTCTTTTCTCTGACGACGTGCAGGTAATGGAGTATTCAGCCATTCGGCGCATGGCTAAGCTGGCCATGCAGCCTGGGATCATCAGTTTTTCTGGAGGGTTTCCGAGCGCAGAGACGTTTCCGGTAACCGAGATTCGCGATGTTACCGCATCCATCTTGGAGACAGAAGGCAAAGCAGCCCTTCAGTACGGGATGACCCTAGGTCATTCAGGCTTACATGAAGTGGTTTTGGAGTGTGTCCAGGCGCGCGGAATTCCGGATGCGGCCTTGAATCAGATCGCTATCACAAGTGGTTCCCAGCAGGCACTCGACCTCCTGGGCCGTCTTTTTATCAACCCAGGCGATTGCGTGTTTTTCGAGCTGCCCAGCTATGTCGGCGCGATCGCGGCCTTTAGGAACTTGCGGGCCAAGCTGGTTGGTGTGAGGCAACAGCTGGATGGAATCGACCTAGCCGATCTGGCTCGACAGGTAGATCAGGAGAGGCGCCAAAACGGGCGTCCCAAGATCCTGTACCTGGTCCCCAACTTTCAGAATCCCTCAGGAGTGACGCTCTCGCAGGAGA
Organism: Acidobacteriota bacterium; assembly: GCA_040753175.1. Classification (GTDB taxonomy): domain Bacteria; phylum Acidobacteriota; class Terriglobia; order Versatilivoradales; family Versatilivoraceae; genus JBFMEW01. Next base: position 28,141 of record JBFMEW010000026.1, on the reverse strand, counting down.
AGCGACGTCAATTGATGGAATTGTGCAACCGGGAAAACCTGGTCGTCATTGAGGACGACCCTTACGGAGAAATTTACTTTGATAGCACGGTGGTCTCCCGCCTTAAGCCGTTGCGATCCATGGACCCGGAGGGAAGGGTGATTTACCTGTCCACCTTCTCCAAAATCCTCTGCCCCGGATTGAGAACGGGTTGGGTGTTGGCCAGCCCCCTCGTCATCGAGAAGCTCGACTTGGCGAAACAGGCGGCCGACCTATGCGGCAGCATGTTAGACCAGCGTATCGTCGCGGAATGCTGGAAACGCGGGATCATCCAGAACCGACTTCCCGAGATTCGCAGCTTCTATCGCAAACGATGCAACGTGATGCTCGGTGCTTTGAGAGAGTTCATGCCGGCTGGAATCAGCTGGACCGAGCCACTGGGAGGATTGTTTATCTGGATGACCCTGTCGGAACGGCTCAACAGCGAGCTTTTGTTGAACGCGAGCCTGGAACAGGCCGGTGTTTCCTTCGTCATCGGTCCTCCTTTCTTCGTGAACCGTGAGGGAAGCAACACCTTGCGGCTGGCCTTTTCCAAGGAAAGTGAAGATAATATCGCGCTGGGCATCGAGAAGTTGGCCCAAGTGATCCGACACCACCTTTCATGACCTCCCCCTCCAATCCTTCGGTCAGCATCATCATCCCCTCGTGGAACGGTCGTATGTTATTGGAGGAGATTTTCCCATCGCTGCTGCTGGCTACCAAAGAGTTCTCGGAAAAGACGGGAGGAGTCTGGGAGGTAATTGTGGTGGACGACGGCAGTGTGGACGACACCATACCCTGGATTGAGACCATCCCTGAGAAGCGGATTAAGCTGATCACTCGCCGGCGCAACAGCGGATTCGCGTTGGCCTGCAACCTCGGCTTCTCGGCTTGTCACCATCGCGTGGTGGTGCTGCTCAACAACGACGTGCTGGTGGATCGCGACTTTCTGTTGCCCCTTTCCCGGCATTTTGAAGACCCGCGAGTTTTCGCTGTAGCGTTCAAGGCTCTGGGCCGCGACCAGCAGACCTTCTGCAACGGCGGTAAGATCGGCGAATTCAAAATGGGTTTCTGGAAGGCGTTTCGCAACTACGACGTTGACGGAGTGCCGCCCAGCGAGGCGCTTTACTCCTTCAGTGTTTGCGGGGGATTTTGCGCCTTCGATCGAGTGAAACTTCAACAGATTGGTGGTTTCGAGGCCCTCATGTCTCCGTTCTACTGGGAAGATGTGGAATTATCCTATCGAGCCTGGAAGCGGGGGTGGGTCATTCACTATGAGCCGCGGTGCCTTGTTTTTCACGACGCCAGCACCACCATTCGCGGTGCGTTCAGGCGGGCACGGATCGACCGCATCGATACCCGCAATCGCTTCATCTTTATGTGGAAGAACCTCCACGATCCGATAATGTTGCTGATTCATCTGGCCTCAACCAGCCTGCTCATCATCCAAGCACTCTTAACGGTGCGTTTCTCCTTTCTGATGGGATTGTATGATGCCATCCGCTTCCTGCCGGCGATCTGGCGCGGCCGGCAGATCGAGAAAAGGGCCGTGCAAGTAAAGGATCGCGGGCTGAAAAAATTCTTTCAGGACTTTAAGAAAAAAGAATATGTTTTGCTCCGCTAGTTGGCAACTGGCGGCGCCGGAACATTGAGATCGATAGGGAGAGAGCCATGCCAAATCTGAAAACCATACAGCGAATCACAGAGGGTGGACTTGTTCCGGTTGTTCGGGCGGCTTCGGCGGAGGAAGCCATCTCCATTGTGGAAGCCATCAAAGCAGGCGGCGTAACCACCATCGAGATTACCATGACCGTCCCGGGTGCCATCCGGGTCATGGAGAAGGTTGCCGACCGCTATGGGAAAGACGTCCTGCTGGGTGCCGGGACGGTCTTGGATCCGGAGACAGCTCGCGCCGTCATCCTGGCGGGAGCCGAGTTTGTGGTGACACCCTCGCTCAAAACGGCGACCATCGAACTCTGCAAGCGGTACAGCAAGGTGGTGATTCCCGGTGCCCTCACGCCGACAGAAGTGGTGACCGCTTGGGAAGCAGGTGCCGACTTTGTAAAAATCTTCCCTTGTGACAATGTTGGTGGCGCCAAATACATCAAAGCTCTGAAAGGACCTTTCCCTCAGATCGAGTTCATTCCCACGGGTGGAGTCAACATTCACACCGCCGCCGATTTCATTGCGGCCGGCTCCGCTGCTTTGGCCGTCGGCTCGGAATTGGTGGACAAAGCAGCAGTGGCTTCCAAGAATTTCGCCAAGATCACGGAGAACGCCGGCGGGTTCCTGGAAGTGATTCGCACGGCTCGTGGAAAGTAGGCCATCGGATTGACGTTGGCCTCTTGGTCTGACCGGAGGCCGTGACAATACCTTCGCGAGCTGGACTGCGCAGGGCACTCCTAACAAACTTTGAGCCTTCCTTGCCGCATTCTGTTTGTTACGCCGACCATCGGAGCAGGTCATGCTTGGCGGGCCGTTCATATCGGACGTGAGCTGCTGAGACAAGCTTCCCGCATTGAACTCCTGTACCTGACGGGTGGCCCCCCGGTAGAGATTCTCAGGGGCGAGGGGCTAGCTGTACGAGATACCTTAGCGGTCAACGCCTTGCACATGGATGACGGCATCCTGCAACCAAAGCCCTTTCTAAAAGGGGCGGCGGCCGCCGAGAAGCAGCACAACCAGGAGGTGCATCACGTCGTGGACCGGTTCGATCCCCATCTCATCATTTTTGATGAAATGTGGTTCCCGGCGTGGACCTCCTCGTTGCGCCGTTGGGCCCGCACCGTGTTCGCTTCGGATTTTGTGGTGGTCCCGCCGCCGCGCTGCCCCGACTTTAAATCGCAGTGGGCCTATCGGGCCTACGCCACGGTGGCCCGCACCATCATTCGGTCCGCGGATCGGGCTTTGCTGCTCAATGATCCTGATGCCTTGCCCTCTGCGGGCGTGCGGGAGTGGGCTGTAAAACACATGGAGATTGTAGGCCCGATCACCCGCTGCGATCACCCCATACCTCGCTCTCAGGCGATTGCCCAACTGGGCTGGGGGGGCTGCCGAAACATTGTGGTCACGGTAGGCGGGAGCGGAGCGGGGGACTACCTGGTTCGCCTGACACTGGAGGCACACCGGCGACTGAATCTTTCCGACGTGCGTCTGCACGTATTTTGCGGGTCGCGACTGTCGCCGGCCCAATTCCAAGAAATGGCGGGCAGGAGCGTGGCGTTCTACCATTACGTCGACAACCTCCCCCTCTACCTGGCTGCGGCGGATCTGGCCATCGTTCAAGCGGGACTGTCCAGCACGGTTGAAGCCGTCAGATCGGGCGTGCCCCTGATCGTGGTGCCGATTCACAATCATCTGGAACAGCAAATGACCGCCGACTACGTGTCGGGCACCGGCCGGGCCATTCAGATCCGCCGCAACGAGCTGACAGCAGCAGTGCTGGCGGAAAGAGTGGAGCAGGTATTGAACGATGCCGGCATGGCCGCCAACATGCTGAGCCGGATTGCTTTCGGCCACCATGGCGGGGGCGCAGCGCGCGCAGCAGAAGTCATTCTCGATACCGTTCAGGTAAGGGCGAATTGAAGAAGATCCAACTGTCGTCAGCGGAACTCAAAGCCTTGCTTCGTGGAGCCGAGCTGCGGTCCGGCGAACACTCATTGCGATCCGGGAGCCGAACCCATATAATCCACGTTTCTTTTCAATACCGACTACGAGAGGTGCCATGGAGAAAGATCCCCAACTGACCGCCGCCCCGATCACGAGCGAGGGCCCCTGGTACAAGGAACTGAACAGCTATCACTGGTGGGTCCTGATCGTGGCTTGCCTGGGGTGGTTGTTCGACACCATGGATCAGCGGATCTTCATCCTGGCGCGTGGTCCAGCTATGGCGGAGTTGCTGCCCGCGGGCACAGACCCAGCGGACGTGAAGTATTGGAGTGGTGTTGCCACGGCCATCTTTATGGCAGGCTGGGCGGTGGGTGGTTTGTTTTTCGGGGTGATGGGTGATCGATGGGGCCGTGCCAAGACCATGATGTTGACGATCCTGGTCTACTCGGCCTTTACGGGGTTGTCGGCTCTTTCCCAGAACCAATGGGATTTCATGGCCTATCGATTTCTGACTGGCCTGGGAGTGGGGGGAGAATTCGCGGCCGGCGTGACACTGGTGGCTGAGGTAATGCCTGCTCGCGCCCGGCCCTATGCCTTGGGCATTCTGCAAGCGCTGTCAGCCTTAGGCAACATCATGGGGTCCGGAATCAGCTTTTTTGTGCTTCCCCTGGGTTGGAAGTACATGTTCCTGGTCGGAATTCTGCCGGCTTTGCTGGTGGTGGCTGTTTTCAAGCGCATGCGAGAGCCCGAAACCTGGATCCGGGCTCGTGAGCTGGCTCGGGAACAAGGGCAGAAACACCTTGGTTCGGTGGGTGATCTTTTCGCTGAGGCCCGCTGGCGTAAGAGCACCCTGATTGGACTCACGCTGGCGATCTGCGGCGTGGTGGGCTTGTGGGGAATCGGTTTCTGGACGCCGGAGCTGATGCGCGATGCCTTGGGCCACCTCTCTTTCGAGGACCAGAATTGGTATGTCAGCATGGGAACGCTCCTGCAAGACGTCGGTGCGTTCTTCGGAATCTACGCCTTCACCGTGGTGACCGGGCGCATCGGTCGCCGACCGGCGTTTGTCATCTTTTTCCTGTTGGCCCTGGCTGCTACGGTCATGACGTTTGGTTGGCTGCATACGCCCGCCGATATTTACTGGATGATCCCTGTCTTGGGATTTTGCAACCTTTCCGTCTTCGGCGGCTATTCGATTTACTTCCCTGAGTTGTATCCCACCCGCTTGCGCAGTTCCGGGGTTAGCTTCTGCTACAACGTGGGCCGGATTGTGGCGGCGCTGGGACCCTTCACCTTCGGCTACCTGAACGTGGCTTTCATGAATGCGGGTTTTTCGAGCCCGTTTCGAGCGGCCGCCATCGCTTTGGCCTCCATTTATCTGGTGGCGGTCTTCGTGATGCCATTAGCGCCGGAGACCAAAGGGAAGCCGCTACCTGAAGAATAGAAACGGCTGGTCTAACCCGACTCTTTTCGGAAACCTGCTCCCGTCCTGAGTTTGGTCTGATGATTTACGACGCGAGCGGCGAAGGGATGCGTCCCACACAGCCTGCCGGTGCCACTGTTGACTCTCCGCAACTCAGGGGCTATCCTGTTGACCAGTCACGGCAGAGCCATCATCGATCCTACCTCTCTGGGGATCGATGTTTTTGTTTTAGCAACTCTGAGATTTGACAGGGCGGAGGCGGCGGCGCCATGGTGACCGAAACGCACAACGCTACGGCGGATAAAGAAAAGACCGAGGTAGGAAACTACTTCGTCTCCAACTATCCTCCGTATTCCGTCTGGACGCCGGAGCAAGTGGCCGATGCCTTTGCGGCCTTGGAGCGGCCGGCTGCTCCAGAACTCCCGCTTGGCGTTTACCTTCACATTCCATTTTGCCGAAAGCGTTGCCGCTTCTGTTATTTCAAGGTTTATACCGACAAGGACGCGGGCGAAATAGAAGCCTATCTCGATGCGGCCGTTCGCGAACTGGAGCTCTACTCTTCCAAACCGTTCATCGGAAGTCGCAAGCCTCGTTTTATCTACTTCGGGGGAGGAACTCCGTCTTACATCTCATCCCGCCAGTTGGGAACCCTGGTCAGCCGGATGAAGAAGCAACTGCCGTGGGATATGGCCGAGGAGATCACTTTCGAGTGCGAGCCAGGCACTTTGACTGAAAGCAAGCTGCGGGTAATTCGAGAAATCGGAGTGACTCGCTTGAGCCTCGGGATCGAGAACTTCGACGACCAGATCCTGGAGATCAATGGCCGGGCCCATGGCTCCAAGGAGATTGATCGGGCTTATGAGTTTGCCAGATCCGTCGGATTTCCGCAGATCAACATTGACCTGATTGCGGGGATGGTGGGAGAAACTGAGGAAAACTGGCTTGATAATGTGCGGAAAACGATCGCGCTCGCGCCGGATAGTGTCACCATCTATCAAATGGAAATTCCTTACAACACCACCATCTTTCAAGAAATGAAGGCCACCGGAAAATCCGTGGCTCCGGTGGCTGACTGGAATACCAAACGCCGTTGGGTAAACCAGGCTTTTGCCCAGCTGGAAGAAGCCGGCTACAAGGTGGGCAGCGCCTATACCGCCGTCCGCCATCCCGATAGAACGCACTTTCTTTACCGAGACCTTCTGTGGGCGGGAGCCGATATGCTGGGGTTGGGGGTGGCTTCGTTTTCCCATGTCGGTGGAACTCACTTCCAAAATCTGCATGAGTTTGGAGCCTACACCCAGAGGCTTCGAGAGGGCCGGCTGCCCATTTATCGCGCTCTCACGCCCTCCGCGGAAGAGCGCATGATCCGTGAGTTCGTCCTTCAGATGAAGCTGGGGTGGGTAAGCCGCGAGTACTTCCGCAGCAAATTCGGCGTTGATCTCGGGCAGCGTTTCGCCGTCGAACTGAGTCGGATGCAAAGCCAAGGCTTCATCGATATGGATGCCTCCTATTTGCGGCTCAGCCGTGATGGCCTGCTCAGGGTTGATACGCTCCTCCACGAGTTTTTCCTTCCTGAGCATCGCAAAGTGCGCTATGCGTGAGATCTGCCAGTTTGAGTGGAGGTCCTGCTTCAGTTCCGGGCGACGAAGTGCGAAGCGATCCGAATTTGATCGTGTTGCGTGATCCATGACCCAGCAACCCGTCGTCCTGGATCCTCTGGATCAGTTCTACACTCGGGCAGGTTTGCCCCTTCTCACGGTCACGCCTTTGCAGGGCGCGTCTGTTCCAGAGCCTTACCGCAGCTTGCTGGTTCACGAGCGGGATATGACCCCTACAGTGGAACGGCTCTATCAACAGCGGACCCACCTTCGTGTGTTGAGCGCAGAGGACGACGGCAAGACGCTCTTGCGCGAGGTTGTTCTGGCACTCGAAAGGGACGAGCGGCCCGTCGTGTTCGGCGCCATCCGTATTCACCTGCGGCACCTTGCCCCGGCTGCCTGCCAATCGGTTTTAAGTGCTAGGATTCCGCTGGGCAGAGTTCTGGAGGAACATCGCATTGCGCACGTGAGTCGCCCTGCCTTCTATTTCAAGACTCTGGCAGACGCAACAATTCGCGGGGCTTTGAACCTAACGGAGCCGCAGATCGTCTACGGCCGTCGGAACAGGCTGTTGACACCTAGCGGCCAGGCCGTGGCCGAGGTCGTTGAGATTCTCCCCCCATAAGGGGGTTCAGCCACTTAAGGAAAGACAGGGACTGAATATGGCCTATGAATTCAAGCTGACCCGCCACGTCGATTTCGTCGATACCGACATGGCTGGAATCATGCATTTCTCGAATTTCTTTCGCTTCATGGAAGCCGCGGAGGCCGCATTCTACCGGCAGCTGGGGCTGTCCATCTTTCCGGGTGCGTCAGAAGATTCGGTGGGCTGGCCAAGAGTTCATGCCGAGTGCGATTTCAAGCAACCGCTGCGATTTGAAGACACCGTGGAGATCCACCTGCTTGTTCGGAAGAAGGGAGAAAAGTCGATTGCCTACACTTTTATCTTTCGCAAGACAAACGAGACGCCGGTGCGGGAAGTGGCACGCGGAGCACTGGTGACCAGCTGCGTCGTCCGGGATAAGCTGACAGGCAAGATGAAGGCAGTCCCCATTCCGCAGCACATCACCGATTTGATCGAAGCGGCCCCGGAAGAGCTCTTGGCATGAGGTCGATCATCCACGGCAGCGGAGCGCGCTGAGCTGCGTTCGAACGAAAGGCTAAATGAGGCAAAGCAGTTTCCAGAGTTCCGAGGAGCTTGACCGTCAGCAGTTGGCCAAACTCCAGGCGATGCTGACCGCCGTCAATCCAGCTAACCGTTTCTACGTCAAAAAGCTGGAACAGGCGGGGTTCACCGGCGAAGTGCGAACTGTGAATGAGTTTTGCCGGAGAATGCCTTTTACGTCAAAGCGGGAACTGGTTGCGGATCAGCAATCCCATCCGCCCTATGGGTCGAATCTGACCTACCCGTTGGACCGATACAAGCGCCTCTCACAGACCAGCGCAACCAGCGGCTCCCCACTGAGATGGCTCGACACAGAGGATAGCTGGAACTGGATGCTGGCTTGCTGGCGCCGCATCTTCCGAATGTCTGGAGTGCGGCCCGCCGACTCCGTTTTCTTCGCTTTCTCCTTTGCGCCTTTTCTGGGGTTTTGGACCGCATTCGAAGCGGCTGTGTCTTTGGGCTGTCTCTCCATTCCCGGCGGAGGGCTGAGCAGCGCAGCTCGCTTGGCCATGATTCTCGAAAACGGTGTCACGGTGCTCTGTTGCACTCCCACCTATGCCTTGCGATTGGCCGAGGTGGCCGGCGAGGAAAACATTGACCTGGCGAAAGGCCAAGTCAGAAAGATCATTGTGGCCGGCGAGCCCGGGGGGAGCATTCCGAGTGTCCGGGCTCGCCTCGAGAATTCCTGGCCGGGTGCCCAGGTTCTGGACCACCATGGAATGACCGAATCCGGACCGGTGACTTACCAGTGTCCCGAGAGCTCCGACTGCCTTCACATTCTTGAGTCGGACTACATAGCCGAGGTCGTCGATCCGCAATCCGGCGAGCCTGCCCAAGAGGGTCAGACCGGGGAGCTGGTTCTGACCAACCTCGGACGGTGGGGTTCTCCCATTCTGCGCTACCGGACCGGTGACCTGGTACGGGTCCTGCCTCGCCAGGTCTGCCGATGTGGGAGTCAAGAATTGGCGCTGCAAGGAGGGATTCTGGGGCGCACGGACGATACCCTTTTTGTGCGTGGCGTCAATTTGTATCCAAGCGCTGTCGAGGAGATTTTGCGTGGCTTCGAGGGGATCAGTGAGTATTGTGTTGAGGTGGACACCCAACGGGTGCTGCCCGAACTGAGAATTCAGATCGAAGTCTCGGCTGCCTGTGCGAACCCGAGTGCCCTCGCCGAAATGCTGCAAAAGAGACTAGCGAAGGCGTTCACGCTCCGTATTCCTGTTTTGCTTGTGCCCGCCGGCACCTTGCCCCGCTTTGAGATGAAAGCGAGGCGCTGGGTTCGGCGGTCGTGAGTGGGAATCATCGCACTGACAGAAATCGCTCGACTGTGCCATGATGGTCCTTGACGAGTACATTCAGACGCCGAGAGAGGCCCTCCTACAGCCGCGGTTGGTTTGTCCAGGCTTACAGGTGAGCTGATCGGTTATTGCAATCTAACCAAGGAGTCTCATGCCGATGTCCAACAGGAGCAACGGAACCAATCCAGACGTTGTCGTGATTGGCGGAGGCCCGGCCGGCGCTACGGTCTCGACTCTGATTGCGCAGAGCGGCTATCACGTCCAGTTGTTCGAACGCGAACGCTTCCCCCGTTTTCACATCGGTGAATCGCTGATACCCGAAACATACTGGGTGCTCAGCCGTTTGGGCATGCTTGAGAAACTGAGACAGAGCAACTTTGTCAAGAAGCACAGTGTCCAGTTCGTCAGCGCAAACGGAAAGCAGTCCGCGCCATTCTACTTCTGGGATAATAAACCCCACGAGTCCTCTCAGACGTGGCAGGTGGTGCGAAGCGAGTTCGACCAGATGATGCTGAACAACGCCCGAGAGCACGGTGTCGAAGTCCTGGAAGGCGTGCATGTTTTGGACGTGTTATTCGATCGGGAGCGTGCGACCGGCGTTGAGATCCGAGACTCCAACGGCGCTCGACGGGAAGTTTCGGCCAAAGTGGTTGTGGATGCCAGTGGTCAGGCGGGGCTATTGATGAACAAGTTCAAGCTGCGCGTTTGGGATTCCGTGCTCAACAAGGGAGCCATCTGGACTTACTGGCAGGGTGCCCGCCGCGAGTCGGGACGCGATGAAGGTGCCACACTCGTACTGCAGACGGGCGATCGCAAGGGATGGTTCTGGTACATTCCCCTGCACGAGGATCGGGTGAGCGTGGGTGTCGTTGCGCCTTTTGAGTTTCTGTTCAAGCGGCGCGGCACTCACGAAGAGGTCTACCTGGAGGAAGTGGATCGCTGCCCGGCAGTGAAAGAACGGATCTCGGCCGGTCGCAGGGTAACCGGTTATTTTGCCACGAGGGATTATTCCTATCGGGCCACGAAAGTGGCAGGCGACGGCTGGGTCCTGGTGGGAGATGCGTTTGGCTTTCTGGATCCGCTGTACTCATCGGGCGTCCTTTTGGCCTTGAAATCGGGTGAGTTGGCAGCCGAGGCCGTGACCGAGGGGCTCCGCACGGGAGACGTTTCGGCAGCTCAACTCTCCAAGTGGGGACCGCTCTTCAATCAAGGTGTGGACCGCATGCGACGCCTTGTCTGCGAATATTATGACGGGTTCAGCTTTGGCCAGTTTGTTCGCGAGTATCCTCATCTCAAAGGTACGGTCACGGACCTGTTGATCGGAGACCTCTTTACGGACCGCGTGGACCAAGTCTGGAGTGCCATGGAGTCCCTTTATCCAGAAGGCAAGCAGCCACCGAAAGGTTGGAACGAGGGGACCTCGCCGGACTCATCCAGTGAAAAAGGCAACCAATTGGTTGTCCCAGAGGGTTATCGGCCGTAGCTCACCCATCCCCCCCAGGCGCCGCTACTGAACGAGATCGCTGACAAAGGGATGCTGCGGCCCACCAAGCTCGACTGAATCAGATTTCCGAGGCAAGTGCTAGGCGGAGCTCGCCAAAACAGGGCCTGCATTCCGGGCATCCGCATCGTTTGCCGGCTGGAGGTTGAGAGCAATGCTGAAGACGAGAGTCAGCCTTGCGTACCTTGGGGCGTATCTGTTGGGGCAAGGTCTGAGCTCATGGGCCACCCTGCCATCCGGCACGCCTCTGGGATCGTACGCGGTTAGTGGAACTGCAGTTCTACTGGCTGGGGTGTTAAGGGGTGCCGAAGAAAAGGTCCAGAATCCCCGAACCTCTCCAGACGACGTGGCCGCCGGAGCAGCCACCTACCGATCGCATTGCTCGCCTTGCCATGGCCTCAATGGAAAGGGCGGTCGGGGGCCTGATTTGACCACGAGCGTGTACTTCCACGGCGACACGGACTTCGAACTCCTGACGAACATTTCCGAAGGTATTCCGGGCACGGAGATGCCGGCCCTCTTTTATTCGCCTGATCGTGTTTGGCAGGTCGTCGCCTATCTGCGTTCTTTGACTAGCCGTGGTCAGGATCAACCCAAAGGGAACATCGTGCGGGGTGGGGAACTGTTCAGGAGCAAGGGCTGCCTTCAATGTCACCGAATCGATGGAAAGGGGAGCCGACTCGGGCCCGACCTGACTGAAATTGGCAAGATGCGGTCCAGCCTGCATCTGCGGACTGCGTTGACCGATCCCCAAGCAGATGTCAGACAGCGATATTGGGTCGTCCGTTTCACAGATGCCGCCGGCCGAGCAGTCGAGGGCTTTCTGATGAATGAGGATACCTACACCGTTCAGTTCATGGACCTCGGCGAGGGGCTGCATTCCCTGCAGAAGTCAGAGCTGCAGAACTACAGAATCGAGAAGATTTCCAAAATGCCTTCCTTCCGATCTGCCCTGACGGCAGAAGATCTGGACGATCTGGTTGCTTTTCTGGCCGCACAGCGGCCAAAAGGAGCACGCCAATGAAAGGTCGATGCGTTGTCGCAGTCTTCGTTACGATTGCGCCTTGGGTGCTGGAAGCTCAGGTCACCTACGATCGCCTTCTGAGGGCAGACGATGATCCGGCCAACTGGCTGACCTATTCCGGGAACTATCGGAGTTGGCGTTACAGCGCTCTTAACCAAATCACCCGAGACAACGTGGCCAGACTCAAAGTGAAATGGGTTTACCAGATGCCCACCACGCACATGGTGGAGACGACGCCACTGGTGGCTGACGGAATCATGTATTTCTCCGAGCCCCCGAGCAACGTAGTGGCCGTCGATGCGGCTACAGGTCGGCAGTACTGGCGGTATCGCCGGGCCACTCCTTCCAAGGTCAACGTTTGCTGCGGACAGGTGAACCGGGGCGTTGCGATTTTGGAGGATCGCGTTTTTGTCGGAACCGTGGATGCCCACCTGGTGGCTCTGGATGCCCGGACCGGTGCGGTCTTGTGGGACATCGAAGTAGCGGACTACCGCACCGGCCATAGCATCACCGTGGCCCCGCTGGTCGTGAAGGATATGGTGATTTGCGGGATCAGCGGCGGCGAGTATGGGATCCGCGGCTTCCTGGATGCTTACGAGGCCGCCACCGGAAAACGACGCTGGAGGTTTTGGACAATTCCGGCCCCAGGCGATCCCGGCAGCGAGACGTGGTCCGGCGACGCCTGGAAGACAGGCGGAGGACCGACTTGGGTGACAGGCTCGTTCGACGTGAAGCAGAACTTGATCATCTGGGGAACGGGCAATCCCTCTCCGGATTGGAACGGAGACAGCCGGCCCGGTGACAACCTCTATTCGGACTGCGCCATTGCCTTGGATGCTGACACGGGCAAATTACAATGGTACTTCCAACATGTGCCCCATGATGTGCATGACTGGGATTCAGTTCAGATTCCGGTTCTGGTCGATGGTGAATTCCAGGGCCGGCAGCGGAAGCTGGTTTACTGGGCCCACCGCAACGGCTTCTACTACGTGCTGGACCGTGAGAGTGGTGAATTCCTGCTCGGCAAAGCCTTCGCCACTCAAACTTGGGCCAAAGGTCTGGACGGCCAAGGCCGTCCCATCCGCTTGCCTAACATCGATCCGACTCCGGAGGGAACCTATGTCTGGCCCGGAGTTCAAGGGGCCACCAACTGGTACTCCCCCAGCTACAACCCACTAACCGGCTTGCTGTACGTGGCTGTGTGGGAGAACCAGGGGCTCTATCGAAAGGGTGAACAGGAATACAGCCCAGGAAACCGTTATATCGGCAGCGCTCCGTTGATCGACCTTCCGGACGATCCCGGGTACGGCGCCATCCGAGCGTGGAACCCTAAAACCGGCGATCAAGCCTGGGAATACCGTCTTCACACCAAGCCGTGGGCGGGGGTCTTGTCCACCGGCGGCAAGCTGGTGTTCGGGGGGAGCGACGAAGGCTACTTCTTCGCTTTGGATGCGGACAGCGGTCGCGAATACTGGCGGCAAAGCCTGGGGGGGATCATCCGTGCCAACCCCATCAGCTTCATGAGTGGAGAGCATCAGCTTCTGACCATTGCGGCCGGCAGTGCCATCTTTACCTTTGAACTCGGGGACTAGCCGAGGGGGACGGTGTGCGGATTGCTTCGGGCTTCGACGGAGCACCTGCCCAGCCCCATCTCAGGAGAACCCCACTCTTGCCCGTACGCTGAAGGAGCAGGAAGATCAGTGAGAAGACCGGACTCGATGGGAATCCCCATCGGTATTGTAGTGGGTGGCACCAAGATCCCTGGTCCGGAGGAACTGGAATGTGTGCTGCAGTGGTCGGAAAGGCGCCGCAACTTTGCTTCCGAACAGCCCTTGAACTCAGCGAATTGGTCCGCCGGCGAGAGGTGAGCGTTCGGGAAGTGATGGAGGCCCACCTCCAGCAGATAGAAAGAATCAATCCGTGCGTCAATGCGATCTGTACGCTGATCGCTGACGAGGCTTTGGAAGAGGCCGTCAGGATGGATCAGGCCTTGTCCCGGGGCGGCTTGCCAGGCCCGCTTGTCGGACTGCCGATCGCCATCAAGGATCTGGCTGAGACCAAAGGGATTCGCACCACCTATGGTTCACCCATCTACAGGGACTTTGTTCCCGGCGAAGATGCCTTGTTCGTCGAGCGACTGAAGCAAGCGGGAGCCATCGTCATCGGCAAAACCAACACCCCTGAATTCGGGGCGGGGTCGCACACCTTCAATGCGGTCTTCGGCGTGACACGAAACCCGTACAACCTCGGCAAGAGTTGCGGCGGGAGCAGCGGGGGCGGAGCCGTGGCTCTGGCCTGTGGCATGATTCCCATTGCCGACGGCAGCGACTTGGGAGGCTCCGTTCGTAATCCACCCAGCTTCAACAACGTTGTCGGTCTGAGGCCCTCGCCGGGCCGAGTTCCTCGCTACCCGACCGACGACCCCTGGAACACACTGCCCGTCCTCGGGCCCATGGCCCGTACCGTCAGCGATGCCGCCCTGCTTCTTTCCGCGATGGCGGGACCGGACCCTCGAGATCCCCTCTCCATCACCGAGAATCCCGACCGATTTCTCCGGCCGCTCGCGCGCGATTTCAAAGGCGTACGCCTTGCCTGGAGCCGGAATCTGGGCATCTTTCCGGTCGAAAAACCGGTGATCGAGGTCATTGAGAAAGCCTTACCCGTTTTCAAGGACTTGGGCTGCGAAATCGAAGAGGCTCATCCCGACTTCACCGGTTCGGCAGAGATCTTTCAGGTTTTGCGAGCCGCCGCCTTTGCCCACCGGGGAGCAGACGATCTGGTCAAGCACCGGGATCTGATGAAGGATACGGTGATCTGGAACATCGAGCAGGGACTGAAACTCAGCGCTCTCCAGGTCGCAAGGGCCCAGGCCCAGCGGGCCGCTCTCTTCCAACGGGTGCGCGAGTTTCTCACCCGCTTTGATTACTTGCTGCTGCCCGTCTCGCAAGTGGTGCCGTTTCCCATCGAGGTGGAATGGGTTAAGGAAATCGAAGGTGCTGCAATGGAGACGTATATCGATTGGATGATGAGCTGTTCCTTGATCACTCTTACCGAACACCCAGCTCTGTCCGTGCCCAGTGGCTTCACAACGGAGGGTCTGCCGATTGGCCTCCAGATTGTGGGACCATATCGACAGGAGTACGCGGTGCTCCAACTGGCTTATGCCTTTGAACAGGCCACCAGAACGGGGGATCGCCGGCCGGCGCTGGCCATTTAGCAGGCGGTCGCGGGCCGTGCCGACGACCGGAGAATTCATCGGAGACCAGGATTGGTACAACGATGCCCTAATCTGTAGCCCTCACTACGATTCTGAAGAACCTGGAGGAGTCCGCATTGTGCCGGCTGAGAGTTCAGCCAGACTACAGGCAGATGTCGTTGCCTGCAGGAGGAATTTATGCAAAAGGACGCGAAGATTCGCCTGACGACGGCTCAGGCGCTTGTGAAATATCTTCAGAGCCAATACAGCGAGCGTGATGGATGCACTCGACGTTTCATACCGGCGATGTTTGGTATCTTCGGACACGGAAACGTGGCGGGATTGGGACAGGCCCTGTACGAATACGGCGATGAATTGCCATACTACCGGCCGTGCAATGAACAGTCGATGGTGCATACGGCTCTCGGCTTTGCCAAAGCGACGCAGAGGCTGGCGACACTGGCCTGCACATCGTCCATTGGACCAGGCGCCACCAACATGTTGACTGGCGCTGCCACAGCCACCATCAACCGACTGCCGGTGCTGCTGCTGCCTTCGGATTATTACGCCATGCGGCATCAGGGGCCCGTCCTCCAGCAGTTGGAACACCCCCTCTCGGGCGATGTCAGCGTGAACGACTGCTTCCGGCCGCTCAGTCGATTCTTCGACCGCATCTCGCGGCCGGAGCAGCTCCTGACGGCTCTTCCGGAAGCCATGAGGGTGCTTACAGATCCCGCCGAAACAGGTGCCGTGACCTTGTCCCTGCCGCAGGATGTTCAAACTCAGGCCTATCCCTATCCGGCAAACTTTTTTGAGAAGAGGATCTGGCGGATCGAGCGCCGCCTTCCCGATCCACAACGACTTCGTGAAGCCATTGTCCTCTTGAAAGAAAGTCGTCGGCCTTTGATTATCGCCGGTGGAGGGGTTCACTACGCGCAGGCCTGGCGGGAATTGCAGACCTTCTCGGAAGCCGTCGGCATTCCGGTTGCGGAGACCTTCGGTGGGAAAGGAGCCATTCCGGAGGCTTCGTCATTGGCCGTAGGTGGATTTGCAGTTACCGGGACTCCCGTGGCAGCCCAGCTGGCCGCTAAAGCCGACCTGATTATCTGCGTGGGAACTCGCCTCACTGACTTTGCAACTGGTTCTCAATCCGCCTTCCAGAACCCGGAAGTCCGATTTCTGAATCTTAACGTTGCCAGCCGAGACGCCAGAAAGCAGGGAGCGGTGCCACTGGTCGCCGATGCTCGCCAAGCCCTCAAAGAGCTTATCCGGATGGCGCAAGAGGTCGGCCTTCAGCCCAACAGCCATTACCTTGGTGAAATTCAAGAGTTTCAGGCACAGTGGCAGAAGCGCCTCGAGACGGAGGTGTTCGGGCAGATCCCCGGCGAGGCCATGAGCCAAGGACAGTTGATTGGCGTCTTGAACGGTGCGGCGCGGCCGGGCGACGTGGTCATCGCTGCAGCGGGGAGTCCGCCGGGTGACCTGCTCAAGATTTGGGATTCGAGTCGAGACCGCAAGTGCCAACTGGAGTTCGGATACTCATGCATGGGGTACGAAATACCGGCTGGCCTCGGAGTGCGAATGGCTCAGTCGGGTGGCGAGATCTTTGTTCTGATTGGCGATGGAACCTATCTCATGAATCCAACCGAGATTGTAACGGCCGTGCAGGAAGGCTTGAAAATCACCATCGTGATTGCAGAGAACCATGGGTATCAGTGTATTCGGGATCTGCAGATGGTTCGCGTCGGCCACAGCTTCGGAAACGAGTTTCGCGCCCGCGACAAGGGATCCAATCGACTGGAGGGAGAATTCCTCAAGATCAACTTCGCCCAGAATGCCGCCAGCTTGGGCGCCCGGGTGTGGAACGTATCGACTCCGGAACAACTGCAACAGGCTTTGGCCGAGGCTCGCAGCGAGACCTTACCCTGTGTGATCGTGGTCGAAGTCGAAAAACATCGGGCGCTGCCGGGTTCCGGGGTGTGGTGGGACATTTCGGTGGCTGAGGTGAGTCATGATCCGATCACTCAGAAACTGAGAACCGATCACGAAGCCGGCCGGAGTCGATTCCAGCGCTTCCACCACTGAGGAGGGATGAGATGCGAATTCAGCTCGCCAGTGCTCCAGATTCCTGGGGCGTCTGGTTTCCCGAGGATTCCAGGCAGACGCCGTGGAATCGCTTCCTCGATGAGGTGGCCCAGGCCGGCTATGAATGGATCGAACTGGGTCCCTACGGCTATTTGCCAACGAATCCTTCGACGCTGAAAATCGAGCTGCAACGTCGCGGGTTGAAGGCCTGCGGGACATTCATCATGCGTCACCTTGAAGACCAGGAAGACTGGCCTCAGCTGGAAAGAGAAGTCACAGCCGTGAGTGAACTTCTGGCGGAGCTGGGGGCCCGATACGTTGTTCTGATCGACGACACCCACACCAATCTCTTTAACGGTGAGTCCGTCCGTGCCGCACGTCTCGACGAGTCAGGCCGGCAACGATTAGTGGATACGACCCAACGGGTTGCCCGGATCGTGCACCAGCGTTTCGGCCACAAGCTTGTGGTTCATCCTCATGCCGACACGCACATTGAATACGAAGACCAGATCGAAGCGCTCCTGGCAGCAACCGATCCGGCGCTGGTCTCGCTGTGTCTCGACACAGGCCATCACGCTTATGCCGGAGGGGACCCGGTGGCCTTCCTGCGCAAGCATCATTCGAGGATTCCGTATCTCCACCTGAAAAACGTTGACCCCGAAATGCAGCGTCGAGTCAAAGCGCAAGGCATTCCTTTTGCCCAGGCTGTGGCCCGAGATATGTTCTGTGAGCCGTCAATGGGAGTCGTCGACTTCGAGGCCTTACGGGATGTACTGACTGAAATCGACTACCAGGGTTTTGCCGTGGTCGAGCAGGACATGTTTCCGGCACCCTTCGAGAAACCCTTGCCCATCGCAAAGCGGACGCGGGACTACCTCGCTAGTATAGGACTGGGCTAGGGCGGCTCCCTTAGGTTATGCTTGGAGAGCCGTTGGAAAGGGCCAGCGACATGAGGTTCGCCAACCCAACTCCGGCACAGCATTCCGGAGGACCGAAGGCGCTCTGGAGGATAGACCGGATACAAATGCGAAAACGTATGGTAAGCAAGCCGTGCCCGATGTTGATCTTGCTGGCATCCATGGCCCAATCATGGTCCGGCATCGGGACTGCCCAATCGTTCCCTGTACTGTCAGGAGAGGATCAAGTCATTCAGTACCAGGCGCCGCCTAAGGACGATCCTGTTGCACGTCTGCAAGCCCGAATCGACCAAGGACAGGTCCATTTGGACCATGTGCCTGGCTGGGGATACCTGCCATCTTTGTTGAAGCAGCTTCACATCCCTCTTTCGTCTCAGATGCTGGTATTTTCCAAGACCAGCTTTCAGCAGCATCGCATTTCACCGCAAACACCCCGCGCCCTGTACTTCAATGATGATGTCTACGTGGGATGGGTTCAGGGTGGAGAGGTCCTCGAGGTCTCGGCGGTGGATCCAGAGCGTGGAGCCATCTTTTATTCGCTGGATCAAAGACGAGACGTGGTTCCAAAGTTCGTCCGGCGAGAGGAGTGCCTGCAATGTCATGCCTCGCCGAAAACCCAAGGCGTGCCCGGACACTTGGTCCGGTCCGTCTACCCAAATCGTGAGGGACTGCCGCAGCTGCAAGCGGGTTCTTTTCTGACAGACCACTCCAGTCCTTTCCGAGAACGATGGGGAGGATGGTATGTGACGGGCAAGCACGGAGCTCAACGACACATGGGTAACGTCTGGGTTCTGGACAACGAGCATCCGGAGGAATTGGACAGGGAAGCCGGCGCCAATATCATCAATCTCAGAACACGGATTGACGTCTCCAATTATCTCGGAGCCGACAGCGACCTGGTAGCCCTGATGGTGTTTGAACACCAGACGCGGCTCCACAATCTGCTCACCCGTACCAACTGGGAAACTCGATTAGCGCTGAATCAGCAGGAAGCGATGAACCGTGCCTTGAACCGTCCCCAGGATCACTGGTTCGATTCCACTCGAAGCCGGATTGAGAACCAGGTGGATCACCTTTTGCGCTATTTTCTCTTCGTTGATGAGGTGAAACTCACTGAGCCGGTATCCGGCACTTCCGGATTCGAACATGACTTTCCCAGAATCGGTCCTCAGGACCATCGGGGGCGGTCGCTGCGCGATCTGGACCTGAAAACCCGTCTGTTCCGCTATCCTTGCAGCTTCCTGATTTACTCCCAAGCTTTCGATGCGCTGCCCGCTGCAGCTAAGGATGTGTTTTATCAGCGTCTTTGGAAGGTACTCACGAATCAAGACCCAAGCCAGGACTTCAGCTCCCTGGCTGTAACCGACCGCCAGGCCATTCTGGAAATCCTGGCCGAAACCAAGTCTGATCTACCGGAGTACTGGAAGCGTTAACCAGCGCTGGAATCGGATTACGTTGGAGCCTGCAGCCCGGCCAGTCAGGATCAAGATCCTGTTTATCGGTTCGCGGCGACAGCCAGGTCCTACTGGGCTCTGGCACGGACGGAGTCGTTTCGTGACTCAGATCTCTCGACTGAAGGCACCGGCTGTGGACTGTTCCAGCAGGGACACCAGAAACGGCGCACCGTCCCCTGAGCAATTGAACCAGTGATCGTTGAATCGCGCGTATCAGATCCTGGAAGTGTGATCCCTGCTGAAAGGGCCAGTGTCGCAAATCCGGGTTGTTCTGCGCAGGAAGCATATTCGGAACGTTTTGATTCCGGCGTCATTCTCGCAGTCGGATTGGTCAGAGAGGACCAGAAACCAAGACAGCGCTGAGCGTTCGTGGTTGGGCCTTCGTTTCGCTCCAACCGGATGTGTGGAGAGCGGCATAGCTTGATCAAGCACCTGCCGATGAAGATACGACAACAAAGCCTCATCGACTGCCTCCCTCACGAAGTCTGGCCTTACGTTTTCAGCCCAGAGCACTTTCAGAAGTGGAATGAGAAGATCGTCTCGATGGAGGTGCAAGGTGAGTTTCGACTCGGTCATCCCTTTGTGACCCACTACCGATGGAGGCAGGAGCAGCTCCAGTGCCTCACCCAGGTCGAAAGAATCGAGCCCAATCGACTACTTGAGTTACGTCATTCCAGTTTTGTGGGCTCTCGTGTCCGTTCTGAAATGGAAGTCGTCGAGCGAGTCACACTCAGTAGGAGAGGGTCGAGGACTCGTGTGACCAAGACGGTCGCTATGAGAAACCATGGCCTCCCGTGGTTGCTCGCACCACTGCTTTGGATCATCAGCCGATTCGGAAAGCCCGTCGGGGAAGATCACCTGAAGGAGATGTGTGAGAACAGGAAACAGGCTTCGCGGCGAGGGTGAGGGAACCGAGGCAAGTACTGTAGTGTGTCATCGGGCAGGTGGAACTCGGGGAAGGCTTGTTCGAGTGATCGAGACTGCCTCGGTCACTCCGGTATCGAGGGCTTCCAGCGCAGGATCGGACGTCGGGCGGCCTGGACTTCGTCCAGTCGCTTCATCTTGGTGCTGTGCGGCGCATGCAGCAGCAATTCAGGATGGCTTTCCGCCTCCTCAGCGATGGACTTCATGGCCTCGATGAAGAGATCGAGTTCTTCCTTGCTCTCACTTTCGGTCGGCTCGATCATGAGCGCACCCGCAACGATCAAGGGAAAAGCGACGGTTGGAGGGTGAAAGCCGTAGTCGATTAGCCGTTTGGCAATGTCCATCACCGAGAGATGGTGTTTGGACTGCTTCCGGCTGGAAAAAACGACCTCATGCAAGACGGGCTCATCGTAGGGCAGGTCGTAGATTCCTCTCAGCTTGTGTTTGAGGTAGTTGGCGTTGAGCACGGCAACCGACGTCGATTCCTTTAAACCGGCAGCCCCATTGGCCAGAATATAGCAGAGCGCTCGCACCACAGTTCCGAAGTTCCCATAGAACGCCCGGACCTTGCCGATCGAGTCGGGACGGTCATAGTTCAGCCGGTATCGTTCTTCCGCGTTGCCCTCCACAACCGGGTAGGGGAGGAAAGGTTCCAGCTGTCCGCGGACTGCAACCGGACCGGAGCCGGGGCCACCGCCGCCATGGGGCGTGGAGAAGGTCTTGTGAAGATTCATGTGAAGCACGTCGATGCCGAAGTCGCCCGGTCGGGTGATTCCCAGCAGCGCATTCAGGTTGGCGCCGTCCATGTAGACCAACCCGCCACGGCTGTGCACGAGATCGGTAATTTTGACGATGTCGGGTTCAAAGATGCCCAGAGTGTTGGGATTGGTCAGCATCAGAGCCGCCACATCTTCCGTCATGGCTTGGTTCAAGGCTTCCAGGCTGACACAGCCGTGTTCATTCGACTTCAAGGACTCCACTGAGTAGCCGGCGATCGCAGCGCTGGCGGGATTGGTCCCGTGGGCCGAGTCCGGAATCAAGACCTTTTTCCGGGGATTGCCTCGCTTAGCCAAGCAGGCCCGAATCATCAGGACGCCCGTCAATTCGCCGCTGGCGCCGGCCGGAGGTTGCAGACTGACGGCGTCCATTCCCGTAATCTCACACAGCAAATCGGCTGTGGTCTTCAGGATCTCCAGGTTGCCTTGCACCATCGAGTCTGGTAGCAGAGGGTGCGCGGAAAGGATCCCCTCTAAACGACACACTCGCTCGTTGATTCGCGGGTTGTACTTCATGGTGCAAGACCCGAGTGGGTACATGCCGGCGTCCACGCTGTAGTTCCAGGTGGAGAGGCGGGTAAAGTGCCGAATCACGTCCACTTCTGACACTTGGGGAAACTCTTCAATGGGGTCTCGCACCTGGCTATCTCCTAAGACCTTCGCCACGTCGACCTCCGGCACGTCCAGTGCCGGAAGTTCAAAGCCCGTCCGTCCTGGCGAGCTTCGCTCAAAGATCAGGCCTTCGTTCCGGTTGACGTGGGGGGTCGCCTTGGGTGTCTTCATCATTATCTTCCGGCGGAAAACAGCGCTGAACTAGTTCGAAATCAGCGCCTCCGCCAATCGATCGATATCAGCTCGCGACTTGGTCTCAGTGACTGAAATCAACAAGGAATCGGGCAGGGTCGAGTAATATCGTTGCAACGACAGTCCGGGAACGATTCCCGCTGCCTCACAGCGAGCCATCGCAGAAGCCAGGCCTGAAGGGAACCGAACCACAAATTCGTTGAAGCGAGGGCCTTCGAACAGAATCTCCAGCTCCGAACTCCGTCTAAGCTGGGCGAGTGCGTACTGAGTCTTGGCTACATTCTGAACCGCCACCTCCCGGATGCCCGACTTTCCGAGGAGGCTGCAATAAATGGCGGCCATCAGCGCATAGAGGCTTTGATTCGTGCAGATGTTGGACGTCGCTTTCTCTCGCCGAATGTGCTGTTCGCGCGTGGAAAGAGTCAGAACGAATCCGCGTTTTCCGTCGGCATCCACCGTCTGCCCCACCAACCGTCCTGGCATGTTCCGGAGGTACTTTTCGCGAGTCGTGAGGAAACCGGCATAAGGACCGCCAAAACTCGGCGGAATGCCGAGAGACTGGACCTCGCCGCAAACGATGTCGGCGCCGGCAGGTCCCGGCGCCTGCAGAATTCCCATTGAAAGGGCTTCGGCAACGGCCACGACCAGCAAGGCGTCGGCCCGATGCGCTAAGTCGGCGAGCTCGCGCAGCGGTTCCACGCTCCCGAAGAAGTTGGGGCATTGGACCACGATGGCCGCTGTGTCGTTCCCGATGATTTGCTCCAGGCGGTCCCTGTCGATCGTTCCGTTCTCCAGAAAATCGACGGACTCCAGCCTCAACCCAAGACTGCGAGAATACGTTTCAGCCACGGCCCGGTATTCAGGGTGAAGGGTAGAGGCCACTAGAAAGCGCGACTTTCGAGTGAGGCGGGAGGCCATCAAGACCGCCTCAGTCAAGGCGGTACTGCCGTCGTAGAGCGAAGCATTGGAAACCTCCATGCCCGTCAGCTGGCACATGAAGGTTTGGAACTCATAAATGGCCTGGAGAGTTCCCTGAGCGATCTCGGGTTGGTAGGGAGTGTAGGAGGTAAAGAACTCGGCGCGCGAAATAAGAGAGTCAATGACTGTAGGGATGTGATGATAGTAAACACCACCACCCAAGAAAGACAAGATGCCGTGAGCATTCCTTTTTTCGTAAGCCGAAAACCTCTGCAGAAGCTCAGGCTCACTGAGAGCGGCCGGCAAGTCAAGGGGCTTCTGAAGACGAATTTCCTCGGGAATTCCCGAGAACAGGGCCTCCACGGATGCCAGCCCCATTTCTTTGAGCATCCGTTCCTGGTCGTGAGCGGAGTTGGAGAGGTAGCGCATTACTGGCCGGTTTCCTCAGCCACAAACTTGCGGTACTCTTCGTGGTTAAATAACCCCTTCAACTCTTCCTGGTTGCGGACCGTGATGCGAATGAACCAAGCCTTTCCGTACGGGTCTTCGTTCACCAGTTCCGGAGCGTCCACCAGGGCTTGGTTTGTTTCGATCACTTCGCCGGCTACCGGACAGAAGATCTCAGAAACGGCCTTAACCGATTCCACGTTGCCGAAAGGCTGGTTCGCCTCAAACACATCGCCGCGTTTGGGCAACTCCACGAAGACCACGTCCCCCAACTCCTGCTGAGCGTAGTCTGTAATGCCGATGGTGGCAGTGCCATCACTGACTTTGATCCACTCGTGCTGCTTGGTATAAAGGCAATCTTCATCAAGTTTCAGGTCCATGGTGGTATCCTAGGTTTTCTTCTTGCAGTTTTGAGTCATCACTCTGGCCAACGGTAAAGAGCGACCTGGTCGACAGGAAAGATCGCTGCATCTTCAAGTCCTGGTTCTGCGATAAAACGGCGTGGGTACAACCTTGGCGCTCACCAGGTTTGCGCGCACTTGAATCTCAAGCGGCTGGTTCACCTGTGCCAGCCCGGCCGGAACATAGGCCAATCCGATGTTTTTCTTCAGGAAGGGTGCGGGACTGCCGCTGGTGACCTGACCCACTTGTTTGCCTTCCGCTACCACCGGATAACCGTCTCGTGCGATCCCTTTGCCGGTCATCTCAAAGCCAACCAGCTTCCGTTTCGGTCCCTCGGATTGCTGTTGGGTCAGGGCCGCGCGGCCGACGAAATCTCCCTTGTCCATCTTTACGATCCAAGCCAGGTCGGCTTCCCAGGGCGTGGTTGATTCCGAAATCTCGTGGCCATAAAGGGCCATCTTGGCTTCCAACCGCAAAGTATTCCGTGCCCCCAATCCGGCAGGCAGCAACCCAAGAGGTTGTCCGGTTCTTGTCAGACTTTCCCAAAGCCTCTCCGCGTACTCCGGAGCGAAATAGAGCTCAAAACCATCTTCACCGGTATATCCCGTGCGCGCGATGATGGAGTCTACGCCAGCCACCGGTCCGTGTGCGAACCAGTAATACCGAAGCCGAGCCAGTGGAACAGAGGTCAGCTGCTGCACGATTGCCAACGCCTGCGGGCCTTGAACGGCAAGTTGCGCGTACTCATGGCTGACATCTCTTAGCGTGGCCCCGATGTCGTTCTGTTTGCAAATCCACTGGAAGTCCTTTTCGGTATTGGCCGCGTTGACACACAGCAGGAATCGTTGCGGACCCAATCGGTGCACGAGGATATCATCGACAAACGTGCCTTCCGGATAGAGCAGAGCGGAATATTGAGCCTGTCCCTCGTTCAGGCGTGAGGCATCGTTACAAGTGACCTTCTGCACCAGCTGCAGACTCTCGGGTCCTTCGACCAGGATTTCCCCCATGTGACTGATGTCAAAAAGCCCGGCTGCCTGTCGAACGGCCAGATGTTCCTGCACGATGCCGGAATACTCCACCGGCATCTCCCAGCCGCCAAACTCGGTCATTCTGGCTTTCAGACTTCGATGAATGGAGTACAGAGAGGTTTTTCTTGCGACCAGGGTGGAAGTCATGAGGGGAAAGGCCTCAAGCAGTGAAAACCGCAGAAAAAACGAGAGCAACCGTAACACAGCCGTCAGGGGGTGTCAAGCCAACCAGACCGCTTGACAAGGCTGCACTCAGTACTCCAAAAGCCTTTCTGGAAGCGCGTGTTCAGCCCGTCGACAAAAGTTGTGAAGGTTCTCCTGCCCCACAACCGATGAGTAAAAGCAACCGCGTGAGGAGGACGACAGAATGTTCCGATGCAATCTGTGTAACGCCCACGAGAAGAACTGCAAGTGCGATCGGTTGTGCACGCTGTGCCAGTCCGACGACCGGGTTCGGCTTTGTGAGGATGGTTACTACTACTGCAAAGACTGCCGGGAAGCCTGCGACTACCGCATCGAGGATTGAGCTCAGATCCCAACCAAGACGGGGAGGAGGATCCCGGCCGCGTGGCTCTC
Source organism: Acidobacteriota bacterium (assembly GCA_040753175.1). Lineage (GTDB taxonomy): Bacteria > Acidobacteriota > Terriglobia > Versatilivoradales > Versatilivoraceae > JBFMEW01. The sequence continues at coordinate 2,975 of JBFMEW010000026.1, read as the reverse complement.
GACGTGGAGAACGACGGGGCACTCGAGGCCGCCTACGGTGGTGGCCTGTTGTCAAAAGGGCTTCAGCGTTGCACCACTCGCTGGATGGCACTAAACAGCTCAAGAGGCTCGATGGGTTTGGGAACAAATGCATCCACTCCCGCCTGAAGAAATCGTTCGCGGTCATCGTCCCTGGCGTGGGCAGTCAGTGCAATGATGGGAAGTCGGCAACCCATTCGTCTCTCCCTTTCCCGTAAGATCAAAGTCAGCTGGATGCCGTCCAACTCCGGCATCTGGATGTCTGTCAAGATCAGATCAAATTGCTGCGTTTCCAGCGTTTCCAGCACTTCTTGGCCATTCTCGCGCACGACCACGGAATGTCCCCATTTCTCGAGTAGCCGCGCCGTAAGCTTCTGATTGACCACGTTGTCTTCAGCCAGCAGGATTCGGAGAGGGTCTGCCTTGCCTGTTGCGATGGATGGCAGAAGTTTCTGGGTGTCAAAGCGCGGTGCTGCCTCCGATTCCGCGATCGCGCCGAGGCGGCAGGTAAAGTGGAACAGACTTCCTCGTCCGGGTTCGCTTTCGACCCAAATCCGCCCCTGCATCATTTGAACCAGCTGCAGACAGATCGTCAGCCCAAGTCCCGTTCCTCCGTATTTGCGAGTGGTTGATCCATCAGCCTGAGTGAAGGCATCAAAAATGACGTTTTGCTTATCCTTGGGAATTCCTATTCCGGTATCTCGTATCAAAAAATGCAAGGTCAGGCTTTCTTTCTGCAAGTCCTCAGCCAGCACGGTCACTTCAACACTGCCTTGTGGAGTGAACTTTATAGAGTTGTCGATGAGATTGTTCAGAACTTGACGGAGACGGTCGGGATCACCCATCAGGAGATCGGGGAGCCTCGCTTCAACTTTGTGCTTGAGTACCAGTCCTTTGATGCCGGCTCTTAGTTCCAGGGGTTTGATCGTTTCCATCAACCAGTTTCGCAATTTGAATGGTATTGCTTGAAGCTCCAGCTTTCCTGCTTCGATCTTGGTAAAGTCAAGAAGTTGATTCAAAAGAACGAGGAGGCTCTGACCGGAGTGCTGAACAGCCTCAAGGTATTCCCTTTGTTCGCTGGTAAGGGAGGTATCGAGCGCGAGAGCCGTCATGCCGAGGATTCCGTTCATCGGAGTGCGGAGTTCATGACTGACGTTGGCCAGAAATTCGCTCTTTGCCCGGTTAGCCGACTCCGCAGCTTCCTTGGACTTCAGCAGCTCGAGTTCTACTTGCTTCCGTTGTGCGATGTCGCGGACATGCAACAACGTGGCGGGTCTGTCCAGATACTCGATACGGCTGGCTCTGATCTCGACGGGAACAACGGTCCCCTTGTTGGTCCAGATTGCGCTTTCGAACGGAACTGAGTCCAAGCGCTGCGCTCCCAACGAATCTTGGACCTCCAGTGGAGCCAACTCCCGCAGGTGCTTTCCAACGAAGGTTTGGTATCCCAATCCATGGAGTCGACACGCGGCCGGGTTTACATCCAGGACATAACCATCGGTATCCTCCACAATCACCGCGTCGGGTGAGCTTTCAAAGAGTTGCCGAAGACGCCTTTCGCTGGCTCGCAGCGCCTTCTCCGCAAGGTTTCGCTCATCAATCTGAATCTCCAGCTGGTGGGTCAAGCGTTCCAGTTCGAGAGTGCGCTCCTCGAGTCGTCGTTGGGTCTCTTCCAGCTTCCTGCGAGCATCGGTTTCACTCAGCAGTCTCTCGTACAACGTGCGCTGCCGTCGCAAGACGAAAAAGCTGGAAATACCTGCCAAAACCGCACTGACAGCGATGGTCATGGCGTGGGATTCCCACTTCGTGAGGCTCGGCGCCAACAGCTCCTTTGCCAGCTCGTAAAGAAACATGAACAAACTAGTGATGAGAACCACGGTGACCAGCGGCAACAGTAATGTCGTGGATCTCGCGTCAGTCGAGAAGCCGTCGCGGAATCTTCTGACCATTTCAGGAGGGAGCGCGGGAAGTCAACAGTCGATCGTGAAACACCATCACATGAAGCAGCAAGAACCGAGCACAAGCGCCCCGCAAGGCAGATCCTCGGGCGGGCAGGGCTCTCTCTCGAGATTACCCGAGGTGATTATCGGCATTTCTGGTGAGGTCGGTATTAAATCGAGGTTAAACTTTGGCGACCAGCGATGCTGGAACGGTTGGGGTAGGCTGACGTCCCCGGTGGCCTCCGGCAAAGAGGGTTCTTCCCGGCGATCCCATCCTCGATGGAACTTGGAAGGTGCGATCCACCGTGTACCTTTCGCGAATTGGCGCGCTCGAAAAGACGGCGGTCTCTCGACGGCAGGTGAGGGGAGCGGCATGACTTGCCTTCTCTCGCCGGCAATCGGGATGCCCGGTGTCTGCCATAGTCGCGGCGAGCTCTGGTGACCGGTGATTACATCCAAGCGTCAGGCTCTCGATCTACCTTAGGCCGCCCGTCCGTCTTCCATCTCCGTCTGACACCGGATGCAAGATCGAACCCAGGGTAAGGCAGTCAAGCGTTTTTCGTTAATGATCTCTCCACATTCCTCGCAGAATCCGAATGTCCGGTCATCGATTTTTCTCAGAGCCACCTTCACTTCGGCGGCAAGCAGCTGCTCGCGTTCACATAACAGGTAGAGTTGCTCTTTAGAGTAAGACTGTGCCGAAAGGTCATAGAGATCCGCCTCGTTCTCTTCAAAACCCTGCATCTGCTCCAGCCGCTTCTCTTGCACCGCCGAGTGCAGGTCCTGCAATTTTTCTAACAACAGCGCTCTGAATGTTTCCAGTCGGTTCTTGTCCATGACAGACCCCCTGAGTTTGGGTACCGGTTCGGGAGCGTTCTTACCAACCCCCCTTAGCCCAACTTTCGCAGTTGGGCCTCGAATTTCTCCGAAATGAAGATTCTTTCGGGGCTAAGTCACGCGCCATGAATGCGGGCTTTTCGAAAACGGTCGAAAACGGCTTGTAGTGAAGACCTACCC
>JBFMEW010000025.1:0-110477 GCA_040753175.1 Acidobacteriota bacterium | reverse complement strand
CGCTTTCAAAAGCGCCGACGCGTCGGCGCACTCCAAATGGCGGAATCCAGAGGCGCTCGACGGGGGGACCGACGCTGGGGGAAGTCCGTCTCACCAAGCTGAGATTCGGCCCTCTCCCCTTTTATCCGTAAAACACTTGCCACAAGAAACGAAACCCAAGCGAATCGGAGCCTCTGGTTCACGTCCCTACGAGCAGCAGGTCAGCTTAAAAAGCCGCGCAATCGTGAATCGGGTTGGTGTCGCTGGTTCGTCACACCGGCGCTCGAGGTGGAAGGCCCTTCATTCTCGGAACGCATATTCCTTGCCTCACGATGCCGCAACTCGGAGGCGAGCCAGGGGCGAAGGGCCCGTCAAGCGACTTGGGTGAGCCTAAAAGGCGCAGCGAAGAAGGAATTCATTGAAAGTTGGCGATGGCAATATCAAAACAAAGCGAGGGAAGCTTCCATGAAGCATTGGATATCAACGATGTTCGGGTTCCTCCATCTTCTTTTCTGCAATGCTCCAGCAGTTTGCGACAGCCTTCCGGTTTTTGCCCGGCCTGAAGAAGCAGAGAAGTGGGCAGATCAACAGCTTTCGGTGATGTCCTTGGAGAAAAAGGTTGCGCAATTGATCTTCGTGGACATTGCGGGCGGTTATATTTCGGAACAGGATCCTCGGCTAAGGGGGTGGGTGCGGCTCGTGCGTGAGGGCGTTGGTGGGATGGTGACCTACGGAGGCACTCCGCGTGACGTGGCCTCCCTATTGAACCGGTTACAAAAGGAAGCACCGTTGCCGCTTCTGATGGCAGCCGATTTTGAGGGGGGCCCCGGCCAGCAGGTAAGCGGTGCCACCGAGTTCCCCGCCAACATGGCGTTCGCGGCTATCGGCTCTGAGGAACTGATGTACCGTGCTGCCCGAGTGGGGTCCCGAGAAGGACGCGCGATGGGCTTCCATCTCACCTATTCTCCGGTGGTGGATCTCAGCACCATGCCAGAAAATCCCGCCGAGAGCGTGCGATCGTTTGGAGGCGATGTCGGCTTGCTGGGTCGGCTCGTCAAAGCCTACATTAAAGGTTACCTGGACGGGGGCATGCTGGCGACCGCAAAACACTACCCGGGCCGGGGTAACGTGTCGCCTTGGCCGAAGCAGCCCCTGTTCACCATGATCGACAAATCGGCTGCTGAGATGGAAAGCGAGGACCTGGCTGCGTTTAGAAAAGCCATTGAAGCCGGCGTACCGCTAATCATGACCGAGCACATTAGCGTGCCCGCTTTGACGAATGGCTCTGATCTTCCGGCCAGTGTAGAGCGCAGTCTGGCAACAGGCTGGCTTCGCGAAAGGCTCGGATTCCGCGGCATCCTGACAACGGACGACCTCTGGTATGAGCAAGTGATCAATCGATTCGGTCCGCTCCAGGTGGGTGTGAAAGCCTTGCAGGCGGGGCACGATTTATTGCTGAAGCCGAAGGACGCCTCGGCCATGATTCGCGGAGTTACAGAGGCCGTAAGAGCGGGGCAGGTCGATGAAGCCCACGTCAACCAGGCCGTACGGAAACTGCTCACCTGGAAAGCCAGACTGAGACTGCCGTCCGACAGATTTGTGGATGAGTCCTCAATCGACGCTACAGTCGGAACCAAGGAGCACTGGAACCTGGCGCAGGAAGTTGCAGATCGGTCGTTAACTTTGCTCAAGGACGACGGTGTCTTGCCCATCTCCACCATGATGCTGGCCAATGCGGTCAACATCAACATTCAAAAACTGGAATCGGACCCTTCGCCTCAGTTACTCTCGGCCAAGCTGAGGTCTGCCTTCCCCTCTATCCGAGACTTCACCTTGCGACCAGACCTGGACCCGGTCGCCTATGAGCGGGTACTGGCGGCCGCCAAGACTGCGGATTGGGTCATCCTCTCCCTGTTTGTTCAGCGGGATCGGCTGGGTGATGCGGCTCCTCTTCGAGCGCGCGATCTTTCCCTGATCGGCCAGATTCTGGAGGCCAAGCCGAAGCGCGTCATTGCCATGTCCTATGGGAATCCTCATCTGATTCGTAAGATGAGTGCAGTCCCTGCCTTCCTGGTCGGATATGGGGAGCGTGGATGGTTCGGAAATCAATCTATCTACTTTGATTCCTTCATCAAGTGGGCTAAAGGGGAGATCAAGGCGGAAGGCCGACTGCCGGTCCATGTCAGTGACGAATATAGGATGGGCAGCGGCATTCGCCGGTGATTGAAGTAACGAGGATAGAAGCCACCCGCCAGTTCATGTATCCGGCCTGGTCGCTTCCGCAGTGGATGTCCTCAGGCACGGTCAACCCCACTTTTGGAGTGCGACATTGCGATGCCGCTGTCAAAGGCGCCGACGCGGCGGCGCACTCCAAACAGCCAGAGACCCTGGCCGAGGGACCGAACGGTTCCGGCGGCCGCCGGAGGCTGTCAATAGGCGCTGGTGACGAAGGCGCCGTCTCCCGAACGTTCGTTGGGGCGACCTCCATCATTGACGACGGAATAAGCCAGGAAGGGATTGTTTCCTGAGATCCGCCGAATGCGGGCGTAGCCTTGCGGGACACCGTAGGGAGCGAGGACGGACCCAATCTGAGTCCAGCCGCCGGCTGGAACGCTGAGGGTCCAGTCTGCCACTTTGCTGCCGGTACGGCCATCGTACAGCTCGATTTGATAGGTCGCGGAACTGGAATCGACCTCGCCAGTATTCACGATGGCCAGATTAGTCCGGTTCTCGTCGTTTTGCTGCAGACCGAACAGCCAGGCGTCACGTATGGACGATTGGCCGTAAGGCACAGCCGAGTAGAACAAACCGAACCGACCTCCTCCACCCGCCGTCGAGGTCCTGGCCCCGATCGAAAGGCCACTGATATCCTCTCCTTCAATGCGGGCAAACAAAGCACCGGCAAAGGTGTTGCCGGGAGGACCAATCCCTGGGATGCCGGCCTGCCGCAGGGCCTGGACCATTTCGGGGATGATCACCTGCCGGCCTGCCGGCACATCCAACGTGCAAACCGCGACGTGCTCGGCCGTTTCAACCTGGTTGGAACGATAGTCGAATCGCACCGTGCGCGCCCGGCTGGACCAGTTGGTGACGACCAATTCGCTGCTGAACGAGGCTGTTTCGACAATCACGGGTAAAGTGAGACCTGGGCGGCCTGCCAGGATGTGCTCCGCAATCGGAGCGATGAAAGAGCCATCCGAGTTGGCCTGATCGTTGATGACGGCATAAGCGAAGAATGGGGCCGATCCGCTGACTCGCTCGACTCTCACATAGCCTGAACTCAGGTTCATTTCCGGCGATCGCAAAATGCCTGAAATCTGCGAGAACCCTCCGGGAGCCAGCGTCACCGTGGGCAGAACCTGGGAAAAAGTGGACTCACCGTCGAATACCGTCAGTCGCAGCCCGATTTCCCCACTGGAGGAGTCCCCAGCGTGCTGGACGGCGAGATTCGACCGGTCAGCCAAGCCATGGCGCAATCCGCAGAGGTATACCGGCTGGTCTAACAAACCGGAGGGAGGAACGCCGACGTAGGCCAACCCCGCCCGACCGTTGGAAACCGCCGTGGTGGTCCGAACGGTCACTCCCGCCTCACTGGCTGAGGCCAATCCGTCGAAACGAACCGCCAGCGTTCCGCCGCGGTTTCCGGATTCCGGCAGCAGCATACCCAGAGACTTGAGGTAGGCGATGGCGTCCGGCACGATCAATTGCCGGCCGGGCCCCAGGGTATCGATCGCCGTTCCGCTGCCACCGCCGAAGGCCTGGGTGTAGGTATAAGTCAAGCCGGCAGGCAGGGGGCCTCGGTTCGTCAGAACCAATTCCGAAGTGAAGAAGGACTGGTTCAGGCCGGCTGACGAGAGCACGATGGGAACGAACAGAGTGGCCGAAACAGGCGACCCAGCGGCCACCAACTGGATGGGGCCCTCGTCAGAAACCCGGACATTGTTCGTTTCATTGCTTTCATCCACCCGCTCATCGGTATCTAAGACAGCGCCCAGGTAATAGGTTCCGGTGGAAATCGAACTGGGAACCACCAAGGTCCCCTCGCAGACAAAGGCTCCGTCGGAAGGCAATCCCTCTTTTCGGTCACACTCAAAGCCGGTGTCGAGATCGGCCGTAGTGAGGTTGCTGTCGAGGGATAAATAGAAATGGACCTTGAAGCTTCCAGTTGCTCTTTTCCCCACATTCTTCATGATGGCACTGACTTCCAAGCCACCTCCGGGACTGCCTTGCGTCGGGGCAACAAGGTTGGTGAAGGTCAGGTCGGGCAATCCGGCTCCGCCGCCAACGGCAATCCGCAGGTCCCGAGTTGCGGTTGCTCCGTTTGCGTCAGTGACTCGAACCCCGAAGAAGTAATCGCCCTCTTGGCTGGGTGTTCCGCTGATGACTCCTGAGAGGGAATCCAGCATCAAGCCGGGAGGCAGCGAGTTCCAGCTTAGCATCCAGGAATAGGGCGGTGTTCCCCCAATGGCTTGGATCGGAGCGGAATAGCTAACGCCAGGCACGCCCGCCGGAAGATCGGACAAGGAGGTAACCACCGTGAAGGGCGGGGCCCTCAATCCTATCAGGTCAATCCACTGCGGAGCGATGGGGTCGGGCGACCGGAACGACTCGTCGGGTCCACACTGCAGGGGATAAGCATCCCGCTCCTGGCGGGGAATGATCAGGACATTGATGTCGTGAATGCCCTGCGAGCGGAGGTGTTCTTGGCCGGTGCCGGTTAGCGTATCGAAGTACGAGACGTATCGCCGTCGTCCTTGAGTATCGGTCACCTCTACAGCAATGTCCGAATCCGTGAGCTGGCTGGCGTGACGGCCCAGCCACTGACCCGCGAAAACCCGGCTGCCCACGGACCAGGAAGCGGGGAGAGCGGTATGAAAAAGGATGAAGGAAAACGCGGGGTAAAGGTCGGCCTGAATGGCCACCTGGGTCCCGACCCGGCTCCGCTCGGGTTCCAGTTTGGTGATGATCCCGTCGACAGGGGAGTAGAGGTCCGTATCCGGACCCGGGCGGGCGAAGTAGTGTTTCATCGATCGGCAAGACTCTACTTCATCGCTATAGTCGTGGCCCTGGCTCGATCGAAATCGGGAGATGCGAGTCACCTTATACAGGTCGATGTAGAGGTGATCGACGAACCGCGGAACGCCGAGTGCATCCAGATCGTAACCTGCAACCGGTTCCAATTGGGTTGCGGGGAATGGGTGGTCGCCGGCCAAACTCGCCTGATCGCCGCTGTCGCCACCCTTGAAGTGCCTGAACTCGCGCTTCGGGATTCTGGCCTTCTCTCGGTTCGCCGGCGAACCCTGTGCCGATAGCGGAGCGCTCCTGTCCCATCCAATTGGAGCCAACGCGGCCCCACCAGTCTGCCCCATAGACGCCAGCAGCAACATTGTTGCAGGGAGAATCCCGTTGCACCGAAAGTGGCGTATGACCTCGTGAGGGCTTCGTCGTCCAATCGATTCACTGGTACCAAAGCGCATGAGAGATGGCCTCGCCTTCGCGAACACTGCTGGTGCGGGTCTACCGTCCGACGAGATCCTCTTATCGGCTGCCGGCCGGTTCTCATTATTCGAAGACGGTGCGCAGTGCAGTTCCGCATGCATGCTGGCTCCTCGGAAAAAGCACTCCCGCGACAATGCAAAAGCCGATAGAATACTGGGGATCTTGATGGAAGGCAGCGTCTTCTGAATGAACTATCGTCGTTACTCCATGAGCAGCATTTCGTTCGGTGGCCCTTTAACACCGACGGTCAAAAAGCTCATCATCGCCTGCTTTGTTGTCTTTCTCCTCCAGCTCTTGGCGGGATACCGGTTGACCTATTTTCTGGGTCTGCAACCGGCACTGGTGCTGGACAACTTCTTCTTCTGGCAGATCGTCACCTACCTGTTTGTGCATGGCGGAATCGGGCATCTGGCTTTTAACATGCTGGGGCTCTTCATGTTCGGCTGCGAGATGGAGCGCTATTGGGGCAGCGAGCGCTTTCTGCGGTACTTCCTGATCACTGGAATCGGCGCCGGGTTGTGTGTCTTTCTCATTCCTTCCACTTATTACGTGACGACCGTGGGCGCTTCCGGAGCCATCTACGGTATTTTGCTGGCCTATGGCCTGACGTTTCCCGATCGGACCATTTACCTCTACCTGCTCTTCCCCATCCCTGCCAAGTACTTCGTCATCTTTACGGGAGCCATTACGTTCCTGGTGACTCTCAGCGGATCGAACACGGGTATCTCCAACGTCGCCCATCTGGGAGGCATGGTCTTCGGGTATCTCTACCTGAAGCAAGGCCTGGGTCGAAGGCGGTCACGATTCAGTTTCCGCCAGTATGGTAAGGACTGGTATTACCAGTGGAGGCTTCGACGAAACCGCCGCAAGTTCGAGGTGTACTTGAACAAAAAACACCGCGATCAAAATCCGAACAAGAACGAAACGATTCACTAGCTCGGCTTCGTTCTCCGCTTTGCGATTCCGTATTTCCCATCAATGCTGATTGAGACACGAGGGCTCACCAAACGCTACGGCGATCGAATCGCCGTCGATCAGGTCAGCCTGCAGGTTCAGCGCGGCGATATCTTTGGATTCCTGGGACAGAACGGCTCCGGAAAAAGCACGACCATCAGAATGCTGTTGGGATTGGCCGCTCCGTCAGCAGGAGAGATCCGGCTTCGCGGTTTTTCCATGCCTCGGGAGCGTGAGCTGGCGCTGTCGAAGGTCGGCGCCATCGTAGAAGCTCCAGCCTTCTATGGGCATCTCACAGGCTGGGAGAATCTCGTCGTCTTCTCGAGCCTCAGCGGAACCGTGCTTCCCGGCAGCATTCACTCGGTGTTGCGGCAAGTCCACCTGACCGGCAGGGAGAGGGACCCCGTGCAGGTTTATTCGCATGGAATGAGGCAACGGCTGGGCCTGGCACAAGCGCTCCTCCCCAAACCGGAATTGCTGGTGCTCGACGAACCGACCGACGGCCTGGATCCTCAAGGAATTCGGGAGATTCGGGAACTGCTGCTGGACCTGGCCCACAAACAGCAGATCACGATCTTTCTCTCCAGCCATCTCCTCTACGAAGTTGAGCGAATCTGCAATCGCATCGCCATCATCGACAACGGCCAATTGCTGTATCAGGGAGCGGTAAGCGATCTGCTGCACAGCCGTCCGCGTTGGATGATCCGCTTGGACCGTCCGGAGGAGGCCCTGCGTTTGCTGGCCACATTACCGGGCCTGCAGGCCACCTTCAACGGCGACGGCTCTCTGCATTGCCAGATGGACGAGCAGCTGATTCCGGAAGTGAACCGTTCTCTGGTGAGCCAAGGGTTTCGGGTTTACGAGATCGCACGGCACCGGCCTTCCCTCGAAGAACTTTATTTCCAACTGACCTCATGTTCCCGTTCCCGGTCCTGAGACAGGAAATCCACAAGCTGGCGCGCTCCAGGATGCTTTACCTGAGCCTGGTGATGCTCGTAGTCTTTGTGCTGCTGATGCTTTGGGGATTCTACACCTACTCCCTGCGGAAGACGGGAGGCCAGGTCGAGTTCAAGTACACCTACGAAAACCCGAGCTACTTCAACGGCCTGATCTTTACGCTGTATTCCGTTTATTTTGCTTTCCAGATCGTCATTCCCATCTCTGTCTCCATGCTGGCCGGGACACAGATCGCGGGAGAAGCCAGGGCCGGTACGCTGCGGGCGCTTCTGACCCGACCGATTTCCCGGTCGCGTCTTTTCTTCACCAAGTACCTCGTTTCCGCGCTGAACATCTACCTGCTGCTAGCCTTCTTCATCGTCTTCAATCTTCTGGTCGGCCTGGTACTGGTGGGATGGGGCGACCTGTCGCTTTATCCGGGCCCATTGAATTTGGTTGAGGAGCCCGGCCGTATCGAGCAATCGCAAGCGTTGCTCCGCTTCTTCTATGCCACGCTCAGCGGCACGTGGGCGTTGATGACCTTGGCCACACTGGCCTTCCTGATGTCGGTGGCCTTCGACAACCCGATTGTGGCCTCGTTTTGTGCGCTGACCATTTACGTGATGTTCAACGTCATCGGACGCGTGGACTTCTTTGTGGATCTAAAACCCTATCTCTTCACCACGGACATGGAATTCTGGAGAGACGTCTTCAAACCCGACATCCCCCTGGCCCCCCTGCTTTCCCGCGCTTGTCGCTGCGGGATGTACAGCTCGGCTTTTCTCCTGGCTGCGCTGGTCTGGTTTGAGAAGAAAGACATCCTGTCGTAGGAGCAGCTCAAAGCCGGCTGCCGTGAACCCTCGGGCTGTAACAGTTCTCGCTCAATCAGCCCCAAGTTCTAGAGAAGCCCGTGAAGCCTCTCGGGGCGCCGATTTCGGCTCTTGGAAGGAAGGCTGCTGCGTAGCCGATCGGTTCTGGTTCAATCTTGTTTGGTGACCGTAAGCCTGCAGTCACAAGATTTCAGTATCCGAACGCAATGGCTGAGGCCATGTTTATGCTTCACCTCCTGGCCAGAATTCTTGTGGATCGGGTTGCCTATCGAAAGGGAATTCCGTTTGTCACATCCCTTCTCCTTGCCGTTGTGACCGCCGTTCGGCCGCGTATGGAAGGGCCAACGTCAATCTGGATCTTTGTGCTTCTTGCGCTGATCGCCACTCTGTTCTCGTTGCTTTGCGGTGGCCGGTTTCGCATCTTCTACGTCACCGTCGCGGTGGTGACTCCGTTCCTGTGCCATCTTGAGTGGATGCTTCGCACGCGCTTTCTCATGTTGGGTTTCCCGATCCGGGCAGTCGCTGAATACTTTCTTTATTTCGTCGCGGCTCCCATTCTTCTGGTCTGGAAGCTTGGAGCGCTATTGGATCGCAAGGGAAAACGGACCTGACTCAGCGCGACGGCACGTCTGGCGTAGCCAATCCTTCCCACTCGTCATTGTGGCGACGTGATTTGAGACCGACCCGGCGGGTGATGGTGCGCCGTGGCGGCTCGGCCTTCGTCCCCTTTCAAACAGGACACCGACTGTTGTGCCGGTATCGGAGCAAAAGCCTTCCGACATGGAGCCGTCTTTCTCGCTCGGCGTCTTTCGTCAAGACGTTCGGCGGTTTTCTCACCCTTGCAGACCGAATTCTCAACGCAATGGCGAAGAAGTTGCTTAGAATTTCGAGTAGCGTCTTTCTCGCTCCTGGCATCAAGCTGTTCTTCTCCCCTGGCGGCTTTCCAAGCGGGGCAAATGACCGATGAGTCCTTTCCAACTCGGCCTCGAGGACAGAGCGAGGCTTCGTTTTCAGGGCTGCCGCTCCCGTGGCGCTTCGACGGTGCCTGAACCAAACAGGGATTCAGGCAGTGCGTCGGGCCCTTGCCATCAACCTAGGGTTCTGGCACTTCACCCCAGCACCCAAGAGTCGACTGCTTTACTCAGAGGAGGATCTCTCTCATGAAGAAGACTTCCACTCTCATCGCTTTGTTTTTTTCTCTGACCATCGTGGGCCGTGCCCACACCTTACCGGTCAGCGACGTCATACTGGCACCCGATGAAAACTACGTTCACCTGGAGCTGTTGATGAACCCTTTTGATCTCGCTTTCTTTTCGGAGATCGATGGGAACCACAACCGGCTTCTGGACCCCGCGGAATTGACGCAGCACCAGAACGTGCTGACTCGCAAGGTTCTGGAAAGCTTACGATTGGACCTCAACGGTCGAACTCTGCATCCGGAGGTAGCCGGTACCAGCCTTTCGCTGAGCGATCACCATCTGATTTTGAAGGCTCACTACCCCATCGTTGCCCTGGGAGGCCGGCTGTCGCTTCACTCCAGACTGAACGAAATCACGCACGCCGGCCATCTGACCCGGGTCCAACTGATCGATGGAAGCAGGAAATCGTCAGCCGTTCTCGACGCCCGATCGGTGGCGGCCGAGTTCACACTCGATGGAGCACCACCTTCGTCACTCTTCTCCTTGCAGACCGTGTTTTCACTGCTGCATTCTCCCAAGCATGTCATCGTGCTTCTGGCTCTGCTTGCGCTGTTGTTGTTCTCCTTCTCGAAGAGGCATCGAGGCGGTAGCGTCTGGCTTCGCTTTGGTTTGCTGGCCGGCATGGCGGCGATGTGGGTGGGGCTGAGTCTGCCGGAGCCCCAGCCGACACCCGGCATGCTTCTTGGAGCCGCTGAAGGGGAGGCGGTGGTCTGGCGGATAGGGAAACCGGACGGGTCGTCCATCGAGTTCGCCCCGGGCACTCGCCCGAGTCTCACCTTCACCATCGGACAGAGCAAACCGGAAAAAGATTTTGCCGGTCACCAGGAGGGCTCCACTGGTTTCGATCCCGCCGCCCCGAGCGTTGAAAAGCCTTATGACATCGTATTCGACCTGACCGGGAAAACTGCGGATTCCTACCGCTTGGTGGCCGACCTGATCTATCCTTCCGGAGCGCCTCAGCAAATGAAGGTGCGAATCAACGACCGCGAAGGTCTTTTCCCCATTGAGCCCATCCACGCCTCGGCAGTCGATTCCAACGCCGCCAATTCCATGTTGCTGGCCAGGCAACAGCTGGTCGTCCCCATCCCGGGTGGCTGGCTGAAGGCCAAGGCCAATCGAATCTCCCTGGTCCCTTTAGGCATTGGCTCCCTGAATTACGACTGTCTGACATTGGAGAAGGCGGCCCAGGTGAGATCCAGCGGTGCTTTGGAACCCAGCCTGGAACCCACCCTTTTTTATCGTGAGAAGGAAGGCCGACTTCTGGAAATCTGCCGCTTGCGAATCCCCTTTGAGCGGCGATACAGAAAGGGACTGGCCACTATTCAATTGGGCGCGCAACGAATCCAGCAACCGCTGACTCCCCCGAACGCTGAGTTTGGCGTCCAGGTGGAGACCTTGGAGATTCCCGCTCCCGACAAAGCCACCACCGTCGAACTGAAGATCGAACTGGACGGAAAGAATCGGCAAGTCCGTCAGACTCTGTCGCCCGCCCGGAAATGGACCGTCTATATCTGTCCGAAAGTCCACAACGACGTGGGCTACACCGACATCCAACCGCACGTCAATGAACTGGACACCCGCAACACCGACACGGTACTCGACATTCTGGAGAAATTCCCATTCTTCAAATTCAACTTCGAGACGGCCTGGCTGGTGGATAACTACCTCGACACTCGCCCTCCCAAATACCGCCAACTGTTCTTCGACTGGGCCGCCAAAGGCCGTGCCACCGTGAATGTGTTCTACCTCAATCTTCTGACCGGACTCTGTTCAGGAGAAGAACTCCATCGGGCCATGTATTACACCCACAAGCTGCATCGGGAGCACGGCAGCAACTTTGACTTCGCCTGTCTCACCGACGCCCCCTCGCACACCTGGTTCCTGCCCAGCCTTCTCAGCGGGGTGGGGGTGAAAGCCTTCTCCAACGGGAGCAACCAGACGCGGGCTCCCATTCTGCACCACAGCAGCCTGAACGAGGACTCGCCGTTCTACTGGGAGGGGATCAATGGCGAGCGCGTCATGATGTGGTATGCCCGCAGTTATTCCCAGTGGAAGAGACTAACCGGCCCCGGATTTGTCGAAGCCGTCGCCAGCTACGACTACCTCAAGACCAGCGTGCCGCAATTCCTTTTGCGCTACTTGCGCGACGATTATCCTTTTGACGCGGTGATGGTCTACGGCGCCTACGTGGACAACGCAGCCGTTCCGGAAACAGCCGAAGCACCGCTGATCGAACGCTGGAACCAGGAGTTCAAGTACCCGAAGCTGGTGGTCGGTTCCGACGCGGACTACTTCGATCACATTCAAAAAAGGTTCGCCAACCAACTGAAGGTCTATCGCGGGGATGCCGGTGCCTACTGGGAAGACGGCGCCGCCTCCACGGCCCAGGCCACCACTCTCAATCGGCAGTCACAGCAAATTTTGCTTTCAGCCGAGACCCTGGCCAGTTTAGCCACCCTGCTGGAACCTCGCTTTCGTTACCCGGCCGAGGAGTTTTGGTCAGCCTGGAGAAACGTGATGTTCTACGACGAACACACCTGGGGAGCTTACACCAGCACCCAGCAGCCGGATCGAACGTTCGTCACCCGGCAATGGGAAATCAAAGAGAGCTACGCAACCCGGGCCAACCTGGATGCCCGCAACCTGCTGGCTCGCGGGATGAATCGGTTGTGCCAGCAGATGGCCGTGGAGGGAGACACCATTTTTGCGTTCAACCTGCAGAACACGGCTCGCACGGCACCGTTGGAGGTAGAGATCAATAAAGGGCAGCACCTCGTGGACTTGAGCACGCAACGCCCGGTCCCACTGGATGTTGTGATGGAAAAGGACGGCTGGCGTCAGGTCCGCTTCCTGGCGGACAACGTCCCGGCGTTCGGCTACAAGGGCTATGCCCTACGCAGTTTGGAGGAACCCAGCGAGAGCCGCAGCCACAAGGAAGACCTCTCCGGACAGACGATTGAAAACACCCACTACCGGCTGACCGTCGAACCGCGTACGGGTGCCATTCGAAGCCTGGTGGACAAGGCCAGTAACAAAGAACTGGTGGACCCGGCTTCGCCCTATGGACTGAACCGGTATCTCTACGTGAGCGGTGGCCACGATACGCGCATCATCGACAACGTCCATGGCCGTCCTGCAGCAGACCTGCAGATTGAACCATCCGCTTTGGCCCACATTGTGGAAAACCTGAAGACTCCGCTCGGCCAGCGCCTGGTGGTGGAGTCCCGCGCCAAAAATACTCCCTTGATCCGGACGGAGTACATCCTTTACGACAGGTTGAAGCGAGTCGATATTCACAACTTCGTGAATCGAACCGGAACCCGTGAGAATGAGGCCATCTACTTTGCCTTCCCGTTTGCCGCACGGCAGCCTGAGCTGGCCTATCAGATTCAGAATGGCTGGGTGAGGCCTAACCGGGACCAACTTCCAGGCGCCTGCCGGGAATGGTTCACCACTCAGAATCTAACCCACGTTAAGGACGGCAACTTCTCCATTGCCTTGGCGACACCGGACTCCCCGCTGATCACTCTAACCGACATCAACCGCGGAAAGTGGCTCAAGAACCTTGAGATGACCAATGGTCATGTCTTTTCCTATGTGATGAACAACTATTGGTTCACGAACTACAAAGCGGCACAGAGCGGTGGATTTCAGTTCCGCTATTTCATCACCAGCGGAGAGGGAATGGGCGCGGAGCAACTGGGCGGCTTCGATGCGGAAACGCGAGATCCCGTTCTGGCCTATCCCCTGCTGTCGTCCTTCTCTGCCAGCGTGGCCCAAACGGACCGACCCTTTGCCGCGGCTTCGGGTTCCTTCCTGACTGTGGAAAGCCCGACTCTACAGGTGGTGGTCCTGAAGGAAGCCGAGGACCACGACGGATTCATCCTCCGACTGCGCGAAACGGGCGGGAGATCGGGCGAGGCAGAGCTGGCCGTGCCGATCTTGCGGCTCCGGGAGGCGTTTCTGTGCAACGGTGTTGAAGTCAACCAGCAAGAGCTGAATGTAACCTCCGGCACGATTCGCTTTCCTTACCAGGCCAATCAATACGTGACCCTGAGACTGAAGGGAGTTGCCTCTGTGGGGAAATAGGAGGTTCAGAAGGGGGGCTCTGCGCCCGCAACTCGTGCTAGCTGGCTCAATTCGCTCAACAAGTGGGGAATTAGGCCCAGCTAGGGGGTCTTCCATGCTTTGATTTTCAGCATGGGCCGTTTGAGATGAGCCCCGGGGAAGCCGAAGGGGCCCAAGATCGGCTCCGTAACAACAGCCTTGCCATGGTCAAGGCCGGCGAGCCCGCGAAACAGCTTCGCTTCTTGGTTCCAGCCCGCCCGAGGGTTGAAAAGACCTCTTCACTGACAAGACTGACTCCCCACCCCTTTGGCGAAGCAATTGCAGCTCAGAAAGTTGAGGTGGGTTCCCCATCTCTCTCTTGATTTACCTCTTCGACTCACTCCTTTATTCCCACCTCAAAGGACTCCTGTCAGTGCGAGAGGCGGTCAGCTTTAGTCCGACCTTGAAACGGAAGTTGAGCCGGGAGCCTCTGCCCTGACGGGCCTGCATGAAAGGAGGAGGACATCACCGAGAAGGACAAGCCATCCGCATCCTTGAAGCTCCGGCGCTCGTACGATGCCTATCACTCGGAACATGGTTTTGATCGAGTGCTGGAGAACCGCTGGCAGCGCCCTTTTCTTCATCTGTGGACTCCCGAAGGGCTGCGCCTGAGTCGTCTGTTGGGATCCATGAAAGCGCTGCCAGGCGGCCGTGTGGACAGGGACGCGCGGGTTGTGACTAGCGGTGTTCCGGGTCTGTCGGAGTTCGGCTCGCCGGTTCGGCGTTGACCGAGTCGTTCATTCTCGTTTGGAAAGAGAACGTGCCGGGCTTCGCGACTCCTGTGTTGTCTGAACTTCTGGTGAAGGAGGCAGTCCATGCGAAATCTATACGCTTTGTTGGCAGCCGTGGCTGTGATGGGTTGTTTGGCCTGTACGCCGGTTTCGAAGTCTGGTGCGGGTTTCCGCCTTCCCGATGGCAACGTTGAGAAAGGCAGACTGGTGTTCCTGGACTACCAGTGCACCCGTTGTCATGTGGTCGCAGGACTGGACCTGCCCAATCCGGCGGACCAGTCGGAGATTCGTATCGTTCTGGGGGGCGACGTCCGCCACCTGCCCACCTACGGCTATCTGGCGACTTCTATCATCAACCCTTCGCATCGGTTGGCCAGGGGATATCCAACCGAAATGATTCAGGTTGCCGGACAGTCCAAAATGGCCAGGTTTAACGACCGCATGACCATCAGCCAGTTGACGGACCTCGTCGCATTTGTTCAGGCTCAGTACCGTCTGGAGGTACCCAGCCCGAGCTACTTCAAGTAGGAATGTGTCGCGCCGGCACCCATCGGTTGATTGCGTCGAGGTGCGCTCTGCTCCCGAGGAGGGCCGGAATTCACTCTTTCCGAGAAAAGGTCACAGGTATTTCACCGGGCATTCTACGGGCACTCGAACCGCTGAGAGGCATCGAGGGACCCAAGAGCACGGGTCAGGAGGAGCCATGCGAGTTCAACTTTATCTGAGGACTTCCGGCGTGATTTTTGGTGTGGTGGCCTTGGCCCACTTGTTCCGTCTGATCAATCACTGGACCTTTCAAGTAGGTCCCTGGTCGCTTCCAATGTGGATCTCGTGGTTTGCCGCCGTGGTGCCGGCACTGCTTTCGCTGTGGGCCTTTCGTCTTTCAGCGCGAACCTAGGAGCCTCCTCCGCCAGGAGAATGAGAGTGGGTGAGGCTACTTCAAGGCTCTTTCGATTTTCTTGGCGAGCTGCTTGATCTGCTTGGCGTAGCTGTTACAGCTCTTGCAGTTCACATGCCGGTGATGCATGTCGGCAATGTGTTTCTGAAAATCCACCAGGATCTGAGTCAGCTGTGAGTTGTAGCCAGGCAGCCGGACCTTCTCCAGTTCTCTTTGCTTTTTGCCTTCATCCAGAAATTGTCGAAAAGCCGCGACCCGCGCCTCGTGGTACCTTAGATGATGTTGTACCGCCTCAGGAAGCGATTGCGCCGCGCTTGAAGAGCAGAGCAATACAGATCCCAGCAAGAGCACCGCAGCAAGAGCGAATTTCCGACCGTCAGATCGAGGACTTCGGCGAGTGGTTCGAGGCAAGGATCGCTGGGCGGGGAACGGGTGGTTCCACTTCATGATGCCTCCAGCTGTTTGTACCTCCCCACCCTTCCTGAAGCACTTCTGCTGCCAATCTGGCTGTCTTAGCTCCGGTTCATGCTCTCGTGCCGTCAGCTCCCCTGACGCCTTCCTCTGTGGCCACACCCAATCCCAAAGCGACGCGGTTTTCAAAGCTGAGATAGCTGCACAACATGGTGAGCTGTAGAATGCCGTGGTCATCCAAACCTGCTTTGCGCAGTTCCTCGATGTGAAATTCCCTGGTGGTCCACGGTTCGCGGGTTAATCGCTCAGCATGGGCAAAGATAAGAGCACCCAACAGGCCTAAGCCGTCGGGCCTCTTTCCGGCGGCCAGAAGCCGGCATGCCTCGCTACTGGCACCCAAACTGCGAATTCGTGAGGCAAACCAGCGAGCACTGTAGTCACAGTGATTCAGACCCGACACAAAGAGGGCCAGTTCAGACCTTCGGCAGGCGTCCAGAGCTGGAGTCCCTTTCAGCTGGTAGGTCCTCCATTCGCGCACCAGGTCTCTGGCCGGCGGATTGTCGTTCAAGGCGTGAAAGAGATTCTGCGGACCATCGCCCGATGGGCTGCGCCCATCGCCCTGCGGTATACGAATCCACGCCGTTCCGCCTGCCACTCCCACTGAGCGTGGTTGATCCGCAGGAGTCGGGCCGGCAGCAGGAACCGAAATCCTCTCCTCGCCGGGCACTTTGAACTCCGGGATCTCCGAACGGTATTCCAAGCGGATTCCGATCCCGTCGGCCATGCGGTTGAAGTAGTTGAAATGCGCCGCACCAAGGACCACGTGGAGAATCTCTGAATCGGAGAGCCCCTCCTCCTGCAACCGCTCGAAGTCCGATCTCACCATCAGCCAGGGGCAGAGGCTCAGCTTTTCCACAAACTCCAGCACTCGAAACTCGCGCTGTGTCAGCCTGGCCTTGCGAAAGTCAAACTTGAGGTGGGTGGCCAGCTCTTCATCGTTGGAGGCAGCACGCAGAAACTCTGCGTGAGCGGACACTCAGTAAAAGCAGTTGTTGGCTCGCGAGGTGACGGTGTTGATCATCTCGCGCATCTTCCAGGGAAGCGCTTTCTCGCTCCAATGGACGGCCCCGCTAACAGCGAAAGCCAGCCGCAATCCCTCCGGCTCGAGACTGTGGGATCTGATGATGTTGGGTGCGTCGCCGCTGGGAGTCTGGTAAATTGCGGGCCGGGAGCTGCTTCCGGCCTTCATCCTGGCATACAGCTCCTTGAGTGGTCCCTCGGCTTCCGCGATGCCGATCATCTTGATCCACCCCTGTGGCCCAGGGGGAGTTGCAGGCTCATGTTCCATGGGTGTCTTACCTCCACAATGGACTGCCGATACAATGCTTGCCGCCCGGGCGGCTTCCTCTAGAATCAGAGAGAATGCAACGTCTCATTTCTGCTTCGTCAGATCTCCCTCTCGGTAAATAAGAGTGTCGGGATGATAGAGTTTCCAGTCAAACCAATAGTCCTTCAAGACCTGAATCCGAGGAAGCGCCTGTCCCATCAACGGGCCTTTCACTGCTACCCCACCAAAATCCCATTCGCTGCCCGTCTGGGCGTCGACCAGCACAAAAGGAAACGCATCCGGTTTTCGGTACAGATCCAGCGTCCGCCCTTCCACTGCTCGCTCGAAACAACGGACTGACCTGCCGTCCGGACCCATCACCACCAATACCGGCCGAGACCCCACGCGGTCTGTGATCGGGTTTTCAAGCAAGAGCCGCTGGACTGGATAGGCTTTGGCCACGCTTCCCAAGCTCAATCCAATCACCAGCTCCCGGGGCTTCCACGGGTCCGTAGCACTGCTGGGCGTGACGGTCGGGCGGTCGAGCATTCGGATTTCCCAGTCGGGCTTGGCGTACTTCTCCGAGAACCTGTCCGCAGACAGTAAGACACGGCCCTTCGGATTTTCTGTTTTCCAAATTGCAAAACTCAGTTCATCACAGGGCACCAGTTGTAGGCGTTCGCCCTTCAGCGGGCCTAATATCGCGGCGCCGGAAATTTGCTGCCACCAAGTCCCTGTTTCCTCATCCTGCATGATGAAGTTCTGGTTGTTGATGCCGGCCAGGCGGAAGTGGAGCACTTGCCCATTGACCGTCGACTTCCACACCAGACCGGTGTGGCACAGCGTTCAATAGGTAGCCACGACCGGCACTCCGCCCACCATCGTGTTGACCAGGTGATGATAGGCCAGGGCCGGAACCGGAAACGCTCGGGCATCCTGGTTGATCTCCACTGCCAACACCATATCACCATCGGCAACGTGAGTGGCTTTTGCCCATTCGACATAGTCCGGCCCCGGCATCGGACGAAACATCCATTCGAAATGATTCTGGCGGGCCAATACGGCAAATCCCACCAGAAGTACGACACAGGCCAAGGTCACCCATCGCTGCAACTTCCCGAGCCCCCCGCGCCACAGCCCGAGCACCATCAGCATCCCTGCGCCGGCAGCGGCCAAGGTCATCCACCGGTTGTGGGCCCTCATCAGGTAAGCCAGCTCCAAATCCGTCCAGGACTGAGGAGTGAAGGGTCGGATCAACACAGCGGGAACAAGCACCAGCACGGCAGAAACCACCGTCAGCACCAGCATCAGAATCAACAGGGCTCGTCTCATCCGATCGATACCTCCTCGCGCGGCCAGGCACACAGTCTGTCCGCCAACATAATCAAAACAGGTACTTCAGCGCAAATTGAAGAAGCCGGGGTGGTCCTGCCTGCAGGATCCGGCCAAAGTTAGGTGACCCCACATCGTTCTCCGGAATAAAGAAGTTAGCATGATTCGCGAAGTTAAAGCATTCCGCTCGCACCTGAAGCGATTGATTTTCGTGGATGGGAAAGTTCTTGAACACAGAGAGATCCACCCCGTGGAATCCCGGCGCCCTCACGATATTTCGTCCCGCGTTGCCGTACTTTCCGGCATCGGCCATGGGTTCGAGTCTCTGAAAAGCGCTGATATCGAACCATTGGTCGACAGTCCGGGGGCCACGATTCGGGTCCGACACCAGGTTCGGGCGGTTTGCCGGAAAACCCTGAATCTCCGGAGCATTGCCCGACTGGGCAACATCTACGCTGTCGTAAACGGTGAATGGAGTGCCGCTGCTCAAGTTGGCGATGCCGTTCAACTGCCAACCGGCCAGCAACGTCTTGACGAACCCACGAGCATTCTTGAGAAAGGGCAGCTCCCAGGAAGCGCTCATGACCCATCGGTGCCGGGCGTCGAAAATCGAAGAACCGTGCTCCGCCCTGAGATCGAAAGGATTCTGCGCGATGTCGGTCTCCCCCGAAGCACCGTTGGGACCGGAGGCCGTCTCGTTCAGACTGGAAACGTAGTCCAGTGACTTCGAAAGTGTGTAGGACACCGTGAAGTAAAGACCGCCACTGAAGCGTCGGTTCAGGTTCCATTGCATCGAGTGATAAGTCGAGTTCGCCAGACCGGCAATCAATCCGACAGACTTGAAGTCGCATGGGCCGGTCGCTCCTCTGCATCCCGCGTAGATGCGGCGGCGGTCGATGTCCCGCTGGCTGGGATCGAAGATGGGGGGATTGCCCTCGATAAACCGAGGCAGACGGGTCCCTTTCGTGCCCACATAGCGGGCTTCAACCAGGTACTTCCCAGCAAACTCGCGTTGCAGACTAAGGTTCCAGTTCTGGACATAGGGCGGGCGCAGGTTGTTGGCAATCGTAAGGTGTGTGATGCCGTAAGGAAATTCACCGGGTGGAAAAGGATCGGTCACCCCGAGAAAGGGGTCGTCGAACCTGGGACCCGGGATGCCGAAAGCCGATAGAAACAACGCATCGACCTGTCGTGTTTGCAGATAAGGCGGCGCACTGACCGGCGCCTGTAGCACTCCACCTTGGCCGGCTGTAAGAGACTCGAAGAAGATCCCATAGGCAGCCCGAACTGAACTCTTCCCGTCCCCAGCCGGATCCCAGCTAAGCCCAAATCTCGGCGACAATCCCCTTTTGTAGGCCGGTACTAATCCATCGGGAACACCCGGGTCCCCTGGGTACACCAAGCCAGGCGGAGCGTGGGGTTGTACCTGAGACTGAACACCAGGCCGGAAGCCGGCCAGTCGACCATGGGCTTCCGTGTAGGGTGTGTTGACCTGGTAGCGCAGCCCCACGTTAAAGGTCAGTCCTGGAGAGACTTTGAATTCATCCTGAGCATAAGCCGCAAAATCGTGGCTGTTGAGGTCCCGGGCTAACTCGCCTCCCGCCTGAAGGAATACGACGGGCGCCCCCAACAACAGATTTGCGATGGCATTACTCAGCGGAAAAGGAACGAAAACGAAGAAGCCATTGCTGGCAATCCCCTGCTCAGCATCGATGTGGTTCCGGCGGTACTCGATCCCCATTTTCAGTTGGTGCCTACCCCGTATCCAGCTCAGGCTTTCACCAAACTCGTATGAGTTTTGTCGCGTGAGACGAGGACCTGTGATGGGATTGCCCACGCTGGCCAGTCCACTCACCTGGATAAACGGCGGTCCAACGGCTTGCCTGAAAGATGGCGTGATCTGAAAGCCCAGAGAGCTGGGCAGGGTCTGGTTGAACCTTCGGTCGAAATCGAAGCGGTTACGAAAGAAGGCAAAACGGATATAGTTGACCAAAGAAGGGCTCACCGTGTGCGTATTGGAGAGCAGCAGGTTCTGCGTCTGAATCTCATCTCCCACCGGAAAGCCTGGAACATCGGCGCCGTTGATGGAAAGCGGATTCAAAATCGACGACTGGGAAAACAGGTACCGGCCAAAGAACTCGTCTCTCTGGGAGAGCTTGTGGTCGATCCGAATGCCGAACTGATCGCTATCGTTGCGCTGGACCTGTGTACTGTTGAACAAGTTCCGGCCGATGTTGGGTCGGGGGTAGAACTCCAGCAAGTTGCGAGCGACGGGATGAATTCGATCCGCCGGTATCCGATTTCCAGGCACGGGCTGTCCGAAAAGGAAATTCATGAGAGGACGAACTTGCCCCGTGGCGTCGACGGACTGTGAGAAATCACCTGCCCGTTCGAGATCGCTGGGGACCGTTGTGGTCCGGGTAATCCCTTGCCGGTTTCGAAACCCCTCGTAGTAACCGAAGAAGAAGGTACGATCGCGCCGCAGTGGTCCCCCCGCGGTGGCGCCAAATTGATTCTGCTTCAATGGCTCGACATCGCGGGCAAAGAAGTTGCGGGCGTCAAATACATCGTTTCGAAAGAACTCGTACACGCTTCCGTGAACTGTGTTGCTGCCTGACTTCATCACCAGGCTGGTGTTGGATCCGAGACTTTCTCCAAACTCCGCAGTCGCGCCGCTGGTGATGATGCGAAACTCAGCGATCGCGTCAATGGGTGGCTTCAGAGCAAAGCCGGTGTCTACATTGTTGATGTTCCGGGCGCCGTCGATGAGGAAATTGTTCGATTCCGGCCTCAGGCCGTTAATCGAGTAGGCATGCCCCTCACGCAAGGACCCTCCGGCCTGAGCGAGACCCATTGTCAAGGGCGCTGCTCCGGCTTGGAGCAGTCCGAGCTGGGCAAAGTTCCTGCCGTTGAGTGGGAGGTCCACCATTTCGCGGCCGGAAGTCACCTTGCCCAACGCATTGCTGAGAGTCTCGACGAGGGCGGCATCGTCGTTGACCTGCACTACTTCCTGAGCAGTTCCGATCTTCAGGTCGATCAGCAAGCGCAGGACGTCGCTCACGTTGAGAGTGATCGGCTCCCGGACATATCTGGCAAAGTTGGGGGCCTCAACAACCAGACGGTAGGTTCCGATCGGCAGCAGAACGAAACTGAAAGCCCCGTCTCTATCGGAGGCAGAGACCTTCTGCGAGCTGGTACCAAGGTGCGTCAGACGAACGGTGGCGTTCGCCACAAGGGCACCCTGTGGATCCCTTAGCACGCCCTCAATCCGCCCGGTTGCATCCTGTGCCTTGACGTCTGAGCGAATCAAGACTCCAGACAGGACGACACAGAAGAATGGTATTGGCGACAACCATCTATTCACGGCACACCTCTCCTTCCTCGCAGACACCGCTACGTTTGAACACAGCCTCCGCATTGGGTCGTGTGGGGCGGTGCTCACCTTGGTGACCAGACTTGAATCGTACCTACGGTCGAATGCGCAGCATTAGACGTGATGTGTCCGGTGCACGTGTCATGGAAGTGTAAAAAGTGGGATCTGGGGTTCGTTCGCTCGTCAAAGCGTCAAGCGGCTCGCAACCCTGCCCAGGCGACTGCGAGGCAAACCTTGAAGGATGGTGGAGTGGATAAGCTTTCAATCTTTGCGAGCGTTTTTCCGCGGCAGCACCGGCTTTCTTATCAACCACCCGGCCGAAACCGTCCGGATCGGCGAGACGCCAAGGCTCCAGGAAGATTGGGCAAGCCATCGCAGCCTTCGGCCTGGTGGAAAACGACCGACAGTCTGTCGCTACCAGGTCCTCTCGATCCCAATCACCCGGGCAGTGGGCTGCTCGCATCGGAGATAGACGGTTACGGTTCTCTGGGCAGCGCCGCGCGCGCGAATTCGGGCTCCGAAGTAAGCGCCCGGCTTAGATTGCTCCATCTCGGCAGGTAAACGCGTGGTGGAAGAGGCGAGGACAGACGACTCTGTTTCCGACTCGTTGTTGAAGCGAAACCAGGAGATTTCATATTCCCGAGGCGGCGTGAAACCAAACTTGACCGCCAGATCTTCGAAGTGGAGGTGTCCGCTCGAGACGCGAAAATCGTCGAGAGGCAATACCTTCGAAAAGTAGGTCCGTCCGATCTTGTCCCGGCGTGCGACCAGCGCTTCTGTAATGTAGTTCACGACTTCAGGATCCGTGTATTCTCCGGTTTCCACGATGGTGCGAATGTCTTCGTCGGTGAAAGCCATGACTGTCTTCGCGGCCCAGTATTCGTCGTCCGGCAAACGGCTCAGAAACGCGGGGTTGGGGTAGTTCGACTTCCAGGTCTCCGGATCGAAGACCTCCGCTTCGAAGCGCCCCACGGCCTTCATGCCCGGATAGTCGATGCGTTCCCATCGAGGCGAGTAAAGACCCAAGCTGAACATCGCCTTCCAGGCTTTGCCGGGAGCGGGAAAGATGTATTCGTGTCCGAAACGAGCGTTCTTAGGCATGTCACTGTCGCTGCCCAGAATCGCGCCGAAATCGATGAGGAAGTGTCGGACAAAGCTGAGACCGTTCTCTTCCACGAAGACGTCCAGCGTGTTCCCGGATTTGGCATCTGTGTGATTGAGCCAGGCACACAGAACGTGCAAGCCTCGCAAATCGCGGCGATCTTCGTGGCTAACCGTATCATTGGGATCGTCCCACCGAGTGCCTTCATAGGAGAAGGAACCAATGACCTCGCCTTCGAGTGCCAGACTGGCCAGCAGCCGGTAAGAGCCATCTGACCGCTTGCGTGTCTGGCCCAGAACGATGTCCAGGTCCTTCTCCGTCATGCGACGTCGAATGCCGGAGACCTCCAACGTGGCATTCGGGCTCACTGAAAGCTGGGACCGCTGGAGGCGAACGATGTAGTTTTGGGGCGTATTGTAGCCGGCCGCATGGAGGAACCTGGACCCGATCACGTCAGCCGCGGTCGCCATCTCGGGGTTACTGGCGGGATCGGCCTTAACAAAATACAGGCGACCCGCCGCGTCTTTCATGCGGAATCCTGGTGTAATCCCTTCAGTCTTGGCGCCGAGCACCACACAGGGAGGCAACGGAGGTTGATCGCTGCCCGGTCCCTGCCGAAGCTGATCTCGCGTCAGTCGCTCCCGACCGTGACGATTGGTGAACCACTCACTGTCGGGAACCTCGCCCAGAGTGTTGACGCCTTGGGCGGGTTTGGCCGGTCTCGGGTGAGGTCGAACCGAGTTCCAGATGAAATCGTAGAGGACATGCGAGTTTCGATCCTGCGGCGGTTCAATCGACAGAGGTTTGGGCATCGCCGCGATAGGATCATCGGCGTAGAACTTCTGTCCCAGACCGCTCGGAGGCGCGGCCAGCAGGACCAGCAGCACCATCAGCGGTAGAGGTCGGAGAAGCGAAACCACAGTCGAAAACCCTCTCGGCTAAAACCGAAATCAATGCGTGTAATCACCGAGGATCGGCCCTTGATTCGAAATCCGAAGCCGACACTACTTTCCAAGTCACGGAAGTTGAGCTGTCCGGGGTCGCGAAAAACCTTGCCGCCGTCAGCAAAAAGCGCCATATCCAGCGGGGGAGCCACCTCCCAGCGATATTCTGCATTCAACACCAAGCTGTTGTAGTCGGTGAAGCGAAAGTTCCGAAAGCCCCGGAGATCGTTGGGACCACCCAGCGTTTGCTGCAGGTAGAACGGCACCGATTGGTTGGCATTCGCGTAACTGATGGCGGTTCGCGCTCGCAAGGCCAGGACCCGCTTGTGATTCAAAAACGGAACATAGTGCTCAATTGACCCGTGCAGGAGCCGAAACGAATAACTCCGAAAGTGCCGGTCGCGGTAGTAGTCGAACCCGGCGCGCACGCGAGTGCCTTGGTACATGATGTTCGGATTGTCGTTCGAGTGAAATTGAAGGTAAGAGCCCACTCGCAGAAAATCCGTCTGCTCTTGAATCCCGGGGGTACGACCGGCCGTGAAGGCCTCCTCGCTGGAAGCAATTCCCTTCGCAATTCCGGGGCCGACATTGAACCACAGCAGTCCGCCCACAACCCCCAACTCTAGATGTCGCGGGTTGGGCTTCCATCCCAGCCGTAAGCTAGTTTCACTCCGCTCACGGCTGTAGTTGGTCCGAGCCCCCTTGAGGGAGTTCGGTCCAGGCCCGTAATAGTCGATTGAACGTTCCGCCTTGTATCGCCCCAGGAAATCGAGAACCAGTCGATTGCCAGCCAGCCGGGGCAGCGTGAGCTGGGTGTCGAAAAGGTAATTCTGCTCGAGCGTCCCCACGGCTGCGCTGCGGCTGGCTATCTCACCTTTGGCCAGGTCGGGACGATAGTACTGAACGCCAAGAGAAAATCCGGAGCCCGGCACGAACCCGTCCCAGCCGCGCGCCGAGCTGGAGAGTTTGGGTTGCAGACCCGCTGGAGGATTCTCGAACGAAGCCAGTATGACGTTCTCCGTGGCATCCAGAATCCGCTTCAACCGATTGGGGTGAGCTGGTTGAGGGTTGGCTGCTTTGGCCCTGCGTTCTTTCTCGATTTGCTCAAGGCGAGTTTGTGGGCTGTTCGAAAGCTCATCCTGCGCGAAAGCGGACGGTATGTTTCCAACCGAAAGCACGGCTAGGACCACAACACGCAGACATTGAACACGGGTGAAACGAAACACAGCCTCCTCGGAACGATGCGTTATTGCGTTACGATTCGACGAAATTACTACGGGAGTGCACCAGCTTCAAGCGCCGATGCCCCTGCCGCCAAGAATCCAATCCAGTTGGCAAGGCCGATTCAAGAACCGTCTGACTTCAGCGCTCAACGCAACGAGATCCTGGATTGACGATGCAAACGAACTTCGAGCGTGCGGACTACGGCGTCAGGTTGCCAAGGGAGCGCACCGCCTCCTTAGGGACATCGTTGTCCAGGCGGTAGGGCCTTGCAGCCAGACGAAGGTCGCTGTTCATCAAAAACACTCCGCGGCTTCGCTTGCCTTTGACGTTCAAGAAAGAAGAAGTTCCTTCCTGTGCGGTGGCGTTGCGGATCAGGACGTCCTCAACCTGGTTGAGAATCACGGCAGCGGTGGCCTCCCCCTCCCCGGCTTGTTTTCCGGAGAACCCGTCCAGGATCACCCCCTTCACGTCCTCGACGTGCAGTGCGCTCTGCCACTTGCCCGACCGCGGGAACTCCCATCGCACCTCAACATCCTTCAGTTTGAGGTTCCTCGCCCACCGCACTCTCATGGCATCGGTGGCTCGCTGCATCATGGCAGTGGGATCGGCGGACAGCGACAATTTGACGTTCTCGATGCTGACGTTTTCCAGCCAGCTGTCCGGATGCCCATTGATGACGCTGGTCCCTTTGCCGCGTGCGATCACATTCCGAATCATGACATTTCGGATGGAACCGGCCGCCGGTTCGTCCGGTTTGGGCGGCTGACCATGGATTTCGCTCCTGCGTTTGATGTTGAAATGAATGGGATCGCCGTCCCCCCACCAGAACCAGTCAAACAAGGTCGTCTCGATGGTCAGATTCGAGAGCACCACGTCACTGACGTAGCCACCGTCGAAAACCATGAAGGCAATCCCGCGATTGGAACTGGTGATCACGCAGTTGTCCACCGTGACGCGGCGGACGCTGTTCGAGTTACCGTCGCAAAACTTTAAAGCGCTGGATGCGGAGGAAAGGCGGCAATTGGTGACCGTGATGTCCTCACAGGGAAGGGCCGGCCCAAAGGGCGTGGCGGAATAAAAGACCAGAGCGTCATCACCCGTTTGAATGGTGCTGTTGGAAATCCGGAGGTCCTTGCAGCCGTCGGGGTCGATACCGTCGGCCCACACTCCTTCCTTGAGACTGCTTTGGATGTAGACCCCGTCAATGACAATGCGTTCACAGGCATAGAGATTCACCGTCCAACTGGGAGACTGAAGAAACGACAGGCCGGTAATTCGAATATCTTTGCTCTTGAGGAAGAGAATCATCCTGGGATACACCGTCCGGGTCGGGTGTCCTTTTGGAAAGGGCCGCATCAGGGGCTTTCCAAAAGCTTCCGCGAAGAGTTGGTTGCCCTTGATGTAGAAATCTTCCAGATCGTTCACTCGCCATTCGTATTCGGCTTGGCCATGGACCGTGCCGCGTCCCTCCACCGCAATCTTCTCGACACTTTCGGCATAGAACACGGCGGCATAGTGGCTGGCGCGATAATGGTTGGGATTGGCCGAGGCGTAGAGCGTGGCGCCCGCTTCCAAGTAGACTCGAACGTGGCTGCGAAGCTCGACCTGCCCGGATGTGTACTCTCCAGGTGGAAGGTAGACGGTCCCGCCTCCGGCGGCCGCACAGGCATTGACGGCCTTCTGAATGGCGCCTCGAGCATCGTCCTCCTTCTTTCCGGTGGCGCCAAAGTCGCGAACGTTGAAGAGAGCAGGCCCTGAAATGGCTGCCAAGCTGGGACCTGATGCAAGAAACGACAGAAACAGGACCACCGTAAGAGAACAACAAGCAGTGACTCGCAACATGATCACATCCCCCAATCCCTTCTAGTACGTGAAACAACAGTCAAAATACAACCGACGGCCAAACATTCCTTGGTCTCGCTTTCGGGGTTTCCTGAACGCGGCGGAGATTATGGCAGGAAAGGAATCCTCGCCGCGAGCGAATTCGGTCGGCCGCGGTCGAGGAATCAGGTCGCCACGTTTCCGTTTACGCTCGTCGTCACCCTGGACTACACTGTGGCACCAGCTGGGCCAGTCAGGCTTTTAGAACGCATTTGCAGCGAGTTGGTTGGCCCTCTGCAGGAGATCCATTGTCCAGCATTGACACGATCCCTTCGCTCTCGACACTTCTGGAAGCAGAACAGCACCAGCCTTGGGCCCTCCAGCCCGTCAGCCACTTGGTGCGGCTCTTGGCTCAAACCGCCAGGCTGTTGGTGCAGCACGCCGAGCAATGGGCCGAAGAGACGGCCCGTCGCATGGATGTCACTCCCGGAGAGGTTTGGCTGGAGACGATATTTCCAGCCCTGTGGGGAGTTCTCAACACCATCCAGGGGTTAAGCGAATCTCGCCACGTGGCTTCGCGCAGGATGCAGAGACGGGACGCCGCGCTGTATCCGGGATTTGACGCGGTTCGCATCCTGCCGGCCAACCGGCTTGAAGCCCGGTTGTTGCCGGGTTTCACGGGGCACGTGCTGCTCGATCCAGACGCTCTGGCCGCAGCCGGCAAGAGATGGAGTACACCTTCCAATCCTGCCGAGTCGACGTCGACTGTGTCCGCCGCATCACAAACACCCCCTCGAGGGCCCTTGGCCCTCTGCCTCCTTCCGTTTAACCTGGCTAGCATTGGCCTCCTCGACATCATCGATCTGTTGTGCCGCCGCCGTTTCCGTGTCGTGGCCAAGATCTCCGAGAAGGTCGAATTCTCAGGTCCCTACCTGGAAAAGATTCTCGATCCGTTCATTCGGGAGGGCGCCCTGCAACTGGCCTATGGGGGCGGAGAAGTCGGAGCCGCCCTGGTCCAGCGAATGGAATTCGAAGCCGTTCATCTCACGGGCAGCACCGCGACGGCCAGGGCCGTGGAAGGAATGGTCGGGCACGAGAGACTGACTTGCGAATTGGGAGGGGTGACTCCTGCTGTGGTGCTTCCCGACGCTTTGTCTACGGAGGAACGCCTCCGGCATACCGCCAGGCAAGTGGCTTTCGGAGCGTTAGCCAACAACGGGCAGCACTGCGTCAGCTATCAGGTGGTGATCGTGCCCCGCTCAGGATTGCCAGGATTCGAACAAGTTTTGTGGCTGGAAATGAGACATGTGGCTACTCGCTCTCAGACATTGGGGCAGAGGCAGGTGGTGGATGCGGTGGGAGCTGAGAAAGTTCGGACCATTGTGAGCGATGCCTTGGATAAGGGGGCGAAGCGGTGGCAGGTGGGTCGCGACGACGGAAGGGCTGTGCCCGTCACCTTGATCAGCGGCGTGACTCGGGAAATGCGCTTGTTCCGGGAGGAAATTTTCGGACCGGTGGTGGGTACGTTGGCACTGGAGGACGCTGACTTCAGCGAATCCGCGTTCCAGCTGGCCAACTGCAACGAACTCGCCGGCGATCTTGGCGCTTCGATCTTTACTGCAAATCCAGCCGAGCCGTCGGTTCGACGGATGGCAGCCCAGTTGAAACACGGCATTGTCACCATCAACACCTATCCAGGAGTGGTCTTTTCCACCTCGTTGCCCTGGGGGGCAGGGCCCCTCGGCCTCAGCGGGCACGGCTGGGTCCATAACTACTTCCTTCTCCCCGAGTCGGCCCTGCGCAAGGTAGTTTTGTCCACAGAGCTGGGCCGAAAAGGATATGGCCCGATCTGCTGGGAGGACCCCTGGCTGTTGAACGTGACCGGCCCGGTCAGCGTTGACTTTGGCCGCAATCTGCTTCGGCTGGCGGTGGCCTATTTCGAAAAACAGCCCTTACAAGCTTTACAGTCCCAGTTGGGAGTTGTCATCGCCCTGGCGCGCAGGGAGTGGCAGAGCCGTTCCCAGGATCGAGCCTCCCACTATTAACTGTGATGAAGGTTTGGATCTGTCGAGCGCCAACAGCCTCCGAGGTAGAGAGGAGCACCGCCGTCAGCCGAATCGAAACACCCGTTTGGCATGAAGCTGATCGACGCTGCCAGGATCGACCATTCAGTCTCGGACTGCCGGTCACGGGAGGACTTTATGAATCGTAGAGAGTTTCTGAAATGTGCTGCCCTGGGACTGGCAGCCGGAGAGGTTGCCGGCGCACAGCAGTTCCAGGCGGCCCAATCCTCGGCTGAGCCGCTGGGACGGAGCCTGCTGAAAGTTGGCACTCAGCACGGATCCTCCAATGAGATTCTGACGGTGCTGGCCGCCCTGGGTGTGAACCATATCTGTAGCGCTCTTCCCTCAGCCAAGATGGATGCACACTGGTCCGTGGACGGACTCCAGAGGCTGCGCGAGCGGGTGGAGTCGTTTGGCATTCAGCTCGACATGGTGCCGCTACCGCTCAGCTCCCACTACATCACACGAGCAGAGAACCCCAACATCATGCTGGGAAGAAGCCCGGAGCGAGACCGGGAGATTGAAGATATTTGCCAAATGATTCGGAACTGCGCACGAGCCGGCATCCCGGCGGTCAAGTACAACATGAGCATTCTGGGTGTGGTGCGCACCGAGCCCACCTTGGGCCGCGGCAGAGCTCGTTACAGTACCTTTGTCTATGAGCGGGCTCGCCAGCAACCTCCACTCACGGAAGCCGGCCCAGTCGACGCAGACCGCTACTGGGAGCGCATCGCCTATTTTCTGGAACGGGTGGTGCCTGTGGCGGAAGAATTCAAGATCAGGATTGCCTGTCATCCTCACGATCCTGGCATGCCGCACGATCGCGGCTACCGAGGGGTCCATACGGTGCTGGGAAGCGTTGAGGGGCTGAAACGATTCGTCGAAATCAAAGCCAGCCCCTACCATGGCCTGAACTTCTGCCAGGGCACGGTGTCGGAGATGTTGAAGGATCCCGGCCGGGAGATCTACGACGTCATTCGCTACTTTGGAGTCCGCAAGAAGATCTTCAACGTTCACTTCCGCAATATACAGGGGAGCTTTCTAAACTTCCGGGAGTCCTTTATCGACGATGGAGACGTGGACATGCTGCAGGCCATGCGGGTCTACAAAGAGGTCGGATATGACGGAATGATGATGCCGGACCATGTCCCCGTCATCGAGGGTGACCGCCAGGGCTATCAGGCCTTCGCCTACACCTTTGGCTACATCAAGGCGCTCATTCGAGCTGTGGATGGATAGATGAAAACGGAGATTCTCCGGGGCTGGAGGAATCCCAGAGGATATCTGGGTTGGATGCCCACCCCGGTCGGTCCACGGCAAAGAGCGACCCCGATTGGGCTGTCTTCAGCTCAGTAGCGTGTGCACACTCCGCCGACACGATCTCGGTCGCGATCACGTTTTCCGGTTGATTCCGTTGCTGCCCCTTGGATTCAGGACCGATTCGCGCTAGTATCAGCCCATCCTGTCTGCGGTCAATCCAATCTAAGGAGGAAACCCGCTATGAGGCTGTTTGGAAAAAGTCTCGGGGAGTATTTCGAGTTCCAGAAGGTGATTTTGGGCTTTGTGCTGCTGGTGGGGGTAGCTCGTTTGGCGCTATCGCTCGGTGGGGCACCGGTTGCTACCGTGAAGTGGTTGAGTCTCACGGTGGCGAGTTTGATCGGTTTGATCCTTTATGGCGTTCGCGCGCACACGCGGGGATTTGGGAGTTACAAGCAGCTGTTACCGCTGTCGGCCATTCAGGGTTTTGCTACGCAGGCTCTCTCGGCTCTAGCCGTCGCTGTGGCCATTATCACGGCCACCGACAACATCTTCAGCCTGCCCGAATACAGTGGCGGCTCGGATGGAAAGGTCTGGTTTCACGCTGGCGCCCACCTTTTCATTGCCTTCCCGATTGTCTCTCTATTCGGCTGGGGCATCAGCTCCTTGGCACTGCTCATTACCAGGAAAGTGGCGCCGCGCACCACGGAAGCACCGGCTCCGCCCAAGAGCATGGGGAAAGCTGCCGGAGCCTAACAACACGGATACCTATCATGGCGGCAGGAGGACCTTCCTTACAAGGTCCGGTTGGAACGCCAGAACATTGGGGCCCTGTACTTCAGAGGGCCCCTTTTCTTTTCGATGTGGGACGCTGAGGTGAGTCAGAACCTTCGACGATATCCAGGCGGACTAAAGGATTCTGGATTCTTTCAACTCGATGTCTGCCTTTGCCCATGCCTTCCTGAATCGCTTCTCGATCTCCTCGACTTGGTCGGTTTTGCCTTGGGCTTTCAGGCTTTGGGCCAATCCGAACAATGACCACCCATTCTCGGGATTCCGCTTGAGGTCCTCCCAATACACCACTTCGGCCTCCAGGGGACGACCGGCTTTAAGCAGGACTGCGCCCAGAGACTGACGGACCGGATAGTGCCAATCTGGCGGTTCATTGTAGAGTTGCGCATCCTCCAATCGTACCGCTCGGTCCAGATGCATGACGGCCTTTTCCAGGTCGCCCTTCTTGGCTGCGAGTTCCCCCGCCAGCGCTTCAGAAGCAATCTCGAGCAGGCCGGCTGCCGGATTCAGATCCCACAGCTTGAGTTCTTTGAGGGCGGGCTCTGCTGCCAGCTGTTTGAGTGATTCCAATTCCTGTTCGGCCTCTTTCCACTGCCCTTTGCCGGTATAGGCCAGACCCCGCGCGTAGTGCCACACTCCCAGGGGATAATGCAGGTCCTCGGGAGGCGGGGGCTCTCTAAGGATCTCATCCCATTTCCCGAAGCGGCTGAAAGCATAGAGCGGGATCACCAGGAACTGTTGCATCATGCTCAAGCCCGGTTCTCGCAACAGCTCCGGCTTGGCTTTGGACGCCACCTTGCGTGCCTCCTCAATGGCCTGAGCACTGCGTCCTTCCAGGGTCAAAGCCGCCCACAAGAAATGAATGTTGTGGGGATGGTAAGCCAGCGGATAAATGCCCTGAGCCCGGCACTGTGTAATGTAGTCTTCGTCGGCGGCCACCGCTTTGATGTTGCTTTCGGAGGCATCGGCATAGCGACCCACCCGAATGTAAATGTGCGCGGGCATGTGCACCAGGTGCCCGGCCGCGGGCATGAGGGGACCAAGCCGGTCCGCTGCCGCCACACCCCGCTCCGGGGCACGAGAGGCCTCCACGGCGTGGATGTAATAATGCAGCGCACCAGGGTGATTGGGATTTCGCTTGAGTACCGATTCCAGCAGCGAAACAATCTGGAGGGCTGCGCCACGTGGACTGCCGTCCCGGTTCCAATAGCTCCAGGGTTGGAGATCCATCAAGGCCTCTGCATAGAGTGTGGCCGCATCGAGGTCATCCGGATACTGCTTCGAAACCTTGCCCATGGCCTGCGCAAAGGCCTCATCAAGAGGTCTCCTGTCGGCTTTGGGATCCTGAGAGTAGCGCTTAGCCAAGGCATCGATATAGGCTTGCTCTTTCTTGGAAGCTTTTGGCTTCAAAGCCAGAGCCTTTTGAAGAGCCTGCCAGGCCTCCTCGTGGGAACTGGGTTCCATGGGAGCGTTGATGTTGGGTCCCAACGCCAAAGCCTGGCCCCAGTAGGCCATGGCGCATGCTGTATCGAGTCGCGCCGCCTCTCGAAAAGACCGTCCCGCCTCGGCGTGATTGAAAGCGTAAACCAGCCGCAGTCCTTGATCGAAAAACGTCTGGGCCAGGTCAGATTTGGTCGTGACGGGATGGTGGTGGGTTCCCAGATTCTGCAAGCGAGGCGCTACGGGACCTTCCTTTTTATCAGGCACTTTATGGGAGTCAGGATGCTGGGCAGAAACGAACTGGAGAGAAAGACCCAGGGTCCATGTTGTGATGGTGAGGATCCTAAGTTTAGCTCTCGGACTCGATCGCTTCATTGAAGAACCTCCTGATTCAAAATCTATCGATATCGGATGGAGACGATGCCTCCGATCGGATCTCGGCTTGGGACTGGGTTGCGGCAACGAGCCAATCCCCAGCAAAGGGGACTACCGGGGACAACAATCTACCGAATACCCCTCAAATATCGCCCGCCACAGCCCAAGCCAGCGTCTTATCATACACAAGGCGTTGTGTTGTGAGTCAACAACCTGATCCGGCTACAGAGGCATTTCCCACAGAGGCTGCCGGCTTCTTCGAGCCCTTGGCAGTCGAATAGCGACGCCTGACTGGCTTGACGCCAGGAAAGCCTGTCCCCCAAGGACATGACGGGGCCGCCTCAGCTCTTTCTAGTCGCATAGCGACGTCTGATCTTAGCCCGGCCTTTCAAGGCCGGGACACACGTACCTCCCCGGAACCAGTCGCAGAGCGACGGTTGAGTCCCAAATCAACACACCCGGCATGGGCAATGTCGCTCTTCTTTAAGAATTCCAGGTACTTTTGGCGGACATTTTGCCCTCTCCTAGGCCGGGGGCCAATTCTCAACCTGCACAGAAAATCGCCGGGCGAGAAGGCATCCATGTTGAAACCCAGGATGGTCGATTCTCTCTCTATTGGACGGCTCTCACCGGAAATTCTCCACCAGCATGATGTCGCTGGTGTCCTGCTCAACCAACGCGCAGAGAATCCATCGGCCATCGGGGGAAATACTCAGACCAGGACGCACATGCCGGATCGGCGGCTTCTGAAGAGTCACTGCCTTGCTAACCTGGCCGGTGGCAAAACTGAAGAACTCAATGCGTGGATTGGAATGCCAGTCTGACGGTACGAAATAAACACCTTGCTCGGTCACGGCCCAATACCGCAGGTCGATGGCCCTTTCGAAGACCAGCCTCTCCTCACCCCCTTCCACCGGGACCTTCCAAAGGTGAGCCGAGGCGGAGGTGGGGCCTGCCCAATTCAGCTTGGTGTAATAGAGCGTCTTCCCATCAGGCGACACAAGACTTTCAAATCCACCCTTTTTCGTCACTCGGGCAGCCTCCCCACCCTCAGCCGGCATCCTCCAGATCTGATTATCTCCACTGCGATTCGCGCAGAAGTAGATCCAGCGCCCATCCTTCGACCAGCTCGGTAGGAACGCATCGGCAGCTTGCTCGGTGAGACAGCGTGGTGTGCCTCCTTCCGGACTGACGACAAAGACATTGGAACGACCCTTATCCCAGGAGTCGAAAGCAATCCGCCGGCCGTCGGGCGACCAGCGGGGCGAGGCTGTTATACTGGCCTCTGGAAACGACGTGAGCGGCCGGGCATTTTGACCCTCGCTGTCGCAAACCCAGATCTCATAACTACCTGACCGGTTAGAACCAAAGACGATACTTTTCCCGTCCGGAGAGTGTTGAGGATTAAAATCCTCTTGAGAAGAATTAAGGACCAACTTCGTTGGCTGAGCCGCTCGGTCGTGGGAACTGGCTACCTCGATCTTCCAGATATCGGTATCGTAGCTCGGCTCGACGTAGGCCAACCGATTTCCCTGGCGAGCAATCGTCGGGTCAGTTCCGCTCGCCTCGATACCCAAAGCTTGAGGCTTTTTTTTGTCGGAGATAGAGACCCTCGACAATTGACGGCGGCTTCCCGTCCGGGAAACGAAGACAATCTCCCGGCCGTCTGCTGTCCAGGCACTGCTCCCGCCACTCATGTTCGCAGTCAGAAGTTTAGGATCACGATGATTCAGGCGCATGAGATAGACATCCGAGTATGCAACCACTCTGGTAAAAGCCAGCGTTTGACCGTCGGGGGAGAAGGCGGGACACACATCGCCTCCAAACTCTACGAGTGGTGACGTGAGTTTCTCGGCGTCCCCGGTGTCCGGCGAGAGTGAGTAGAGGCTATAAGGATCCCCAGGCGAACTCTTGGCTGCTGCCAACAGGGACTTCCCATCGGGCGACCAATCCAGAGTTTTGAATTCTGACCATATGGAGTAGAACTCCACCAGTTTGCGCTCCTGACCACCCATCGATGGCACCACATAGACGGCGCTATTCCCCTCCGAAACACGAGCGAAAGCCAGGTAACGTCCGTCTGGCGACCAGGTTGGACTGAGGTCCGGGGCAGGGTCGGTGGTTAGCCTCGGCGGCTTCTCCGCGGTCAAGGGCAGCTCGCCCACCGGCCCAATCGATCGCACATAGACATCGAAATTGTCACCGCTTTCGCCGTCCCAAACGAAAGCTAATCGCTTTCCGTCCGGCGAGAGCGCAGGATCCTTTTCGATGCCTGGATAACTGGTGAAGCGCACGACTGTCATGGGAGGGAGCGAGCGGGAGCGATCAAAGTAATACCAGCCTGCCCCGGCGAGAATCAGTGCGAGCGCAACTGCCGCACAGATCCAGCCAGCCGTCCACCTTCGTCGCTGGACCTGCAAATCCTGAAGTTCGGTAGAGCGCCTCGAGGCCGTGGAAGTTTTCCCGACGTTATCCACTGCATCCGCGGCGAGGTCTGAATCGCTCACGCTTTCAACCGGCGCAATGAAGCGATAGCCTCGGCGGGCCAGAGTTTCTACAAAGCGAGGATTGTCGGCCGAATCACCCAGCGCCCGCCGGATCTTGTTGATGGCTTTGTTCAAGCCATGGTCGAAATCCACAAAGGTGTCTGCCGACCAGAGTTTCTGCTGCAACTCCTCCCGTGTGACGACCTGGCCGGGACGCTCCAGCAGCATACTCAGCACCTGAAAGGGCTGCTCCTGCAACCTGAGTCTCCGGCCGTTTTTCCGCAGATGCCCTGTCTCGAGGTCCAATCGAAACACCCCGAAGCTTAAGGTCTTTGGCGATGGCGTTTGCTCTTTCATGTCAGTCGTTCGTCCAAAAAGACTGTCTCCGCCGCTGTGAATCTCATCATGCAAAGTCACAACCGCCCGGCAGTCGCGTAGCGACTCCTGCCCCTAGCCCGGCCTTTCAAGGCCGGGACCACGCGTATTTTCCCAATTCAGTCGCAGAGCGACGGTTGCGTCCGGCCCAAAACATCCCGCTCGTCATGGCCAATGCCGATATCTCCTTGGCCCTCTTCCGCTGCTGGGGCCCATTCTCAACCTGCACAGGAAATCGCCGGGCGAGAAGGCATCCATATTGGAACTCGGGATCCCTGAGCGTTTCGGCACCCCGCGTCCTACCACAAAGATATTGGGTGGGATCCTCAATCGTCGCCACACGACTGGACCTCTTTTCTCCACCTTCTCCCGGCCTTGAAAGGCCGGGCTACGGTCAAGGGTCGCGCCGCCACCCCACCCTGATCGAGGATGTACTCGTTCTGTCTCTCGGCCATCGGCGCGCTGGACAGGAGGTCACGACGCGACCCTCTACGATCCTTGGCTCGAAGCCTGACGTCATCAAGCCTCTACCGTGGCCCTGCCAGGAGAAGCATCGAAGCCTGCCGTACCTAGAGAACTTCGCGTGGGACAGACAGAGAGTCTGAAGTTAGTCCCCATACCTCCCAGTCCAGGATTGGGAGCGACCACAGGCAAAACCTGACCTCTCACCTACCACAGAAAACCGGCAGATCATTTGGGTGAACGAAGACTCGGCGTCAAACCCAGACGCCTTGCTCTAACCTGGCACCGCAACAAGGTTTGCGGCCCACCAGGAGCATTTCCGGGAGTGGGTACCTTGTTCTGTCAATCGATTTGGCGACCCGGGGTTCGACCTGGCGGTCAGCAAGCTGGTGGCTACCAAAGCCAGAAAGTTCTTGCACTCCAAACATAGGACAGGCAGCCCCAGATCTTACCGAAAATTTTCCACCAGCATCAGGTCGCTGCCCGCCACGTCAAGCTTTGGATAGATGATCGAGCGGCCGTCAGGGGAGACGCTAAGACCATTGCGCACCGGGTTTTCAATCGACGCGATCGTCTGGATCGTTCGCAAGACACAAAACGAACTCCAGTGCACGCACTCGGTAAAGCGTTCTCCACTTCAGAACTTCTCCAGCAGCCAGGCATTGCCCGCGGAAGTGCTGGCTGGGAAAGCCAGGTAGCGGCCGTCCGGAGAAGGGATCGCCCAAAGCCCGCCGGAGCTGACAGGTTGTTGCCAGAGCACCGAGGTGCGGCCCTGCTGGTTTATATGAAGAAGAGCTTCTAATTCTCCTGAGCGGCCTGTGCCCAACCATCCCTTGCCGTCGGGCGACCAACCCACACTGACATCAGTCCATCCGGGCGCGACAATCTCAACCTCCCTTTGCGTTTTCTCCACTAGAGACAGGATTCGGATTCGGTTGGCATTTGTCGTGACAGCGATCTGCGATCCGTCGGGCGAAAGCTTCCACGCATAATGGGTAAGTACCGATGGATCGATCTCGATGCTGGCCAGTTCCTGACCTTTTCCCCGGAGGGGATCGAAGGAATAAAACCCGAGCTGATTTTCGATTCGCTGATCGACGACGCATCGGCTCGACGGCCGAGACGCGCAATGCACCCGCGCAAAACCCCGCTCATTCAATATTTCTTGAGCCGGGCCTCCTGAAATGGGAGCACGTTTCAGGGACACTGGATTTGGCGAATTGAGTCTAAACTGAGTAGGACGGTCAAAGTACAGGATCCAGTTGCCATCGGGGCTCACCGTTGGGTCCAGTTCTCCTTCCGGACCGGCCATGATGGGTTCAGCCCAGCGTTTCCCCAAGGTCTGTTTGAAGATGTCGAAATTACCATTGCGATTCGAGCTGAAGATGACGGCTTTGCTGTCGGGAGTCCAGGCCGCAGGCGAATCATAATGGTCGTCAAACGTCAGGCGTTCCGGGACATTCATTCGGCTCCCGTCGTCCTCAAGTTCGCCCACGTAGATTTCAGCCTGACTGGTTTCTTTGAGGAACGCTAGCTGTTTCCCCTCCTGGGTGGCACTGAGACTTCGAACACAAACACCAGGCCAAGTAAGGATTCGAGACGTGCTCCCGATCACTTGTCCCGTCTCCAAATCGGCAGGAATTTCCCACAGTGAGGACTGACGGTTGAGCTCTTCAGCAATCGAGTAAATGATGCGTCCGCCCGGCAAAAGGCAAACGTCGCTCAACCACGAACCCGAGAACAACACCGCCACCGAATCGCCCTTCAGATCGCACGATTCGATCGCCAGTTTCTGCTTCCTAACGCTCTCTCTGATGTAACCCAGCCGGCGCCCGTCAGGAAACCATATCAGACGCGGAAAGTGGTCTTCCTTCAAACCGGTGACGATCCTCTCACCGTTCTCTCCGTTGGCTCCCATCAGCCAGATCTCGTTGCCGTTGCCACTGACAGAGGCGATTTGCGCTCCGTCGGGAGAAACCGAGGCGCTCAGAGTGTCCTCTCGAAGCTTGCGGGGTGTTCCGCCCAGAATGGAAACACTCCATAGGCTCAGTGTCTTTTCGTCGCCACTGGTCCCGCAGGCTACGACCCTAGTTCCGTCAGGAAACCAGGCCAAATGAGACACCTTCAGGCTCGCCGGAAGAGCGAGTGAATGTCTGTCACCACTGTCAATGACTCTCAAGTAGGTTCCGCTGTCATCGGCAAAGGCCAGGTACTTGCCGTCCGGAGAGATTGCGGCAGAGGCCACGGGCATCTCGAAGGGATTAGTCGTGAGCTGGCGTTGGGTGGCTTCTGCTCCACCAAGCCTGGCGCGCTGCCAGAGGTACCCGCCAGCGGCCAGCACAGCTAATAGAGCGATTGCCGACGCCCCTAGTAGTAGGACTGCCTTCCTTCGCGAAGGGGCGCGAACAGCTGATGGCGGTTCAATGGTTTGAGTTTCACCAATGCTGGGACTGCTGCCTCGCTGCATCTCCCGTTGCAACCGCTTCAGATCGGCTCGCAGATCTAAAGCGGTCTGGTAGCGAAGTTCACGGTCTTTCTCCAGCGCTTTGTCGATGATCCGTTGCAACTCTGAAAGCTGTTCCGGCCGCTCGGACCACGACAGGACTACAAGGCTTTCTGGTAGTGAGCCCACCCTGCTGAAATCCACGGTAGCGGGCCGACGACTCGTTTCATCCATCACCTGCTTAAGTGCAATAGGCTGCCGATGCACAATGGCATCGAGGAGTGCCAGGGAAGTGTCGCCTTGGAAAGGCGGCTGCCCGGAGACCATTTCGTAGAGCATCGCCCCAAGGCTGAACAGATCCGTACGGTGATCCACCTCTTGTCCAAGGGCCTGCTCGGGTGACATGTAGCGGGCTGTGCCCACGATCACGCCGGTTTGTGTCAGGAGCGAACTTTCGCCGGGTGCCAGCCCTGTCCTTGAGACGTTGGTTTTGGCTAGTCCAAAGTCGAGGACTTTTGCGTATCCGTCCTGCCGCAGCATGACGTTTTCAGGCTTGATATCGCGATGGACAATTTCCGCCTGGTGGGCCGCAACGAGGGCACTGGAGACCTGAATGGCTAGATCGAGAACCACCATCGGCGGTAGCCGCTTCGCCGACATCGTTTGACGCAGCGTCTGGCCCTCGATGAACTCGGTCACCATAAAGGTGACCCCATCCGACTGGCCGATTTCGTGGACGGTCAGGATATTGGGATGGTTGAGAACCGAAGCCGCTCGCGCTTCCCTCTCAAAACGGCGCACCCGGCCCTGGTCTTGAGTGAATTCGAGAGGCAGCAGCTTGAGAGCGACCTTTCGGCCCAGCCTGGTATCCTGAGCCAGGTAGACCTCTCCCATTCCGCCTAAGCCCAGCAAAGAGAGGATCTGATAGGCTCCCAGCTTTTGTCCTGCGAGCGAACCGGTTTGCCGTTTGCCCACGTCCGTGGATGCCGGCTGAACTGCAAGCGATTCAATGAAGCTTCCCGCCTGCCTATGGGCCTGCAGCAGCGACGCCACCTCCCGGCGCAGTTCTTCGTCACCGGCGCAGGCCTGGTCGAGAAACGCAGCTCGCCGCTCCGGCTCCTGTTCCAGAGCCTGCTCTAGTAACTTGTCGATTTCTTG
This sequence comes from Acidobacteriota bacterium, assembly GCA_040753175.1. GTDB lineage: Bacteria > Acidobacteriota > Terriglobia > Versatilivoradales > Versatilivoraceae > JBFMEW01. Next base: position 70,959 of record JBFMEW010000025.1, on the reverse strand, counting down.
CCAGCGTTCGGGAGTCATTCTCAGTTTTCAGTATTGAGTTTTCAGTTGTACTCAGTGACGCAGTTGTACTCAGTGACGAGTGCTCGAAAGTTAATAGCCAGCGTGTGTCCCAGTCTAGCGCTTCTGGTCGATGGAGGCTCGCAGTCCGCCGGTGATTCTGCTGATTTCCTCTGCGCGCGACCGGAGCGCTTCAAATACTTCTTTGCTCAAGTAACCGGCATCCAAAGCTACATAAAGTTGAGAGCGAACCTCACCACAGGATGCCTTGGCAATCGACAAAAACTGATGGAACTCTCCGGGCCGGTTTCGTTCGAAACCTTCTGCGATGTTGGACATCACGGATACACAGGCACGACGGATTTGGTCCCTCAGCCCAAAATCACGCGCGAAGCTTCCCTCACTTGTCACTCGATAGATCTCTGCTGTCAACGCACGTGCCTTCTGCCAAGCAATCAGTTCTTCAAACCGAGCAGCTCCCTTCTCGCTTTGCATTAATCCAGTCCTTTTCACTCAGCACTTTCGTTCTTTCAACTAACTTCACCCAGCACTCTTCCCTTTTAACTTTGTACTCAGCACCCGTCACTCCGGCCAAAGCCGGACAACTGAAAACTGAAAACTACTTTCTCAGCTCCCGGTACAGCCAGGCCTTGGCTTTGTTCCATTCGCGCATGATCGTGATGGGAGCGACTCCCATGACTTCCGCCGTCTCTTCCACGCTCAGCCCGCCGAAGTACCGAAGTTCCACAATCCGGCTCTTTCGCGGATCCAGCTTGGCCAGGCCTTCTAAGGCCTCGTCAAGCGCTACCAGCTCAGCACTTTTTTGCCTTGAGACAACCAGAGCTTCGTCCAGAACCACATGCCGCGCGTCTTGTCCTCCACCCACTTGAGGGCGGCCACGGGCATAGTCCACCAAAACGTGCCGCATGATTTGAGCGGCTACCCCCAGAAAGTGGGCGCGGTTCCTCCAACTCACTCCTTTCCAGGGGATCAGACGCAGGTAGGCTTCGTTCATCAGGGCCGTGGTCTGCAGCACATGCCCAGGCCGCTCCCGCTTCATGTAACGGCCGGCCAGTCGATGGATCTGGCTCCGTACCAGCGGGACTAACTGCTCCAAAGCCTGTTCATCTCCTCCTCGCCAGGCCTGAAGGAGTTGGGTGACCTCCGGCCTCGAAGGCATGGTCCACTCCTCAATCGATAATGATTTGTTATTGTCTTGGTCCCCAGTATATCACCGCGAGAGGCCTCTCCTCGACCCTCCGAGCATTTTTTCCGGCCCTGATAGTTTTTTCGCTTCTCATCCGCCTTAGGTGATGCAGACGGCTTGAAAGCCGTTCTTATCAAGGCACGAGAGGGCACGTCGCGACACCCAACTCGGCCTCATTTCCTGATCTTCGGAGGTGAGCGCTATGAGGCCCCGGCTTGGTGTGTTGGCGACCCTTGTGTTCGATACCATCTTTGTTTTGGCCGATTCCCCCAGAAATCCTTCAGCCGGCCCGTTCGAGTCTGAGATCACGATGTCAGTCGGAGTCTTTAACCTGGCTTCGGTTCCACCTGGGATCTTGCAGGCAGCTCAGGTAGGCGCCGGCCAGGTCTTCGCGGAGGCCGGTGTACAGCTCAGGTGGGTCCTTTGTCCTTGTGAATCGGAAGGAGAACTGCCTCAGTTCAACCTTCGAATCATCCCCAAGCTGTTTGGATCCTGGCAGTCGCCCTTCGGGGCACGTCATTTGGGTTTTGCGGCGGTGGATGAAACGGGAGGAATTCTGGCCACGATCTTCTACGATCGGGTGGATTGGCTGGCGAAAGGCGGAGACCTCTCACAGGCCTTGGGGTTGGCGATCGCTCATGAGCTGGGTCACCTGCTGCTGGGATCGGCGGCACATACGAAAAGGGGCATCATGCAGCCCTATTTGAGTCGCAAGGATCTCCGTGGTCAGAGGGCCAGTCGACTCATTTTCGATCCGGTACAGATCCAACACATTCACCACAAGCTGGTGGCGGGCGAAGGCGGAAGGAAAACACGAGCGTCTGGGCAACGCCCATCCGGCCCACGGAACTGAGGGAGGAACTCACTCGCAATCGTCGCGTGGCAACTCCTGACTGGGCTGGCGCTCGGAGAGCCTGTTTCCAAAAGGACATGAAACCCCAGCTTTCTTGCAGTCAAATAGCGACGCCTGACTGGCTTGACGCCAGGAAAGCCTGTCCCCCAAGGACATGGAGGCCCTACTTCCTTAACAGTCGCGCGCTCTTTGCAGTCGCCTAGCGACGTCTGATCCTAGCCCGGCCTTTCAAGGCCGGGGCGACGCGACCCTCCCAGGAACCCGTCGCAGAGCGACGGTTGAGGCCCAAATCCACACACCCGGCATGGGCAATGTCGCTCTTCTTCAAGAATCCCAGGCACTCTTGCTGGACATTTAGCTCTCTCCTCGGCCGGGGCCAATTCTCAACCTGCACAGAAAATCGCCGGGCGAGAAGGCATCTACGCTGATATCCAGGATCCAGGGGCGCTTCGGCACGCTGTGCCCGCCACGAAGATATTGGCCAGCATCCTCAATCGTCGCGACGCGACTAGACCTCTTTTCTCCACCTTCTCCCGGCCTTGAAAGGCCGGACTAGGATCAAGGGTCGCGACGCGACCCCACGCTGATCGAGGATGTACTCGTTCTGTCTCTCGGCCATCGGCACGCTCGGACAGGAGGTCGCTACACGCCCCTCTACAATCCTGGGCTCCGAAGCGTGACGTACTCAAGCCTCTATTATGGTCCTGCCGGGAGAAGCGTCGAAGCCCGAGGTGCTGAAGAATCTTTATGTAGCCCTACCCAAAGGTGCAGCCGGTCCCCGCGGGACTCCGTCTGAGGTGCGGCTGAAACACCGCGAATGAACCTGGATTCGAACCAAATATAGAAAGTCATGTTTTTGGTCAAGCGGCGTCGGACCCCGCGTCGCTCATCAACGCTATGGGCCGTCAATCGCTGACTGCCCACCTTGAACGTCTGGCTGACTCGACGGTCCACACACTCCTCCTACCTACCCTTATCAAAGCCTGGCACATCAGGAAAGTTCATGCTTCGGAGGACTGACTTCCAACGGGGATCCGAACGCAACGGGTCCCATCTCGGGTCTACCAACAAAAAGGTCTCGTCGAACGCCCGCTCTTGATGGGCCCTCTTCAACCAAGCAAAGGCTTGATCCTTCTCCCTGAGGCCGGAGTAGATCGCCGCCACTCCCACAGGCGAGACATAGCGTCGCTTCGATAGTTCACCCAATTCAATAAGAACTTGCTGTGCCTCACGTCTCTTTCCGGCCACGGAGTAGGCGTATCCCAGCGACGCCAATCCCTGCTCTCTGGAAAGCTTCACTGCCTCTTTCAACTGTGCGATGGCTTCAGGATGCCTTCCCAGTTGCACATACACCTCGCCAAGTGCAATGCGCGCTGGCAAAAAGCTAGGGTCCATCTCGAGAGCTCTTAGCAACTGTTCAACTGCCTGGTCGTAACGGCGTGCGAAATACAGTCGAGTCCCCAGACTTGTATTGATGCTGAGCGAGATCGGGTCCAGCACCAAAGCATGTCTAATCTCCGCCAGACTTTCTTCAACCTGTCCAGCGGCCATCAGTACAAGCGAGTACCGCTGATGAGCGGTTGCGAAACCCGGGTCCAGCTCGATAGCCGTTCTATATTTCGTCAAAGCCCCTGTCAGATCTCGATGGTAGAAGGCGCGGAGACCTGCCATGGTGGCGTGCGCCTCAGCCAGGGATTCATCAATTTGCAGAGCTCTTGCAGCATTCACCTCAGCCTGCGGATAGAATTCCCTGGGATCGCCGAAATTCGCGCCGAACACGCCGTAACAGCTGGCCAGACCCGCGTATGCCGAAGCATAATTGGGATCCTCGTCAATTGCCCTCTGAAAATACTCGATACCCTTCTCTAATCCCTCTTTGGTTCTTTTGTTCCAGTAGTAGCGCCCGAGCAGGTAGGCCTTGTGGGCGTTCGGGTTCACTTGGCGCGTCGCCGCAAGGCGGGAACGCTCCTTCTCAGTCACCTGAGTTCGAATCTCTTTGGCAACAGCCCAGGCCACTTCGCCTTGCAGATTGAACACATCCGACAGTTCGCCCTCGTAGCGGCTGGCCCACAGATGCCTGTCAGTCGCTCCGTGGATCAGTTGCACAGTCACCTTCACCCGCCCACCAGCCTCCTGCGCCGAGCCCGTAATCACCGCATCGACATTCAAATCCCGTGCGATCTCGGGCAGAGATCTCCGGCTGCCTTTGTATTGCATCACCGACGTGCGCGAGATCACTCTCAAGGCTCGAATTTGAGCCAGGGTGGTGATCAAGGCTTCCGTCATGCCATCCGCAAAGTATTCGTTTGTCGGATCACCCGACAGATTCTCCAGCGGCAGGACCGCGAGCGATTCGATGGCAACCACTGCCGGCGAGACTGGGTCACGAAAGAGGCCAACATCAAGGACCCACGACACACCGCCTATCAGCACCACTAACAATAAGAGCACCAGAGCCACCCACTTTACGGCAGGTCGGCCGTGGTGCACTGAGACTTCTCCAACGACCTCGGATTCAACTGTTTGTGTCGGCTGAGCACCAACCTCAGTCAGTTCTTCCGCGACCGCTCTTGTTACTTCAGGCATGAACCGATAGCCCCGGCGGGCGAGTGTTTCCACAAAGCGAGGATTGTCGGCCGAATCACCCAGCGCCTCCCGAATCTTGTTGATCGCTTTGTTGAGGCCATGGTCGAAATCCACGAACGTATTCGCCGGCCACAGGCGATGCTGTAACTCCTCCCGCGTAACGACCTGGCCAGGACGCTCCAGCAGCATGACCAGCACTTGAAAGGGCTGCTCCTGTAACCTGACTCGCTGGCCGTTCTTAAGCAGTTCACCCGCCTCGAGGTCGAGTTCAAACAGCCCAAAGCGGATACTGTTTGGAGATGACGTTCGCTCTTTCATGTCAGTCATTCATCCAACAAGACTGTCGCCACCGCTGTGAATCTCATCCTGCAAAGTCACCGTTCTGCACCGTCGCGTGCTCTTTGCAGTCGCGTAACGACGCCTGATCCTAGCCCGGCCTTTCAAGGCCGGGACCACGCGACCCTCCCAGGAACCCGTCGCAGAGCGACGGTTGAGACCCAAATCAACACACCCGGCATGGGCAATGTCGCACTTCTTTAAGAATCCCAGGTACTTTTGCCGGACATTTTGCCCTTTCCTAGGGCCGGGGGCCAATTCTCAACCTGCACAGAAAATCGCCGGGCGAGAAGGCATCCATGTTGAAACCCAGGATGGTCGATTCTCTCTCTATTGGACGGCTCTCACCGGAAGTTCTCTACCAGCATGATATCGCTGGTGTCCTGCTCGACGAGCGCACAGAGAATCGAACGACCGTCGGGGGAAATGCTGAGACCAGGGTGCAAATATCGAACCGGTGGTTTCTCAAGAGGGACAACGTCGCTGACCTGGCCGGTGGCAAAGCTGAAGAACTTAATGGTTGGACTGGAGGACCAGTCTGACGGCACGAAATAGATCCCCTTTTGAGTCACGGCCCAATAGCGTGGATAAATCGCCCTATCGAAGACCAATGTCTCCTCTCCACCTTCCACGGAAACCTTCCAAAGGTGAGCCGATCCAAAGTTGGGACCTGCTCGATTCAGCTTGGTGTAATAGAGCGCCTTCCCATCAGGGGCCACCACGGCCTCAAATCCGCCGTTCTTTGTTACAGGCACAGCCTCCCCACCCTCAGCTGGCATCCTCCAAATCTGCCGCTCTCCACTGCGCCTCGAGCAAAAGTAAATCCAACGCCCATCCTGCGACCAGCCCGGCAGGAAGGCATCGGGTGTGTTCTGGGTGAGACAGCGTGGCGAGCCTCCTTCCGGACTGACGAGAAAGATATTCGAACGACCTTTTTCCCAGGAGTCGAAGGTAATCTGCCTGCTGTCGGGCGACCAGCGAGGTGAGCCGGTGACACTGGCCCTGGGGAACGACGTGAGCTGGCGGGTATCCCGACCCTCGCTGTCACAAACCCAAATTTCATAACTTCCTGAGCGCCTTGACACAAAGACAATGCTTCTGCCGTCTGGAGAATATTGAGGATCGGTTTCTTGTTGCGAGGAATTGAGGGGTAGCCGCGTTGGTGGCACCGCCTGGTTTTGGGAAGTGGGCGCTTCAATCCTCCAGATGTCGGTATCGTAGATTCGCTCGACGTAGGCCAACCGATGTCCCTGGCGAGAAATCGTCGGGTCTACTCCATTCGCCCCGATTCCGAGCCCTTGAGGTTTGCCCCCGGAAGCAGAAATCCGCCACAACTGGGGGCTTTCGCCTGCCCACGATCCAAAGACAATCTCCCGGCTGTCTGCAGTCCAGGTGCAGCCATAGCCTCTGCGGTCCGCAATCAGAAGTTCTGCCTCGCCATGATTCAGACGTAAGACATAGAGATCATCGTAGGCAACCACTCTGGTGAAGGCCAGTGTTTGACCATCGGGCGAGAAGGCGGGAGACACATCGCCTCCAATTGCTGTGATAGGCGACGCGAGTTTGCGGTCGTCGCTCGTATCCGGTGAGATCGAATAAAGACTGTATGGCTCTGCCGGCGACTTCTTCGCCGCGACCACGAGAAATCTTCCATTGGGGGACCAATCCAGAGGTTTCCCCTCAGACCAGATCGAGTACAGTTCTTTCAATTTCTTCGCGTGCCCGTCCTGACCGCCTATCGATGGCACCACATAGACGCTGCTGTTGCCTTCCGAGACCCGAGCAAAAGCGATATAGCGCCCGTCTGGCGACCAGGTTGGGCTGAGGTCCGGCGCAGGGTCGGTGGTCAACTGCATCGGCTTCTCCGCGGTCAAGGGCAGCTCATCCACCGGTCCAATCGACCTCACATACACATCAAAATTGTCACCGCTTTCGCCGTCCCACACGAAAGCCAAGCGCTTGCCATCCGGCGAGAGCGCAGGATCCTTTTCGATGCCCGGATAACTGGTGAAGCGGACGACTTTCATCGGGGGTAGCGAACGAGAGCGATCAAAGTAAAACCAGCCGGCAGCGGCGAGAATCAGTCCAAGCACCACTGCTGCCCAGATCCAGCCGGCGGTCCACTTTCGTCGGTGGGCTGTCACTTCCTGGAGCTCGGTAGGGGGCACCAAGGCCGGGGAAGCCTCCGCGACCTTGCCCGCGGCGAGGTCTGGATCACCTGCTGCATCAACCGGCGCAATGAAGCGATAACCCCGGCGGGCCAGCGTTTCCACAAAGCGAGGATTGTCGGCCAAATCACCCAACGCTCGACGGATCTTGTTGATGGCTTTGTTGAGGCCATGGTCGAAATCCACAAAGGTGTCTGCCGACCAAAGTCTCTGCTGTAACTCCTCCCGCGTGACGACTTGGCCGGGACGCTCCAGCAGCATGACCAACACTTGAAAGGGTTGCTCCTGTAACCTGACTCGCTGGCCGTTCTTCCGCAAATACCCTGCTTCGAGGTCCAGTTCAAAAACCCCAAAGCGAGCCCTTCGCCATGGCGGCGGGGTCGGTCCCATATTGTTCTCCTCAGATTTTGTTCATCATACCACCCCCTTCCCGCCTCATCCAAACGATCTCCCTCCGGGGAGACTCCCTCTCAAAACCTTCAGCACCTGAAAGATACCAGGGAACCTAACAAAGGATCTGGAATCCACCCCTAAAGGAGCCGCGCTCCATTGAGGTCCCAGTGCGGCTGAGCCAGGCTTGGCGTCATCTCGCCAATTTCTCCGGAGGTGACCGCCATGAGCCACTCATGCGCACGCGTCTTGGTTTTCTCTTTGATTCTTGCACTCGGTGGATTGCACGCAACGCCAATGTGTGGCCAATCTCACTGGCCCGATCCTGCCAATTTGAAATTGAGGGTCCACGTGCTACTGTACAACTACAGTTCGGCCACCGCGGAAGGACTCCACAAAGCGGAAGAACAGGCCAACGCCATCTTCCAGGAAGTTGGAGTGGAGGTTATCTGGGTCGAGAACACGGTCTTGGATAGTGGTCCCGATGCTCCCACTCTGAAGGAGATGGATGTGATTCTCCGGGTCCTGTCTCAGCCCAGAGCCAGTCTGCCCAGCCGGACGGCTCTGGGAGAGGCCCTCCCCTGTGGATCGGGGCGCGAGGGGTGCATTGCCAGCGTCTTCTTTGACCGTGTGAAGAGGATGGCGGATCGAACCGGGATCTCCGTATACCAAGTCCTCGGTCATGCCATGGCTCACGAACTGGGCCACCTGCTGCTGGGGTCCAACTCCCATTCTGGCCGAGGCCTCATGCGGGCCAGCTGGAACAACCAGGATGCGCAACGCGCCGCCAAGGGTGATCTGCTCTTTACCAGCAAGGAAGCGGAAGCCATCGCGCAGAAGGTATCGGCCCGAATCCAGGAACGAGAGAGCCTTCAGAACCTGGCGTCTCAACGATAGCTTCCTGACCCCCAAGGCCCACCGCAAGGGTCAACACCAGGCCTAGCGTGTGCCAGAATTCAGATTACAAGCCTGCGATGGCCCTTACCGCGAGTCCGATAGTGGCTCTCATAGCAGTTTCGATCCAACACATTTTTGAGAACAAGGCACATCCCGCAGCAAGTAACTCGAAAAAACTCTCGCCGTCAGAAGGTCAATCGCCTGACCCATTTGGCGCCAGGAGCGCCTGTCCCCGAAGGACATGGAGGTCCTACTTCTTTAACAGTCGCCCGCTCTTTGCCGTCGCGTAGCGACGTCTGATCCTAGCCCGGCCTTTCAAGGCCGGGACCACGCGTACCTCCCAGGAACCAGTCGCAGAGCGACGGTTGAGGCCCAAATCAACACGCCCGTCACGGACAATGTCGCTCTTCTTCAAGAATCCCACGTACTTTTGCTGGACGTTTTGCCCTCTCCTAGGCCGGGGCCAGTTCTCAACCTGCACAGAAAATCGCGGGGCGAGAAGGGATCTACGTTGATGCCCAGGATCCAGGGGCGCTTCGGCACGCCGTGCCCGCCACGAAGATATTGGCCAGGATCCTCAATCGCCGCGACGCGACTGGATCTCTCTTCCCTACCGCTTCCCGGCCTTGAAAGGCCGGGCTAGAGTCAAGGGTCGCTTCCCGACCTAAGATGGGGCCAAAGCCCATCCGAGCAACCCTTCGGCCTGTCCATGTCAAGATCGGGTGGGTTGTTCAACGAACTACCGGACGAGCCAGGAGTCAGCCGGCAAGCCGGCAGGCTTGCCGGCTTTTAACCGGTGGTGAAGCGCAGCGCCACCACCGGCTGGCCACGGCAACGCCAACCGCACCCCGGAGGGGTGCCGGCTGCCGTGAATCGAGGAAGCGTCGTGGCGAACGGTCTGCGACCCCTGCGGGGTCAGGGGATTGGATGAGGGACTCGAAATCCAGGGGTGGCGCGCCGAGCGCCACCCCTGGCTAATGGCAGACAAGCCTTCGGCTTGTCCGCAGGGGTCGAGACGCGACCCTCTGCAATCCTGGGCTGCGAAGCCTGACGTCATCAAGCCTCTACCGTGACCCTGCCAGCAGAAGACTCGAACTCTGATGGACTCAAGAATCTCGGGTGCGACAAGCAGAGAGAGATTGGAGCCGCGGCGTGAAATCGAAGCGGGCCTGTTTCAGTACGCGATGCCGGTCCTGATGGCCCGGCACGAGCTTCGGGCTCCTGTCGTGTCCCACTGATTTTGGAAAGCAAAATCAAAATGTCTTAAAATGAGGTCATGCAAAAGTATCTGGTGGGGGCACTACTCTATTTGGGGGTGGGTGCCGCCGTACCTGTGTTGGCGGCCCCGGTAGAAGGACTGGTGCTCCCCGGAAAAGCCATCGAGGCGAAGCTGAAACAGCATCTCAACAAGCGCGTTCTGGTCTTTCGGGACAAGCCGCTGCACGGCCAGGATGTGCGACTAGCCGGCTTCAACGAGCGGAAGGATGAATCGGAGGGAGCGAGTTTAAAGGCGATCCTCTTTACCGATTTGCACCTGAAAAAGGATGTCCTCACGATTCGCGGCGAAGCCGTCGAACCCAAGCCAGGCAGGCCACGGCTGACGTTTCAGCGGCAAGCCAAACGCTTTCAACTCATCACCTGCCGGATTGTGTTGAGTCCTACCTCGCCATTAAAGACGATGCGGCAGGCTCTGGCGCTCCTGACGCATGTGTTTCTAACCAAGGACGAACTTCATAAGGAGTTTGCCCGGTTGAAGCGTGAGGCTAGGCCTTCGAATCACCCCTGACCCGCCCAGGTGAACCCAGGTTCCAACACCCGCCGAAAATTTACGCCTTCATCCATTCTGCCCTGTCAGCCCAGCTGAGCCGGTTCCCTTCCCGAGGGTGACGGAGAATTGGAGTAAAATGAGGAGACTCCCGCTGAAGAGAGGTGCTTGACGAGGAACCTGGTGTCCCTTGCGTTTCTGATGCTCTTGGCGTCATCTGCCCTGCTTTCCAATCCGGCCATGGCTGAAAATTGGCCGCAATGGCGCGGGCCGGAGGCCAACGGGATTTCTCGGGAGAAAGGGCTGCCGGTCACATGGGATTCATCGGACAGCATCATTTGGAAAGTAAAGCTTCCAGGCCGTGGCAACTCGACCCCGATCATCTGGGGTGATCGCCTTTTCCTGACCTTTCAAATCGGATCCGGAAAGGTGGAAGTCCGCTCGGCCCGGCACGACGGTCCGGTGCAAACGGATGACGGCCCGGTAACGTTTGTAGTCCAATGCTTGCGCTCCAAGGACGGCACCCTTCTTTGGGAGCACCGGATTCCAGCCGAGAAACCGCTTCCGCCGGTTCATGCCTTTCACAACCTCTCATCGCCCAGTCCGATCACCGACGGCGAGCGAGTGTATGCCTGGTTTGGGACGGGCCAGATTGTGGTGCTGACGATGGACGGAAAAAGGGTGTGGAGTCGAAGCCTGGGCAAGGAGTACTCGCCCTATCAGCTGCTTTGGGGGCACGGCAGTTCGCCGGTAATCCACAACGAGCACCTCTTTCTACTCTGCGACCACAACCCTGCCGCCTACCTGCTGGCGTTGGATCGCCGCACCGGTCGGGAAGTGTGGAAAGTCGATCGGGGGCAGGGATTGCGTTCTTATTCGACTCCGTTCTTGATGAAGGTGGGAGAGCGTCATGAACTGATCGTCAACTCCAACCCGCGCGTCGATGCCTATGACCCACAGACCGGACGGCTTCTCTGGCACGCGGACGATTACTGCCGGGTCCCCGTGCCCACGCCGACCAGCGCTGAGGGAATTCTTTACATGAGCCGCGGATACAACAGCGGGCCCTACATGGCCATTCGTCCGGGTGGAACAGGAAATGTGAATGAGTCCCACGTGCTGTGGCGGGTTCCGACGGGCGCTCCCTACGTGTCCTCCCTGGTGCATTACGAAGACCTCCTCTACATGGCCACGGAGGTCGGGATTGTTCGATGCATCGAGGCCAGAACCGGCAAAACGGTCTGGACAGAGCGAGTGGGTGGCAACTTTTCTGCCTCGCCCGTGGTTGCGGAGGGAAGAATCTATTTGCTGAACGAGGCCGGGGAAACCGTCGTGCTCGAAGCCGGACGAAAGTGTCGCATTCTGGCGCGCAATGCTCTCGGCGAGGTTTGCCGAGCCTCACCCGCCGTGGCTGGTGGACGAATCCTCATCCGCTCCGACCAGCACCTGTATTCCATCGGAACGCAACAGACAACACGGCTGTCGATTAAGATGCCGACTCCTTAGCCCGACCTTGAAAGGCCGGGCTAAGATCGGGCGTCGCTACACGACTGCAATTGGTTGGGCATTTGCCTCCGTTCCCCGGTCGGCCAGAAGGGATTCCAGTTTTACAAGCTACTCTCTTTAGAAAGCCAGAGGGCCAGACCAAGGACAGAGACGGCGTAACCAACAGCCCAAACAACCATGTGGGAACACACCTGCGAGCGGCGTGCGATGGGGGTGAATAGCGGAACGATCAGGGTACAAACAGCTCCAGCTCGACCGAGTAGGTGATGGATTGCCCCGGTTGCAGCGTGACCATGCCCGTATTCACTTGAGTGCCCCAAGCCGGGCTGTAAGGATCCGCCCAGTTGAACTGCGGTTCCAGCGCAACAAAATTCTTCTCTGGTGGAGCATAAACCTGGTAGGCAGAGATGTCCGGCGACAGGCTGACGATACGAATACCGTACTCGGCGGCAGGATCGATGATCTCGGCCACGCTCCTACCCTGGCTGTCGCGAGCCAGGTCCACGAAACAGTCATCGAGGAACAAATCACCCAAGGGCCGGCCGCCGGCTATCGAAAAGTCATAGGCGGTATCTGCGATGGTCTCGAGCTTCCCGGTTGGAAAGACATTGTCATAGTTATCGACGAGAGCCCGCTTGCGGGCGGGTACTTGCAACCGAACTTGCCTTCGATCTCCACTGGGCAGGAGGAAATAGGGATGCCAGCCGATCCCCATCGGCAGCGGCTCGCTGCCCGTGTTCTTGGCTTCAACGGTGAAACCGAAGGTTTTGTTCTTCTTAAGGGTGGCCGTCACCGTTAGCTGGGTTTTGGACAGCCAGCGTCCTCCGAAATCCTTGGCGTCGAGTTCGCCCTTGACGCTGGCGTACTCGCTGGTGGAGTCCAGGCTAACCTTGTCCATCGCGCGATCCAGGATGAGCCCGTGCATGGCGTGCCACTCGGCGTGGGCTTCCTTCCCTTTCCAGTTGGCCGTCAACTTGACCGTCTTTCCGGCAACCTGGGTTTCAATGGCCCGTTCCTCGGGGAGAAATTTCCCCCGAATGCGATTGGCAAAAGGCACGAGGATGCCGCCCCCGATCCGGAATCCCTCGTTGCCATTGAAATCCTCAGGCCCGCCATTGAACCGGCGAGCGGCTTCTTCCAGGGGGGGCGACGCGAACAGGTTGATGATTCCCTGACTCGGAACGTACCCCCGCACCTGGTAAATGTTCATGCCTCGTCCCGGGATGATCTCCGCACTCAGGATCTGCGGTTGTCTGGGATCCGGTGTTTGCGGTTGAGCCAGCGTGACGACCGGCTGCCCCCCGATGGGCAGAGTTTCCTCCTTGGCTGTCAGCCGTGCTCCTTCGTCTATGGGCGCCTCCGGAGGGGGTGCGGCACAACTCGCCAATAGTCCTGTCAGACAAACCAAAGTCACCTTTTGCAGACATCGTCGGCTCCGCGACATTTTTCTCTCCTCACTTGGTGCAAAGATCGGCGTCCAACCGTCTCTCACAATGCCAAGGCTCAGTCCTCCTGGCAAATGCTGATCGGGGTCTCACGCGCGGTCCCGATAGTGTTGTTCAGACAGTTCCCGCAGTCGCGCTGCGGCGCTTTCAGCCGTCAAGTCGCGCTGTGGCATTCCTAGCATTTCGAATCCCACCATGAATTTCCTGACGGTGGCCGAACGCAGGAGCGGGGGGTAGAAATGGGCGTGCAGCCGCCACTCGCGATGAGGCTGCCCGTCTGTGGGCCTCTGGTGAAAGCCCATCGAATAAGGGAACTCCACTTCGAAGAGATTGTCGTAACGCGTCGTGAGTCGCTTGAGAATCTCGGCCAACCCTTCCCTCTCCTCGCTGGTCATTTCATCCATCGAAGCAACGTGGCGTTTGATCACGATCATGGTTTCGAATGGCCACGCCGCCCAGAAAGGAACCAATACCGCAAAGTACTTGTTTTCGCAGACTACTCTTTCTCCGGCTTCCAATTCGAGAGCCAGGTAGTCACCAATCAGGTCACTTTGTTGCTTTTGATAGTACTCGCTCTGCGAGGCCTGCTCCCGCGCCATCTCGTTGGGCAGATGGGCACTCGCCCAAATCTGGCAATGCGGGTGCGGATTGCTGGCTCCCATCATGGCGCCCCGATTCTCAAAGATCTGAACATAGTTGACGTCACCTCTTCCCCCGAGGTCGTTGTATTGCTGCACCCACAGGTCCACCACTCCCCGAATGTCCTGAAATTCCATCCGGGGCAGCGACAAGTCGTGGCGGGGTGAGAAGCAGACGACCCGGCAGATTCCCGGCTCCCCCTGGGCGATGAGCAACCCTTTTTGATCCCATACTGTTCGGGGAGTGTCCACCCGCAGGGAAGAGAAGTCGTTTATGAAAACAAAGGTGGAGGTGTACCGGGGATTTTGCTGTCCTCCTGCGCGACTGTTTCCGGGACACAAATAGCAGTCCGGATCGTACGGCGGAACCTGTTCTGTTGGAGTCTTCTCAACCTGTCCTTGCCACGGCCGCTTGGTCCGGTGCGGCGAAACCAGCACCCATTCGCGGGTGAGCGGATTGAAGCGACGGTGAGGATCTTCCTTGAGGTTCAGGTCCGACATGGGTATGAGCATTCCGAGGCAGCCGGCAGGCGAGCCCTCCGGCAAGGCTGACCCTCCTATTGCCTATCGGGAACTCGCTCGGCTCCGGCCGAGGCTTGGCAGACATAAATCTCGGGCCGGATACCTGTCTCTTGGTAGTAGCCTTCCCGAACCGATGCGACGAACTCATCCGCCCGGTCGGCTTGCACCAAGTTAACGGTGCAGCCGCCAAAGCCACCTCCCGTCATACGGGAGCCATAGACACCGTCGAGATTCCCCGCCAGGTCAACCATCAGGTCCAGTTCCGGGCAACTCACCTGGTAGTCGTCCCGGAGGCTCTGGTGGGATTCCCTCATCAGCCGGCCAAAGCGCTTCACATCGCCCTGCTCTAACGCCTCAGCTGCCTGCGTTACCCGCGTGTTCTCGCTGATCACGTGACGGCAGCGCCTTCGGGCAACGGGATTCAGTCCGCTTCCATGCACTCGCAAGTCCTCGAGTGTTACGTCTCGAAGCGCCCGTACTTGCGGTAACAACCCTGACAGGTATCGAACCGAGGATTCACATTCCGCCCGCCGAGCATTGTACTCGCCGCCGGCCAGCTCGTGCTTGACCATCGTGTTGCAAATGATCAGGCGCTGGTCCGGAGAAAGCGGGAATAACCGGCTCTCCAGCGTCCGGCAGTCCAGCAGCAAGGCCTGATCGGGACGCGCATGGCAGGCGATGAACTGGTCCATGATGCCGCAACGTGCCCCCACGAATTCATTCTCCGCTCGTTGACACAGCCGCGCCAGCTTCACCCAATCGATCGCGGCACCTGCACTCTCGAGGAAGGCCAATCCTACCGCGACTTCAATCGCGGCGGACGAGCTCAGCCCCGCTCCAATCGGGACCGTGCTCCAAATCAGCAAATTCGCTCCGCGAATGGCATGACCGGACTGGACCAGAAGGGTCATGACTCCGAACACGTAGTCGCTCCAGTGCCGCGAAGGTGCGGGAGTACCTTTCGACAGGTCCAGCTCTCGACTCTCAGCGAAATTCTCGGAATAGACGACGACTTTATCGTCGGGGCGCGGGCCAATTCCCACCCATGTCGCGAAATCGACAGCGGCGGGCATCACAAACCCTTCGTTGTAGTCCGTGTGCTCGCCAATCAGATTGACCCGACCGGGCGCCCGGTAAATGCGAGGCGTCTGACCATATCGGTGTCTGAACTGGCGTCCGACCTCTCCGGCTGCATCCACCATAGGCTCCGATCACTCGCCCGACCTGGTCCTGGCCGCCTTGCGCCGGGCCATCCACAACATCAACAGGCCGAATGCCACCAACACGACGCCCCATCCCAGGTTTACGTTAATATTCAGCGAACGCTGGTAAAGCGCCGGATCGCTGAAAAGCCCAAACACCGAAAGCAAAAGTCCCAGCAACACGAACATCAGGCCGATCGGAATTCGAATGTCCAGGCCCATTCTCAACCTCCTCGTTTCACGCTGTCCGTCAGACCCCAATTCCTGACTATCCCGCCCTGCTCAATGGGCCTTACCAGAACACGATGTTGAGTATCACCGTTAAGCCGAGCACGATGGCCCCCAGCACTGCGGGTCTTTCAAACCAAAGCTTCTCATGGTCACGGGTTCGCTCGGTGAGCGAGTAAACCAGCCCCACCAGCTCCCGCGCCTCGCGTGGGCGTGTGACCAAGCTAACCAGAATCGTAACGCCGAAACAGGCGGTCCAGGCGTAGATCGCGGTCCAGAAATTCTGAGCCATCTCGCTCGGATAGCTGTGGAGCAGGCCCATCCAGCCGCCTTTGATTCCGGCCGAAGCCCCCACAGGCAAGGTCAACCCGTGGTGGACCGCCGCAGCCGCCGTTCCGGATAGCAAACCCAAGAAGGCTCCGTGGCCGGTCGCCCTCCGCCAGAACATTCCCAGGAGGAACGTCGCAAAGAGCGGAGCGTTGACGAAGGCAAAGACCAGCTGCAGCATGTCCATGATGTTGTTGAAGCGGGTCGCCAGGTAGGCCGTTCCCACCGAAATGGCGATGCCGAACACCGTGGTCATCCGACCCATCCACAAATAATGCGCATCGCTGGCGTTGCGCTTCACGTAGGACTGGTAGATGTCATAGGTCCAAACGGTATTAAAGGCGGTGACATTGCCGGCCATCCCCGACATGAAGCTGGCCATGAGTGCCGTCAGCCCCAAGCCCAGGATCCCCGAGGGAAAGTAGTGAAGCAGCAGGGCGGGAATGGCCAGGTCATAGTCCAACTCGGGACGGCCGTTCTTGTCGAGACGTACCTCTCCGGTGCTTTCATCGACCTTGAAGGGAATGATTCCTCTCATCAACGCCGACTGCCCTCCTGCGCCGGCAGAGCTGGTGGCGACCGGCGCATCGGTTTCCGGAACGGGCAAGGCAACGGCAATGAGCCCCGGCAGAATCACCAGGAAAGGGATGACCATTTTCGGAAGAGCCGCGATCAGGGGGGTTCGTCGTGCTGCACTCATGGAGTCGGCCGCCATGGCCCGTTGGACCACCAGGAAGTCCGTACACCAGTAGCCAAACGAAAGGACGAAGCCCAGTCCCATCACGAGGCCAAACCATTCCACTCCCAAGAGATTGGTTTCAGGACTCCCCATGCCCGCCCACGAATGCACATATCCCTGGGGCAGCTTGCGCGTCAACCCTTCCCATCCCCCCACGTTGCTGAGACCCAGCCAAACCAGGGGGAGGAACCCGGCGACGATCAAGAAGAATTGGAGCACTTCGTTGTAAATGGCGCTGGTGAGACCTCCCAGGAAAATGTAGACGAGTACGATCAGGGCCGAGACCAGGATGCTGGCGTGGAAGATCCACTCTTTGGGGATGCCCAACCGATCGAAAGTGCTGTCGAAGATATGCAGGGTCTGAATCAGTTTGGCCATGGCGTACATGGAGATGCCAGAAGAAAAAACCGTCATGGCGGCAAAGGAGATGGCGTTGAAAGCTCGAGTCTTTTCGTCGAAGCGCAACCGCAGATACTCGGGCACGGAGCGGGCCCGCGACCCGTAATAAAACGGCATCATGAAGATCCCCACAAAGACCATGGCCGGAATGGCGCCGACCCAGTAGAAGTGGGCCGTGGCAATTCCATACTTGGCGCCGGAAGCGGCCATGCCGATGACTTCCTGCGCCCCCATATTGGCAGAGATGAAGGCCAATCCGCAGATCCAGGCCGGAATAGCCCTGCCGGCTTGAAAGAAGTCCGTGCTGGTCTTCATGTAGCGCTTGAGGATGAAGCCAATCCCCAGCACGAAGGCAAAATAAAGCAGCATGATGATCCAATCGATTGTTGTCAGACTCATGGCTCGTTACCGGCGGGTCCTGCCCGCCTCACTCCTCGTGGCTCGTGGGCCGAGATCGACGCTCCTAAAACCTCTCCCCGAAAATCCTCTGGAACTCCGAGGGATCGGCCTTGGGTTTGCGGTCGTAGGTCATGAGACCATTGATCTCCTGCTCGACGTCGGTCAATTGGGTGTAGCAGAAACCGGCAAACACGGGGTTGGAGCGGAGCGCCCTCACCAGGCCCTCCAGCCGTTCGAGAAACGCCTCGCGCGTCGGCTCGATGCCCGAGTAGCCCCATTCGTTCTCCGTTTTCTGAGCTCCAGCTCGATAGGAGATCCCGCCGAATTCGGTCATCAGGATCGGCGCGCCGTTATATTCGTAACCGAAAGCCAATGCCTCTCTTCCGTTGCGAGGTATACGACTCCGATCATCCTTCAAATGGTCATATTTGGCGGCCAAGTCTTTCCCCGTGCGGGCATAGTCGTGCAAGGTGAACAGATCTGTGTCATCCAGGTGCTCCCAGCCATCGTTGTCCACCACCAGTCGCGTCTGGTCCAGTGAACGGGTCAGGTGATAGAGGGTCTTGAGGTGGGCTTGCTGGGCTGGGTCCGTCAAAACTCGAGTCACTCCCCAACTCTCGTTGATGGGCACCCAGGCCACGATGGACGGGTGATTGTAATCGCGTGCGATGACCTGCTGCCATTCGTTCAGAAAGCGGCCGACGTACTCGTCGTGGTACACATCGAAAGCGTTGGCCATTTCCCCCCAAACGAGGAGTCCCATTTTGTCGCACCAATAGAGCCAGCGCGGATCCTCAACCTTTTGATGTTTGCGGGCTCCGTTCAGGCCAAAGGCCTTGGTCATCTTGATGTCGTGCTGAATGGCTTCGTCGGTGGGAGGAGTCAGGAGGCTTTCTGGCCAGTATCCCTGGTCCAGAACCATTTTGAGATAGAGGGGTGCGTTATTCAGGTAAACCTGGCCCTGATGGGCGCTCACCTTCCGTTGTCCGAAGTAACTCTCCACCTGGTCCAAAACCTTGTCATCGGACAACAGCTCCAGGGTCAGATCGTAGAGATTGGGACGTTCCGGGCTCCACAGTTGCTGGCCCTCCAGCCTGGCGATCAGCTGGGGCCTGACGTTCTCGCAGCTGATCTCGGATTGGCTGCGGAATTCGGTTCCGAACCGGATTGTCGCACGCAGCCTGAGGCCCGGGGCGGTGTGGCTCAGCACAGCTTCGATCTGAACTTGCGAGCGGTCAACATCAGGTGTGATTCGCAACCGCTGGATGTGGACCCGGTCGACAGCCTCCAACCAGACTGGTTGCCAGATGCCGGTCGTGCGGGTGTACCAGATGGCGGCCGACTTCTCCTTCCAGTATTGCTTCCCGCGAGGCAAGGACCGGTCCGTGGAAGGATCCCAAGCGCGCACGACCACCAAGTTGTCGCCTTTCCGCAACCAGTCAGTGATGTCCATCGAGAAGCCAACATGACCTCCCTGGTGGCTTCCGGCCTGACTGCCGTTGATCCACACCATTGCCTCGTAGTCCACGGCACCGAAATGGAGCACAACGCGACGCGACTTCCATTGGTCCGGAATCCGAAACGTCCGGCGGTACCAAACCACGTCGTGAAAGCCGGCGTCGCCAATTCCACTGAGTTTGCTTTGAAAGGCATATGGGACAGTGATGGAACGGCTGAAGGACCTGGAGCCGTCGAACCAATGCTCAGCCATCCCTCGGTTCCCATCGTCGAACTCAAACTCCCAGCGTCCGTTGAGCGTTTGCCAGTCGGATCGGACCAAGTCGGGACGCGGATACTCCGGTCGGGGCACGTTAGCCTGCCCCGACGCCAGCTGGGCAACCAGCAGGCCAAGAATGGCGGCGGCACCCAACCGGTTTCGTGGTCGTCTGGGGGACATCTTGGGACCTCGCTTCAGTCCTGGTTACTTTTCCCGACAGGAGGGATCGCGCATCGCACCGTCCATGAGCATCGCAACTCTACCCCATCCATCGTGCTCTTTTCCACTCTGAACTCTGTTGCGCCCGCCCGCTGCTCGCCTGCCGGACCCAGCCACGCCGAGCGCCGCCGAGGGACCATTCTCTGGACAGCAAACGCTCACGCCCGGTAGAATCGGACCTCATCTTTTCAGCCTGATGGCGTATTGAATGGCAAGGAGACTGACGTGAAGATCACCCACATCGAGACCCTTCACTTTACGCGAGGCATCACCGTTCACGCTGGGGCCGTCAGCTGGTTGTGGGTCCGAATCCATACCGATTCAGGGTTGGTCGGGCTGGGCGAAACCTATCCGGCCGCCGAGTCGGTCCATGCCGTTCTGGAGCACAATCTGGCGCCTGTCCTGCTCGGACGTGACCCGCGACAGATCGATCGGTTGTGGGCTGATATGCTGTTGGCAGTCGGCTATCACGGCTGGGCCGGTTCAGAAATGCGAGCGATCAGTGCGGTCGACATCGCTCTCTGGGACCTCCTCGGGAAAATCAGCGGTCAACCGATCTACCAACTCTTGGGCGGAAAATCACGGGATAGAATCCGCACGTACAACACTTGCTACGATCACGTGTACGACTTCAATCGTGACGCTGGAAAGCTGGCCAAGGACCTGGCGGCCATGGGCATCCAGGCGATGAAGATTTGGCCCTTCGATACGACCGCTCTGCGCAACCAGGGCCAGTACCTGACTCACGCGGAATTACAGCAGTGTCTGCGGCCGGTTCAAGACATCCGCCAGGTCGTCGGCGATTCCATGGAGATCGCCATGGAGTTTCATGGTTACTGGAACCTCCCTTCGGCCATTCGAATTGCACAAGCCCTGGAACCTTACAACATCCTCTGGCTTGAGGAGATGTTGCCGCAAGACAACTTGCAGGCCTACAAGCTGCTGGCCGGCGAGACGAGTATCCCCCTGTGCTTGAGCGAACGATTGATGACGCGCTACCAGTTCCGCGAAGTGATTGAAGAAGGCATCGCACAGTTCGTCATGCCCGACATCTGCTGGTGCGGCGGTATTTCCGAGGCCAAGAAAGTCGCCTCCATGGCCGAGACCTACTACTTGCCTGTGGCGCCCCACAACTGTGGGGGACCGATCCTGCACTTCGCTTCGCTGCATCTGGCCATGAACATCACCAACCTCTTTATTCTGGAGAGTGTTCGCCGCCACTATCTCAAGGAATTCATCGGGTTGGTTTCCGATACCGGAGCCGCTCGCGACGGATGGCTCGCTGCCCCCGAAGCGCCAGGCTTAGGCGTGGACTTGGACGCCTCCATGTTCTCCAGGCCGGACGTGATCATTCGCAAACTAGCAGGTAGCTGATATTTCCGGTCAGCCTTATTCTTTTAACGCCGCTCATAGCGGGTCATCAGCCGGACCAACTCCCTGGCGGATGGCTCCCCCGTCCGGCGCATGGCAGAATTCAGTTGCCCGCTCGTCAAAAAGAAGACGGCCGGCTGCAAGAGGTCCTCGTAGGCCCTCCGCCCTTTGGCGCCAAGCCGTATCTGTCCCAGCTTCACTCGTCTCTTTCCGGTGGATGACGCACGCTTAACCCGGTAAGTAACCAATCCCGTCTTTTGCCATTTCTGGACATGCCGGTCCACCACCGTTCGATCCAACCCCAATTGTGCCGCCAGTTGGCCGGTTTCCTGAGGAGAGTGCTCCCGGAGACTCTGAAGAATCCGAGTACTGATCCAAGGAGTGAGGTCATTCACCGCTCGCCGGCCCCCCAGCAGTTCCTCACTATCCAAATCCAGCCGCGCACACCTGGCTAAGACAAAACCGGCCAGGCCTTTGATGGCAGTGTTTGTCAGCCTCCAGGTGGGAACCGTCATATCGAAGAGACTGGATGGCGATTGGATGCTTCCGCGCCGTACGATCCCTCGCAACGACTTGTGGCAATACTGATTGAAGTGCTTCCGACTGAGGAAATGGAATCGGGTCAGGTACGGGAACCGTCGCTTCAGCCGCAACTCCAACTCAAGCGGAGTTCGGGGCGTTTCATCCAGCAATCCCCAAATGAGAAACGCCTTGGGAAAGGTGTTGAGGACATACAGGGCTGCCCGGATTCTCCTGCCGTTCCGATGGGAGATCCCCGCCATGCCGGCCCTTTCCCATCCAGGTGCTTGCTGAAACGCAGGTACGGCAGACCAGGATTCCGGTCTGATCCGACAGCCGGCGGTCCAAGATCAATGGCCTGGATTGGCGATGTGGACGGACCCGCGACAACCTGTTTCACCGCCCTTGTCAGTTGCACAGCAAACGACCTGCCATGTGCTCGGGCGGCATTGAATTGATCTAATAACCACGCTTACTGTCAGGATTTAGTATTCCTTATGAATCTGACCAAACGAAGAAGCGAAAGGAGAGGGCGTCGAATGAGAAAGGGCTGTCCCAGTTTTGCAGAGGTGGGCCCCACGCGCGATGCGCGCAGAACCTGTCATCATCCCGCTTGACTGCCTTCCTCATGTGCTTCGAGGCACACGCGGGCCCAGACCTCAAAGCTTGGTTGGATGTCGTCAGCTTTTTAAAGGAGATCCTTCAGAGAACGGCCTATGATTTCAGGTACCTTCTGGCCTCTTCCGAGAGCTGGCTGATGCGGTTTTTTGAACGCGTGACGGCTTGGCTGTACCCCTCTGGGGTCACATCTGATGACTTTAAGTAGTCGAGGATGATCTGTTCGGCCTGCATGTAAGGCCCGCTAAGCTCAGCGACTGCCCCCGCAATGGCGTGGGGGATGTTGATGATTCCGTTGGCGTCGGCATGAAGCAGGTCTCCAGGCTTTACCAGCAAGCCGCCCACATTGACGGGAACGTTGACATCCACAAAGCGGCAGTAGCCGTGAGAAACGATCACTGACGAGGCCCAGCAAGGAAACTGAAGCTGCTTCACCTGTAGGATGTCCCGCGCTGCGCCGCTGGTGATCAGACCGGAGAAATCGAACTTCTGAAAGGATGACACCATGATCTCGCCATAAGTTGCGGCGCGGGATGGTTCGTCCAAATCCTGAAAGACCACGATTCTGGGGGCCGGAACAGCCAAGGCCTCTTCAATCAATTGGGGCATGGCGGAGTAGTTGTCGCCCACCTCTGCCGGGTAGGCCGCCCGAAACGTGGCCGTTACGGCATAGCCGGCAATCGGTGGCAGTTCAGGATAAACGGCGTGCAACGCCCCACTCGGGTACCCGGCTGCCCGGGACCGCACATTGAAAAGCTCAATCACGTTTGCAACGGTCGGAGAATCGACTTGGGTCAATCCCCTCAAGGCTTCATCACTGAGAGCTTTGGAAAACACCGGGTTTCTCCTCTCTGACAACTGAGTCACTCACTGGACTCCAATGGAAGCAGCACACCACTCAGGCTGATAGGCTCGGCATTCGAACCCAAAACCGGAAGAGCCATTCTGAGCGATGAACAGGCTTCCTGGCAATTTGAAAGAACGACGGCCAAGTATCGAGACGAGGAACCGTCGTCCGAAGATCGTGTTTTAGCCGAACGCCAGGGCGCTTTACTAGGCGAGACTCCTGAGGACGTTGCGAAGCTGCCTCGCGGATTCTGCCAGAGAGGGGCGAAGATAAGGCACCGGCTCATCGGAACGGGACCGCGCCAGAGGCCCTTCCTCCCCCGCCTCCACCTCTAAGGCTACGAGAGCCGGCCCTTCGCTCTTCAGGATTCCCGGCAGGTGCTCGGCGTAGTCGGCCGAGTCGTCGAATACGCAACTAACAGGAAACCCCACAGCTCTGGCGATCGCCACATAGTCAACAGCCCTTCCGGCCGGCAGGGGCTGGCGTCCCGTGATCTCGTAGCAATGATTTTGCACCACGAACAAAACAAGGTTGGTCGCGCGGGTCCCGACGATGGTTGCCAGAGTTCCCAGCGTCATTAACATGCTGCCATCCCCGTTCAGGCAGATAACCTTGCGGTTCGGCTGGGCCAGTGCCAAGCCCAAGGCAAAGTCGGCGGCATGTCCCATGGCGCTGTCTGCCGAGGCGAAGTCCAAATCATGAGAAGAATGGCGTCCCCAGGGGCGGACCATCCCCATCGTGGTGACGACAATCTCGTCCCGGCGGGCCCTAAGCAAAGGGAGGATCACTTGTTCTTTTGTCAGCATGATAGAGCTTTGAAGAATACCCGATTGCCCCGGGGCAGGTTGAGCGACCCCTGATCATCCCCGACTCGCCCCACCCCCTGCCGGGTCCGATGCCAAACACTCTCTCGAGCAATTGGTCTGATTTCAAGGCCTGACTTTCGGATCTCGGTCACGGAGTCAGGTCCTTTGTTACCAGCAGAACCACGGGTTGCGAAAGGATCTCCGCCTTCCGAAATGCACCATCAATCTGCTGTGCCGCTCTCTCTTCGGACTCATTCGACAGGAAGTCGTAAGGCAACCCCCAGGACTGCAAGGTTGATTCGGTCATGAGCGCCACGGAGTCCAGACCCGGTCGGGAAAGGATCTCAGCGTCCACTTCCCCCGGTTTGGGCTTGAGCGAATTTAAGCTGGCGAATCCGCGGTAAGTCAGAAAGCACACCAGGGGAACCCGCATCCGGATGACCGTTCCGCGCAGGCTGTCGCCGCTCTCCAACAGCCCTGTGTTCTGAATGAAAACCACGGGCAATCTGCCTCCGACCCACAGGCCCGCGGCAATTGCGAAAGCTTCACCCTCCCGGGTGACCGAAATCAGGCGAGGGTCTGACTCGTCCTGGAGCAAGGCGAAAAGGGCCGCCGAGGTGTTGTCGGGCAGACCGATGAGATGGCTGACCCGATGTCGCTTGAGTTCCTGGTCGATGAATGATGCCCTCATCGCTGTTCCTCGTTCCCGACACTGCTGATTTCAGAGTTCAAGAGTTTACCTCAGCTCCTGAGACGGGCACAATTCCTGCAGATTGACTTGTGCGAGGCGGATTCGCAAAATAGCAGGGACGACACGTCGCCACGAACTTCAAATGATGCCACCTCACCCGCTGTCTACGGCTGAACCAGCTTCTCAACCCGCCTTCCCGCGTGCGTTCCGCATTGACCGAAACGACAACGTGGCCACGCTCCTGGAGGACGGCGGGCCAGGGCCTGCCATTGTATGCGGGCCGGGAGACCTGGAGGAGCTCTCTCTGGGGGAGCGGATCCAGATGGGTCATAAAGTGGCCTTGTGTCGGATCGAAGCGGGGGAACCCGTGCTGAAGTACGGAGTGCCGATCGGGCGGGCCACGCACCGAATCGAAGCGGGCCAGTGGGTTCATCTCCACAACTGTGCCAGCAACTTCGATGAACGGGCAGCGGCGTTGGACGGCCGCACCGGAATTCCCTCTGACACTCGCTATCTTTGAGGGCGGCATGAAAGGAACTGACCGGGAGCGATTCAGCTTGGAAAGGGAAGATCGTGACATTCATTGGCTTGGTTACGCCAGGCCCGACGGCCGAAAGGGCGTGCGGAATCTCGTTCTCGTGATCTATACGGTGGAGTGTGCACAGTTTGTGGCGCATGCCATCGCCCAGGGAGAGACAGACGTCCACGTCATCGGCTTCCCTGGCTGCTATGACAATGAATATGCCATCCGGCTCATGTTATCTCTGGCACGACACCCGAATGTCGGAGCCCTGCTCGCGGTGGGTCTGGGCTGCGAATACACTCAGCCCGGGAAACTGGCAGAGCTGGTGAGGCAGTCCGGCCGTCCGGCCGAGCACTTCTTCATCCAGGAATCGGGCGGGACCGTGAGCAGCATTTCGAAGGGCAAGGTGCTGCTGGAAACCTTACGGGAGCGCATCCGCAGGGAGACGCCGCGGGTTGAGATGCGCCTCCAGGATCTGACCGTCGGATCGGAGTGCGGCGGCTCAGATGCAACGTCCGGATTGGCTGGAAATCCGGTGGTGGGGCGGCTGTTTGACCGGCTGGTCGATGCCGGCGGCAGGGCCATCTTTGAGGAAACGGTGGAGTTGATCGGACTTCGGGATCTCTTGATTCGTCGGGCCGCCTCGCCGGACGCTGCAGCCGAGCTGGCCTCGGCTTACGATAAAGCGGTCGAATATTGCCGGTCGGTGAGACAGTACTCCGCGGCACCCGGAAACTTCGCCGGTGGCCTCACGACGATCGAAGAGAAGAGCATGGGGGCGTTCTGCAAGAGCGGTACTCGGCCCATCCAGGGCGTGATCCGGGTCGCCCAGGCGCCGCCCCGCCCCGGGCTGTGGCTGATGGACACCGTGCCCGATCCCCACTTCATGCAGTTCGGCTACACCAACCCCAACGATACCGAAGGCATCATGGACCTGATCTCGGCCGGCTCCCAGATCATTGTGTTTGTCACCGGGAGGGGCAGCGTGATCGGCAGTCCCATTGCCCCCTTGATTAAGGTCACCGGCAACAGCCAAACTTTTCGCCGCATGCCGGACGACATGGATTTTGATGCAGGCCGAATTCTGAGCGGCGAGCGAACCCTCGAGCAAGCGGGTGATGAGTTGTTGAGGCTGGTAGTACAAGTCGCGTCAGGTCATCCCACCAAACCTGAGGCCTTGGGTCACCGCGAGTACTTCGTTCCCTACAAACACCAAGCCACCCCCGACCTGGCTGCAGGCTGCCGAGCCTAGCTCGCATCACAACTGTGCCGGCTGGACCTCGTCGAAAGAAGCCCGTCTGTAGGAGCCCTATACTGGAATTGCATGCACGGTTGCTGTCTGAGTCATCGCAGCCTGCCCTACGAGGCGCCCTACCTCTCCAGCCTGCTCAGGACCCACCGCACCCACGTTTATGCGTAGGACGTCACCTCGTCCCGGCCGGATAAAAAAGGGCTCTCCAGGGGCGATCAACACCCCCAAAGATCCGGCCTTTTCGATGACGTGGAAGGAGTCGGTACCCGGCGGTAGGTGCACCCAAATGTTGACACCGTCCGTGCCGCTCCAGGTGCTTCCTCCAAAGGGAGCCAGTGCGTTGTGCAGCTCTTTGGCCGCAATCGTTCTGCGCTCGGCATAGGCACGCGCAGCTGTCGAGAGCAATTCGTCGAGGCGCGAATCACCCAGAACCAAGGCCAAGGTGCGTTGAATAGCTCGGGAAGTCCAGCCGTCGGCAAAACTCTTGGCTTCTGAAAGCAATGTCCGCAAGCGCGGCCGGGCCACGGCCACTGCAATCCGCAAATCAGGAGCAATGGACTTGGAGAAGGACCGAATGTAGACGACCCGCTCTTCGATGCGACGATCCCCAAGCAAGGATCCGGCCCGGGTGGTGGTTATTCCGGCAAAGTGATCATCTTCGATGGCAACCACACCGCGATGCTCCGCGAGCACCTGAGCCAGATCAGCTGCCCGCTCGACAGACCAGGATGCTCCCGTCGGATTGTGAGCCCGTGGAGTCAAGAGAACCGCCGTCGCTCCTCTTTGCACGGCAGCATCCAGCGAAGCGGGGACTGCTCCGAAAGCATCGACATCGATTCCGATCAGACGATAGCCTGCCCTTTCAAAGGTGTCGAAGATGGTGGGGTACCCGGGATTTTCCACTGCAATGGTGATTTGAGAGTGACCCGATAAGGCCGAGATCACCTCCAGGGTGAGAACCATGAGCTCCTGCGCCGATGATGCTACGACAAGATCTTCATTTTCCGCGGCTACGCGATCCAAAGCGAGGCGCGGCAGCAGCGCCTGTCGGAGAGAATCCACCGCCTCCGGCCCGGCGTATTGGAGATCCGCGTGTCTGGTTGACTCGGCTGTCTCCTTCCAGGCGGTCTGCAGCAATTCCAGTGGGAGCAGTGTGGGATCGGGTCTTCCGGTACTACAGTCCACAACTTTCGGATAGGCCGCACGCAGGCGGCTGGCAGAACTCATCAACGCGCGCCTCCTCCAAGGCGCAGCGGAAAACGTCTGGCGGGTTTCACGAACCCGTTCACCGTTGAGTGTTGGCGGACCGGGCGACCCTGCTTCCCAGGCGTTCGAACCGGTAACAAAACTTCCGCCAATCCGAGGACCTGTGACGAATGTTCCCCGACCCACTGCACTTCGGATCCAATCTTTTTCACTTAGAAGATGGTAAGCAGCGGAGACCGTGGTCCCACTCACCCCCAACTGCTCAGCGAGCTGTCTTACCGTAGGCAGCCGTTCATCTGTGCGCAGTCGCCCGGCGATGATCGCGCCTTCTATGGCTTTGGCGATCAGCTCGTAGCGCGGAACTCCTCGATCCGCGCTCAAAAGACGTTCTCGATCAATGGGCCAATCCATGATGTCTGCCTGATTGTTTGCTGGAGTTCTCTATTTCTCTTTCCTGTAATCCCGACGACATCTCCGTTTAGAAGTCGGTGAAGCATCGCGACTTATGATCAAAGGCAGTGCCTCGACGCGTCCTATCTTAGCGGAATGAACCGATACAATACAACACAAACCTAAGAAATCTGGTGCTTTTTGCTTGACAATTGTTCTTTTGTAACTAATATGTACCTATCTGAACAGATCAATTTGAATTAAAAGGACAAACCTGAAGCAGGCACGCTGTCCCTCAGCTCAAGCTATGAGGATCAATCAGTAAACCCCCGAGACTGAGTCGGGAGGAGGAGCAATCATGACCATGTCAGTCAAGAATTGCCTTGTTAGGTTCGCGGCGTCTATTTCCCTGACAACCTTCGTTGCGGTGTCTTGCTTAGCTCAACAGGACAGGGGAACCATTTTGGGGATCGTCCAAGACAGTTCGGAGTCGGTCATCTCGGGGGCATCGGTCGTGGTGGCCAACGAGGCGACGGGACGTGAGATGAGGCTTATCACGGACTCCAGTGGCTTATTTGTGGCTCCTGAGATTCCGGTTGGAACCTATCGAGTGTCCGCATCCCTGCAAGGCTTCAAGACCAAGGTGCGGGAAGGAATTGTATTGAGCGTTTCCGATCGGGTCAGGCTGATAATAACTCTGGAACCTGGCGAAGTCCGTGAAACCGTCACAGTAACTGGCGACACACCTCTGATCGAAACCGCCTCCAACACCCTGGGTGGGACCATCGAACGGTCCCAAGTTCAGAACCTTCCGCTAAACGGCCGGGACATCAATGTCCTTCTGGCCCAAGTCCCCGGAGTCAACCTGCGGGGCAACATGTTTCAGCAGAGCATGAACGGCTTGAATACCGGTGGCCAATCAGTGAGTCTGGTGACGTTCCTGATGGATGGGGTCGATGCCAGCCGAGTGGACGCCCAAACCATTACCATCACTTATGGCAGAAGCCAGAATCGCATCGCCCGGGTGAACGCTGAGGGTGTGCAAGAGTTTCGGATTTACCAGAATTCCTTTTCCGCGGAATTTGGCTCCTCGACGGGGGCCGCCGTGAACATCATCACTCGTTCGGGCGGCAATTCTTTCCATGGTAGTGCCTTCGAATTCTTTCGCAACGAGAAGCTCGATGCGCGCAACTACTTCAATCGCTGCACTACTCCTGGCTGCACCCAACCACTAAAGCCTGCCTTTCGCCTCAATCAGTTCGGGGGGTCCCTGGGAGGACCGATTGTTAAGGAGAAAGCGTTCTTTTTCACCTCGTATGAGGGGATTCGTCAGCGTACAGGAACGACCTTGGTGGCTCTGGTGCCGACGCAGGCATTCCGTGACACATTGCCTGCCGTGCTCAAGCCGGTGGCTGACATGCTGCCCCTTCCGAACGCAGGAGCTACGGCCGACCCGCGCGTCGGATTCCGCAATGAGGGGCGTTCAGGGTTTCTGAACGAGAACTCGATTTTTGTGCGGGTAGACTACAACCTAAGCGACAGGGATCGTCTGAGCACTCGCTACAGCGCAAATTCCTCTCTCACCAAAACTCATTTTGGCGTGGGCACCGGACAAATTGCACCATCTGATGGCCTGCTCCAGAACGCAAAGATCACCTACACGCACACCTTCGGCCCGACCCTCGTTAACGAGGCAAGCTTCGCCTTCAATCGCATGCATATCGACCCCCGAGGTTCGATCGATTCGTCCGTGACGCTGTTCCCCGTCACGACCGTTGGCGGTATGGCCAGCATCGGCCCAGCGCTTTTTGATCTTTCCATGGTTGGAAACTCTTTCACTTCCCTGGATACGCTCTCGTGGGTGAAGGGGCGTAACCAGTTCAAATTCGGGACGCAGGTCATCCGTAATCAACATAACAAGGCTCTGTTTCACCAGAAGCTGGTCTCCTACGCGAATTTGAACGATTTTCTGATCAACAGCCCCAGTTCTGTGGGACTCTTAGGCTACGATCGCACCGGCTTGAGGAATACCTACTACAACTTCTTCGCAGAGGACAATATCCAGGTGACGCGCAACCTCTCGGTCATGGCAGGCTTGCGTTACCAGTTTGAGAGCTCGCCTGCGGATGCCAACAACAGACACGCCAACTTCGATCCGGAGACCAGACTCGCCGCCCCGGGAACCCAACTGATGAACATGCCCCGAACGAATTTCGGTCCGCGCCTGAGCTTCGCTTATTCTCCATTCTCCTCAAACAAGACGGTGGTCCGGGGCGCTTATGGGGTCTACTTCGTCAATTTCAATGCCACGCTGGTGCAGAATACGCCGATCAACACCGGCCAGCCGACGGTCGTTTCTCTTACCCGCGTCCAGGTGCCGGATTTAGTCGGATTCCCCTTCCCGGACGTCTCCAGCTTTTCAGGGGTGCGAACTTTGAGCGCGGTGCAGAGGGATTGGAATACGCCCTATGTCCAGAACTGGAATTTCAACATCCAGCAAGAACTGGCCTCCGATCTGCGCCTGCAGATCGGCTACGTGGGCAACAAAGGAACTCACATCATCACACCGGCGATGGAGCTTAACCGTTTCCTGCCTGGGACCGCCATTCGGCCCTATGCCGGATTCGGAAGCATTACCTACCTGCGAGCGAATGGCATCAGCAACTACAATTCAATGCAGGTGTCATTAAACAAGCGGCTCTCCCGTGGTCTGCAGTTCAATGTTAACTACACTTGGGGCCATGCTCTGGATGACTCCCCGCCAATCTTTTCTTCAAACTCCGATGATCACAACGTTAGGCTGGACTATGGCACCACTGAATCTGACGTCCAACACCTTCTCTCGTTCGATTATGTTTATGAGGTCCCCGCTTTGCGCGGTCTGCCGGGCTGGATAGGGAAAGGCTGGCAAATAAACGGTCTCACGGAAATGCGCGGCGGCTTACCTTTCAACGTCATGTGCGGATGCGACCCATTGCGCGTAAGCCAGTTCAGTTCGCGCGCTGACATTATTGCTGGAGTGCCTCCACAGCCAAGCCCAGTACTCATTCCGAGGGGCCAGCTCAACATCGCTGCTTTTAAGGCCCCGCCCGTCGGGCGCATTGGCAATGTTGCACGAGGTGCCTTCCGGGGGCCGGCTGTCTACAACTTTGATTTTTCATTATTCAAGAAGTTTCAAATCGAGCGACACGAATTTCAATTCCGAGCTGAGTTTTTTAACATTTTCAATACTCCACAATTCAACCTCCCTGGTTCGAGCATCGTTTCGCCTGGCAATTTCGGTGTGAGCACCAGCACATTGACCACGGTCAGTAACTTCGGCACCCAGCGCCAGATCCAGTTTGGGTTGCGATACAACTTTTGATGAACTCCTGTGTTGCTGATCACGATCCTGATCCTGACGCCGGGTCAAGCACCAGCTGCTTGAAATATGGTTTCAAAGCCCGAAAACTCTAAAGCAGAGCGAGGGCAAGACACCCAGTCAATGAGAAGCGGTGGCTCAAGTCGACATATCAAGCACCATCATCACTGGGCACGCAACGAGTTTCTCCCGAGCGTACGGGGCTACCAAAGAGATACGGGCTGCGGGTGAGTGGACATCTGAGATCATTCCTCGGGGAGACTGGCGGCAGCTGGCTCATTCTTCCCGAGGATGGGTTAGCATCGTACCTCTAAATGTCCACGGCGATTCTTCTTCTCCCTGCAAGCTGGGCGGCTGTTGTGGCCTTTTGGCTCTTAGGAGTATTGGGACCACGGCGGTAAAGGTTACCAAGGTGTTGCCAGTTTGGTTCCCAGGCCAGGCATTGCTTCGTCGTATCTCATGGCATCAAAAACCATGGAAGTACTCACCCCCCCAAAGATGCATGATGTGATTGTCATCGGCTCCGGCGCGTCAGGAGGCATGGCAGCCTGGAACTTGACCCGACTGGGAATCCGTGTGCTCATGCTCGACGCCGGACAGCATTTCGACCGAAGCAAGTTTTGGACACACGTTACTCCTTATGAATGGAGAGAGCGTCTACATCGGGGAGAAAGACCACCGGAGTTTTTTCTCTCTGAGAAGGAACAACCCCTGCTGACCCCTCCGGCTCAACCCTATCGTCTGCTGCGCGTGTGGGGACATGGTGGTAAGACGAATGTCTGGGGCCGCGTCTGCCTCAGGTGCTCGGACCTCGACTTTAAATCGGCGGAACGGGATGGCTGGGAAATCCCCTGGCCGATCAGCTACAGGGACATCGCACCCTACTATGACAAGGTCGAGCAGTTGATTGGAGTCTGCGGCGGCGGCGACGATTCCGATTCGCTGCCCGGAAGCCGACACCATCTGCCGCCGCCCAACCTGCGTTGCGGTGAATGGCTTCTGAAGAAGTCCGCTGCACGCGTCGGCATTCCAGTCGTCAACATACGTAGGGCCGTACTCACGAAAGATCATCGTGGATTCCCGAAGTGTCATTACTGCGGGGCTTGCGGACGAGGTTGCGACACCGCCAGCTTCTTCAACACAGCCGATCATTTGTTGCCTTTCGCTCTGGAAACGGGGCTTCTCGAGTTGCGTTCAAACGCGGTGGCCGCTCGCATCATGGTCGATGACGAAGGCAAGGCCTCGGCGGTGCAATATTTTGATCGGCACTCAAAACAGGAATACCGGGTTCGAGGAAAAGTCATCATCCTGGCTGCCTCGTGCATCGACTCAACCCGTATCCTGTTGAATTCGCGGTCGCGACTCTATCCCAACGGGATTGGAAATGGCTCGGGCGTGATTGGAAAGTACTTGTGCGATCAAGTCAGACTGACGGTGAGAGCCTTCCTGCCCGAACTTTATGGCCAAACGGCCAGCAACGACGACGGTATCGGCGGCGAACACATCTATCTGCCTCGCTTTAACCATCGGGGCCCAAAGCGGGATTACCTTCGCGGATTTGGCGTCCAGTTCTGGGGTTCCGGTTGCCAGGCGGGTGCCAGTCATTTTGCGAGCCGTCTGCCCGGCTTTGGCACTTCGTTTAAAAAACAAGTCAAGCGTCATTACCCTGCATCCGTTGCGATGTTTCCGTTTGGCGAGGTGCTTCCACGACCCGACAATTACGTGACGGTCGAAGGAACACCTCTTGACCAATACGGAGTGCCCTTGCCCAAGATCGTTTACTCTTTTGGCGAGAATGAACGGAACATGGTGAAAGACATCTACGACACTCTTGAGATGATTCTGGGAGAAGCCAAGGCCCAAGTTTTTCAGCTCGATCGCAGTCGAATGGATCCTCCCGGTTCGTCAATTCACGAACATGGCACATGCCGTATGGGTGATGACCCAAGAAGATCGGCTCTCAATCAATTTTGCCAGATGCATGAGGTGCGGAATCTCTTCGTGGTTGACGGAAGCGCGTTCACGACGGCTACAGAGAAGAATCCGACGCTTACCATCCTGGCTTTGGCCTGGCGAGCTACCGACTATCTTGCCGATGAGGCAAGGAAAGGGAATTTGTAGGTAACCGGAATCCCCCGTCCTTGGAGAAAGACCCCATCGGCGTTTGACTCGACCTTGAGTCGGCTCTGTCCGATTGGTGCTCCCGAACTCCACATCTGGCCCTTTGAACATATTGAGCGACTGACTGAGGCAGAACGACGAAATAGCGAGGTTCCGTGATGAGACGAATGCCCTCCCCGTTGCGCGGGAGTCTCTGCTTGATTGCCGGATTGTCGGTGACGTCTTTGATCCCATTGATCCTCGCCGCAGCGCAGGATGCGACATTATTGTTGCCTGTCGCGAAATGGGACGCGGCTGGATGCTGTGACAAATCGGGCCTGCGGCTGTTGCGAGGGGCCGAACCGTGTGGGAATGACTGCGACGCCTCGACATTCGGCGTATCTACCCCCGATTGCGCAAATCAATACCTGGCGATGGTTCGCACCGATTTCTCGAGTAGAATCCCGGCTGAGAGCGCCAGTGACAGGTCTTTAGGTTCGAAAACGCTTCGCCTCTTGATTGTTACAGGTGGCCATGACTTTGAAGCAATTGACTTCTTCAGGATGTTCGATGAGATGCCAGGAGTACGCTGGACTCACGCGGCCTTCGGAACAGATGCCGAAGATAAGCTGACTCTGCAAAACTCTGATAGTTACGATGTGGCGCTTTTCTACGACATGCATCAACAACATGAGCCGCACTACCGAGACTGGCTTTCGGTCCTTGAAAGAGGCAAGCCAACCGTTTTTCTGCATCATGCTCTAGGCTCTTACGTGAAGTGGGATGGCTACGGAGAGATTGTCGGGGGCAGAGCGAATTTCGGCAGAGAGGTGGTCGAATGGGCTCCCAACACGAAGTTCCAACACGACGTGGCCTTCCGCGTTCACATCGCCGATAAGAACCATCCCATCACGAAGGGGCTCGATGACTTCGAGATCCTCGATGAGACTTACCGTCATTTCGCCGTGAACGCCGCCGCACACGTACTCTTGACCACCGATCACCCCAGCAGCGGGAAAATCATTGGTTGGACCCACCAGTACAAGAAGTCGCCGGTTGTCTACCTTCAACTTGGTCACGGCCCATCTGCCTACAACAATCCGAACTTCAGGACCCTGCTCACCCGATCCATTCAGTGGGTTTCCGCTGCAGGTCATTCTCGGAGGTAGCAGCATGAGCAAAACCGTCGTCATCGCCGGGGCCCTCGACACCAAGGGTGCGGAGTTCGCCTTTGTCAAGGAATTGATCGAGAGCCACGGAGTTTCAACGGTATTAGTGGACTTCGGCGTTCTCGGTGAACCGACGACACCACCCGAGGTGAGCAATGCAGAGGTCGCAAAGGCAGGCGGCGGGGATCTCGAAGAGTTGAGATCTTTCAAGAATAAAGCTGAGGCCATGAAGATCATGACCGCCGGTCTAACCGCCGTGGTGCGGGAGCTCTATGCGAAGGGAAGATTGCAGGGTCTGCTGGGCATGGGAGGGACCGGGGGAACGGCGATTGCCACGGCGGCAATGCGCGCGTTACCGGTCGGCGTGCCCAAGGTGATGGTTTCGACCGTTGGAGGCAGTGACGTTTCACCATACGTTGCCAGCCGGGACATCGTGATGATTCCCTCAGTGGTTGATGTCGCTGGGATCAACAGGATCAGCCGTCTGATCTATGCTAACGCCGCCGGCGCCATCGCTGGCATGGTCAAGACCGAAGCAAGTGTACCCGAAAAGAAACGTCCGCTGATTGCCACTTCCATGTTTGGCAATACGACTCAGTGCGTTGATCGGTCCCGCACCGCTCTTGAGGAACAGGGCTATGAAGTCTTAGTGTTTCATGCCACGGGCGCCGGTGGCAGAACCATGAAGAGTCTAGCGGACGATGGCTTTCTCAATGGGATCCTCGACCTCACAACGACGGAACTGGCGGATGAAGTCTGCGGTGGCGTATTCAGCGCTGGTCCGGAACGACCGCACATGGCATCCGCGCGAAGCATTCCGATGGTGCTGGCGCCGGGTTGTGTGGACATGTGCAACTTCTGGGCTCGAAGGACGGTTCCTGAAAAGTACCAAGGCCGCAAGCTTTATGAATGGAACCCAAACGTCACTCTGATGCGAACCAATATTGAAGAAAATGAACGAATAGGGAAATTGTTGGCGGCAACAGCAAATCTGGCAAAAGGGGCCGTCGCGGTTGTGGTCCCGCTGAGGGGTGTCTCGATGTTGGATAGCGTTGGCAATCCGTTCTGGGATCCGGCGGCCGATCGTAGTTGTTTCGAGGCGATCAAGAGCAACCTGAAGAGCGATATACCCTTCCTGGAACTAGATGCCAATATCAATGACTTTTCGTTTGCGGATTGCGCTACTCGACTGCTGCTTGACATGCTGAAAAAGGAGGCTGAGGAGGCCTGACTGAATGTTCACGCGAATGGAGTGTCTCGGAAGACTGAAGACGATGATCATGGAGGGGCGGCCCATCATTGGGTGTGGAGCCGGGACGGGCTTGAGCGCAAAGTGTGCTGAATCGGGAGGAGCCGATCTGATTGTTGTATACAACTCGGGTCGTTTTCGAATGGCGGGCTGCGGTTCGCTTGCCGGTCTCATGCCTTACGGCGACGCTAATGCCATTGTCATGGAGATGGGACGCGAGGTGTTGCCGATCGTCAAAGATGTTCCGGTGCTGGCGGGCGTTTGTGGTACGGACCCTTTTCGGTTGAAAGACGTCTTCTTGAAGCAGTTGAGGGAAGCTGGCTTTTCCGGAGTGCAGAATTTTCCGACGGTAGGCCTTTGCGACGGGATATTCCGTGCGAATCTCGAAGAGACGGGAATGGGGTATGACCAAGAGGTCGAGATGATTGCCCGAGCCAGTAAGCTCGGGTTTCTCACCACCCCCTACGTGTTCAACTCTGATGATGCTCTGAAAATGGCTGAGGCAGGAGCGGATATCCTCGTCGCCCACACTGGACTGACTACCAGAGGGCTGGTCGGCGCAAGGCGTTCTATTACCCTGGATGAGGCAGCTGATCTCATTCAGAACATTGCCGATGCCGGCAAGTCTGTCAACTCTGAGATTCTGATTATCTGTCATGGGGGACCCATTGCTGAGCCCGAAGATGCCGCTTACGTACTGAGACACACCCGTGGTGTGCACGGGTTTTTCGGTGCATCCTCGATCGAGCGATTACCCACTGAAGTCGCTATCGTTGAGCAAGTGAGGCAGTTCAAGAAGATCCTTCGACGCTAACGGTTGTCTGAAGGAACCAAGACACACTTGTCTTCAGCGTGACGATAAAGCGACATTTCCAGCAGTGATCCTCACCCTCAAAGAACGTCGTACCCATCGCCTCGGACCTAGCGAACAGCCTGGCAGGATCACTCGCTGAAGAGTTTTTCGCGAGAATTGGGAGGAATCCATGAAGAGTTCTATTGGCAAGTCAACCAGGCGACAGTTCCTGAAAATGGCTGCCGCTCAGGGAGTCATTGGCCCAGTGTTGACGCGAGAATTATCCGCGAAAGCGGTGGGCGCTAACGAAACGGTCCGCATTGGCCTCGTCGGTTGCGGCGGAATGGGTAACTTCGACCTTCAAGCCTTTATGAAAGTACCTGGGGTAAGAGTGATTGCGCTGTGCGATGTCGACCAAAATCGTCTTAAGCAGACGGCAGAGCGGGTGGACACCCCGCTTGATGTCTATGGAGATTTTCGGAGGCTTGTGGAGCGCAAAGACATTGACGCCGTGGTCATCGCCACGCCAGACCATTGGCATGCAATTCCAGCCCTGCAGGCCCTGCGCAGCGGCAAAGATGTCTATCTGGAAAAGCCTCTGGCTCACACCATCGAAGAAGGTCAGCTGCTCGTCGAGACAGCCCGCCAGTGCAAACGTATTCTCCAAGTGGGGCTACAACAGCGCAGTGGCACGATCTTCCTTGAAGCGGAGAAGCTGATCCGCACGGGAACGATCGGAAAGGTAAGCCTTGTCCATTGCTTCAATGTCTGGAATCAATCAGGAGACGGCTCAAAGAAGAGTCCAGGTAGGTCACGTTCCTTGGGCAATCCGCCTGACTGTGATCCGCCAGACGGCGTCGACTACGACTTCTGGCTTGGCCCGGCACCGAAAAGGCCATTCAATCCCAATCGGTTTCATTGGAACTATATCTATTACTGGGACTACTCCGGTGGCATGCTGCTGATCTGGACGGTGCATCTGCTGGACTCCGTATTGAAAGCGCTAGACCTTAGGGGACCGAGGTCCGTGAACACCTCTGGCGGCAGGTATGTCCTCAACGACAGCCGGGAGACCCCGGATACGGCCGTTGCAACCTTCGACTTTGGCCACCTGACTGTTGTTTGCTCTTGCCTCCACGCATCAACCTTCTCCTTCGGCGGACGTCGTATGGATCACGGAATTCAGGTGATTGGAAGCGAGGCTACGCTGTTGATTGATCGGAAGGGTTACCAGATCATTCCCGAGGGCTCGAAGTCCGAGTCTGTGTCAAGTCCCGAAGGTCTCAGCGAAGGCTACGGTGAACATCAGCGAGCCTTCATTGATTGTGTTCGGACGAGGAAGCGATCTCCCTGCGACGTCGAGGACGGTCATCGCTCCACTACTGCACTCCAGCTGGCGAATATCTCTTACCGAACCGGCAGGAAGATCTTCTGGGACGCGGACAAGGAACAGATCCTCAATGATACTGACGCTTGCCGGTATCTCTCCAAGACCTATCGGAAGCCGTGGTCGTTATTGATGTAAACACTTCCTTCGACTGCCTTGGGATTTTAGGTCCGCGGCTTCAATAGCAAGGAAAGAGTCCGGTCCGCGGATACGACAACCTCCTTCGCAAACTCGACACTGAGGGGTTCCTGTCGGACAGATTCGGCCTTCCACCCAGAAACGGATGTACTCTCTCCGTGCCGGACTGACGCAACGGTCAGATGTTCCATTCCCTGTCCCAGCGTCAGCCTCTTCAGCCGGACCTCCCCGTGCTTGATTTCCAGTTTCGCCGCTGGCGTGCGGCTTTGGGTATTTTGAGAAAAGACCCCCCAGCCAGTGCCGGCCACGAAGAAAGCCTGGAATCGCTTGCCTCCGATGCGGGGCGAGAAGGCCAGATGCCGATCGGGCGCCGAATAGCGAAAGCCGGTCAACGCCGTCAGGACCGACCAACTGGCCAGGGCCCGTGCATAGTGAGCCCCACACTCCACCTCATTCCAGGGATTCCTGCGCGCGCCGTCGTACCGATCGCGAATGCCTTTGACAATGGCCAGACCTTCCTCAACGAGGCCCTCGTAGATGAGATGGGCCGCCACCTGATACTCGATGCCGGTCCAGACTTCATCGGCATAAACAAAGGGCAGAGCAGGCCGGCCTCCTTTTGGCCAGGAGCAGAGCAGGAGGCCTTTTTCATCATTGAGCGCGTAGATGCGCTGTGTGTTGGGATGATCGTAGAGACTGTGTTTGAAGTTGTGCCGGTAGATCGATTGCAGCGTCCGGCGCACGTGATCCGGATCCAACAGGTGTCCCAAACCCACTACTTCGGCAAACCACTGGCCCAGAAGTTGATCAGACAGGCATCCGCTTCCGAACTGGTAGCGGACTTCCCCGTTCTGAACGGCTTCGGCATGCCAGCTCTCCTGTGATCCTTTGTCCAACGAGCGAATCTGGTTCACGGGAGGCACCTTCTGGACGTAGAACTCCCCAGTCCAAAGCTCTTCCAGTTTGCGCCGGCCGGATTCAAAGAGCCCGCGGTAGGCATCTGCCGCTGCGCTGTCGCCTACCGCGAGGGCCATTCGCTCGCCGGCCAACAAGGCACCCAAATAGAGGGTCCCCATCATCGAGTTGGGCCCATAGAACTCGATGTCGTAAGTGTTGTGCTGCTCTCCTTCCATCACGCCGTCGCGGTCTTCGTCCCAGTGGACCCAGGCATACTCCAGCGCCCGTTTGGCCTGCGGCCAGAGTTCGCGTAAGAAGCGGTCGTCGCCCGAGATTTGCCATTCCCGATACAGCTTGAGGACACATCCCATCTGCCCGTCAGCGGCCGGTTTGAACTTCCATTGCATGTTCCGCTCCAGCGGCAGAAGTGTCCGGAACGCCATGCTGCCGTCGGGACGCAGGTTGTGAAGAAAATCCGTGCGCCGCATGGAGCGCTCCAGTTCCGGAAAAAGGAATGCCAACGCCTGTTCGTAATTCCACACGTGGGTGCAATTCATGGGACAACACCCAGAGCTGTCGCCGCAGCCCTCAAACGCAAAGAACTGTTTCCCTTCCAAGAGCAGGCAGGTGTTGGTGCGAAGGATGGCGGCCTGGCTGGAAACCGCATCCAGCACGGCAGAGGGGACGTCCGTCGAAAAGAAAGCGTCGTGGAAAACTCGGGAACTCTTTTCCAGACGATCCAGGTTCGCCGAGGCGTAACGGGCGACTTCCCAGGCGTTTGCAAAGCGAGTTCCGTAGTCATTGCGCAACTTCTGTCCTTTGAGTTCCTCCTCCCGATTCCAGTAGTTTTCACGTACGGGGAAGTGCCAAGCCAACAGGAAGGTGATGGTCTTCGCCTCGCCCGGCGCCAAACGAAAGCGTGGAGCCAGAGTGGCATATTGGGAACGGCCATCAGGCGTAGGCGCGGCGGGCTCGTCTCTCTGGAACTCCCCACCTCTGTTGAACTCGTCCAGCCATTTCTGAAACGAATCCCACCAACCGCCTTCTTCCCACGTGGTGCGCGCCGTGACTTGCGGATGAGTGGTCGCCAGGACCACCGAGCCGAATCGGATATCGTCGGGTCCGTATTTTTCCGACGTCATTTCCAACCCCACCAACTGAGCCCCGCCGCCCAATCCCTCCCGGCGCCGTTTCGTTACGTTCTGACCGAATCCTTCGAAGTGATGACTCGACAGGTCCGCCACCCCGTCGTATCCCACAGGGTTCAGAATCGAGAAGGCGAGGGCCAGTTCCATCGGCTTCTGAGAACGGGAAGCAACGCGATAGTGAAAGATGGCGATGGGCAGGCTGGAGGCTTCAACCTGCAGCGGCACGAAGGGATTGAAGGCTTCCAGCGAAACCAGTGCAGGCACGCTGTTGTCCTCCAGGTCGACGCGGGCAAAGGGGTAGGCTCCGGTAAAGCGGGCCTTTCGAAATCGCGGCAGGCCCTGGGCCGATTCCCGCGCAGAGCCGAAGCTGCCCCCAAAAGGGGGTTGAAGCGCCGCTTCCGCTACTCGAACTTGCGAGGCATCGCCCTCCGGCTTTAGCCAAAGAGCAGCAAACGTGAACGGCAACACCTTTCCTTTGCCCGGGCGATTGAAGATTTCCCAATCACGCAGTTCACCTCGACCGCCCAACGAGACGGTTCCCGTTCCAATCCCTCCCAGCGGAAAGGCAATCTCAGTGAGGTGGTCCCCAACGAAGGAGCGCTGCTGCCCGACCTGGAACAGTTGGTCTCGCGAGTACGGAATGAGCGACCCTGAATTGGACCGAAACGCCGTCGGCACTCCCTGCGCCGTGGCGCTTTGGAACCGACGCGCG
This sequence comes from Acidobacteriota bacterium, assembly GCA_040753175.1. GTDB lineage: Bacteria > Acidobacteriota > Terriglobia > Versatilivoradales > Versatilivoraceae > JBFMEW01. The sequence goes on along the minus strand of JBFMEW010000025.1, from coordinate 30,242 downwards.
GATCCGACGGTCCCCATGGCGACGGCTCCCACGGAAACGATGAACTGGCGACGATGGATCCGAATTTTTTCAGACACAATCCCTCCTTATTCGACTCGATTTCGAGCGGGAGCGATTTACGAGGAATTTGAATCATTGAGGTCTCGGCCGACCTCGACGCCAGTTCGGTCCGCTGTCTTAGAAGCAGCCGAACCCCTTAAGGCAAAGGGCCAATCCCCCATCACGTTCCTCGCCCGGTAAACCCGGAGCGCATTCTGAGAAGCTTTCACCGTCTCTTGACCGCCGAAAAACGATAGGTCGGCTGAGGTGCTGTCGGACTAAAACATTCCATGTCCTGAATAGCAGTTCGGACTCCCAGGGCTTCCCCAGCGGTCCACAAGGACTGCTCCACAATCTCTTTCAGTTTGTCCGGAACCGCTTCAATCCGTGCATTGATGACAGCTGTGACGGCTGAGGCTGACCCCAAGGGGGTTCCAGCAGTCCAGATCAATTCCCCATCATTTTCGGTGAGGGCCAGGCGGTCCGACCTCTCGCTACCCGCCACCAACACTTTGAAGTGCGCCACTTGAAGTCGGTCGTCCCGGCAGCGGAGTCGAACCTCGCGGGCAAATGTTTCCGCCCAGGCCGCCGGCGAAAAATCCCTCTGGGCGGTCACCTCGGCCGTAGCATTCAACCATCCCAGCGCGGCTTCTGCATCGGCGTACGTCTGATAGTCGAGCCGCAGGGCATTCCCGGAACCCGCTTCACTGACCAGAAGCCGGTCCACCCAGACCGATACGCCTTTCCTATATTGGGCGCTCGCCTCATGCACCCAGGTTGCTGGAAACCAGGACGAGAGAATTTGAGTGAGCCGAGTGGACTCGGCAGCTTCGAGCTGGTCCGATTTAGTCAGCACCAACCAGTCCGCCTCCGCCAACTGATGTTCGAAGAGGTAGCGAAACGCCGCCGGCAGCGCGCTGCCGGCATTCCCTAGCACCGCCCTCAGGCGAGCCGGATCCACCATGACGGTCAACGGCACAAGATGAAACCGCTGTCGATGGAAGCGGCGCAGGGGTTGGTACACTGTCGCCCACAAATCGGTACAGCTACCGACCGCTTCGGCCAGCAGAACATCCGGCTTAGCCTTCCGGACGACCGATTCAGCGTGCGAAATAAGGTCCTGGAAGCGACAACAGAAACAGCCCCCGGTAATCGCTTCGGTCGTCAAACCCATCGCTTGGAAAACCTGAGTATCGACGAGGCGGCTTCCCTGGTCGTTGGTCAAAATGCCAACTTTGAGACCACGGTTCGTCAGCTCCTGAGCGGCTGCTGCCAGGAACGTTGTTTTACCCTGCTCCCAGAAATCCACTGACACAAGCAAAGCGAATTCGCGACATGAAGATCGACCACAGTGCGTCATACAACTCGACCGAATGCAATCCCCTGAGGACGTTGGAATCATAGCCAAAGTCAAGGCAGACTTCTACGGTCAACGATCGGCCACGGAGACTGTCGATACTGTCGCGGAGCTCATTGCCTGGGGCAGGGTGAAAGCTCTATACTCGTTCCCGATTCAGAGATCAAAAGCCCGAAGGCAACCTGGTCGGCCTGTCATTGGCTTCGGACTCAGACAGAGGAAGACCCAGCTGGATCGGGCATTTCCGGCACCTTACGTTACAACGTCGCGGCCTAAGGGATTCGTTATCCTCCGCTGACTCGTCGAATTGATCTTTTTTGCGGGAGTCACCCATCATGAACAACCTTTCCCGACGGCGGTTCTGCAGTCTAGTTGGGGTCCTGCCGACCAGCCTCCAGCTGCTAGGCTCGGCCAATGCAGAGGCTTTGCGTGGCATTCAACGTCGGATCACGGAATGGAGCTTCAACTCGCGGAAGACCTACCGGGATCCCTTCAACGAGATCGAACTGGATGTCGTGATCACCGATCCGGAAGGACGTCAGCAAAAGGTTCCTGCGTACTGGGCCGGCGAACAGGAATGGCGAGTGCGCTACTCGCCCCATCGTCCTGGCCTCTTTACCTATCGCACGCTTTGCAACGACTCAACAAACGTCGCCCTGCACAATCGCTCGGGGACGTTGCAGGTGGAGGCCTATGCCGGCAATCAGGCGCTCTATCGCCACGGCCCCGTGAGGATCGCCCCTGACAAACGCCATTTTGAACATGCTGATGGGACGCCCTTCTTCTGGCTCGGCGATACCTGGTGGATGGCCCTCTGCCGGCGCCTGCGGTGGCCCGAGGACTTTCAAACACTGACAGCTGATCGGGTTCGCAAAGGATTCACCGTGATCCAGATCGTGGCCGGCCTTTATCCCGACATGCCGCAGTTTGATCCGCGAGGCGCCAATGAGGCGGGTTACCCGTGGGAACGCGACCTGAGCCGCATTCGTCCCGAGTACTTTGACATGGCCGACATCCGGATCCACCATCTGGTCAGTCAGGGGCTGGTGCCCTGCATCGTGGGAAGTTGGGGCTACTACCTGCCCATCTTGGGAGAGAGCCGCATTCGCCAACACTGGCGTTATCTGGTGGCCCGCTGGGGAGCCTACCCTGTGATCTGGTGTCTGGCTGGCGAAGGAAGCATGCCTTACTATTTGTCCCCCAATAAGGAGCAGGACAGGTCTCTCCAAAAGACGGGCTGGACCGACATCGCACGCTATCTGCGCGCCTTGGACCCTTATGGGCATCCCATCACGATTCATCCTTCGGACAGCGCGCGAAACACGGTCGACGATCCCGGCGTCCTGGACTTCGACATGCTGCAGACCGGCCACGGCGACCGTAACAGCATTCCCAACACCGTTCGCCGGGTCACGGAGTCTCTGCAGCAAGTTCCGTCCATGCCGGTTATCAACGGCGAAGTCTGTTATGAAGGGATCGCGGAGGCCAGCCGGCAAGAAGTACAGCGGTTCATGTTCTGGGTCTGTATTCTGAGCGGAGCGGCAGGCCACACCTATGGTGCCAACGGAATCTGGCAAGTCAACACCCAGGAAACGCCCTATGGACCCTCTCCGCACGGACGCTCGTGGGGAGACACTCCCTGGCAGGAAGCCTATCAATTACCCGGCTCCGGGCAGCTGGGGCTGGCCAAGACGCTGCTCGAGCGTTATGCCTGGTGGAAATTGGAGCCTCATCCCGAATGGGTCGAGCCTCATTGGTCTACCGAAAACTACCAGCTTCCCTATGCGGCAGGGATCCCCGGCGAGCTGAGAATCATTTTTGTCCCCACGCGATGGGATGCTCCCAAGATCAAGAGCCTGGAAGCAGATGTGAGCTACCGCGCCTTCTTTTTCAACCCGGCGACCGGCAGCGAAGCACCGATTGGAAGCGTTAAAGCCGACGCTAGCGGGGAGTGGCAGATCCCGACTGCTCCAATTTTCCAGGACTGGATCGTGGTCTTGGAACGGGAGCAGAGATAGGCTGGAGTTGCTCGCCTGCCGTCAGTTTTCCGGCAAGGAACGCACAAACTCAAACGCCGGCCCAATCTTTCTCAGACCACCAGGGGGGGATTCTCGACATCTCAAGAAGAGAGACGATCAAAGCTCTGCACGACTGGGAGCCAATGACTGGAGGAAGCGAACAGAATCACGTACTCTTCAAGTGAGACTACCCGAGCTTCTTGTAATGTTTCATAATGTCGGTGACTTTCTAACAGATCAAAGGAGGCCTTTGCTATGAAAAGAGAGATGCGACTCGTTGTCCTGGCGGTCCTGATGGGGGGTCTGGCAGGCCTCTCGGTAGCCGGTTTCAGCCAGGAATCCAAAAAGAAACCTCCTGCCCAAATCGTCTTTGAGGCCAAGCTTGGAAAAGTAACCTTCGATCATGCCAAGCACGTCGAGCGGGAAAAGAACGACTGCAAAGTTTGCCACGACAAGTTATTTCCTCAATCGAAGGCACCGCTGAACTTCGGCAAAGGAATGCACAAGCCTGCCGAAGCAGCCAAGACCTCTTGTGCCGCTTGTCATGTCGCCGACGGGAAGGCTTTCGAATCCAAAGGCAACTGCAAGAAGTGTCACGTCAAAAGCTAGCGTCCTCAGCCGACACATATGGTCCGACCCTGAGATCCGCCAGCTGACTTAACCGTCTGGCAACAAACCCCCGTCCGCGTCCTTCGGAGGCGGTCAAAGAGCTTGCTGCCTGTCTTTCAGAAGAGGACTTCAACCACCACGTCGGCGTTGTCCTGACTGAATGTGCAGAGCGAAGTCTCAGATTCCTCCGCCGTCGATGAATTCGGAGTCCATCTCGAGGTCGAGCCGCTTGCGAGCCAACTCCTGAGCTTGGCTGGCCATGATACCCAAACGGGCTGCCGGATCTCCCCAGGACTCCTTTGCTCTTCCGGCAGTCACGACGCGGACGGGATGCGGTCGAAGGAAGTTAATCATGTATCCTCCGCGTAAGGGGTCGTGCTCGGTAGGCTGGCTTTCCCCAGCGGCCGAGGTGGCGCGACACAAGAGCGCGTACGGACCCGGACGCCTGACTTCCCACAGATACTCCCACAGCACCCAGGAATAGGGCGCCTGAGGCCCCACCAGGGCGGCCTGCTGCCACGTTGCTCCGCCGTCAAGACTCACCTCCACTCGCGCCACAGATTCCTCGCCGGCCCAGGCAATACCGGAGATCCGATTCACGCCGGGCTCCAGGTCGGCGTTTGCGCTCGGCCGCAGGATGTGACTCTTCACCGGCATTCGCGTCAGGCGAACGGCGCGCTCCACGCCATTCTCACGACGGCGAATGGTGTACTTGATGGATTGAAAGTAGCCCTGAAACACTTCCTCCAGCACCTGGAGCCGCGCCAGCCATTTTACCGAACAGACTCCATACCAACCTGGGACAATCAGGCGCACCGGTGCGCCGTGGCTGCGCGAGAGGGGTTCGCCATTCATACGAAAGGCCAGTAGCGTATCGGGATGCAGGGCCTTGGCCAAGGGCAGTCCCCGCGCGAAACGCATTGGCTCCGGATGATCGGGCTCCGTGCCGGCGTCGGCCCCTTCGCACAGGACCTCCAGGGCGTCGCTGAGCGGCCGCGACCGTTCCAACACCGAGGCAAGGGGCACGCCCGTCCACTCGGCGTGCCCGACGGCTCCGGCTCCCCACTGCACACCGGGCTCGACCGGGTGCAAGAAGGATCGGCCGTTGCCGGCGCACTCCATCGTGGCGAAGACGGTCCGCTCCGGGAGAGCCACCAGTTCCTCCCAAGTCCAGACCTTCGGTGTCCGCACGTGCCCTTCGACATGAAGGCGCCAATCGCTGGCCGCAATTTCGGGCTCGTCAAAGTGGTTGCGAACGAAGAAGAAAGTATTGGGCGTCACCCAGGAACGCAGTTCGCTCAGCGGTGTTTCACTGTTCTCCGGATCCTGGGTGACAATGGGACGCTGGATAGACATGGCCTTCCTCACTCTCTGCCAGATTTGGTCCTTTTCGCTTAGGCCCCTAAGGTCAAAATCCTCATCCGGAAAAAAGAAATCGCTTCTCAAGCGCGCCGGTCGAACCATCAGGAATGACGGTGGTTGCTTCGTCGAACCAGCCTCTCCTGCTGGCCTCAAACTCAAGGCAGCTGGGCGCTTTCGAGGACAACCGGGCACCCTGACGAATGACTCGCGATCGTTTCAGCTCCTCGCTGACAGCTCGGCCGACGGTGCTACTGACGGAGGCTGCATCGCCAGGTCGAAGGGCTTGCTGGCCTCGCCAAAGTAAACACTGACGTGCGGGAAGGGGATCTCGATTCCTTTCTGGTCGAACGTGTTTTTGATTCGCCGGCGGAGTTCCCTTCCTACCACCCACTGCTTTAGAGGGAGAGTCTTGATCATGATTTTGATGGTCACCTGCGAGTCGCCAAAGTCATCCACTCCCAGAATCTCCAGTGGATTCAAAATTAACGAGGCGTAGTTTGGATCTTGCGAAAGCTCTTCGCCAATTTGCTTGAGCACCTCCATCACGCGGTCCACATCTTCCTTGTAGGCCACGCCAACATCGATCACATAGCGGGACCACTCTTTGGTTCGATTCGAAACCTGTTTGATCTCCCCGTTCGGAAAGATATGCACCACTCCTTCCAGGTCGCGCAGAACGATGGTTCGAAGCCGAATGGATTCGACGAACCCTCCCGTTCCATTGATTGAGGCCACATCCCCCACTCGGATCTGATCCTCCAGAATCAAAAAGAACCCGCTGATCACGTCGCGAACCAGGTTTTGAGCGCCAAACCCCAGGGCCAGTCCGGCGATGCCGGCACCCGTGATGATGGGGGTAATATCCACGCCCAGTTCGCTCAGCACCATCATAATAGCGACTCCGATTACCAGCACAAACCCGGCGCTCCTGATGATGTTGCCAAGGGTCTTGGCCCGCTTCTCGGCCTCCGAAACGGTCGACTCGTCCTGATCTTCAACCAGACGTTGCATCTGTACCACGGCCAGACCGATGATTCGAAGCACCACATAGGACCCCACCAGGATGCCCACAATTCGCACCAGGCGCACGCCGTCTTCTGTCAAGTTGATCCGGAGTACCTTCAAGCTCACAGCCACCCAAACCAGCCCAAGGAGCACACTGGACAGGGTCCGCAACGGGTGTAAAAAGCGCTTGAGGCCCGCGCGTTTCTCTCCGGCAGACTCCAGAACCATCGAAATAATGCGGAAGGCAAGCAAAAAGAGCAGTCCAATGCCGACAACCGTCAGTCCGCGCTGGATCCAAGAGGTCACCCTGTCGGACAAGGGCAGCCACACGGCGACGAAATAGAGGACGGCGATTAACAGGAGGGGTAGGACGGCCCCGTCCAATGTGGCTACAATACGATCGTCCACCCGGTTCTCTGTCTTCTCGGCCCAGCGACGTAGGATACGCCGGATGATGAATCGCGCGATGCCAGCGACCACCAGTGCCAGAAACGGATACAAAACGTATCCGGCATCGAATCCTAGCAGTTGCGTAAGTCTGTCCATGGTTGCCTCCTATTCGATTAGTGTTGGTTCATCGTGCAACGGACCGGATGTCCAGGACACGACCTGTGCGAAACAAGTGCGCTCGCTGGGAATGAAGCACACTGGTACATTATAAGCAGAGTCGCGTTTGCACCAAGACGGGAGCCGAAAAAGCCGGTTTTGTCAGGCGTTTCGGTGTCAGGAGTGACACGGGGACTTCGAACTGTGATACCGTATGGGCTTGGCCGCAGGCTAGCGGGCCGGACTGAGGCAGGTCTCAGCTGATGTCAGTCGGTCGTTGACAGGCCAGCCACCCAGTAACTCCAAAACCCGAACCGGTTCATGCGGGCGTGACAGCGGGAGTGTCACCCGCCCGCTCTGTCGGTCTTGCACCGGACCTATCAGGATTCACTCGATTTTTCAGAGGAAAACAGTTGAGAGAGATTGCCAATCAAACCGATCCGGAGGTCACTGAAATCATCCAGCGCGTTTGCGCTGAGCTGAGGGTGCCGCAAGCAACCTACCGCTTGCAGTTTCACCAAGGCTTTACCTTTGCTCAGGCGACGGCCATCGTCCCCTACCTTTCTGAACTGGGCATCAGCGACTGCTACGCGTCGCCGATCCTCAAGTCCAGAGCCGGCAGCTCGCACGGTTACGATATCTGCGATCATGGTCAGTTGAATCCAGAGCTGGGAAGTCTCCAGGACTTCGATGCATTTTGTTCGGCCTTGAAGTCTCGGAACATGAGCCTGATTCTCGACATGGTTCCCAATCACATGGGAATTGGCGACACGACCAATTCCTGGTGGCTGGACGTCCTGGAAAATGGTCCGAGCTCTCAGTACGCCGGGTTCTTCGACATCGATTGGACTCCGGTTAAGCCGGATCTAGAGAATAAGGTGCTCCTCCCCATCCTCGAGGATCAATACGGCAAGGTGCTGGAGAGCAAGAAACTCCAATTGACCTACGAAGACGGCGCATTCTATCTCTGTTACTACGGATTGAGGCTCCCGATCGCCCCTCGCACCTACTCAGTCATCCTGCGGCATCCCGCGGCCGAATTGACGGCCAGGCTCGGAGAGCAAAACGAGCACGTTCAGGAGCTGCAGAGTATCTTGACGGCACTCAGCTATTTGCCGTCCCGAACGGTACAGTCCCCCGAAAAGATCGCCGAGCGGATCCGTGAGAAAGAGATTATCAAGCGCCGTATTGGAACTCTCTACCAGCAATGCTCTAATGTCCGGTCCTCCCTGGATGCGACGCTCCAGACTTTCAATGGAGTCCCGGGTAAGCCGCGCAGCTTTGACCAATTAGACCGGCTGATCGATCTTCAACCCTATCGCCTGGCTTTCTGGAAAGTGGCTACGGAGGAAATCAACTACCGGCGCTTCTTTGACATTAACGAACTGGCGGCTATTCGGGTTGAAGTGCCTGAAGTATTTCAGGCCACACATGAGCTTGTGTTCCGCTTCCTGGGAGAGGGTAAAGTTTCCGGCCTGCGCATTGACCATCCAGATGGCCTGCTGGATCCGCCTCAATACTTCAAGCAACTCCAGGAGAACTACCTTCTTCGGCGCCTCGACGCGGAAATGGAGCGCAGAACGGCAGACCGGCTGATTCCAGCTCCGTTCGGACGCGACACCGTTGCAGCCGCGGTTCAGGAATGGGCCGCCGCGGAATTGAAACACGCTGCGTCCGATCGATCCCTGCCTTTATACGTGGTAGCGGAGAAAATCCTGTGCCACGGAGAATCGCTGCCGGAGGACTGGACGGTTCATGGAACCAGTGGGTATGACTTCCTGGTAGCTGTTAATGGGCTTTTTGTGGATGCCAACCATCGCAAGGCCTTTGACCGAATCTACCACCAGTTCAGCGGCAATCAGCTGGATTATTCCAACCTGGTCAACACCAGTAAGAAGATGATCATGCTGGTGTCCATGGCAGGTGAAATCAACGCGTTGGCTTACCAGCTGGATCGAATCTCCGAGAAGAACCGCTGGTATCGAGACTTTACGCTGAACAGTCTGACCTTTGCCATTCGCGAGGTGATCGCCTGTTTGCCGGTCTATCGGACCTACATCAATCGGCGGGAAACGCCCGCCGAAGCCGACCAGGCCTACGTGGAGGCTGCGGTTGAGGAGGCGAGGAGGCGAAATCCGAGGACGGCCAAAGCCATCTTCGACTTCATCCGAGACACGTTGCTGCTGCGTAACGTGGGAGATTTCAAAAAGGAGGATCGCCCGAAGCTGGTCGAATTCGCCACCAAATTTCAACAACTCACCGGACCCGTGATGGCCAAGGGAGTCGAAGACACAGCCTTCTACGTGTACAACCGGCTGACTTCGCTCAATGAAGTGGGAGGCGATCCACAGCAGTTCGGGGTCTCGGCAGAAGCGTTCCACGACCAGAACTTGCGACGGCGCCTGACGTGGCCTCATTCGTTGCTCGCCACCTCCACCCACGACACGAAGCGAGGGGAGGACACCAGAGCCCGAATCAATGTGCTGTCCGAGGTTCCCACGGAATGGCGTCAAGCGTTGACTCGGTGGAGCCGATTCAACGCCTACCACAAGACCAAGGTTGATGGAAAGCCGGCTCCCGATCGTAACGACGAGTATTTGCTGTACCAGACGCTGATCGGCGCCTGGCCGGATAGCCCGATGGGACCCGAGCAATTCGAGTCGTTCCGAGAGCGAATTTTGAACTACATGTTGAAGGCCACCCGTGAAGCCAAAGTTCACACCAGTTGGGTCAATCCCAACGAGGCTTACGATGCGGCCGTTCAGAAGTTCGTGCGGGGAACGCTAGCTCATCATCAGAAGAACCTCTTCTTGAAGGATTTTCCCGTGCTTCAAAGCCGCGTGGCGTTCTTCGGAAAGCTGAACTCGCTGGCGCAGCTGCTTCTAAAGTTGACGTTGCCCGGCGTGCCGGACTTGTATCAGGGAACGGAGTTGTGGGATTACAGTTTGGTGGATCCCGACAATCGGCGTCCGGTGGACTTCCAACTCCGGGTCGGCCTGCTGGCGGAACTCAAGGAGCAGATTGCTGAAGCCGGAGCGGATCTGGTGAAGCTGGTGACCAATCTCCTGTCCTCCTCTGAAGACGGTCGGGTGAAGCTTTACGTTCTCCACGCGGTACTCAATTTCCGGCGCCGTTATGCTGCCCTGTTTCGAGACGGAGATTACGTGCCGCTCCAGGTGGAAGGCGAAAAACAAGGTCATGTTTTTGCCTTCATGCGCAGCAAAGGACAGGAACGAATTGTTGTCATCGTCCCTCGTCTGATGGTGGGCCTGACTGGAGGTCGAGAGTGTCTTCCTCTGGGAACGGAGACCTGGCGGAACACTCGGGTTTTTCTGGGTTCCGATCCCCCCCTGCGACCCTATCGCAGCGTCTTGACCGGAGAAATTATTTCGCCAGACGATCTGGCCGGCTTGACGCTATCCACCGTGTTCGCAAGCTTTCCGGCCGCCCTGCTGGAGAGCGGGGTCCGTTAACGTCGGGTCGCGCCTGGTGGGAGTGTCCAAGTAGGAGGCCGGCGATCAGGGCACAAGTCGAGATAATCGGAACGCCTCGGCTACCTCTCGAGTTAATTCAACGGCGGCGGGGATGCGTCAGTGGGCCGCCCCTCGAGATCCTGGTCAGACAGGCGATTCTGCCCACCGATCATTGAGTATATCCGAGGCTTTTGAGGATTTCTTCGTCCTTCCGGTTGAGTTGGCTCTTGGCGTCATTGAGATCGGTGGCGGCAAACCACTCCCGCAGCTCGGCAGTTTCTGTCCGATACAACTCCATCTCGTCATGATAGACCTTCGGGTTCAATTCGAGAGGATCGCCGGAGAGGTCCACTTCAACCAGACGGCGATCGCGCGGCGTCCAAACCCGTTTCAAGGTCCCGTCGGTCTCGCCCAGCCGCAGCGGCAACGTGTCCGGGTGGACCCAAATCCAGGAAACCCAGCGAGGAGCCCAGCCCTTCTTTCCAGCAAAAGTGAGGTAGCGGATGGGCCGATGCGGCACCGCAGCCTCGTCCAGGATCGCAGGTTTGAAAGTTCTCCCAGAGAATGTCTGGGCCGACTGATATAGCTTTTCGGTCCCAAACACCAGATCCACCACCGTGGGTGCAAGGTCAACCAAGGTCGCTTGCGCGGAAATGGTTCTTCCCGCCGGGATGACTCCGGGCCAACGCATGATCAAGGGGACCCGAATGATGGCTTCTGATAGGTGCCGACCGTGACCAACGTACCCGTGTTCTCCCAGACTCTCGCCGTGGTCTGAAGTCACCACGACCAGCGTTGAGTCCCGAAGTCCCAGCTCATCCAAAGTGTCAAGCAGGCGACCCAGGTGGTAATCGGTGTAAGCGATTTCCGAGTCGTAGCTGCGAATCCGGTCTCTCATCTTCGCATCGCGCCATTCCACGGCCGGAACGGCATTCCCACTTGGCTGATCGGCGGGAAAGGCCTTTCGAAAGTCGTAGGGAGAGTGAGGATCGAAATAGTGGACCCACATGAAGAAGGGTTCCTTGCGTTTCTTCCTCAGCCACTGGCTCGCGCGGGGTGTTACGTCCTCGGCGTAGCGACTGGAATTGAGCCATTGATAGGATCGATTCAGTTCCTCGTCGTACACATCAAACCATCGATCCAGATGCGTGAGATGGTCCGTGAGAGGCCAGGCGCTGATGTAGGCCGCATTGTGGTAGCCGGCAGCCTTAAAGATCTGGGGCAAAAAAATCCATTTGGCCTTGTCGGGAACAGACACACCATTGATGCGCGCTCCGTGCTCCTGGGGGTAGCGGCTGGTGAACAATGAGAAGTGGGACGGCCCAGTCAGTGGAATAACGGTGTAGGCCTTCTCGAACCGAACTCCCTCCTCCGCCAGCCGGTCCATCCGCGGGCTGGTCTTCAAGTGGTATCCATAGGAAGAGAGGTGATCGGCACGCAATGTATCGATGGTAACCAGCAGAACGTTGGTGGGTGTTCGATCGGAACCGGCTAGCGTCGTGAAGGGAGCCCTGGCCGTCCACAAACCTGCAACGATGATTCCAAGCATTATTCGAATCGTCATACCTTGTATCCCCCTAATATTTCCCAACTATGCCAGCATGCAGTCCCCGCCTGACGCTGACTCAAGGAAGCGGTCGCCAGGGAGGCAGCAACTTGCCAGGGCGGACCTCTTGGCTGAAGGCCTCCACTCTGGCAGTCAGCCAGGCAACGATTTCGGGGTGTTCCGAAACCAGGTTGCGCTGCTCGCCGGGATCGGCAGAAAGATCGTAGAGTTCCGGCGGCGAGCAAGGTTCCACATTGCCCATTCCCAAGCGGCCAAACTGCCTCCGGGCCAGATGCAGCTTCCAGTTTCCGGATCGGACAGCACAGATGGTCTTGCCACTGTAATAGAAGAACGCGGCGTGTGGCGACTCGGTATCCCCTTCCAGCAGGCTCAGGATGTCTCGACCATCGATCTCCCGGTCGTCCGGGGTCTTCCCTCCGGCCAGGTGAACCAAGGTGGGGAATAAGTCCATCGCGGTCGCCATCCCGTTCTGAACCAGGCCAGAAGGAATATGGCCCGGCCACCGTGCGACGAATGGAACGCGGACGCCACCTTCCCAAGTGGTCCTCTTGCCACCTCGCAAGGGGCCGGCACTACCGCCGTTCCTGGGGTGGTTTACAGCCGGTCCGTTATCACTGGTAAAGGTCACCAGAGTCTTCGAGTCCAACTCGAGTTCCATTAGAGTCCTCATGATTTCCCCCACACTCCAATCCAGTTCTTCGACCACGTCGCCGTAAAGACCGCCTGAAGATTTTCCGCGGAACGCGCTGGAAGCATGCAGCGGAACGTGCGGCATGGTGTGCGGAACATAGATAAAAAACGGGCTCTTCCGGTTCTTTCGGATGAACTCGATCGTCTCCTCCGTGTACCTTCGCGTCAAAGTCTCCTGCTTCACCGGCGATTCAATTCGTTTTTCATTCAGGTACAAGAATAGCCGGCTGAAGTTTGGCGGCTTCCAGGTCATGTCGTTGCTGTAGAGCAACCCAAAGAAATAGTCGAAGCCGTGCTGCCGAGGCTGATAGCGCCTTTGATCCCCCAGATGCCATTTTCCAATACAGGCCGTGGCGTAGCCCCGCGCCTTGAGCGCCTCCGCCAAGGTGATTTCGTCTTCCGGCAACCCGAACGGTTCCCGGGGATGCAAGACTCTGATCAGTCCGGAGCGGATGGGGTAACGCCCCGTCAAAAGGGCAGCGCGTGAGGGCGTGCAGGTGGGAGTGGCCGCATAGAAATTGGTAAAGTAGACTCCTTCCCGAGCCATCCGGTCCAGATTGGGCGTGCGGACGACGCGGTTTCCATAGACCCCCAGGTCGCCGTACCCAAGGTCGTCAGCCATGATCACGACGAAATTAGGAAGTAACGGCGACTCCCCGGCACGCAAGGCGCCGCGGAGCAACACGACAAGAAGAACGACCACCAGACAGTTCTGAACTTTCGACAGCAATGCTCCAACCCCGGCCCTGGTTGATGATGATGAAGCACCGATCGGAACCAACGCCACGCAGGCTGTCCCTAGCCGTCCCGCTATGCTTCATCATCCCAGTATACCAGCCGCTCCGGGATATGGGACCGGCCGGCAGGTTTTGACACCTTCGCCTCGGTGCGAAAGCGAAGGCGACGCACGAATGCCTAAGGTGGTTACTTTAGGTCCGCTTCAAAAAGAAGACGATCAAGTCGGCCAAGTTGTTTCAGTGCCGGAAGGCTAAATCGCGAATCCCTTTCGGCCTGACAAAAGGACAGCAAGAGGAAGGGTAACTAGGCCAGAAGGTCCACCACGGGCTTCCCTTTTCCGTCTTTGGTGACATGAACGGGGCGCTTTTCAATCTCGTAGGCGAGGTCCGGCGGAATCCCCATGGCATGGTACAGGGTGGCATGGAGATCGGGGATGGTGACCGGATTCTCGATGACTTTGCAGGGACGTTCATCCGCCGTCCGTCCGTGCAAGTAGCCCTTCTTAAAGCCTCCACCAAAAATCAGCACACTGCCCGCCTCCGTGAAGTGCCGGTGCATGCCGTAGTGTTTAGGCTCGGTCATGATCTCGGGCTGCTGAACCTGGTCTTTCACGGTGTTGCCGGGTTTCCCTTCAATCATCATGTCACGGCCAAACTCACTGGCCAGGACCACGAGGGTTCGATCCAGCAGGCCTCGCTCCTCCAGATCCAAGATGAGCTGGCAGACCGGACCATCGATTTCCCTTTTCATGGCCAACGCCCGTTCGTGACCATTCTCGTGAGTGTCCCAGTAACGGAAGGGAATGTATTCAGTAGTCACCTCAATAAAACGGGCTCCGACCTCGGCCAGACGTCTCGCCAGGAGACACCCTCGACCGAATCGCCCCGTGTTGTACACGTCGTAGCTCTTTCTCGGCTCGAGCGACAGATCGAACGCCTTGGCTGCGGAAGAATTCAACAGCCGATGGGCGTTCTCCACCGCGCGCAACAACGATTGCTGCTGATAGTCGCTGCCATGCTGGAGGACCGGGCTGCCGGCTACCAGATTCCGGTAGTTTTCGAAGCGCTTTCGAAAACGCAAAGCACCGATGTGTGCGGGTGGCTTCGTGCTGGTTACAGTGCTGGGATCGGGTATGAAGAAAGGGCCATATTCGGTACCCAGAAATCCGGCGGTATGGAATGCCTTTAGGGAGTCGCTTTCAGCGCCGATCTCAAGATTCTGCCCCACATCGATGAAGGCCGGCACATCTGGATTTTTGGGCCCCAGCGTTCTGGAAATGACCGCGCCCAGGTGCGGCACGGCCACGCTCTGGGGCGGTTCGTAGCCGGTATGCCAATGGAACTGGTGACGCGAATGCAGGATAAAACCCAAATCCCCCACCCGGTGGCTGCGAATGAGCGTGGCTCGATCCATGATGCCGGCAATTCGCTCCAATCCTTGCGATATCTTGATGTGGTCAACGGCAGTGTCGATGCTGGGAAAGGTGCTCAACACGCGGTTTGACTCCAGCCCGGATTCAAAGGCCGTAAAACGCTTGGGGTCGAACGTCTCGGTCTGGGCCATCCCTCCGGCCATCCAAAGCAGAATCAGCGTGTCGGCGCGTGGCTGAATCTTGGAATTCGTCGCGACGAGCACTGGACCCTGACCACTGAGGGCAGCCATGGCCGCAGCGGCCGAGGTCCGCAGGAAATGCCGGCGCGAGACTCCTCGAAACAGGTCGCAAGCGATCGGGTCCATATGCTCGTCCTCCTGAACTCAGCGCAAGAATTGGAACTCGGGACTTAGGGACAAAGCCCAGAGCAAGTCCTCCAGGCCATCGGTCGAGACACTGCCCGTGGAAGCGCCCGCCGTCAGCATCGAAACAGCGCTCTGGCGCTCCTCCTCCTCAGGCAGCCGACCAAGCAGGTGCCGGTACAGGCGGGACGCCCATTGACCGGCCGTCAAAGTCCGGGGGAAGAAGGGTACGGGCGGTTCTCCCTGGACTTGAATCAGTTGCCGCCGGTCGGGCTTCTCAGTAAAGACGAAGAACCGAACGCGCGGCCCAATGTCGGAGGGCATGCTGGAGTCATCGATCCCTACCGTTGCCTGAAAACGATCGTAACCTCCACCCGACAAATCAAACTTAACCATTGCCGGTACCGGAAGGATGAGGCTGTCAGGATGCGAACGGCCATCCACCCTAAGAGTTCCCAGCTCTCCAGGAACGGGGACCTTTCGCTCATCGAGCCTCCGCCTGCTTTCTGCGCCTGTGAACCGCGCATCGAACCACCCGGCTTTCACTCGGCTTGGATCGTAGGAACCTGCATCCTCGAGCACCAACCACAGTTCCCGCGCGGCTCCCAATCTCACATCGGCTTCCACAGCGGCGCTGCTTCGACTCACGATGCCGCTGTCAAAGAGATTCCGGGGAGGCGAGGGTCGCTGATTCAGCAATCGCCGCGCTCCCTGACGCAACAGATAATTGAGATCTTCTCCATTCACCAGCTCCAGAGCCTGCAGAGTGGTTGGCTCCTCGCTACGCGTGGTAAATACCTGGTCGCGGATCGGTCGTCCGAGCGCCCGCGTCAATGGACTCGACTTGAGCTGCCAGTTGCGGCAGTAGTAGGCAGCAACGCCCGAGGAGCCTTCCCGGAACGGCCATTCGCCGGTAACTGCTGAGAGGCTGTCGACGAACTGTTCCGCTGTCAGATGTCGAACTGTGGGCCCATGGAACACGTAGACCTGCTCTCCCTCGCCATGGCTTGAAACCGCCGGTAACTGATAGGTTCGCGAAGTCACGATGCGCCTGATGAGGGACTTTAGATCGTATCCATTCTCAACGAAATCAGAGGCCAACCAATCCAGCAGATCTGCACTCCACGGTTCGACATCCATGTCATCAACGGGTTCCACCAGGCCTCGTCCCAGGAGCTTCTTCCAATACCGGTTTACCAGTGTCCGCGCAAAACGACCGTTCTCAGCGGTGGTCATCAGACGCGAAGCCATGGCACGCTTTTCGGCCAGTGGAGCCTCGCTGTTGACCCCGCCTAGTTCTGGATACAGGAATCGTGGTTGTGCCGTCTTTCCCTGCCGCACATCACAACGCACCAGTTCGAGCGGGTTCTCCGAAAAGAAGCTGGCTAGCCCATAACTCTCATCGAGCTTCCATTGGTTGATGAAGCTGTCATGACACGAGGCACATTTCAGATTGATCCCCATGAAGATCTGGGCGGCATTCTGTGCCGCTTGCATGGGCGGAGTTTGACTGGCGCTGACCACCCCTCGCCAGTTCACTCCAATCAGGAATCCCTCCGGATCGCCTGGCTTTCCTGGATTCAGTAGCGCTTGGACAAACCGGTTAAAGGGCAGATTCTGCCTGAGAGCTTCCACCAGCCACTTGCTGATTGACTTCCGCTCGCCGTGATAAACCACACCCTCATCATTTCTTAACAGGTCATTCCAAAAGCTGATCCAGTTTTCGCTGTAGGGCACAGCGTCCTGAAGAAGTGCGTCCACCAGTCTTTCGCGTTTGTCGCGGCGAGAATCCCCCAGGAAATCGTCGAGCTGCTCCGGAGTCGGGGG
Source organism: Acidobacteriota bacterium (assembly GCA_040753175.1). Taxonomy (GTDB): domain Bacteria; phylum Acidobacteriota; class Terriglobia; order Versatilivoradales; family Versatilivoraceae; genus JBFMEW01. The sequence continues at coordinate 13,277 of JBFMEW010000025.1, read as the reverse complement.
TAAGCCCCAAATGTCAAAGTAAACACGGCGCGCAAAAACGGCATCGGACACTGCCTCGGGAAAAGCCAGGGAATGTCCCCTGAAGTAACGGGACACAAAGTGGTCGACTGGATTGTTCAACTCGACGTCACCGCTGCTGGGAACTTCCGGCCGTCGAGGTGCGAGGATTGGTTTCCAGGATGCGTTTTCCGCTGTTTCATCCCATCGGGCTCCCTCGTCAATCCAGGTCTTTAAGAGGTCAATCTCGGCTGCCCTCAGCGGACTATTTCCCATCGGCATGGTTGGCGGCTTTTCGCCGGACACGCGGTGAATGAGAAGACTGGCTTCACTCGAGCCTGGAACGATGGCAGGACCGCTCTGGCCGCCTTTGAGCAGTCCGGCTCTGCTGAGCAAGTTCAGGCCGGCCTGCGGGTTGCTCTGGCCGTGACAGGCTCCGCACTTCTCATGGAGAAGCGGCTGAACCAGTGCGGCGTAGTTCGATTTTGAAGCAATCGAAGAGTCGGGTTGAGACCAAAGTCGGTACGGACAGGCCAACACCATACCGATCAAGAGTGCGGCTGAAAAAGAGGAGTCTTTGGATCGAAAGGGCAACGGCTTTCCCCTCGGCAATTGAAAGTTTCAGGATGCCACTCAATGGTGCGAGAGTGGCCAATCACATCGCTCACACGGCCCGGCAGGACGTGTTAACGTCCTTGCGAACAGTTCGGGGAATCACTGGACGGCAGTTGGGAAATTAAGCCAGGATCTTCTGAACGACCTCGCCGTGGACATCCGTCAGCCGGAAATGACGTCCCTGGTATTTGAAGGTCAGTCGCGTATGGTCGATTCCGAGACAGTGCAGAATGGTCGCGTGCAAGTCGTGCACGTGAACCGGGTCCTTCGTGATGTTGTAGCAGTAGTCGTCGGTCTCTCCGTAGCTGATGCCGGAGCGGATTCCCCCTCCCGCCAGCCACATTGTGAAGCACCGCGGATGGTGGTCGCGACCGTAATCGTCGGCGGTCAGCTTGCCTTGGCAGTAAACCGTCCGCCCAAATTCTCCTCCCCAAACGACGAGGGTGTCGTCCAACAAACCGCGTTGTTTCAAATCGAGCACCAGGGCCGCCGAGGCCTGGTCGGTATCATGGCACTGACCCACGATCTGTTTGGGAAGGTGGTTGTGCTGATCCCACCCTCGGTGGAACAACTGAATGAACCGTACCCCTCGTTCGGTTAGACGACGAGCTAGAAGGCAGTTGGCGGCGTAAGTGCCGGGCTTTCGTGATTCCGGACCGTACAACTCAAAGGCCGATTCAGGTTCCTTTGAGAGGTCGGTGAGCTCCGGAATGGAGGCCTGCATTCGATAGGCCATCTCGTATTGAGCGATTCGCGTGAAGATCTCGGGATCACCTGCTTCTTCCAGCTTGATTTCATTGAGCTGGCGCAGATCCTGGAGGAACTGAGAGCGCATCTTTTTGCTAACGCCCGGTGGATCGGACAGGAACAGCACGGGATCGGTTCCAGCCCGGAACTTCACCCCTTGGTAACGGGAGGGCAGAAAGCCGCTGCCCCACAGTCGGTCGTATAGGGGTTGATCAGCCGGGTTGCCCGTACCCTGAGAGACCATGACCACAAAAGCCGGCAGATCCTTGTTCTCACTGCCCAATCCGTAGGAAAGCCAGGATCCGATGCTGGGACGCCCAGCCAACTGGGCTCCTGTCTGAAAGAAAGTAATCGCCGGATCATGGTTGATCGCTTCGGTGTGCATGGACTTGATGAAACACAGCTCATCAACAGCCCGCGCGGTATAGGGCATCAGCTCGCTCACCCAGGCACCCGACTCCCCGCACCGCGAAAACTTGAACTTCGAAGGGGCAACCGGAAAGCTGCTCTGGGTGGACGTCATACCTGTCAATCGCTGGCCCATGCGAATGGAATCGGGCAATTCGCTTCCCTGGAACTCAGTCAGGCGCGGCTTGTTGTCGAACAGCTCCATTTGCGACGGAGCACCCGACTGAAAGAGATAGATGACGCGCTTGGCTCTGGCCTTGAAATGCGGCAATCCAGGCAGTCCGGTACTCCCGGGCTCCGCCCAGAGGTCCTCATTCAACAAAGAGGCCAGTGCGGCCATTCCCAGACCGCAGCTGGCGCGGCTGAAGAAATGACGCCGGTTCATCAAGAGCGGGCTGTCCCACGTCGTCATGATGTTCACTCCTTGGTCAAAACCTCATCCAGGTTCAGAATCAGACTCGCGACCATGGTATAGGCCGCCAGCTCGGCCGGATCGAGTCTCTCATCCACCGGATACTCCCCCTCGGTGAGCAGCTTGAACGCCAGCTTCGGTTGACTTCGGTATTCTGCCACATACTTCTCCCACCCGGCCTTGAGGACGGCTTCCTCTTTGGGCCGAGGCCGGCGGGCGGTTGCCACGCGAAAGGCATGGCGGATCCGGTCCTGGGTGGTCTGACCGCCATTCAGCATCACCTGTTGAGCCAGGGCCCGTGCCGCCTCGAGGAAAGTCACGTCATTCATGAGATTGAGCGCCTGCAGGGGAGTATTGGTTCGATTCTCGCGTACCACACAGGTTTCGCGGCCTGCAGCGTCGAAATTCATCATCATGGGAGGAGGTGCCGTCCGTTTCCAAAAGGTATAGAGACTCCTCCGGTACAGGCTGTCTCCGCTGTCCCGCTGGTAGTCCTCGCCGCTCAGTTCCGCCCAGAGCCCGTCGGGTTGGTACGGCTTGACGGAGGGCCCCCCGAGTTTCTCCATCAATAAACCACTCAAGGCCAAGGCTTGGTCGCGGACCATCTCCGCCGAGAGTCTCTGGCGCGGACCTCTGGCCAGCAGCCTGTTTTCAGGATCGCGTTGCAGGACTTGGGAGCTGGCGTTGGACGACTGCCGGTACGTGGCACTCATTACCATCTCTTTCAGGACGGCTTTCACATTCCATCCCGTACCCACCAGTTCCGTCGCCAGCCAGTCCAGCAGTTCCGGGTGAGAAGGGGCTTCGCCCTGAGAGCCAAAGTCTTCGACGGTTTTGACCAGCCCGGTCCCGAACAGCATTTGCCAGAAGCGGTTGACCGTTACCCTGGCCGGCAGTGGATTCTTTGGATCTACCAGCCAGCGTGCCAGTCCCAACCGATTGCGGGGAGCATCGTCGGGTAGAGGCGGCAGGCAGGAGGGGACTCCCGGATGGACTTCTTCGCCTGGACGGTCATAGGCTCCGCGAATGAGAAGGTGTGCCGGACGGGGTGTGTCCATCTCCTGCATCACCATCGTCGTGGGAATCTGATCCAGAAGGTTCTGGCGATCGCGTTGGATAGCTTTCATCCGCTCCCACACCCTGCGAATATCTGGCGGCGCATTCTCTTGCAGAAAGCACGTCCTGAGTTTGCGGGACTGCACCGGACTTCGACGCGAGAGGGGCTCGGTGGCCAACAGGTTTAAGGGGTCGGCATTGGCCAAGAGTTGAACTTCGTCGTCCGGAATCACACGGTCATAGACACGAACGTCATCAATCAAGCCCTGGAAGCGACTCTCCACACCCCCTCCCGATCCAATGCGGAACGGCTCGTCGCTCGCGAAAGGTTGATTCAATTCGTCCAGCAGCACGTGATTCTTCTGGATTTGACCGTCAACGTAAAACGTGACTCCACTGGCCAAACGGCTCCCATCATAGCTGACCAACACGTGATGCCACTGATCCGACGAAAGCGTTGATTCCGTCTCGACCCGCAGCGCGTCATCCAGCCACCGCGTGACCAGATTCAGCTGAAGTCGGCCTTCAGAGAGCAGGAAACTGTACCCGGTATCCTGCGGGACTTCCTTGGTTCGGGAGAGAATCGCTCCTCCCTGGCCGCCGACCGAGAAGACCCAGGCACTGAACGAGAATTTGTCGTAAAAGCCGATCTTGGCCACATCGCCGGCCTGAAGGTATCGCACGCCGTCGAGTTTGGCGGCAAGGCCCATCTTCCCCAGCTCGAATTCGCCTTCGCGCTCGAGAAATCGAGCGGGACCTCCCGTTTGCAGCTCGCCCGGATTCCCATCCAGAGGGAAATGCACCATCAAGCCCTCACTGGTAGCCCAGTGGAAGGGCCTCACGGGATCGAGCGATTTCTCCCACTCGGCCTGGGCCTGGCGAACTCGCGGCTCCAAACGCTCCAGCTCCGCGGCCGCTTCGGCCAGTTTCAGGTCGAGTCTCCCCAGCTCCTTCTGCTGTCTGCGGGTGGGTGTGGGCATCACGGGATGGGAGTTCCCGTATTTGAACGCCTTGCCCCGCTCCGGAACGTTGTTGAAGTAAGCGAAGACCTGATAGAACTCCTTTTGCTTGATCGGATCATACTTGTGGTCGTGGCAGCGGGCACAGCCCATCGTCAGCCCCAGCCACACCGCTGAGGTGGTCTCCACGCGATCAGCCACGTACTCCACCGCGTACTCCTCCGGGATGATCCCGCCCTCGCCGTTGCCGCGGTGATTTCGATTAAACCCCGTGGCCAGTTTCTGCTCCATCGTGGCATTTGGCAGCAGGTCTCCGGCCAACTGCTCGATGGTGAACTGATCGAAGGGCAGGTTTCGATTGAACGCTTCAATCACCCAATCGCGCCAACGCCACATGGTGCGTTCCCCATCAGTTTGGTACCCATTGGTGTCCGCATAGCGGGCCGCTTCCAGCCAGCGGATGGCCATCCGCTCGCCGTAGCGGGGTGAGCGAAGGAGCCGGTCGACCACCTTTTCGTAGGCGTTCGGAGAAGAATCGTTTAGGAAGGTCTCCACCTCGCTCGGCTGGGGCGGCAGTCCGGTCAAATCCAGACTGACTCGCCGGATCAGCGTGGCACGGTCAGCTTCAGGCGAGGGCGAGAGGCCCTCCTGTTCCAGCCTGTGCAGCACAAAATGGTCGAGCGAGTTCTTGGGCCATCGGGTATCTTTGACCGTTGGCGGAACCGGTCGTTCCGGACGGATAAAGGCCCAGTGCTGCTGCCACTGGGCTCCCTGCTCAATCCAGCGCTGGATCAATTCAATCTGGCCCGCCGTGAGCTTGCGATCGGAATAGACTGGCGGCATCCGGATCGCCTCGTCCTGTGCCGTAATGCGACGGAACACCTCACTCTTTGACGGTTGGCCTGGAACGATCGGACTGTAGCCCCCCAGGTCGGCCAACGCGCCATCCTGGGTATCCAAACGCATGGCCGTTTTTCGGTTGGCTTGATCCGGCCCGTGGCAGGTATAGCAGGTATCTGAAAGAATGGGACGGATATCTCGGTTATAGAGCACAGGGGAGTCAGCCCCTTCAGACACGTTGGTCCCAACCAGCAGCAGAACGCACCAGCACGCCAGGCAAAGCATCCTGGCTCTGGCCTCGACGTTCACTCTTCTGCCTCCATTCATCGCTTCACAGTCAATTGCTTGATTGGTCTTGAATACCTCAAACCCAAGGGGTCGGCCCTTTTCGCCCCATTTCACACGTCAGAGGCCGCCATGCCGATCCGGTTTCTGTATGATGCTAAATCATACACCTTCAATGGCTCTCAACTCCATAGGGTGCTTTCCCCAGGGGTTCCACCAACCAATCGCCCGGCTCCAGCGAGATCCCGGCGATGAGCTCGGAACCGATGCGGACTCGTTCGGTTCCAGAATCGGCCGAACAAACACGATACAAAGTGTTCTCGTCGACGACGTACCACTCCGGAAACTCATTCAGCCGAACATAGTTCTTTTTGAGGTTCATCACTCGCCGATGGCGGGCAAAGTCGAACAGGATTCGTCCCTTCCACCCCGAAGCCTCTCCCGTCGCCCGCAAGGTGAGAAACAATCGATCCCCCTCGCGAGTAGCGCCAATCTGAAGACCCGGCACCCACTGATCGGGCCGACATCCCTGGCTCCTGGAGAACATATAAAGGAGCAGGGTCCGGTTGAAGTTGCCCTCGCCATACCAATATTCGAGGAAACCCGAAGGCTTCTGCATGTTTACCATCACATCGGTCTCTGATTCAATCCAATCCCACGCTTCCTTCACGGGTTCCCGGGCCACCAAATAGAGCGCGCTTTCGATGGAATCCGCATAACCGTCAAACGAGGAACCTTCCCAGGCGTAGTTTCGGTATTTGGGAAGATTGTGCAAGACTCGCAGAACCGCCTCCCGATAGCGATCCTCGCCCGTGCACTGATAGAAGGTGTAGACAGCTCCGTAGACGTAGCCCCAGTTGTCAGAGAGTCCCGGCCGAAGAGGCTTCAGAGAAACCGGATCGATGACGTCGTACAGCAATCCGTCCGGATTGGCAGACTCCAAGATCCGATCCAGCATCTTGGCCACAACCGGTCTGTAGTGCTCGGCTCGGGGAGTCTTCAGGTCATTTTCCAGAGCATAGAGAAGCACTAATCCCAGGACAACCTCATTTCCGTGATCCCGCAGCCGAACTTCGTTCTTGCCGGAATGGGTTTCAAAATCCCACTCCCTGCTGGGCAGTCCGGAGTTACCGGGGAGAACCTCATCGATATAGGCATCGCCAATGCGACGGGCAAAGTCCCAGAATTTCTGTTCTCCCGTCATGGGCGCGAGGCGAACCAGCACTTGTAAGACGTCCCCGTTCAGTTCACTGTCGTTTGAGGGGAGGTTGCCAAAACGCGACGGCACCGGGGCGTGCTTGATCAGGTCATACATCATATCCACCATTCGATAGAACCATGGTGTCCGCCCCAGCAGCTCGGTGACCGACACGAGCCCATCCTTGGCGTACTCGGCGGCTCCAAAAAGGCTCATAGGACCGAGCTTGCCGGTATCCAGATCCAGGTCGCCCGGAATGGAGTCAACGCGTGTCGTGAAACGAACTTCGTTCCGTAACATCTCCATCATCCGACCTTCCAAGAGGTCAGGGTCGGTCATTGCGGCAGTGAGAATGAGATAGGGGTATAGGTCTGCTCCCGAGTTGTGGGGCCTGTAGACCCGCTCCAGGCTTCTGGGTGGTTTGCCTCGTTTTCCGGGGATCTGATCGGGCAGCAGCAGAGTTTTCGGGTCCGCATGCTGCAGCCAAGCGTGCAATACCCGTCGCGCCGAACGGGCCATGGCGTCGAAGCGCTTACCGGCCTCGACGGACTCGGCAAAATGGGGATCCTGTGCTCCCTCTACAACGCCTCCCCACAGCAACAGCAAGGAGAACGTGACCGGCAACTTGAGATTGAGTTTCGTGCGATGAAAGTGTCGTGTGATCATAGTTCGCGGTGCAGAGAAGATTTGTTGGCCAAGCGAGCCTGCTGCCCGTGGGCCTGATGTCGATCCTGGCTACTGTGCGGGTCCGGCAGATCGCTCGACAGGATCGTGCTGAATAATCTTGGTGGGCATCGCAAGTGCGACGAGGTGGTTCAAATCGAATTCCTTATACAAGTCCAAACAGAAGAGCTCGGCAGCCTGGTGATATTCCACCGGTTTCTCCAGCAGGTAGCCCAGGCTGTTCATGCCTTTTTTTGAGACCACCTCGCTGTAGAGTTCCGGGTCCAAGGCAGCGGCCACCAATCCAATCACCTGGGTGCGGATTCCTGAGGTTTCCAACCTGACCTTTTTGGCTCCACTCTGCTGTCTCAGCCACCGGGACAATTCCATCAGCTGCGCCACTTGGAGTCCCAGGGCCCGCTCACCCAATCCGTGCACCATTTGCTCAAACGCGTAGGCCGGATGATCGGTCCAGCCGTCACCCAGAAATAGAAGGTCTGCCGCCAGAACCTGCTCGCCGCGGTTCACCCGATCCGAGACCTCCGGTCCCGCGGCCCCTTTCCCTTCGTCATTGAGCACGATGGAAGCGGACCCGACAGGCCCCCCTTCGATCGCTTTCAGCCAAACAGTGCTGGCACTCAGTCCGTTGTCCATCTCGAACGCGATGGACTTGGTCTCCAGTCCTTTGTTCTTGGACACGGCAATCGACCAAGCCCGGCGAATGCTGACCGGCCGAGGCCGCACCACTTTTTTCAATGTCTCAACTCGAGCGGTTCTCCAAGCTGGACGGCCTTCCGAGGAGGTTGGAATCGGAGGCCGACGAATGTCTTGCGCCAGCCTTTTGGCCAGAGACAGAATGGTCAGGTTGTCCTCGGGCAATCCTACCACCAGCTCTTCGTAGCTCTTGATCTCCGAATCCACCGGGATCTCGTCTTTAGCCACGGGCAAGCCAAAGTGGCGGGTAAAGAACTCATAGGAGCTCAGCCGATTGTCAAGCAAGTAGTTGTGCGTGCCTGGATCACGGTTCTCATGCCACTGGAGCAACTCTTCCTTGCCGTACAGTTTGAAGATAGGGCGGATGGCCTCGAATATCAGAGGCTTCACCAGCTCAGCTCGAAAACAGCAGTCATCTTCGGCGTTGTAGCTCAAGAGCGTGGGCCGGGGGGCCCGCAATGCCACTAAATGCGCGTAGTCCTGGCCGTCTAACAAGTCAGTGGCCGATTGCTCGACATCGCCCAAGTCGCCATACTCGCGAACCTCAATTCTGGGCGTAAATGAGGAGAAACCTGCGACGGGTACGGAGACCTGAACTCGATCATCGAGCGCACTGAGAATAATGGTTTGCCAGCCGCCCCCCGAAAGACCGGTCATGCCCAGCCGCGAGCGGTCGGCGTTGGGGTGATCGAAAAGGAAATCAAGCCCCTTCCGCATCGCCAGCACAAACAAGCCCAGCTCATTGGCGCCAACCAGATCCAAATGGCCGCCGAACCAGTGAGTATTTTCCTTCGCTCCCAGTTCTCCAAACGACAGCCACTCCAAGTTGAGCGCCAGCATGCCCCGCTTGGCAAAATTGATGCAACGTTTCTGCTTGTACTCCACCGACTTACCGGGCGCTCCCACGTGACCGTTCACGTTCAAAATGGCGGGAACCTTTCCCTTGAGGTCAGCGGGTTCATAAAGAATGGCCGTAGACTGAAATCCCGGGACAATTTCATAGCGCAGTTTTCGCATTCGATAGCCCGGCCCCGATTCGATCATGCCCAGGTCTTCGAACTTGGCCGGCCCCGTAGTCCACTCCTTCGGCCAACCGTGAAACGCTACGTCGTTGAGCAGGTGCTCCTTGAGGCGCTTCGCTTCGGCTGTCCAGGCCTCGGCGCTCGCCGGCGTCGGAGGTTTTGTTACTTTGCCTAGCAGGTACTGTTTGAGTTGGAACAAGCCCACGTTTTGGGCGATGACTCGATCCTTCAGGATGGCGGTCACCTGCCTCGAATCCGTTTGGCCAAGGACAGGGACGCTTCCAAAGCCGATCGCCATAAGGACCCACAGTGGGCAAAAGCGTGTGAATAGGTCTCGCGCAGACATTAGAATCAGTTCCTCAACAAGACTTGAAGGGGAAGAAGACGCCTTGCTCCGACGCCGCTCGCTGAAATTATCAAGCTGGTAGCATTAGCTCCGGTAGAAAAAAAAGGGGAGCAATAGACTGGGAACCCAGTCTATCCTCCCCAAAAGCAACACCGCGCTGTCAGAAGATGACCTTGGCCCCCAACTGGATGTTTCGAGGCTTGCTGATAGCCCCAGTCCACCTTCCAAAGGCCGAACTCGCTACGTTGTCGACAAACGGCCTGGCCGCGCCCCACACACCACCGGTCACGAAGTAGTGCCAGTTCCAAACGTTGAAGAACTCGCCCCGGAGCTGGATGTTTACCTTTTCAGAAACGCGGGTGTTCTTAATGATCGAGATATCGTGACCATGATAGGGGAAGCCCCTGATGTTCTCGGTCCGAGAACCCGCACCGGTGTAGTAACTGAAGCTGCTGGCCGGCTCAAAGGCCTTCACGTTGAAAAGCGGCTTGGAGGTATCGAAGTTGCCGTCCTGGGCTTGGGCAAACGGACTGGCCCCCGGCAAGATCGCCGGAACGCACCCGGTCCGAAATTGGGCGGGCACGTTGCACTGACTCGAGCGGAAGAAGTATGGAATACCCGACTGGTAGGTGTAGATACTGGTGAGTTGCCACCCGCCGACGATCTTGTCCACCACCGCGGAGTTGTTGGCAAAGCGTTTGTCCCGTCCAAAAGGCAACTCGTACACGAACGTAGCGCGGAGCGAGTGCGGCACATCACCGGTCGACAGGCCCTTGAACCGTTGTCGCTGGAACGGACTGAAGGCACTGGCCGAACCGCCGTCGATGCGCATCACGTCATCGGTATTGGAGATGAGCTTACTGAACGTATAGGACCCCAGGAACCAGAACCCGCTGCTGAATCGCTTTTCAGCTTTCATCTGGAAAGAATGAAACGTCGAGGAACCGGCGTTTTCATTGTTGGCGATGAAATTGTTGCAGTACTGGGGATACGGGAGCAGCGCCTGCGCCACCGATGGTGGACAGCCGGTCATCTGTTGGACCCATCCTGCATAGGGTATGGAGACGCCGTGCAGCGTGGTGGGCCCGCCAACCTTGAACTGGTCGTTCAGAGCACTGCCCATCGACAGCACCTTGGGATCCAATGCATTGAGGGCAGCCACGGCTGAAATCAGCCGGGTCCCTTTGTTGGCCACGTAGGCGGCTGTCACGAAAAGGTCTTTCGACAACTGCCGTTCAATGGTGAGATTCCACTGCTGAGCGTAGGGCGGCCGTCCATGCTCCAGTCCACGATACAAGCCTATGCTCTGGCCGTTGCGGAAGGTCGGATTGATAAACGGAGGTCGCTGGTAGTTCTGCGGAAACCCTTGCTCCAGCAGAAACGAGGGAGTGATACCTCCGTCGGTGCTGGAAAACACCGGGTTGGCGTTGAAGCCGTCCAGTCCCCCACCGACGCCTCCGGTCCAGGCAGTATAGTACAGCTGCTGGAAGAAGACGCCATACCCAGCCCGTACGACGGTTTCGGGATTGATCGTGTAAGCAAAACCCAAGCGTGGAGCAAAGGCCTTGTGGAACAACGACTCCGGCGTTCGACTGCCAAAGCTGGCAGCGCCCCATCGGTCTCCGGCAAATGCCAGCCGGCCCGGCCGCCCCCCTGCCCCAGGGTTGGTTCCTTTGGGATCAAAGAATGCCAGCACGTCATTCTTCTCCGTGATTGGAAACGGCAGGTCCCAACGCAGGCCGTAGTCGAAACTGAGCTTGTTGGTGACCTTCCAGGTGTCCCCAAAATAAACGGCAAAGTAGGGTTGGCGCGCGTATTGGGAACCCGCCGTACGAACAGCCAGGCTCGAGCTGCTCACCGCTCCCAGCAAGAAGCTGGCGACCGAGCTTCCGCTGTTGACTCCCAACAACCCGGTATTCAGATGACTGAAGTTGAATGTCCCGGACTCGTTGCCGAACTCGCTGGTGTTCACCTGTTGATTGCGATACTCAGCACCGAACTTGAAGGTGTGGCGGCCCTTGACCCAGGAGAGCAGGGTGTTCCCAATGAAGGCCGGCCGAGTTTGGCTGAAAAAGCTATTGCAGCCCATTGCTGCGAAATCCTGCAGCCGGATGGCCGGCGGAAGGTTGTTGTTGACGACACCGCCGATCTTGGGAACGGCATCGGCAAAACCGGCATCGACGCAATTTGAGACACTGTAAATGTTGTTGTATCCCAAGTTGATGTTGTAAAGCAAATTGGGGCTGAAGGTGTGGTTCCAACTCCCCCTGATCAAAGTGTTGGTGTTGGGTTTTCTAAATCCGTTCGAAGAGATCTCCTTGGGTAATACGGTTTCGTTCTCATTGGCCTTGGAATCGTAGTAATGGTAGGTAAAGAAGAATCGATCCCTGTCCCCCACGTAGTGGTCTACTCGCAAATCCCAGAGGCGGGTATCGCCATTCACGCTCCCGGAAAGCGGAACGGGTAGGGTGTAATTGAACAGCGGATTGCTGTTGGTGGGATTGGGAAGAAAACGGAACCACTGCTTGGCCAGCGAGTTCTGCAACCTCGGATCCGAGGAGCAGATGACGTTGGGAGTCTTCCCATCGCATCCCATGAACTGATCGCGCACAAACAGGCCCGTGGCCGAATCGATCCGTGTCGTGGCCGGATCATAGATAGGGATGAGATTGCCCGCTGCATCGCGCCAATCGGAAAAGTCCCCCACTCGCTGCTTGAGCGAAGGAATGCTGACAGTCGGGGCCGTCACACCACCACGCCGTGTGAAGCCTTCGTAGTTGAAGAAGCCGAATGTCTTGCGCTTGTCGGACCACGCCAGCCACGGAATCTTGATAGGCCCGCCAATCGTTCCACCAAAATCGTTCTCAATGTCTTTGGGTCTGCGGGCGATGCCAAACTGCCGCGCGTTGAGAACGGTGTTCCGGTGATACTCATAGAGAGAGCCGTGGATCTCGTTGGTTCCCGACTTGGTCACCCCGGTAGTCACCGAAGAGGTGGTGGCCCCATACTGAGGCTGATAGTTGGAGGTCAATAGACTGATTTCGCTGATGGCTTCGGGCGACCAGGGGTGGCCCGTGATCGACAGTGCGACACCGCTCTGGCCGAGGGCACCGTCAGCCACCGAAATGCCGTCCAGTGTGGCCTCATCGCCCATGGTCAATCCACCATTGATGCGGACGTTGAACTGGTTGCCGTCAGCCCCACCCCCTTCGGTGACGCCGGGCAACAGCTTGGCAAAAGCCACTGCCGACCTGGTGATGCCGCCCACCAGCAGGGGCAGTTGCTGAATGCTTTCTGGTGAAATCTCGCCTTTGATTTCAGCGTTATCGAAGTTCAAGGATGAAACGTCAGCCACCACTTCTACCGTCTGCGTCTCGGCTCCCAGCTCCAGCTGAATGGAAACGCGGACCACCTGATTCGATAGGACCGAAATCCCGCGCTGAAGGTAGTCTCGAAACCCGGAGGCACTGGCCTTCAACTCGTATTGCCCCGACTGCAGATTGGGAAAACTGAACAGTCCGTCTGGTCCGGTCTTCGCTTTGGCTACGGATCCGTTGGCCACAGACGTCGCAGTCAGCTCCACGTTGGGTACAAAGGCTCCGCTGGGATCGGTAACGCTGCCATTGATGGTTGAATTGAAACTCTGACACACTCCAGCGGCTGGAAGTATCAGAAGCAAAAGCACGACTGAACCAAGGACCCCACCTACCCCATATCGACTTCTGATCATTGGCTTCCCCCCTCGTTGTTACAAGAGATCCGTATGGTCGGCAAAGTAGACAAACCCAGGCCGCGCCTCGCCAACGAGGCCCTGGCACCGGGGCCAGACACAGCAAACAACCGCGGCCTTGAAAACCCTGTTCGTGAAAAGCATCCTCCTTTTACTATCCCAACTTTCGCAGTTGGGCCTCGAATTTCTCCGAAATGAAGATTCTTTCGGGGCTAAGTCACGCGCCATGAATGCGGGCTTTTCGAAAACGGTCGAAAACGGCTTGTAGTGAAGACCTACCCCCTT
>JBFMEW010000024.1:0-113908 GCA_040753175.1 Acidobacteriota bacterium | reverse complement strand
TCGATGCCGCAGTAATGGCGGTGGGCTTGGGTGTAGAATCTCATCAGGTCTCCTCCTTGTGGAAATTGGACACTTCCGGGAGCATACCCAATTCGTATGCTCCCAGGGGAGGCCTTGATGAGTATCAGACGGTTCCAGCCGACCGCTGAGCGCCAAACCGTTCGGTCCAAGTCGAATGCGTTCTTTTGCTGATTCGTCGTGGGCGTAGAATGAAGTCACCATGGGGAACAAGAAAGTGAAAGAGTTTAACGTGGTGATTGAACGGGACACCCAGGGTGACTACGTTGCCTCGGTCCCTGCTCTGCCCGGCCGTCACACTCAAGCCAAATCCTGGGACAAGCTGCTGGAGCGAATCCAAGAGGCGATAGAGCTGTGTCTTGAAGTGTGACCGGAATGAATCGAACCCTTAGAGTTCATCGGGTTTCAGAAGATCACTGTGGCCCAATGACAAAAGGGTCACGCGCACGCAGCCGGTGGAAGGTGGCTACCCGTTGAGAGAGATGGGAAGGGTTGATCAGAGGCTTTTGAGTCGAGAAAACCGGCTCCGAGCCTCGAAAACACGTTCCTTTGGAATCGATCCCCTCGCCCGCAATGACTTACCTTGGTCCGCCCCAGAACCACTGAGCCAAGTGGAGTATATTGAAGTCCCTGCGTGGCCGGTAGATCGGTAGAGCCCAAGCGTTCTGAAGACGGCACTACCGAATCCGATGCCAGCGCCTAACGTGGCCTGCGCCCGACCGCCGCGTGTTGGCTCCCGCGCCGCTCCGCGGCTGAGTCCGCAAGGGAGACATGATGGGACATCTCCTTTTTGGCGGCTCTGATTTCGTGATGATTTTTCAGGCCGGTTACGAATTCGCGCTGGAGCTACCGCGGAACGCCAGTCAGGGCTGCTCGCACTTGCTGATGGGAGAGCAGCTGGGACAGTTGCGGCGCATCCCGGAAAGTCGACAGTGAAGGGTTCGGAGTCACCTGGGCATGGTGGTGTCGGTGGGACTGCTGGCTGGCGAGTATGCAACGGTGGGTCTGGCCTGATGCTCGTCGTGCGACGGGCCGGCAGCCAGGCGGTTTTACCCGAGGCCGCGTGGCGCGGGTGAACCGCGGTCGTTAGGCCGCATAGTTACCACGTGTCGAGGAAGCAAAATGGAATACGCCATTGGAGTCGCCGCTGCGACCGCAGTTGGATTGTTCGCCACCGTGATTGGCTTTGACAAGGAGCGCAGCTTCTACCCAGTCGTGTTGATAGTCATTGCCACCTTATACCTCCTATTTGCGGCGATAGCCGGGTCCACAGATTCCCTTGTCGCGGAGGCCATTCCTGCCCTCATGTTTGTGACGACGGCTGCGCTTGGGTTCCGGAAGACTCCCTGGCTCGTGGTCGTCGGATTAGCGCTTCACGGTGTTTTTGACTTCTTTCATCACGCAGTGATAGTAAATCCCGGCGTCCCTGTATGGTGGCCAGGCTTCTGTCTTGCCTACGATGTCGTTGCGGCCGCCTACTTAGCCGCGCTGATTCTTATTCGGAGGGCTTCGCAGGCGGTCTAACCAAGCGCTGCCGCGACCCGCTGGGCAGTCGGACAGTTCGGGTATTTTGCTCGGGGCTGTTGCAGCTGGGCATTCATCCAGCGCACGGAGTAGAAACGAACGATCTTCAACTTCTTTGGGCCACCATTCATTGCTGCACGCCACGTGCCGTAGTGGCTGCGTTGATTGGCGGATGGCACCTGCCCCAACAGCGGCGGGCCCTGATCATTGCAGCGATTTGCTTTGCAGGTTTCGGCGCCATCTTTACGATCGCATATGGGTACCCTATTAACTCGGTGCTGTTCGACCAGGCCGGCGCGACGCGGAGGGCCGATGAAATTCGGGCGCTGGCGAGCCGGTGCATTCTCTTTGACCGGATCCGGTTCGTCATCGGTTTGGTCGGATTCGCCACCGTCTTGCATGCGTTCCGCTCCCGATTCCCGCTGAGCGAGTCATGCGGAAATCAACCACGGCCTAGCAGCGCGCTGCACCCGGCGAGCGGCGCGTAGCGGTTTCGGTTCTTTGCGGGTTGGCTCTCGTGCCGCTCGCGGGTGAGCGCGGGACGTTAGATGGACATGAGAATCTGGACCACTTTCGAGAAGCTCTTTTGACGAGGTGAGGCTTTCACTTCACTCTTCAGCTAGGAGCGTCGCGAGACTCAGTCGCAGCAGGAAAAGGAGAGGAGGACGACGATGAAGTACGGAATAGTGCATCACTGGCCCGGCGGCACCCAGGCGCAGTACGAAGCGGTCCTCAAGGCCGTTCATGTTTCAAAGGACAGCTTGCCGGAAGGACAGCTCTTCCACGCGGCAGGCCAGTCGGCGGGTGGTTGGACAGTCGTAGCGGTCCACGACTCCAAGGAGAGTTGGGAACGGTTCCGCGACACGATCTTGATGCCCAGAGTGAAACGAGGCATCGATGGCGGATTTACTACCCCGCCACAGGAGACGACGTTTGAAGTTCACAAGCTGATGCCGTAGGACGTGGCGCTGCGACCCAGCTGGAGGGGCCGATGGTCGTTGACGCCGCCCACTCCGACCCTGGCTGCGGCCGTCTAACAACAGCATGCGGCGGGCGGTCCGCTCCGCGGCGCGTCTCGATTGACAATCGAACACCATTGGCCCGGCGTGGGTGAGCCGGGATGTTAGGTGCGACAATGGCCGAAACGAGTTCAAAGCCCTTTCATGCTTTGGCTTCCTCCTTGAAGGAGTGCGGTTTCACAACGCACGCTAGTCGCCTGGAGGACACCCTCAACGGCATCTGGACAACCTCATCCGAGTTAATGTCGGAACTCGGAGGCGTCGTGCTCGAAATCCGCAGAGAGTGCTCGCCTCTTACGCCCGATCAAAAGCGCCTGGTTAAGGACTGCCTGCGCCAGGTTCGTCGCGTCTGGCCAGGCTTTGGCCTTCTGCCTGGTATTTGGCATCGGTGGCTTTCATGAGCATCGCTCAGACGGACCGGCTAACAGGCGGTTTTACCCGAGGCCGCGCGGCCATGCGAGGATCAGGCCGGATGGCGCGGGCGAACCGCGGTCGTTGGGCGCTTTGAGGAGAGCAATGATGGGAAAGAGGCGCAGGTTTTAGGGTGAGGTCATCATTGGAAGCATGGTGAACAAATTGAATTGAGAGCGTCTTTCTGTCGGGCGCGGGGCCAGGCGTTATTCTTTATATTCCAGAATGTCTCCAGGCTGACAATCCAGAGCTCTACAAATCGCATTCAAAGTTGATAAACGAATGGCTTTGGCTCTTTCGTTTTTTAGTATGGAAAGATTAGCCATCGTAATACCGACTTTCTCCGCCAGTTCGGTCACGCTCATTTTCCGCTTCGCCAACATGACGTCGATGTTGATGACGATTGCCATACTGGTCCCGTTACACCGTTAAGTCGTTCTCCGATTGGATATCCACAGCATTCTTCAAAATTCGCTCAAACATCGCCGCCGCAGTGGCCATCACGATCGAGCCGAAGGCGATGACGATGCGGATGACTACTCCCGGTGGCCGGTCATCCGGGTCGCTAAACGGCATGAAAACGACGCTTACCGCCACAAAACCGATCATGGCCATCGCGCAAAACTTTATGGTCCGCAAAGCGTTTACAGCCGTTGGCGAGAACACTTTGTCATGTCCGGCATATCCCACCACCTTAAATGCTTGATAGAGCGCCAGGAAAAACGGAATGGATGCACAATACGCAAAGGCCAGAAAGGGATCCTTAAAATAGATTTCAAAGAGCGTGGCGTGCGCATTTCTGCCCTCGAGGTGAGGCTCCCAAAGCATGAAGGCAAGAGCGACAATGCCGGTGAGCACAATGACTACCTGAAGAAATATTGTTGAGCTTTGCTTCATCAATAACACCTCACTCAGGATTCCATTCGAGAGGCCGATTTTGACAGGACATTTATCGTTTGTCAATAACTTATTATTGTTCTGGAATTAACTTATGTTGTCTTACGGTCGGTGGCAGCCTTCCTGCTTAGGCTCAATTCTGAGACGTTCATGGCGCGCGACTCTGGTAAGTACTTGACATCAAATCAAGGTCTGACTACGCTCGACGCCACAGAATAGCCCCTGAGGGGGTCTTTGTAGTTAGAGCTCAGAACGAAATGTTGTACTACTTTGTGAACGTGCCAAAGCTACCAAGACAGGTGTCCCATCAAATGGGTATGGTTGAGCTCGTCGAGTATGTTGTGAAGGAAAAAGAAAAAGTCGAAAAGGGCCAGACTATCGCCATCGTTGAAAATTGGTGGGCCAAAATGGCATTAAAAGCAGTGGGGCCTGGCTACCTGAGCAAGACCTTTTTTGAGAGAGGCACACAAATCAAGGAAGGCGATCCGCTGGCAATCGTCGTCTGTGATCCAGAAGATGGGCCAAGAAGCAAAGAAACGAGTGAACTTGAAGTGATCGAAACTATCCGAAACAAACCGAGTGGCTCACGTGCGCTTTAACAATCGCGTCAACTCGGACAGCAAAAAGCGGCGCTCCTTCGTCGCTTTGCTTTTTGCTGCCGGTTACGTGAAGCGTTAGCCCAGAGCAAAGATGCACCCCACAAGAGCATACGTCCGAAGAGAGACCGAGTCGTTGGACGACATCGAAGCCCAACTCGAAGGGCGAGTTTTTCACGTAAGTAAACTGGCGTATCTTGCAGGCATCATGTCAGCAGCCGAAATACGCCTGAACCGTGACGGCAAGCTACCTACGACCTTCGGGTACCCCAGTAACGGCCTCTTCCGCAGCCGTGATTGCGTGTCCCTTTTCGACTATCGAGCACCAGCAACCGATGAGATTAGAGATTTGCGACGTCGCTGCTACCCGTTCTCTCCGGCGTTTCCCCCGAACGGCCCGATCGCTATCTTGTTCGTTAGTCCGGAGGCGTACCAAGTTCTGGTACCGTGGACAAAATGGAAAGAAGCCAACGCGCCAAGCGAGCAGGTTGTGCCCTACGTCGAAGCAGGCTATCCGGGTCCGCTGCCTCTTCGCCTAATACAGGAAGTGATCTCCGTTGAGCTCACAGAAGATCCGAGTTCGCTTGCCGCTCGACTGAGACACGCTCGCACAGCTGCGGGATAACAGTGCGCCGCACCTGACGCGCGCGCCGGTGAGCGTGGACGCTATGCCGTTTTGTGGGTTCAGAAGTGGCCAAAGGATTAAGAAGCGTTCTGATCTCAGTTATCTGTTTAATCGCCGTGAATGCCCTGGCAGCCATCCAGTCCATGACAGCTGTAGGTAACTCCTTCTCGGGCGCTGTTGAATTGATGGGTTATTCACTTCTGGGGCCGTTTACGGGGTGGGTGTTTCAGACTGCGTCCCAGCAATGGACCATCTGCGTGATGACGGGCTTGTTGGTGACGCCGGTATTTTTTCTGGCAAGACGATGGACCATCATTTTAGCTATTGTCGGGGTTGCAATCTGGTTGTTACCCAATGCCGTTCCAATGTCGACAGGAATTTGACGAACCACTTTGGCCTGTTTCGATTCCATCACACCCACGTCATTCCTGAATCATCGCTTCTCTCTCGGGCGAAGACGGCCTAACATCGTGTGCACCCGACCGCCGCAAAAACGCGGCGACTGAACAGAACCTTAGGCCGTTACAGCATCGTCGTTGGAGGAAACCTGATGAACAGATACCTCTTGTCGGTCGTCGCGTTGTACCTCGTGGTCGGCTGCGAAGCGATTGTCGCTCAAGACTGGGTTCGCCAAAAGGTGGTGGGGATGAACTATCCTCCACTCGCTCTCCAAGCAAGGAGACAAGGGGTCGTTACACTCGACTGCAGCATCGGTCAGGATGGACTGGTGAAATCAGTGAGGACGGTATCAAACTCGGAACAACGATCAGGAAACCTGCTTTCACATGCAGCTGAGGACAACGCGATGCAATGGAAATTCCAGAGACTGAAAGCCGGATCCGTTTCAAACACGTCGAGTATCGTTGTCCTGCAATATGCCTTTATTTTGGAAGGTGATTCGAGGGACTGCCCTCGAGGACGCTTTGTCTTTGAGTATCCTGGTTCAGTCACTGTAACGTCAGAGCCGATGAGCCCGCAACCATGACTCCCAACCAGGAGTGAACGAAGCAGCCTGACCCCGGAGTGCACCCTACCGCTCACAAAACGGGCGGCGGGTGATGCCTATTGTGTTCGACGGCTGAAGATGCAGACATGGTGTACGACCGGATGCGCAGAATCCAGGCGGTATCTGTAGGCACAACGTTTCTACTTGCCATTACCACGGCACTCACCAGCGAGCGACCGCCGGACGAAGGCAAGGCGGTGGTTCCTCCCAACGCCTTGATTCTCGCCGTAGCCAGCAAGCTCGTGAAGGAGGAGGAAACCGAGGCAATCTGTCTGCTCGTGCGGGATGGGTCCGACACCAAGAACCTCTCGGAGGCCCTCTACTCCGCGCTGAAGAGGAAGTACACCCGATTCTTCGAGTGCACTGGCAGTAGCACGACCTTTGTGGTCGGCCCCTTGCGATCAGGAAATGGCCGAGAGGGCACGCTGGAGATCCGGCGCCTCACCGCCCATTCACCTTGCCGCTACCAGGCCACCAAGCAAGGGGAGAAATGGCGTTTGCAGAAGGAACCATGCATCACGATGTAGCTGCGCGTAAAGATGAAGGCCGAAGGGAGAAAGTTCCAGGGGAAGAGCTACGATCTTTACTTTGACTGGTCCGACGATAAAATCTACTGCTCGGAGCTTGTGTGGAAAATCTACAAGCGTTCCCTGGGAGTCGAGATCGGAAACACACAGCACCTCGGGGACTTCGATCTGTCCGATCCTGTTGTGATGACCAAGATCCAGGAACGGTGGAAGGGATCGCCCCCACAAGATGAGGTTGTCATTTCACCGAGGGCGATGTTTGATAGCGACAATCTAGTCACAGTCTATTCCCGCTAACCGCATCCAGCCGCCCCGCCGCCAGAAGCAGCGCCGCTGGCGGCCGATGCCCGGCGGTTAGGCGCGTACGGAGGTACCCATGCATTCTGATGCAACGACGGTTGAGGACTACATCGCCACCTTCGATGGAGCGAAACGAGACTTGCTCGTTGAGCTACGGCAAACAATTCGTGAGATCGCACCTGGCGCCGTTGAATCAATGAAACATCGGCTCCCTTTCTATGAGATCGGACAGGACGCTTTTGCTTTTGCTGTTCAGAAGCACGGCATCAGCGTGTACATCAATCAGGAAGAGTTGATTTCCGAACACGCCGCACGCATCGGCAAACACAGTCGCGGCAAAAACTGCATCCGCTACTCCAAACCGGAGCACGTTGATCTATCGGGTTTGAAAGCCCTCATTCGGGCGGCGTATGGCCAGCGCGCTAACAATTCATCCAAGTCGACGCCGCTTCGTGCCGCGACTTAGTTCCAGTGTTAGGCCGCCCAACCAGCGAGGCCCTTTAGACTAGCCCCTCCGTCGCTGGACTGAGCAGTCTGATGCGGCCACATTCCGATCGATCAACTGAAGAGGGCGCGGAAGAGCTCCGGTCTCCTCTGGCGGAGCGTGTAGTTGGGAAGACTGCGAGCTTCCCAAAGCTTTTCAGGGAGCAGGTCTGCGATCAGGAGGTCCTCCTGGACCTTTTCGGACTGGGTCTCAGCGACCAGTTCGCCCATCGGATCGATCACCATGCAGCCGCCGGCGTGATGAGGTTGATTGGGACTGTCCTGGGGATAAACGTCGACATATCCGGCCCGGCCGGCCTGGTTGCAGATGACCGCGTAGCAGGCGTTTTCGTATGCCCTCATCGGATACCGGGTGGCAAAGAACTGGTGTGTGTGCTTCACTGCCGCTTTCTCCGATTCAGGATCGTCAGTCCACATCTTCATTCTGCCGGCGTGCGGCATCAACAGGACCTCGGCGCCCCGCAAAGCCAGAATTCTTGCCAATTCCGGGAACGAGTTGTCGTAGCAGACCACGATTCCGAGGCGGCACTTTCCAATGTCGAAGACCGGCAGCTCCGAGCCCCCCTTGTAGTAGATCACCTCATCCCGTGACAAGTGGATCTTCCGCTGCGACCCGACGAATCCCTCCGGGCCCACCAGGACCTGCGTGTTGTAGACAATGTCCTGTTCCTTTTCACTGAGCCCCACGCAGAGAAAGATCCGGAGTTGCGCGGCGATCTCGCAGAGCCGTTGAGTGCTGGGTCCTCCAGGAACTGCTTCGGCACGATACCAGGTGTTCGGATCGCAGTGGCCGTGCACAACCAGTTCCGGAAACAGGGCTAGATCGGCTCCGGCCTCCCGCGCTCTGGCGGCCCATTGCGCGATGCGATCGAGGTTTTTGGAAGCCTGTCCCAACAGCCCGTTCATGCTGACGGCAGCAACGCGGAAGCTTTGCATGAGTGCTCCTCACTTTCCGGATATCAGAGCGAGAATATCCGAAGATTCCTTCCGACTCAACCGGCTTGACGCCCCCCCTTTCCTTTGGAAACGCCAGCGTCGCCGGAAGGCTTGGTTTAACATGCCGAAGCCGATTTGTTAGACTGGTGCCACAGCGCGGAGGAACCGTTGAGAAACTACGATTTGATTGTGATCGGGAGCGGCCCAGCCGGGCACCATGCGGCGATCCAGGCGGCCAAACTGGGGAAGCGGGTCGCGGTAGTGGAGCGAAAGCAGGTGTTGGGGGGTGTTTGCCTCAACACGGGCACCATCCCCAGCAAAACGCTGCGGGAGGCGGTCCTCTACCTGACCGGCCTACGGCAACGCTCGGTGTACGGCCTTAGTTATCGGGTGAAGCGCGACATCACCATGGATGACTTGCGCTTCCGCACCGATCACGTTATCCGACTCGAAACCCAGGTCTTTCAGGCCCAACTTCAAAGGAACCGGGTGGAACTGCTGAATGGTACAGCTTCGTTCCGGGATGCCCACTGCGTAGAGGTTGAGGGGCTGGAGGAGAAGGAGGAGTTTTCAGCCGACTTCATTGTGATCGCCACGGGAACGTCGCCGGCCCACTCGGAAACGGTGCCCATCGATGGGACCTCGGTGGTCGATTCCGACATGTTTCTGCACATCCCTTCGCTGCCACGCTCCATCACCATCGTGGGAGCAGGGGTCATCGGAGTGGAATATGCTTCGATGACGGCGGCCCTCGGAATTCCCACCACGCTGGTCGAGCAGCGTGACGGGATGCTGGAATTCCTGGATTCGGAAATCGTGGAGGCGCTTCGCTATCAAATGCGTGACCTGGGCGTAACCTTGCGCTTTGGCGAGCAAGTCGTGGCCGTAAAGAAGGGTCCAGAGGGCTGGATCACCGCCGAGCTCAAAAGCAAGAAGGAGATTCGGTCCGATGCCCTCCTGTACTCGGTGGGCCGTCAAGGCAACACGGCCAAGCTCAACCTGACGGCAGCCGGTCTGCAAGCCGACGAGCGCGGCCGTATCCAGGTTAACGAACACTACCAAACCCGTGTTCCGCACATCTACGCGGTCGGAGATGTCATCGGCTTTCCCAGTCTGGCTTCGGTTTCCATGATGCAAGGACGGCTGGCGGCCGCCCATGCCTTCCGGGTGTCGATTGCCAGCGTGCCGAGCTTGTTTCCATTTGGGATCTACACCATTCCTGAAATCTCCTACGTGGGCCAAAACGAAGACCAGCTCACCCGAAATGAGATCCCCTATGAGGTTGGTACGGCCCGCTATCGCGAAATTGCCCGGGGCAACATCATGGGCGATCCAAACGGCCTGCTTAAGATTCTCTTCCACCGGGAAACGAGAGAGCTTTTGGGAGTTCACATCATTGGTGAGGGCGCGGCCGAACTGATTCACATTGGCCAAGCCGTCCTGACTTTTCGAGGCGGGTTGGACTACTTCCTGAACAACGTCTTCAACTACCCCACCCTGGCCGAGTGCTACAAGGTGGCCGCTCTGGCGGGGGCCAACAAAATCTCTCCGACCTCCTCCGCAGCCGCACTAAGCTGAAGGTTTTTCGGCTTGATCGCGCAACTGCTCTCTGGTTGCTTTACCGGCCGTTTCGGCCCTTACCCGGAATACCGCAGCTGTCCGGATTCACTTGCCGACTTTTTGGCGTTTAATGCCGACGGTTCGTGCATAATGCTCAGCGGCCGAAACAGGGAAAGGCTGCTGAAACGTCGATTTAACAGCGAGTCTATGACTTTTCGGGATGATGCATCATTCGGTCTGCTGTGCTGTGAGTTCCGTAGGGACCTTGGCAGGCCGCGGGGGTCCGTGGCGGCAGGGGCTCTCAATCCTGACCCTCTTGGAGAACTACTATTGCCGCTTTCCGTGATCCACCGGATCACTCAGCGTGTCTGGTGTCGAACCCGACTCCATCCTTGAACGGAGGAATTGTTAATGGCGCTTCGGATGATCATCCTTCTCGGGCCCCTTTTCGTGTGCACGCTCCAGGCGCAGGCAGAAAAGAATCTGTCTCGCAATGTGGTGGACCCCGGAGTGATCACGACCCGTCAGGCCATCACTCCCGCCGGGGTCCAATCCGTCTTCGACGGGCGCGTCTATGGCATAGCATTCGGAGCGAGAAACGAGGAGATCGTCATTCTTGCGCAGAGCCGATCGCTGAAGTCGGCTGTGGCGATCCGAGTTGATTGGAAACGAAATCAGGTCATCGAGAGAGTTTTGACCGGTGAGCAGGCCGGCCTGCAGGGGGTGGTCTTTGACCCGCCATCGAAGAGTTGGTTGATCAGCGGCACAGGATCCGGAAGCGAAAAGAATGAGGCGTCCGCCTCTCGCCTGATGAGGCTGGGAGCCGGCGGTCTGGAAGTGATGGCAGACGGCCTGGGAACTCACAATGCGGGCGCTCCAACGGTTGCTGAGAATCCAGATCCCCAAGGACGCCGCTTGGTCCTGGTTCCCTTGATCCACGACAACAAGGTGGTGGTTCTTGATCTGGCTGGAAAAGCGGTGATCGGAGAAGTGAAGGTTCCCGTTGCACCTTTTGCCGCGGTGTTGGCCAGCGACGGCAGCTACGGCTACGTCTCAAACTGGGGCGGAAGGATTCCGCGGCCCGATGAACTTTCAGCCACCACGGGCATCAGAGTGGGTGCCGATCGGGTGGTCATCGATGAACGAGGGATCCTGGCCAGCGGGACCGTGACCCGGATCAACCTGAAAACCCTCCAGGCCGAGAAGATCCTCGAGTCGGGATTGCATCCCACGGCGATGGCTCTCGATTCAGCAGCAAAGAGGCTCTACGTCGCCAATACGAATGACGACACGGTGTCGGTGATCGACACCGGTTTGGACAAAGTGACCGAGACCTGGCGTCTGCGTCCGTTCTCCCAGGACGTTTACGGCCTCTCACCCACGGCTGTGCTGCTCTCGAAAGATCGCCGGACGCTCTATGTCGCCTGCGGGGGCATCAACGCGGTGCTTGTGCTGGATGCCGGAACGGGACGTCAGCTTGGAATGATCCCAACCGGCTGGTATCCCAACGGGCTGGCCTTAAGTCCGGATGGCCGGCATCTGGCGGTGTCGACCCTTTTGGGCGTGGGCTCGGGATGGCAGAATGAACCAAGTCGCCGATTCGTTCACGCCTATCGGGGTACTGTTCACGTCCTGCCCCTACCAGACCAGAATCAACTCCACCATTACACCCTGGCGGTGGCCGAAAACAATCGCATGGCTGCACCTGAAAGAACGGAGGAGGCCAATCCCAGTCCCGAGCCCGTGGCCATTCCGTCGCAGCCCGGACGACCCTCGCTGATCGAGCACGTGGTCTACATCATTAAAGAGAACCGAACCTATGATCAGCTGTTTGGAGACCTGGAGCAAGGCAACGGCGAGCCGTCCTTCGTTCTGTTCGGAGAGGGCATTGCCGACAACCATCGCAAACTGGCCCGGGAGTTTGTCCTGCTCGACAACTTCTATGCTTCGGGTGGAAACAGTGGAGACGGACATCAGTGGGTCACTCAAGCCAACGAAACGGCCTACGTTCTCTGGCCTGCCTACCAAGGCAGGAGCTACCCATTCGATGGCAGCGATCCGATCGCCTATTCGAGCTCCGGCTTCATCTGGGATGCTGCCACCCGAAGGGGCCGAACGGTTGCGGTGTATGGAGAATACATTCCCCGCATGAGAGTTCCCGGATCGAACGACCGTCGACATTTGCTCGAACAGTGGAAGGAAGGCCGAGACTTCTCCAGGAGCTGGACAGCCAAAGCCGAGTTGCCTGATCTCCAGAAGCTGGTTGCCTCCCACTACCCCAGCTACACCAACGCCATTCCCGACGTGATTCGAGCCGACATTTTTCTGAAAGATCTGCAGGGCTGGTCGCGCGACAAGAAAATGCCCCATTTGGTCATTCTGCAGCTTCCCTGCGATCACACCTATGGTAGCAGTCCCGGCATCTCCACGGCGCGGGCGATGGTGGCCGACAACGACCTGGCTTTGGGCCGAATCGTGGAGGGGCTGAGCCGTTCACCGTTCTGGGAGAAGATGGCTATTTTCGTTGTCGAAGATGACGCCCAGAACGGCGTTGACCACGTCGACGGGCACCGCACCGTGGCGCTGGCCATCAGTCCTTACGTCCGACGTGGATCGGTTGATTCCACGTTCTACGCTCACCAGAGTATGTTGAAGACCATCGAGCTGATTTTGGGCCTGGAGCCTCTCACCATTTTCGACCGTATTGCCAACGACATGCGAAACAGTTTCAGCAATACTGCCGACTTTGCTCCTTACACCGCGGTGATCCCCAAGCAGGATCTCTTCGAGCGAAACCCGGAGGTGGAAGCCCTCCGTGGGTCCGCCAGGAAAGCAGCCATTGCTTCGGCCCGCATGCGATGGGACGTGCCGGATGCCGTGCCCTCGGATGAGCTCAACCGGATTCTTTGGCACAGTGTTAAGGGTTGGGATATCCCCTTCCCGGGAGTCAGGCAATCCGTCTTCGCACCAATGTCCGTAGACGAGGACGACGAGGAAAGAGAACGGAACTAACGAGCCCGCGGGTTGCTGGACAGGTCTCGCCGAGCCTGGTAGATAGGGTGCCCTTGCGTTCCAGTGAAGTCAGGGGCGCCGGCCTTCCTTCTGCTTTTGCCACTGCTGAAAGAAGAGGGTGCCCGCCACGAAGTAGAGCAGGGTGGGCAGGATCAGCCAGGCTTTCATGGATGAGTGTTTCTCACCAAATCCGTCACCTCCTGACGCCACCCAGACAGCCAAGGCCAGACAGCACAGCAGGGATGCGGCCGCCACGCTGCCGGCGAAGCCCAGCAGCACGGCATTCCCTTTGCTGTTGGCTTCGGTGGAATCGTGGGCCCCATCCCCGGTTGGGATGATCGGCGGCAGTCCGGTCGGAGCGGGGGCTCGAGCCCCTGACAGCCAGGCCAACGAAATATAAAGAAGGGACGTCACGAGGTAAACGGGCAAGAACAGATAGAACAGATGCAGGGTCCCGGTTCGTTCGAGGATCAAGGCCAGCAGCACGGCTGTTCCCCATGCGATCAAGGCCGGCAGGTTCAGCATCCGCTGTCGGTGCGAGACCCAATAACGAGTTAGTCCCAGGCGTGGGAAGATCCAGTGCTCCGTGAAGACGATGGCGCCGGCGGGGGCCAGCAGCAAGCCATAGATTCCCACAAAGTCCAGCAACCCTGTGAAGACGAAGGGAAAGCAGGCGATCACGGTAGTGGCGATTCCGGCCACCAGCGTGACGCGGGCCCGAGACCAGTTGGGTGTGATCGCTTGCAGGGCCAGCCCCGCGCGGTAGAGGGTCGGGTTGGAGGTCGTCCAGCCGGCGATGATTACCGCCAATACGCCGGACCAGCCGAGGGCTTGATAAGCTACGTCCCCTGAATCCAGGCGGACCAGAGGCGCATTCAGCAGCAACGCGGCACCCACGCCCATCATCCCTGCACAGATCCAGGCCAGGTAATGACCCAAGAACATGCCAAAGGCGGAAAACAATCCGTAGCTGGCTCGGGGGGCGTATCGAAACAGGGCCATGTCCGACAGGCCTCCGTGCATGGCCAGGTTACAGATCCAGGCGAAGGCAGCAATTTTCCAGAAACCGAGCGGCGGGCTTCCGTCCGGAGTTTGTCCCGTCCAAACCACTGTGTGGGCCATCTGCCAGAATCCGCCGAAACCGTCGATCTGATCCCCCAATCCAGCCGCTTCCGCCAGCCTGGGCAGCATCACGATCGCTCCCACGACAAACATCAACAGCATCCAGGGGGAACACACCGTTGCAAAAGAAGCCAGCTTCTTGAAGCCAAGAATAGCCAGCGTTACCACGACGGCTCCCACTCCCAGTACAACCAGGACAAACCTCACGTCGTCGGGATACCAGTGTACTTGAGCCGGAACGTGAAAAGGAATCCGCACGGCAGAGGCCGACACTGTGATCATGCAGCCTGCCAGAATGCAGAACAGCGCGGCATTCAGAAGGTTGTAAATCAGGGTGAACAAGGGTCCCCCGATTCGGCGCAGATACCAGTAAAGGGTCAGCCGCGTATCCACGGCAATCGGAGCACAAACCCACGTCCAGGTTAGAACGGCCAGGAGGTTTCCAATAACCAGGCCAACGAACACGTCCTGTACCGTGGCACCCCAGTTGACGAACAGGGCACCAATCACAAATTCCGTGCCCGCCACGTGCTCCCCTGCAAACGACCCGGCGAAGTAGCCAGGGCCCAAGAGGCGATCGCTCGAAACGGGTTCCCGGTCGAACTCATAGAGTCGGTCGAGCTGTTGAGAGGCCGCCACCGCCTGCTCGTCGTGGTTGGTTTGGGGGCTGCCCCTAACGGGTTTTGAGAGACGATTCACAGATCCTCCAGGGATGGACGGAACGCAATTGAATCATGAATGGGATACCCGACCTGAGACAGGGTGGCTGGAATCATTCCACAAACGAGGCAGTGGTTCAAGGCAAGGTCTTTCGGCATCAAGCGCGTTCGGAGCGCTGGAGGGCCCGCCTCGACCGAATCAAATTTTTGGCTGGAACAAGGCAGATGGCTGCCGAAGCGTAATGGTTCGACTCCTCGACCGAGAGCTGATCCGGAGCATGAAGGAACAGAAAGTGCTGTCAGGAAGTCTGAGGGCTTTCTTTAGAAGCGGGCTTCGAGATTACGCAGCGGGGATCCGAATGGGCAGGGATCGAATGCGTAACCCTGTGGCAGAGAATACCGCATTGCTGATGGCCGGCGGGACTGCGATCATGGGCGTTTCCCCGGCTCCAGCGGAGGGAAGGTCGGGACGATTGATAAGAATGGTCTCGACAGGTGGAACGTCCTTGAAGCGGGGAACCTTGTATTGCGAGAACCGGGGGTTCAGGATCCGTCCGTTCTCGAAGTGGATTTCTTCGCTGAGTGCGCCGCCCAGGGTCATGATGATGCACCCCTCGACCTGAGCCGTCAGGTTGTCCGGATTCTGGATCGCTCCGCATTCGAAGGCCTGCCAGATTTTTTTGACCTGAACACCGCCGCCGTCGCGATCGATACCGACCTTGACGCAGGCCGCCACGTAAGAACCTTTTTCTGTCCCGCAGGCCAGACCCATGCCTTGGTTCCTCTTGCGATGCTTCCATCCGCACCGTTCGGCCACTGCCTGCAGTACCGAGCGAAGCCGGTCATTCCTCAGATGAGCCAGCCGGAACTCCAAGGGATCGCTGCCGGCGGCAGAGGCCAGCTCGTCCATAAAGGATTCGCGGGCAAAGTTGTTGGCGGTGGCGGCCAGCACTCGATAGGACCCCTCGCGCAAGGGAGAATCGCAGTACTGGAACTGTTCGCGTGTGTGGGGGATGTTGTAGGGCGATGCCAGGGCTGAGGCCCCCGAGTTGATGTTAGTGAACTCCCAGGCCAGGAGGCGACCATCCGGGTCCAGACCTCCTTTCGCCTCGATGAGAGCCGCTGGACGGAAGTATGCCCAGGTGAACTCCTCTTCTCGAGTCCACTGCAGGCAAACCGGTACCCCGGCAGCCTTGGCCAGCCGGGCAGCTTCCACGGCCGCTTCGCCGGTATGCTTGCCACCGAACCCTCCGCCCGTATCGGGAACAATCACCCTGACCCGATCGGGCGCCAGGTGAAAGCTCTGCGCCAGGTCGCTCTGGACTCGCTGAGGTTGTTGTGTGCCTGTCCAGACCGTCAAACGGCCGTCCTCCCACTCTGCCACTGCCGCGCGAGGTTCCAGCGGAGCATGCTGAATGTAGGCGACCTGATAGGTAGCTTGAATGGTGCGGTGGGCGGCATTCCATGCGCTGTCCAAATCACCCCTCTGGTGAACACGCGGTTGTCGGGAGGACGACTCACCCGTCACTGCGTTTCGCTTGAGGTGAGTGAACAGTTCCCGGCTCGACGGTTGCGGCTTGGTCCTCCAAACTGCCGTCTCGGCCAGGGCCAACACCGCCTGTCGGGCATTCAATGAAGTTGGAGCGGCACAACCCACGAAATTGCCGTCATGCACTACGACCACCCCCGGCATCTGGCGAGCCGGGGCGAGATCGACTTGGGCCAGGGTGGCTCCATAGGCTGAGGGTCGCAGGACACTGCCAAAGAGCATGCCCGGTCGCCTGACGTCCGAAGGATAATGGTGTGCGCCCCGCACGATATCGCCGCCATTTGCTTTGGGCACAGGTTGTCCCAAGACCGCCCAGCGGTTCACGGGAGTGAGTTGAATATCCTGGGGGACTGCCGTTCGAAAACGGGTGGCAGCGTCGCCGGCATTGGCCAGTTCAGCGTAGCTGAGAGTCTGTCTTGTGACGGGATGCGTCACAACACCCTCCGTCACCTGGAGCGATTGCCGCTGGAGGCCCCACTGCTGGCAGGCTAGTTCCAGAAGGATCTCCCGTGCGGCGGCGGCCGCTTTACGAACCGCCGGCACGGTGCTGGGCGTAGTCCGGCTGCCGGCCGTTCCCCCATCATCAGGCACAAGAGCCGTGTCGGCCATGACCAGGCTGATACGATCGAGAGGCACCTTCAGTTCTTCCGCTGCGGCCTGTCCCAGTTGCGTTCGGGAACCCTGACCCACCTCCACTTTGCCGGTCAGAAGCGTGATCTGACCGTTCCTGCCGATGTGAAGTCTGGCGGCCACGGAGTTCCGGTCCGGGGAGGACGGATCTTGAAACGCTTCGGCCTCCTGCGTCGCCAGGATCAGCAGCCCGGCGCCGGTAACTGCCAGGAACTCGCGGCGATCGAGGTCAAAACGATAGCGAGGAGGCTCGGCCAGCTCATAGCGTTCCGGTTCGACAGAAAGGTCCGGTTCAAGATCCGGCGACATCACTTTCCTCCTTGGCTCAAACCGACCGTCTGGGCCGCTCGGCGCACCGCTGCCAGGATGCGCGGGTATCCGCAGCAGCGACACAGATTACCGTTCATGCGGTCCACGATGTCCTCCGCCGTGGGATTGGCGTTTTCTCGCAGGAGGCCGACTGCGGTCAGAATCATGCCCGGCACACAATACCCGCATTGCATTGCGCCTTCGCGAAGAAAGGCCTCTTGTACGGGGTGCAGCTGGTCACCCTGGGCGAGACCTTCGATGGTCACGATATCTCGGTTTTCGACGCGGGAGACCGGAAGCAGGCAGGACGTCACAGGACGGCCATCCAGCAGGATCGTGCAGGCTCGACACTGTCCTTCGCCGCATCCATACTTCGTGCCTGTCAGGCGCAAGTCTTCGCGCAGCACCTCCAGGACTGTCCGATCGGGATGAGTCCTCAGCGTGTGGGAGCGGCCGTTAATGGTGACCTTGATGTTTGTCTCCACCTGTTTCCTCTCCTAACCGCGGCGTCTCCGTCAGTGAGCTGTGGTCGTGACCGCGCATACTCTCATCTTACCCTCAGCTCGGCGGAGCAGTCCAAGCGTTTGACCTGAAAAAGCGGTACGAAGCAGCCGAGTTATGCTCGTGATTCAGGCCGGATCGAACAGTTGCAGGAGACCTACTCCCGGACCAACTCCCCCTGCAAAGGTTGTGTCAGGTTCAATTGGTGTATGATCAAACTCCCTGCAACGGTACTTGAAAAGACTCTGCTATAGACGGCCAGCTGCGGAACAGCTAACAGGCAAGTGGCCGGTGAATCAGCCGGCATCCAGGATTATCCTGAAACAGGTATCCGGGGGCCCTCGTCAGTGAGACATTTCTTGTGGTGCATTCTATCTCGTGCATGCCTGCTGTGGATGTGGGTTCTGGCTCTAGGTGCCGGGTTGCGGGCACAGCACGTCATGGTGAGGGACCCCCTCCCCGTCCCCGATATTCCGGGGTATCGGACTCTCAAAGGAGATTTCCATACCCACACAGTGTTCTCGGATGGCGAACTGTGGCCGACGCTGCGTGCCTGGGAAGCCTGGCGCGATGGGCTGGATGTGTTGGCCATGACCGACCACGCAGATTCCCAGCCGCATGCCCCGGATGTGGTTTCCGATCTCGCCCGTCCCTATGCGCTGGCGCGAGATCTGGCGAGCCAGCTGGGCTTGATTCTGATTCAAGGGATCGAGCTAGGGCATGGTGACAGCCACTGGAATGCCTTGTTCGTCACGGACCCCAACGCCCTGCGTGGAAAGCTGGAGTTGAGCGAGGCCTTGCGGCGCGCGCGGGTGCAGGGGGCTTTCGTCTTCTGGAATCACCCGGGATGGCAAGGGAAACTCGCGTGGGCTCCCGGAATCGATTCGATGCACCGCCAAGGCTTGTTTCAGGGCATCGAGTTGGTCAATGGCGACACAGTCTATCCGGAGGCGTTTCCCTGGCACGAAGAGAAGGGTCTGACACTGCTGGCCAATAGTGACGTCCACAGAACTTCAGTCACACGCAAGCGGACGATCACTCTGCTGTTCGTGCATAGTCCCGATGCGGATGGGGTGCGGGAAGCCTTATTCGCTGGTCGGACCGCGGCCTGGGTCGGAGGGGAGGTGTATGGATCCGAAGAGTACTTGCGCGGCCTGTGGCAGGAGGCGGTGAAGGCTGAAACCCGGGACTTGACCTGGAATCTCGAAGGGCGGCATCCAAACCTCCTGCTCCGCAACCATTCCGCCGTTCCCTTTCGCTTCAAAGTACTCAGGGTCAGTGCACGGAACTCCGAGCAGGAAAACGAAGGATGGTTCCAAAGCTATCCGGGCGAACTGCCCGCCGAAAGTGTTGCCCCCTTGCAGATTGGAGTTTCAAGGGAAGCGCCTCTGGGTTGGAGTAACGCCGAGTTGGAATTGGAGGTGACGAACCTTCATACCGGACCTGGCAAGAACCTGGTTGTTCGCCTTCCGATTCGGATCAACCTGAAGCGCGAGGGAAGGTAGCCTCGCGGATTCAGGTGGTGGAAGTTGGGATTCTTGGCCTGACGTTCCCTCGTACCGGCGTCGACGAAAAGCCACATCGCACCAAAAGTGGGATCCGCCTTGTTGGCCTCCGGTACGCCGGGCTCGATGACGACTTCCATCGTGAAGGACCGAGGTGGCTTCGATACCGGCGATCACAAGTGTTGTTCGTAGCTCTCAGCGGCAGGCTCAATGAGACCTGCAGTTCTTTTGACTTTTGAAGAGTACCCACCCCATAATCGCAGTGCCATACGCCCGGATTTTGAGCTTAAGCAGTGCGTTGTCTGACGTAAGGGTGGGCCTGTGTGGGTTATTCCCGAGGAGGACCTGTTACGTCAGATTGCCGGCGCACTGTTTGTTTCGTGAAGGGCGTGGCGAAAAGGTCTTTTCCATTGGTACCAATGCAGCCGGCTGGCAAGGTGACTGGCTAACGTGATTGTCGGGCTGCCCATCGTTTGAGAAGGGGCCCACGATTTGAAAACACAACCCCAGTCTTACAGCAAGCCCTGGGAGGACCACCGTAGCCCGAAGCCTGATCGACAGTCCGGCGAATGGCTGAGGCGGGTGCTGCCGGTTGTTGCCTTTCTCGTTCCCCTAGCCAGCGTTCCGGGTCTCAAGCATCCCTTTTCCACCCCGAAGTTCGCTTTGGTGGGAGCTACCATCCTGGTAGGTCTTTCGTTGTCCTGGTTCTTCAGACCCAGGCTTCCCAGACTGCCCGCCGTGATCCAGGTTCCTCTCTTTGCTTGGCTGGTCGTCCTGTCGATTTCAGCGATTACGGGCGAGACAGCTTCTCTAGAAGGTCTCCTCATCCAGGTATTTGGCATCGGCTGGTTTGTCCTTCTGATTCAAGTCAGGCCTTCACTAAGGCACCTCAGCTGGGCTCTGGTTCTGTCGGGCGTCGCAGTGGCGGGCATGGTCTTGTTCCAGTACCTGGGAACAGATCCATTTGTCCTGGTAGGCTGGGTTCCCCTGGTGAGCAGCCATTCCCGCATGCGAACTTACGCCACGCTTGGCAACCCCAATTTTGTTGGGGCTTTCCTGGTTCCGCTGGTGCCGGTGACCATGGCGTTGTACCTCAGTTCGACTCCGATGAAAGACCGCTGGACCCGCTGGCTGGTTCCTATCTTTCTGCTTGAGCTGCTCGCGATCTTTGCCACGGGTTCCCGCGGGGCTGGCCTGGGCTTGTTGGGCGCAGTCCTTGGTTGGAGCCTTCTGGACCGGGCCCGCCTTCCTTGGCGTCAAGTCGCGGTCATAGTGGCTGTCGCTGCCGCTCTGGTCACCTTTTCACCGGCCCGAGGCCTCAAGACCACCATTGAAGGCAGGATGTATCTTTGGCGGATCACCGCCCAGCATGTGTGGGAGGCAGGGCTGTTCGGACTCGGCCCCGGCTCCTTTTTGGCTTTTTTCCCACAGTGGGAAACGGACTGGTGGCGCCAAGGGGACAGCCCCGAATCGCACCGGACGTTTGCAGGTGCCGAGGATCATGCCCACAACGACTTTCTGGAGTTCTGGGTGGAACAGGGCACCCTGGGGTTGGTGAGTTTTCTAGCCCTGATCATCGCCTGCTTTGGCACCGCCAAACGATGGACTATCGCCAGTTCCAAGCTGGAGATGGGCTCGGCGGCAGGAGTGATCTCCTTGCTGGCCGTGGCCTTGGTCGACTTCCCGCTCCATCGTGTAACGGAATGCTTCCTTTTCTGGACCTTGCTGGGATGTTTGTTCCTCTCTTCAGGCGCTCACCGCAAGATGGCTGATCCATTCTTTCAAATCTTTGCTCCGGTTCCAAATGAGAGCCGGGGTGTGACTGGCAAAAGGAGAACATCATGACTCGCGACGTTTCTCAGATGATCCGTCCCATCCGTTTGGGCACGGCGTTGTGTGTGGCCTTTCTAGTGGCATGGGGCGTCAGCCGCGCAGCGAATAGCCGCTACGATTCTCTCGTCGAACAACTCAGTCAGAAGGCTGCGGCGGAACAGCAAAAACTGGGTCTTCCGATAAACACGCACCGCAAGCAGCTATTCGACCAGTACCCCAGTCCTGAAATTCAACTGGCAGCTCTGGTCAAAGTCACTCCAGGTGGGACTGCTGATATCGCAGCGTCCGGGAAGTTCGCGCAAGGAACCCAGTTCTTGTTCGACAGCGACGACGTGGAAGTAGTGAAGCAAACGGCCCGGACGTCAACTCGCCGGACGCGGCTCTATGGGACGGCACTTCTCCCAGCCGGGGCCGCTGCCACAAACACCTATCGGGCCACCATCCGGGTGTCGCCCGACGCCAGGTTCGGTTTCGTGCGCCTTCACGCCTACGCACCTGTCAGCATGGGACACCAGCAGATTCCGGCTCTCTTCGTAGGCGCCAAGAACGACTGGGAGCTATCCGCCAGTAATGGCTGGCGAGTCAGCCTCAAGATGCAAGGCGACGGTTTCAAGGTCGACGGGGACAAAAGCGCCGAGGGCAGTTATTCAGCCGAGTTTTTTCGGGCTGGAGAGACCAAACCCTTCGAAAAGATGGTAGGCCGATTGAGCATGCAAAGCTACCAGTCGATCCAAAACTATACCTTCACGCTGGCGGAGTCTGCCAGTCCTGATGAAGTCGAGGTGAGGGAGTTGACAATGAAAATGAGCGACCCTGCTTTCCTGGAAAAAATGTCTGAGGCGGAGCAGGAAAAACTCATGAACCGGATGCAGGAGTTGCAGATGAAGATGATGGAGAACGTGCAGGCCCTGATGGCTGATCCGGCGGCCGCCACCCGGAAACAGGCTGAGTTCGGATGTACCAACATCTTCGTCCAGATGACGGGGGCGGCAGCCAAGGGATACCTCAACTGTGGAGAAAAGGTGGGTCGGCTCGAAGTGGGCGGCAAGATGACGCTGGCGACAAAATAGGAGAGGCGGGGTCTGGCGACTCCTCGTCGTTCAGTGGTCGGCTGCCGGATTTTAGCTGGGCCTGTTGTGGAAGACGTGGAGAGTGCCAGACCTTCCCGCGGGGTGAATGCCAAGGGGACAGAGCATCTAAGCCGGCCAGCGGGTGCAGGTTTGAAGCCGTGCCTCGCCAAAGCGGGGGAAATGGTCCCCGGCCTGTGTTCCTGCCGTGATGTGACGTTCCGTTAATCTGAAAGCGAGCCCATCCGTCTTCGAGTAAGAATGGCAGCGGAGCGTGCCACGGCCTAAGCATCTGCTCGGCTGATGAGGGGATGAGGCCACCTTGACCACACTCAGCTCCCCATGCTCGCTCAGGGTTCTCTGTCCATATCCCCATCGCTTCGGGATCGACTTGGGCTTTCCACTCTTCCCTGAAAACGGGTCCCGAAGTAAAATAATGCCTTCAACTTTGAACCAGGCTGTACCCTATGCTCCGAACTCTGGTTTGGCGGGAGACACGAATGCTCTTTCGGTTGGGGGCATTAGCGGGCGCTTTAATTGTCACGGCCAGCGCTCAGGATGCGGGAGTTGACCATTTCGAGAAGAAGGTCCGGCCGGTGTTGGCTGCCCACTGCTACGCCTGCCACAGTGCCTCGGTGCCGGCACCGCAGGGCGGGTTGCGGCTGGACTCGAGCCAAGGAATCAAACGCGGCGGCAACTCGGGGGTGCTGATCCAGCCGGGTGATCCGGAGCACAGCCTGTTGATGCGGGCCATTCGCTACACAGAAAAGAACCTCAAGATGCCGCCCAGCGGGCCCCTGCCACCGGAGGTTGTGACTGAATTTGAAGTTTGGATCAGAAGTGGGGCAGCCCTGCCGTCCGAGTCCGTGAGGGCTGAGCCCAAACAGCCCGAGCTATGGTCGCTGAAGAAGCCTGCGCTGCCGCCCTTGCCGGCGGTGAAAAATCAGTCCTGGGTCCGCAATGACATCGATCGCTTTGTTCTCAGCCGCTTGGAGGCCGGGGGCCTTGTGCCGTCGACCGAGGCCGACAAGCGGACGCTGATCCGCCGGGCGACCTACGACTTGACGGGGCTGCCCCCTACTGCCGCAGAAGTGCAGCAGTTTCTCAAAGACCGCTCGCCGCAGGCTTACGAACGGCTGATCGATCGACTGCTCGCTTCGCCGCACTACGGCGAGCGCTGGGGCCGTCACTGGCTGGATGTAGCCCGCTACTCGGACTGTGTGAACGATTCGGTCAACAGTGGGCAGCGCTATCCCTGGTCCTACACCTATCGAGACTGGGTGATCGGCGCCCTCAACGAAGATCTACCCTACGATCGATTCATCCTTTATCAGCTAGCGGCCGACCGATTGCCGAAGGCCGAGCCGCGGCATCTGGCAGCTTTGGGGTTCCTCAGCTTGGGACGCGACTTTCCCAACAGCTATCCCGAGACGGTCGACGACCGTATCGACGCGGTCTCAAGAGGTTTGCTGGGTTTGACGGTGGCCTGTGCGCGTTGCCACGACCACAAGTATGATCCCATCCCAACCAAGGATTACTACTCGCTCTACTCGATCCTGTCGAACATTCGCGAGCCTCAACAGCTCCCGGTGCTGACCCAGGTTGGGAAGCTATCGCCCAAGCAGGCCGTCTACCAACAACGGTTAGACCGGATTCAGGAGGTTTATCAAGAGTACCGAATGCGACGGCATGCGGAGATGGTGTCCTTCTTCAAGACGCAAACCGCTGAATACCTGGTGGCGGCACGGGATGCGGAAGGACTGAGCAATCCCGAGATCGAAGAACTGGTCCGCGACCGCCAACTGAACCAGCACTTGCTGGCTCGCTGGGGACAGTATTTGCGGCAATCAAAGGCTGCTAATGAGCCGGTGTTTCGACTGTGGCACGCGGCTGCAGCCATTCCGGACAAGGAGTTTGAAGCACGGTGGCCGGAGACGCGACAAACGATCACGGGTTCCGTTCTGATCGAGGCGGAGGTCGAGGCCAAGCCGGTCAGATCATTAAGGGATCTGGCCGCCGCCTATGCCGGCATTCTTGCGAAGCATGACCGCACCGAGCCGTTTGCGGAGCCCGAGGCCAATCTTCTGAGGGAAGTAGTTCGTGGATCTCAGTCCCCGGTAGAAGTGCCGCCGCAGGACTTCGATCAGATCTGCACCGAGGGTGACCGGAACAACATGCGTTCCATTCGCGTCCGCTACAACAGAATGTTGGCGCAATCCGCCTACGACGGGGCGCCACCGCGGGCCATGGCGGTTGAAGATCTACCCCGTCCCGTTGCCGCGCATGTGTTTATTCGAGGCAATCCCAACAATCCGGGAGCGCTGGCGCCTCCGCGTTTTCTGTCCTGTCTGAACGGGAGCGACGAGCCTGTCTTTCACGACGGCAGCGGCCGCTTGGAGCTCGCGCAGGCCATCGTCGATCCGGAGAACCCGCTGACCGCGCGGGTGATGGTGAATCGCGTCTGGATGCACCACTTCGGGCTGGGGCTGGTTCGCACGCCAAGCGACTTCGGCGTTCGTGGCGATCCGCCCACGCATCCGGAATTGTTCGACTATCTGGCGGTACGGTTCGTCGAGTCCGGCTGGTCACTCAAGAAGTTGCACCGGCTGATCATGACTTCCGCGGCCTACCGGCAGGCCAGCAGCGACAACGAAGCCGGCCGTAAGATCGATCCAGACAACCGACTGTTGTGGCGGATGAACCGGAAGCGTCTTGAAATCGAGAGCTTGCGCGATTCCATCCTCCGTGCGGCCGGCCGGCTCGATTTGGGCCTGGGTGGCCTCCCATTTTCGCTGACAGCAGAGCCGTCCGTACCTCGCCGGTCGGTTTACGGCTTTATCGAGCGCGGGCGTCTTCCCGGCCTGCTGAATGCCTTCGATTTTGCCTCGCCGGACCAACATGCTCCCCAGCGGTATGTCACAACGGTCCCTCAGCAGGCGCTGTTTTTCCTGAATAGCTCCTTCGTTGCCGAGCAGGCGCGGGCGATTGTGGTACGTCCCGAAGTGGCCGGCGCCCTCACCGCCTCCGACAAGATCCGAAGGCTCTACGAGGCGATCTTGGCTCGTGAGCCCGAAAAAGGGGAGCTGGAGGCCAGTCTGAAGTTCGTCTTAACGGAGGAGCGCTCTTCGGCTGAGCCCGCTTCGGATTCTGTCTGGCAGTATGGAGTGGGCGAGTATCGGGCAGAGACGGGCAGTGTCGAGTCGTTTACACCGTTTACGGTGTTCGTTTCCGACGGCTGGCAAGGAGGCTCGGTACTGCCGGCAGGGCCAGGCGGAAAGGCCATGATCCATGGGGCGGGCGGCGAGCCCGGGGAACGGCCCGACCAAGCTGTGGTGCGGAGCTGGCGGAGTCCGGTCTCCGGAATTCTGACCATTGAAGGAACGCTGAGACACACCCAGCCGGCGGTTCCTTATGGCGATGGCGTACGAGCACGAATCGTTTCGAGCCGTCGGGGGGAACTGGCATCCTGGTGGGTCAATGGGTCCAGCGCCGACACCGGACTGAGCGGGATCAAGGTAGAAAAGAATGAGACCATCAGTTTCGTAGTCGACGCTCGGCTGGATCCGGAGAACGACGCCTTCACCTGGGCCCCGATCATCAAGTGCAACGAGCAGAGGTGGAGCGCGAAGAACGATTTCGCGGGTCCCCCCGCTGCACCGCTGGGCGTGTGGGCTCGCTATGCGCAGGTCTTGCTGGAAACGAATGAGTTCGCATTTGTCGATTGAAGGAGGGTGTGATGAATCCTGAGGCTCCCTTTCTGACTCGACGCGAGATGCTGGCCCGATGTGGCATGGGCATGGGATTGGTGGCGCTGACCTCCACACTGGGCCACACGCGCTACCTGGAGGCGGCGCCGGCCGGCCGAACCGTCAATCCGCTGGCTCCCAAAGAGCCGCCGCAGCCGGCCAAAGCCAAACGCGTCCTGCACCTGTTTATGAACGGCGGTGTCTCTCACGTGGACACCTTCGATCCAAAACCCTCTCTATCGAAGTTTGCCGGCAAGGCTATCCCCATCACGCTGAAGACAGAGCGGCGGACGGGCGCAGCGTTCCCGTCGCCGTTCCCGTTTCGTCGATTTGGCCAAAGCGGTATCGAGGTCAGCGAGATCTTTTCCCAGGTGGGCTCCTGCGTCGACGAGTTGTGCATCGTGCGGTCCATGCACACGGATATTCCGAATCATGAACCCTCATTGATGATGATGAACTGCGGCGATGTGCGCCAGGTCCGCCCCAGCTTCGGGTCGTGGGTGACCTACGGTTTGGGTTCCGAGAATCAAAATTTGCCCGGCTTCATCGTGCTGTGTCCGGATGGTCTGCCGACTCAGGGGAATCAGAACTGGCGTTCGGCCTTTCTGCCAGGGGCCTACCAGGCTACCCACATCAACACCCGGGAAATGCAAATCGATAAGCTGATTGAAAACATCCGCAATGGCTCCACCACCACGGACGAGCAGCGCCGGCAGTTGGACTTGTTGGCGGAACTGAATCGCGATCACCAGAAGCGCCGGCCGAATGATGGCTTGCTGGAGGCCCGGATCCAGTCGTTCGAGCTAGCCTATCGCATGCAAATGGAGGCCGATGATGCCTTTGACCTCTCGAAAGAACCTGATCACGTTCACAAGATGTACGGAGAAGGCTTACAGGCCCGTCAGATGATCATTGCACGGCGCTTGCTGGAGCGTGGCGTGCGGTTTGTGCAAGTGTGGCACGGGGCCGGGCAGCCTTGGGACAGCCATGATGACATCCGGGCCAATCACGGCCGGCTGGCGCGAGAGTGTGATCAGCCTATCGCGGCGTTAATCAAAGATCTGAAGCAGCGGGGACTGCTGGAGGACACGCTGGTGGTCTGGGGTGGGGAATTCGGGCGAACACCGACCGTCGAGTTGCCGGATCTGGGAGCCAACTCCGGTATGGTCAACGGTCGCGATCACAACCCCTACGGTTTCACCATGTGGCTGGCCGGCGCCGGCCTGAAGAAGGGATTCGTTTACGGGGCGACCGATGAGTTTGGCTTTGCCGCCGCCGAGAATAAAGTCCACGTCCATGATCTGCATGCTACGTTGCTGCACCTGCTGGGCTTCGATCACGAGAAGTTCACTTACCGCTATGCCGGGCGCGACTTCCGGCTGACCGACGTCCACGGGGAGGTCGTTCACGACTTGCTGGCGTGACCGCCTTTTCTCAAAGCGGCTGCTGTTGCGTCAGACAATGGAGTGTCCCCAGACCCCAGACCAAATCGACGCTGTGGATGCCAATTACCTCCCGATCTGGAAAGAGGTCCGAGAGAATCGACAAGGCGATTCGATCGCTCGGATCGTTGAAGGTCGGAACCAGCACGACCGTGTTGGCGATGTAGAAATTGGCGTAACTGGCCGGCAGTCGCTGCCCGTCTAGATAGAGGGGACGGGGCATGGGTAGAGGCACGACCTGGATAGACTTGCCGTTCTGGTCTTTCATGCCGCGCAGGCGTTCCAAGTTTTCCTGCAAGGGTTGGTAGTTTTCATCCAAGGGATTGTCTTCCCGCACCGCCACCACGGTGCTGGCATTAACAAACCGGGCCAGGTCATCGATATGCCCGTGGGTGTCGTCTCCGGCGATGCCCCGCCCCAGCCATAACACCTGCCGCACACCCAGGTAATCTCGGAACATTCGTTCCAGGTGCCGAGGAGTCAACCTGGGGTTACGGGCCTGTACGGGACTTAAGAGGCATTCCTCAGTCGTGAGCAGCGTCCCTTGGCCATTCACGTCGATGCTGCCGCCTTCCAGCACAACAGGCTCAAAACGACGTTCGATCAGGGCCGTGGCTTCCCACCTGCGAAGTTCCAGCACCCGGGCCAAGCGAGCGGGCACCCGATCATCGTTTTGCCAGTTGGGGTACTTTGCCCAGGCATTGAATTTCCAGTCGGTGATGGCCACCTCTGGCCGCGGACCATCGCGTCTGACAAAAATGGGTCCAAAATCTCGAGTCCAGCTGCGGTTGGTGCGGATCTGAAAAAATCGCACACGGGTCAAATCCACCTCGGCCCTCACCAGCATCCGCTTAACACGTTGCTCGAGGGTTGAATCCTGAACCAGGATGCAGACCGTCTCGCTCCGATGCAGGTGCCGTACGATTTCAACGTAAACCCAGGAAACAGTTGCGAATTTGCCCGGCCAATCCTCTTTGTGGTGCGGCCAGGCGAGCCAGGTGGCGACATGCGGCTCCCACTCCGCAGGCATTCGAAATCCGAGAGGCGGCTTGTTGCGCTGAAGCATATTTGGGGGAAGTTCAACAGCTGGTTGATCAGTGTGAGCTGTTATCGATCAAACGACTGAGAATGGGTTGGTAGCTATCGATTCGACGGTCGCGCAGAAAGGGCCAGTTGCGGCGGATGTTCTCCAGCAGGCCGAGGTCGCACTCACCGATCAGCACTTCTTCCCGCTCGTGGGAAGCCTCCTTCAGCATGACCCCAAAGGGATCGCACAGAAACGACCCTCCCCAGAACTGTAACCCCTCGCCAGTCAGGATCTCGTGACCCACGCGGTTGACTGCGGCCACGTAGACGCCGTTGGCAATGGCGTGGGCGCGCTGAATGGTTTTCCAGGCGTTGAAATGAGCCGTCCCGTATTGTTCTTTCTCGGAAGGATGCCACCCGATCGCGGTCGGGTAGAACAGCACTTTGGCTCCCTGCAGCGCCGTGATCCGCGCAGCTTCCGGGTACCACTGGTCCCAGCAGACCAAGACTCCGATTCTTCCGTAACAGGTATCGAAGACGCGATATCCCTGGTCTCCGGGAGTGAAGTAAAACTTCTCGTAGTAGAGGGGGTCGTCCGGAATGTGCATCTTGCGATAGGTTCCCAGCAGCTGTCCGTCGGCGTCCAGGACCAGTGAGGTATTGTGGTAGACGCCGGCATCCCGCCGTTCGAAGAGGGACGCTACGATGACGATCCGCCGTTCCCTGGCGACGCTCGCCAGTGTCTCGGTTGTGGGTCCGGGGATGGGTTCAGCCAGGTCGAAGAGCTTGGCATCTGCTGATTGACAGAAGTATTGGGATCGAAACAGCTCCTGGAGGCAGACAATTTGGGCTCCGTTCTCAGCCGCCTCATGGAGAAAGCGGATCGCCTTTTCCAGGTTACGCTCCACCTGTGGTGCACACGACATCTGGATGAGTCCAACTTTGAAACGCTCCGGAGAGTTGTGATGAGTCATGGAATCGGACCTGCTCTCATTGATCAAACGCCCCTTTATATTAAGGGAGATTGGCAGGCATTGGGGTGTGAAATTCGAGGGGGTGGGTCAGACTTCCCCTAGGGGGTTCACTTCATCGAGCAACGCGACTGGGGGCAGCTTGGCTCTTGGCGGTGGGCACACAGTTTCCTCGGGTTCGGTTAGAGGCTTCAAGTTCTGGTTTGGGGGAACAGGCGTCGGCGAAGGCCCTTTTCCGTGGGTGGGCAACGGATCAACAGGTTGCTCTTCTGCTGATGTTTCGGAGTCGGATAAATCCCGGTTGGCCTCATCCAAAAGACGAAGACCTTCCAGGAGGAGGTTGGTATTGCTGTTGTTGATCACTACCGCGAAGGGTTCGTTCACCGGCAGGTATTCGAAATCTCCTCCCTTTACGGCCACCAGTTCATACATGGCGGGTTCGGCCTGCTTGCCAAGGAAGTGAGCATTGACGATCCTGCCTGAGTTAAAGAAGATCGTTCCCTCTCTTCCTTCCGAGTTGATGACGAGCCGTCCGGACTTCTGAGCGTTGTCGAGGATTTGGATGACGTCCAGTAAGCCGATTTCGGAAAGATCTCCCTTGAGAGCCGAGGGCTTGTCCTTTTCTGCCGTGGAAGAACCTGTCTGAAGGACCGGGCGTGAAACGGGATCCCGGCGGGCATTCGAGAGGATAGGGTTCAGTCGCTGGGCTTCTCGCAGATACCGGTTGGCTTCCTCTTTTTGATCCGATTGCTGCAGAATTTTGGCGATCTCCAGACACTCCTGCGCCGCCTTCTTGGGCATCTTTTGATCGAAAAAGAGGGTTTTCAGCTTTTGCCGGAGCCGGATTTCCTGAGGGTAGGTCTTCAAGACACTTTCGAGCCGTCGGATCGCAGGCAAGCGTTGGCCGAACTTCTCCAGAAGCTCAATGTCGACGATGAAGTTTTCGACGTCCTCGTCGGTAATGAGTGAGACCTTCGGATCGAAGTGGCTGTCGACTGTCGATTTCGCGTAGAGCTCTTCCTCGTCGTCTTCGCCTGCGGGAGCACTTGTTTTCTTGCTAGGCAGAATGGATGAGCGGTTCGGGCCTCCGCCTGCAGCCAGCTTTTCGATGAATGTGAACTTTCGCCGGTACTCTTCGTTGTAGGGATCGAGATCGATCAGCTGTTTTGCCAGGTCGAGGGCTTGGGCATAGTTGCACTTGGCGACGTAGGCGTCGGCATGCGACAAGAGCGTAATCGCCAACTGATCGAACTGGAACGACGAGCTGTAACAAGCCTCCAGCAGGCGGTAGGCATCCAGTTTCTGGGGATCCAGCTTCAGGATTTCTTCCAGAAACTCGACGCACTTCTTGCGCGTCTCAGCTTCCTTGTCGCCAGCGCAGACGGTTTCAATTTGGCGGAGTGCCTGATCGAGCTTCTTATTGGCTAGAAGCACCTCGACCAAGGGAAACGACTCCTTGAGAAAGCTTGAACTGAGGCGGGCAAGCTTCTCGTAGACTTGCTGAGCCTCATCGATGCGTCCCGCCTTGAGGCAAAGCCTGCCGAGCGAAGACATCAGATCGGTTCGGGCAGGGTCCTGCTTGAGGGCGGCAAGGGTCACTTCAATGGCCTGCTGAATCTTGCCCTGATGCTCGTAGACGCCCGCCAGGCGAGCGCTGATGTTCTTCTCCGCCGGGTTGATCGTCCGGATCTTCTCCAGGCTGGCGATAGCATCGTCGTAGCTCTGCTCTTCCGTGAACTCAGCGGCCAGCTTGTAGAAGAT
This sequence comes from Acidobacteriota bacterium, assembly GCA_040753175.1. Classification (GTDB taxonomy): domain Bacteria; phylum Acidobacteriota; class Terriglobia; order Versatilivoradales; family Versatilivoraceae; genus JBFMEW01. The sequence continues at coordinate 82,852 of JBFMEW010000024.1, read as the reverse complement.
TTCAACGGCTTTGTCCTTGTTCCCCCGCTCGGTCAGAAAAACGGCCAGGCGCACGCGATGATTCTTGTTGGATGGGTCCAGGTCCGCAGCCCGCTCCAGGCACTCGATCGCTTTGAAAGCATCACCATTCTCCTGGTGAATCAATACCAACTCGGAGAGAAGGGCCAGTGCTTCGTTTTTGGCTCCAGTCCTGGAGAAGATTTCCACGAGCTTCTCGCGGGCCAGGATGTTCTTGGGCAGAACCTTAATGATCTTCCGATAGGTCGAAACGGCTGCAGCATGGTCGGCAGCGACGGTAGCGTCGGCCGCCACCTTGAAGAGGTGGCGACTGGCTCGTTGATAGTCCTGCTTGCTGATGTAAAGGTCCGCGACCAGATTGTGGACGGGGAGGTTATGAAAATCCTCGGACAGGATCTCCTGATAGATCTGGATGGCCTCGTTGGTTTTTCCGTAGGAGACCATCTTCTCTGCTTGCTTCAGGAGTTTGGGAACATTCATCTTTGAAGCTCGTTCGCACAACGGGACGAAGGGAGGGGACTTGAGACACTTCCCCACACATGACCTTGAATTCGACTAAAAGATTGTGGGGGTTTAGCTTAATTTTGAGGAGGGAGCCGCACGAGGCGGCGTGCCTCCTGCGGCAGCAAGTAGGTGGGGCCCGGGATTCGTGGGAATCAACCTGCTATTTCTCGGCCGGTTTCCCGACCTTTTTGTCCCGTTGGTCACGCAGCACAGCTTTTCGACTGAGCTTGATCTTCTGCCCGTCGATGCCGATCACCTTGACCAGCAGCTGATCGCCTTCTTTCAGCTCGTCTTTGATGTCCCGTATCCGGTGCTCGGCAATCTCGCTGATGTGCAACAACCCATCGGTCCCCGGAAAGATTTCAACAAACGCCCCGAAGTCGGCCAGGCGAACGACTTTCCCTAAGTAGATCTTGCCCATTTCCGCCTCGGCCGTGATCTCTTTGATCATCTGGATCGCCTTGTTAGCGGAGGCCTCATCCATCGCGGCGACCTTCACCTGCCCATCGTCAGATACGTCGATTTTGACGCCCGTCTGATCGATGATAGATCGAATCACTTTGCCGCCAGGTCCGATGACATCGCGGATTTTGTCGGGGCTAATTTTAATGGTGTAGATGCGCGGCGCAAATCGTGAAGTGGAGGCTCGTGCCTGGGGAATGACTTCCAACATCTTGTTCAGGATAAACAACCGCCCGCTACGGGCCTGTTCCAACGCCTGCCCCATGATTTCGGTGGTGATGCCCCCGATCTTGATGTCCATTTGCAGGGCCGTGATCCCTTCGGCTGTGCCGGCGACTTTGAAATCCATATCACCGTAGTGGTCTTCGGCACCGGCGATGTCGGTCAGAATGGCGTACTTGTCGCCCTCTTTCACCAAGCCCATGGCCACTCCGGCGACCGGTGCTTTGATGGGGACGCCGGCGTCCATGAGAGACAGCACGCCTCCGCACACCGAGGCCATAGACGAGGAGCCGTTGGACTCCAGGATGTCGGAAACGATCCGGATGGTGTATGGGAACTTCTCCTCCGGAGGCACAATGGGGAGGATCGCCCGCTCAGCCAGTGCTCCATGGCCAACCTCGCGCCGCCCTGGACCTCTCAAAAAGGCCACTTCCCCAACGCTAAAGGGAGGGAAGTTGTAGTGAAGCATGAAGCGCTTGGAGGATTCTCCTTCCATGATATCGATCTTCTGAGCATCCTCGGAGGTGCCCAGAGTGGCGATCACCAAGGCCTGGGTTTCCCCTCGGGTAAACAGGGCCGACCCGTGGGTTCTGGGCAGGAGGCCAACTTCACAGGTGATGGGCCGGATCTCGTCAAAGGCCCGACCATCCGGCCTTCTTCCTTTGTTCAGCATGTCATCGCGGAAGATCCTTTCCTTCAGCTGTCCGAAGATCCTGGCAACTTCCTTACGCATGGCTTCGTCCTCCTCAGGATAGGACTCCACCAAGGCACGCTTAACTTGGTCGACCTTTTCGTAGCTCTCGATTTTGCTGTACTTCTCGGTGTTCAGAGCGTCACGGAGATCAACCGACACTTTTTGAGAAACCTCATCGTAGAGCTTCGCATCGGGGGGCTCAAAGGAGACGGTTCTTTTGACTGGCTGCAGTTTGGACGCCAGCTCTTTCTGCAAAGCTACGATCCTCTTGATTTCGCTGTGCCCGAAAGAAAGAGCGTCGACCATGACCTGCTCTGAGACTTCCTGGGCCCCAGCCTCCACCATCATGATGGCGTCTTCGCTGCCTGCGATGACCAGGTTGAGCTTGCTCTCCTTTAGCTGACGGCTGGTTGGGTTGATCAGCAGCTGTCCCTCGACCATACCCACCCGGACGGCGGCAATGGGGGTGTGAAATGGAATGTCGGACAGGAAGAGGGCCGTGGAAGCCCCGGTGATGCTGATGGTGTCCGGATCATTCTCTCCGTCAGCCGAAAGGACCAGGGCGATCACTTGCGTTTCGCAGCGAAACCCCTCCGGAAAGAGAGGGCGTATGGGACGGTCGATTAATCGACTGGTCAAGACCTCCTTTTCGCTGGGTTTGCCTTCCCGCTTAAAAAAACCGCCTGGGATTCGTCCCGCAGCGTAGTAGTTCTCCCGGTAATCGACGGTGAGAGGGAAAAAGTCCGCATCCTTGCGGGGCTCTTTGTTGGAACAGGCAGTCACCAGAACTACGGTGTCGCCAAAGCGCACCTGCACGGCTCCGTGGGCTTGCTTGGCTAGCTTTCCGGTTTCAAGGGTGAGTTCACGACCTCCCAAGGTCATGCTGGCTTGGTGAATCATAGTTCAATTGTCCTCAGCAGTAACGCCAGTCCGATGGTCACGACGGCTCGCAACCGTAGAGCTGGCACCAATAAAAATAGCGACCCTTCACCTCTCTCTGAGAGCTCCAGGTCGCTTTGATCTTTGATACCGTCGGAATCTATTTTCTTATCCCGAGTTTCTGGATTATCCCACGGTAGCGCTCGACATCCTTCTCCTTTAGATAATCGAGCAGGCGACGGCGATGCCCCACCATCTTCAACAGGCCCCGACGAGAAGAGTGGTCCTTGGAGTGAGACTGTAGATGGCCCGTCAGGTAATTAATGCGCTCGCTCAGAAGAGCAATCTGGACCTCGGGAGATCCCGTGTCGGATGAATGCACCTTGTACTGATCGATAACTTGTGATTTGAATTCTCTGGTCAAAACCATTCCCATTCACTCCCGGCTTCAGTTATGAGCCGTCACAAAGTAGCACAGCGAATAGGACTTGTAAAGCTTAAACTCTTTTCCTTCAGAACACTATAAGCAGAGCCCTCTGGTTTCCGGGATTCCCCTCCCGAACTGTCCCGGCCCAGATTTCTGAATCAAGCTGGCTTCGGATGTTCCTGCAGCGGACCGGTGTTTCAGCAGCAGTCGGTTATTTCGGATCCGACAGAACCAGAAAAGGGTGAAATCTGCAACCCGCCGGCTGCCGGAGGTCTCCAGCCACGGCTTCAGCCAATCCGATCAGCTTTTCCAGCCGGCTGAGAATCCGCACGACAGACCCCGCTTCAAGTGGCGGGCCGGACCACGAGAAGTCACGTCCGCTCTTTATCAGGGTTTCCGTTTCACCGTCAATCGTTACGGAAGGCAGATGGTCGAGAGCGGCTTCCATCGGAAGGATCAGACTCCCCAGACGACTCTGATCCAGCCTCCGCAAAAATTCTAGATCGACGGCTTCGCTTTCGCTGAATCTTCCGGCGGCCACTCTTCTGAGTTGGTGCAGATGGGCACCGCAACTCAGCTGCTGACCCAACTTGTGGGCGATCGAACGGACGTAAGTTCCCGGAGAGCAAGTCAACTCAAATTCAACCAGATCGGCGGCTTGCAGGCGTAGCCGGATCGAGTGGATTTGAACCGTGACAGGCCTTAGGGCAGCCTGAATTCCCCGGCGAGCCAACTGGTAGGACCGGACGCCCTCTACCTTCTTGGCCGAGAACGGAGGTGGGACCTGGGATTGAGTGCCGTGAAAAAAAGCGGCCAGCCGATCGAGTTGATCCGCGGATACGCTGGGCACCACAGGCGGAGTGCTGGGCACTCCTGTGCGGTCATAGGTGTCAGTTGAATAGCCGAGTCGGATCTCGCCGATGTAAGATTTGACGGACTGGCCGAGGTACCGAACCAGTCGCGTTGCGGAACCCAGAGCCAAGGGCAGCACTCCGGTGGCCATTGGGTCGAGGGTGCCGAGGTGACCGACCTTCCGGAGTCTGAAATGCCGGCGAACGAAATCGACGACGTCGTGGGAGGTGACCCCTTCCGGTTTGTCAACCACCAGGAAGCCGGCTGGCACTTCAGTCGTCGTCGGTGGAAGCGGCGCTTTCGGAAGACTTGGTCTGCTCAATGAGTTCCTCAATGCGCGCTCCGTATTCGATGGACTTGTCGTACAGGAAAGTGAGCTCCGGCACACTTTTCAGGCGAAGGTGGGCGCCCAGTTCATGCCGAATGTGAGCGGTGTGGCGGTGCAGAAAATCGAGTGCCCTTTGACGGTCCTCGGAGCCACCCAGGACGCTGATGTACACTCGGGCTTGCTTGAGATCCGGACTCATCTTGACACCCGTGACTGTGGTCAAGACGGTAGTCCCCCCGCGCATCTCTCGCAGCAGCAGTTCGCTGATGGCCATCCGAATGGATTCGCCCACGCGAGCGGGGCGCCTGCCTTGGGGTCTCATAGGTACTCGATTTCGTAACGGCTCAGGTTGCGTTCCAGGATCTCTTCGGACTCCGCCAGGACAGCCTGCAAGGTTTTCTCGAGGATTTCCTGATCGGAGGAAATGGAAACAATTCCAAGCGTCGATCTCTGCCAGAGGTCCTGATGGTCCGCTTCTGCGATGGAGATGTTGAATCTCCGCAGTCGGTCTTTCAGGCTGCGCAGCACCACCCGTTTCTCTTTCAAAGAATGGGCGTCAGGGATGAATATCTCAAGGGTCAATAAGCCGATGTTCACAGCGATGCTGTTGTCGGGCTTTAGGGGACTTCGACGGCGACCTTCTCCATCACAAACGCCTCGATCACGTCGCCGTTCTTGATGTCATTGAAATTCGACAGGCCGATACCGCATTCAAAGCCGGACCGAACTTCGGCAGCATCGTCCTTGAATCGCTTGAGCGATGCGATCTTGCCCTCGTACACCACCACATTGTCGCGCAGCAGACGCACCTGGGAGTTTCGAGTGATTTTGCCGTCGGAAACATAGCAGCCCGCCACATTGCCGACCTTGGGAACTTTGAAGATGTTGCGAACTTCGGCCGAACCCTGCCGGACTTCCTTGAACGTCTGGTCCAGCATGCCCACCATGGCGCTCTTGATCTCGTTGGTGATGTTGTAAATCACCGTGTGCAGACGCACATCCACACCCTCCTGCTCGGCGAGGTCTGCGGCTTTTCGCTCCGGGCGGACATTGAAGCCGATGATGATGGCGTTGGAAGCCGACGCCAATAACACATCCGTTTCGGTGATCGCGCCCGTGGCTTTGTGGATGATCTTGACCTTGACCTTCTCGTTGCTCAGTTTCGCCAACGTTTCAGACAAGACCTCGACCGATCCTTGGACGTCAGCCTTCAGGATAAGTGGGAGTTCCTTGACTGTTCCGGTCTTCAACTGTTCATGCAGATGTTCCAGGGTAAGCCGGGCCGTCTTAGCCAGTTGACTCTCGCGCAAGCGAAGCTGACGCAGACTGCTAATCTGTTTTGCCTTGCTGGCGTCCGCCATCACCTGGAACAGATCCCCAGCCTGCGGAACAGCCTGTAAACCCAGGACCTCCACAGGGGTGGAAGGGCCTGCCGACTTGACCGCCTCTCCCAGGTGGTCAAACATCGCCCGGACCTTTCCGGTAACCGGACCCACGATGAACGGGTCGCCCACCTCGAGCGTGCCGTTCTGGACCAGAACGGTGGCAACAGGCCCCCGTCCTTTGTCAAGCTTGGCCTCCAAAATCGTTCCCATGGCGGTGCGGTGCGGGTTAGCCTTGATTCCCTGCAAGTCTGCCACCAGGAGAATCATCTCCAGCAACAGATCCAGGTTGGTTTTCATCTTGGCCGAGACCTCGACGGTCACGGTCTGACCGCCCCAGTCCTCCGCCAGCAAGCCGTGTTCGGACAACGCCTTCTTGACCTTGTCAACCTGGGCGTTGGGCTTGTCGATTTTGTTGATAGCGACCACGATGGGAACCTTGGCAGCATGCGAGTGGTCAATGGCCTCCAGCGTTTGCGGCATCACACCGTCGTCGGCCGCTACAACCAGCACAACGATGTCGGTAACCTTGGCCCCCCGGGCGCGCATCATGGTGAAGGCTTCGTGGCCCGGAGTATCCAGGAAGGTGATGACACGATCGTTTTTGGTGATCTGGTAGGCCCCAATGTGCTGAGTGATGCCGCCCGCCTCGGTCGAGGTGACATTCGTTTCACGAATGGCATCCAGCAAGGACGTTTTCCCGTGATCCACATGCCCCATGATGGTCACCACCGGCGGACGGGATACAACGTTCTCGCTTTTCTCCTCCGCAATGACTTCGTACTCGATGTCCTCTTCGAAAGAGATGATCTCCGCCTCAGCTCCAAAGTCGCGGCTGACGTCAATAGCCAGCTTCTCATCGAGGGCATGATTCATCGTGGCAAAAATGCCCTTGTCGAGCAGTCTCTTGATAATATCCTTGGCTTTGACGTCCAGTTTCTCGGACAGCTCCTTGACGGTTACGCCCTCCGTCAGTGTGATGCTGCGAGTGATCGGCAGCGGCTGGAAGACAACCGGCCGGGCTATCATGGGTGGGCCACCGCGCGGCGCAGCTTCCTGGCGGCCTTCCCGCCGGCCAACCGAAGGTGTGTAGTGGCGATGATGGTCGGTGCGACGAGGAGCGCGCTGATCTCGAGCCGGCGGCAAGGGCCCCCTGGGAGTCGCGGAAGCCGGTCTATCCGACGGAACGAACCGGCCGGGTGGTCTCTGCCCAGGAGCGGTTCGGGTCGAAGGTGGCCGCGTCCGAATCTCGCCAAACTTGGAACTGATGTGCTGGCGGATGGTCTCTCCCGGGCCTCCTACCGCCGGCTTGCGAGGATGCGCACCGGCTCCGGAACGAGCCGGGGCTCCGCTCCCAGCGGCAGCGGGGCCACCGTGCCGAGCCACAGGGGCGGTTAGCGGTCTCTGGGGGACAACCGGTTTCAGTGGTGTCAGAGGCCTGGAGGCGGGATCCATTCGCTGAGGTGGCGGAGGTTCCGGCTTGGGAGGGGGAGCAGGTTCCGGTTCAGGAGGCTTGGCAGCGACAGGAGCGGCTGGCTCCTCCTTTTGCTCAGGCTCAGGAGGTTTGACAGCCGGCGCAGGGACTTCGACTTCCACGACCCGTGGAGGCTCTTCCACCTTTGGTTCAGCGGCTACCGATTCTGCCGCCTTCGGCGCGGCTTCAGCCGGTGGCTTGGGCTCTTCTTCCTTTTCTTCTTTGGCGGTCTTCGCCTTGCGCCGTGTGGCCTTGGCGGCCGTTTCCTTTTCCGCTGCAGCTTTCTTGGCTTTCTTCGGCTTTTTCTTCCCGGAGAAGTGATCCTTAACTTCCTGAATTCCCTCCGCGTCGAGATAGCTGGCGGCCGAAGCCTCTATTCCTACGGTTTTCAGGTAGGCGATAATCTCGAGTGCTTCGACCTTGATTTCGTCCGCCAGCTTGAAGATTCTCTTCTTTTCTGCCACTTTCTTGTCTGCCACTAACTTTTTCGGCGGCCAGAAGTCCAGAGGACTGCGCCGCTACTCCTCCTCTTTTTGAGTGCTTATCTCATCTTCGTCCGACCCCGTTTTCTGTTCTTCTGCTTCCAATTCCACTTCTCCGGCTGGCACAGCCTCTGCCTCGACCTCCTGGGAAACAGCATCCGCCGAGAGAGGCTCTTCGTCGACGGAAACCGCTTCGGCCGTGGTGGGTGCAGCCTCCACCGAAGTCTGTTCCGCGGCCGCTTCCGTAAACTGCATGTAGTAGTCCTTCACAGAAGCAATGATCTTCTCCGCAATCTTGGGGCCGACTCCCTTAATGTCGGTCAACTGAACAATCGGCGTGTCGGCCAGTTCCTCGATCGAACTGATCCCGCTATCCGAGAGTTTCTGAACAACACTGGCGGTTAAACCAGGCAACTCCGAAAGCGGAGTGCGGGCCGCCATGGCGGCCATCTGGTCTTCAATCTCAGCCCGTTTCTCTTCATCGCTCTTCAGGTCGATCCTCCAACCCGTGAGCTTCGACGCCAAGCGCACGTTCTGGCCTTTCTTGCCAATGGCCAGGGACAACTGGTCGGTCTCAACAATGACCTCCATGTGCCTCTCTTCGATGTCGAGAATGGTGGCCCGGCCGATCTTGGCAGGGCTGAGTGCGTTGGTCACGAAGCTAACCGGATCATCGGAATAGGCGATGATGTCGATCTTTTCACCGTGCAGTTCACGGATGATGGCTTGAACGCGGGAACCCTTCATCCCAACACAGGCGCCTACTGGATCAACGTCCTTGTCCTTGGAATAGACAGCGATCTTGGATCGCTCTCCGGTGTCGCGGGCAGCCGCCTTGATAATGACTGTTCCGTCGTAGATCTCGGGCACTTCCATTTCAAACAATTTGATCAACAGAGCGGGATCCGTTCGGGACACGATGACCATCGGACCCCGAGTTGATTTTTCGACCCGGAGAATGACCACGCGGATGCGGTCTCCCGGTCCGAAACTCTCGAGTCTGGATTGCTCGCGTCTCGGCAAGCGTCCCTCGGTGGTGCCCAGATCGACGATGACATCTCCGCCCTCCGTCCGTTTCACCACGCAGGTGACCACTTCACCAATGCGTTGATTGTATTCAGCAAAGATGCTATCCCGCTCAGCTTCCCGCACCTTTTGCAGGATGACCTGCTTGGCCGTCTGAGCCGCGATGCGGCCCAGTACATCAGTGGGTTTGGGGATTCGGACTTCACTTTCGAGGCCCGCACCGCTGTCAATCTCGAGGGCCTTTTCCAAGGAAATCTCCCGGGAGGGGTTGGTGACAGTCTCGACGACTTTCTTCACCGCGAACACCTCGACTTGGCCCGTATCTTTATTGAAAACGGATCGCAAGTCCTCGCTGGATTTGTAGTATTTACGCGTGGCGACCAGTACGGCGTCCTCCACGGCGCTGACGACGATTTCAGGGTTGATCCCTTTTTCGCGGCTCAGCTGATCAATCTGTTCATAGAGTAGGTTTGCCATGACGGCTTCCCCTGCGAATTGTTGTCTACCGTGCTGTAGTCTACCCGATTACGATTCTCTTGGCATGGGAACCGCTATCCCTTGCCAGCCGCTCTAGAAATCGATGTCCAAATGGGCCTTACTGATTGAGCCCAGTGGAATGGCGACTACCCCCGAGCCCGGGATGTCGACCTGAACCGAATCGTTCTCCAACCCCAACAGAGTTCCCTTGAGACTCCTCTTACCTTCAACCGGTTCTTTGGTCTGGATCTTGATCAGTCGTCCCTTGTACCGCTGATAATCCGAAGGCTTGGTCAGCTTGCGTGTCAGGCCTGGAGATGAAACTTCGAGAGTATAACTGCCCGGAACGAGGTCTTCGACATCTAAAACGGTCCCAACATGATTACTAACGAGCGTGCAGTCATCAAGGGTTACTCCAGAAGACTTGTCGATGTAAATGCGCAAAACTCGATTGTTGAGAGTCCCTTTGAACTCCACGTCAACCAGATCCATTCCGTCTGCAGACACGATCTGACTGATCAGATCTCTTGTTCTGTCTAGATCAAACAACTTCGATTCCTTGAACTGGGAACGGTTGAATGAATACCGTGGCAGAACAACAAAAAAGTGGGCTCGCGCCCACTTGTTAGGGCAAATTATAGGTTCATCAGAACTTGGAAAGCAATGAAAATATCCCTGAGAGGTTCCCCCCGAGCGCACCGCTCAGCGAACCGGCTGCGGATGGCACGCCTAGCTTGGCTGCGTAAACGAACCTTTTCCGTGGTGTCATCCGCTAACCGGCTTGCCTTTTGTTCTTTTGTGATGCTACGTTCAGTCCCTTTAGACTCATAGATAGATGGAAGGATGGCCTCTTCGAATTTTGGGGGATCCAGGGAATGAGACATCTTACTAACGTAACCTTGGGGCAAGCCTTTTTGCTGGCCCTGATTTCGTCGACCTCTCTCCGAGCTGCCGCCGGACAGGACTGGAGCGTTTACCTGGGCGACTCGGCGTCCAGTCAATACTCCGAGCTCCAGCAGATCAACACGTCCAACGTCAACCGTTTAGCAGTCGCCTGGACATACAGAACCGGGGACCTCGAAGGGGGAGCCCGATCGCAGATCCAGTGTAATCCATTGATTGTAGAGGGCGTGTTGTATGGCACTTCCCCCCGCCTCAAGGTGTTCGCCGTGGACGCCGCGACCGGCCAACAGCTCTGGATCTTCGATCCCTTTTCACAATTGGGTCAGGATGATGGCCCGGGTATCAACCGAGGACTGGTCTACTGGAAAGAAGGCCACGACGGGCGACTTTTCTTTTCCGCCGGACACTACCTTTATGCCCTCCAGGCGTCAACCGGGAAGGTTGTCGCCGAGTTCGGGAAAGGGGGCCGAGTGGACCTGAGAGACGATTTGGGAAGGGACGCCTCCAAACTTTACGTCCAATCGCGGACCCCCGGGGCGGTGTATCGCGACCTGGTCATTTGGGGAACTGTGGTATCGGAAGGCCCCGGCCCCTCGGCTCCCGGTCACATCCGAGCCTACGATGTGAGAACCGGCAAGTTGAAGTGGATCTTTCACACCATTCCCCACCCCGGTGAGTTCGGCTACGAAACTTGGCCGGCGGACGCCTGGAAGCACATCGGCGGTGCGAATTCGTGGGCGGGGATGACCATCGATCACAAGCGAGGTCTCACATTCATTCCCACCGGCTCTCCCGCCTTTGATTTCTGGGGAGGCAATCGGATTGGCGCCAATCTTTTCGGCAACTGCCTGCTGGTTCTCGATGCTGCCACGGGCAAGCGTCGATGGCACTTTCAATTCGTGCATCACGACATATGGGATCGTGACCTGCCGGCTCCTCCCAACCTGGTGGAGGTAGTGCACGGGGGCAAAAGCATTGATGCGGTGGCTCAGATCACCAAGTCTGGACATGTTTTTCTGTTCGAGCGGGAGACTGGCCGGCCGCTGTTTCCGATCGAAGAACGGACCGTTCCGCAGTCTGATCTGCAAGCCGAGAAGACTTCTGCGACTCAGCCGTTTCCGACAAAGCCGTTGCCCTTCGCACGGCAGACTTTCACCGAGTCGGAGGCAACGGATCTGTCGCAGGAGTCTCGAGCGCATGTCCTGGAACGATTGAAGAATCTGCGAACCGGCAAGCCCTTTCTTCCTCCGAGCCAACAAGGGACAGTGATCTTCCCGGGATTCGACGGTGGTGGAGAATGGGGTGGCGCAGCCTTCGATCCGCACTCCAGGGTCCTCTATGTCAACGCTAACGAGATGCCATGGATCTTGACCATGGTGGAAGCGCGGCCGCGCGACAGAGCGTCGGCGACGCCCGGCGGGTTGATCTACAGCCAGCATTGCGCGACCTGCCACGGAGCGGATCGCAAGGGCGACCCGCAGCTTGTGTATCCCAGTCTGGTCAAGGTGGCAGAGAAACTCAGTCCGGAGGCGATCATGCAGCTGCTTGAAACCGGACGAGGCTTCATGCCCTCGTATCGGTTCTTATCGGACGACGAAAAACGATCGCTCACGGCCTTTCTCTTGGGAACGGAAAAGCAACGAGGGGAGGGTGACGGCTCGCTGCAGACACCGGCTGCGTTTGAGAGTCCTTTCACGCACACCGGCTACAACCGCTTTCTGGACCCTGACGGCTATCCCGCCGTGAAGCCGCCGTGGGGGACTCTGAATGCCATCAACCTCGATACGGGTGAGTACGAATGGAAGATCCCCTTGGGCGAACTGCCTGAGCTGAAGGCCCGGGGGATTCCAGCCACTGGGACTGAAAACTACGGAGGTCCCATCGTGACAGCCGGTGGCCTCATTTTCATCGGTGCCACCAAGGACGAGAAGTTTCGGGCCTTCGACAAGAAGAATGGGAACCTGCTCTGGGAGTTTCAGCTGCCAGCCGGCGGATATGCCACGCCCAGCACTTACATGGTAAAAGGAAAGCAGTTCGTGGTGATCGCCGCTGGGGGCGGCAAGATGGGCACCAAGTCCGGTGACTCTTACGTCTGCTTCACTCTGCCTGATCAGCCCTGAAGCAGCTGGAGCCAAGGATCTTTGCGGGATTCGCAGTCGTGGTTACTCAGTAACCACCCCTGCCCAGGCGCGAGGCTTTTCGGCCTCGCTGCGAAGAAAGAGACTGGGCGCGACGCCGATACTCATCCATAATGTTGGCGGTCGCCGTGGCCCCAACCCGTGTCACTCCCAACTCCCGACATCGAATCAGAGCGTCCAGGTCACGCACACCGCCCGCGGCTTTGACCTGAACTTTCGGGGAACAGCTGGCTCTCATCAGCAGGAGATCGTGCTCGGTGGCGCCTCGGTAGGAGTAGCGACCATCTGCACCCTTCACAAAGCCATACCCGGTGGAGGTCTTCGCAAAATCAGCCCCAGTCCGTTCGCAGATGTGGCACAACTCGATTTTCAAGCGGTCCTCAGAGAGGAAGTCGTTCTCGAATATCACCTTCACGATGGCTCCCAGACGATGCGCTTCCTTCACAACCGTGCGGATGTCCTTCCTGACGTAATTCCAATCTTCAGAGAGGACTTTCCCGACGTTGACAACCATATCGATCTCTGCGGCGCCGTCACGGCAAGCACATTCGGTTTCGTAGCGCTTGACCTCGGTACTGTTGCTGCCGTGCGGGAACCCAACCACCGCACCTACCTTGACGTTGGAGCCTCTTAGCAGCTTCCTCGCCATCCTGACTGCATAGGGTTTCACGCACACTGAAGCCACGCCGTATTTCGCGGCCAATTGGCATCCCTCGGCCAGCTCACGATCTGTCAGCGTGGGGTGTAACAGGGAATGATCGATCATCCCGGCCAATTCCTCGTAGGTGAACTGCATCATCGGAGTTCAGCCCTCCCTGATGTCAGCCTCAGGCTTGAAGACGTGGACTAGTCTTACGCTCTCGCACACGGGAATCGTCATCCCAATTCGGTGGGCGTTCGAGAGGTGGACCGAGCGACACGGAACTGCCCTCAGCGGTCTCTCTCCGTTCCAGAGTCTAGACTGCACCGAGTCGCCGGGAGTTACCATCGTGTCGATGGGCCTTACCGCTGCAGCGCGGGCATTCCACCATCTGAAATCTCTCAGCCTTCTCAAACCGGCAGAAGAACTTTTGAAACGCTGTTCGGCACTGGGTACACACAAACACCCGAAACTCTCCAAGAGCTACCATTGCGGGTTCCCTCCTGATCACTCCACCCTCCCCTATCGGACCGCTTCGATCCGCTACTTAGTGTTAGATGCCCGACAATTCGACGACGAACCAAATAATTTCCTAACGCGACTCACGTCCTTGCTGGTCCCACGAGATTTTTTCGCTCTGCCAAGCCCTCGAGGCGAGCAGGCAGCGTTTTAGACGAATGCTTTGCCGCCGATAAAAACTCTTTCGACTTCCAGCTTGCGAGACAGGACCAACACGTCTGCCCGTTTTCCTACCTCCAGGCTGCCGACTTCCTGAGCGGTTCCCACCCGTTCAGCGGGCGTGAGGCTAGCCATTCGGATCACTTCCGGCAGACTGGCAGTGGTGAAATGCTTCATGTTCCGCACCATGGTGTCCAGGCCCACCACTGAACTTGCCAACCCCTTTCCGGGTTGAAAGCCAACCTTACCGTTGCTCTTGAACCATTCGCCGTCGCTGTTGGGACCGAACCGGTAGTCTCCCGGCGGCATGCCGAGAGCGCGATTTGCGTCTGTCACCAGACACAAACGCTGGGGCCCTTTCATGCGAAAGGCAAACTCGAGCAGCTCCGGGGCCAGGTGTTGCCCATCGGCGATGACTTCGGTGCTCATCTCCTCATGCATCAAGACAAACTGTTCCATGCTGCCCTGCATGGGTTCGTGCAAGCGGTCTCGAATGGAAGGAACTGAACTCATCGCGCACCAAAAATGGTCCACGTGTCGCATTCCAGCGCGGAAGGCCCGCTCCATTTCCGACCAGCTGGCGTTGGAATGCCCACAGGTAATCAAGTAACCTTTCCGGCGGGCATTCCGATAGAACTCGGTGGCCCCTGGCAGCTCGGCGGCGCAGGTGGCTATGCGAATCACTCCCAGCTCAAAATACCTGAGATACTCATCTGGCAACGGATCGCGGCGACCGGCCAGAAGATGACAACCAACTTTCTCCTCCGCAAAGTAGGGTCCGTAAAAATGAACCCCGCCGATTCTCGCTCCATCGGAGACCCGCCATTTGTGCTGCAGAGACCGACAGGAATCGATCATCGCCCTCAATTGGCGTGGAGATCCCGTCGTGGTCGTCGGAAAGATCAGCGTAGTACCCCGACGGGCATGGGCCCTCAGCGCGGTGCGTACCGCGGTGGCGGTTCCATCCATGAAATCCGCACCCTCGCCCCCATGAACGTGCAAGTCCACGAAACCGGGCCCAATGTAACCGCCGCGCGCGTCAACAACCTCCACCCCTTTCTGAATTTGAAGGTGGTGCCGGCTTCCGACGACCTGGATCTTTCCGTTTCGGCAAACCACTACCCCATCGCTCAGGATCCGATCCCGGAGGATCACTTGCCCGTTTCGGAAGACCGTGGTCTCAGGCATTGACTCAACCACCGGTTCAATAAGAATTCCCCCTCCTGAGTAACCCATACCTCAGAAAAAGGAGGTCCTCCACCGGCAGCAACGTCACGGTTGCTGACTTACGTTGTCAGATCGCTTTCGACTGGTAGGAGGATTGGAAGAGAGGTTAACTCAAGCCACCGGTTCGCATGCAGCCTGAATCGCCAAGGAAAATTCCTCGCGGGACACTCTCTCCCGCTTCAATTCACGCCGACCGAGGCCGCCATCGACACCGATCGCTCCCGCCTCTCGGCTTCAATGCGATCGATTGCCCGCAATGCCTTCGAAATCCGCTCATCCAGCCTCGCCCAAAATGCTTGATCGCTCATGCTGAGGCTCCCCTTGGGGTAAGATGCAAAGAAGGCCCGATTATAGGGAAAGGGCCACAGCGCAACAAGAGCAAATTTAAGAGCGTGGTTTCGCCAATCCTGAGTTGAACTACCACTCGGATTCCTGGAGGGTTCTAAGGGATCTAACAAAGATTGGGGGGGTCCTAAGGAGTCGGTATCATGGGGATCGTCACGTTTCGATTCTACGCGGAGTTGAACGACTTCCTGCCGCAGGCCCGGCGGCAGAAATCCTTTCACCATGCCTTTCAGGGTAAAGTGGCCGTCAAGGACATGATTGAGTCTTTGGGCGTTCCGCACACGGAGGTCGATTTGATCCTGGCAAATGGATGCTCCGTCGATTTCAGTTACCCGGTTCAGCCCGGCGACGCCATCAGTGTGTTCCCTGTTTTCGAAGCTTTCGACATCTCTCCTCTGCTCCGAGTGCGAGCACGTCCCCTGCGGGTGATCCGCTTTGTTCTGGACGTTCATTTGGGACGGTTGGCGGCCTTGTTGAGGCTGCTTGGCTTCGACAGCCTCTATCGAAATGACCTTTCAGATGGTGAATTGGCGCAACTGTCGAGGGAACAAAGTCGCGTTCTGCTCACTCGCGATCGCGGATTGCTGAAACGCAGCGAGGTAACGCACGGCTATTGTGTTCGCTCGACCACTCCACGCAGCCAAGTCGCCGAAGTGGTTCGGCGGTTCGACCTGATTGCGGCTGCGCAGCCGTTTTCCCGTTGCCTGAAATGCAATGACGAACTGGAAGATGCTTGCCTTGAGCGAGTCCGGGACGAAGTGCCGCCTGGCGTCCAGGTCCTCCGGCAGGAATTCAAGAGATGCCCTCGGTGCGGGAGGGTCTTTTGGAAGGGAACTCATTACCGTCGTCTGGAGAGTTTGATAGCCGATTTGAGGCGTGAGAGCGGGGCCTCAACTCAGA
Organism: Acidobacteriota bacterium; assembly: GCA_040753175.1. GTDB lineage: Bacteria > Acidobacteriota > Terriglobia > Versatilivoradales > Versatilivoraceae > JBFMEW01. The sequence continues at coordinate 66,794 of JBFMEW010000024.1, read as the reverse complement.
CCTAATCGCTGTTCCAATCGCGCCACCAGCGTCGACAGCGTCCTGATGCGAGCCCACAGTTTATCTTCGGCTTCAACAATGGTCCAGGGCCCGTACGGCGTGCTGGTTCTCTCAATCATTTCTACCACCGCCTCGCGATAGACATTCCACTTCTGGCGGTTCCGCCAATCGTCGGGCGTGATTTTGTGTCGCTTGTGCGGGGTCTTCTCTCGTTCCTCGAATCGACGAAGCTGCTCTTCGGGACTCAAGTGCAACCAGAACTTGATCAGGACTGCTCCTGAGGCCGTGATGTGCCTCTCGAACTCGTTGATTTCCTGATAGGCTCGCCGCCACTCCACTTCGGCTGCAAGGCCCTCGACCCGTTCCACCAAGACCCGCCCGTACCAGGAGCGATCGAAGATCGCGATATGGCCTGCTTTGGGCAGAGCCCGCCAAAATCTCCAGAGGTAATGATGGGCCTTTTCGGTTTCATCCGGAGCCGAGACTGGAATGACCTCGTAACCGCGTGGATCCAGTTCCTGCGTCAGGCGCTTGATGTTGCCTCCCTTGCCGGCGGCATCCCAGCCTTCATACACAACCACCGCCGCAACACGCTGGTTGTAGCATTCCAGCTCCAACTCCCGAAGCCTCATTTGCAGACGATCCAATTCGCTGTTGTACTCTGCGCGGCTCAGCCGTTTGTCGAGATCCACCCGGTCCAACAGATTCGGTGGGTTGGTGCGCTGCACTTCAACGTCTCGCGAGCCCGTCGCCAAAGGCCCGAGTGTCCCGTCTTGCTCTTGAGGCGAAGCGCCGGTGAGGGCTAGTCCGCGGGATGCCAGTGCGGCCTTAAGAGAAGAAACGACGCCCTCAAGAACTTTCACGCGCCGATACAATCGGTCGTCGGCCTCCACCAGTAACCAGGGTGCATTGGCCGTGCTGGTCAGAGCCAGCATTTCCTCCGCCGCTTTCAGACATTTCTTGTAGCCAGGGCGTTTCTCACTCTTCCGACGAGCAACCCGCCACCGTTCATAGGGGTCGGACTCGATCGTCTTCAACCGTCGCTTCTGCTCCTGCTTGCTCACGTGCAGCCAAAGCTTGATCAATACGTAACCGTCGTCGGTTAACTGCCGCTCAAATTCGCGAATCTCCCCAGCCGCAACCAGGACACTCTTTTCATCGATTTCTCCGCTCAGGCGATCCTGGAGCAGGCGCCGGTACCAACCGCGGTCCAGAAACACAAAGTCTCCGGTCCGTGGCAGTTTCACCCAGAAGCGCCACAAGTAAGGACGAAAATGCTCTTCCTCGTTGGGTCCACGAGTGGTGAAGACCTTGAAACCTCGTGGATCGAGAGGATGCACGAGATTCCCGATGGAATCGCCTTTGCCCGAGGCATCCCATCCTTCCAGAAGCACCACAATGGGGATCTGTTCCCTACGGATCATTTGCTGAACGTCCCTCAATTCCCGTTGGAGGGGGGAAATCAACTCTCGATATCGCTCTTTATCCAGATGAGCCTTCAGGTTCAAGACTTCCAGCATGGTTCAATCTCCGGGAAACAGTGTTGGCTCCTCCAGGTAATGATATTATCGTGCCAGTAGGCGCAAGGACCAAACTTCGATTTCGAACGATGGAGTACCCACGAGTTTTCCAGAAAGAGGGAACAAGCCCCGATGCACAAACTCTTTGAAACGGGATGTTTGATGTTGATTGGATTGTCGGGGATGGCTTCAGGATCAGGGTTTGCCGGTCCACTATCTGACTCCAACCCTCCTGAAGGGGCGGTGATTTTGTTCGGCGGACAGGATACCTCGTCGTGGGTTCACCGTGATGGTCGAATGGCCGAATGGGCCGTTAAGGACGGCGTTCTGGAAATTGTGCCCAAGACAGGCGATATCATGACGCGACAGCATTTCGGCGACTTCAGGCTCCATCTCGAGTTTCAACTTCCGATCCTTCCACCCGAGGCCAAGGGACAGGCTCGTGCCAACAGTGGCGTGTATCTTCAGGGTCGCTATGAAATTCAAATCCTCGACTCTTTCAACAACGAAACCTACGCCAACGGTATGAGTGGCGCCCTCTATGGACAGAAAGCGCCCGACATCAATGCCTGCAAGCCCGGCGGACAGTGGCAGAGCTACGACATCACGTTTCGTTCCGGACGATCGGCCCCGGACCGAACCTTGATGGAACGTCCCCGTGTTACCGTCTACCACAACGGCATTCTGATTCATGACAGCGTCGAGATCGTAGGAGACGCTACTCCTGGGGGAATGGTCGGCGACATCTCGAAAGGGGGTCCCATTCTCCTTCAAGATCACAGTCACCCGATCCGCTTTCGGAATATCTGGCTGAAACCCATCAAGTGAGCGGCGCTGGGAGATGCGATGACTTCAGAAGTGCACATCCGAAAAATGACGCAAGCCGACATCCCAACGGGCATGCACCTGAAGGAGATTGCCGGATGGAATCAGGTTGAAGCTGATTGGGCGGGCTTCCTCGAGATCGAACCGGAAGGCTGCTTTGTGGCCGAGGTAGCTGGTCAGGTGGTGGCAACAACCACGGCCATTCAGTATTCCGACTGGTGTGGATGGATCGGGATGGTCATTGTCGACCCCGCCTTTCGCGGGCATGGTATCGCAACCTTACTGGTAAAGCGGGGGATCGATTACTTGGAATCCCGATCCTGTCAGTGCCAGAAACTGGATGCCACCGACGCGGGAGCAAAGGTCTACGAAAAGATGGGATTCCTTACGGAATACCGGGTGGAACGCTGGCGACGTGACGCTTCCCTCGAGCGTAACTCGGAGGCAGCTCCTCTCACTGTGGAACCGCTGACTTCGGACCGGCTCCTAACGCTGGCCGACTTGGATCGAGCCGCGTTTGGGGCCGATCGTTTCAAACTCCTCAGCTGGTATTGTCAAAGTCCTGCGCCGAGATTTCTCAGTCTCTCAGGCCACGGATCGGGTTTTGTGATGGGCCGACCTGGAAGCAAAGCGCTTCAAATGGGGCCGCTGGTGGCGGAGAACCCAGCCGTAGCCAGAGGATTGATAAGAGCGTTTCTTGAAAAGGCGCCGCACGACCCCATCATCGCGGACGTCATTCCCGGACACAACGAAGGCCCGTTGCTTCTGGAGCAGTTCGGATTCACGCGCCAGAGGGTCTTGCTACGGATGTATCGTGGCCGGAACCTCTCGCCCGGCAACGTTCAACAAACGTTTTGCCTGGCAGGCTTTGAGTTCGGATGAGGCAGGAAGGCCACTCACTCTCAATGGCCTGCCGACCGGCCTGTGCTCAGCCCTCCGATGATTCTGCCCCCTTGAGCTGGTTTCTGAGAAACTCGAGGTCCCGCTGGGCAATGGTCAGAAGCCTCTCCTGTTCCTTCTGCGAATTGTCCTCCAGGTGGGTGTATTCCACGTGCAGGGAGACAGGCCCGGAAAACGGGGCGGCCTTGAGGGTCGAAAAGACTTCTTTCCAAACCACTTCTCCTCTTCCCAAGGGGCCAAACTCGGGAACCGATCTTTCGTTCTCCGACTGCCTCCTCCAACGGTAGTCCTTTACCGCCACCATCTTGATCCGGGACAGCAACAGGTTCAACCCAAGCTTCCAACCCGCTGCCCCCCCTTCCAGCGTGGCATGCGCCGGATCGAAATAAGATCCGATCCACTGTTCTGGGACTCCTTGTAGGAGCTGCCACAAATCCCAGAGCGGGGATCCCACGTAGGGGCCAGAGTGATTGTGGAAACCTGCCTGAAGCTTGTATTTCTCGCACAGACGGGCGATCGCCTCGACCTGTTTGCGCGTATGGGAGACCTGTTCCGGAAGGTTCTGAAACTGTTTGTAATAGTAATATCCCAGTTTGAAGAACCGGATTCCAAGCTCTGCGGCAGTGGCCAGTATGGGTTCGGTGTTGGGGTCGGCGGCGTCGACAATTCCGGTTGTGATCATCGGAATAGTTAGGTTGGCGGCGCGAATCGCTTTTGCAGCGGCTGGGAGATCTTTCCGAACCTGCGCGGGTTCCACGTGGCCGCCAGGGCGGACGGTCAGATCAACACCCTTGATGTTCAGGCGGTTGCAGAAGTCTGCCAGCTCGGGATAGCTCAGCTTCTGGAGGGGCTTGGAGAAGAAGCAAAGAGATACTTCCACAGGCTTCGAGGGCGCGCTCGGGATGGGCTTGGAACTGAACATGGGCACCGCCGAAGCGATGCCCGGTGCGCCAAGCAGGGCTAGGCGCAGCAAATCTCGGCGATTCCATTGGGACCTGAAGTCGTGTGTTGGCGCCTCATCTGGGTTCATGAAATCCTCCTCAATCGAATTCCGGACTGGCAAAGCCGATGGCTGTAACCTCAACGCCGGTCTTTGTTGTCATCAGCCAACACAAACACCAATATGAGAACCGCCGTGCCCAACGCAATCAGAATGTAAGTGATCTGTTGATTGGTCAGTGCTCCCGCGGCGAAGTCTCGTCTAATTCGATCCGTTTGGACCGTCAGCCGAGCCAGTTCCTCGTCGCTGAGGTGTCTGACCGCACTCTTGACTTGCGTAGACTGAAGTGGGGAGCGGCCCAAGGCCTGCTTGGCAAGATCCGAAGCGAAAAACGCCTCCAGCTTCTCAAGGTTCTTCTGCCGGCTTTGCCAGTCACCTGCCACTGCCTCCTGCAACTCCTCTAAAGCCACCAAATGCTCTGAGGCCAACGCCGGCTTTATGTGGAAGGGGAGCAGGGCATACGAAACGGCCACAACATAGCTCATCGAACGCCGAAATCGCATCATCATAGAGATTCCTCGTCAACGTCAGAGTTGTCAGTGGAGTTTTGAACGCCCGCGAAAGACAGGCAGAACACGCTATTTGAGTTCAACGCGAATCGCATGGGAGTCCGACTCACCGACATTGCGCACCTCGTGAACAACCGCTTCACTCCAGCTCACGGTACCGAACTTCCTTCGGGCACGAGTGAGCTTGTCATCCGGGATGGTTTTGATTTCTACGTCGTAGTCTGCCAGGTAAACAGTCAGGCCATGAGGGTGGCTGTGCCGCGGCTCCTGGCCACCAGCCGGCACCTTGGCCTCGATGACCCGGAGAAAGCGGTTCTCGAAGAGCAGCTTGTGGGTATCCGGCGCTACTTTTAGTGGGTCCAGCTCGTCCGTCTTGCGGGAGACGGCCAGCGTCATCACCGTGATCAGGGCAAGACCTGACGCGATAAGCCAAGCAGACTTAAGCATGAGCGCCCCCTGCTTTTGAATTTCTGAATGCCACGGTGGAATGCTAATGTATCTCACGGCATTTCTCAAAAGGCAAAGTCCGTTGCTTCAAACGGATTTTCCCTGCCTTCCTGTGAATCTCTAAAAGCCGGTGATGGCTTTCCACCGTGATCAACGACCGCAATCCTCACGCTGAGTACAAAACCCTGTTGCAGACCCGACGTTCCGAAGTGGATCGACTCACCCGCCTCCACATTCGCATCGGCAACCTAAGATTAGTGGTCGCCACCGTGTTTCTTTTCCTGGCTTGGCACGGGTTCATCCGGAAGTCCATTTCGCCGTTGTGGCCGCTTGTCCCTGTCTTGATTTTTGTTGTGTTAGTCGTTTTCCACGACCGGGTCATCCGGCGCATGAAGAGAGCTACACGAGGCGTAGCGTTCTACGAGAGGGGTCTGGCGCGATTGGAGCACCGATGGATGGGCACGGGGGAATCGGGAGTGAGGTTTCGTGAATCGAACCACCCTGCTGCAGACGATTTGGACCTGTTTGGAGAGGCCAGCTTATTTCAGCTTGTTTCGGCGGCAAGGACCAGAATCGGGGAACAAACGCTGGCGCACTGGCTGCTGTGGCCCACTGCGCCCGCGACCGTGAGGGAGCGTCAGGGGTCCGTGGAGGAGCTCAGGGACCGCCTGCAGCTTCGTGAAGATCTGGCCGTTTTGGGTGAAGATCTGAGAAGCGGGGTTCATCCTCAGGCCTTGACCCAGTGGGCCGCTGAGCAAGCTGGCCTGCTGTCCAAGCCGGCTCGGATCGCCGCGCTGATTCTACCGATCCTGCTCCTGGTGTCCCTGGCTACCTGGCCGGAAGGCGGAGCGCTAAGCCTGACACTGCTGGCCCTGGAGGCCATCCTGGGTTTGATCTACCGGCGGCGCGTGCGCCATCTGGTCGAGGGCGTCGACCAGGCGGCCCGCGATCTGGCGTTGCTGGTCGGCGTCTTACATCTTTTTGAACAGCAACGCTTTCAGTCTCCGGGCCTCAGTCGATTGAGGAGCCAACTGGAACTTGATGGAGTCACGGCCTCGCACCAGATTGCCAGGCTGAGCCGTCTGGTAGAGCTATTGGATTCCAGACGGAACCTGTTCATGCAGGTCATTGGACCACCCCTCCTTTACACAACTCAATTGGCTTTCGCAGTGGAGGCCTGGCGTCGCGATTCCGGACCTCTGGTGAAGGAATGGCTGTCTGCAATCGGCGAGATGGAGGCCCTGTCTTCATTGGCAGGATACGCCTTTGAGCATCCTCGCGATCCCTTTCCAGAACTGGTCGAGAATGTGACGTACTTTGAGGGCATCGGGTTGGGCCATCCATTATTGCCGGAAGAACGATGTGTGCGGAATGATGTCCGATTGGATGAAGAGACTCGGGTCCTCGTTGTAAGCGGCTCGAACATGTCCGGCAAGAGCACTCTGCTTCGAACGGTGGGAATCAATACCGTTCTAGCCATGGCCGGTGCCCCGGTGCGCGCCCGGCACCTGGTTCTCTGCGGATTCCAGGTGGGAGCGTCGATCCGAGTAACGGATTCGCTGCAGGCAGGCGATTCTCGCTTCTACGCCGAGATCAAACGTCTCCGTTTGCTGGTGGACCTGACTCGGGAGGCCTTCATTCTTCTCTTTTTGCTGGACGAGCTTCTGCACGGCACCAACTCACATGATCGCCGGATCGGAGGGGAAGGTATCGTTCGCGGACTGATTGGCCGGGGCGCGGTTGGTTTGGTCACAACTCACGACTTGGCCCTGGCCAGGATTGTGGAACAATTAGGGCCCCAGGCCCGCAACGTCCACTTCCAGGACCACATGGAGGAGGGAAAGATCAGCTTCGACTACAAGCTCTACCCCGGCATCGTCGAAAAGAGCAATGCGCTGGAGTTGATGCGATCGATCGGCTTGGAGGTGTGACTGGTACTCGGCCGAGTTTGCAAGGCAGCTCTAACCCTCAGCAGATGTTCTCGAAGAGGTCCTCCGAGGGGCGTCGTTTGAGAGGCGGCCCCCACGCTTGACGGAAAATTTCACGACTGGCTAACTGCTGGAGGTCGGGCTTCTTCAGGAAGTGACGGTCCAAAGAAAGATGTTGACTGCGATGGGCTCGCAGCGCTTCCACTTTGCGCTGCCACCAGGCCTGCGTATCAATAATGAAGTCCACACCGGGCAAGGCCGCCAAGTCGGCGTATCGGGTGATTTCATAGATTCGCACGGGAGCTGTCCAAATCAGCCTCTGAACCTCATGGCCCTCGCCGGCTTCGGGAAGCCAACGCGAGTCGGCGGCGGCGGCCACCGCGTCTGCGGTGAAGCGGCTGATGGCAATGTGGTCGGGGTGCAAGTTTGAGCCATCCGGGTCAAATGTGATCACCACTTGAGGTCGATAGCTTCGCAACTGATGCACTAATTGACGCCGGATTTCATCGGGAGGAACGTCAGCCAATCGCCGGTCTTGAAAGCCCAGCACCCGCAGATGGTGAATGCCCAGAACTTGAGCAGCAAGTCGAAGTTCTTTCTCACGCACCGCGGGAAGTTCTTCAACCGAGCAAACCGGAGGCTCTCCCCTCTTTCCGGCCTGACCCAGCGTCGCAGTGGAGAGCACGAGATTGACTCCCTGCGAACCGTACTTGCAGGCGGTGCCGGCCACCAGAAAAGTCTCGTCGTCGGGATGAGCAAAGCTAAAGAACAGGGTCCGGTTCGAGTTTGTACTCATGAGGTCTTCAGTCACTACCTGGAAAAGCTGAAAATTAAATGCCGTGAGGTAATCCCTCACAACGAGAAAACCCTAAGCGCGCACCACAGCAGCCAACCGGTCACTGCAGCTCGCTTCCGATGTGGCACTCGCGAGAGACACGGACCGGTATTACACAACATCCATCCTTGAGGGTCAACTCGGCAAGGGCCAATCCGGCCAATCCTGAGGGAAAGATCCCACATCGATTCGATGTCCAGCACCACATTGAAGTCCGGCCTTCTCATTTCTGATATCCTTACTATCAAGGTTGTGTCAGCTGCACGATCAGGGACATCAGCACCGCGGGAAGCCATTCAGATTATTCAGAAAGTAAGCCTCGAGGCGCGTTCTTACGTTTGAACCGGGGCCGATTCGGGAGGCGAAATGGAGATGAGTTCCAAACAATCTGAAGACCCAGACCCGAACAGTCAAGCCGAACCAACGGTCTCCTCACAGAGGATGGGATCGGTGGCTGTGCTATGGGGCATCTTCTTGGAGCCGGCTGCGGCCTTCCGGCAGATTGCCAAGCATCCAACCTGGTTCCTACCGCTCCTGGCAACGCTGGTTTTGGTGCTCGTCTTCAATATTATTTTGATCGACCGGATGGGGATTGGGAACATCATCCGGGCCTCCATGCAAGGCGATCCGCGGGCTGACCAACTTGCGGAGCTTGCTGAGGCCAGCAGCCTCAGCAAGGTGATGTTGTATGTGGCTCCATTGGTTTCCACCCCACTGTTCCTGCTGGCCATCGCAGGCTTGTTTCTGCTCGCGTTTAGCTTGAGCGGGAAAGACGTGACATTCAAAAAATCATTGGCTGTCGTGTGTCACTCGTTCTTCGCTTATTCCGTGGTTTCCACCTTCCTGATGCTACTAACTGTCTTTTTCGCGGGAGATCTTTCGCAACTCGACCTTCGCAATCCCATTGCCTCTAATCTAGGCTTCTTTCTGGACCCCTCCGACATTGGGAAGTTCCTGTACAACGTGGCATCATCGATCGATGTGCTGAGTCTCTGGATGGTATTCTTGCTGATCACTGGCTTTGTTGCGGTTTCCAGCAATCTAAGAGCGACCACGGCGAGGGCTGTCGTCCTTTCGCTGTGGTGTGCCTACGTCCTTCTAAAATCCATCTGGGCCGCCGCCTTTGGACGCTGACTGACTTTCGCCACCGGAACCGTCATCAGCAGGAATATTTTCCAGTCACGGGAAGGAGTTACTCAGTTGCAGCATCCCGCTGCGATCTCCCTTGATGCTGACTAAGTTGTTGAATAAACGGCGGCCGAGCGTTCCTAGCTGCTGTGGCAGGAGGCTTGCTGGATAAATCAACAATCCAAGGCAGAAATACGCTTCTGCCATTTTGTCAGATCTAATTGAAGATGTGGTCTGCCGTAGGGCAAGGCCCTCCTCAACAGGGGAGAGTCAGGAGGTTTCCATGGATTCGATTTTTCTGAGGTGGACGGCGATCGTGGCCATCTGGTTCTGTTACGCCTGGTCCGGGGGCATCCAGCCTCTTACGGCCGGTAACAAGGTGCTGGGACATGTAGAGTTGGTGGGCGCTACCAAAATCGAGAAGACATCGGGAGTGTGGATTGATGGCCAATATCTCGGATATCTCAAGGAGCTGAACGGTTCGCGAAAAGTGCTCTTGATGCCTGGAGAACACGAGATTGTGGTTCGGCAGGCCGGGTACCAGGAGTTCAGCCGGACACTGCTAATAGAACCCGGTCAAAAACACGTTGTGAACGTGGCCATGGTCAAGGATCCCGAGGCACAGTATCCTGACATCACGGCTGAGCTGAAGGTTTCGGTAAAGCCCAATCGAGCGGCTGTGTTCCTAGACGATCGCTTTGTGGGACACGTGGATCAGTTCGACGGTCCTGGCCAAGCCCTCCTGGTTTCACCCGGAAAGCACCGCATCAAAATCACGCTGCCTGGCTTTCGGACATTGGAAACTGAGGTCAATCTTCAGGCCTACCAAAAATTCGAGTTGAAGTCTGACTTGGTGAAAGGAAGCATCGCCGATGCCGGACCGCTCATGGTGGAGCGAGATACCAACCTGGCAAAATCCCAATAGCCCTCCAAGCCCTTTCTGTTTTGTGGTGGCGCTCCGCTTCACCACCGGCTAAAAGCTGGCAAGCCGGCCGACTTGCCCTTTGATTCCCGGCTCCTCCGGTATTTCGTCGAGCCAGCCACCCGAACTTGACCTGGGCAAACCGAAAGCTCGCTTGGATAGCCATTCCGATCAAGGCGCGGGCCTTCGGTTCAAGCCTATTCTCCCGGAATCCCTTTCAGGTCACCGACGGAATAATCCTGCAGCAACTGCCAGGCAATCTTGCCAAATCCCTCGCCTTCCTGATCCGCTTCAAGATACTGGCCGATGCCACAATTCCTACTGGTGGAACAGAATATCTGCTTAGACGAACCAGCGTCTTGATGAGATCGATAGCGGCTGGTAACGTGCATTAAGAGTACCGAAGTTGCCGTCGAGGTGCCCAGGGCACGAATGTCCAAGGAGGGTGCGATGGACTACGGTATCGACGTCGCGTTGCTTGTCTTAGGATTCATTGCCATGCCTTGGAACGGGGAACTCCTTGTGAGGCAGAAGACAAGGGTGTCTATGGATACCAGGGCTCCGAAAGGGGCACTCCGGAAGGGCACTGCCGCAAACAAGAAAGAAGCGAAGGCTTGGGATAGGGGTGTCTTCCCACGGGACGAGGCCCAACCGCCGAGGCCAGCGGAAATTGGAAATCGATTTGAATAATGCCTCCTGCCTCAATACACTGGACACCAGTCACGCTGTATTCTCTGTCGATGGACCAGAGATGTGTTGCGCGGCTGGCCAGCCGGTTTTGAACGTCATGCCTGTCTTTGAGCGAGTGGCTCTGATTTACAACCCGGCTGCCAGGCGGGTTCAGAATGGAGGGATTCGAGAACTGCAGCAAGTGGCCAACATGCTTGGTGCTCAAGGAAGCAGCGTCGAAATGTTGGCAACCTGGGGGCCAAACGCAGCTTCGAAGTTAGCGCGCAGGGCGGTTAGCGGTGGTGCCGACCTGATCATTGCGTGTGGGGGTGACGGGACCATCAACGAAGTGCTGGCCGGGGTGGCCCTTTCTCAGGTGCCTCTATTAATTCTGCCGGGAGGTACGGCCAACGTCTTGGCGAAGGAACTCGGCCTGAGCAACGATTGGTCAAAAGTGGTGGCGCTGCTGGGTAGCGGCCAAGTCCGCCGGATCTCTTTGGGCAAAATGAACGGTCGCTACTTCATCCTTATGGCAGGGATTGGAGTCGACGCAGGCATTGTGCGCGTCGTGAATCCCAAGATCAAACGTCTGCTCGGCGAGGGATCGTTCTGGTTGGCGGGATTCCGCCAGTGGTTTCGGTACCGCTTCGAGCCATTTCAGGTGAAACTTGCTTCAGGGGAGAGATACCAGGCCACATTTGCTTTAGTCAGCAAGGCTCGCCACTATGGCGGGCCATTTCAATTGACCCCCGAAGCGGAGTTCTTCTCGGATCAGTTTGACGTCTGTCTCTTCCAAGGCAGGAGTCGATGGCGCTACCTTCGGTATTTGTGGAGTGTCACCTGGAAGCAGCACGTCCGGTTACCTGATGTGAAACACTTTAAGACCGACGGTGTCGAAGTGGAGGGAAGTTCGTCCATCGGTGTTCAGGTAGATGGGGAACTGGTTGGGCATCTCCCACAGAGATTCACAATTGAAAAACAGGCGCTTCGACTGATCGTTCCGCGCTGACATTGGTTGGGCTGCGAAGCATGGCATGGCGAGTTGTTCTTCTGACTTTAGGCGGTGGGCTGCTGGCCGCAACGATTTACGTACTGTTTGCTTGGGGAAATCCGGTCTCCCCGTCAGCGGTGGTGGTGGAATCGTCGGATTTCGACCGGGATGGCCGACCCGATCGTTGGCATGTGGACACGACTCAGGACGGGAAGGCCGATGTCGTGGAGATGGATACCAACGGCGACGGGCGTGTAGATCGGTTGCAATTCGGGAATCCGGAAACGAAGTGGTTGGATCTGGATGGCGGAAAACTTCCTACTCAACGCAAGAAACTGCTCGTGTGTTTGGACGGAGTGCCTTATCAAGCCATGGTTTCACTGTGGGATAGAGGCTATTTCCGCGAATTCTGCCGGCCGGTTCCACTAATCAGTGTCTTCCCTTCTGTGAGCGATGTGGCGTTGACCGAGGCCCTTCACGCCGACAGGGTGCCGGGTTATGAAAACCTCTATTTCGATGTCGACCTCAATCAAATGGGGGGCGGCGCCACAAGCACTGTTTCGAAGGCACGCATGCCCTATCTCGACATTCTCGACTACGATGAACCCGGCATATTCAAGGGAATTGCCTACATCGTCCCCATCAAGACCTTTCGGGCGGATCTCGGGCGTTTCCTGAAGCGATATGAGCGGGACGACGCGCACGAATACAAAGCTCACATCTGTTCCACGGACTCTATTTGTCACATCCTGGAGCCCGCGGAGTTCGAAAAGTACATGATCGAAGTAGACGACGTGCTCAAGCAGATCTTCTTAAAACACTCTGGGGGGTTGGACTTTGTCGTTTTTTCGGATCATGGTAACAGTCAGGTGCTCAGCCGTCGGGTGGACGTCGGCGCTTTTCTGGCCAAGCACGGCTATCGGTTGGAGTCGTCCATCCGGGATGCGCGGAGCGTTGTGATTCCGGCGTTTGGATTGGTTGGGGCGATGCCGGTGTACACGCAGGAGAGAAATGTCGAATCACTCTCTCGTCTCCTGACTTCTTGTGAAGGTATTGATTTCTGCAGCTATCTTGATGGGGAAACAGTCGTCGTGGTCTCCCGGCGGGGGTCGGCGTTGATCCAGAGAAGCCCGGCGGGGAAGCTCCGATATGAGTCTCGGGATGGCGATCCCTTCGATTTGTCCGGTATTCAGGACCAACTTCGCGCCAGAGGGGAGATGGATTCCAAAGGTTATGCCACGAGCCAGGCATGGTTTCTGGCAACGGCTGAGCATGAGTATCCGGACGTTGTCCCGGCTCTGTACGAAGGAGTGACCAACCACGTCATCAACCGTGCCAGTTTTCTGGTAAGCTTTGAAGACGGTTCCGTTTACGGTAGCAGCTTCTTCGACAAGCTGGTGACCATGCGCTCCACGCACGGGAGCTTGAAACGCTCTTCTATGACAGGTTTCGTGATGCGCAATGGCTCCATTCAGGGATCCGCACTACGCCTCAAAGCGGTCCTGGATGGGCTCGATCAGGATTCTCCCGAGTGAGTTCCAGCGCTTTCGCGGGGCTCGCCAGAGAATGTTCGCGACTCGCCCCTGTGAACGTGAAAGGCGGTTCCCATGTCTCGTGGGCAACCCTATTCCATAATGGCTGATATGAAACCTATTGGGTCTCACTCGAACTTCAAGTGGTCGTGTTCTCTCTGGCTAAGAAGGGCCAGCCTGCGAGTTTTGATGGGTAGCCTCATCGGATGTTTCGCAGTCTCCGGATCGTTAGCCGGGCAGACACCGTTTGCCCTCACGCCCGACGTCGATCGGATCATTCGCTCCGGACTCGATCACATGTACCATCTCGATCTGCAAGCTGCCGACCGCCAGTTTGATGAGCTGGTACGACGATTCCCCGATCACCCCATCGGCTACATGTACAAAGCAGAACTAGTTTGGTGGCAGGCCTTGCGCGACAAGAACAACAAGAAGCTTCAGGATCGGTTCGACGAGTACACCGACAAGGCTATCGACGCAGGGAACGCTCTCATCAAGAAGAGCCCGGGAGATTTTCATGGACACCTCTATCTGGCCAGTGCTTATGGCAATCGCACTCGATTCAAAGTCACCGTCACGAAGAGCTACTTTGGTGCCATGAGGTCGGGTATGAAGGGCAACGACCAGAATCAACAAGCCTGTGCCCTGCGGCCTAACTACGTCGACTGCCTGATCGGAATCGGGGCGTACAACTACTTCGCTGGGTCCTTGCCTGCGGTCATCAAACCCTTCGCCTGGATGCTGGGAGCTCGAGGCGATCGCGAGCAAGGTCTCAAGCAGTTGGAACTGGCAGCCGCTAAGGGAGAGTACGGTCAAACTGAGGCCAAGATCGTCCTCTTAGGCGTCTACTACAACGAAAAACGCTTCGATGATTACCACCGCCTGCTCACTGCACTCATCGACCAATATCCTTCGAACCACGTTTTTTACATGTGGCTGGCCGATTTCTTTATCAACCAACAAAAGTTGGATGAAGGAATCCAGTACTTCTCCAACCTGATCAAGAAGGGACACAGTCAGGGAATCAAGATCTCGCTTGACTACGCCAACCGCGAAAAAAGCCGCCTGGAGGAAAAACGAGGAACAAGCCAGTCGATGGGTTCATCGCCAGCCCTAAAGCAAGCGGTCAGTTGACCCATGGTTGCGCGGCGGAGCGGTGGGTCTCGGGACAGCATGGGCCGGCCATGAAAGGGCGGCGGCCCAGGCGGGAATTTGGTCCGCAATCGTTTTCAGAAATCTCCTCCATCCAACGAAGTCGTTATTTTCTCGACTCCTTTTCGAGTGGAGTTTCCCGCCTGGGGGATAGCTGTTCAGGGGTCGGAGGTGTTGGAGTCACGCTGTAAAGTCGGGTCTCGGAGGAGATTGTTGTCGTGGACCGCAATCACATGCTGGAACGATTGAAAGATCGCCGCTCGCCCTGGGATTTCGTTGTTATCGGAGGTGGTGCAACGGGGCTGGGAACCGCCTTAGAGGCCGCTTCACGCGGCTATCAGACGCTCCTGCTGGAGCAGAGCGATTTCGGTAAGGGGACTTCGAGCCGAAGCACCAAGCTGATTCACGGCGGGGTTCGCTACCTGCAGCAAGGTAACTTCTCCCTCGTACTGGAAGCCTTGCGGGAAAGAGGTTTGTTGATTCGCAACGCGCCCCATCTGGTTCACCATCTCTCCTTTGTGGTTCCAACCTACGATTGGTGGGAGGGCCCCTTTTATGGGTTGGGCCTGAAACTCTACGACGTTTTGGCCGGCAAGCTCGGTTTGGGGCCCTCTACACTGTTGACAAGGGAGGAGACGCTGAAACGAATTCCTACGCTGGAACCGAACGGCTTGCGCGGGGGTGTGGTGTATTTTGATGGTCAGTTCGACGACGCCAGACTGGCCATTAACCTGGCCCAGACCTTCGCGGACCATGAGGGCACTCCTCTCAACTACGTGCGTGTCACGTCGGTACTCAAGGCCAACCAGATAGTCTGTGGCGTGACGGCCCGCGATGAGGAGAGTGGAAACGAGTTTGAAGTGCTAGCCAGGGCCGTCATTAATGCAACCGGCGTATTTGCGGATTCGATCCGCCAGATGGACGAAGAAGGCTGCAGTCGGGTAGTTTCCCCGAGCCAGGGAGTACATTTGGTGCTGGACAGGTCTTTTCAACCGAGTGCCAGCGCGATCATGGTTCCCCACACCGACGATGGGCGCGTCCTCTTCGCGGTGCCTTGGCATAATCGCGTGGTGGTAGGAACCACCGACACAGCCGTTTCCGAACCAACTCTGGAGCCACGCCCTTTGCAGGAGGAGATTGACTTTCTTCTCACCCACGCGGCCCGCTATCTGACCCAGGATCCGACACCAGCCGATGTCCTGAGCGTGTTTGCGGGACTGCGTCCTCTGGTCGCAAAGCAAAGCGGAACGAACACTGCCGCGCTGTCGCGGGATCACACGTTGCTGATCTCCACCTCTGGACTCGTCACGGTCACGGGGGGGAAGTGGACGACTTACCGGAAAATGGGTCAGGACACGATCGATCAGGCGGTCATGGTGGCCGGGCTGGACGAGCGCCCGTCAGTGACGCAGCATCTCAAGTTGCACGGATGGACCCACCCTGGCGAGGCACCGGACATATTCCAGGTATACGGAAGCGACAGCAGCGCAGTGAAGAGTCTGGCCGTTCAGGCAGGATACCCAGCAAACAGCCTTCACCCAGCTTTGCCGTACCATGTCGGACAAGTCATCTGGGCGGTGAGAAGGGAGATGGCGCGGACAGTCGAGGATGTGCTGTCACGGCGGACCCGTGCTCTGCTGCTGGACGCGCACGCCAGTGTCGAGGCGGCTCCTTTGGTAGCTCAGGTTATGGCCAGAGAATTAGCTCGTGACCAGCTGTGGTGTGACCGTCAAGTGGCCGCCTATCGAGACCTTGCAAAGAATTACATGTTGCACTAGATGGGGCGTCGGGGATGCCCGAGGCTACGCGGTGGGTACCCAGTTCAGGGTCCGCTGCACCGCTTTCTGCCAGCCCGAATAGGCCTCATCTCTTCTCGCCTGGTCCCAGCCGGGCTCCCATCGACGATCAACCTTCCAGTGCGACCGGAGTTCTTCAAAATCCTTCCAAATCCCCACTGCCAGGCCGGCAGCATAAGCGGCTCCCAGGGCAGTAGTTTCAGCAGTGAACGGCCGCAAAACCGGCACGCCCAGGATGTCGGCCTGCATCTGCATCAAGGTGTTGTTGGCGGTGGCACCACCGTCCACCTTCAACACATCTAGCTCCACCCCGGAATCCTTGACCATGGCCTCGGCCACGTCCCGGGTTTGATAGCAGATGGCTTCTAGAGTGGCCCGCGCAAGGTGGGCTTTGGTGTTAAAGCGCGACATCCCGACGATGACTCCGCGGGCGTCGGACCTCCAATAGGGTGCGAACAACCCAGAAAACGCGGGAACAAAATATAGTCCGCCATTGTCAGGCACGGCGTTCGCCAGGCTCTCGACCTCGGCAGCCTGGCTGATGATACCCAGTTGATCGCGCAACCACTGCACCGCCGACCCTGTGACGGCGATTGAACCTTCCAGGGCGTACATCGGAGGATCCTGCCCAATCCGATAGCAAGGTGTCGTGAGGAGACCTGACCTGGATGGAACGATTTGCTGTCCGGTATTGAGCAACATGAAGTTGCCAGTACCATAGGTGTTCTTCGCTTCTCCGGCTCGAAAGCAGACCTGGCCTACGGTAGCTGCCTGCTGATCGCCAAGTGAGGCACAGATGGGAACTTCACCTTTGAGGGGTCCGCCGGCACGCGTGAACCCGTAAGGCACATGACTTATCGAGGGGCGAATTTCCGGAAGCATTTGGCGTGGGATCTGAAACAGGTCCAGCAACTCGTGGTCCCACTCGAGCGTCTCCAGATTCATCAGCATGGTCCGACTTGCGTTGGTCACGTCCGTGACGTGTGCCCCCCCGTTGGGTCCGCCAGTCAGGTTCCAAATGATCCAGCTGTCGATTGTGCCGAAGATCGCGTCGCCGGCTAGGGCCGCCCTCCTCACTTCCGGCAAGTTGTTCAGAATCCATTGAAGTTTGGCGCCGGAGAAGTAGGTCGCGGGAGGAAGGCCCGCCTTGCGGCGGATGAGCTCACCCATCCCGCGACCTTCGAGGTCCGCAATGAGACGAGCCGTCCGAGTGTCCTGCCAGACGATGGCATGGCAGCAGGGCCGCCCGGTGCGCGGATTCCAGACTACGGTTGTCTCGCGCTGGTTTGTAATCCCCAAACCGGCCAGATCCTGAGCCTGCACTCCTGCCTTGCTCATCGCCGCTTCAATCACTTCGCAGGTTCGTTCAATGATCTCCGTCGGGTCGTGTTCCACCCACCCTGGTTGAGGGAGGATCTGCCGGTGTTCCAGCTGATGACGAGAAACCTCACGACCAGAAGGGTCAAAAATCAAACAGCGAGTGCTGGTTGTCCCCTGATCGATCGCTCCCACGAAACTCTTCATGATCTTCCCTCGGACGGTTGCCACCGTGCGAGCTTGGTGCGCGCTGGCCGGCTAATGACGCAAGCGATCTGTTCTCATTTGGAGGGCAACGTTAACTTACTGCGAGTTCCCGGTCAAGTGACAGCCCTTAAGCCCGATATGCGTATATACTGGGAGGCAGAGTCCGCTACGCGCTCGGTTCAGCCCGACGAGCGGACGAGAACAGACGGCCGCGGAACTTAGTTGACTCGGTTTTCACATTTCTTTACGATTTTGAGGCGGCAGGTATCAGTAGGAATAAGTATATGAAAATAAACACGATTTTGGCGATCTCTTTCGCCATCATGGGGACTTTCGGCTTCCCTTCGACTCTGGGAGCGCAGACGCCAGCCATCGTTCTTTCTCCCGACATCCGGGTTTTTTCGGTGCTTGGCAGTCTCTACGCCGCTGCGCCCCAGGACGATTTGGGCGGTTTGGACGAAAACGCCCGAAGAACCATGAAGGATTTTGGGCCTCTCTCCGGAGATCTGAGGTCCAAACTGCAAGCTTTCTATGCCGAACACCAGCAGGGACGAAAGATGGAGGCTGTCTTCAGCAGCTACGTCTCGTTGGCTCTGCTGTGCGACGGCCCCCCTCACTTCAAGTTGGAGTATCCGGTCGAGAAGCTGCCTCCGGATGTGCAGGGTATTTACCCCTTTTTGGAGCTGGTTAGGGACTTCTATCACCAGGCCAAGGTCGAGGCCGTTTGGAGCCGACGCCGCGCGCTCTTGGACAAAGCAGTCGCGCGCTACAGCCCTCTGATCAATCAACTCATCCTGGCCACTGATGGATACTTGAGGATTCCCTCCGGATCCTACCTGGACCGCCGGCTGATTTTCATCCCCGATTTCTTGATTTTACCCACGATTATTCACGCGCGGACTTACGGCGATGCCTACTACCTGGTTTTCAGTCCGTCCGATCGGGTCAAGATTGACGAGATCAGACACCAATATCTGCACTTTCTCCTGGATCCTTTTGCGTTGCGTTTCACTCTGCCAAAGGAGACCCGCCTCGCGTTGACCAAGTTTGTGGAGAGTGCTCCCAAGATCGACGATCAATATCGGAGTGATCTTCAATTCCTGGTCACAGAGAGCTTGGTACGCGCCATCGAGTTGCGGATCGGCAAGGTTCCTGAAGCCAAGGCTTCCTTGGAGTTGGATGCCCACGTGCGCTCGGGGGCCTTGCTCGCCCGTCGCTTCTACGACGCGCTTCACCCCTTCGAGGCCAGCGAGGAAGGCCTCCGGCTCTATTATCCCAAGTTCATCAAAGACATCCTGTTCAGCCAGGTTGAAACGGATTTTGCAGAGGCTCAGAAGAGTCTGGGAGAGGAGCCCCGGGAACCCTCAGAACTCGAAAAGCTCTTAACCGAAGCGAACTCGAGCCTCGTGGCCAACGAGCTGGACAAAGCCAAAGCAGTCTTTGAATCGATCCTACAAAACCACGACTCTTCTAACCCTAACGCTCTGTACGGTCTGGGGTTGATCGCAAGTCTGCAGGAGGAACTCGACGTGGCTCAAGGTTATTTCTCGCGGGTGCTGCGTTCCCCCTCCAGCGATGCTTCGACAAGGGCCTGGTCGCACATCTACCTGGCCCGCATCCTGGACTACCAGGGAAATCGGCAAGGCGCGAGAGAGCATTATCAGGCGGTGATCGATTCGGGAGATAACACCCGGAACGCCCAGTCTGTGGCGCGTTTGGGTTTGGAGAAACCGTTCTCTCCGGCACCGGGGGCACCTACACCTTAAAAGGACTGGTCAATCATCAACGCGAAGCAGCACAGCACTCGTTTGGGCAGGACTACTGGACGTCGGGCCAGGTGGAAGGCACCAGTCCAGGCAGACCAAGTCGGCGAGCTTGAGATCCTTCTGGGGCACACATTCAGCAACCGAGATTGGTTGGAACGGGCTCTCACCCATCGCTCAGCAGCGAACGAGCGCGGCCTGTCTTCAAACGCTGACAACGAGCAATTGGAGTTTCTTGGCGATTCGATCCTCAGTTTTGTCGTTTCTGAGAGTCTGTTTCGTCGGTTCTCGCAGCTTACCGAAGGCGAGCTGTCCAAGATCCGTGCCCACCTGGTCAGCGCGGCCAACCTTTTCCGTATCGCCGGCGAGCTGAATTTGGGAGCCTTCCTAAGACTGGGTAAAGGGGAAGAGAAAACGGGCGGTCGAAAAAAACAAGCGCTCTTAGTGGATGCGTTGGAAGCCGTTGTGGCGGCCGTTTACTTGGACGCAGGCATCGAGAAGGCTCGCCGGTTTGTCGCCCGCTGCTTTGAGAACGACTTCAATGCCATCGAAAGCGGCAGTTTCTTTTCGATGGACTTCAAGTCCCAGCTTCAGGAACGCTTGCAGGCGTTGCGGTTTCCCCCGGCGGAATACAGAATCATCAGGGAGACCGGCCCTGATCATCAAAAGCACTTTTCGGTGGAGCTGAAGGTCAACGGAAACAAGCTGACCGAGGGACATGGCGAAACCAAGAAGAGCGCTGAACAGGAAGCGGCCCGTTTGGCACTGAAATGCCTCTCTTTGCAGGCCACTTAGAGGTCTTCCGAGGCTGCCGCTAGATCGCCATTGGCAATTTCAGAGGGTGGCAGAGGGACCATAATCTACGATGCAGCAGTCGACGATTCGCGAATACTTTGAAAGTTTGGTGGTTACCGTGATCCTTGCGTTATTCGGTACCACCTTCATCGTTCAGGCCTTCAAAATCCCAACTCCCTCCATGGAAGACAACCTTTTGGTGGGCGATCATCTGCTGGTCAACAAGTACGCTTTCGCACGACCTTGCAGCTGGGGGAGCGCGCTACTGCCGCTGCGGGAGATTCATCGAGGGGACGTCATTGTTTTCAAGTACCCCGAAGATCTGACCAAGCACTACGTCAAACGGGTCATCGGCATGCCGGGGGATCACCTCCGAATCGTGAACCAGAAACTCTACCTAAACGGACAGGCCGTCGACGAGCCCTATGTCTTCCACAAGATGCTGGACCGAAACAACGTGCCCGTCCGAGATAACTTCCCTGTCCGAAATGAGCAGCTCAGGCGGTTGGGCGACTACCACCTGAATCAGGACATTTTTGACAGCTCCTATTACTTCGAGGAGTATCTCGATGGGGACGAAATTGTGGTCCCAGAAGGATACTATTTCGCCATGGGGGACAATCGGGATAACAGCGCAGACAGCCGCTACTGGGGATTCGTCCCACGGAAGAACATAGTAGGTAGGGCTTTGATCATCTATTGGTCATTCGTGACCGACTCCAATGAGCATCTGAGAACCTCTTTTGTGGACAGAACCCAGCAGATAGGAGATGTGATCCTGAATTTCTTCAGCAAGACGCGTTGGTCACGAACCTTCAAGCTGGTGCGATAAGTCAGGCCCATTTCCGTGCGGAACACGATCGCGGTCGTTTTGGTGATAGCAGCCTTAACGGGTGGACTTATCTGGTACTTTCTGAACCAGTGGTCCCGCGGTCCGGTCCAGACCTTAGCGCCGTCTGCTGAAGCCGCCTCCCGTTTTTCGGCAAAGGTTCTGCAGCTGACCTCCCCCGCTCCCCCCGATGGGGAAGCAAGCGTTGTTCTGTCGGAACTGGAGATCAACTCATATCTGGCTCTGAAATTGACGAGTCTGGTTCCCAGGGGCGTTCGCGAGCTCCAGGTGCAGCTTGGGGCTCGCGAATCCGCGATCAAGGCCTTGGTCGATTTCGACGAGCTGAAACGGGACTCGAATGTGAAGAGTAACGTGCTGATTGACGGTCTGTTACGAGGGCAACACCAGCTTCGGATAAAAGGGACGTTCGAATCTGAGGATTACACCGGGAAGTACGTTGTGACTTCGGTTCGTTTGGATCAGAATGAGCTCCCTCCGCAGCTCATCGATCTGCTAACCAAGAGGCTGAAACTTCGCTATCAAATAGCTAAGCCTAACACTCCATTCAATTTGCCAGGCGGCATCAGGAAGATCGAAGTTCAGTCCGGGAAGTTGGTTGTCCATCGTTCGAGCCGACCGCAAAAGTAGGTCCTGCTCGCATCGCCGTCGTGGGTTAGACCCTCGCCCTTTTGGTGGCCCCTATCTGGGTTGACAGATTGCTGTTCCTCAGCTATTGTCGATCCGTTTTTTGCATTGTTTCTATGGAGTTACAACCATTCCCGGGGGCCCGGAAGCCGCCGAGGTGATGGGAGAGACGCTCGGTTTCAGCTTGAACCGTGCCAGTCAAAGAAAATGACCGAAGCCGAGGCCATCAAAGCTTGCACTGACGGCGACGCTGAAGCCTTCGAGGCTCTGTATTCCCTCCACAAGAAGCGGGTCTATTCACTCTGTCTGCGAATGGTCGGGAACACCGCCGATGCCGAGGACCTCACTCAAGAGGCCTTCATGCAGCTGTTTCGGAAGATTGGAACTTTCCGGGGAGAGTCGGCCTTTTCAACATGGCTTCATAGGTTGACCGTGAATGTGGTTCTGATGCGGATTCGAAAGCGGGGCTTGAACCAGGTTTCCTTGGATGAGGAGCCCAGCGACGACTCGCTCGACCTTCCCAAAAGGGAGTACGGAGAAGCCGACCTGAACCTGATGGGAACCGTCGATCGGGTCACTCTGGCTCGGGCAATCAAGGAGCTACCGAAGGGATACCGGACTATTTTTCTTCTTCATGATGTTGAAGGATATGAACATAATGAAATTGCCGAAATGATTCAGTGTTCGATCGGGAACTCAAAGTCCCAATTGCACAAGGCCCGGATGAAGCTGCGAGACTTGCTCCTCAGCAAGAAAAACCGGTTCGAAAAAAAGACGACTTAAGGCATCATATCGGGCATAATTGTTATCTAAATCAATTGTGAAATTGATAACTATTAAGATTCTATCCGGGTTGGTGGAGTCGCCATGGTAAGTTGCAACCAGATTGAAGACCAGCTTTCCGAATGGATTGATGGAACCCTCTCAAGTGATCATTTGGTCCAAAGTCATCTCCGGGAATGCCTTTCCTGCAAGCGTTTGGCGGAAGATTTGAAGAGTATCAGGTCCTCAGCTGCCGCGCTTGAAGCGGACGAGGAGCCCAGCGCCGCGGTGTGGGCGAAGATTCAAAGCCAACTGGTCTCGGAAGGTTTGATTCGGGAAGGGCGAACAGGGTTCTGGGAGAGGTGGTTTCCTCACAATTTTCGGTTGAACCTGCGACCTGCCCTCGCCGGCGGCTTGATTTCGTTGTTTCTGGTCGGCGTGACTTGGTTCGGATACAACCGACTGACCGATCGGCCCGCGGAGATGACTGAATCCGCCCTCTATGTCGAACTCAAGAAGGCGGAAGAGCACTATCAGCAGGCCATTCGGGCCCTGACCGATGTTTCGCAAAGAAAGCTGCAGAGCCTCGACCCCAGTGTGGCGCAAATGTTGAATGACAACCTGGCCACCATGGATTACTACGTGAGTGTCTGCCAGGAAGCGGTTCAGCAGACGCCAGACAATCCCATGGTGCATCAGTACTTGTTGGCGGCATATCAGAAGAAGGTTGAGTTGTTGCAGAATATTGTCAATTCAGACTCCTTGTAGTCTAACTTCCAAGAGCCGTGGTAGAGCCATGCGTTTATTCTTTTCAATGAGTGCTGTCGTTTTCTCGGTTGCCACCCTGGCGAGTTTTCCCGCAAGGGCCGGAGATAAGATGGAAAAGGTCTTTCCGGTTTCGAAGAACCCGAACGTGATGTTGAACAACTACTCGGGGGTGCTGCAAATCAAAGGGTGGCAGAATTCTGAGGTGAAAGCAGTCTGCACGCGTCAATCCCAGAATGTCGAGATCGATACGGAGTTCAACAGCAACAAGCTCAGGATTTCTGCTCATGTTCTGGACCGATTGGCAAGCCCCGAGAAAGCAAAAGTGGATTGTCAATTGATGACTCCTGAGGAATCGGACATTCAGATCCGCAACAACCTTGGAAGCGTTTCAGTGGAGAACATCAAAGGCGAGATACTGGTAGATGTCTTCAACGCGGATGTCAATGTCACCGGGGTGAGCGGCTACCTGAACGTGAAGTCCTTGGGCAGCAAACTGAACATTGCAGATTCCAGGGGAATCATTCAGGCCAATACCGTGAGTGGCGATATCTTCTTTCGCAATCTTGACAGCAACAATGTCTCGGCTTTCTCGACTCTAGGAAACATCCTGTATGATGGGGATTTCCTGCCGGGAGGCAAGTACAACTTCTCGACCAACGAGGGCCTGATTACGGTGCTTTGTTCAGACAACGCCTCAGTCGAGTGGGACATGAAGACGGTGAAAGGAAGCATATCGAGTAACCTGCCCATCCGGTCCAAGAATCATCGCCCGGCGACTCCCAGCGTCTTCGGGAAGCAGTCGCTCATCGGAACATCCAACTCAGGCGACGCGATCGTCCAGCTTTCCACCTTTAGCGGCAAGATCGTCATCAATAAAAAGTAAGCGAGCTATAATCGTTTTGTTCTCAGCAAGAAGGCCCATGAAGTTTTGGGCCTTGTTTTTTTTGAGCGCGATGAGGCAAGATCCGGGCAGTTTCCTTCCTGTTCCAGCAGAAAGGGCAAGCAGGTGAGGCGGCAGCGCGTTTTTCTGGTGGGATTCATGGGATCGGGTAAGTCCACGGTTGGCCCCCTGTTGGCGGCGCTGTTGAACTGGGAGTTCTACGACCTAGACCAGCAGATCGAGGAGCAGCAGGGGCGTTCTATCCGGTTACTATTTGAGTTGGAAGGCGAAGCCTTTTTCAGGCAGATTGAGAGTCAGGCTTTGCAGCAATTGAAGAAGCGTGACCGGTGCGTCGTTGCCCTTGGAGGCGGAGCCTTCGCGCTGGCCACCAATCGAGAAACAATCCAGTCTATGGGCTACTCGGTTTTCCTAGACTGCCCACTGGAAGTGATTCTGAAGAGATGTCCGGCGGACGGCTCCCGTCCACTGCTACAATCGCCGGAGTTTGTCAAAGATCTCTATGATTCGCGACGGCCGTTCTATGAGCTGTGTGACTTTCAAGTGGATGCTTCATCCGACCGGGCGGAGGAAATCGCAGCCACCATCTCTAACCTCTTGAGCCAGCGGATGGCACAACCATGAATCATAAGCAAAAGACTCCGGCTTGGATTGCCCAGCGGCTAGTCCTGGTCGGATCCCTGTTTGGGCTCACAGCAGTTGTCCCCTTTCCGCCGAGTTCTGCGGCCAAGGAGAACCAGCCCCGTCCCAAAGGGCGGATCGCTAATGTCAACGAAGAAGGAACGTTCAAGATTCTTTTTGCAGGCGAAGAAGTGGGGGAGGAGCGTTTCAGGATCCAGAGTGAGGGACAGCGGCTTAAAGCCGACGCCGAGATTTCACTGACGATGGAACGAGAGAACGGTCGCGTGACGTTCAGACTTCTTCCTGTTCTGGAGTTCACGCCGGTCTTCGAGCCGCTCAACTATGAAATCACTCAGGAGGCTGGTGACAACCGAAGCCGCGCGCGGGTCCAATTCGGAGTGGAAGGTCATTCTTCCGTGACCTATGAAATCGGGAAAGAAAGGGACCAGCGGGAAATCGAGCTAAAGAACGACGTCGCGGTGTTGGACGATAATGTTTTTCACCACTACATCCTTCTTACCAGACGCTTCGACTTCGTGAAGGGTGGGGCACAAGAGTTCTCAGCCTTTGTTCCGCAGCAGTTCCTCTCGGGTGCGGTGAAGGTCGTAGACCAGGGTTTTGAAGAAGTGAAAGTCGGAGAGTCGTCGCTATCCTTGCAGCACCTCTCGGTCGACACCGGTGAGCTTCAAATTGACCTTTGGCTGACCGATCAGGGAAAGCTGGAACGAATTGCCGTACCCAAATCCAACGTGGAAGTGATTCGGCGGGATTGAAGGACCGATCAAACCCGATGGTCCACGTGATGCTGCTGGGCAGAGTCGTCTCTCGCTACGATCACCTTCGCCGGCCGCAGGACCTTTCCTTTCCACAAGTACCCAGGTTGAAGCTGGTGCGAGACATAGCCTGCGGGATATTTGGCGCTGAACTCGGTATCCACCGCTTCGTGGAAAGCGGGGTCGAAGGCATTGCCTACCGAATCGAAGCTCACAATTTCATGCTGGTCAAGAAGCTGTTCCAACTGTCGCTGAATACCCCGAAATCCATGATACGTGTCCACCTGGTTGCGAACCGCTTCCGACAGAAAGGCCAGTCTGAAACTCTCTAATACATCGAGCAGGCCAAGAAGCAACGCCTTCTTGCCGGCCTTTCCGATATCCGCCCCTTCCTTGGCCACACGCTTGCGGTAGTTGTCGAAGTCGGCCAGCGTGCGCAACAACTGGTCTTCTTTCTCCTGAAGCCGACCCGCCAGTTCGTCCACTTGCTTTAGCAACTCTCGTTCCTTAGGGTGGGCGGGCTTCTTTCCCGTTGCTGCCTTCCTGTCTGGTGAGGAACTCATTTGATGAAATCCATGAACTCGCTGCGTGTTTTGCTGTCCGTCTTGAAGCGGCCCAACATGCAACTGGTGATGGTATTGCTGTTTTGTTTCTGGACTCCCCGCATCATCATGCAAAGATGAAAGGCTTCGATCACCACGCCGACACCCTTTGGCTCGAGGTGCCGCTCCAGCGCGTAGGCGA
This sequence comes from Acidobacteriota bacterium, assembly GCA_040753175.1. Lineage (GTDB taxonomy): Bacteria > Acidobacteriota > Terriglobia > Versatilivoradales > Versatilivoraceae > JBFMEW01. Next base: position 40,518 of record JBFMEW010000024.1, on the reverse strand, counting down.
TCTCCGTTGTCAGGCGCTCCTGAACCTGCAGCCGTCGGCTATAGACATCCACGATCCTGGGCAGCTTGCTCAGGCCGATGATTTTCCTGTCCGGCAGATAAGCGACGTGACACTTCCCGTAGAACGGGAGCAGATGATGTTCACAGAGGCTGTAGACTTCAATGTCTTTGACGATCACCATTTCGTCATATTCAGCCTCGAATACCGCTCCGTTGATGACCTTCTCGATGTCCAGCTTATAGCCCCTGGTGAGGTACTTCAAACTCTCCTCCACCCTGCGGGGCGTCCGCCGCAGTCCTTCCCTTTCCGGGTCTTCCCCCAGAGCGATCAAGATCTCCGTGACGAGATCCGCCAGCCGCTCACTCACCCCGATGGAAGAGTTCTTGTCCATAGTCCGAATTCGTTCCGGGTGTACCCCGGCACGGACGCACATCAGGAGGCGCGCATCCCCGCCCTGGAATACAGATTCTATCTAAGCTCACAACGGTGTCGCGCACAAGCTCTAATTTTGACTGCTGTAGCGCGCCCCGATCATATCAACTGCTCGTCCCATTGCTCGAGCTTGCCCTTGATGGAGGCCAAGAACTGATCCGCCACCGCTCCGTCAATCAAGCGATGATCAAAGGTGAGAGTCAAGTATGCCATGGATCGAATGGCGATGGCATCATTGATCACCACCGGCCGCTTGGTGATGGCTCCCACACACAAAATGGCGACTTGCGGTTGGTTGATGATAGGCGCTCCCAGCAGGCTTCCGAACACCCCAGGGTTGGTAATGGTGAAGGTCCCGTGTTGAACATCCTCAGGCGTGAGTTTCTTCTGCCGCGCCCGCTGAGCGAGATCCGAGGTGGCCCGAGCCAGTCCCAAAAAGCTCTTCTCGTCGGCGTTTTTGATGACGGGGACGATCAACCCCCAGTCCAAAGCCACCGCTACGCCGATGTTGATATTCCTTCGGTAGACAATGTTGGAGCTCTCAATCGATGCGTTGACCACCGGAAATTGTTTGAGTGCCTCGGCCGTCACCTTGATGAAAAAAGGCGTGTAGGAGAGTTTAAGGCCTTCTTTGGCCATGAACTCGGCGCTCTGCTGAGCCTTCAGCGTGACGATCTTCGTCATATCTACCTCGAAGACGGTCGTGGCGTGAGCGGAGGTGCGCCGGCTGGTGACCATGTGTTCAGCGATACTCTTCCGCATCGCCGACATCGGGGTCACTTCGTCCTGGCTCCCGATGTCGATTCTCGCGCTGATACCGGTATCGCCCGGCAGGGGAGCTCCACTCGGAACCGGCGGGACTCGGTCTCTTTGGCTGAGGTATTCGAGGATGTCTTTCTTGGTGATTCGCCCGCCCACTCCCGAACCCTCGAGAGTGGAGAGATCGACCCGCTCCTCTCGCGCGATACGACGGACCAGAGGCGAGCTCCGGATCTTGTCTTCGCCAGCGACTGGGGGCTCCTCAATCTTGGGCTTTCCCGAAACAGGAGTCACCGCGCTCACAACATCGGAGGACTGATGTGTACCGCTTGGCGGCTGGCCAGGGGTTGTCTCCGAGCCCTCCCCATCGATGATCGCAACCACGGTATTGACCTGCACCGTTTCGCCTTCCTGTACCTTGATTTCAATCAGCGTTCCCGATGCTGGGGCGGGAATCTCGGAATCGACTTTGTCGGTTGAAATCTCGAAGAGGGGTTCGTCTCGTGCGACCGGATCTCCAACCTTCTTCAGCCATCGGGTTACAGTACCTTCAAAAATGCTCTCCCCCATTTGGGGCATGATGACATCGGTTGGCATTCAGCTCTCCTCAGCTGGCGCGATTTGGCAAGATCAATAGGCGTGAAGCTGCCTGGCAACTCGAATGATGTCCGAGGTCTTGGGCAGGAAGAATTCTTCAAGGGGCGGACTGTAGGGTACCGGAGTGTCGGGGGCCGTGACTCGAAAAATGGGTCCATCCAGATATTCAAAAGCCTCTTCAGAAATCACGGCGGTCAACTCGCCGGCCATACCGCCGGTCCGTGTATCCTCATGAAGTAAGATGACCTTGCTGGTCTTCTTCACGGATTCCAAAATGCTGGTTCTGTCGAGGGGTACCAGGGTTCGCAGATCCAGTACCTCCAGTTCGATACCTTCCTTTTGGAGCTCCGCCGCGGCTTCCAGAGCCAGATGGACCATGGCTCCATAGGTGATCACCGAGATATCCCGGCCCTCCCTTTTGACGTCCGCTTTTCCAATCGGCACAACATATTCCTGCTCCGGGACGTCCTCTTTAATCCTGCGGTAGAGATACTTGTGTTCCAGAAAGATGACGGGATCTTCGTCTCGAATCGACGCCTTGATGAGCCCCTTGGCATCGTAGGCGGTGGAAGGTGTGACGACTTTCAGACCCGGCGTGTGGACGAAATACATCTCAGGGTTCTGCGAATGAAATGGCCCCCCGTGCACTCCTCCGCCCGACGGCCCCCGGACCACAATCGGAACCGCAGCGCCCCAGCGGTAACGGGTTTTCGCGGCGAAATTGGTAATCTGGTCGAAAGCGCAAGAGATAAAGTCGGCAAATTGCATTTCGGCAATGGGCCGCATTCCCATCAAAGCCGCACCAATGGCCGCACCAACAATGGCCGATTCGCTGATCGGCGTATCGATGACCCGGGCTTCGCCGAAGCGCCCCAGCATGCCTTCAGTGACTTTGAAAGCGCCTCCATACTCTCCCACGTCCTCTCCCAGGACAAAGACGTTGGGATCCCTTTCCATCTCCTCCCAGATGCCCGCCCGGATCGCCTCCAGATAAGTGAGACGCCCCATGCTTCCTCCCTATTCGCCTCGGTCAAAGAATCGGTCAACCGGCGCCAGCGGTGACTCAATGGTGACATCTGCGTACACCCCTTCCAAGGTCTCGTGGGGTTCGGGGTAAGGGTCGCTTTCCGCGAGCGACACGGCTTCGTCAACCTCTCGGGTGACTCGCAGGTCGAGTTCATGAATAGTGTCGTCGTCTATCAGGCTGGCTTCAGCCAGGGAGGCCTCGAGCCGGCCGATGGGATCCTTGGCCTCCCATTCCTGAAGCAGTTCCTTGGGCACGTATCGCATATCGTCGTGAGCGGAGTGGCCGGTCATTCGAAACGTCTTGCACTCGATCAAACTGGGTCCCGCGCCGCTGCGGGCTCTCTCAATAGCCGTATGGGTGGCCTTATAGACCTCGATGACATCATTCCCGTCAACGATGACGCCCGGCATCCCGTAACCCGCCGCACGAACCGCCACGTCTTTGACGGCCATCTGCTTTTCCAAAGGAGTGGAATAGGCATACTGGTTGTTATTACAGATGTAGACCACAGGGACCTTCTGAACCGATGCCAGGTTGATCCCTTCATGCCAATCGCCGCGGCTGCTGGCTCCGTCGCCAAAGTAGCACAACACGACATTCCTCTGCTGCCGCATCTTGAAACTCAAAGCGATTCCTGCGGCCACGGGAATGGTGTCTCCCAGCATACTCACAAAGGCGACGATCCGCTTCGACATATCCCCCATGTGCATGTTGGCATCCCGGCCTCGGGTGGCCCCCGTCCTGCGTCCCATGTATTGAGACAGAACGACGCGAGCCGGCATCCCGCGAATCAGGAAAGCTCCCATGTCCCGGTGAGAAGGGCAGATGCAGTCCTCCTCCTCCAGTTGAATAGCGGACCCAATGCTGATGGCCTCCTGGCCTCGCCCCACATAGACCCCGCCCACAATCTTGCCTTGTCGATAAAGCTTTCTTTCAATACGGGTCTCGATTTCTCGAGTCAGCTTCATGTAGTAGAGCATCTCGTAAAGAAGTTCTCGGCTCAGCCCCTCCAGATGCCCATTCGAAATGGTCGCCTGACCCGAATCCTTTGGCTGTTGAGAGGTCGGCGCTCCGGTTTTTCTGACAGCTGCTCTGATTTTGGACATAGAGGCGAGAGTTCCTTAAGAGAAATCGGCCCGAACTTGGGACCCTCATTGTCACAAGCTACCCCGCTGACATCCCGGCAGGGCCATATCCTACCCATCAACCGTCCGGGTAGCTCCTTGGTCGCCTGCCCACCAAGATGCTCACGGCTATACCTGCGTGACCCGCAAATACCAGACCGGCAAGCCATTGTAAACCAGACTGGCGAACTGGTTCAAACGAAACCGGATGGCGAGATGATGCTGAATTAAGCAGTATAATATGTTTCGCCAGTGGAACGAGAGGAGTTGAAGCGTGAAGGCAGCACGGATGATTCTGATCTTCGGCGTTCTTGGCTACGGACTTCAGCACACTGCCGAGCCCTTTGCTGCGGACAATGAAGTCCGCCAGGGGAGGTTGGTTTGTCTGGATGCAAAGACGCAGGAAACGCCATGCTCTTCCGTGCCGGCAGCACGGGGCCTCAAGACTGAAGAGGGGCAGGTGTTTCCGCTTCGGTCAGGTGATGCGCTGGGGACACTGGTTTCCGAGAAGCGACTGCGGTCGAACCGGTTTCAGCTGACTCTGAGAAAGGAGCAGGGGACTCCCTTCTTCGAGGTTATCCGATCACAGATTCTGAGAGACGGCAAGGTATTGGATTTCTACTACTTCTGTGAAGTCTGCAACATCACCACCTACGCTCCCGGCCTTTGCATGTGCTGCCGTGAAGAGACGGCGTACCACGAAAAGGTAGCCGACTGATCGGACCTGTCGGCTCGGCATCCTCCCACAAGTGTTTCCTCGGCGGACAGACCTGGGGCAAACGGGCCAGGTAAGGGGAAGAGGTCCTAGTTGGTGGAGTTCCCGACCGTCAGGACGCCGGACTCACCCTCCAAGACCGTATCGCACAGGAACTCCAACACGTCCCTGATGGAAATCATGCGCACCGGTTGGTTGTCTTCGACGATCGGAATGTGTCGGAAACCACCCACGGACATATGGTGGACTGCCACGCGGATCGACTCCTCAGGTGTGAGAGTCACGGGGGTCGGCGTCATGACCTCCCGGACACTGGAGCGGTTCAACAGCTTCTTGTCGAGGCCAATCTTGTTCACGACGTCGCGCTCCGAAAGAATACCGATCAGCCGGTTGCCGTCGATCACCGCTACGCAGCCCACTCGGGAGTCCCTCATGACCCCAATCGCTTTCCCCACGGAGGAATCCGGCGATACGGAGAGGGCGATGACCGGCTTCAGGACACTCACCGGGTCCTCCATGAGACGCTTCTGAAAGCCCGACTGTGGCTGGGGGATGTCGAGCTTGGCCAGAGGCGACATGCAGTTGTCACAGCGGTCCGCTCCATTGAGATTGTCAACACCACAGGCTGGACAGATCATTAGCCCTCCCTCGAAAGAAGTGACAACGGCTGGCTCTGTTGTATCGGCAGAGAGACCAGCTTACTCGATAACCCAGGTATCCCCGGCATTGAGGAGCTTATCGAGATTTCCGGGTCCCATGCGGCCGACCGCGTCCTGGACCTGGGCCTCCAGCAGTTCGTCGTAGGTTGGTTTGGCCACCGACCGAAACACACCCACCGGTACCGGAAAGTCCGGGCAGTCCATACGTGCCAGAAGGTTGGCCAGGTGGGGTTCCGGCGCCTCCGCATCGTGAACCACCAAGTCGGCTTCGGTGACTCCATCCTTTCCGAGCTCAACTACCTCGAGCTTCAACCCGCGTAGACGAATACCCTTGTGCCTGTCTTTTCCGAAGATCAGGGGTTTCCCATGCTCGAGATTGAGTGTCCGTTCCTCGCGGATGTCTCTCTCCGTAAAGTGCCTGAAGGCCCCATCGTTGAAAATGTTGCAGTTCTGAAACACCTCAACAAAAGACACCCCTTTGTGCTGAGCAGCCTGCACAACAGTAGCGGACAGGTGCTTCACGTCGACATCGATCGACCGAGCCACGAATGTGGCTTCGTTGGCCAAAGCGACGCAGAGCGGGTTGATGGGATAGTCAATGGCCCCGTAGGGAGTCGACTTGGTTTTTTTCCCGAACTCGGAGGTTGGGGAATACTGGCCCTTGGTTAAGCCATAGATCCGATTGTTGAACAGGATGATATTGATATCGAGATTACGCCGGATGGCGTGCATGAAGTGATTCCCACCAATGCTAAGCGCGTCTCCGTCCCCGGTGATGACCCAAACCGACAACTCCGGCCGCGAAGCCTTGATGCCCGTGGCGATCGCCGGTGCCCGCCCGTGGATACCGTGGAAGCCATAGGTATTCACGTAGTAGGGGAATCGACTGGAGCAGCCGATTCCCGACACAAACACAAAATTCTCTCGGGGGATACCCAAGTCGGGCAGCGCCTTCTGAACTTGGGCCAGGATGGAGTAGTCGCCACAACCAGGGCACCATCTGACCTCCTGGTCCGAAACAAAATCGGCCCGTTTGAGCTCAACCACACCCGATCCCTTGTTGCCATTTCCACTCATGTCAGAAAATTCCTCGCTTGCATCATGACGAAAATTTGAAAAACCCAGCCGCCTAAACTAGAGCAGCTTTTTGATCCGTTCCATGACCTCTGAGATCTTGAACGGCAATCCCTTCACTTGATTGAAGCCGACGGCATCGATCAGATATCGAGCCCGCAGCAGCAGCCGCAGCTGCCCGAGGTTCAGCTCAGGAATCAACACTGTCTCGAACCGCTTGAGCACGTCTCCCAGGTTCTTTGGAAAGGGATTCAAATAGCGAAGGTGGACGCTCGAAACCGACGCCCCGTCCTGCTGCAGTCTCTCCACAGCCGAGGTAATCGCTCCGTAGGTGCTTCCCCAGCCCACAACCAGCACCTTCCCCTCCGGCCGGCCGAAGACCTCGGCGTCGGGTATAAAATTGGCGATCCGTTCCACCTTCTCCGCTCTCAAACGCACCATGAAATCGTGGTTCTCAGGGTTGTAGCTGACATTCCCGGTGATGTGCTGTTTCTCCAGTCCTCCGATGCGATGTTCCAGAGAGGGAGTTCCGGGCACGGCCCATGGACGCGACAGCGTCTTTTCGTCGCGCAGGTAAGGGTGGAAACCCTCGGGGTCGGTTTGGAAACGAACGTCGATCTTGGGCAGCTCCGAGATTTTCGGAATCTTCCATGGTTCGGAGCCATTTCCGAGATATCCATCCGACAGGCAGAAGACGGGGGTCATGAACATGGTCGCCAGGCGAAATGACTCAAAGGCCATGTGAAAGCAGTCGGCTGGTGTAGCCGGAGCCACAATGGGGACAGGGCACTCACCGTTGCGCCCGAACATGGCCTGCAGCAGGTCCGCCTGCTCGGTCTTGGTCGGCAGTCCGGTGCTGGGTCCCCCACGCTGAATGTTGGCAATGACCACCGGGAGTTCTGTCATCACCGCCAATCCGATCGCCTCCGACTTAAGGGCGACTCCCGGACCGCTGGTCCCGGTCAGGCCCAGGTATCCCGCAAACGATGCGCCAATGGCGGCCGCCATGGCAGCGATCTCATCTTCAGCCTGGAATGTCTTCACACCGAAGTTCTTGTGACGGGACAGTTCATGGAGCACGTCGCTGGCCGGAGTGATGGGATAGCTGGCGTAAAACAGAGGGCGCTTGGCCACCTGTGAGGCGGCGATGAAGCCAAGCGCCAGCGACTCATTTCCAGTGATGTTGCGGTATTTACCGGAAACCAGGCTGGCCTTTCTCACCCGGTAATGGGTCGTGAACAGCTCGGTCGTATCGGCATAGTTGTAACCGGCTTTCAACGCAAGAGAGTTGGCCTGCAGGATCTCGGGTTTCTTGCTGAACTTGGCTTCAATCCAGCGAAGGGTGGGATCCAGGGACCGGTCGAAGAGCCAGTACATCATTCCCAGGGCAAAGAAATTCTTGCAGCGGTCCGCCTCCTTCTTCGACAGGTTGAGTCCCTGCAGCGCATTGGCATTCAGTTCGGTCAAGGGAATCGAAATGAGGCGATATCCGGAGAGACTGCCGTCTTCCAGAGGATTTTTGGCATAGCCCGCCTTCTTGAGGTTCAACTCCACGAAGGCATCGCTGTTAACGATTAGAATCCCACCTTTCTCGAGGTCGGACAGATTCACCTTCAAAGCCGCCGGATTCATGGCCACCAGGACATTGGGGGCGTCCCCGGGCGTTCGAATGTCCCGGCTGCTGAAGTTGATTTGAAAGCCACTCACTCCCGGTATCGATCCCGCCGGAGCCCGGATCTCAGCCGGAAAGTCGGGCAACGTACTAATGTCGTTGCCGAAGATCGCAGACGTGTTGGTGAATTGGGTACCGGTGAGCTGCATCCCATCGCCCGAATCGCCTGCAAAGCGAATCGTGACGTTTTCGAGTTCAACAACTTCTTTTCCTACCTTGGATTCGGATTCAATGACTGGCATAGTGCCGAGTTTTTCCACTCCTTACTTACTGTTCCAGGATAATTGCGGCAGGACTTCGGAGCCTGGCTGCCTTCACGCACCATCGGGTTCGGAGAGCATTTGATCCGGACGTGGCGGCAAAGCCAGCACTTCCTGAGGGTAATGCTCCGCCAGGAAATCAATCAATTGGTTTACGGAGAGGCACCCCTGGAGGACACCTTCCTCACCCACCAGAGGGATATTTCGATAGCCGCCCCGATCCATCAGCCTGATCGCTTCCGCCAGGGATGCGTCACGGCTTAGGGCCGCTGGATCCGGTGTCATGAACTCGCGAACGGGACGTTCGGCATCGACGTCCTGTCCCGCCACTTTGGTCACAAAGTCCCGCTCCGTGAAGATGCCGGCCAGTCGGCCGCCTTCGGTCACCAGAACACAACCGGAGTGGACGAGACGCATCGCCTCCAAAGCTTCTCCAACACCGGCCGTGACCTGGACGCACACCGCTGGATCGAGGTTCAGATGCCGAATACGGGTATCGAGCAGCGTTCTTTCAATTCCCATTAAGCCGTTCCTCCGACTGCGCCTAGCCTTGCTTAAACAGAATGAAATTTAGCACTTTTGGGAAGATAACTCAAACTCTAGCCGGTTGGTTCGGAGACAGGTTCGATCGAGTGGCAAATTCGGTCTGCCAAGGCGATGCCTCATTCTTGGGAAACGACACCTTGTGTCTGCTTTTCTTTCGCGGGAGGCCCCCAAGAGCGGGATGGGCGGGATGCGAGCAGATAGGGAGTTGCCCTCAGCCGGTAGCGCTTACTCAAACTCTTCCATAATCTCCGTCAGGGCCTGCTCGGAAGGCCGAAGCTGATGGACGGAGAGAGCTGCCAAGGGGGCTTCGACCATGTTTAATCTCGCCAAAAAGTCCGTGGAATCAGGATCAACGAAAAAGAGTCCTGTGGGAATCTCCTGTCGGCGGCGGTACTCCAGCAACAAATTCAGTGCGGCTTGTCGGGAGCGGGGATCGTAGGATTGATCCAGCTTCCTTAACCGGATTTCCGACTGGTCGTGCAGCCGGACCTGAATTGCGTCTCCTGGAGCATAATCGACATCGATTTCCTGGAAATAAGGGACGTAATCCAATTCGCTGACCGGTTCGTCATGCTCCTTCACAAAGGAGTAACTCTTGGTAGAACCTTCGTGATCGTTGAACGTCACGCAGGGGGAAATCACATCGATCAATGCCGTTCCCCGATGCGAGGTCGCTGCCTTCAAAATGGCCGACAACTGTTTCTTGTCTCCCGAAAACGAACGGGCCACGAAGGTTGCTCCCAGCTCAATAGCCAAAGCGCACACATCAATCGCTGGGAGGTCGTTTGCTACACCGCTCTTGGCTCTGGACCCCTCGTCAGCGGTGGCCGAGAACTGTCCTTTCGTCAATCCGTAGCATCCGTTGTCTTCGATGAGGTAAATCAAGGGTACATTTCGCCGCAGAAGATGAACAAACTGACCCATCCCGATCGAAGCGGTATCGCCGTCGCCGCTCACTCCCAAGCCAAGCAGATGACGGTTGGCCAGCAGCGCCCCAGTGGCCACGGCCGGCATTCGCCCATGAACACCATTGAAAGCGAAAGACCGACCCAAAAAATAAGCGGGGGACTTGCTGGAGCAACCGATGCCTGAAAATTTGGCCACACGAGCAGGGTCTATTCCCAAATCAAAGAAGACTTCCACCACCCTCTCTGAAATCGCGTTGTGACCGCATCCAGCGCACAGCGTCGTCTTCCCGCCCCGGTACGCAGAAATTCCCAAGCCTGCTCGGTTCACCCTTTCCACGGATCCGGAAACACGGATATCTTCGCCTCTCTTCATTCCTCTCCTTCCTTTGCCAGAATCTGACGGACGACGGCGGAAGCCGTGATGGGCAGGCCATCGTAGTGGCGGACGCTCCGGATTCTGGCGGCGAGCTTTGCCGGAAGATCGAGTCGGATCAAAGCTTCCATCTGGCCGTCGCGATTCTGCTCGATGATGTAAATCCGGTCGTGGCGTTCGAAAAACTCGATGAGTTCCTTGCTGAATGGGTAAGCCCGAAGTCGCAGGTAGCTGGTTTTCAAGCCATGCCGGTCTCTCAGTTGATCCCGGCCCTCGAGAACGGCCCAGTGAGACGAGCCAAATGCAATCAGACCGATCCTGGCCTCCGCACTCAACTGCAGTTCGGGAGGCGGAACACGCAAGCGGGCTGTCTCATACTTGCGATTCAGCCGGTCCATCACCGCCACGTACTCCTCCGGGCGTTCGGAATACTGCGCTCTTTCATTGTGTCCACTGCCGCGCGTGAAATAGACGGCGGCGGGATGTCCCTCGCCGGGCAACGTCCGGTAGGGGATACCATCGCCATCGATGTCGCGGTATCGGGCGAACTCCTTGACCCGATCGAGGTCTGCTCCCGACAAGACCTTGCCCCGGCGAATGTCTTTCGGATAGGGAAATTTCTCCGCCATCCAGTTGTTCATTCCCAGATCCAGGTCACTCATGACAAAGATCGGAGCCTGCAGCTCCTCCGCCAGGTCGAATGCTTCGATACCCAGGGTAAAGCACTCCTCCACGCTCCCGGGAAACAGCAGAATGTGCCGTGTGTCGCCATGGGACAGGAAGGCCGTCGAAAGCAAGTCACCTTGGGAGGTGCGGGTGGGCAGTCCCGTGGAAGGACCGATCCTCTGGATGTCGAAAATCACCACCGGCACTTCCGCGTAGTAAGCCAGACCCGCCAGTTCTGCCATCAGCGAAATTCCTGGACCTGAGGTGGAAGTGACGGCCCGAGCTCCCGCCCAGCCGGCGCCGATGGCCATTCCCAGAGCGGCCATTTCATCTTCGCACTGGACCACGGCAAACGTGGCCTTGCCGCTCGCCGGATCGATGCGATAGCGATTGAGATACTCAATCACGCTTTCGCAAAGAGAGGACGACGGAGTAATCGGGTACCAGCTGACCACCGACACACCGGCGAAAACGCATCCGAGCGCAGCCGCCGAGTTGCCATCCACAATGATCTTGCCCTGGGTCAGATGCAGCGGCTCGACCCGGAAGGGTGCCTCCGCCGGAAGATGCTCACCCGCGTACTGGAACCCGACCTGAACCGCCCTCCAGTTCAGGTCGGCCGCCTTGGGCTTCTTGCGGAACTGCTTCCTCAATGCCCGCTCCAGTTCGGTCATGTCGATTCCCAGCAAGCGCGCCAACACACCATCGTAAATCATGTTGCGAACCAGCTTGCGGAGTCTGGCATCCGGACAAACCGGAGCCACCAGCTTGTCGAACGGGACGGAAAGATACGTCAGGTCCTGGCGCAACGAACTCAAAGCCAGGGGCTCGTCGTACACCACCAACCCGCCTGGACACACGTGGCCAATGTCCTCTCGGGCCGACTCAGGGTTCATGGCCACCAGGACCTCCGCCTCCTCGCGGCGTCCGACGTAACCGGCTTTGCTCACGCGAATGGTGAACCAGGTTGGCAAGCCGGCGATGTTTGAAGGAAACAGATTCTTCCCAGCCACCGGAACGCCCATCTGGAAAATCGCCCGCATCAACACGGTGTTTGCCGTCTGACTCCCGGAGCCGTTAACGGTGGCGACCTGGATGTTGAATTCGTTGACGATGGAGCGGATGGACACCGGAGGATGGTTGGCCAGTTCGGTCAGAGTAGGGTTCACGCGGTTACCTCGACGTCGACGTAAGGAGGGAGGCCCTCCACCGTCGAAATAGCGAAGCTTCAGTATAACAGACAAGGCCGTGCCAGGAAGAGGGTCAGGAACCCTCAAACCACCGGTAATCGCCCTGGTAGAGAGCGATTGTGCCTTGCCCAGGTCGCGCTTGAAAGGTTTTCGGATGCCGCAAACCGGCATCTGTTGACGGACAAAATTGACAACGCCACCTGCCAAACGGTCTTCGCGGGGCAGTATTAGTCGTCCCGGCCACTTCCCGAAAAGGCCTTTTGTATTGCCCGCCTAAAGTGCGTTACACTGCCCCGCAAAGGAGCGATCATGCAGAATGACGAGAGACGCATCGCGGTTTACATCGATTTCGAGAACGTCGCCATGGGTGTCCGCGAGAGCAAGTACGGAAATTTCGACATCGACCTAGTCCTCAAGCGCCTCGTTGAGAAGGGCAAGATCATCGTGAAGCGGGCCTACTCCGACTGGCACCGCTACTCCGAATTCAAGAGGGCCTTTCACCAGGTGGCCATCGAACTGATCGACGTTCCCCAAACGCGCTATAGCGGCAAGAACAGCGCAGATATCCGGATGGTGGTGGATGCGCTGGACATGTCCTATCAGAAAGACCACATCGATACGTTTGTGCTGGTCACTGGGGATTCTGACTTCTCGCCGCTCGTATCCAAGCTGCGTGAGAACGGACGATACGTGATCGGCATTGGTGTCAAGCAGTCCTCTTCTGAATTGCTGGTCAGCAACTGCGACGAATTCATCTACTACGAGGATTTGGTCCGGCCCACAGCCAGCACGCCGGCTCTGGATCCCAAGATCAGCCACCTGTCCCCCAAAAAGACCGAGGCCCTTCGGTTGGTTTTGGAGACCTTCCTGGCCCTTCAGCGTGAAGGCAAGGAAACCATCTACGGCTCGATGATCAAGCAGACACTGATCCGCAAAATGCCCTCCTTCAACGAAACCTATTACGGCTATCCGATCTTTTCACGCCTGCTCGAGGATGCCGCCGAACACAAGTTGCTCAAGCTGACCAAGGATCAGAAGAGTGGCGGTTACCTGGTCACGCTGCCCAGCGAGGAGACAGAGGCACCAGCAGCGGGTTCGGAAAGCAGTTTGGAAGCGGGCACAATTGAAACAGCCCCGGCCGAAGCGGCTGCCGCTCCAGGCTCCGGTGAACAGAGAGATCGTGGACGCCGTTCAAGGTGGGGCCGTGGCCGTTGGGACCGGAGTCCCCAGCGGATCGCCGAGGCCTCTAAAGAACGGCCGGTCGAGGAACCGGCCACGGCTGTTGAAGTGGCCACTGAAGCTTCGCTTGCGCCGTCTCCCGCCTTGCAGGCTCACCCGCAAGAGCCGTTGGCAGACGCGGCGGATGAGACGACCATGGCTTCCCCGCCTGAACCTGCCGAGATCGAGACCGCCGTGAAAGAAGCTCCAGCCGCTCCCCAGGAAGCGGAGCCGAAGGCCCGGTCGACAAGAAGCCGACGCGGCCGTCGTGGACGAGGTGGACGTGGACCTCGGGAAGCGGTTTCCGCAGCACGGCCTGTCGGCTCACTTTCGGAACCGGCAAAAAGCCAGGAAACAACGCCTCCGCAATCCAGCACCCCTTCGACGTCCGAGGGAACCCCGCCGGACCTAGTTGGCGTGACAACGGAAGACGTTTCAGCCACGACGCTTGAGGATGCTGCGAAAGGGACCAAGAAGAAACGGAAGACAAGCTCCAGCCGAGGCCGGAAGCGCAGCTCTCAGAAGAAGTCCTAAACAAGGCATTCTGGCCCAACGAATCGCCGTCCAGGAACCAACGCGGAGAGGTCGGCCGGAAGCCTGAGGCGGTCCTGCTTAGGTGTCGAATCCGCTGAAATCCGGTTCCGGGGTCACTAATGTTGTTGGCGATCCACTGGGACCCGGATGTCAAGCGCGGGTAGAGACTTGGAAGGGTTGCCAATTCCTTTGGACTCCGCCCAGCTTCACGGTCGACCAACTCTTCGCTCAGATGTCCACGCCGAATCCCTCTTGTCCCAGCTTGCAGATCTTGGTGTCTTCTCCATCGCACATCACACTGACACATCCTGCTTCCCCTGCCTGACCCTGACCATTCCCCCTTCTTCTGAGCCGAAGCCCTGAGAAAGACAAGTGTCAAAACCGGCCTGTAGACCGGATCCGAGTCTGGGACCGAGCCTAGCCACGCCCCAGGTTCCAAACTCCCTGGCCGGAAAGATATCGCTTAACCAAACCTGCGCTTCTGAGTTCCAAATAAGAGTATTTTCTTACCATTAGGAACATTTTTTCCATTTATTGGAATGTCTTCGAATTCCGATTCAATTCTCTTCTAATCAAGCTCTTGTGATTCAGTTTGCCGTTCGGGGTCAGGTTTGGCCAGGGAACTGCGAAAGTGATTCCGCAGATACCTTCAGAATCGAGGTCAGTAACAATGAAGAGGATTTCTCTGTTTTTGATGCGGGTTGCCGCAGTGTTCGTCCTTCCGTTCACGGCCTCAGCAGACCCCATCACGCTTTCTCAAGGTTTCGGTGATCTGGAAATCGTCGACAGTTACACCTACACTTTCGATCTTTCTTCCGTCGAGGCCCTGGCCCTAAGTCTGGACGGCGCTACCCTCTCGCTGACTCACCAGGGAAACAGCCACAATCCGGGAGAGATGTGGTTTGCGACTACGGGGGCAGGGTTGCCAATCGGGACATTGAGTCAAAGCACCACCTCGGGCGCTTTCGTCACAGACACCTGGATCCTTTCTCCCGCATCTCTGTCTGAGATGATCGTTTTTAGTCCCTGGACCTTCACCATCGATCTGGGCGACAACACGTCGGGCACCGACAAGATCCTCATTCGGGAACTTGTGTTGAACCTCAACTACACTCCACGCCCCATCGAGGTCTCTGAAGTTCCAGAACCCTCCAGCGGACTGCTTCTGGCGGGTGGATTGGGCTTGGCGCTGTTTTTGAGGCGCGTCCGAAGCTAGTTCCCAAGGCACCTTTCTGAGGTTCCTGATTGTGCAGATTGTTTAAGGGGACCGCACAGGCGTGGTCGGATCGCGGCTTGATAGCTGGGTGTCCGTTGCTGATTTTTGGATTCAGAAGGTACGCCTGCCAGTGGGACGAGGGACCACTGGAGCCGGGTGTCTTGGCGGCAGTTCGTCCAATGGTCAGTTCTTAGCTTCGCCATACTGAACAATGACCTTCATCTCCGACTTGGGAGGAAGGCGAACTGTCTCACCATCCTCTTGCAGGCCGTTCCAGGCTTGCCCGTCAATCCTCACTGATCGAATCTTTCGGCCCTGATAGTGTCTGAACCGGACAGCTGCGCTCGCCAGCTGCGGACTATCCGGCAAAGTCACCTGAGCCAAGGTTTGCTCCTCGAAGGGCTCCATCAACACGGTGACCAGGCCGAAGGTGGTCGGTGCTCCTTCCACGCCAACCTTGGAACCGGGTTTCATCCATTCCCTGGGCGTTCCGAATCCCAGGAGAAGGCGATCTTGCGCTTCGCGGACCAACAGAAACCTCGTCCAAACTCCGAATGCCGACTCATCAGGGGTCTTATAGAAAGGCCCGCCGCCCGTCCCCCAGTCTCGGAACCACTCGCTCAAAGCGTTGACCTCTGGATGGATGAGCGCTGCGTAAGTATTGAAGTAGATCCTGAGCGCCGGCGGCACTTCATCACGGCGAAGATAAACCAATGGCAGAGGCAGGAGCGCCGGCTGGAGGGTAAGGCCACCGCGAGAAAACCACTCCTCTTCAGGACGAGCGGTTGGCAGGCCGTGGCTGGAAGACTGAAACAGGTTGTCTTCCGTGTGGTCGATCAGAGCGGTCATGAGGGGATCGTTACTGTCCACCACGCCGGCCTCCGCCAGGTGAATGGGGGACATCAGGATCTCGTGAAACCAGCCGATCTGCGCAATGTCGCTGTAGTGCCAGCCGTAAGGAAACCGCTGATTGACATACACGGGCACGCTCGGTACGAAACGTCCATCGCGCAGTTTGACGACCGGTGCAAAGGAGACCGAGCGTTGTAACTCCGACCAAATGTCTTCCCGATAGGCGTTCGCCTCCCGCCGCAGGGGCTCCGCAGCAGGGTGCTGGATCTCTGCCAGTACCTCCGCGACTTCGGCCAACCCCCGCCAGTGGTACCCGTTGACCATGAACCATTGGTACCATTGGCCGTTGTCTTCGAGCCGCCCCGCAGGCAACAACCCGAAGCCCGGCAAACGCTCGCCCGAACTGTCGTGCAGCTGCGTGGCCTCCCTTTCTCGAATCGTCCAGTGGCAGGAATCGACAAGCTGGTCGGCGATCCTTCGAAGCCAAGCCTTATCTTGGGTGAGACGATAATGTTCAGCAATTCTCCAGGCCACCCATCCATTGGCCGGGTTGTATCCGCGATGGCTGTGAACGCCGGCGCTCCACAGGCACCCCCGCGTGGTGCGAAACAGGCCGGGAAGAGGCATCTGTCCCTGGTGGTAAAGAAAGGTCTCGAGATAGCGGCGGGCTTCGTGGTGGTGCCCCATGTAGTCCAGAAAGCGCGACTGGGGCATGGCTTCCGTGGCGAACACGCCATACTGAACCGTAGCCGCGGGAGCGTAGTACTGGCCTGTCAGCGGATCCTTGTAGGCGTTGAGATAATTGTGAACAAGAATCGCCTGCATGAGCCGGGCAATGGCCGGGTCTGGAATATGCCAGCGAGCTGCCGAAGCGGCCTGCCGCTTCCAGTATTCCCGAACCCTGACCAGCTGCCCCGAAGCGGAAAGCCGGTGCAGCTGGTCCCTTTGTTGTACGTCGAGCTGGACGTAGGGCACCTTGAAGACGAGGCTGGCACTTCCCCCGGGCTGTAGCTGTCGGCTGAACTGAACGCCGTGGGCCTCCGCCCGGACTGCGACTCCCGGGGGAGCATCGAAGCACGCTCGCAAACGTCGGGAGAACTCCCCTCCGAATCTCTCTTCCGCAAAAATGCAGTCGTCTTGGATCACCAGGGGTTCCGACGGCGACGTCTCCAGGTAAAGGTGAGCCCACCCCCCTGATGACCTCGCGTTCTTGGCGGCGACCGAAACGAACAGGACCGTCGGTTCGTCCCCGCGGCGCTGTTCAGAATCTAGCGGCCCGCCATCCAGGTAACCAGTCCAGGCCGTTTCGTGGTAGTCAATGCCATCGGTTGTCCACGAGGAGTGAAGGATGGGCAGGTACCCCTCCTCGACCTGAGCCACCGCCCCATCCTCCCGTTGACGCAAGTCGTGCTGCGAACCTGTAGCGAGCAGGTAGGTGAGGGTCTCCCCTGGCCATTTCGCTTTGGGGGTATCCTCGGCGGGCACCCGCGTCGACCACTTTCGCACGAAGAAGTGGCCGTTGAAGGTGACCAGGAACTTCTGTCGCGCCGCTGGAGGCGACATAGGCACATACAGCCGCGGCCGGCCAGATCCCTCTTCCATCTTCGACAGCCTGGGAATTCCGGCCAAGGCGCCACGCAACGTTTGCTCCGGAGTGCGGGTCAAGCGCCGGCGCACCGTTTCCCCAACTGTTCCTGAGCCGGTATCTTGTTGTCCGGACAGGAACACTGTCACGTCCCCACCAGCCAGGGTGAGGCGCTTCTCTTGGATCAGGTCGAGAGCTCTGAAGGAAACCTTGCTGGTGGGCAGGACCACAGTCAGGAGTGTTTCGTCGTGACGGTTGGCTGGAGAGGTCTCGGTGTAGGCAAATCGGAACCGTGTGCCCGCACCGGGCTCCTGGAGATGGCTAAGGATGTAACCGTTGTAGGCCTGAAGGGAAGCCGGTTCTACCTTAGAAGACTGGGGACGAACGGTCACGACAACTTCAGCCTCAGCCCAGCGGGAACCTCCCAAGCATCGAAACGACTTCATTCTGGATGCAGCCAAGCCGTTCAACAGCAGGCGAATCTTGAGTGTTCTCCGGAATTGCACGCCGGGGGCGTTGCCGGCATTGGGGTTCTCAGCTTCTGTCAGTTCTTGGAAGCGATAGACCCATTCGTTTCCATGAATGGTCAAGTCCGTCTTGGCGTCTGCCCAATGGCCTTGGTAGGGAGAATCCACCAACGTCCAGCCACCTTTAGGGTCAGCCGGCCAGGTCTCGAGCCAATACTGCAGCCGCTGTTGGCTGGGTGCGGGCGCATCCCAAGCACTCAGATAAACCACGCGTACTTCGTGGATGTCTCGGGCCTCCTGCCACTCCACGCCCACATCCGCTTGTTGAAAATCGTCGGAGTTGTTGTTGATCGGTGCCGCTTTGGTGGCCAGACGAATGAGCCCGCCGCTCCCAGGCTCGAAGTCGAGAACGGTCCCCTGGCCAGGTGGGCCGACCGTCCAGCTTTTCAGCGTGCCAAAGGGCACCAGGTCCACAGGGCTTCCCCTCCGAACCTCAGGACCTGTCAGGCCGAGCAAGGAAAGATCCGCCACCCAGAACGGCAGTGTCACCAAGAGAGTAAACAGTGTCGAGGATCTTGCCAAACGTCTTCTCATGGTTTTGTATCCTGAAATGGCAAGGTCGCCGGAGGAAATAGACTTCCTCAACTAGGCGGTATTGCTGCCAGTTCCGTCTGATTCCAAGACTTGCTTCCGAAGAACCAAACTTAACCGGAGAAAGGAGGCTAGGGCAAGACTTAATGGTGGATCAAACTGGAAAGCAACCCACCCGTCAGCGGAAATACGGTTTCCAGTTGGCAAAAAAACACCTGCTTTTGGAATGTGGTAGCGGGGGGGAGACTTGAACTCCCGACCTAAGGGTTATGAATCCTTCGCTCTAACCACCTGAGCTACCCCGCCACGTGAGGAGTCCTACCAGGGGACGGCATCGATCATAAGAAAACGGTCTATCAAATGTCAACCGAGCACGGCTCTCAGGGCCTTCCAGGGCTTGCTGCGCCCGTTTCCTCCGCCACAACAGACATGTTCGCCGTCCGCAAAGATCAAAACCTGCGCGAATCTGTCCCTAAGACCGAATCATAGGCACGTCAGGGAAATCTTGCTACAGAAGCTCACCTCTTCAATCCTCAGTCCCAGGCAGGCTCACACAATCGTTGTGGGCACCTTCCCAGCCAGCGGCATCGAATCGGAATTTCTCGATTCGCTCCGGCCGTTCGCAACTCAGGCCTAAGAAGAGCACGGACCGCCTTCTCGCAAATCTCTTCTGGCGTCGGCCGGCAACGCTGGCGAACCAGCAGGAAGGCTACCCACGACCGGTCTTGTCCTTTCGCTCACGGATCTCCCCGTAGCCTAGAGCCAGGAATCCATGGCGGCGGCAAACTTCGGAAATCGAAGCGCCAACCTCTCCTCGTTAGATTCGTCACGCGATCCCCAGCCTGGTCTCGCAGCCTCGCCATCCCCCCAACAACTGATGCAATTATTGAGTGTGGAAAAACAGAGTTGTGATGGTTTGATTGCCGCTGACCTCCAGTACCAGCACCTCGAGTTCATATCTTGTACCCGGTTCGAGAAACTCACCAGGAACGCTCAGACTCACTTGAGAGGCTGGAACGTGCACATCGAACGTGGGCCGAGAAAATCCATGCAGGTCGTCCGGCACGTCCTTGGTGATGATGACCTCGTAACCCGTCCTCTTGAGCGGCTTGCCGTCCAGCGTCGTTGTGACGTGGTTCCATATGACAGTAAAGCCAGCGGAAGAGACCACTCCATCCTCTAGTGGGGACACGATGATAGGAGCGGCGGGAATATTGTGGCTAAAGGTTGCCGCACCCCCCAACCGCCTCCCATCCAATGCGCGACCTCGAACAGAGTACCGTCCTTCCGGGAACCGCGCTAGAATTTCCTCTATTGGAACTTCCTCGTTTGGCGGCTCTCTCGACTCGAAGAATATTCCGCTGATGGCCAGATCTCTGAGTTGACTTTTTGGTTCGACTTCAAGTACCACTTGTCCGTTCGGATCAAAGACACAAAGTTTCTGCCAGTCGATCCCATCGAAGGCGCCATGAACGCCGGTATCTCCGTCTGTAGCGTTGTGTTCAATGAACAGCTTGGTGGTGGGTAAGCGTCCAACCGGACCTCCTGCCTCACTGCAACCGTCATCGTCAACGTCTTGACGATGAATCTTGACGTCTGCCTGAATGCCCACGGACGGCAAAGTCCAGATGCTAAAGATGAGGCCTGACGCGCACACCAGGATGCCTAATCCTCTAAACAATCGTGATGTTCTGGGAACCCAACAGCCGTTCAGACTTGACTCTATGTTTGCTTTGTCCATCCGACCTTCTCCTTTCCTTACTTGCCTTTCACCAGCGCACTTCCACCGGCAATGGCGTTTGTCTCATGAGAGAAAGTCTAACGGAGTGAAAATAAATAGAAGATAAATCGTGGGAACAAGCTATCTCACCGTGACGGTGAGTATATTGGCAAGGATGCGACAAAAACACTGCCGCTTTCATCAGAGTGGCGTAACTCCAGCCGTCCCTTGTGTGCTTCTGCCACCCAGCGCGCGATGGAAAGCCCCAAACCGGCGCCGCTTCCTTCGTTGCTTTCAACTCGTGGGCGTGCTTTGTCGGCGCGATAGAATCGTTCAAAGATGTTTGCCTGTGCTTCGCTGGGAATGCCTGTGCCGCTGTCCTCAACAACTATTTCGCAGCCTGAATTGTTCCGTGCGAGGCTCACGCGGACATTTCCGCCCGCCGGCGTGAACTTGATGGCGTTGTCGAGCACGTTCAAGAGCATCCGCCGCAACAAGTCTTCATCGCCGCAAAAAGGACTTTCCACAGCGGCTCTGACTTCAACGGAGACTTCTTTGCGCGCTGCCAATATCTGGGCTGCGTGTGCTGTCTCCCTCACCAACTCATCCAGATAGAAATGACCCTGATGTATCGGATAACGTCCGGCATCAGCGCGTGCGAGTGTAAACATGTCTTCAACGACGCGCGTCAGCCTGCGCGCCTGCGTATCTATCAACCTCAGCGCATCGCGGTATTCGGCCTCGGTGCGCCGCGGCTGTTCCAAAATCACTTCCGCCGTAGTGTGCAGGACCGAAAGCGGCGTCCGCAATTCGTGCGAGGCATCGGCCATAAATTGCCGTTGCTGGTCGAAGGATGTTTTCAGGCGCGTCAGTAGTTCGTTGAAGGTATCTGCCAGCTTGCCCAGTTCGTCGCGCGGATTGGAGACCGGGAGTCGTTCTTCCAGATTTTCAGCACTGATGCAACGTGCACGCTCCGACATCGACCGAACGGGCACCAGGGCTTTGCGCACAAGGAGGAAACCGCCACAACCGGCGAATAAGATTGTCAATGGTACTGTCAGATAGAAGACCCGGCGCAGCAACCTTAACTCTTCCGCGTTCGCTTTGAGCGATTGCGCGACCACAATCAGATAGGAGTTGCTTGGGGTCGCTCGAACACGCTGCACTGCAACGCGTAGTCCGTAGTTCGCCTCGCCCTCATTGCTCCACACAGTGAAAGTGTTTACTGACTCGCCCGGAATCAGGTCAAAGGAAGGCAAGGCAGCATGAACATTGTCGGCGGTGGGCTTCGCGACGAGTAATCGATTGTGTGCATCGAAGACGGCAATGGCCTGATGGGTGAATTGCAGATCTTCGACTGTACTGAACGTGGCTTCCTTTTCCAGCGCAGTCTCAGCTTCGGTTCTGGTCACTCCTTCAGCTTTGGCAATCTCTTCAACTTGCGACAAATCCTCAGCCAGCTCGCGCTCCAGCGCGTGAGCTATTGATTCCAGGGTAGCTCGTAGACCGTTGTCTAACCGCTGGTTGAGGCTGCGCACCCACAGCCCGTAAACGACTGTGCTAAATAGCAGCAGCACAAAAGCCAGCACACCCACATACCACAAAGTCAACCGTGTTCTGAGTGAAGCAAACATTCGTGACCTACCTGTCTGGTTGGCTTTCGGACGTCAGGATATAGCCTTCGCCCCGCCGTGTGCGGATCAGCTTGAGCGTGTGACCGTCATCAATCTTGCGCCGTATGCGCTGCACATAGACCTCGATGAGATTGGAGAACGGATCGAAGGCCTCGTCCCAAACGTGCTCGGCGATGTCGGCGCGACCCACCACTTCTCCGGCGCGGCGCGCCAAATATTCGAGCAAGGCGTATTCCTTAGCCGTCATGTCGATGCGACGGCCACTGCGCTTTACAGCCCGCGCCCGCGCGTCAACGAGCAGATCACCGACTTGGATCTCGTCCGCCCGCAATCTCGCGTCACGCCGTAGCAGTGCACGCATCCGAGCCAGTAGCTCGCGAAACGCGAACGGTTTGATCAGGTAATCGTCCGCGCCCGCATCGAGTCCCGCAATGCGATCTTGGACAGCATCGCGCGCGGTGAGCATCAGAATCGGCACAGATGATCCGGCAGCTCGAATCTCGCGGCAAACCGCATACCCATTCTTGCGCGGCAGCAGGCAATCGAGAATGATGAGGTCATAGTCGGCGATGCTCGCCTGATAGGCGCCGGCTTCCCCATCAGTAGCGATATCAACTGCATAGGTTTGCTCGCGCAGGCCTTTAGCCAGCATCCGCGCCGCGTCAAGTTCATCTTCGACCAACAGAATGCGCACAGCCGATTTTCCTCCAGTGCTAGACTGAAGCCAGCTTGTAGGCTCATCCTAGCGCAGGTTGGCTAAACGGGGAATAAATGGCCGTATTGTAATAGTGGGACAGGCCCTGGACTATGCTTGATTGCCTACGCTGTGTTAGGCTGCGAGTAACCTCCAAAAAACTCGGCCAATCCGTTTTGCTCCTGAGTTCCAGTCACAAGCGCTCGAAGAATCAACGGATTCGCTTGATTTTAGGGCGTTTATCAAGTCTCTGCGCGCACTAAATCCATCAGCGCAAGACCCAAGCCGATGCACAGGTACCACCAAGGGAGCAGTTGTTTAAGCGTGAGTCGACCCATGGCTGGGGGTGGATGGAGTGGACCCCTTGCATTCAGACGAGACCTCCCGATTAGCAGATCGGGCGCATCTTCATCGGACTCAAAACAGCAATCGATAGCCCGCAAATTTCACCAGTTCCTGCAGGACCAGGCGCCGGCTTTCTGAAGCGGCCCACCACTTCTTCCGACGGATGGAAGAATCCGCTTCCGGCACGGCGACAAAGATTGTAGCCGGATACAATCGGGGCAGCTCGCGACGAACCAGCCAGGCGGTGCGGCGCAGATGGATCGAGGTGGAGACGATCATCAGTGACCGGTGAGTACGGGACTGCATCCATTCCGCTAGTGCGTGAATTTCGCTGCGGCTCCCGTATTCCCCTTTCTTGACTGCGACACAACCAGCTTCAGTTTCCCGGAACCAGACAAAGAAGTGGCGTTGTGGTGGTGGGGTATTGTCGACCCACTCTTTCAGTCCGCCATCCGACGGCAGGCCTAGCTGGTAGAACCCCCGCCACTCGAAGCGTCCCACGCTGAGGATCAATTCCCGGGCCAAGCCCTCCCGCCATAGTTCGATGGCATAACGTTTCCGCTCGGGCCTGCCGGCCATGACAAAGAGGCAATCCACCGGGCGGGGAGCGACCGAACAGTCCAGAAAATCGAAAAGCGAGTACAAGAACCTATCCCAAGCCATCGACGGTGCAGATCTCGGACCTTAGTGGACCAGGTTTGGATATGGGAGCCAAGCGCGGCCGGTCGGAGGGAACGAAACATCACCCTCGGACGGCAACCCCATCCTTTCTGGACAGAATCCAGGCTGACAATAGGCCGATTCTTCGAGGCTCTAATGGGGCGGCGACGCCGCCAACCTTTCGACAACCGACAGATCGACCCGGTTACGAAAGCGATCAATGCGATCCACGCACAGGCGCAGCCGATCCCCTAGTCGATAGACCCTTCCGGAAGAGCGCCCTTGCAAAGAAACAGGCCGATCCCGAAATTGGTAATCGTCGTCATCCAAGGAAGAGATCTTGACGATTCCTTCCACAAACAGGTCCAACAGCTCGACGTACAGCCCTTCGCGCGTGATGTGGATCACGATGCCGTCGAACTCCTCGCCCAGCTTGTCTCGCATGAACTCCAGCTTCTTCAAATCGATGAGTTCTCTTTCGGCTTCATCCGCGCGTCGCTCCATGTCGCTGGAGCGGGCGGCCATGGTCTCCAATGCCTCATGATCGTAAAGGCTTCGTTTGGAGCCCGGATCCCCGACATCGCGGTCCGGGCGTGCCTGCTCGGAGCGAGGCCCCCTCACAGCCTCCTTTCGAAAAGGTGAAGCAGGACCGGGGAACGAAAGACGAAGCACCTTTTCTGAAGCGTAGGCCTCCCGTGGAGCGCAAGAGCCGGTATCGCGATCCCAGCCCGATTGGTGGCGGAGGACCCGGTGGACGATGAGATCCGGATAGCGCCGGATGGGTGAGGTGAAATGAGTGTAGCAGGAGGAGGCCAGCCCAAAGTGGCCCTTGTTCAGGGGTGAATAACAAGCCTGCTTAAGTGAGCGCAGCATGAGGTAGGAAAGGATCCGCTCCTCGGGTTTCCCGCTGATTTGCTCGGCCAGCTTCTGGTAGTCTTTCGGTTCGACCGTCACTCCCATGGCTTGAATGCGTTCCATCTCCTGTCGAAAACGGCCCGACCGGCGCTGATGACGGGGATGCGATCGGTCCTTGAAGCGAGGCTTCGCCACGGTCCCGCCCTCGGTTGTCCCCACTCCCAGTGAGTAGCCGAAACCGGCCGCGATCTCATTAAACTCCAGAACCTTCAGAGGATCGGGGCTTTCGTGGATGCGATAGAGGGATGCGGAGCGTTGAAACAGGTGACGGGCCACCGTTTCGTTGGCCGTCAACATGAACTCCTCGATGATCCGGTGCGCGACATTCCGCTCGGACTTCAGAATGCCTACCATCGCGCCGAACTCGTCGAACTCGATGATGGGTTCGGGCAGGTCGAAGTCGATGGATCCCAGCCGGCTGCGCCGTTCGTTCAACAGCAGGGCGAGGGTCTTCATGCGCTCGAAATGAGGGACCAGTTCGCGGTAGCGTTCGCATTGCTCCGGATCTCGATCCAATAGGATCTTAGCCACGGAGGTGTACGTCATCCGTTCCTGGCTGCGGATTACCCCTTTGTGAAATGAATAGCGCTGAACATTCCCGGTGTGGTCGATCTCCATCAGCGCGGAAAGCGTCAGGCGATCCACCTTGGGCTTGAGACTGCAAATCCCGTTGGATAACTCCTCGGGAAGCATGGGCACGGCCCGATCCGGAAAATAAACCGAAGTCCCGCGCTGAAACGCTTCCCTGTCGATGGCTGAGTCAGGCTTCACGTAGTGAGCCACGTCGGCAATATGCACTCCCAACAGAAAGCGTCCATTCCCCAGTTCTTCCACGTGGACGGCATCGTCAAAATCCTTAGCGGTTTCGCCATCGATGGTGACGATCGGCAACGAGCGGAAGTCCATACGGCCGCCAAGGTCGGCCTCCCCGACCTCGCTGCTGCATTGTTGCGCCTCCGCCAGCACGGCTCCTGGGAATTTTGAGGGAATCTGGTGTTTTCGGATGATGATTTCAACGTCGATGCCGAAGTCTCCGCGAAACCCGAGCACTTCGATCACCCTGCCACGGAGACTGCGCCCGGACGTGGGAAACTGAGTGACCTCTACATTGACGATGGAGTCGTGAGGAGCGTTCAGTTCATCGCCTTCGCGAATCCACACGTCCTCCTGGAGGCGCGAATCGAAGGGCACCACGTAGTTGAAAGGCCGACTGACTTTGAATTGACCGACGATGGTTTGGTTTCTGTGCTGGAGAATGCGGAGGATCTTGCCCTCGGCCCGGTCGTCGTCCTTGATTCTCTCGACGCTTACCAGCACCGTATCGCCTTCCATGGCATCGTTGCGGAAGCGGGCCGGAATGAAGACATCACCGGAGAAGCGCGAAGATTTCTGTTGCGGCGTCACAAAACCATAGCCATCGCGATGCGTTGACAACTTGCCGACGATGACGGAACGGTCGTCCGGCAAGGCATAGCGGTTGCCCTTCAGCTTTACGACCAGACCTTGTTTCACCATTCCGTGCAGGACCTGCCGTATTTCATGTCGTTCGCTGGCATCAGCATCCAGCTCGCTAATCAGGTGGCGGAAGCCCAGCAGGCGAGCAGGGGCTTGTTTCAGCAGGCTGAGAATGTGTTCTTCCAGAGAGCGCATTGCGATTCCATTCCTCGAAGCAGGACCGGCACGAACTGTGCGTGGCGGATGCAATATAATACTGCCCCCGCTGTTTGGGGGGGCCACGACCAATCAAGGTACCATGAGTAGACTGGGTTATCGCCATCTTCTGAAGCAAAACCGGAATCTCAAATCGCTTTGGATCAGCCAGATCATCAGCGAACTGGGAGATTGGTTCAATAACATCGCCGTGCTGGCCCTGACGATGCATCTCACCGGGTCGGGCCTGGTCGTAACCGCGATCCTGCTCTCCCGCACCATCCCCACCATTTTCTTTGGTCTACCGGCGGGCATCATCACGGATCGTTTCAGCCGCCGGACAGTGCTGCTGGCCGCCGACTACAGCCGGGCCGTCCTGGCCTTGGGGTTCCTGTTGGTGCGTTCCCGCGGGGACATGTGGATGGCCTATTTCTTTTCTGCGTTGCTGACAGCGGTTTCCATCTTCTTCACTACGGCCAAGAACTCCAGCATTCCCGAAATCACGACGAGCGGCCAGCTGATGCCTGCCAACGCGCTGACTGGGTCGACCACGGCCATCATGCAGATGGTAGGGGGTGCGCTGGGGGGCTTCGCCACTCACTGGTTCGGATACCAAACCGCGTTTCTGTTGAATGCTCTTTCCTTCCTGGCCTCGGCGGCTCTCATTTACCGCATCAGGTTTCAGCCCGCGCAACCCACTCACCACGAACCTCTCCGCAGCCCGCGGGCCTTCTGCCACGACTTTGTTGAAGGCATGCGCTTCATTCGAGGAAACCCCATCGTACTCGGACTGTTGCTGATCGGCATGGGGTGGGCCACGGGGGGCGGCGCCGCCCAAATTCTGTTCAGCCTTTTTGCCATTGACGTCTACCATGCCGGAGACCAAGCCATCGGCTTTCTTTACTCCGCAGCAGGGCTGGGGATTGTGGTCGGCTCCACGATCGCAAACCTCTATTTCCAGACCCAGTCGTTTCGCTTGACGAAATGGGTGATTGGGGCCAGCATGCTGCTGACCGGGATCTTCTACGGAATCTTCAGCTTCACACATTGGATCGGGAGCGGTGTGTTGTGGATCGCACTGAGCCGGATCATGATGGGCATCAACAACGTGATTGGGACAACTCTGTTGATGCAGACCGTTCCCAATCAGTTTCGTGGGCGCACCTTTTCGACCAAGGAAACCGTGGTCATCTCCACCATGGTGGTGTCGATGCTGCTGGCCGGGGTCGGGCAGCACTATGTGGGAACTCGCACCATTGCATTGGTGGCTGGGGTTCTGACCGCTCTCACCGGAGTGGTATGGCTGGCAGCCAATCTGGCCGGCGTCTATCGCGACGAGAGGGTGAGCGCCTCTAGGTCGGTCGCCACGATCGAGGAGCATGGTTGAGGTTCGAAGTGACTCTGCGCCTGCAGGGCGGCAGCCGGCAAAAGGGCCACAAGGATTCTACGGCGAACGGCGATGCGGTTTTTTGAAGCGTCTTTTCAAGTTCGGCGGTGCGTGGTGACGGCATTGGCGAGGAGTTCGGAAACATGGCTGCCATCGACATCAATTGTGACCTCGGTGAAGGCTTTGGCATTTATCGAGCCGCTCCGGAAGAAGACATCTTCCCGTTAATCACTTCGGCCAATATTGCCTGCGGTTTCCATGCCGGCGACGCGCACACCATGCGGAAGGCGGTGGAATTGTGCGTGCGGCATGGAGTGGCTTTGGGGGCCCATCCTGGAACGCCGGACCTGCAGGGTTTTGGCCGGCGCCCACTGGAAATGACGGCTCGGGAGATCGAAGATTGTGTGCTGTACCAGATTGGTGCTCTGGAAAGCTTTGCCCGGGCGGCCGGCACTCGCATTCGACACGTCAAACCTCACGGCTGGATCTACAACGAGGCGGCCGCAAACTGGGAGATGGCAGTGGCAGTGGGACGTGCGGTTCGGGCTTCGTCAGCGGACTTGATTTTGTTCGGACTCTCCGGGTCCCGTTCCATCGATGCCGCCCGACAGCTGGGTTTGGCTTGCGCACGGGAGGCATTTATCGACCGGAGCTATGAGCCGGATGGGTCTTTGACCCCCAGGAAAGTCCCCGGTGCCCTGATTCTGGATCCAGCCCAGGCCGCCAAACAGGCCGTGGGGCTGGCCGTCAGCGGAAGGGTCCAGTGCCGAGGCGGAAGCCTGCTGGAGATCGCGGTCGACACGCTATGTGTCCATGGTGACAATCCCGCCGTCCTCGACATCCTTGCGTTGGTGCGCCAACGTCTGACCGAGAAGGGCGTGGACCTTCGTGCGGTCAGTGGCTAGCGATTTTTTGGGCTGAAACGGGGTCATGCTGACCTGGAGCGTGGGGGACGCCCTGCCTGCGTGTGGCTGATTCGATCCAAATGACCGACACCTTGCCGGCTGGTCTGATCCGGGCGATTCGAAGGTGGGACCTCGTGGCCCTGGGTGTCAACTTCATCGTGGGGGCCGGGATTTTCGGACTTCCTTCGCGAGTCCATAGCCTGGCCGGTCCCGCCAGTTTGTTGGCGTACGGGGTGTGCGCCACCGCCGTGATCCTCATTGTTCTCTGTTTTGCTGAAGTCAGCAGCCGCTTCGCGCAGACCGGCGGTCCCTACCTGTATGCACGAGCGGCTTTCGGGCCGCTGGTGGGATTCCAGGTTGGCTGGCTCAGATGGCTCTCGGGATTGACGACCTTCGCCGCCAACTGCAACCTGATGATCGACTATCTGGGCTACTTCTGGCCTGCGGCCACCATGGGCTTCTGGAGAGTGTGGCTGCTCAGCACAGTAACCGTGTCGATGACAGGAATCAACGTGATTGGGGTGCGGGACGCCGCTTCGGTCAGCAATTTCTTTGCCGTTGGTAAGCTGCTGCCGTTGCTCGTCTTCAGCGGGGTAGGCCTTTTCTTCGTTAGTCCCGCCTCCTTCATCATGCCGGCCGCGCCGACCTATACCTCTCTGGCTACCTCCGCTCTGCTTCTGGTGTATGCCTTTACCGGATTTGAATCGGTCCCCGTTCCGGCCGGCGAGGTACATGATCCGCAACGGACCGTGCCCTTTGCCTTGTTCACAACGATCGGCCTGGTTACCCTCCTCTACGTCCTCATTCAAATCGTTTGCATTGGAACGTTGCCCGGGCTATCAGATTCCACAAGGCCCTTAGCCGACGCGGCACAGCAGTTCCTCGGCAACTTTGGAGGAGCTATGATCTCGGCCGGAGCGGTGGTTTCGATTGCAGGTAACCTTAACGGCCAACTGCTGGTGACCCCTCGTGTGCTGTTTGCGATCGCCGAACAGCAACAGCTCCCCCGCTTTCTGGCGGCGACCCATCCCCGCTTTCGCACACCCCACCATTCCATCATTGTGTCGGCCGCACTGATCCTCGCACTGGCGCTGACCGGCACATTCCTGCAGATGGCGACGCTAAGCGTGATCGCGCGGGTAGCCATGTACGGCGCCACTTGCGCGGCCCTGCCCATCCTGCGTCGAAGGAGGGACTTGCTGGCTCCGGCTTTCAAGCTGCGGTGGGGGACCCCAGCTGCCGTTGTCGGAACGATGCTGTGCCTCTGGTTACTATCGAACAGCACACGCCAGGAGGCCCTCATAGCGGTTGTCGCCATGGCGGTCAGCCTGCCGCTGTACTTCGGATATCGCGTCCGTTTCAGAACGTCGGAGAGCTGCTCGACCTCCCACAGATAAACGGCAGGGGAAGAGTCGTCCGAGTGATTTAAGCGCCGACAGGGTGGGCACCGGCGGGCAGGTAGACAGGACAGGGTGAGGAATCACGAGGGTGATGGCAGAGATCATCCGCCATTTATTCCTGGCACTAACTTGAGTACCAGGAGCGTGGCATCATCGCTGGCTTCCGTGCGTCCTCGGTGGCTGCGAACGGCCTGTTCCACGCTTCCAATCAGGTTCTCCAGCCCGTTCGCGCGTTCCCGCACTAGAATCGCTTCCAGCTGCTGATTGCCGAACTCCTCGCCGGCATCATTCTCGGCTTCCACCAGGCCGTCGGTATAGAGGAAGATCGAATCACCCGCGGCCAGGTGGAGGCGCGCTTCACCGTATCCTGCGCCGGGAAGCAGGCCAAGGGGACGGCCGGTCGATTGCATGCGTTGAAAACTGTCGTCTCGCCGCAGTGCATATTGCGGGTTATGCCCGGCGTTAACGTAGCGAAGCCGGCTGCCGTTACTTTCCAAAATTCCCATGAACAAGGTCAGAAATAGTTCCGGGGGAGTGGTAGCCGCAATCTCCCGATCCAACTGCTCCGCCAGCACAGCCAAATCCGGCTGCACCGGCAACCGAGCTCGCAAGGTGGCCTGAAGATTGGCCATCAGCAGTGCTGCGGGCACGCCTTTGCCTGAGACGTCGCCCACCAGTATGGCCATGTCTCCATTAGCCAAGGGGAAGTAATTAAAGAAGTCTCCTCCCACCTCCCGAGCGGGGATGGAGATGCCTCTCACCTCGGCCATTCCGAAGCGAAGAGAACTGCGCGGCAGCAAGTCCTCTTGGATTTGCCGGCACATTTCCAGTTCCCGGCGCAACCGCTCCTGTTCCAGCACATGCAATTGGTTCTCGTGGAGCTGTTGGGCCATGCGGTTGAAGGTCCGGGCCAACTGGCCCAGCTCATCCTTCGAGCGCACAGGAACCTGCACCTGCAGATTCCCTTGCGCCAATTGTTCAGCGCCGCGTGTCAGTAAAGTGAGGTTGCGGGTCAGCCGGCCCGAGAGCGGCAGAATTCCCAGCAACGCTAATCCCACGACAGCCATTCCGTAGCCAAAGTTGCGGACTGCGGTTCTGCGGATCTCTTCCAGACTCTGCCGGATGGGTCTGGCGATGCCAAAGCTCAGGCCCGATTCAGCATCCTTCCGCGTGACGACAATCCAGTTCTGCATGTCGGCCAGATTTTGGATGCCACCCTTGCTACCCTGAGCGTCAGTCAGAGGCAGATTGGCCAGCAGAGACTGGTCGGCGGGGTCGGCCGTGTAGACTCTTCCGGACGCGTCTACAGCAAAAGCAATCTCGTTCTGGTGCCGCCGGGCTCTCAAGAACAAGCGATTCAAAATCCGGTCCGGATTGACCTGCGCTTTGAGTGTACCGATCAGCTCTCCTCTCCGCCGGATTTCGGAGCCAAGCTCACGCCCTAGGAGTGACGAGAGTCGTTTGCGCTGCTCTTCCAGCAAGTCGCGATCTTTCTGACTCATTTGAGCCCAACGCTCCAAGGCCCCGCCAGGAACCGCCCCTTTATCCGGCGGTTCGACGGCACCCTGCGACGGCTGAGTGTCCTGTTGACTGCCGGGAACTGGCGGAGGAGAAGGGGGCTCGGGGACCGGAACTTCCGGTCTGTTTCTTTCGGCAGGGCCACTTTGCCGGGAGCCACTTAACAGTCTTGAAGTGTGAATAATGATTCTCTCCGCTTCTGCTTGGGCAGAGGACGGTGCGACGGAGGCCGACGTTACAGGATGCTGGCCAGGCCCCCCCTGGGGCAGAGGTGGATGGCTCGGAATAAATTCCAGAGAATCGACAAGATGCTCTTCAGGTCCGAGGATCTCCCGAAGTTCGCTAACGGCTGCGTCCTTCCGCAGATCGAAACCTCCTTTCGGCAAAGTCATGAACTGCCGAAACGGCAGTCGGCTCAACCGCTCGAGCTGCCGGCCCAGATCACGTCGCACGGACACCATTCGTCGTCCCATGTCCTCCGCTAAGGCGGACACCTCCGCCTCCACCGCGCTGCGGAAGACCCGCTGCGAGGCATAGTAGGAGTAAGTGACTACGACCAACAGGGGAACCACGGACAATAGCAGAAAGGCGAGAATCAGTTTCAACCTGAGTTTCATGTGTCAACTTCCTTACGAGCCCGCGCCCGCCAAAAGCAGGGCAGGGAGGCCTGCGACATTGTCGATCACCCAGTCGGGCTGAATGGCCGCACTGGTCAGATCCGCGGGATGATACTTCCCAGTCCTAACTAAAACCGTGCGCAACCCGGCCCGGCACGCTCCGGCGATGTCGGCGTCAAGGTCGTCGCCAACCATGACGACTTGATCCGCAGGTAGGCGGAGGTCGGCCAGGGCTAAATTGAAGAAATCCTTTGACGGTTTTCCCATCAGCCGGGCGGGTTTTCCCGTTGCGTACTCCAGAGCAGCAAATGAATGGTCCGGCATCCAGGGTGAGTTTCCCTCCGGTCATCCAAAAGCGGTTCTTCTGAAGTGCAATCAACTCTGCACCGTCTCGTAACTTCCGAAAGATCTCGTTCAGGAATTCGAAGGAGAAACGATCCATCTGATCGCCGAGCACAATGAAATCAGGATCCTCAGTGGTCTGTCTCAGACTCGCGAATTCCACCCGGGAATCCCCGCGAGTCAAAACCCAAACCCTGGCCTCGGGGAAATCGCTCAGCCACCGGGCCGCTGCAAACGGGGCACTGAATATCTCCGACACGTCCACCGCCAAGCCCAGTTTCTCGACAGCGGCTTGGATGGTCGAGCGGTGTTTGGTGGTTGCGTTGGTGACAAGACGGAGGGGTAGCCCTTCTGCGCGGAGGGTTCCCACGGCTGAAGCGGCACCGGGAATCAGGCCCTCCTCGGTGTAAAGGGTTCCATCCAAGTCCAATAGAACGCCACGAATGGGGTTCACAGGAGGCATCTTGACTTCGTCCCATCGCCCGATGACTGGCTTCAGCTGTCTCTCCCGTTGGGGGCGATCCGTGCGGACGGCTTCGGGACAGCCTCTGACGACCACTGCTGAAGACCCCGGCCGACGAATGGAAACGCACCCACACTACCCGTTTGGAAAGGTCCCGGACAGCCCTACACTTCCGGCACCGGCATGCCGTACAGAGCCCATTCCTCCTTGGCAGGGCCGTAGACGCCGGGGACTTTGATGCCGGCCTGCCGCATCAACACGATCATTTGTCCGCGGTGGTGGATTTCATGGAATATCAGGGCTGCCAGGGTATCGCCACGTTTCCACACCTGTCCGTACATCTGGTCCTTCACCTCCAGGGTCTCGTCAGTCCACTTGGAAGCCACCTCCTTCAGGAGCGACTGAGCGGATTCGTCGTACGCCCTGGCGATGACCCTGGCCGAAGTCGGTACCGGCGCGGATTCGGACGGTCCTTCAACCTTCAAGCCGGTGTGAGACATCATTTCCGGTATGGTTTGAACAACGTGCCAGGCAATTCGACCCAGGGTTCGTGCCCCCGGCGCCACTTCGTGAGCCAGGGAGCGGTCGTTGAGGTGCTTCATCACCTTTTGAGTCTTCTCGATTTGCTGGGGCCACCAATATTCGAAGTCTTTGATACGGGTAAACATAGCTCTTATCCTTTCGCTGGTTATGCGGTTGTCGTGCTCTGCTGGATTACCTTCCGTCAGCGCAAGAAATAACCGGGGCTCACGGCATTCCATCGGTCTGCGTCCGGCTCGGTGGCTTCGCCGACAGAACCGATCTAACGCTGACCTCGATTATATCGCTCCCACTCCTCGCTCTGTCCCGCAAAGCATTTGCCAGCCGAACCGACTCAGGATTATGATGCGTTCGAGCCACAAAGCGGGCTAGCCGCAGGTGATGCTTCGATCCGCTCTGTCTGAGACTCGGAGCGACGGAAGGGTGCATGGAAATTCTGGGCGGACCTCTCTTTGGTTTTGCCGGGGCGGGTGAATCGCACGGACCGGCAATTACCACCATTGTCTTCGGTTGCCCGCCAGGTTTAAAGCTTTCCCGCCGGGGCATTCAAGAATATCTCGATCGCAGAAGGCCTGGAAGCAGCCGGCTCGGAACGCCGCGACGGGAAGATGATACCGTCTTTCTCCTGTCGGGTCTCTATTCCGAAGACCTCGACCAACTCTGTTCGGGTCCCCTGCTCCACTCCGGAGATCCCCCCAAGCCAATCTCTTCCTACGAAGAAGGCTTGACGACCGGAGAACCCATCTCAGCGGTGGTATTTTCGACCTCAACTCGGTCACGGGACTATGAGCAGTTTGCCGGTCCCCGGGGAGAGGTGCGACCCGGTCACACCGACTTGGTGAAACACCACCAGTCCAAAGGGTTTGTTGACGTCCGGGGAGGGGGGCGTTCCAGCTACCGTTCGACCATATCCGATGTGATCGCGGGCTCCATCGCTCGAATCTACCTCGCCGAAAAGTTTGGGACCGTGTTCCTGTCCTCCATCTGTCAGGTCGGTTCGCTGTGTGCATCGCATACTCTGGAGAAGCACTTGGCCGAGCGTTTGGCCGCCACCCACACCCTGACCGTCCCGCGCGAGGAACTCAGGGATCTGGAAAAGCAGCTGGACAGTTCCGAAATTCGTTCGCTCGATTCCAGGTTCGCCAGTAAAGCGGCAGAGCTGATCAAGGCCACCCGGAAGCAAGGCGACTCGGTTGGGGCCGCCCTGGAAGTGGTGGCGCTGAATGTTCCGGCTTTGGTGGGAGAACCTCTCTATCAGAGTTTGAAGGTGCGTCTGATGGGTGTTCTGGGTGGATTACACGCCGTTCAATCCTGCGAGGTCGGATCCGGTCGGGAGATTGTGGAGCGGCGAGGCAGTGAGAACAACGATCCCATTCGGCGCACGGGATACCAGACCAATCATCAGGGGGGTCTGATCGGGGGCATCACCACGGGCATGCCCTTGATTTGCCGGGTAGGATTCAAGCCTACCTCGACCATCGCGCTGCCTCAACGCTCCGTCCGCAAGAATCTGGAGGAGATCGAGTTCAAGTTAAGAAGCGGTCGCCACGACCCGTGCGTGGGAGTTCGAGCCGGGGTGACGCTCGAATCCCGCATGGCTGTGGAATTGTTGAACGCTGTTTTGGTTCAGCAATCCAAGTGGATCGACCCGAAACACTTTCAGTTGTTTTGATTGCTGCTGACAAGCGAGCTGGAGTTGCGCTAGTCTTGGCGAATTTCGCCGGAGGAGCTTGGCCGACACTACAAATATGAACGTGAGCGGTCCAATTCCATTTTCTTCAGTTGGGCGTGTGCCCAGTCCCGGAGACAATCTAGCCATTGCCATCCGGAGGCTGGAAGCGGGAACAGCAGTCGACTACAACGGACGGATGCTGGTACTGGACCACACTGTTTTGGAAGGCCATCGTTTCGTGGTCGAACCGATCGCGGCTGGCAGGCCTTTGCTTTCTTGGGGGCTGCCATTCGGTACCGCCCTGCGCGACCTGACACCTGGAACCTATGCCTGCAATGCTCAGATGCTGGAGGCCCTGGCCTCGCGACAATTGGAGTTTGCCCTCCCGAAGCAAGCGAACTTCGACGATCGCATCGAGCCCTACCGACTGAACGAGGCCCGCTTTCAGGCGGCGCCCCCCCCGCCGCTGTCTCCTGAATCACGCACCTTTCAGGGGTTTCGCCGCAGCGGCTCTCGCGGAGTGGGAACCCGGAACTTCATCGTGCTCCTGGGAACTTCTTCCCGCACTGCGGGTTTCGTCAGACAGCTGGAGAATCGGCTCAAAGGAATCGCCAGCCACGTCCCCACTATCGATGGCATTGTGGCTGCGGCTCACACCGAGGGAGGAGGGGAGACGACTCCCAACAATCTGGAGCTATTGCTCCGGACTTTGGCTGGATTCATGGTCAACCCGAACGTGGGAGCAATCCTGGCCGTCGATACCGGTTTCGAGCCCGTCACCAACCAAGTGCTTCAGAACTACCTCCAAGAGCACCAATATCCCATCCAGGAAGTCCTCCACCACTTCCTGAGCCTGCGGGGAACTTTTCAGGCCGGCTTGGACGAAGCTGAGTCCGTTGTGCGAGGCTGGCTGGAACCTGTGGGCCGAATGGTTCGCTGCGAGGCACCCGTTTCCGAATTGAGAGCGGGGCTTCAGTGTGGTGGATCGGATGCCTTCTCGGGCATCTCGGCCAACCCGCTGCTCTCCTGGGTGGCCCGGGAGATCGTTCGCTGCGGCGGCTGTGCCAACTTGGCAGAGACCGACGAACTTATTGGTGCCGAGTCCTACGTCCTACAGAAGGTTAAAGATCTCGAAACGGCCAAGCGGTTCCTGTTTGTGGTGGAGCGGTTCAAAGAGCGGGTGGCCTGGCACGGCTCCAGCGCAGAAGCAAACCCTTCGGGAGGAAACAAGTTTCGAGGTCTTTACAACATCGTCCTCAAATCCATTGGTGCAGCCAACAAGAAGCATCCCGAGGTTCGCCTGGACCACGTGATCGATTATGCGGAAAGAATGCTGCAGCCCGGCTTTTACTTCATGGACAGCCCCGGCAACGATCTGGAAAGCGTCGCCGGCCAAGTCGCCGCTGGAGCCAACCTGATTTTCTTCACTACCGGCAACGGCTCCGTCACCAACTTTCCGTTTGTGCCTACGATCAAGATG
This sequence comes from Acidobacteriota bacterium, assembly GCA_040753175.1. Classification (GTDB taxonomy): domain Bacteria; phylum Acidobacteriota; class Terriglobia; order Versatilivoradales; family Versatilivoraceae; genus JBFMEW01. The sequence goes on along the minus strand of JBFMEW010000024.1, from coordinate 4,111 downwards.
GTGACCACAACCCGACGCTTTGACCTGCTCTCGCGCGATATGGATGTCAACGCGGGAGCCTACCTGGACGGCACACCCATGGATGAGTTGGGCCGGCAAACGTTCGACCTCAGCTTGCGCGTGGCCTCCGGCGAGCGAAGTGCCGGCGAAAGGGGCGGCCACTCACAGGTGTCGATCTGGAGGACCTGGCGTCAAACCGACGCCTCGCGGTGGGAAGCCCTGTCGAACCTGCCTCAGACCGACGGCAAGCCCCGACCCATTCGCATTCTGGAGCGCGCAACGGGGTTGGCTCAGCGCTTTCGCGCTATTCGCAATGGAACTGATTGGACAACCGACCAGGTGGCCCTGATCCTTCCAACCAGCTTGTGCGCCAGCCAGATCGCTCGTATGAGCGCGGACCGCTTGAACCAGGCGGGGCTTGGCATGGGCCCTGGGTTGTCTCGGTACGTGGCTCTTCCCCACACGGAAGGATGTGGGGCTTCAGGCGGCATTACGCGAACCTTGTATACACGAACGATGCTGGGTTACCTGGTCCACCCCCTTGTGAAATCGGCGCTGCTTCTGGAGCATGGGTGCGAGATTACCCACAATGACTACATGCGCGAACAGGCCGAGCAGAGCGGCATCGACTGGCGCCGTTTCGGATGGGCGAGCGTTCAGTTGGACGGCGGGATCGAGCGCGTGCTCGATAAGATCCAGCACTGGTTCCAAAACCGTGCGGATGCAGACCGAGAAGTGGTGGTCGAGCCCGTCGGCCTGGAACATCTTCGCATCGGTCTGCTCGCCGCCGGGGCATTGTCGGAATCTGCCGCCCGCAGTCTGGCCCACCTCACCTCCCTCCTGGTTGGGGGAGGCGCCACCGTTGTGGTGCCCGAGAATTCGGCCTTACTGACTTCGGTCTATCGAGAGGAACTCTTGGGTTCCGAACCTGCGAAACCCTCCCTCTCCTACGGCCAGCGGGCGATCGAGTCCGGGTTTCATATCATGGAGAACCCCACTGACCACTGGGTGGAGACTCTCACCGGACTCGGCGCGACCGGCGTTCAGATGTTCTTGGCACGTCCAGGACAGGTTTCGGTACAAGGCCATCCGTTGGTCCCCTTACTCCAGTGGACCGACGATCAGGAGTTGGGGGACCGCCTCGGAGCCGACCTGGACCTGGTGGTCGGCCGGAACCCGGAACAGGCCTTGGAACAACTCCTGGAGCTGCTGTTGCGCTGTGCTTCACGACAGCTGACACCCGCTGTGTACAGCCGGGGGAACCTGGATTTTCAGCTGACCCGTGGCTGGTTGGGTGTTTCCCTCTAACGAAGTCCAGGACAGCCGCCAGGTCCCAACATTCACAGCCCATGATCCGAACGCTTACCCAATTAGCGAACCTGTTTCCCGTTTGGGTCTTAACTGCCTCGGTGGTTGCGCTGTTCTATCCGCCGGCTTTTACCTGGTTTAACGAGATCTCAATTCTGGGGCAGCCGCTCATTGTGTGGGGACTGGGGATCATCATGCTCGGCATGGGCATCACACTCAGCATCGACGACTTCCGGTCGGTCCTGAAGATGCCCCGGTCTGTGGCCACCGGCCTGCTGGCACAGTTCCTGATCATGCCCACTCTGGGTTGGTCGATTGCTCATCTGCTGAAGCTGCCCACCCCGCTGGCGGTGGGACTGATCCTGGTGTCCTGTTGTCCGGGCGGAACGGCGTCCAACGTGGTGAGCTACATTGCCCGGGCCAACGTGGCTCTTTCGGTTCTGATGACCATGTGCTCGACTTTTGCCGCCATCATCCTGACGCCATTATTGACCCGCCTCCTGGCCGGGACCTATGTGCAGGTAGATGCTTGGGGATTATTCAACAGTACCCTTCAGATTGTTCTGTTGCCGCTGGTGGCCGGGTTGCTCATGCACCATGTTACTCCCAGACTCGTCGGAGCCGTTCTGCCGGTGGCCCCTCTGGTGGCGGTGCTGACGATCGCTCTGATCTGCGCGGCGATCATCGGCCAGAATGCCGCAGCGGTCCGGACTTCAGGTGGAACCTTGCTGTTGGCTATTGGCATGTTGCACATCGGCGGCTTTGCTTTGGGTTACACATTCGGCGCAGTTTTCGGCTACGGAGAGATCATCCGCCGCACGATTTCGATCGAAGTGGGTATGCAGAACTCCGGGCTTGGTACGGCACTGGCTCGCCGGCACTTTCCTGACCCCTTGACGGCCGTGCCGTGCGCGATCTCTGCTGTGTTCCATTCGATCCTGGGCAGTCTGCTGGCCGGCATCTGGCGTGTGCGGGTGCCGGACCCAAACAAACTCAAGCTTCCTCAGGAGTTATCCCGGCTGAGGCCGGTGCTCGTGGTTGAACAGGAACTTTCAGACTCGCAGTCCTCGGATGCCTGAGACACCTTTTCCAGGCATCCAGTTTTCCCTTCTCTGCTGCTATAATCGCCGCCTATGACTCGAACGATCTACAACTTCAACGCAGGACCTGCCATCTTGCCCCGACCGGTTTTAGAAGAAGCCCAGCGCGATCTGCTGGGACTGCCTGGCGTCGGGTTGTCGGTCATGGAGATCAGCCATCGCTCCAAGGCCTTTGAAAAGATCATCCAAGAAGCGGAACAAGCGCTTCGGCAATTGCTGGGACTCAGCGCTGATTACCACGTCCTCTTTCTGCAAGGGGGCGCCAGCTTGCAGTTCAGCATGGTTCCGATGAATTTCCTTCCAGCCGGCGGAAGTGCCGACTACATTCTGACCGGAGAGTGGTCCAAGAAAGCCGTGAAGGAGGCGGCTAAGGTCGGCAAAGTTTCGGTCGCCGGTTCCTCCGAGAAAGAGAGTTTCTCCAGAATTCCCCGCCCGGAGGAGCTTCGCCTCGACCCTAAAGCGGCCTATGTTCACTTTACGTCGAACAACACCATTTATGGGACGCAGTGGAAGACAGAGCCGGAGGTCGGCGCCGTCCCCTTGGTGTGCGATGCTTCATCCGATATCCTTTCCCGACCTATACCCGTCGAGAAGTACGCTTTGATCTATGCCGGCGCCCAAAAGAACATGGGCCCGTCAGGCGTGACGGTGGTGGTCATTCGCCAAGACCTGCTGGAACGGGTTCCACCGGGATTACCGTCGATGCTGGACTTCCGGCTACAGGCCCAGAACCATTCCCTGTACAATACGCCGCCCTGTTTTGCCATTTATCTGGCCGGGCTGGTGTTCAAGTGGTCAATCGGAATCGGCGGGCTTGCGACAATCGACACCATCAATCGCGAAAAGGCCAAAGTTCTCTACGACGTGCTTGATGCTTCCGAGTTTTATCGTGGAACAGCCGAGCGCGACAGCCGCTCCCTCATGAACGTGACGTTCCGCCTTCCCAGTGAAGATCTCGAAGCCCGATTCGTGAAGGAAGCCACTGCTGCAGGAATGGAAGGGTTAAAGGGGCACCGCTCGGCTGGCGGAATCCGGGCTTCGATTTACAACGCTTTTCCGCTGGCTGGCGCTCAGATTTTGGCGGACTTCATGAAAGAGTTCGAGCGCACCAACGGCTGAGCCCCGCCACGACAAAACCTCACCTCCTTACCGGCAGCGCCATGACTCCCCGCAAGCACCCTGAGAGGACGTGGAGCCAGGGCTAGCTGCGTCCTGCCTGAGGCTTTTGGGGCCGCTTGATTTCAGATGCCTGAAGTGGCATGCTTCTATCGTCCGGCCCGGTATTGAACCAGGACGGATCCCTTCCAGCTGAGCATCGCCAAGCCCACTCTTCGTGAGGAGGCCATGATCAGATTGCCTTCGAGCAACGGTCCTGCCCCTGGGCCTTCTCCCACAGCATTCCCCATTTGTTTTTCTCAGGAACATTGGAGCCGCAGCCCGATTGCTTCCGACTTGCCTGTTCCGGACGGCTCTGTTCACCCATCGCTGTGGAGCACCAGGCTTGGGTTTGGCTGTGTTTCAGGGGTTTGGCCGGGGCACCTTCCTGACTGCCGGGCGCGATCGCTAGTCCAATCGAGAAAGGAGATGGTATGAATGTTTGGGGTTGAGAGGCGGTAAGCTTCAGGGCGAAAGCTCTGGAGTAGACAGGTCACAGGCTGGGCATGTTTCTGAGGCAGCAACGACCTCGTAAAGGAGATTAGTCA
>JBFMEW010000023.1:0-116571 GCA_040753175.1 Acidobacteriota bacterium | reverse complement strand
GCAACTACTTTATTGGGAACGACCCCTCCAAGTGGCGAACCAACGTTCCCCACTACGCCAAGGTGCGCTATCGGGACGTCTATCCCGGCATCGACCTGGTGTACTACGCCAAAGACCAAAACCTGGAGTACGACTTCGTCGTTAAGCCGGCGGGTGACCCGCAACGGATTCAGCTGGCTTTCGAAGGAACCGCCTCCGTGAGACTAAGCGATGGGGGAGACCTAATCGTTGCAGAATCGCCTGACTTACAGGTCCTTCATCGCAGGCCTCAAGTTCTGCAAATTGCAGATGGAAGGATCCAACACATCGATGCCTCCTGGCACCTCTCTTCGGCAGGGAGCGCACAGTTCAACCTTGGAGAGTACGACCGTCGCCTGTCGCTCAAGATCGATCCAGTCGTGGTCTACTCGATTCCTTTCGGCGGAGTGGGTTCTCATGACCAACCCGTCGGCCTTGCTGTTGCCGAGCCGGATTGTCTCGTCCTAGTTGGCACAACCTCCTCTGTCGGATTTCCAACCACCTCTGGGTCGTTCGCGGAGAGTGCTCACGGGGCGCAGGACGTGTATGTGTCCGAGTTAAACGCGGATGGTTCAGCATTGCTCTTCTCAACCTTCCTCGGAGGAAGTAGCAGTGATTTCGCTTCAGCTGTCGCGGTGGACGGCATTGGAAATATATTTGTCTCAGGAAGCACAGATTCACTGGACTTTCCAATTGAGAAGCCTCTGCAGCAGACAAAACGGGGTCTGGCTGACGCGTTCCTCACAAAACTGAACTCACAGGGCAATGCTCTCGTTTACTCGACCTACCTGGGAGGAAGTGACTTCGAAAGTGTGGTTGGAGTGCAGGTTGATCGCAATGGGAATACCTACGTCGCGGGCAGAACCAGCTCGTCGGATTTTCCATTGTACAACCCCTGGCAACCCGAACTTCGCGGCGGGACCAGCGTCTTCATCACCAAGGCAGCCCCCGATGGAGGAACGCTTGTTTACTCCACTCTGTTTGGAAGCAGCCAGGAGTGTCCGTCGGGATTGGCGCTTGACGAAGCAGGTAGCGTTTACTGTTCGGGATGGACCATAGGCCCTGACTTGCCGACCAAGAATGCAGTGCAAGCGTTCCTCCGGGGAAGCAGTGATGCCTTTCTCTCGAAGTTCAGTCCAGCAGGTGATGAGTTGGTCTATTCCACCTACTTAGGCGGCAGTCAAGGCGACGTCGCTCTCGGAATCGCAGTCGACGCATCTGGATCTGCCTACCTCACTGGTTCGACAACGTCCAAAGATTTTCCATCCACGAACACCCTTCAAAATGAGCTGATGGGTGAGCAGGACGTGTTTGTTACGAAGGTGAGTGTCACGGGTAATAGCTTGGTCTATTCAACCTATCTCGGCGGGAGCGGTGTTGACGTTGGGTCGGGGATCACGGTCGATGCAGCAGGTTCTGCCTCGGTTGTGGGGAACACATTCTCTCCCGACTTCCCTACCCAGAACTCCCTGGCGATTCGACCTGTTGGCTCGCGTTCCGCCTTTGTCGCCAGGCTGAATGCCACCGGGACGGCTCTCCTCTTTTCCACTCATCTGGATAGCAGCGACAAACAGTTTGGCGACCTAATCGTGGGAGATTCCCGGAACAACCTCTACGTCTCGCATTCCATTGGTGAGATCGAGGTCGGTCCCTCACCCATTAGCGGTGTCAGGACCACCTTTGTTCCTTTTTATGCGGTTCTCTCAAGACTGACCGATGCCAAGGAGGTTGAGTACTTTCTCCCCATCGTCCTTTCCGCATCGGGTTTAAATGATTCCTTCTTCATCTCAGAACTGGTACTCACGAACAGGAGTACGAGCAATGTGATGATGTCGATGCGTTACACTTCCGCTTTCGGCGGGGGCAGCGGAGTGGTTCTCGACTCGTTGGCACCACGGCTGCAAAAGATCATCCCGGATACCCTCGGTTACCTGAGATCCCTCGGTCTTGCCATCCCTGAATCCGGCGACAGGGGGGGAACGCTGGTGATCAGGTTCTCTGGCATTTCCTTACCGACTGAAGTGGGAGTGACGGTCAGGACGATCAATCGTCTTCCTGCCGGCAGTGCTGGCGTCGCCTTTTCGGGTTTGTCTCGATCGATGCTGATGGACAGCACCTGTTATCTGTTCGGGCTACGACAGGACAACATTGATAGGTCCAATGTTGCCGTCCAGAACGCCGGAAACCCTGAGGATGGCGATGTTGTCCTGCGGGTCTCAGTATTCTCAGGAGATCCCCAAAGGCCGATTTCGTTTACCTTGCCGGATCAAACTCTCCGTCCAGGTGAGTTCCAGCAATTCAACGGAATTCTAAGGTTTGGGACATCAGACCTGAGAGAGGGCTACGCCTGCGTGCAGCGGGTTGGAGGATCGGCACCCTACTATGCGTACGCCGTCGTCAACGACCAAGAAACATCCGATGGCTCCTTTGTCACTCCTGTCAGGACAAACTCACCCTGGGTGACGACCGGTTGGATGCTTCCGGCCGTGGTCGAAACAGCTGGGTTTGAAACCGATGTGACATTTGCAAACTGGAGCAATCAAGCCAAGGCGCTGGAATGTAGCTTCGGGACTGTTGGCGGCTCCGAGGCGGTGAGTATCGAACTTCAGCCCTTTGAACAAAAGATTATTCCAAGATTTGTACAGTTCCTGCGGGAGTCCGCCAGCCAGAATGTCCGCCAAGAAGGCCGCACTTATGTCGGACCCCTACTGGTTGTTCCTCATCGTCCTGAGGCTCGCAATCAACTGATCGGAACTGATGGAATCTTCGTGGGGGCCCGCACTCGATCCAGAACAGGTAGCAAACGTTTTGGCGTCTCCTACCCGGCCGAACCGTTCTCCCTGGATGCCTCTGAAAAATGGCTCTTTGGACTGCGCCAGGATACCGAAAGCCGATCGAATCTAGCTCTCATCAACTTGGGAAACCTGCACACCGCCGAAGAAACGTATTCAGTCGAGCTTTACGACGGCGAGACGGGTACTCGTGCTGGAACAATTGAAAGCGTTTCTGTGGCCGCTCGGGGAGCGGTTCAGTTCAACAGCATTCTTGCCCACTATGCACCTGGGACGACGCAGGGTTATGCCCGGATCAGGCGCCATGGGCGAAACTCTTTTCTGGCCTATGCTGTGATTAACGACGGGGCTGCGCCCGGTGAGAGAACCGGCGACGGGGCATTCCTATCCGGCTTGCCATGACCTTGGTTGCCGTCGATGTTCATCGATGAAATAACCACGTCGGTCGCTATAACATCCTTTTTTACGGACGTCGTGACCAAAGCCTCTTCGCCTTGAACTCCGACAAGAGCGCTGGGCGTCGGAGGCGCTGAATTGCATCGTCAGTTGCTGCCGCTACCAGCTGATTACAATGCGCTAGGCTTTTGGTCATCAAAGTCCTCCCGCTGCGTGAAACCGAAGTCTGGCGAGAGTATGTAGGCAGGTGACAGATTCAACCAGTAACCACGGACTTCTGACGAGCCGCCCGGGGCTGCCCGCTGAGTCATGCCCTCGGCCAAGTCTATCGGGATCGCACGCCGGTGTCTTCCTCAGGATTAGCTGCAGCACCACACATTGTCCGGATGCACCTGAAGTTAATGAACTAATTCTAGCCCAACTGAACTAGGCTTGAGGCCGTTGATACAGTCAACTTCCTCGCCCGTCGACGTTGAGTCTGCGAGTCGGATTGAGCAGCCTGGAGAACGGCGGCAAATCCACCCATGCGAATCGGTAATTCGGGCAGCGTGAAGGCATCCACCTCCACGCTTCCGCCCACGCCGGTTACGCGCACTCGTTCCTGGCGCCCTGACTCCTGGACGAATGAGTCGAATTCCTGTGCAAACAGCGGCAACAGGCGAGTGCCGCCGGCCATCCCGATTGTCAAGTTTTACAACAAAAAAACTTGACGTAATCGCCGCATCGGTCGAAATCTTGTCAAGCTTGTGCGCCATACCTTGCTGGATACCTGCCCCCCGAACTGCAACTCGATTCCTGGCAACGACACAACGGATTTTTTTGACAGGTTCTCGAACCCTGGTCAAAACGGAAAGAAGATGGGTATGAGAATGGTGAGCAGAACCAGGAGAATCACGGTCAGTGGAGTGCCGACGCGAACGTAGTCCATGGCTCGATAACCACCAGCGCCCATCACCAGGAGATTGGCTTTGTGACTGAAGGGAGTCATGAAGGCCGCCGAAGCGGCCAGGCTGATGCCCATCATGATGGGGTAGGGGCTCAAACTGAGTTGCCCGGCGGCTTGGATGGCTACGGGTGTCAGCAAGACGACGGCCGGCGCACCATCCAGCCCTTGGCTCAGAAGACTGGACAACGTCATGAGACCGGCCAAAACGGCGTATGGGCCCAGCGGCCCAGCTCGCTCCGCGACCGTGTTGGCCAGCAGCAGGGCCGCACCGCTTCTCTCCAGGGCCATTCCAACAGGCAATACGGCAGCCACCAGAAAGATCGCGCGCCATTCAATGGCTCGATAGGCTTCCTCCATGGTGAGCGTGCCGGCCAGCAGAACCAGCGCCGCCGCTGAGAAGGCCGCCACATGGATGGGCTGGTGTCCGCTCACCACCAGCAAAATCATGAGAAGCAAGCCTCCCAATGCCAGGGGAGCGCGCTTGGTGCGGCGAGGACTCTGTGCGTACTGGGAGAGCACCAGGAAATCGGGATCAGCGCCCAGCAGCCGGATCTTTTTCCGCGGTCCCTGAAGCAGCAGGGCATCGCCGACACGTAAAGGCAGGGTACCCAGCTTCTCGTGGATCGGTTTCCCCTCGCGCCAGAGGGCCAGGACCTGGAGTCCATACTGGTCCCGAAATTCCAGTTGTTCCAGCGTGCAACCAGCCGCCGCCGAACGGGGTGCCACGGTCGCCTCCACCATGCCGACTTCGTCCGACTGGAGTTCGACGGCAGAGGTCTCCACATCCACCGACACTTCTCCGAACTGCAAGAGATCCACAACCCGGGACGGCTCGGCCGCAATCAGGAGCTGATCGCCAGCCTGAAAAACCACATCGGGCGATACAGCCAGATGCGTCTCTCCCTCGCGAATCATCCCTCCGATGGTCACCCCAACCAATTCTCCGATGCGGCTGGCACCCATACTCATTCCCACCAGGGAAGATCCTTCTGGGATCCGCATGAGGAACAAGTGCTCTTGCAGCTGCTGGACGGCGGATAAACCGACCGCACGAACCTCAAAATCAGGCTGGGCCGCCAGTTCTTCGATCTGGGCTCTGGTGCCCAGCGCCAAAATGCGGTCTTCCTGCTCCAGTCTCTGTTGCCCCAGTTGATCACGCAGGATCAAACCCTCCCGCCGAATGCCAACTACCACCACTCCAAACCGTTCCCGGAAACGCAATTCCCTCAGGGTACGTCCCACCAGGGAAGATCCCTCGGTCAGACGCACGCGTATCCCACTCACCCCGCGGGCAGGCCGGGGAAGTTCGCCAGGCTGCACCTTCTCCACTTTCACTCCTTGCACGTGCATCAGCTCCTGCAAGTCGGAGAGCCGGCCCTCGACCAAAAGCACATCGCCGCTTTTCAGAATTGAATTCGGCTCGGGAGCCAGTTGCTGGCGCCCCCCACGCAGAATAGCCAAGACATGAATTCCCAGCGCCGTGCGCAAGCGTGCCTCAGCCAGCGTCAAACCATCCAGGCGTGACTTTTGAGGTACCCGGAGGGAGAACAATTGGTCTCGCAGTTGATAAACCTGCGCCAGATCCCGATCCTGCGGCAAAGTTGCAACGTGTTCCCGATCCGGGAGCATGCGGCGACCCACCGTCGTCATAAAGAGGATTCCCAGTCCCAGTAGCACCAACCCCAGGGGGGTGAAATCAAACAGACCGAACGGACTCAGGCCCCGCTCACGCAACATCGAGACCGCCAGAATGTTTGGAGGTGTCCCCACAGACGTCGTCGTCCCACCCAGGATCGCCCCGAAGGCCAACGGCATGAAAAGCCGCGAGGGAGAAATGGAAGCTCGCAGGGCGATGCTGGCGACTGCGGGCATCAACACCGCGGTGGCGGCAATGTTGTTCATGAAGGCTGACAGTACTCCCGCCACCATCATGACGGTCACGATGAGTGCTATCGGCCGGCTTCCGACCCAACCGTGAATGCGACTCCCGATCATGTCCGCCAGCCCGGTGTGCAGGAGCGAACCGCTGACGATGAAGATGGAGAGCATGGTGATGACGGCCGGGGAGGCGAATCCGGTAAAGGCCTCTTCCGGACTCAAATAGCCCGCAAAGATCAAGACCACCAGGCCTAGAAATGCGGTCAAGTCCACCGGCAGTTTCTCGGTGAGAAACAGGTACACCATCGCTGCCAGTATGAGGAAGAGGAATGCGATTCCAACAGTCATAACTGGGAATTAGGTCAATTGGGACCGGCCCGCCGTCACATCCTGGCCTGGCATCAGCGGGCCTGGTGACTTCGACTCACCCAAACAGTGACTTCGTGCACCCCACCAACTCTCTGCGGAGAGAATGACCGAACGTCGGTCGATGGGGAAGTCCCCAGATCAATGCCGAGTTCAGGAGTGGCCGAGGGTCGGCTCACCAAACAAATCCTGGATGGCTTTCCAGGAGAGATGTTCAAGGCTTTCCAATACGAGGTGTGCGCCACCGAGCAAAGCGCGAGGGTTTGTGGTGGTCACGGCTACGCACTTCATACCCCCGCGACGGGCGGCTTCCACGCCGGCTACCGAATCTTCGATCACCAGGCATCCGGTCTGTGAAAGGCCAATACGACGGGAGGCTTCCAGAAACACTGCAGGATCCGGCTTGCCCGGCATCTGGGCGCCGGAGACCAGAGCCTCAAAAACCTCCCTGAGTCCCAGTTCGTCAACAATGACCTCGACATTGGCCAGAGGGGCCGAGGAGGCAATGGCCTGAGGCATTCCTGCTTCCTGGAATTGCTGCAGCCATGCTTCGACTCCCGATAGCAGCTGCACCTGGCCTCGGATGGCGTTGCGAAACAGTCTCTCCTTACAATCACTGATCTCGGCCACCCGCCCCGGATCGACCCCATCGCCGGCCAGCACCGCAACAATACCGGCGTTGTTCATGCCAAACGTGCGGCGAAAGGTGTCGCGGTCGAATCGAAGACCGTAGATAGAACAGGTTTCGGCCCATGCCTGATAGTGGAATTCCCCGGTGTCCACCAACACCCCATCGAGATCCCATAGGATACCGATCTTCTCCATCGATTCGGCCTCGTGAGCCCAGACCGAGCCTTTTCGGCGCAGTCATAGCCAACAAACGCCCTCCCGCGGGAAGGCACTTCCATCAAATCGGCATGGTGGAGGGGGCGCTCCTGCCCGCGCTTTGCCAACTCACGACGGAGCGTTTGTTCCACCCCTGGTGGAGCGGGCGCTCCGGCGCACGCTTCTTGAACCCACGCACGGGATGAACGCACGACGGGGGACGGCGGTCCCACGCGTGCTTGTGGAACGCACGGCGGAGCGTGCGTTCCACCCTGGATAGGGGTAGGGAGAGCTTGCTGCTCCCCCTCCCTCCGAACCGTACAGGCGGATCTCCCGCATGCGACTCTCCAGTTGGTGGTTTTACCTGGGCCAGGATTGACCGGCCAAGCGATGAGCGGTCACCAGAGAAAACAGCCCCTGCTCGGCAAAGAAGCGATTGGGCCAGCGTTGATGGTCGCTGCCTCGCCCCCGGCCTTTGCCTTGGTGCCGGCGACGCAACAGACTCCCAGGCCGTCCCCGCGTCCATTCATCGACTTCTCGGAACGTGGTCCGGTGGCTATGTTTGAAGTACTCAAACCAGCCCCTCAGAGTGCAGTTAACCTCGGCGATAACAACCTTCAAGCTCTGACCGCTGCTGCGTCGCGTTTTGGATCGGATCGTGTCCCGGAATTTCTTCCGGCTCTTCTTCCGGGGCCAGCGTCGGAATCGTTGGAAGTGATATCCCAGAAAGTCGAATCCTGGCTGGGTCTCGTCCACAATCCGAGAGATGCCAGGCTGCGATGCCCTGCTCGCGGCACTCGCCTCGTGAACGCCGGCAGTCCAGAAAGGTTCATGCGTTTAAGTGCCTTTTGAAAAACACCATCGTGTTCTGGAAGGCGTTCTCCCAGACGTCCCCGAAGAAGCCATGTCCAACGCCCGGATAGACCAGGAAGTCAAACGTCTTGCCGCAGCGCTTCAGCGCCTTCACCAACTCCTCCGACTGTCGGTACGGTATCTCCAGGTCAGCCGTTCCATGTACGACCAAGAGTGGACAACGGATTTGGGCGACGTGCGACAGCGGTGACTCGTCTCGAAAGCGGTCCGACTGTTGTTGTGGGCTTCCGCCAAGAATCGCGTGAAGCGCCGGACGGTAAACCGCCGACTCCCTATACAGTTCAGCCAGATCGCAGGGTCCGTTGAACTCCACCGCCGCCGCGAATAGCTCAGGGTGAAGGGTGATCGCAGCCAGAACCCCAAATCCTCCGAAACTCCCGCCCCAGACGCCGATTCGCTTCGAATCCACGCCTTCCACACGGCTCAGGTATTCTGCTGCAGCCGCAACGTCATCAGCGATGTCTCGAGTGGACGTTACCCTGGCAAGCCGCGGATCAAAACCGCGGCTGACGCGGAAATTGGGCGCGAGGACGACAAAGCCGTTCGCGACGAAGTACTGAATTGCGGGGTCAAAACGGTCCAACGTCGAGCCCGCCAATCCGCCCCCATGTAGCCAAATGATCGCCGGAAGGTTTGTCCTTGCAGTCCCGGAATGCCGGTAGAGAAACGATGGAATCTCAAGTCCGTCCTTGCTTGCATAATTGATGCATCGTGCACTGAGGAGCTCCGCCGGGTTTGTCACGGCCACATCGTCCCCGCCGGCCGGGGTAACCACTCTAATGGCGCCAGGGTGCGCGGTGTTCTCGGAGGCATAGGCGATCCGTTTGCCGTCGTGCGACCAGCAGGGGGTCCGTGCCCAGCCAGCCGTCGGCAACATTCGCACAACTCGGTCTTCGGCTACATCGATCAGCGCCAACTGAAGTCGGCCATCTATCAGCCGCGTGTACACGAGTGTCTTTCCATCCGGTGACCAGTCGCAGCCGATCTCCATCTGCTGCAGAATCGCAGTCGGTAAGTTGGTTGCGATCGTACTCTGCAACACTCGCGACGTGGCGTTGGTCGTGGAAGCGATCACGACTTCCGCCCGACCGGCTGCCTCGTCGCCCTGAACAAAGGCAAGGTGTCTGCCATCGGCCGACCAGGTGGGCCCAGACATGCCTCTGCCAACGGTGCGAATCGGGCCGCCTTCTGCAGAGATGGCCTGGATGCTGCCATCGCTGGCGGACCAGAAGGCGATCTGCGCGCCATCCCGCGACCACGCCGGATACAGATGAACTGCGCCCCGAGTTATCTGTTTGCGCGACGACCCGTCGAGGGTTGCAGTCCACAGGCACCATTCTCGGCCGTTCTCCGACGCACTATAGACTAGTCTGCGGCTCGGTGCGTGGACTGAGACATGGCCGCACGCACCTTGACGGATCAGTTCGGTCGGCGGGCCTCCCGGCAAGGCGGCACGATAGATCCGGAATTGCTGGGGCAGCCCGCCACTAAACAATACTCCGCCTCCCTCCGGTAACCAGGCAGGGCGTTGGTACTCGACAGACTGTTCGAATGGTTTGATTGACGGTGCGGAGGCCGGTACGGGCGGCAGCTTCCTTCTGCAGCCGGCAGAGCAGACTATGGCCAGCAAGAGGATGCGGACCGCACACCATTCCCGAGCAGTGGGGTTCTTCATGACTTCAGACATTCGTGCAAACCTGCAGCATCTTCAGCGAACTGATGTTCTGAACACCTCGACTCTCACCCTGCGCCATTGTGCGTCCAATCTTGGTCGGCGGCGACGATCGTTTCTTGCTGGATCGCCGTCATCGCCTCTTGGATTGTGTCGATCGTCGGTAATGGCGAGTGGTCCAACGACCTGCCGCTCTCACAAGATCGGTGCGGACGACTAAAGCAACCAACTGCCCTGCAACTGAGTGCTTCACTTTTCAATCTGCGCCGTGCCTTCTGCATTCACTCGATCCGAAACCAGCTATTGACCAACGACTACAGGCGTTCACGAAACGCTACACCCAGGTCAAAACTCGATCCAGTCTCCAACTCTTCCCTCCTACAACCAACTGAAATCCTGACAATTCACCACGGTTTGTGAGCTCGCCAGCGCGGACGGCGGGCTCTCAGCAGAAGTCTTGGCGTCACAAAAAGGGAATCGCTGTCGGTAAGTTTTGGGCCTCTTTCCCACTCTTATATTATGAGGGAATAAATAGTGCCTCTCACTAAATGGCGCATCAAGGGATCGACGACTGGAACCGTCGCCGAGCAGATCTTCACCTCTGTACCAACCCGCAGTGAATGCTGGAAAGACTGCAGATTCAGAAAAGCTGGAACCGAACCAATAAACGAACGAGGCCGACGACCATGTCTCAACCTCGTCATAGGCTGATCTGAGCGCCTGTATCTCAAGTTGTGAGGCGAGAAGCCATCGGTCCCCGCAGCCGTTGAGAAGGCCGCCAAGCCCGACAAAGCCACTCTTCTCTACACCCACCACGCTGCCGTAACCCTTTTTGAAGGCGAAATGATCGACGCGGTCCTGGTCAACCGAATCTTGGCTGATACCGAGCCTTCACCGGGGGACAGCGGTCCCACGCGTGCGTTCCAACCCTGGTGGAGGGGGCGCTCCGGCGCACGCTTCCCGAACGCACGACGAGGCTTTTGATCGCACGACGGAGCGTGCGTTTCACCTGACATCGCGTAGCCGCGGATGGTCAGCGCTGCTCGATCTCCACAGGCGCATCCAGCGTGAAATCCAGTTTGGTTTCGGAGGGAACCTGAACCTGCTTACCTTTAAGGAATATCTGGGACGCGGCCCCGCCGCCGGCTCCCACCCCCGCGCCGATGGCAGCACCCTTCCCGCCACCCGCAATGGCTCCAATGGCGGCTCCAACGCCGGCTCCAATGGCAGTCTTGGTGGCTGTGTCTTTGCCGCGGGACTTTCCGACAACCTCATAGGTACTGCTGTTCAAGGTGTAGTTTTTGCCGCCATAGCTCAACTGGTCCAATTCGAGTCTCAGCTCGCTCCGTCCCTGGAAGGTTCCCGACTGCTTGGCGTCCACCAGTTTCACGGTCACATCAGCCCCCTGGGGAACAACGACCTTGCCCCCTACGCTGAGGGGCTCGGCCAGCGATGCGGCAAAGGATTGACCGATCCGATCCTTGTCGGAGTTGACGGAGTCAATCATCTGAACCCGAACCGGAGTGCCCGAGGGGATCGCGACGGTTCGGGCTGCAGTCGAGCTGACCGGCGAGGATGGGCCTGGACTGGAGGGCCCCGGGCTGGTGCCGGCTACGCCCCTGGAGGAGCTGGGGCGCCCGCTTGCTCCCGAGCTTGCGGCGGCCTCGCTCACCTGCATCAAATCGTTGACTTTGGTCACTCCGGGCACGGCCGAGGCGGCGTTGTATGCACGACGGCGGCGTTCTGGGTTCGAGACGGTCCCGGAAAGAGTGACCTCCCCCTCGTTGACCACGACATCGATCGCTTCGCTCTTGAGTTCGGGATCGGAGAAAAGGCTGGCCTTGACCGAATTGCCGAGATTATCGTCCGACGGGGCTGGGGCCTGGGTACAGGCGGCCAGGCTCATCACCATAATGACCAGAAGAAGCTGTTCCCAATGGATCGCTACACGTTTCATGGGCTAATTTCCTTTCTGTTCAAAAAAGGTTGTTTCTCGCCCCCCAAAGATTCCCTGACAGGTATATATCGACGTCTTTGTTCAAAACCCTGATCTTTGCCTCCGACATTCGTAAGGTGCAGCCACCCTTCTCCGCTGAAGCGCTTGGCTACTCAGTGAGTGCGGCCAAACCCGCTCAGCGTAACCCTTCCGTCTGCCCACCGACTGGGTGGACGCCGGAACTGGCAACTGCCTTAATAGTCTGGCTATGACCCCTCCCCAAGGCCCTTGGCCGGCGTTCAGGTGCACCGCTCTCACCCTCCGGAGGCCTCGACCTACTCCAATTCCCGCTGCGCTTGAGCATAGCAGTCACCGGAGCAGTTAGCTATAGTTTCCCCTTCTTCACCGGATCGTATTAGGAAGATGAGGCCCGCGACACAAGAATCGTTACCCGGAATAGCGCGAGCCTATGATTGCGCGATGGAAGAAGGCGCGGGATCAAGACAGCGTGGACAAAGGGCGGAGAGGTTTAGCCCAGTCTCATGGGGTGGGCAGCTCTTTGATCTCGATGTGGCGAAACTCGACTCGCGACTTATGCCCAAGAAAGCCTACGTGCCCGGAAGACCGCCGTAAGCCAGGATGTGCCTTCAATACAGCTGGATCGCTCACGGTTGACAGATCGGCATCGAGAATGACGGTGCCGTTCAAGGTCACGCGCACGCGGCTCCCTTCAACCCGGACTTCCTGCTGATTCCACTCACCAACCGGTTTGAGGTACCCAGACTTTGCGGGGAAGACGCCGTAGAGCGAACCGTGATACTGGGTGGGTTTGAGAATGCCCCGATATCGTGAAGCCCCGTCGTCCAGGATCTGAATCTCCATACCGGTCAAGTGCGCATCGTTTCTGAGTGGAGAACGAATGGCTAAGCCATTGTTGCTGCCCTCTTCCAAGCGGAATTCAAACCGTAGCACAAAGTCCGCATACTCCTGTTCGCTGAAGAGGTTTCCTGTTTCGTGGTCGGGACAGATCAGGATCCCTTCCTGAGCGTGATACCCGTTCGTTCCTTCTCCCACATAAATCCAACCCTTCAAGGTCTTGCCGTCGAACAACGAAATGAAACCTCCTTCAAAAGGGAACACGAGAGAACCCGCGGCGAGGACACCGACAACCGAACGAAAGAGGTGTGAGAGCATGGCAGAATTTGGTCCTGAAGAACTAGGGCGAGGGCTTGGGTCGTAGAGTGTGCCGTGGAGTGTGCCGCCGAATTTTGATATCTCGAAACTCAGCCGGGACGCCTTCAGACTGTAGACAGAAATAGCCCAATCGGGGATCGGCATTAGCCGCCAGTCCCACCAACTGGCCGTTGAGAACGGTTGCCAAGCGGCCTTCCTCCGCATAGATTTCGTAGGTATTCCACTGTCCCACCGGGTTGGCGGCTGAATGGAACATTTCCCCACCGTCGAGGGACGCTCCGTTGAGGGGGAATATCCTTCCCATGTGGGCGTGGTAGAGCTGGCACTCGATGGAACGCGGCCAGACATCGTCTTTCTGAATATGGACCAGGACCCCGCTGTTTCCGGGTGCCAGCAGGCGAACTTCCAGGTGCAACACGTAGTTATCGAAAACCTCAGTGCTTCGGAGGTAGCCGCTCGGCGTGCCGGTCGTCACGATCTTTCCGTCTCGGACTGAGAACGTGCTTTGCTGCCCTACTTCGTGCTCCAGGAACTTCTTGACCTGTCCGTCTGATGTCTTTAGGACGGGAACCCAACCCTTGAAATCTCTTCCATTAAACAGAACGGTCCAGCCTTCCTCCGCTGTCAAAGGAGGGTCTCGAAAGTCACTGATGTGGCCGGAAGGTGGAAAGTCCTGAGCCCACGCTACCGCCCCCCCGCTCGAGAAGATGACCAACGCCAGCAAGAGCAAATCTGTGCGCGCGAGGTGAGGAACAAGGTTGCTTCCCAGCCAGGGAAATTCCTTCCGTAGGGTTGCCCTGCTAAGGGTCGTTCGAAACCTGCAAGGAGGGAGAAACGAGCGGTCGTCATTTCCTGGAGCTTGGGTGGTCATTGTCAACCTCGTCCCACCAGCGATTGGACGTTCCACGGGACATCGTTGAGTTCTTCAATCTTCGGCCCAAATTTGCCGCAAGTGTTCTCAATCACCACGAAATCCATTCCGGGAATGACCACATCCTCCCAATAATTGCCGATACCACGGACCGCCACGTCGAGCATGATTACGATTTGTTTTCCCAGCGGTTCCTTC
This sequence comes from Acidobacteriota bacterium, assembly GCA_040753175.1. Classification (GTDB taxonomy): domain Bacteria; phylum Acidobacteriota; class Terriglobia; order Versatilivoradales; family Versatilivoraceae; genus JBFMEW01. The sequence goes on along the minus strand of JBFMEW010000023.1, from coordinate 102,606 downwards.
GAGTTCAGAGTGATGGCTCCGTAGAATTCCTGACACTCGGTATAGCCGGCATTATGCGTGCCGGTGTACGGCTTCAGACGCTCCAGTTGGACGGTTCTCCCCAATCGCCGGTTGACGGCTGTTTCCTGAGACTTGAAAAAATCGACCAGCGCCTGTTCCTGCAGGAACGCAGGCTTGCCGTGCTCGGCCACGTCTTTGAGGGCATCCAGCCCGGTGCGATAGGCTTCTTCCACAAACTCGAACCAGAATCGCTGATCCAGAGTCAGTTTTCTGGGGTCCGCCACCGCCACGCAGGACCGTCGTAAGCAGGAATTGAGGCCGTCTCGTTTCGGTGCCACTCCCAGGTGAACGTAGTCGCCTTCCTGAATGACACGGTTCAGAGCCTTTCCAATCAGGGTCCGATTGGCCGTATTGGCCCCCACCATCACATCCCATCCCATTTCCTCAGCCCCCAGTTCCCTGGCCACAAAATAGCCCCAGGCCGCCACCTGAGTCTCCAGCAGTCCGGGCTTGAGGACAGCCAGCATGGCCCGCATCATGGCATCGGCTATGATGTTGGCATCCCGGATCAGCCTCATCTCGTTGTCGGATTTTTCGTACTTGATCTTGTAGTAAAGTTCCTGGCAATCGATAACATTGTTCCGGCCAAACAAACCCTCCAGGTACTCGATGATGCCTGCCGGAATGACTTGCCTCGGAGTGAGCAAGCCGACCTGGTGAACCGCCCGACCGGCAGCCGCTTCGATGACATCTTCCAGGCGCTCGGCATCGATGGGGTACTCCTCATCCGCGAGCTTCAGCATCTCCACTTTGTGGACCGCAGCCTTGGCCCGCGGAGCCAGCTGTTCCGCAATGTAGCCCCCTTCCAGACCCGCAACAATGTGGAACCCCGTCGGACCAATGATCCCAGCCACCTGCTCAATCTGGACATTGGTGTTGCCGCCCAGGTAAGGCACATCCCCGTCATAGTGCTCGTCACTAAACACAAACCCGACCTCTAGACCGCGAGCCTGCAGGGCCTGGCAAGTGCGCTGTTGCCGGACAATGAATTCCTCGGTGGGAATCGAGAAGAACTTGTCCACCGCAGGTGTGGCGCGCAGTACGTTCTCAACTCGGGCAAACTCCCCCCGAAGTGCCGTAAGTCGGTCTGGGTCAAAAGCTGACATGTTTCCTCCTTGGCTCTGTCCGTGCGCAACGTAGAGTTCAGGCGGCGCACGCCGGAAACTCGAAACGCCAGGAAATCCATTGGAATTCTGTCTTCAGTACGCGGCCTGGGCCTTGTGCACCTTGCGTCAGCTTCCAGGGCTAACCAGGACCTCTTGAAGCGGACCGTCGCTCGAGCTCTTTACGAGTTCAACAATTCCCAGAGTTTATCGTCCTGAGGATAGGCGTGCCCCAAGTGTTGACGGAAACCCTCACCGTACGATGCTCCAATGCGCTTCCCAAGCCAGCCCGACCATCGCCGCATGTTGTCCACGACGTCGATGCCATGGTGCTGAAGGACCCAGTCGCGCTGGCTGGCGTGGCATTTGAGCATTGCTTCCTTTTGGTCCATCTCTGAACTGATGTCGTAAATTCGGTCCGGAACGACCGGCTGCCCCCAGTTGTCTTTGTTTTCAATCGGGTTGGCATAGTAGAGGTAGGGAATACCCGGTAGCACGGGAGCTGCGGGCACGGCATTGGTCTTCATGTTGGGAGCGCCGGCGCCGAAGCAGGCGTTGCGCACCAACTGGCTGGTGTTTTCGTGGTCCAACAAGTAGTCAACTGGAGAGTGGGTGATGACCAAGAACGGTTGGCAAAGTCGGATAATCTCAACGGTCTTCCTGATCGCCGAGGGGTGGTACCTCACCAGAAAGTCCTTCTGGCCGGCACAATGGTAGTCCGCGGGCACGAGCTCAGCTGCCTTTTTCGCTTCCTGTGAGCGAATGCGAGCGATCTCTTCCCCCGGCAGCTCCATGCTGCCCCCATCCCCGGCGGTCATAGTGGCCATATGGATGGTGTAGCCCTTTTGCCGAAGCCGAATCAGCACTCCGGCACACAAAATTTCAATGTCGTCCGGATGCGCCATAAAGGCAAGAACGTGGCCGTTGTTTTCCATGCAATGTTCCTTTCGAGGGCGGTGCACACCTTGAGCAGTCGCAATCAGGGACTGCTCAACGCCAGCAGATCAACATAAACCTTTCGGGCCCGCTCGTAGACGGCCAGCGTATCCTGGCGCTGAAGCTCGTCTTTGAATCCCTGCTGGTTTCGCGTCCGAGCGATCAACTCATCCACTCTGTCCAACCAGTACTGGAGGTCGGCTCTGACCAGGGCAGGCTTACCATCCTTAAGAAGGTACACCGGACTGGACTGAGCAAACACCACGGTCTTATCCGACTTTTCGAACGCACGGGCCGCTACCCAAGAGGACCCTTGGAAACGCCACTTCTTTTTCAGAGACAGCGTTGCCTGCCCATTTCCCGGTAACGATTCCACAACCTGGCCATTCACGACAATTTCCACGGACTCCAATTCGCTGGCGACTTGGGCAGTCACCTCGATCCGCATTTCCCGGGAAGTGCTGAACTCAATCCGGGAGCCGGGTCCTTTTCCATTCACCTTCAGATCCAACATCGGGCCATTGGTGCTGAAACTGATTCCCGACTTCAGCGCATTGATGAACCTTTCATAGGAGAAGGCGCCGCGGAGTTTGGCATAGACTCGGTTGTATCCGACCGGCAAGGGCTTCACGCCACAAGCCGAACCACCCGACACCGGCAGACTGAAGCCGCAGTTGAGAAGCCTGTAATACAGGTCCATGTTCCAGAGAGCGAAGCCTTTGTCGCCTTCAAAGCCCGGACCCGGTTTCAAGGAGGCCCATCGCCGCAGGTCGGAGTCAACGCTTCGGGGGAAAAAGTGATTGTTGGCAACCTGAATGAAATCGAGTTCTCCTAGCGCGACGTTGACGGGCACATCCAGCCAGAACAGTTTATCCCCGTCGACGTGGCCCCCTTGTGTTCGAGCGCGTCGTGTCAGGATGCTGGCGGGAGGGAAGAGTTCGTGGCCGTCAAAATCGAGCGTGAGGTTTGAACCGAACAAAATCACAGCGCCGGGTCCTTCCACGATTCTCTCGATTTCATAGGCGTTGGCTAGGTACACGTGCTCCGGATCCACCCAAACCAGCGGGTCCAGCGCCGGGGGAGCTCGCTTCAACGAGTCCCACTGATGCCAGTGATGAACCGTAATAACAGGGGCAAAGTTCAGGTCTTCCGCCAAGAGGGTCTCGGCCATGACCTCCGGCGGGCGATGAACATGCAGGTCGGCTGAGTACCAACCTTTGCGCGCCATGTTGATCCAGCGCTTCAAGCGAAACGTCCTCTCCGTGGCTTGGCCTTCCGTGATCGACAAGGATTCCTCCAGAGGCAGGTATTCCTTGCCCTTTTCGATTCGAACGCGGTAGGCCCCCGGGTCGAGTGGGATTTCAAAGGTCGGAGGCACCAGCACATGCTTTTCGCCTCGCCGGTCGTAAAAGGCAAAGCCTTGGGGGAGGAGCACCTCCTCACCCTGCATCAGGTACATCCGCGCGGTGAGGGGCTTGCTGGAGTCAGCATCCAGAATGCGGGCGCGCAAGCGCCCCGGATCAGCCTGCAGGATCGTGCAACACGCACCAAACAGAAAACTGCTCCAGAACCCAAGGCGGGCTGTCTTGATCGTCATGAAACCCCGTCGATAAAGAGAGGTGCAGCAAGAATCGGCAAGACCTCATCGTATCAGAACTTCTCCCGGAAGTGCGCCGGTATGTCGATCGAGGTCTTTCACCAGAGTTCCATTGACCAAGACGTAGGGTATCCCGGCCGGGTACTGCCTGGGATTCTCGTAGGTAGCCAGATCCTGGACTGTGGCTGGATTGAAGAGAACGAGATCCGCGACCAGCCCCGGTCGCACATAGCCGCGGTCTCTCAACCCTAACCGTTCGGCCGGCATGGAGGACATCTTGCGGATGGCCTCCTCCAGGCTAAAGAGGGACTGGCGTCTGACGTATTCAGCCAGGACTCGCGGATAGGTACCGAACACGCGGGGATGCACCGTTCCTTCGAGGTGAACGGCGTCACTTCCGATCATGAGGGTCGGATGCTCCAGAATGGTCCGCAAGTCTTCCTCGCTGCACTGATGCAGGACGTAGGCGATCTGCATCTCCTCGCTGGCCAGCAATTCGCAAATGGCAGCAGGAACAGACTGGTTGCACTCTCGCGCAATCTCCGTCATCCGTAATCCTTCCAGGCTGCGATTTTTCCCGGCACGAAAACCGCACAGGAACATCTCCGAGAAATCCAGGTAGCTGAGCTCCTGAAGATGCTGGCAGATCCGATCGCGGTAGTGGGGATCACGCAGGAACGAAACCGCTTCACCGACCTCTCCTGCCGTGACCCACGAAGGCAACAGGCTGGCCAACATGGTACAGCCGGCCGTGTAGGGATACAGATCGCACAAGACGTCCAGCCCTTCCTTGCGGGCGGTTTCGATCCGCTGCATCAGCTGCTCCCCCATGCTGCGGCCCTTGTTCAGCTTCCCTGGAGCCTGCAGGTGCGATACCTGAAGCCGTACTCCCGACTCTCGGGAAATCTGGAACGACTCATCCAGCGACTCCATCAGCCGGACTTGATAGTCGCGCAAATGGATGCCGAGAAACCCTTCGTGTCTGGCCACGGTCTGACTCAGAACCACGCACTCTCCGGAGGTCGCGGAATTCATGGGACGGTAAAAAAGACCGGTCGTGAGACCCCAGGCCCCGCTTTCGAAGGCTTCTTTCAAGAGACGATCCATCACCTTGATCTCGTCCGAAGTTGCAGGACGGTCCTGCCACCCCATCGCCGAGACCCTCAATGCTCCGTGGGGAACCAGGTACGCCATGTTGCAGGCAATACCCACTCGAAAGCGGTCCAGAAACTCTCGCATGGACTTCCAGCTCCAGTCGAGCCCATTGCCGTCTCCAAACAACCCCTTCAGATACCTTCGCTGCAAACTCAGGGCCTTCTCCGAAGAGACCGGGGCAAAACCCAAACCACAGTTGGAAAAGACTTCAGTGGTGACTCCCTGCATGGTTTTAGATTCGATCCGTGGATGAGCGATGAGCTCGATGTCGGCGTGTGTATGGATGTCGATGAAGCCGGGTGCGATGACGAGATTCTGGGCGTCGATGACCCGGGCAGCGGTGGCGCCTTCAAGCTTTCCAACGCTGTCGATTCGTTTCCCGAGCAGACCCACATCCGCACGAAACGCGGGCCTCCCCGTCCCATCCAACACAAGGCCATTGCGAATCAAGACATCAAACATGAAACCACGCCTCCACTCGGACTCCGACCGAATTTCACGTCCGATGGGGTACTGACGGAATCCGGCAATGCACCAGAATCTTAATCAAACTCGTTGCCGGGATGAGACGGTGCGCTCGGGAAATCCACTCAGGGCAAACCATCACGAAACAGGGCTGCGGCCCGGAGAGCTTTTTGCTTCTCTCGGTCCAAACCGAGCCGGCTGGCGCTGTAGCCCACTGCCATGGCCGTCAAACAGCCAATGGCCCCGAACCAGATCCAAAGATCGGGCTGCAAAACGGCCAAGGCAAGAATCGTGAGCAGGCTGGACAGGAGTCCTGCGAAGGCCGCCTGTCCCCCTACGCGACGAGTGGTCATGCCCAACAGAAATACACCCAGTATGCAGCCGTAAAAGTAGGAGTTGACCTTGACGATCAGTTCCAGGATCGACCCCAAACGCACGGCCAGCAGCCCGGCACCGATCACGACCGCTCCCCAAACGACTGTCAAGACTTTGGCCCGCCGTACCGTCGCTCCAGGACGAAAGCGATCCCAGAAATCCACTACCGTGACGTTAGCCAGAGAGTTGAGGGCCGAGCTGATGGTTGACATGGCTGCGGAGAAGGCACCCGCAATCAGAAAGCCCCTCAAGCCCGAAGGCAATTCGGTCATGATGAAATAGGGGAATACCCGGTCCGGATGAATGTCGGCCGGTAGGGAACCCAGTTTGCTTCGATAGAAGACGTAGAGCAGCGTTCCCAAGGAAAAGAAGGCTACATAAACGCCAAGCAAGCTAAATCCGTGGAAAAGAATGGCAAGTCGGCCGCCTGCCTGCGTGGACACCGCCAGGTACTTCTGAACTTGCGTCTGATTGACGCCGTTCAGGGCCAGATGAACAAACAACATTGCGAACACGCCGGACCAAATCGTTGCTGGGACGGCCGGGTCTAGGGAAAAATCAAAGGTCCGCAGCTTTCCCTCGGCCATCGCCACGGACCAGAGTTCCGTCCAACCTCCGGGCACCGAGCTCAGAACGAAGACGACGACCGACAGCCATCCGGTCATGAATACGCCGGCTTGGAGAATGTCGGTGTAGATGACTCCCCGGACTCCACCGAACATGGTGTAGAGCGTAGTGACCACCCCGACAACCAGAATCGAGGCGGAGACAGACGTGCCGGCCATCTCGGAAAGCATGATGGCCGGCGCGTAAATGACCACACCGGTAGAACCGCAAATGATGACTTGAAACAGACCACTGGCCAGCAGGCGGGTCCGGACATCAAAACGATGCTCCAGAAACTCGTAGGCTGTGACGACCTTCAGCCGCGAATAAAAAGGTAGAAACACCCGGGTAATGAGCCAGCAGGCCAAGGGCAGGATCATATAGACCTGCAGGAAGGTCCAATCGGACTTGAATGACTGACCCGGCATTCCGATGAAGGTCACGGTGCTGACGCTCACGGCTGTCATCGTGATCCCCGCCGGCAGCCAATGAATGGAGCGGTCCCCGAGGAAGTAGGTCAGGCCGGTCTTCTGGCCGCGTCCGAAGTAGGCTCCGATGGCCAGAGCGACACCCATGTAGAGCGCCAGCACCATGTAGTCAATGCCTGTCATCTAGCCTCACCGTTTCCGGAAGACCGGACCGAAGCGACTTCAAGATGCTCAATGCCAGAACGGTCGCTCGAATGCCGTCCCTTGCGGAAATGGCCGGGACTCGGCCTTCCCGGATGCTGCCAACAAAGTCCTCCAACACGCCGTAGGTCCCATCCTCTTTGAGTGAATCGGTGGCCTGATAGTGCTCCGGCTGAACGCCGGAAAATCGAACCTGGCGAAAGTGATCGTAGAGCACCGCCGATCTCTTCCCGTCGAAGACCTCATGCAGCCACTTGCCGGCGTACGGATTTTCACCGGCATCGGCCATCGCCAGACTGGCAATGGCTCCATTCGCGAAGCGCAGCGTAGCCGTGGCCGCCGACACGTTACAACCCTGATCGGGCTGGTGAGGCACGCTTTCGGCGTAGACAACGGCGGGATCCGACCGATTCAACCAGCAGACCATATCCAGCACGTGGCATGCGGTGGCCAGAATCAAACCACCGCCCTTCACCGGATCACGCACCCAGCTTCCCTCAGCCAACGGTTCCATGCACAGGTGCCCCACTGTCATCAAGGGACGCTTAATGAGTTCCCGTGCCTGCTGTACTGCAGGCGCGAAGCGAAATTTGAAGTTTATGGAGAGCTTGACGTTGGCTTGCGCGACAGTTTCGGAGATGCTCCAGCACTCTGCGGCGGTCAGCGCCATGGGCTTTTCCAAGAGAATGTGCTTGCCGGCTTGCGCCGCCTGTTCGGCCAGGAATGCGTGTGAGTCATGGTGGGTGCAGATGATGACTGCGTCCACGTTGCGGTCGTCGAAAACATAGCGTGGATCGGTGGTATGGTAGCGGCCTTCAAACTCCCGGCAAAAGACTGCCGCAGCCTCTTCTCGAACATCCACCGCAGCTTCCAGGAAGACACCTTCCATCGCCCTCACGTTTTCGAGATGGCGCCTTCCAATGGAACCGCAACCGAGCAAGGCCAGTCGGACGGGAGTTATTGCGGACAAGGCTCGTCTCCAGCGACCACAGGATTTTCCAGGACTCCAATTCCCTCGATTTCGAGAACCAGTCTGTCGCCCGGGTGGATGGCGCCCGCCGCCTTGGGACATCCCGTGGTAATGACATCTCCGGGCATCAACTCCACGTAACCGCTAATGAACGACAGCAATCGGGCAACGCCAAAAGTCAAACCGCTGGTATTGGTGGTCACCCGCACCTCTCCATTGACTGTCAGCACCATCTGAAGGCGGGGTTTCAATCCAATCTCGTCCACGGTTGCCAGCCAAGGCCCCATTGGCGTAAAAGTCTTCAAACTCTTGCAGCGAAACAGCGGGTACTGCTCCCGAATTTCCCGCGCCTGTAACTCCTGGGCACTCACATCATTCAGAATCGTGTAACCGGCAATGTAGTCGGCCGCGTCGCTCTCGCGAACATGCCACGCTCGCTTGCGGATGACAAATGCCAGCTCGATTTCAGGCTCGATGCGACCCAGGTTTGGCGGTAAGACGATCGGCTCCCCCGGACCGATGACCGAGGTGTTTGCTTTGCTGAAGAAGATCGGTTCATGGGGCTCGGGGAGGGTGCTTTCCTGGGCATGTGCCGCGTAGTTGCGGGCCAACGCGATGATCTGCCCCGGACGTTCGAAGGGCGCGAGCAGACGTAGTTCACGCCCAGATATCAAGCAACCGGGAAGATCGCGCACCACAACAAAATGGCAGACCGATTCAAACAACCCAACATCGAAGCGATCCCTCTCCAGCAGGTCCTGAACAGACAGCATCGCCGAAACCGAACCGTGTTGGGTGGTCAGGTCGTAGATCTGGAGAGCTCGCGTGAGGTCGAAATAATCACCTTCCGACCTGAGGATCACGACTTTGGGCTGCCCGTTGTGCAGAGCATTGGCAATTCGCATGAAGAAGCCTCGCTACCTTCCAGTTCTCCCCAGAGCTAGGTTGGCTGCCATCAACTGGCGTCTCCTCTCATCCAGCCGCGACAGGTGCAAACACCGTTCCGGCCACTCTGAGATGGCGAATTCTCACGCCACTCGAAAGAAGGTGCCGGCTATGAATCGTGAACCACCGAAACCGTTCCCGTCGTTCAGCATGTAGTAGTAAGCGGTGAAGATCCGGCCGTCCTCGAGTTCCGCGGCGAGCGGATACCCAATGTCGGAATAATCGTGCCGCTTTCCCCGTATCGTGGTTGGCTGATAGGTCGCAGCGTCATTCCGGAGGATGAAATCCGGCCCCCACGTCGCGCCTCCGTCCTCGCTGACCATGCCGCCCATGCCCATTCCCGGCGAGATGCGGCGAGCAAACAGCACTACAATTCTCCCGTCCTTCAGCAGAATCGGAGTTGGGGATCTGTGGGCCAGCTCCTCGTGATAGACCGGATCATCCTGAGCCCAAGGCGAAGGAGAAGCAGGCAGAATGAGCTTCCGCTCGCTCCAGGTCCGGCCGCCATCATCCGAGTAGCACATCCCCAGCGGGTAGTTATAGCACTGAAGCCTCCCACTCTTCAGAAGGAGTAGCGCCGGGTAACCATGCGGCTCGCAAATGTGCGTTCGAAACTCCCACGACAAGCCATTGTCGGTGGAGGCGTAGAGACTCACTCCGTTGCGTCCCCCGAAGGTCCGATTGGGAAACAACCACGTCCCGTCGGGCAAACGGACGATGGGAGCGTTGTCCGGGCTGGCGCTATAGCACCCGGGAGGCGGAACGATCAGAGTGGGCGTCTGTTCCCAGGTTTTTCCTTTGTCAGAGGACCGCAACGCGAATGCAACCATTTGTGGTGCCCCGTAGCGCCAGGGGCCCAGAAATGTGCGCGGAAAGAAGACGATCGAATTCGGCTGCGCAAGATCAATCCTGGAACGAGGCGACGTCAACCCTGACAGCAGAAACTCCCGGCGATTCTCCAACGATGCCGCCTCATTCCAGACTTCGACGTCGTTCTCCCCGGGCCAGGTGCGCCCTCCATCCATCGACCGCTGCAGGAGCACCATGGAACGACTGTGGTAGCCCCCAAAATCATGCTGCACATCGCTCCTCTTTTCATAAGCACAGGGAGCATGGTTATGCATCACCACCAGTTCTCCGTTGCCGAAGTAAAACAGCCCGCACTGGCGAGGGTGCCCACAATAGGTCAGGCGATTCCCGTGAACGTGGACATGCTCGATGTCTTTGACGCTGCGGTTGACACGCGACCAACCGGCTGGCACCAATCCGTGAGAAGCCAAGCCAGCCGCGGCCCCGTGTAAGAAGGACCGGCGACTGATGCGCAGTGCTGATAACCTTCCAGGACTTCTGAAACCCCGCAGCATAGGGTGGTTTCCTCCCGACCCGCTCATCGAACTCCTTCCAGCACTTTAGCCACAAGCCGAACCAGACGCCACGGGAATCAAGACACCCTCCAAAAGCGGGGAGAATTGCAAAGGTGTGGAATCTTGAACGACCGGCCGTTCACGTCCTCAAACGTCCCTTCACCAGAATCCCACTGTCCCGCTAATCCACGGTTCTGACGAAAGTCGGAGAGATGATTCTTCCCGGAAGGGAGGCGACACGGCACTGCGCCGCTCCATTCCGCTCAGAACTCAATTACGGACATCTTCAGGTAAAAAGACTAGGCTCCAGAAAACCGTTGGGCGCAGGGGCCCATCAAGCTAGAAGAGCAGTTTCAATCCGAATTGGATCTCCCTGGAAGCCGCTGCGCCGGTGATGTTTCCGAAGTTGCCGGAGTTGAGATTCGTGTTGGGGCCACCGAAATTGGTATGGTTGAACAAATTGAAGAACTCGGTCCGAAACTGCAGATTGACCGTCTCGGAGATCCGGTTGTTCTTGAAGATCGAAAAGTCCCACACATGGCTTCCCGGCCCCGTCAAGATATAGGCTCCCAAGTTGCCGTACCGGCCGCGCGCAGGCTGTGCAAAGGCCGCGCGATTGATATAGGTGTGCCGGGTAGAGGTTCTGTAGTCATCGGTCCCACCTCGGATATCCTGACCCGGAATGTAATCGGGTCTTTGGCCCGAGGGGAAACCACTCCCGAAGTTGTCCCTGCCCGATGCGATATCGAGCGGGAAGCCGCTTCGGATACTGGTAATGCCATTCACACTCCAGCCGCCCAACACGTGCTTTACCGCCCCACCAGCACCGGGTGCCACCCATTTGTCAAAGGCCAGGTCCCATCCGTAGTTCAGGGAGAAGACGTGAGCCAGACTGAGTGTCGTGCGGGAACGAGAGCCCCTGATGTTGTTGGGATCCTGCACCCAGTTGATGGACTCCTGTGAGCCGGCGCCGTTGATGATGGCCTTCGACCACGTATAGTAGGCGTCAAAGCGAAATCCTGAGCTGTACCTCTTCTTGAGAGCTGTCTGAAGAGAGTGGTAGTTCGACATGCCTTCGTTCGAGATCCAACGGATGATGCCCAGCTCCGGCACAGGTCGAGGCCCCGGCGCCGTCCTCTGGTTCAGGTACAGGAGTTGCTGAAGTTTTAGCCCGCGATTGCCCACGTAGCCCACGGAAAAGGCCAGATTCGGTGCCAGCTCACGCTGAAAATCGAGACTCCATTGAGTGGAGTAGGTCGTTCGGTGGTTGGGATTCTCCAGGTTCCGACTCAAAGGAATCTGATCTCCGAATTGCGCCGGATCGAAGTCAGCAACGTTGACCGGGTATCGCAATGCGGGGAAGTCGTTCTTCTCAACTGTGATAAACAAGGGTTTGTCGACCGCCAGCGCCAGCACCGAAACCTGTCGGTGCGGCTCATCGGAATAGAAGATGCCACCACCCAGGCGCACAATGTTCTTGGCGTCTCCCCTGATGTCCCAGGCCAGGCCAAAACGTGGGCCGAAGTTGTTCCCATCGGAGTTCCAGATCGCATCTCCCCGGGAACGAAAAGGACCATAGGGGCTGTCCACCACATTGATCGCGTTTCCGTTTCTCTCTTTCGGGGGACTGTAGTATTCGTACCTCAACCCCATGTTCAACGTGAGGTTGGGTCGGAGACGAAGATCATCCTGGAGGAAGACGCCGGTCCGAGTGGTTTCTGTCCGCGTCATGATCGGGTCCAGAATCAAGTTGATGGTGGCACTCTGCGGCCTGCTGTTCAGGATGTCCTCGACGTTGTCCATCTGGTAGATGGGGGCTTGACCATTGGCCCGGCCGTAGTGATAGCGGTTGACCTCAAACCCCGTCTTGAGGGAATGGCGACCGATGTTGTAGCTGAAGTTGTCGAGGATGGTCCAAGTTCCTCCATTTGCCCGAAGGATCTCCAGATCCGAGGTGTTCAGGAACCCGTTCAGAGTTCCGATCTGCCCGGGAACGTAAGCCGCGTAGGTTCGCGGCAGATCCTGCTTGTTGGCGCCGACACGGACTTCGTTGATCGCTTGTGGACTGATGACGTGAGCCCAGGAAAATGTGAACGTCCGGTCCTGGCTCGGGTAGGTCAATCCGTTGGTCGGCATGATGTCCGGGCTGACAGCCTCGGCATCAAAAATGGTATAGCGGGCAAAGAACGTGTCCTTGGAGGTGGGAGCGAAATCCAGCCGGCCCTGAAAGACATCCTCGCGATCCCTGAAGTTGTCGTTCCGACGGTGGAACCCGCGGTAGATCTCTCCCGCCAGTGGTTCAGTCGGTAAAGGCAGGAGATCGACCAGTCGGCGGTAGGCCGGGTTGGCAGCTACCATCTGCTCGCGTAGAAGCTGACTGGGGACAATTCCTGAAATCAATCGGCCTCTGCGTTCTCGCACCCCTTCCCAGCCCCCGAAGAAGAAGAGTTTGTCCTTGATCACCGGCCCCGAGGCCGTTGCTCCAAATTGATTCAGTCTGAGTTTGGTCTTGCTCCCCGCGAAGAAATTGCGCGCATCGAATATGTCGTTGCGCATGAACTCAAAGACACTCCCATGGAACTCGTTAGTCCCTGACTTGGTGATGACGTTGATTCCGCCTCCACTGGCTCTACCCATTTCAGCCGAGTAAACACCCTGAATACTCTTGAACTCCTGAATGAACTCCTGACTGAGGATGTTCATGCGGTTCTGTCTGCCAAAGTTCGTTGTGGTCGGCCAGTCCGGATTGGCCGCGTCAGTGCCGTCCACGTTGATCGTCGAACCTTCAAACTGCAGACCGTTAAAAGTGACGGCTCCGCCGACTTGCCCACCGACCACGACGCCCGGTTGCAGCGCGATGAGGTTGGCAAAATTGCGACCGTTGAGAGGCAGGTTCTCAACCTGCTTGCTGCCGATGGTAATGCCACGATCCACGCTTTGGGTGACGACCAGAGGGGCGGCCTCATTGACCGTCACACTGTCGGTTACCTCGCCAACTTGCAGGGAGAAATCCACCTTGACTCTTTGGTCTGCCTCCAGCCCGATTCCGGTCCGTTCGGCTCGTTTGAATCCGGTCTGCTCTGCCAGGAGCGTGTACTCGCCGGGTAGCAGCAAAGGAATTTCATAGGCGCCGCTGGCATTTGTGACTGTTTCGCGAGCCACCTGGGTCTTGACATTGGTGGCTTTCACTTTGGCACCGACGATCACGGCACCAGTGGGATCCTGCACAAAACCCAAAAGCGTGGCTGTGTTCGTCTGGGCCAGAGCTTCGGTCGCACCCAGGCCAAGACCGGATAACACAAATAAGACCAGCATCCGGCGACATGGTGACATAGTGTCCTCCTCCCCTTCTCCCGTCCCTCTCTGAGGGTCGTCCAGACCGATCAGAAGTAACTGATAGGTCAGGGCTTGGTTCTTGATACCGACGCTGACTTCCAATTCGTGATCTATTTCTTTGCAAGGTACAGTGGCGATCCGGCCCAGTCAAATTCATAATGTTGGACGGACTAATCTAATTCCTAGATGGCATTAAGTTTATATTTAAGAATAACTTAATACGAGATTGCCTCCGCCCAAGGGGGCGAAAGGCGGATGGCGGGCCCTTGAAGGTGTGCGCTGCTGACGCTTGGAAAGGCGCAGGACCGATGGAACTGGAGGTTCACCGCGGATGAGACCGGCGGCGGAAGTTAAAGCGGGGTTCTTAAACGGGTCTGTTCAGGATTTACCTCGACCGTGAATGATCTGGCCTGGCTTGCTCTCCAGATGACGACCACGGTCCAAGACCAAGGTTCCGTTGACGACAACATAAGCGATGCCTTCGGGATACTGGTGGGGATTTTCGAAGGTCGCCTTATCGATGACCCGATTCGGGTCAAAGATCGTGATATCGGCTTTCTTCCCCTTCTGCAGCAATCCTCGGTCTTCGATCCCCAGTTTCTCCGCGTTCAAGGCTGTCATCTTACGGACCGCCAACTCCAGAGAAAGAACCGTTTCTTCTCTCACGTATCGCCCCAAGACTCGAGGGAAAGTCCCGTACCAGCGGGGATGTGGACGCCCTTTCCCCAGGATACCGTCCGGGCGCACGGCTTCGCCGTCTGAGCCGATTGAAACCCAAGGGACGGACATGGCGTAGCGAACATCATCCTCACTCATCATGAAGTACACAGTTGGGACGGGGTCGTTTTCCTCCAGTAGCAGGTCGAACACCACGTCGAAAGGATCCTTCCCCGTCAGTTCTGCGATTTCAGCGACCGATTTCCCCTCATAGGGTTTGTTTTGCTCGGTTTGAACGGTGGCGACCACGGCGCTTTCCCAACCGGGCATCAAGCGGTAGTGGTTAAACCACCCGGGAACACCTTGCTGAATATCCCGCCGCATGCGGGATCTTAGGCTTGGTTTCCGGAGTCGGTCCATCAGCTTGGGCTGCCCCCCCTCAAGCGCCCAAGGTGGAATGAGGGCCAACAGGTAGTTCTGTCCCGCCACGTAGGGATACTGATTGGCAGTCACGCTCACTCCGTTCTGGCGGGCTTTCTCAATGAGGTCGCAGACTTCTTTCATGCGTCCCCACTTGCGCTTGTCGGCGATCTTCAGGTGGATAACATCCACCGGCACTCCCGCTTCCTGACCGATTTGGATGGCTTCTGCCACGGCCTCGAGGATGGTGTCTCCCTCGCCCCGCACATGGGTGGAGTAAATTCCCTTAAAGGGTTTGACAGCTTTGGCCAATTCGATCAGCTGACGAGTCGTCAGGTAGGTGTCCGGGGGGACGATCAACGAACTCGAGAGACCCAATGCCCCATCTTTCATGGCCTCCACCACCAGGTCCTTCATTTCCTCCATCTCTGAGGCTGTGGGGGCTCGGTTTTCCAGCCCCATCACACAGGTGCGAACCTGGGTGGCACCGACGTAGGATCCGACGTTTACCGAGATACCTTGCCTCTTGAGACGCGCAAAATACTCTCTGAATGTCTGCCAATCCACCTGCACCTGGTACTGGCTGAGGTCGAGCGAAGCCTTGCCTTTGATGGGCGCTGCCGAGGGGGCTTCCCCGAGGATCTCGGTCGTCACGCCTTGCCGTATCTTGCTCTGAGCCGTGCCGTCCACCAGTAGGGTGTAGTCCGAGTGGCTATGGATGTCGATGAAGCCCGGGCTGACCACCAGGCCGCGGGCATCAATCACTCGGCGGGCTTTTTTCTCCTCGGCTTGAAGCTGGCCGACCCGAGCGATCAGGTCGTCCTTGACCGCTACGTCGGCCGTGACGGCGGGCTGGCCCGAGCCGTCCACGACCCGGCCATTCAGAATAATCAGATCGTACTCCGGCGCTGGGAGCGGAGGTGAACAGGCAACAAGCTGTGTGGCCAGCACCGTGGCCACGCCGGCCATCAAACAGAGGAAGGGGGTGCGCCACAGGTTGATGCTAAACGCCTTCATGGGTGTTCGGATTCCCGCAAGGCGCAGGGAGGGACAAGCGCGGTTAAGTATCTTCAATTCAAGCTCTCCTGTGTGGGTGGAGTTGAGCCTTCACCTGTTCAGCAATTGTCTCAAGGGTGACGAGCCGGGCACTTTCCCCGGCATCGCGAACCAAGTCACAAATCAGATTGATGGTTTGGTACTCCGGGTCGGTGACTGAAAGACAGGAAGGATGCCCCAGAAACACCCATACCAACCGTCGTTCAATGGTTTGATGAACCACCTGACGTATGGCCTTCAAGAAATGCGGGAGACGCCAGCGTCCGGTCCGAAAGGCGATCAGGTCGCTGATCGGGCACATGGGAATCTCAATGAGCCCTGAGGGGTACACCGATGGTTGAGCCTGCAGGTGAGCCTCCAGAACCGCTTGATACACGTCGGCGGGCGGCTCCTGGTCCCTGAGCGGAGTGAACTCGGGAACATAACCTGAGACTCCGACCGGGTGATAGACGTACTGAGTGCTTGCCCACTCAAAACCGAGATCGAGAAGCAGCTTTTGAACCTCGGGATAGTCCTTCAGTCCGTTGGGAAACCCGCCTGGGGCCCTGAAGCCCGCTGCATCGACTCCCAGGCGGCCCCGCAGAGCTTGACTGGTCATCCAAATGTTTTCTCGAATGACCTCAAGAGGCGCCTTGCCATGAATCAACCACGGAGCCCGGCGGAAGCGCGGCTGGAGAGCCTCGGCCTTGCGAGCGCGGATGTTGACATGATCGTAGGTATGATTGCCGATTGGATGTCCCTGATCAGCGATCTCCTTCAGCCAGCCCACATCTTCTTGCTCAAAGACCCTCCCCACTGCGAAGAAGTGAATCCGCCCACCTTGGTCTTTCACCCGTCCTGCTGCTTGTACCGAATAGCGCTTAGACGCCGCATCGAGATTCCCTTTTTCGTAGTCCCAGTGCGTGTCCTCCCAAGACGGATAATTCCTGGCCATCTCGAGATCTATCGATATGGAGATGAGAGCGGGCTGGTTGGGGTTCGCCAGTGCCGTCGCCCCCTTGAGCACGGATGAACACCCTGTCAGGGTAACGCCTGTCAGGAACGAGCGGCGCGAGCAGGCTGTGGTCATGATTCCTCCGAGCCCAAGATCCTCCCGTTTTCCATTGACATACCGATCAGGACAAACCTAACATTCTTACCACTGCAGCTTCTATGTCAAATCGATAATTTGAGACATTCTGATCTAGGGGTTAGATCGGATTCTGCCTGTTATCATGAATCTCCACCAACTGAATGTCTTCAAAACCATCGTGGAAACCGGAAGTTTCTCCAAGGCCGCCGCAGAGTTATCCATTGCCCAGTCGGCAGTGAGTTATCACATCAAACTACTGGAGAATGAGATCGGGGACCCCCTGTTTCTGCGGGTGAAAACCCGGGTCCATCTGACCGAGACGGGACGCTTGCTTTGGAAGCATGTCGAGAAGATCTTTCAGGCCGTCGAGGAAACTCGAAGGGCCATGATCGACAGAACGCTGCATCACGCTGGAGAGCTTCACTTCGGGTTGGCTGTGTCCAGCCTGAGTGACCAGCTTCCGGAGTTCCTCCGACACTTCAAGGAGATTTGTCCGCGGGTGTCGTTTAACGTTGTCATGGGCAGTCCCCCGCAAGTCATAGAACAAATCCGTCACAATAAATTGGACTTGGGGATCGTGAGCCTGCCGGTTGAGGGACCGGACCTTTCCAGTGTCCCACTGTTCTACGAAGAAGAAGAAATGGTGGTGGTGGTCCACCGCGACAGTCCCTTAGCGGCGCGGACCGAGACGTCTCCGGCCGACCTGGAGACCGTTCCGCTCATCCTCTATAATCGCACCACGACCACTCGCCACCACCTCGACGATTTCTTCCGCACGGCGTCGGTGACTCCCGTTGTGTTTATGGAGATGGACCGCGAAGAGGCCATCATGTCTTCCGTCGAAAGCGGGTTGGGAGCGACCATTCTTCCGCGGTGCGTGCTCAGCAACTACGATGATCGGGCTTTGCTTCGTTTCCTCCGGTTGCAGGATGCTTATCTGCGGCGCCAGGTGGGCGTCGTCACGCTGAACTCACCCTCCCGTCCCTACCTGGTGGAACTGGCTGTCCGGCTTTGTCAGCAGCACTTCCAGGCCGGGACCGCTCGGGCCGTAAGCACCAAGTCCCCTCGCGCTTCGGGCGCTTCGGGTAAGACGGTTGCCCTCCCCCTTGAAAAAATGCTATAAAGCGCGCCCAACGGAATTCTCCCGCGATCCGCGATAGTTTACGGGTAGCTGGCTCTGCCCTCATCGATAGAATAGCTCGTCTCAACGAGGCCGGTTCTCGATGCTCGACAAGGATCAAAGCTACTGCTGTGGCGAAAGCAGTCTGGCGCTGGAAGGCTTGACCATCGGATCGGCTCTCGAGCGAACAGCACGGAGATATCCGACTTCCGAGGCCCTCGTGGTCTGCCACCAGAACACTCGATTGACCTATGCGGAGTTTCTGGCTCGGGTGAGAACCGTTGCGAAGGGGCTTCTCCAGCTTGGGGTCCGCAAGGGTGATCGGGTCGGTATGTGGGCAGCCAACTACGAAGAGTGGGTGCTGATCCAGTTTGCAACAGCCGAGGTCGGAGCTGTGCTTGTGAACATCAACCCGGCCTACGGCACACGGGAGCTGGAGTACGCGTTGAAGCAATCCAGGACCCAGACCCTTGTTCTCCACTCGCACTTTAAGCGATCCAACTACGTGACCATGTTGCAGGAAGTCTGTCCCGAACTGGCGCACTGCCGGCGAGGCAGGATCAGAAGTACTCGCTTCCCAGCACTCAGGAACGTTATTTTCCTGGGATCGGAGCGGCCTCACGACTGGCTTCTGTGGGAGGAACTGCTGGAGCTGGGCAAGCCCGTCACGGACGAAGCCCTGGGCGGCAGAAAAGCAGAGCTCTACTTTGACGATCCCATCAACATTCAGTACACCTCCGGAACCACCGGCTTCCCAAAGGGAGTGGTCCTCAGTCACCATAACATCGTGAACAATGCTCGTTTTATCGGCGACTGCATGAGTTTGACTTCGAAGGACCGGATCTGCATCCCAGTACCGTTTTATCACTGCTTTGGCATGGTGCTTGGCAATCTCACAGCGGTGCTCTCCGGCGCGGCCATGGTGATCCCGGCGCCCGTCTTCGATCCTCTCCAGACGCTGCAAGCCGTGGACTCTGAAAAATGCACGGCTTTGTACGGCGTGCCTTCGATGTTCATCGCTGAACTCGAACATCCTCAATTTTCACGTTTTCGTCTCGACAGCCTGCGGACGGGCATCATGGCCGGATCCCCATGCCCCATCGAAGTGATGAGAAAGGTAGTCGAGAAGATGCACTGCCGCGAGATCACCATCGCTTATGGACAAACGGAATCGTCTCCCGTAATCACCCAGACCCGAACCGAAGATTCCATTGAACGGCGCGTGACCACGGTTGGCAAGGCCCTCCCACACACAGAAGTCAAGATCGTCGATCCCGTCAACAACCGGATACTTCCGCGAGGAGAACAGGGAGAACTCTGCGTTCGCGGCTACCTCGTCATGAAGGGATACTATCGAAACCGGGCAGCCTCCCGGGAAGCCATCGATAGTGATGCCTGGCTCCACACCGGGGACCTGGCGGTGATGGACTCGGATGGCTACGTTAAGATCACGGGGCGGTCCCGAGATATGATCATTCGGGGTGGTGAGAATATCTACCCGCGGGAGATTGAGGAGTTTTTGTACACTCACCCCAAGGTTTCAGATGTCCAGGTGATCGGAATCCCGGATCGCAAGTATGGCGAAGAGGTGATGGCCTGGGTCAAATTGAAGGAAGGCGAAACGGCTACCGGCGAGGACCTGCGGGCGTTCTGCAGAGGACGAATCGCGCACTTTAAGATCCCGCGGTTCTTCAAATTTGTGAGCGAGTACCCCATGACGATCTCGGGAAAGATTCAGAAGTTTCGCATGAGGGAGATCGCCATTGAAGAACTGGGACTCCAGGAGGCAGCCCAGGTTGAAACAGCCTGAGTATAGTCGAGGCGGGGAATCCGAAAGGCAACGGACTGGTGCGATCATAAGGTGGGACTCGTGAAAGTAGATGGAGGGGAACAAGATGAAGAAGTCTCGAGGCAGAACTCCGAAGGTGGCCTGTTTAGCGCTGCTGGGTTTTGTCACCTGGGGCGCAGTGACACTGGCGAACTGGCCTCAGTGGCGGGGGCCTCTTTCAAACGGTACGGCCCCGGACGCTCGTAACCTGCCGGTGAAATGGAGTGAAACCCTCAACGTGGTGTGGCGATCGCCGCTGCCCAGCTGGAGCGCGGCAACCCCGATCGTGTGGGGAAACACCGTCTTTGTCACGTCGGCCGAACGGGGGTTTGTGGCGCCGGTGCGGGGGAGTTCCGGCGATCCGAGCCACGACAAGATCCTCCTGCTGGCGATCTCCCGTCAGGACGGTTCGGTTCTCTGGCAACGGCAAATCGACGCCCATAATCAGCTTTACCGAAAACAGAACTCCGCGTCACCCTCACCGATAACCGACGGCCAACATGTCTGGATTATGACCGGAAACGGCAAGCTAGCATCCTTCACTTTTGACGGCAAAGAAGTCTGGAAGCGCGACATTGAAGCGGACTACGGGCGCTTTGGCTTAAACCATGGCTACGCCTCGACTCCTCTGCTGTATAACCATCGCCTTTACGTTCAGGTTCTGCACGGAATGAAAACCGACGATCCCTCTTACGTCTTTGCAGTGGACAAGAATACCGGCAAGACTCTCTGGAAAGTGGAACGGCCCACGGACGCCATCAGCGAGTCGCCGGACAACTATGCCACTCCCCAGATTGCAATGGTTGGAGGGAAACCGCAGCTGATCATTTCAGGAGGTGACTATGTAACGGGCCACAACCCGGACAGCGGGAAAGAATTGTGGCGATTGGGAGGGTTTAATCCGACGAACAATCCTGCGAACCGAACCATTGCTTCCTCACTGGTCATTGGAGGAAACATCTTCACAACAAGCACCCGCGGCCGACCCTTCATCGGGTTTCGTGCTGGTGGAACCGGAAACATCACCGGCAAGAGCGAGCTCTGGAAGAACGATCTGGGCGCGGACGTCCCTACCCCAACAACCGACGGCCAGTACATCTACGTCCTCCGGGATAACGGCTCCCTCAACTGCCTGGAGGCCACCACCGGAAAGGTGATATACGAGGGGCAACGCATCGAACCGGGCACCTACAGCTCTTCGCCCCTGCTGGCCGAGGGCAAGCTCTACTGCGTTAGCGAGGAGGGGACGACAACCGTGGTCAAGGCTGGACCGACCTTCGAGGTTCTCGGAGTCAGCAAACTCGACAGCCATACGCTGGCCAGTCCTGTTGCCGTTGGCAATCAGATCTTCATTCGCACGGCGGACTACCTCTACTGCATCCAGAAGCCATGACGCCGTCCTGCAACGCTCAAGCTCTGCTGCCACCTCAGTCGCAAACGACCCGGAATCCGAGATCTTCCAAAGATCGCCTCACCGCTTCTCCCGCATTGGAAAGCTGAACTTGATAGGCCGAAAACTCTCGTCTGAGCGGGTAGTTGCCCCGCTGCTCTTCGAAAGACTCGACCGAACGACGTAACCTTTGGTCGTCTTCCTCGATGGCGTAGGTAGCCAATATAGCTGCTAATAAGACCTCCTCCTGCCCTCTGTTCTCGCAGTCTATGTTCAGCAAAGGCTGTGCCGGTTTGGGTAGGCCGGCGGGATACCAGTCCTCCAGCCCAAGCCCAAAGCACCGGCTTAACGCTTGCACCGCCATGGCCGTGCCGTTGGCCTTGCCGTCAGCGGAGTAACCCGCAATATGAGGCGTCCCCAGTGTCACCAGCTCCAGGAGAGTGCGGTCGATGTGAGGCTCGTTCTCCCAGACGTCCACCACGGCGCCTCCGAGACCACCCAGGCGAAGGACGGATTTGAGTGCGACGGAGTCCAAGACCTCACCTCGAGAGCTGTTCAGCAAGATGGCCCCGGTTCTGAACCGCGTCAGCAAGGCCGCATCCACCAGGTGAAAGGTCGGGTCGGAGCCTCCCACGGTCAGCGGCACGTGCAGGGTAATGAAATCGGAGTGGTCAATCAGGTACTCCAGGGAGACAAACCCAGCTTCGCCTTCGGCCCTCGCACGGGGCGGATCGTTGCGCAAGGCTTGCATCCCCAATGTCCTGGCCAGCCGCTCCACTCGTCGCCCCACGTTTCCTACACCCACGATTCCCAGCGTTTTCCCCTGTAATTGGAGCCCACGCCACTTGGCTACGGTCGCCAGAGCCGATCCCACCCATTGCGTAACAGACGCCGCATTGCACCCCTCGGCGTTTGTCCATGCGATCCCTCGACTCCGACAATATTCCTGATCAATATGATCAAAGCCGATCGTCGCCGAGGCTATGAACTTCACCCGACTGCCCTCGAGCAAGGCCGCGTCGCAGCGGGTTCGGGTTCGGGTCAGCAGAGCGTCGGCATCTCTCACCTCACGAGGACCAATCTTGTCGCCCGGCCAATAGGCGACCTCCGCCATCCTCTCGAATACACCACGCAGGAAGGGGATTCGGTCGTCCGCAACGATCTTCACCGGTCGGTCACCACAAGTAGCCAGGTCGCAGGCCTAAGAGCGGGTTGCCTGCCAACGCCCCATATCCGGTCAGGGCGTCTTTGTCGCCTGCTGAAAATATTTTCCGCTTTTCGGACACAATGATCAGCCAGGTGGAGCAACAGGACAAACCGACGCGGGGATACTGGCCCGATTTCGACCACAAAGTACTGTGCATCTAGTGTACGATTCGTCAGAAAAATGCATCGGCTGACCCCGCTCAAACACGCCAGAAAGAGGACAAGCTTGCAATATATATATTAATTTCAATATCTTAGCAAGGTGGGTACGGCAACCTAAGGCGGGCAGCGGCCGGTTTGTGTATCAATCTTCGTTGCGCTTCACGCTTTGGGAACTTGCCGTGCAAGTGAGACAATGGAACGGGTTGCTCCTCCCTGCGGTGGAGTTGAAAATAACGACCCGCTGTGACAGATGCCGATAGTGGGTCGAGAAGCAGGAAACCTAAGCAGAGCTAAGGCTAATGATTCGAATTCTCATCCCAATTGGACTGTTGGTCGCAGGTGGAATCGTCCACTTGATGTTGAGTCGGCGCAACGAGAAAAAAGTGCAGGCCGAGTGGGCTGTGCTGCTCAGTCCCTCCAGCGAACGGGTCTTTCAGCAGGCGCGCATGGAAGTCGAGAGTCATACCTCCATGATTGACGTCGCGGTGACCGAAGCCCGGGAGATCCGGCAGCTCGGCAATGTGGAGGAGGCCGTTCGGTTTCTCAACATAGGATGCGACATCATTCACCGGTTCACCCCCAATCTTCTGTCGCTGCTGGCTGTGATGACCCGTTTCTCCAGAATGGTTAGCGCCATTGCTCCCATCACTCCAATCGTCCCGGGAGATTTTCATCTAGCCGAACTGACCAATCTCGCTCGTTTGAATCGGCTTCTGCATCACATGCTGGCATCCGCCAAACAGCGATTTCGCCTCAAACTCTATATTCTGGGCAAGGGACTCTCCCTCACCAGTCAGTATCTCATCCGGACGATCGGGAACATCGTCAGTGGGCGAAGCCACGAAGAGCGCGAATGGGATGAAGTAGTCGACATCACTCAAGACTTCCAAAAGCTATCCAACGAATCCGTGCTCAGCCTGAGGGTTCTGCTCGAAGCCCTTTCGAGCGATGCGGCTAAGGAACTTTCCCGCACGATCTCTTTGCCTCAGCCACATTCCAGCCACGACTAACCAGGTCTTCCCATTCATCCCGCGCGTGACCATAGTGGTGCAGTCGCATTGGAGAGAACCTGGAAAGGTGCCTTCACCCAAAGAGTCGACGACCTCGGTGTGCCGCAGGATGAGGAGAAGATTTGGCGGACGGTGGGGAGCGGAAGGCCAAACACAAAGGAGTTGCTATTTTCGCAGCGTGGCTTTGGTTTCGAACCAGATCTGCTCAGGAATGGTCAGGAAACACTCGACCAGTTCGGGGTCGAACTGGCTTCCGGAACATCGGATGATTTCGGCTCGGGCCGTCTCGTAACTCATGGCCTGACGGTACGGCCGATCCGAAGTCATGGCATCGAAGGTATCGACCACCGCAAAGATTCTGGCACCAAGGAGGATATTCCTTCCCTTCAGCCCCTTGGGATAGCCCCTTCCATCGAACCTTTCATGGTGCTGAAGAACCAGTTGGGCCGCGCCATCGAGAAAATTGATTCCGCTTAGAATGTGGAAGCCTATTTCAGGATGCTGGCGGATCACGACCCACTCTTCTTCAGTCAGCTTGGCCGGTTTCAGGAGGATCGCATCCGAGATTCCGATCTTTCCAATGTCGTGCAGTAAGGCTCCCCTCTGAATATCTGTGAGTTGGTGCTCAGCCATTCCCAACTGACGGGCCATCAACAGGGTGTATTCGGTTACCCGCTGGGAGTGCCGTTGAGTCTCCTTTTCGCGGACATCCAACGCACCGATCAGCGCGTCGAGGGTTTGAGAATACCCCACCTCAATCCGGTCCAGAGCCAGCCTCAGCTCAGCGGTCTGCTCGCGGACCTTCTGTTCGAGCGAGCGCTGGTAGGATTGGTTCTCCAAAACCAGATCTCGCCTTTCCAGCGCCTTGCACAGTCGAGTTCGCAGCTCGTTTGCGCTGAATGGCTTGACGACGTAGTCGTAAGCACCGGTAGACAACGCTCGAACGGCACAACCAATATCCCCATGCCCGCTGATCATCATCACCCCCGTCCCGGGGTAGCGGTGAGTGACGTGTTCGAGCAGTTGCAGCCCGTTTTTTCCGGGCATGGCAATGTCGGACAAGACCATCTGATAGTCGTTCCTCTCGAGAAGTTGAACCGCCTCATCGACACTCTGCACTGCGTCGCAGGTGAATCCCTCCCGAGTCAGTAGTTCGGACAAGAAACGGCGCACCGGGGCCTCGTCGTCGACGATCAAAACTCGCTCCCGCTGGATCAAACCAGAAACGTTCTGTGGAGCTGCACTGACAGTCTCCTGAAAGTCCGTTCCGTGCATCACATTTCCCAGTTTTTGGCCCATCCTTGGCAAGGCAATCCGACGGGCATCGAGTCTTTTCCCCGCTCCATCCCTGTGCTTCATCGGCAGCAAGTGGCCGTAAGTTTAGTGCGATGTGCCCGCTGCTGGCCGAAAGGAGGAGGTCCAGGACGTCCTGCGGCGCAACCGGAAACCCGAATCACCCGATTTGATGCGCGCTCTTTGCCGACGGGCTCCCTGGCCTGCGAAGTTTGGATCGATAATAGCGGAATGCATTCCGAAATGTATTGACGTCCGCCTCATGGCTGTGCTACGTTCCCCTGCGTCGATCTAACCTTCATCGAACCTGCGAGGAGGGCCTATTACCAATCTCCGACAACTGCGCGGCGTCATTCCGCCCATGGCGACATTCTTCACTGAGGACGGCTCCATCGATGTAAACGAGTTTCAGTCCGAAGCCCGCTTTCTGAGAGCGGCCGGCGTGAACGGGATCGTGGTAGGCGGCAGCACCGGGGAGGGAGCAAGCCTCAGCGCGGACGAGTTGGGCGAGATCGTCACCCTGTGCATCGAAGCAGTTGAGGGCACTATTCCGGTCCTGGCCGGTGTGATTGCAGACACATCGAGAGAGGCGGTTCGACTGGCTCGGGCAGCACAAAGGGCCGGAGCGGTCGGTCTGCAGATTCCTCCTCCCCATTTTTACCCGGTGACCGACGCGAAAATCCTGGCTAGTTATTATCGCGCTGCCACCGATGAAACCGGCCTTCCGCTCATCATTTATAATGTCATCCCCTGGGCGCAGGTAGCCATCGACTCGTTGCAGCAGCTCTGTTCCGAGAACCCTTTGATCATCGGAGTCAAGCAAAGCGGGTACAACATTCACGCTTTGGCAGAGTTATTGGCGAATCTGAGAGGAGTGATCAGAATCTATTCGGCCATAGACGATCTTCTCTATCCTTCCTTCATGCTGGGCTCAGACGGAACGATTTCCGGAACCTCCAGCCTCTTTCCCAGGGAAACGATCGCGATGTTCCGTTGCGTCGAGAAGGGGAAGCTCCAGGAGGCGTTGCGGCTCCACAACGCCATTTTGCCCGTCTGGCGCACGATTGAGGGGACTTCGTTCCCTGGCCGTTTCAAGTACGCCTTGAAGCTGCGGCGGCGTAGTTCCGGGAAGCCGCGCGCTCCATTCTCCTGGCCGACAAAAGGGGATGCCGAGCGCATCGAAGCCGCGCTGCGGGCAGGTGGCTTCTTGAACGGCTCCTATTCAGACGACGCCGGCCAGCCCATGTCGGCCGGCGACTCGGTTCCAGCTCGATCCTGAGCTTTGCGGCGGAGCGGCAGCCTGCTGTGGTGGAGAGTGTTGACCTACTCTAAAGCAATCTCCACTGAACTGGCTGGCATTTCACACGCTGAACCAAGTTGGACTCTTCCAACCTCGATAGGTGGCCATACAGAGCGAATTGCAGGAATGATGTCGCCTCGGCAGGCCACTCGCCCAGTTGAGGTCCCAGATCGCTGATCACCTCTTTGAGGGTCACACCCCTGCTGTGCGCCTTCAAGTAACCGATCAACAGCTCATCTGCCCGTTCCACGAACCTTCGGGACGATTCCAAAAAAGCTTGAACGGCCGGACCGTGAAGTGGCGGCCAGTGCCCTGAATAAAGCGAGTGGATGGATCGTCCCTCCAAGAAACGGATGGTGGCCAAGTAGGCATCGACGGCGTAATAGGTTGGTCCGAAAGCCAGCTTTCCTTCCACAGTGGGATAACCAGCGGCTTGGACCGCATCGCTGGTGAACACCGCGCCATTCTTCTCGTCGTACACAGCCAGGTGTCCTTGCGAATGACCCGGAACGTGCCAGATCCTCAGTGGCCAGTTCTTGGCCAGCTGGATGGTTTCCCCGCCGCTGAGCGCAAGATCAATCTTCCTTCCCTCCGGGCAGTCCACCATACCCTGGCGATCGAAACCCAGAGCGTGGTCACGGGCCAGGTAGTTATAGCGATGCTGGTACAGGGTTTCCGGATCCTCAATGAGCCGGAGGTCCAGTTGGTGACAGGCCAGAAGTGTCGTGGGCGAAGCGTCCTTGATCGCCGGCAGTCCACCGTGGTGGTCTACATCGGCGTGCAAGGCAATCGCCAAGGTTATGCTGTTGGGGGAGACCCCTAATTTCTCGAGATACGGGAAGATAACGGAATTCGGTGTCCCAGCCACGCCGGCATCCAACAAAACGCCAATGTCCCCGAGAAAAAAGTACTGCTGGACATAGCGATTGCCAAAGGTCGACTTCAGTTCAAATACGCCAGGATAGATTTCCATGAACCCGTGATGGGAGGTGAGGTGAAGTAACAGCCTCGGGGCGAATTGTCATCAAAGCCCCCGTGACGCCTCCAGCAACGAAGCCCGTTGACACTCCTCCGCCAGCACTAAGGTCATGTCAACCAGTTCGTTCATTTGGCTTTCGTACTGGTCGTCGAGAAACAGAGTCGGTCGCCTCATGCGCGCAGAGGTAAAAAGGCCTCTTCGAACCATGACTCGCTTCTCGATGCTCACTGCCAGTTCCAGGTGCTGGAGGGCGAACGTCAGATAGGGAAGCAGGCGGTAGAAGATCGACTTGGCCTCTTCGATTCGACCGTCCTGATAGCAGGTGAATATGCGGTTATAGACTTCGATGAGTGCGGTGCCCGGCATCATGGCCGTGGCACCATGAGCCAGCCCGTCCATCATGGCCACACCACCCAGTCCATATATGATTTGCACCCGCCCTTCGGATCCTTCGATGATCTCAACGCACTTCCGGCCCGGAAGCGGAACCTCAAGTTTGGCGAAGAGAAAATTTCCGTGCCGCTTGGCAAGGTCAATGAAGACGGCGGCGGGGAGCCCGGCCCCTGTGAAATCAGCATCCTGCAGCATGACCGGAAGTTGGACGGCATCGCAGAGCCGGCTGAAGAAGTGAATGACCTCGGAAGCCGGAAGCGCAACCCGCTGCGGTGGGACAACCATCAGGCAATCCGCTCCCAGTCGTTCCGCGTAGCGCGAGAACTCGATGGTGTTGTGCAGCGAACCTGAGCCGGTACTGACAATCACCGGGACTCTCTGGCGCGCTTGTTCAACCAGCACTTCGGCAAAGCGATACCGCTCCGGGTCACTGAGTTTGTAAAACTCGGAACCGAAACCTGGCCCACAGATCGCCGCCGGCCTCCGGTCGATACAGAAGTCTATTTGCTTTCGCAGACCGGCTTCGTCCACGACCTCGTCCTCCTGAAAAGGACAAGCCATCACGGGAGTAATGCCCTGTAATCGCAGCATTCGTATCCTCACCCTCTCTGAATCTAGTCTCCTGGGGTAATTGTCTCAGACTTGCGGAATTGCCAGTCCTTTTCGAACAACGACGTGTCGAGGGTCTCATGGTAGGGATGTTTCGACACCTCTTCGAGATTCAGATCGGTGCCAAGCCCAGGCGATGTGGGAGGCGATAGGTGTCCATCGACCACGCGGGGATAGCTGGTCACCAAGTCCATTTCCCAGGGTTCGTTGAAGTCGTCGAACACCTCCTGCAACCACGCATTCGGAGTGCAAGCGTCGATTTGCAGGCAGGCGACAGTACACACCGGACCCTGCGCGGCATGCGGGATCACCAGACCGTAATGGGCATCGACCATGTCGGCTACCTTGCGTGAGGCCAGGATCCCTCCCATGTGTAGTGGCTCGAAATTGATGATGTCGACGGCGTCGTAGCGCAATAGCTCGGCCACCTGGTGTTTTGACGAAAAACTCTCACCCGTGGCGATGGGCACTTCCAGACGGCGTGCCACCTCAACCAGAGCGTGGATATTCTGGTGCGGAACCGGTTCTTCGAACCAGGCGGGCCGAAAAGGCTCCAGACGCTGACCGATACGGATTGCCGTGGAAGCATTGAATCGAGAGTGAGCTTCAATGGCCAGGTCGACGCCGAATCCGACGGCATCTCTCACGGCCGCCACAATGTCGATCGATAAATCCTCTTCACGGGGCGACAGAACACGAAGGCCGGAACCGAAGGGATCGAATTTCAAGGCGCTGTAGCCCAACCCAACGGCCTTCCGCGCGGCCTCCGCAAAGGCCTCCGGTGTTCGTTGGCAGCGATACCAGCCGTTGGCATAGGCCCGAATCCGTTCGTGACACAATCCGCCCAAAAGGTTATAGACCGGCTGATTGAGGGCTTTTCCGATGGCATCCCAACAGGCAATTTCGATGGCTGAAATGGCACACATCTTGATCTGGCCGCCATCGGCATAAACATGACGAGACAGGCGCTCCACCAAAGCCTCGGTGCGAAACACCTCCAGCCCCATCATGAACGGTTTCATCTCATGAATTGCGGCTTCGACGGTTTTGGAGAGATGTCCGAGGGATCCTTCTCCGATGCCGTAGATCCCTTCATCCGTCGAAACTTTGACGAACACCCAGTTCTTCCAAGGGTTGCCGACGAGGTAGGTCTGAATATCTGATATTCTCAATGGTTGCCATCCTCTCCAAAGTCGCCCAGCAGATGAAGTGTCAGGCTCCCCTGGATTCGGTCGCCAGGCCCGATGGGTTTTCCAGTCCCGTAATTGCTAGACCACTCTCCCCAGGCTACAGCGCCGGTACCGCCAAACCAGTCATTCACGTGAACCGCGATGCGGTCGGACTCCGCGATCGCGCGGCAATGTTGAGTGCCGTCGGATACGACCTCGATCCCGAGACCCGAGGAGTCATCGATTTGGGCTCTGACAATGTTGCGTTTGGTGCTGCGGAAATCGTTTGTTCCCATCACGGAGTCGTCTTCAGCAAAAGACCATTGGGGGGGAACCGCCGAGTGCCCTGAGTGGGCCCGGGCAGTACCCCGGTTGCGTCCGATGTGATCGTCGGGATAGACCGTCCACTCTCCCTTTCTTTTCCAACTCAGTCGGTCGAACCACGGAGGAACGGCGAAACGCAATCCAATCTCGCGGGTTCTCACTTCCGGCCCTTTGTACTGGAAATCGTACTGGATTCGCACCACGCCGTTGGCAGTCACCGTTGTGCGATAGCTTCCTTCGAGTTGGTTGTAGTGGCCGCGCGACATGACCACGACGTCCGGTCCCTCGTGCCTGACTTGCAGGGGAGCGTCGAGTACCCAGGTCTCCGGGTGAGGAAACTCGGGGAGCCTCGCTTCGATGGGAAGAATGTGGAGTCTGGGTGATTCGAACAGTACAGTCTGTCTCTCCATGACAGCCCTTCGGATCAAGCCCGTTTCCATCGAGAATCCGATTTCGAACCGATCCCCCACGATCCGGGCAGTCCCACCTGCCAGCGTCTTCTCCTGAAAGAGTCGCAGGGGCCCTCCGGACCCGGACGGAAGCACTTCTGGGCGAACGCCTTCCCCGATTACCAAACGGGTCTCTTCGACCGTGTTTCCGGATTTGTCCTGAAAGCGCAATATTAACTCCCCACCCGCAGCGGGTTCCAGCTTCCCGATGGGAATTCTCAGCATACCCTGGTGCTGGGGCGGCAAATCCAGAGACACCATCCCATGGCGGCCCTGAAACTCCCAGACTATGGTCAACTCTGCAAGGTTGGAAAAGTAGTAGCGGTTCTCCACCGGTACCCCAAGGTCTCCACTGGCATCGGGAGGATCGAGAACAGACACCGGAACCCTCACCGGGCTGTGGATCTTCTTGACGTGCCAAAACTCGGGCTTCTTGCGACGCCACCCATCAACCACCCCCCAAGGAGCATCCCCGACCAAACCTCGACCCGGAATTCGGTATACGCGGTCGACGTCATGCACGGCTGTGATGGCCCGCCCGTGTTCGAAAGCTCGTCCCGGCACCGCGAAGAGGTCATCCGACCAAGCCCAGATGAAGCTTCCTTGGGTCACTTTGCTGCGCAGCATTTCCTCCCAGGTCTCGATCAGGGGGGCGACGTAGTAGTCACGGTATCCCGGATCCCGCCACAGCTCGCCGGTATCGCTCCAGATGCCCTGATAGATGCACAGGCTCTCGTCGAAAATCAAGGGCTTGGAGAGCGATTCGTTCTCCCGAATCCGTTGGACGGAAAGGGGATTGTGCAGGATCGCCAGATCGAAATGATCGGACCAGGTGCCCATCACCGGACGGGTTGGGTCCTTTTCCTTGATCATCTGCTCGGAGTTGAATAAGACCGGTCCCCAGGAACTTTCGTTGGCAGCCGACCAATAGAGGACAGAGGGATGACTTCGATCACGTTCCAGCAACTCGGCTGTGAGCTGCTTAACCAGAGCCGTTCGCCGCAAATCGTAGGTGTCGTGATACCAACAGAAGGGCGCCTCCGATTCCACATAGAATCCCATTTCATCCGCCAAGTCCAACAGTTCCGGAATGGGCGGATAGTGAGAAGTCCGTATGGCCTCGAGGTTAGCTTCTTTCATCAGCTTCAAGTCCTGGCGGGTCAACTCTTCCGTCACCGCCCGGCCCATCAACGGGTGGGAGTCGTGATGGCAGGTTCCTTTCAGCTTAATGGGCACGCCGTTCACCAGGAACTGTGTCCCTCGAATCCTGACTTCGCGGAAGCCCACACGCTTCTGCACCTGTTCCACTTCTTGATTCCGATCAAGCAGCCGAATTCTGAGATCGTACAACTCCGGGTGCTCGGCCTCCCAGTGCAACGGAGACTTCACTGGAATGCTGACTCGACGGTGGAGATTCGACCACCGAGGCAGGGATCCTTTCGTCAACAGCTTCTGCTTCAACACCGCCTGCCCGTCCGGCCTCACGAGAGCCATTTCAAGCTCGGCCTCAGCAATCGGCTTTTCCGATTCGTTGGAGAGGGACAGATCGATATGGAGAAGAGCGTCCCTTTGCGCCGCGTCGAACTCCGTTGCAGTGTGTAAGCGAGAAACGTGGAAGCCGGGCACCGCAAAGGCGTATGCCTTCCGGAAAATCCCAGCCAGCGGAAAATCAGCGTACAGGCTCATTCCATCGAGCTGGGACGCTATGGTCCTTTCAGTCACTTTGATCGCAACGAGATTAACTTCACCGGGTCGGGCACAATCGGATATGTCCAGTTGAAAAGGCGTGGCTCCCCCAAGATGCGACCCGACGCGCACGCCGTTGACCCAGACCTCCGCTCCGCTGTAAACACCATCGAAAGCCAGGCGAATGCGCTTGCCCTTCCACTCGGAGGGGAACGTTACAACCCGTCGATATCCTCCCCTCCCCGTCTCGTCATGGAATCCTTCCATGATCCAGTGCGACGGTACCCGAATGAGACGCCAGCTCTGGTCCTTAAAATCCGGTCTTTCAAAACCCAAAGGCGGATCGAGACTGAAACGCCACTCCCCGGTCAGAGGCACCACAGCCTCCCCTTGACTTGCTAAAGGTACCAAGCCCTGGTGGATGTCCGAAGCATCGAGACGTTTGGCAATCCGCTCGTCATTCCAGTGGGCGACAAACTCTACAGGGCCCGTCAATCCCACCGGTCGTGGCAACGAAAACTCGCCGCTTCGGCTGGTCGTGACTTTGGCAGTCCAGGATCGTTTGCCCACCGTCCCAGTAGCCTGAACCAGGGCGCCGGGAATCGCTCTGGCTCCCCAGGCATCCGTCAAAACACCGATTATGGTTCCAGCCGCGTCACACCGCACGTCCAAGACCGGGGGGTTGGGGCCTTCGTACAATTCGATCTCTCGAAACCTGGCGTCACCTCGAATATCAGACAACCTAATCTTCCGAGTGGACAGAAGCGGAAAGGACTCGAAAACGATTACCGGCAAGGACGCTCCGCCATCACCAAGCTCCTTGACCGTTCTCCAGCCGCTGTCGGTCCATGCCTGCAAAACAATTCGAGTAACGTTGGCAGGATTTCTTCGATGCGTGTACTGCTTGATCACCAGTTCTCGGGCCTGGACGGGATGGGCCCATTCAATTTCGATCCAGACACCATCCGATGCGCCTTTCTGTGTCTGCCAAATGGTGTCAAAAACTCCGTCCGTTGCCATTCGGGCCGGCGCTTCGCTGGAAGCAGTCACTTTGTCTGCTCGAAGAACAAGATTCTCATCCGGGGTCGCCTCGAGAGGGTACACCAGCCACAGCCACAGCCACCATGAACTCAGGAAAGAGAGTGTCTTCCGGCTCTTGAAACTCAAAGTCCTCCTCCACAAACGTCCTCTCTTCCCCAACAGACCGGCACGACAGCCAGTAGAGGAAGTCCTCACCTGATCACCCTTGGGCCAATTGCCCACCATCCACAACCAGACTCGTTCCCGTGATAAACGCTGCGTAATCCGACACCAAGAACAGGACAGCGTATCCGATGTCCTCAGGCTGTGCGAGGCGCTTCAGCGGAATCCTTCCCAATAGCCGTCGCTCCGTGTCGGCGGGATCGGCAGAAGAGCCAATGTAGTCCCGAACCAGTCGAGTGTCCGTGGTTCCGGGCAGCACACAGTTCACTCGCACTCCATCGGCTGCACATTCCAGAGCCAAAGCGCGCATGAATGACACCAAAGCGCCCTTTGTGGAGGCGTAGGCTGAGCAGTTCGGATAAGTGACTAGAGCATGACCAGAGGAAGTGATGACGATGGCTCCGGACTTGCGACGCTTCATCCAAGGCAGGACGTACTGGCAGCAAAGAAAAACTCCCTTCACGTTCACGTCGTGCAGACGATCCCAATCTTCCTCGGAGACCGACTCGACCGGCATGGACAACTGCACGGCAGCGTTTGCAAAAAGCACATCGATCTGACCAAATTCGGCAATCACACTTTCAATTGACTGGGCCACCTCGGCAACCTTGCTCACGTCCGTCCGAATAAACCTGGCTGCACACCCTTCCCTCTGGAGGGCCTCTTCCACATCCCTGCCTGCTTTCTCTTCCACGTCCAGCAGAACGACCTTGGCTCCCTGCCGGGCGAAAATCCGGGCACTTCCCAAACCGATTCCGTTTCCGGCCCCGGTAATCACAGCCACTTTACCCTGCATGTTCCACATGCGACCTTACCTGACCCCGGGAAACGACCCAGTCGACCAAGAGGCTGAAACGCGAACGCGGCGTCTCTTCCTGCGTTTTGAAACCGGTATCAAAGCACAACTGGAAACCACTGTCAATCAAATGCGGAATAGATTCCGAACTTATCACTCAGTCTTCACTCGATGTTCCTGGCTCCACCAATGGTGCCGGTTTCGGGCTTCAGGGTAATCCGTCAGGACGCGGGGCCCACCGAGTCTTTTCGGTGGATGATTTGTGTCTCGTCGAGTGCGCCTTCGATTGCATTGCCTCCTCAAATTCAGTAGACTGACAAGTCAAGAATGATCGCACCCGAATCCCACTCAAGGGGAGAGTGATGGCCAAGCGCAACGGTCGAAAGCCCATGAACGCGAAGTCCCGAAAGACGCGAGATAAGAATTTCGTGGCCGTAACCGAGAAAGTGTTCAATGTTTTGGAGGCCTTCAGCCAACACCCCAACTCAGCCATTACCCTTGAGCAGGTCACCCAGGTGGCCAAGCTAGCCAAGACGACCGTGCATCGCCTGCTTTACTCCATGCAAAAGATCGGCTACGTGGAGAAGCTCGAAGACAGCGGAAAGTATCTGTTGTCACAGCGGTTTTTCGAGCTGGGGCGCGATGCCTTACCCTACCAGAGGCTTACCTCTCTGGCCAGACCATTCATGAACTCTCTCATGCAGCAGTTCGGTGAGTCCCTGCATTTGGGCGTACTCGAGGACGGCATGGTCGTGATTATTACCGTGTGTGAGAGCCAGAATGCCTATCGCATGGCAGGCGTCGTGGGAGAGGTCAACTACCCCCACAGCACAGCGATGGGCAAGTGCTTGCTGGCGCATCTGCCAGAACAGGAATTGGACAAAATTGTCCGGGTTCATGGCTTGCCCAAGAAGACAGCAGTCACGATTACCAATCGCGCGGTGTTGAACGACGAACTGGAAAAGGTCCGTCGCGAGGGCGTAGCCACCAATCTGGGAGAGAATATTGAAGGAGTCACCTGCGTGAGCAGTCCGATCTTCAATCATCAGGAAAAAGCCATCGCTGCGCTCAGTATTTCCGGCCCCTCCATCCGAATGGAACAGGGATTAGAAACCATCAAGAAGGAGATCAAGCGAGTGGCCCTCCGCCTGTCGGGGCTGTTGGGATACAGCCCCGAACGGCCCGTCAATGAAGTCCTGGCCACCTCCTACCGCTGATTCTGGCCGCCGTCCTTTTCTTACAACCCGGGGCAACGAAAGCACCAAGATCATCTCCAGCACCTGGAACTCTTGACTTGTTCGCCCAGAGACCGGAATGGTCTTTTCGGAATTAGTTCCGCATCTCTTGAACGATCACGCTGGTCGGTGCTAGACTGCGGTTCCCGACTATGCGTTTGATGGACGACAGGAAATGAATGTCTCTGGAAGGTCGCCCGTGGTGCTCGCACCTGAATCTGGCGAAGAAGTGGCTCATGAGCGCTCCAAGAACGCCCACACGGAAGCACCTGCGTGAATCTGCTTCGCACCTCGTCCCGGCGCGCACTCACTGCCGCGAACAGGTCAGGAGAGGGCAGATCACTCCCCTCATCCATGACCTTCAACTCCAACAGATTGCTCGGGACTCGCTTCCGACTGCGCAGCTCAGCGCCCTGTTCTTTTTCGTTGTTGTGCTCATCAGCAAAGATAGCCAGTATCAGCCTCCTGTTTTTGTGGACGTCACCGATCCGGCGGGGATCGCTTTTCGACACAACAACGGAGGGTTCGGCAAGAAGTACCTCCCCGAAACCATGGGATCGGGGTGCGCCTTTTTCGACTACGACAAGGACGGATGGGTGGACATATTCCTGGTCAACTCATGCGATTGGCCTGCCCATCGCAGAAGCACCTCTGTCAGCGCGTTGTGTCGCAACCAGAAGGGCCAGGG
Source organism: Acidobacteriota bacterium (assembly GCA_040753175.1). GTDB lineage: Bacteria > Acidobacteriota > Terriglobia > Versatilivoradales > Versatilivoraceae > JBFMEW01. The sequence continues at coordinate 67,020 of JBFMEW010000023.1, read as the reverse complement.
GTTCAGGGATGTCACAGCCGACAGTGGATTGGCGTTTGAGGCTTACAGTATGGGAGTTGCCGTCGGAGACTACGACAACGATGGGTGGGACGACCTTTATATTAGCGGGCTGGACGGCGGCAGGTTGTTCCACAACGGTGAGGGCCGCTTTGTCGACGTCACTGCTGAGGCCGGAATTCACAATCCTGGTTTTGGCGCCAGCTCGATGTGGCTCGATTTCGACAAGGACGGACAACTGGACTTGTTCGTCTGCAATTACGCGAAATGGTCGGAGTCCAGCGACAGGTTCTGCTCCTACGATGGTGTAAACAAGAACTACTGCAGTCCGGCCGACTATCCCCCTGACAGCCCCCGGCTGTTTCGAAATCTGGGCAACGGAAGGTTTAGCGATGTTTCAAAGGAGGCCGGGATCTACTCGCCGGATTGCAAGTCACTGGGTGTGGTAGCGCTCGATTTCAATCGTGACGGTTGGCCTGATATCTTTGTCGCCAACGACACGACTCCGCACAAGTTGTTTCGTAACAACCGGAATGGAACATTCGATGAAGTGGGTCTGGAGGCCACCGTTGCTCTGGACGGCAACGGCAAGACCCGAGCTGGAATGGGCGTGGATTTTGCTGATTATGATCACTCCGGTTACCCGAGTCTGGTGATTGGAAATTTTTCGTCAGAAACCCTCAGCCTCTACCACAACATCCGCGGTGAATTTTTTGTAGATCGAGCGGACACAGTCGGAATCAGCAGGGAGAGCTTCTTTCGGCTGACGTTCGGTTGTCTGTTCCTTGATTATGACTTGGACGGTTGGGAGGACCTTCTGACAGCAAACGGCCACATCATGGATGACATCCATAGTTATGACTCAAAGCTCACCTATGCTCAACCGGCTCTTCTCTTTCATAACGAGGAAGGAGGCAAATTCACTTCGATCCCAGCTCAGGCGGCCCCCCATTTGTTCACTCCAGCGGTCGGACGCGGTTTAGCCTCGGCTGACATCGACAACGACGGAGATCTGGATGTCTTGCTCACCCAGAACAACGGAACGCCTCGCCTGCTCAGGAACGAAGGTCAGTTTTCCAATCACTGGCTTCAAATCTCCACCGTTGGCACGCGGAGCAACCGGAATGGTTACGGCGCATTTCTGTCTCTGTCGACGGGGAAATCGATTCAAACCAGAACTGTAAAGAGCAGCTCCAGCTACTGCTCTCAGTCAGACAGCCTGGTGAGTTTTGGTCTCGGTCGTAACAGCCGAGTGGATCGATTGGAGATTCTGTGGCCCAGTGGGATTAAAGAAGAGTATCGGGATTTGCCAGTCGACCAGAGGATCGTCTTGACGGAGAGTCGGGGCTGGAGCAAATGGCCATGACCGGGTACCACTCCCTTTCACTCATAGCCCGTTTGCTGCCTGCCTTGGTGGTCGCTTATCCCGGTCAACTGGGGGGCTTCAGTTTAGAGGAGTCCCGCGGTTTGCAGAACAGCTCACAAGCAGAATCAGCTTGCCGCAAGGGCCTCGAACTGGCAGGTTCGTCAAATCCTGCTCAAGCACTGCCGAGTTTGAGTTCCTGTCAGCAGATTCTGTCTAAACAAAAGGGAGAGACTGCGAATCCATTGCGCTGGGAAGTGGCCAAGGCATTGCTTAAGCTTGAAAAATTCGTCGAAGCGGCGTCGGTTCTGGAAGCAATTCATGACGTGTCCCAGGAAGGACTCAGGCAGAAGATGCTGGGCTTGTGCTATGCGAAATCTTCCAGGCGGGACGTAGCGATACAGTGCTTTGGCCGAGCCGTTTCACTGGACTCGCGGGATGCCGAGGCCCGCTTTAATCTCGGCGTCCTGCTGAGTGAGAACAAGGAGGTCAATCAGGCTCTGACGCAGCTGGGAGAAGCCGTGAACCTGCAACCGGAAGAACCCAAGTATTCCCTGGCGCTGGCGGAAGTGTTGATCGAGGCCAAGCGATACTCGATCGCCGTCGAATTTCTCAACGCGGTTCGTCCAAGATTCGAGAAGCTGGGCCAATTCCACTACACCATCGGCTTGGCTCATTACGGCCAGCACAACGCTCCCACTGCTATCGAGGCAATGCTAAGAGCGACAGAGATAGACCCGAAGATGGAGGCAGCCTTCTACTTTCTGGGCAATGCCTACGCCTTGGCCGAACAGTATGAAATGGCCTGCGGCGCCTATCGTGAAGCCATTAAGCTTAACCCCAAATCCGCTATTTATTACGGCCGGCTGGCGCTCGTGGCTGAGAAGCTAGGAAACGCAGAAGAAGTTGTTCACAGCTTGGACCAGGTCGTCCGTCTCAATCCTGAGGACGTCATTTCACAGCTAAATCTGGCAAAGGCACTTTACAAGGCAAACCGCCTGCCTGAAGCCATTCAGCAACTGGAGAACGCTGTCCAGAAGGTCCCCGACTACAAAGAAGCTTACTATTTGTTGTCGAGCTACTCTCGCCAAATCGGCGATGTCAAAGCAGCAGACCGATACATTGAGACCTATCGCCGGTTGGCTCGCCAAACTACCACGAAATAGAGCCCTCGCCGTCGAGGTCCAGAGGTTTCAACCCAGCTTCGCAAGCCGAGTCCACATGATTTCTCAGACGGCGAACTCGCTCAATCGACGGCCAGGCAATCGGAACGAGCAGCCAGCGGGAGTCCTCAGTCCTCCCGCCCGCTCTCGCCAAGACATTCCTGCGCCGCCTACCAGTAGACCTTCAACGCAAACTGCATGATGCGTCCTGGGATGCCGAAAACGTCTTGCTCGGCGCCCCCGGCACCCGCACCATATCCTTTAGTACTCGTGATGCGTCCAAACGACGATGGACTCGCAGGATTATTGTTGGGCCTGTTGAAGTGCGGTCTGTTGAACGCATTAAACATTTCCCATCGGAACTGCACTCGGTAGCGTTCGCGGAATCGAAAATTCTTGGAAATCCCGAGATCGGAGACATTGGTCCTGTCTCCGCGCAGCAGGTTTTTCGGTGAGTTGCCAAAGGTCCCCGGAGCGTTGGGCTGAAACCCGGAGAGATTCATGTAGTGCAGGAGCCATTCTGACTTGCTTCCCTGATGCCTGGTGATCGGCTGTCCCGTCAGGTCTGCGCGGTCCCCACCCACCTGGGCCAGTGACCGATTGTTTCCGAAGCCGCCTGCGATGGAAAAAGGATCGCCCGACTGCAGACGCCAGGTTCCGCTGAATTGCCAATCACCCAGCACGCCTCTGACGAACCGGCCGTGCTGCTTAAGGCTTGGAAGTTGATACACCCAAAAGTTGGTCCAGATCTGCGGGTAATTGAGGTCAGAGAGACCCCGGTTAAAGCGAGCGTCAAACGGATTGCCGAACTGACCTCCAAAGACCCCCGTCGAAGCCGATACCGAATCGATATTCTTCGAAAGGGAGTAGTTTGAAGTGAATTGCAGGCCACTTGAAAACTTCTTGTCGAAGGTTAGCTGCAACGCATTGTACGACGCAGTACTCCAGGAAACATACTGGAGGATGCTGGCAAAGTTGGGTTGGTACAGGGCTCTCGCCCCATTGGCGCTGTAGAACCCCGGATTCCGCTCGACGAGATTCGGCAGATGATATCCCTCGCTTCCTACGTAAGCCGCTCGCACAAGAATGTCGTTTCGGAGCTGATGCTCGATGGACAGATTCCAGCTTTGGACCTTTCCGATCCGGAAGTCCTGCGAGAAGTGCTCCTGTATGATCAGAGGCAAAACGAACTGGGCCTCAGAGGCAGGAGGCGCATAATCTGAGGAAGCAAACGGAGGGAACGGGCTTTTGAATCCAGTCGGTGCGTAGACACTCCAGGGGTCCTCGAAAGGAACAGACCTACCCACAAGCGGATCGGTCGCGGATACCTGAAATGACGGAGCAAACGGAGCTGTATCTGCTGCGTGATTGTACGTGGAAAGGGCCAGTGGCGAGATGAAGAAACCATAGGCAGCTCGAATGGAGGTGTTCGGGAAGGCCTTCGGCTGCCAGGCCATCGATATTCTCGGGGAGAAATTAGCGGCATCACTGGGGACACCCTTGCTGGGGACTCCGGCATCACCGGGATAGACCAAGCCCTGTGGGGCGGTGGGGTAGCGGGTACTCTGCTTTCCAGGTTGAAACACCGGGATGCGCCCCTTCGATACTTCGTAGGGGTAATAGGGCTCCCAGCGCAACCCCACGCCGAGCGTGAGGTTGGGCTTCAGTCGGATTGTGTCCTGTGCATAGCCGGACCACGAGGCGCCTGTGATCTTGCTGAACTCACCGGCACCCTGCCAGAAAAGCGAGGCCTTTCCCGTGAGGAAGTCGGAGAACCAGGACTGAGTGCGGCCCCCGTCAAAGATAAAGATCTCGTCGGCCAGCCAGTCTGTTCCCAGATCCCAAGACTGCCGCAAGACGTCTACCCCGGCCACAATCAGGTGCTTGCCCTTAGTCCAGGTGACGGAGTCGGAAATCGAGATGTTGTGTCGGTTGATGTAGTTGGTGTTCTGTGTTGCCCAAAATCCACCGGTAACGAGCATGAGGTTCGGAGCGGTCGTCGGGTACTCTTCCACCTTCGAGCCGAAACATTTGAAACACACCGGCCCCCCGTCCTTGGTCTCAAACCCGGGAATACTGTAGGTGTTGAGCCGATTGTAGGAAAAAATCAAGTTGTGAATCAGGTTGGGGCGAGCGGTGTACAACCAGTTCCCTCCGTAATTCTCGTAGCGGGCCGTCCAGGATCGATCGGCGAGCAAAATATTTCCCCCGCCTGGTTCTTTCGGGTGGGTGAAGTCGTTGAAGAAGAGGCGTCCGCTGATGTGATGCTTGGGACTCAAGTACCAGTCGGGCTTGATGGTGAACTCGTGATAGTCCCGTATCCTGACGGCTCCTGATAACGCCACAAGCCCCGTGGGGTCGTCTGTCCGCGGCAGCACATCCAGGAATCTCTTGGAAACCGGATTGAGTTTGCTGGCCCACTCGGCGGGTGTAAAGATGTTTCCGGGAACCGGCAGTCCGGTGTCCGGATCGGTGATCTGAGTTCCCGGCAGTAGGTCGCTGAAGTCTCCCTGTATCATTTTGTTATTGGGAGTATAAGCTGAGCCACCATTAACTCTTCGCCTTTCTGTTGTCCCCTGATAGTTCCCGAAGATGAACACTTTGTCCTGAATGAGACGACCTCCCGCCGAGGCACCGAATTGGTTCCGCTTGAGCGTGTCACGGTCACGAGCAAAGAAGTCTCTGGCATTGAATTTATCGTTCCGGATGAACTCGAAGACGTCGCCATGCCACTCTTTGGAGCCAGAGCGAGTCACAATGCTGACAACTGCTCCTGGCGAAAATCCATACTGGGCGTCAAAGTTATTGGTGATGACACGAAACTCCTGAGTTGCATCCGAGTTAGGGAAAGGCGTGGCATTGTTGTGGTAGTTATCCATGTTGTTGCTGCCGTCGAGCATGTAGTAGGTGCTACCCTGCCGACCGCCATTAACTGAGGCGGCCGTCTCGGTTGGAAACGTGGTGAACTCCTGGCGGGCGAAGCCACCGAACTTGAAGCCGTCCACGGCTCCCGGAGCCAGGAAAACGAGTTCGGCAGGGTTGCGGCCATTGAGCGGGAGCTCAACGATTGCTGTTTGCTCGACGATTTGTCCAATCGCACCATTTGTCGTGTTAATGGTCTCTGCCCCGCTCGACACCTCAATGGTTTGCGTGACTTCACCCACAACAAGTGAGAAATCTACCGTGGCTTTCTGGTCTGCCGTCAGCTGGACACCGGAGCGGCTCTCGGATTTGAATCCCGGACGGCTACAGGTCACGGAAAACGTCCCCACTGGCAAGAGCGGGACCACGTAAGTGCCGTTCTCCGTGCTCATGACTTCCCTCGTTTGTCCCGTCACAGAGTCCGCGACGGTGATCTTGGCACCCGGAATCACGGCACCGGTCTGCTCCGTTATCGTCCCTGAAATCGATGCCCGTCCGCCTTGGCTAAATGCGGACTGAATTCCGACTCCCAGGAACCCGACTGTCAAAACCATGATGGGAACGTAGGTTTTCGGAAAAGCAGTGACTATAAGTCGCAGCTTGCTCATGCTCATCTCCTCCTGATGGAAAACGGTTAAGCGGGCTTTTCCCTGAATCTTGATCCAACAGATCTCCCTCGCCAGCCCGCTTCAAGGGGTTCTTCCTGCGCGTACATGATGACGTGCCTCCTATTTACAGCAGCCTCGACCCGATGTCAATCAAAATCGGAATGCTTTCCGCAAAAAGCCTAATTCAACCCTGAAGGAACGGCGTGCAGGTGCAGCGGCTGGACTCCACGTTGGTCGTCCCGCGCCAAAGACCCACAGCCCGCAGAACTTTATCCAGCTCAACGTCTGCCGAAGTCACCAACGCAACTCAACTGAACTCACGTGTGACAGCGAGGACAAAGGTGGGCCATCCGGCATTCACGGGAGGAAACGCAGGGGTACCGCCACGGGAAGTTAGCGAAATGGGGTAAGGGAGCCTAAGGGGTTGAGACGTCGGAAGGTTTTGCTGACTGGGACTTTTTCGCTTGCTGCTCGGCCTCTAACTGCGCGATCACGAGCCTTTCCCGGTCTCCAAGCGCTTTCTTCTTTTGCCTGTAGTAAACGCGGGCCAGAGCCACGTGAGCCGGAATCAGATCCGGCTGCTCACGAACCACCTGCTCCAGAAGCCGTTCTGCCGTTGGATAGCTCGTCTTCTTCTCGTGGCAAAGAGCAAGCTCCAATTTACTTTGCAAGTCCTGGGGATCAAGGCTCAAGGCTTTCTCGAGGTAGATGAGGGCCTCGTCGGTTCTGTCTTTGGTGTCTTTCCTCAGAAGCTGTGCCAGAGCAGCATGGTGCGAAGCCTTGGCCGGATTGAGTTCAATGGCCCTTCTGTAATGAGATTCAGCCTTTTCGTAATCTCCGGTTGTCTGATAAAAGTTCCCCAGGAAAAACTGAACCAAGTCCAAGCTCGGATGTTCCCGGGCAAGGTTCTCAAACACCGCAATAGCCTGCTGGATGTGGTGCAGACCAAAATAAGTGAGACCGAGTTTGTACTGGTACTCAGGGAGATGACCAAAGCGATCTTTAACGGCGGACAGGAATTCGGCAGCCGTGGGGTACTGCTTCCACAGGATGAGGATCTCGGCCAGCCGCATTGAGTACTCCACTGTCTCGGGAGACAGGCGCACGGCCTGCCCCATTTCCCTGGCCGCATCCTCATATTGGTCCTGCTCAGCCAGGAGCTGACCCAATTGAGCGTGGGCCTCAGCCAAATCGGGACGGATCCTCACCACGTGCTCAAGCACAAACCGAGCCGCCACTGGCTGTTTGTCTTCGATGAGCACTTTGGCCAGCTTGAACTGGTCGCTGAACGTGACGTTGGGCGCTTGCAGAAACACCTGAATTTCTCGAGTTCCTTCCTCCTTCATTCCCGCTTTCAAGAAAGACTCGATCAAGGCCACCGCCACCGAGACATCCGAGTTTCCGAGAGCCCGCAGCTTTGTCAGGAACGGAATGGCCTCGCGGAATTTACCCGTCTCCATCAGAAGCAGGGCGTAATTCTGGTTGGCCCCTGCATCGTTCGGATCCAGGCCCAACCCTCGCTGATACATCGCCAGCGCCTTTTGAATGTTGCCTTTTCGACGGTAGAGCAAGCCCAGGTTGAAGTGGGTTTGGGCATCACGAGGAGCCAGCGAGAGGACCTTTTGAAAGTCGGCAATCCCGGCATCAAGCTCATTGAGGTGAGTGTCAACGATCCCAAGGTAACTCCACAGCACTGGGTTACGGGGAGCCTGTTTGAGGGCCTCCCGCAGCTTTTCCCGGGCCTCGGAATAGCGACCGGCTTGGATCGCCTCCTGCGCTTGGCGCGCCAGCAACTCAACCGAGACGGCTGGTTGGACCAGGTACAGAGCAAACAGAAAGCAAAGAGTCACTGCGAGACACCTGTTCCTTCCGTAACGGTCAGATAGCGATTGATCGGGAGCATCGTAAAACGCTCAACCCGAGTGCTGGGCTTAGGCCAACGGATCTCTAACCAGTCCGCTTTGCTGCTTGTTCCGATCCCCAGGATGACGCGGGGATCGTGACTGGAGAGAAAACTACCTCCCGCAGTGATGAGCCGAGAGTGCGTCTGTCCATCAGCACTCCATGTGACGAGGGCGCCCGCACTGGCCGGGTTGCCGACTTGGCCAACCAGGTTCAATCCCACCCAGTTGCGTTTGCCTGCGAGGTTGTTGAAAAGAACGAGGGGCGGGCCGCCGTTGATGCCCACCACCACATCCAGAAAGCCATCGTTGTTCAAATCACCGACCGCCAGGCCGCGGGCAGGGTACCTTTTTTGAAAGGACTGTCCCGCTGTCTGCGAAACATTGATCAATCTGCCTTGACCTTCATTGTGAAAGAGCAGGAGAGGCTCTTTGTAGGTAACGCCCTGCATGCGTTGATCGACCAGATCGTTCGGATGACCGTTAGCCAGCATCAGGTCGACCATCCCGTCGTTGTCGAAGTCGAAGAAGCGCAAGCCCCAACCACTCAGCAGCCGGGTCGCTTCTGCAATGCCGCAGTCCCGATTAAGATCGGTAAAGCTTTCATCACCATTGTTATGGTAAAGGGAGAAGTTTTCCTGATCCACGTTGGCCACAAACAGGTCCTGACGCCCGTCCTGGTCAAAGTCGGCCGCATCAACTCCCATACCTGATCGAGGTGCGCCGTGCTCGCTATAGGCTATGCCGGCAGCCAGTCCTGCTTCTTCAAATCTCTTACCACCGCGGTTGACGAAGAGAGCATTGGCTGCTGTGTCACTGGCCAGAAAAAGATCCATGTACCCATCCTGATTGACATCGGTGGCCACGACGCCGAAGGCCTTTCCTAATGAGTCCAGGATTCCAGTCTCTTTGCTCACGTCGGTAAACCGGCCATTCCCCTCATTTCGATACAAGTGACTAGGCCTCGGCGGGAAGATGGCGGGAAAGCAGTAGGAGGATTGAGACTCCGGTAGCCCTTCTATTCTCCCACCATAGGAATTTGCGATTCCGCAGGACTTCAAACTTGAATAGTCCGCGAACTGGCAAACAAAGAGGTCCAGTCGGCTGTCATTGTTGTAATCGAACCAGAGGGCACTGGTAGACCAGCCCGGGGCATCGATGCCGCTTTTGGCTGTAACCTCCTTGAACGTTCCATCACCGCTGTTGTGATAAAGGATGCACTGATCAAACCCGGTCAGAAAAACGTCTTGAAACCCGTCGCCGTCATAGTCTGCAATGGCTGCACCCATTCCGAACAAGTTGGCTGTCAAGCCGGCTTCTTCACTCACATCAGTAAAGGATCCGTCTTGATTATTCCGGTACAGAGCCGAACGAAGCATCCTTGCCGGGCGAAAGAACACGGACTCTCCGGAATTTAAAAAGAGAAGGTCCATCCAACCATCGTTGTTGTAGTCGAAGATAGCGACCCCGGGACCGACGGTTTCGGGGAGGTAGCGTTTTTCCGAGCGGGCGTTGTCGTGGCGCCACGCTATCTTGCTCTCGGACGGAGGGACCTCACGAAACGTTGCGGGCGTCGACGACAGAAAGGCAGCCCCGAAGACTATGAGCGGGCTGGATATTCGAAGCATGGCGGCCATGTTACACCTGTTTCAGCAACCATGTCACCTTCGGGCAAGGAGGCAGGAATGAGCGAGGCGAAGCAAACGCAACACGCTCCCGACAGAACCTCACCGATTTTGTGATGTTGCCGCGTCGCGGCGGAAAAATCCGTTCAGAAACCTGAAGCCGACGAAACAGCCCTGCTTCGGACTTGCCCGAGATTCCGAGCTTGACTCTGCCATTTCGCCCAACTTCAACTCAAATCGCTAAGAAGGATCTTCAGTTGAGGAACGTCCGTGGAGGTCGCAGCGTCGTAGGGGCTTCGTGAAAAGCCGGATTCCCGGCCCATTGCAGCTAATCCCGCCTTTAGGCGTGGCAGAAGATGGGTCGGATGATTGAACCGATGCCAAAACCGTAACAGTCTCTCGTGGAGCGCACGTGCCAGATCATGGTTGCCTTGCCCGACCGCCTCATACAGTTGAAGAGAGGTGCGAGGGAACAGCAGCGCCAGAATGGAGATGCATCCCTCGGCCCCGAGCAGAAGGCTGAGATACAAGAGGTCCTCAATTCCGCTGTAGATGGCGACCCTGGGGCGGATTCTCAGCAGGTCGGCCAGCAAATGAGCGTCTGAGATCCCATGGTAGACGCCGTCCACGCTCTGGTGATCCATGAGACAACGGATGGCAGGAAGACTGGCCGCAGCAGTTTGGATGCTGTTGGAGAGAAAGAGTGGGATCCGCACCTTGTTTCTGACCGAGGTGAAGAGCTGCAGCAACTCGTCCGTTTCAGGTTGAAACAAGTAATGAGGTGGGGCGACCATCAGGACATCCACTCCAGCCGAGGTCGCCGCTTCCGCCAGCAACAACGCCTCAGCAGTGCAGTCCGGGAACAGATTAGCCACGACGGGGATATCCGCCTCATCCACGACCGCCTTGCAAACCTGGTGGACTTCTTCAGGGGCCGCGCCGGCCAGTTCCCCGACCAACCCCCCAACACAAAGAGCATGCACACCGGTTTGGCTGAGGTACTCAACTTCGCGGCGCAAGCAGTCGAACTGAATTCGTCCGGAAGAATCAAAGGGCGTTACCAGGGAAGGGATGACACCCGAAATCGCGATTGAAGGCATCGGTCAGCGTTCCATTCTCTTGTTGTAATAGGCAGCATCTGAACTCATTCTGCAGTCTCGTTGGCCCTGGCTGGACACCCCGACGGCACCGAATGACAGGAAGCCCCGGATCAGCGGCCCCAGAAGCACAAGCCTTATTCCACCGATCCACCGGTCGTCTTCTCCGCGGTGATTGCGAACAACAGGAATACTTGATCGTTCGCCTGAGAAGAGGATGACAGATCATGGTGCGTGTCATGAGGCGGAGATACCACCGTCCCCACGTGACCCTGAAAATCGCAGACCAGCCGACGCACCGGTTTCGGCCGCAAATCCACACTCAGAAGTCGGGCTTGATACACCTCGCGGGTGGGATCTTTTGTGTAAGTCAGGACCCTCTGTCCCTTGGTCGTGCTTGGATCAACGCGACTGGCCGACATGATCATGTTGCTGCGGGCTATCTCGACTCCCCACCGCAACGGAATCTTTTGCTTCTCACCATCTGCATAAACGAGGGTGTAGTGCCCAACCTCCTCTCCCTGTCGGCCAACGATCGGGTAGCCGTCGGGGAGTGTCACATTACCCAGAAAGTGCAACCGCTCGGCCTCCAGTTCCAGTTCCAACTCCACCTTGGGCCGACGAGAGGTCAAGACAAGTGGTTGCGTTTTTCCCTGGACCAGGGCAGTCTCAAACGGAATCCCCCCAATCTGGAGCCTCGGGGCGTTCCACAACCAGAAGCGTCGCCCGGTTTCCTCCCAATGACGGCGCGTGAACGAATGCGATTTCCAGAACTCTTCCAGTCGTCCCTCAAGGTCTGTCCAGGCTTTGGCTTGGTCCGGACTGTCAACGAGAGGTTGAATGTGCACCGGTGTGAACCGGCTCGCGATACTGAGGGGGACCACTTGACCAGAGCGAATGTCAGGAGCTCTCGATGGCTCCGCAGATGCGGCCGGCAACCTTCGAAAGAGCTCCGCTAAAGCCAAAAAAACGTCGGGTCGCGGCACCCGCCCTTCCGTGACCACCCCGGACTTCAAAATCCCCCCTTCCATCTCGCTTCCACCCCGACTGAATTCTGGAAGGTCGGCCCAAGACCAGAAAGAATGACCCGCCAGACGGCCCGCTTCAACGAGTTTGGAAATCTCGCCGATCGTCTCCTGCATCAGGATGGGACTCTGTCCCACCGCGCGACCGCCCCATTCCGTGAAGACGAGCGGCTTTCCAGCCAACCCTTTCGCGGTCTCCTCAAATAGGTTCATCTCATAGGTGTAAGGGTGGTAGGTGTAGAAATCGAGACCTCCCTCGTCGAACAGCCGCTTGGCACCTTCAAACGTCTCTTCTGGGCTGTCTATCCGCGCCGAAGACATGAACAGTTCCGGCGCCAAGGCTTTTACCCGCGCCCTGGCTTGCTGGACGGCGTCCAAAGTAGGCGCGCTTTCATTAGCCAGCAGAACCGCGAAAAGGGAGGGACTATTCCAGTCGCGACGAATGGTGCGCTCCAAATTCTGGATGCCAATCTCGACGACCTCCGGCGTCAATTTCCGAAAGTCGACCCACACCAAGCCGGACTCCTCCGTTACCAAAAGCCCCAGGCGATCCGCTGTTTCCACCACTCGTTTGTCGTGCGGGTAGTGGACCAGCCGCACAAAGTTGGCGCCGGTGGCCTTGATGCGTTGCAGATCCTCCTCAATCTGACGGCTCGTCAGGGTATGGCCTTGGTTCTCCCACAGGTCATGACGGCACAGTCCCCGCAGGATCAACCGCTCGCCATTGAGAAAGAACTGGTCGCCGCGAATCTCCAGCTGTCGAAAGCCCGTTTGAAACTGGAGCTGGTCCTCTCCATGCATGGACTTCAATCCCACCCGTACCTGATACAAGTTCGGATTTTCGGGAGACCACAGCGCAGGGGTTTCGACGGAAAAGGACAGAGATACGTTCGAGCTTCCTACTCCCAGCTGAATGTCTCGGCTCGTCCTGGAAACGGATCGGGATTTCTGCATCAGGTCGGCACTGATCGCCACGCTCATTGGCTCGTCACTATGGAGCCACACATCCAGCTTACACTCTGCCTGCGTCCTCGCCGCGCCGAGTCGATAACTCAGGCGGGCATTCTGCAGATACGGGTTGGAACGGAGCTCCAGATAGACAGGCCTGATGATGCCTCCGTAGGCCTCCCAGGCTCCAATCGGCCCTAAGGGAACCTGCCAGTCAGTGACTTCGACCTCCAGTTCGTTGGCGCCTGGGCGCACTTGCCGGCTCACATCAAACTGATAGGGCGTCCACGGACCCATGGAACCGACATTCAGTCCATTCAACCGCACGACACCCTGGTGTGCGACCCCCTCGAACCGCAGTACCGCGCTTTGGCCAGGAGCCATCTGCATGTCGAACACACGCCGCAGGCGGGCCGTTCCCACAGGTCGATAGGAGGAGGGCACCATGACGTGGTCGAGCTTCTCCAACCCGATCCAGCGTTCCCATTCTCCGCCCAGGTCGTGCACTTCTCGGCCACGCAACTCCCCTCCCAGCAAAAGCAGCCCCAAGACCACAAACCAAACCCGATGCGACTTGCTCACAAGATTGGAGCCTTTCGGAGGCACAAACCTGAGAGACGGGGTCATCCTCAAACCATCCTTTCCGAGTGGCGGGAACAATACCACCGAGTCCTCAGCATCGTCAATCATTTTTCGGAATATATTCCGCTTTTTCATTCCTTGCAAGGATCGGGACAGCGACCCCATCGGTCATTCCAAACCGCTTTGATTGAGCACTCAGACCTTGGGGCAGTTCGGTGTGAGCACCGAAAACAGTGCAGAAAGGAGCGTGCCACGTCGCATCCGCGGCGCCAGGTGATGGTTGGGGATGAAGCTCGATGCGCTCTGCTGCCTGATGAAGTGTGGGGGCCCCATCAGCGGCTACGCTGGCGGCTGAGTGCCAGCCGGATCTGGTGGTGCTCTTTTCCGGCGTCCAAGTCGAGGGAGTGCCACTCTACCAGCGGCAATCGTCCGGTTCGCTCGTTGATTCGCAGTTCCCAATTCGAGTCCGACATCTGCAAGCGCAGCCAGCTGGAAAGGTGAAGATTCCAATGAGAAGGATGGTTTTGAAAGTATCGGCAGTAGCGTTTGGGATAAGCAATTTCCAGTCCGGAGTGCAGGCGCCCCCGCATTCGGCTGTGAATATAGCCGATGTGTTCTTCCAGTCCTATGAAGTGCGCGCCGGGATACTGAGTGAAGACAGCCCCAAAGGCACTCGGGTTGTGGGTAATACCACGGTCGTGACCGTCAGGAGGGGCGGGCAGAATAAGCGGCACGTCATCGCTCCCGCCGAAAGGAGCGGTAGCATTGGCGTTCCCCTGCACGGCGTAGTCTTCTCCCAGATATCCCCCGTACCAGCCAAACCCTTCCCGGGCCGCAAGACGCCAGGTATTGTTGGCAACAGTGGTGGAAACGGCATTGCCGCCGGTTGCGAAGGAAAGGGGTTCGATGCCGAACTGCTCCAAGATCCATTCCTTGGACTGCCGCAGGTGAAAACGTTGGGTAGCTGCTGGAATCTCCAGGTTTCGACGAATGTCAAAGAACTCCCGGTACCAGCCGACCTCGGCGCGTTCACCGTCGAGCGGAGTTCCCCACCACGGACCTGGGGAGGACTCCAGGTCGGGTTGCATGTGAGTCCAACCGTGACTTCCGATCTCGATCACACCAGCCTGGACTCCTTCGTCGAGGCCTTCCTTGGTCGACCGATAATTCTGCAGGGTCCCAAACTCGTCGGTGAAGACCTGCTGCCAAGAAGGAACGACCTCTCGCCTGGCGTCATCTACGAATCCGGGAAGAACATTCACGACCAGCACGGCATTGTGTTTTTGAAGTGGCCCGATCAGGTGACGTCGAATCTCATCGGCTGTCAGGGTGGGATAGTGCCAGTGCTCCAGCCAGGCGTTTTGGGCATTGCCTAGGTCATCCATCATGAGGATGATGTGATGGCGCCAGTCTTTCACCACCGCATAGCCGATGGCGTGGGTGATCGACCGCTTGAGCAAAGTTCGCAACGGCTGATACAAAAGCATCCGCGCCGGATCACCGCCAATCCAGATGGCATGCGCGTCGGGATGAACCGAGCGGGTTGTGACCTGCGCATAGGTCCCTTGTTCCACGAGGGTTTGTGCCTCCCTAACCTCCACTTGCACGCGCTCCTGGAAGGGAACAGCGGGACCATCTGAGTCGAGAACCTCAGGAAGGCCGGCCGTCAGAAAATGATCTCCGGTCACCTTCAGGCGAGAACTATGAGAATGTTTGGCCCGATAGCGGATACCCAACAGAGATTGGATGGCCGGCTCTTTGATACGGTCCGCGATGGCAATCAAACTGATATGGTGCCCTTGAACCGCCTCGGTGAGAACGTCGTAATTCTGCTTCAGGATGGAGGACTCCGGGTCGGCATCCCAGAGGATGGCTCCGTAGCGAGGCTGCCGCGACATGTCCAGAAAATGGTTGAGGCTGAGTCGTTCCTGGTCCAGCCGCACAATGTCGAATGGCACGCCCCAGGACTTCAGTAGAATTACGAGCTGCTGGAACTCCGCACCATCCGCTATGACGGAGCTGGAAGCATCCTTCCATTGGTCGCCAATCACCAGCAGCAAACGATAGGGCTTACAAGTGATGTCCGCGCCTGCCAGGTTTGGCTGCAGCATCAAGCCGGCAAGACAAATCAGCCACAATGGCATCCATTGACTGCGAAGGTTCATCCGGGCCTCTCTCTAGTGAGCCTTGTCAGGCCATGGCTCTGACTCACGGTAGGGACCATAGCTCGTACCGATATTCATTCCAATGACCTACGACTCTTAGCTCGATTCCAAGCCGGGGTTTGCCCTTGGTGAGGCCGGCCGGAAGCTGGAAATCGGTTTCGGCCCACCGGCGATGGACATTCGTTGCCGGGCTATACCAAACGCCAACCAATCGACCGTCGATCCACACCTCGGCCTCCTGTGCCGTCTTCTGGTCGTAGAGACGTCGCAGCCGGAGTCCCCGGTTTTGGCTGTTGGAAGGAACTGTCAGGACGAAGCGAGAACGCCCGCTGACTTCCCGGCCGTCGTCTTCCAGATAAGAACCCACGCCCTCGAACTGAAACCGGTTGTGGACGACAGGAGAAGCCCCCTCAGCTTCGTAGCTGTGGCGCCGCTCGTCTTCGAAACTCCCCACGTCCAACGTGTCGACCCGATGCGCCGGATCGGGACGGTGGTAGTAATAGGCCAGACTGCTGTAGAAGGCGGTCGCCCCGTTATCCACGCCGTGCTCAGTGGACAACGCAATTTGCGATTGAAACGGAACGCCTCCCACAAAGAACCGATACACGCTGGTGCTGGCGTTCCACTGAAAGTCGATCTGACTGAGATCCCGCGTGACGGGTTCCCCATGCATCGGCAGCGAATAGGGGTTCATCAGCCATTCGTTGGACCAGCCACCCAGATACTCGTCTTCATGACCGGTACCGTGAAAAGCGGGATGCCTTCGTCCGTCGAGGTACAGCCGCAAATCGCCTTCCCACCATCGCTTGTTCTCGGCCCGCAGGGGTTCCACGGTCATCACTTGCCCAACCAGCACGCCCCGGCCTGACGTTTCCAGGATTTGATAGTCCCTGCCCAACCTGGTGGGCCACTCTTTCCGATACTGTGTTTTGAAGTAACCCGAGATCTCGGAAGGGTAGGCGGATAGCGAGGCCGGCTTATAGCCGACTTCCCACCAGACCTTTGGCAGTGCCGTTGGGTTGTCGTTGGCCAATTCCACCCGGGCCTTTCTCCAAAACGGCATGGGCAAGTAACAGTAGTACGCACTCGAGGGGCTCATGCCCACAGCGATGGCCCTCACCGAGGCTTCCCCCAGGCCAGACCCAAAGAAGATGCCCAAAGGAGCGTCAACCGAGGGTGTGGTCTCTCCATCCCAGTAGATCCTCAGAGAGACGTGGTTCAACTGATACGGTGTCAGGGGGAACAGAGGGTTGATGCGGATTGAGGTGATGGTGCCCGCTTCGGGAAGCTCGAGCAAAAGGGATGTCGAAGCCGCTTCCCCAGCGGCCGCCGGCGCAACGATGCCGCTTCGCTTCTCGACGCCCTGCTCCGGCTTGGGATCCATTCCTGGCTGTGACCACAGCTGGACCACTTTGCTGAAGTCCTCCTTGCCTGTCCAGCTGGAGACCAATCGGTCGGGAGAGTAGGTATGGTAGTAGGCGTTGTAAAACCCCACTCGTTCCTCCGTCGTGATCTTCAGTCGCTTCTGAAACGGGAACGGCACATAGCTCACGTAGCCACCCGTGCTCTCGAAGGGATTGAAAACCAAGGGCGCCGTGAACGGCCGGTGCTGGCCGCCGAAGAACTCGGCGGCGTCCAGGTCCAACCGCGGCGCCGATTCGTCGTCAAAGTAGAATCGGATCCGACCCCAGCCCAGGGGGCTCCAACCATCCTCCCGGCTGGTAAACCATAGCGTGTACAAACACCCGGGGCCCTTCGCGTCGAAAATGACATGTTCCCCATTCGTGTCAACGTAGAGGGCCGAGAACGTGCCTTGAAACCCGTCGTCGTTGCCTCCCGAGCGGTCATAACTGGAAACATAGTGGGCCTGAACATCGGTCGGAATAATCGGATAGTCCACAAAGCGCTCGACGGCTTGGAGGCCCACGCTCTGCGCGAAACCAGTGGAGTGCCCAATCAGCAACAGGGAAGCCGCCGCCAGGCATAACACTGCAACGGAGTGAAGTATTTTCAAGTGGGTCCCTCTCTCAGGCTGTCGCCAATTCACGTTTTTTTTGGGGGAGGCCGGGAAACATGGAGGGTGACCTGACCGGAACTTGACGATCCACCCGCCGTCACCAGAACAAAAGGTTCAACGCCAGAAACAGCACCAAAACCAGGACTGAGAGGCATTCGGGCGTGCGATGCCAGGGCTTCCCGGCACCCTCTTCAGCCTGTCCCACGCCATAAACCAAGCCGGCTAACCTCTCAGAGGGGTGTGGACGAGTCACCAGACTCAAGGTCACGGCGGTAAACAATCCAGCGGCGGCTCCCCAGATCGCCAGGTTCAAGGTGGCTGCCATGGGCGTAGCGTAGTTCAGACATCCCAGCTGGTACAGCAGGTACTGCAACAGGCAACCAGAGACGCCCGCAATCATGCCATAGAATCCGCCGGTAGCGGTGGCCCGTTTCCAAAACATGCCAAGAAAGAAGATGACGAAGAACGGGGCGATAAAGATGGCGCCGATGAGCTGCATGTAATCCATAAGGTTGTCAAAATACAAGACGATGTAAGCCGAGCTGATGCTGAGGGCCGTTCCCAATATCGTGGCCCACCGTCCGACGTTCAGGTAATGGCGGTCGCTACGATCCTTGACCAGGTAAGTCTGATAGATGTCGTAGGTCCACACCGTGTTAAAGGCGGTGACGTTACCTGCCATTCCGGACATAAAGCTGGCTAGAAGTGCCGTCAGTCCCAGCCCCAGCATTCCTGGGGGATAGTAGCGGTCCATCAAGACCGGCAACGCAACATTGAAATCTCCCTTGAGAGCCTCCGGCATGGTGGCGATGGCGATCATTCCCGGAAGCGTTACAAGGGCCGGAAAGAGCATCTTGGGAAAGGCTGCAATCAGAGGAGTCTTGCGGGCAGCATCCAGGTCCTTGGCGGCTAGTGCTCTTTGTACCAGCAGGAAATCGGTGCACCAATAAGACGGCCCCATGATAAACATCAAGGCGGTAACAATCACGTACCATTCAACACCCAACGGATTGGACGAAGTCGAACCCAGCACTGTCCACGTGTGAGCGTAAGACTCAGGCAGCTTCGCCATCAAGCCGGACCAACCGCCCACTTCTATCAGCCCCAACACCACCAGCGGAACGAAGCCCAAGATGATGAGAAAGAATTGCAGGACTTCGTTGTAAATCGAGGAACTCAACCCACCCAAGAACGTGTAGGTCACAACCACTCCGGCCGAGACTAGTACGCTGAAGCTGAAGTTCCAGCCCAGCATCAGCTGGCACACCATGGCCAGGGCGTACATGTTGATGCCGGACATCAGGATCGTGACGACGGAAAAGCTCAGCGAGTTCAAAAGATGGGCGCGATGATCGAACCGCAGCCGGAGGTACTCCGGCACGCTCCGGATGCCATTGGAGTAGTAATACCGAACCATGAACAGCCCAAGAAAAACCATGGGGGGAATGGCCCCTGTCCAGTACCAATGGTTGGTCATCATGCCGTACTTCGCACCCATTGCGATCATTCCGACGACTTCCAGGGATCCCAAATTCGCCGACATGAAAGCCAACCCGGTGATCCAGCTGGGCAGAGATCGTCCCGCCGTAAGAAACTCCTCCGAGGTGTGCATCTTTTCCTTGAGCCAGTAGCCAATGCCGATCACGAAGCCAATGTAAGCCGTCAAAACGCAAAAATCGATCCAGCTGAGCTTCATAGAAGTCTCTCGGCTTCTGCTTCGGCGAACCGGCCTGCGTAATTCAAGCCGGCACGCGGAGCATAAACTCTCGTTTACACGATCCGAAAGGGCGTGCTATAAGTCTTGCTGCAAAATCGGAACGTATACCGCATCTGACAACTCGTGTCAACCAGGCTTCAACCGGAAGCACGACAGGCGAGTGTCTACTTTCGGCCGATCTACCCAGCCTGACGGGCACAAAATGCCGGCTCATCCAGCAGGCTTTGAGGTCATCTCGAACCAGCTCGGAACGGGTCGTGCCGCCTGGGAAAACGGGTCGTGGCGCCCAGTAAGGGAGGGTGTTGCGTGAAGCCAGTGTTCCGGTTGCCGTTGGTGAACATGTCGGAATCCGACATCGATCTGGCTCTTCGAACCCGAAGGCAAATCGCCTGGCGCATCCTGCCGTTTGTCTTCACGCTTTACATCATCGCCTATCTGGATCGGGCCAATGTGGCGTTCGCCCAGCTGCCGATGTCGGCCGCTCTCGGTTTTTCGGAAGCCGTTTTCGGCTTCGGCGCCGGAGTCTTCTTTCTTGGATATTTTTTGCTGGAAATCCCCGGAGCGGTGATCGTCGAGCGTTGGAGTGCCCGTCGTTGGATCGCCCGGATCCTGGTGACCTGGGGTTGCTTCACCATCCTGGTGGGTCTGGTGCGCTCTCCCGGCGAGTTTTACCTGACGCGTTTCTTGCTGGGCGCCGCCGAAGCCAGTTTCTTCCCTGGAATCATCGTGTACCTGACCCATTGGTTCGGTGCGCGGGATCGGGCTCGTGCCATGGCTGGTTTTGTGATGGCCGCTCCCCTTTCGCTGCTCTTGGGCGCTCCCCTTTCTGCCTTAATCCTCCGTGTGGACTGGCTGGGCATTCCCGGATGGAGGTGGGTGTTTATTCTGGAGGGGATTCCCGCCATTCTGTTCGGAGTCGTCACCCTGTTTTATCTGACGGACCGCCCCCGCCAGGCCCGTTGGTTGCGATCAGAACAGCAACACTGGATCGCGTCCGAACTGGAAATAGAGAGACGACAACTCCACCCCAAGGGTGAGACTTCCCTCTGGAAAGCCCTCCGACAGGGGCGAGTGATCATGCTGGCAGCCGCCAGTCTGTTCGCGAACATCGGAGGATACGGATTCATTCTTTGGTTGCCGACCCTTCTGAACCAACGCTCGGGTCTCTCCCACTCGGCTTCGGCAACCTACTCTGCCTTGCCGTTTCTCCTCGCGCTTGTATCCGTCTGGATGGTGGGACTCTCGTCCGATAAGTCCGGGGAGCGTCGTTTTCATGCTTCCGTTCCCCTTTTGCTAGCTGCTGGGTTTCTGATTTTGTCAGCCTTGCCAGGTCAGCCCTTCCATTTATCGCTGCTATGGCTTTCCTTGACGGGAGCCTCGGCATACGCCTGGGTTCCGGCGTTCTGGGTACTGCCGACCTTTTTGGCACACGGATCGGGCCGGGCAGCCGCCATTGGGCTCATCAATTCGATCGGGAATCTTGGGGGGTTTGTGGGACCGACCGTGGTGGGATATCTTCTCTCGAAGCGTCATTCCTTCGTCGTGGCCATGGGATTCCTCGCGGCCTGCTATGTTTCGGCATCCATTCTGACCTTCTGCATCCGTGTTCCTCCTCTCCATTCCGAAGGAACCGCACACTCTACCGACACACACTCCAGAACTGAGCAAATGACGGGGAAGTGACCTCCTGCAGCTGGCGGCCGACTACCTTCCATCCAGCTGATCGGTCAGATGATCTAAACGAGGGAGCCCAAGAGTGGGAAATTTAGGGAGCCAGGGGCAGCAACTCGACCTTGCGGAACTCGATGGGATGGCTCTCTGCCTGCAACGCGATGAACCCTTCGCTGAGCAGGAGGTTTGAACCTGTGATCAGTCTCTGAGCATCCGCATCGCTGTCGTCCAGCTGGGGTTCCTCATATTCGAGTACTTCCTCGCCATTGACATAGTGCTTGATCAGAGTACTGCCGTGGACTTCGGCTTCGACGGTGACCCACTGGTCGCCATGGTAGGTGGCGGAACGCGACTGGGTGCAGTGCCGCTTGATCAGCGTTCCGTCCATAACCACGTGCGTACCCGGACTGCAAAGATTTCCAGTGGGCCGTGCGTCTCTGCCGTTGCCGCCCAGGAACTGAACTTCTATCGAAACCGGGAAGTCCTGATCTTTCCTCATACTCTCCGGCGACTGGCTGTGAATCATGGCACCACTGTTTCGGAAGGCCCAGGCGGGTCCTCCGGGGCACTGCAAGCCGACAAACCGATACTCGATGCGCAACCGGTAATGCGAGAAACTTTGGTGGTAGAAAAGGTGGCCGAACTTGTCGTCAAAGGCCGGATACTGGTCGTAAGAGACCTTGAGAACACCGTTTTCCACCCGGAAAGTGTTCCCGTAGTTATCATCCAGTGCGTAGCCCTTGATTTTGACATGCCACCCTTGCAGGTTCTTTCCGTTGAACAGTTGGATCCACGCGTTCTTTGGCCGGTCTCCGCAGCGAGCCTCCCACCCCACTGGTGCGAATCCAAACAAGATCCACAGGGCCGTGAGAAATCCTGGAAGCCATCGAAACGATGGCAGAGGGGCATGGAACATTACCGGTCTCGCTGATCTTAGGTTGGGTTTCGAATTTTTCAAGAGGTTCACGGCACTTCGCACAACTGTTGCCCGGAATGATAAGCAATCATGCAACCGGAGGGCAAGATCCGTCTGGAGACTTGTGCCGCTTAGCAGACTAGGCAATGGCGTTACCTGCAGGTACAATCTCCAGACAATCGTCGAAGCGACGAAGCAAAGCCCGTGCGAGACGCGCTTCAGTCTTGGTCAAGGGTTTGGATTGCGAAAGGATGATGAGATGAATAGACGGCGATTCTTACATCAGACCGGCCTCAGCGCTTTGGGCCTGTGGGCTCAGGGGGCAACCCGGCCTGTCAGCGCTCAGGGCGTCCCCAGCCAGAGCTGGAGTTTCGTCCACTTCACCGATGTTCATGTGCAGCCCGAACTTCGGGCAGCGGAGGGCTATCGCCAGGCCGTCCAAGCCATCAACCGCCTCAAACCGACGTTTGCCATTGCCGGGGGCGACTTGATCTTCGATGGGTTCGAAGTCGGATTCGAGAGAGCCGACATGCTTTACAACCTTTACAGCCAAATCACCAGTCAGCTGGACATGCCTGTCCACTCCGTGATCGGTAATCACGATCTCTTTGGGGTGCGCTCACAACCCTCCGTGCCGGCTGATCATCCCGAATTTGGCAAGAAGATGTTCAGCAAGCGCATTGGTGGGGGCCGAACTTACCGTTCATTCGACTTCCAGGACTGGCATTTTGTGCTCCTGGACTCCATCCACGTCACTTCCGAATCCGACTACGAGGGGCGAATCGACACCGAGCAGTTCGAGTGGCTGGCAAACGATCTCCGCTCGGTGGGCAGGACGCGACCGGTAGTGCTCGCCACGCATATTCCCTTCTTCTCAATTCTGGGCACGCTGGATCGGGGCCCCACTCAGCCCGTTCCCCCTGGCCATGTCATCGTCAACACCAAGGAAGTCTTGGACCTCTGTGCCGACTACAATGTGCGGCTCATGTTGCAAGGTCACTTACACATCGTGGAGAACCACGAGTACAAACAAACTCGCTATGTGACTTCAGGTGCTGTATGCGGGAACTGGTGGAAAGGCTATCGCCGAGGACATCCTGAGGGGTTTGCCCTCTACCGGATCGAGGGAGAGACAATCCACTTCTCCTATCACTCGTACGGATGGAAGGCGCAGGGGTAAGATGGTTTCAGCTTCCGGGTGGCCGGTGGCAGGGCCGTGGTCAGGCAACCACGGCCGGTGCACGAAGTCAGGAGATACAGTTCAGAATCTCACCTTGATATCCGGCCGATCAGAGAGATGGACCGTGTCGACGAAGCGCACCTTTCGGGCGGACAGGTTCATGACCACCGAATGCGTTCGAACACCGTCGCCAAAGAAGCGGACTCCCTTGAGCAAGGCACCGTCCGTCACTCCGGTTGCGGCAAAAACGATGTTTCGGGCAGGAGCCAGGTCTTCGGTTCGGTAGACGCGTTTGACGTCGTGGATGCCCATTCGCCGCATGCGCTCTGCCTGTTTTTCATCTTTGACGACCAGGCGGGCTTGAATCTCCCCGTTCAGGCAGCGCAGCGCCGCCGCCGTCAGGACCCCTTCCGGTGCCCCGCCAATTCCCATTACCGCATGAACCCCCGTCCCGCGTAAGGCCACGCTGATCCCGGCGGAGAGGTCGCCGTCTCCAATCAGCCGAATCCGGGCACCCGCGTCTCTGATCTCCTGAATCAGGTTGGCGTGACGAGGACGGTCCAAAACAATCACCACGAGGTTTTCCACGTCGCGATCCAACCGCCTGGCAATGGCTCTCAGGTTGTCTTTGACAGGGGCATCCAGGTCAATCGCGCCCTTGGAAGAAGGACCCACGATGATCTTTTCCATGTAACAATCCGGCGCATGAAGAAGGCCGCCCTTTTCCGAGCTGGCCAGCACCGTGATGGCGCCGGGAGCCCCCGTAGCGCACAAGTTGGTGCCTTCCAGCGGATCCACGGCGATATCCACCTCAAGAGCCTTTCGACCGTCTTGACTTGACTTCCCCACCTTTTCGCCGATGAACAGCATCGGGGCTTCGTCCCGCTCGCCCTCCCCGATTACGATGGTACCGTCCATTTCGACCGATTCCATGATCTGCCGCATGACCTCCACCGCGGCCTGGTCGGAGAATTTGCGATCTCCTCTGCCCATGGTTTTGGCGGCGGCGATGGCGGCTTCTTCAACAACTCTCAAAAATTCGCGGGACAGGTCTTGTTCCATGCTTACCTCGTGATTTGGGGAGCGCCTCGGACGAGTGCTCCGAGATCGGTTGGCGGCGCGGCAGTCCGGGTCATAAGCTGATGAGAAACGATCCGCACCAGAACTTTGCCAGAGTCATTCCACAAACTCAATACCTTGTCGTGAGAATTCTTTGAGCTGAGCTTCGCGACCGGCCAGCCCGAGTGGCGATCAGGACGGATCGGCAACGTCGAGTTCCGCTTCGGCCGGGAGATTCCACTCACTGACAATTTCGCCAAGAACGCGTTCCAGAACCTCCTGGGCCGGGCCGGGTCGCTCCATCTTTGGGCTCCAGTGCCATTGGCTGAGATACTCGTCAGTGCCGGTTAAACCAAGTCGCATGGCTTCCCGATCGATCTCGTGCTGAAACTCGGGCGGCAACTGCCGGGATTGGGGGCGCCGGCTCCCCTCATCAAAGGCTTTAACTTGGGCAGGAATGTGCTTCCAGTAAAGAATCTGGTAGGTGGCCATAGACCAACTCCTTCGTCCTGGCAGCTGCCGACAACCTTCAGCTACGGGCTTCGGAGGGTGTCCCCATTTCTTCGAGACAGCCCTGCCTCGAAAGCTCCCCGAGGCTCCGAGATGACTACGCGTTCAGGAAGTCTCCAGCTCTTTGGCGCGATAGGCCTTCAGAAAACTCTTGCAGTTCCGGTCCCGACCCAGCAATACGTCTGCAGCCAGGCGATAGGCTTTGGACTCCCGATCCATCGACAGAATCCGCGACACGTTGCTGGTGACCGGATCAACAATCCCGCTGTCGGCTCCCGCATCGATGGCCAGCAAGATGAACACATCGTTGAGCAGACGCCGGAGAGGCAGGCCGAACGAGACATTGCTCAGCCCGCCGGTGATGTGGATTTCAGGGCCAAAGCGGGTTCGCAGCTGTCGAATGGCGTCCAGGCAGTGCCCCCCATACTCGCTGTCTACCGAGACTGGGAACACCAGGGGATCGATGTAGAGATCACTCAGCGGAATGCCCTTGGCCGCCGACGCCTCCACCATTCGGCACGCATTCACCACCCGTTCTTCAGCGCTTTGCGGCATCCCCTTTTCCCCGGCCGCGGTCACCACAACCTGGGCATTGAAGCGCACGGCCAGATCAAGTGCATCAAGCCTCTCGAGCGAAGCCGAGTTCAGAAGGGCGCGCCCGCCGCCGTCACAGGCCTCCATTCCGGCCTCGATGATTTCAATGTGCGAGGAGTCCACCGACACCGGTGTGGGACACATCTCGCGAACTGCTTTGACCAGCCACTTCATGGCCTCTTTCTGGTCAGCCACCCGCAGAGAGACTTCGTCCACATTCAGATCCAGGAAGTCGGCTCCGGACTGGACCTGGCGATCGACCAGATAGCGAAGATAGGCCAGGCCCTGGCTAGCCTCAGGTTCCCTCCCCGACATGGCCAACTGAACTGCAATTCGGACGTGCTTGACGCGTCCTTCCAGATAGTCCTGCTCCTGCTTCACCTTCTCCGGAATCGGCAAGAAATGTTCGGCTCCCTGGCCATCTGTGTACCGCACGCTTTCCACACCCTCAGGATTTGTCGTGACCAGCTTACCTTGCCTCAACACCACACGGGTGGCGTGGATGTTCTCACCCACAATAATGAACTTGGGTACCTGTTCCTCACCTGGCATTCGCCCACTCCTTCCTCGTTTGCAGATCTTCCATTCGGTAGCCCGTTCTATTCCCTGCTTTTCTTTCCGTGATGGTCTCTGGTCAGAAACGTGTTGAGCCAGGCGCTAGTCCCCTTGAGGGCTCCGTCGCGAAACACAACCGGTCGGTCCAACATTTCTTCTTCCTCTCCATAGGCCTTGAGACGGTCGTAGGCCAAGGCCCAGATACACTGCTTTTCGCCCACCTCGCAATGCCCCTGTCTGGTTCCGCCGCAGGGACCATTGCGTTGGTTCTTCGCACACTGCGATTCCGGACAGAGAAATGCAATATCCGGAAGTGAACAGTCGCCGCAATCGCGGCAGTCAAAGGCCAGAATCTTGAGGGCCTTTTCGGCAGCATGCAAGGACTTCCCCAACCTCCGGCTCGCCACCGCCCGCTGTGAGAATTTTCGAGCCAGGTCAAAGCCTCGGGTGCCGGGCTCAAAAAGGGAGTCATGCACCACTCGATTGAGCTTGTAGGACCAGGGCACCCCCCGCCGTAAGCCTTTCCGGACCTCGGCGCCCTTGGACTTCAGATACTCCCGATTGATCTCCGTCGAACTGAGGCCCGTGGCGGGATTGGGTTCAAAAAAGTAGAACTCATCCGGCTGGTGAAACTGAATCTGCTGCGCTAGCTCTCGCCAGTCGTTGTCCCCATACCGGTCGGCGGTTAACAGGACACGCTCATAGTCCTCACCGTTCAAATGCCCACCCAAGTAGACTCCGCGAAAACCGAGTCCCCGGGCGACGGCACACTGCCGGGCCGCAAAATCCAGGAAGAACGCTTTGCCTTTGTCCGGGCCCTTGGCATACTTCTCCGCGAGTGCCAGCAATTCATCCGTCACGACAACCCCCGGGATCTTTCCAGTGTGAAAGTAGCGCGTGGCGCCGATACTCAGGACATAGACGTTGGCCAGCACTGGAACGTGGAGTTCCTTCAGCCTCATGTACTTCAGTAATTCGTCCTGCTTTCTCGAATCGTAGCCAACCTGGTTGATGATGAACGCAGCGCCCGTCTCAATCTTCTTGGCAAGCTTGAAGTACTGCGGCATCACTTCCCGCTCGTACCGCTTGTAGTTGGTGACCACCGCCCCCAGGAAAAAATCCGTGCGCTCCATCCTGCGTCCGAATTTGTCGCCGTGGGGGTCAGCCGGCAGGCCTTCGTTCATGTCGGAATACATCTTGAGGAGGCCGACCGAGTCGATGTCAAACACCCCTCCCGCCTGACCGGCGTAGCCATCCGCCGGATAGTCTCCCGTCAGCATGAGGACGTTGCGAAATCCCTCGCTGGCCAGCTTCCACCCGCGACTTTGAAGGGCATTGCGATTCCAGTCTTTGCAGGAGAGATGGATGATGACTTCCTGGCCTCTCGAGATCAGGTCGGTTCCCAGCGTATCCGCACTGATCATGGCGTTTCCGCCGGGGTTGTCCGTGATGCTCAGGGCGTCGATCCGTGGGTGACCGACCAGTTCACGGGCCAGCTCAAGGACCCGCCGGCCGTGACGTTCGGTGATGATTCCCCGGGATGTCACCAGCTCCACGCAGGTCACGAAGGAGGAGGTGCGAGTGAGGAGGTGGCGCAACGACTTCTTCTGCCAGGCCCCGGACTCGTAAGCCGTTTCAACGTCAGCAGTTTTCATGATTCGCCCCTTCAAACCGCAACCGAAGAAAACTCGAAAGGCATGGGTTTGAACTGACAACCGTCCACAAACACGTCGAAGAAATCCGGCGTGGTTTCCAGTTCGACATGCTCGATCTTCTTGACCAGATTCTCCAGGCTCTTCCGCCGTTTGCGAGAAAGCAGAGCCCGCCGAGCGCCTTCAACCGCGGCATTCCCAATCTTGACAATCCGTTCCTCTGGAACAGGCGCCAAGAAACCGATCGCAACGGCATTGGACACGGTGACATAGTTGGCGAAACCACCGGCGAGATACAATTTGGAGACATCCATCGGCCCGATGCCATACTGGCGCATCACAATCAGCTGTCCACAATAATTGGCCGCTTTCGCCTGTGCTAGAGTGCTGGCATCCGCTCGCGAGAAAGTGATGTTGAATTCAGGCACGATGGTGAACTCGAAGGCCCGGTCGGAAAAGACACCCTTGGGAGTCATTCTACCAGTTCGCCTCAATTCCGCGAGCAGATCGATCAATCCGGAGCCGCAGATTCCCTGGGCGGGGAGGTCGCCGATCGTGCGGTATTGAAACCGGCCATCCACGATTTGCACCGACTCGATGGCGCCATCACAACCCGGCATACCGTACTTGACCAATCCCCCCTCAAAGGCAGGCCCAGCCGGACAGGAGGCGCTCAGCATTCTCCCGGCATGTCCCACCACCACTTCGGTGTTGGTGCCGATGTCCACGAGCATCACCACCTCTTCCTGCGACTCGATGTCCACCGCCAGTAAATCGGCTGCCGTATCCGCCCCGACATGGCTGGCCACCAGGGGCAGGCCATAGACTCGAGCTTTTGGGTTCAGGTGGATCCCCAACTTGTCCGCCGTTTCCAGCAACGAGGTCGTTGATCGCTTGCCAATCAAGTACTCGTGCTCAACTGCGGACTTGTACGGTTTCTGGCCGATGCTTTGCACATCCAGGCCAAAGAACAGATCCCGCATCGTGGAGTTCCCGGCAATCACCAGTTCGTAGATCTCCCGCCGGTTGATGCGGAGGCGGCGGCAAATGGAACGCACTTCGTGGTTCAGAGCATTGATGATGGCCTTGTGCAGTTCTCCCCGGTTCGGCCCCCCGTCGTAGGAGATCCGGTTCATCACATCGCTTCCGCCAAAGCGCTGGGGATTCTCGAATGAACTGACACAAAGGACCCTTCCGTTCTCCAGGTCCACCAATTCGAGTACCACAGTCGTGGTTCCCAAGTCCATCGCAATCCCGTACAGGCGTCCACGATCCCGGTCGATCTGTTCACCATCGTAGTAGACGCCATCCTCCCGGCGCACGAGAGGGGAATCGCGCTCTTCACAGACCGTGCCGCAAGAAACCAGGATTTTCGGTCGCCTTCGAAGCGGAGAAAAGGCCACGTCTGCATCGGGGTTTGTCAATCTGGCTTGACAAGCGAGGCGGTACGGCTCGGAAAGGAAAGACTCGGCGTCGGTGCGCGGGCTGAGCGCCTCAGAACCCTGCTTGATTTCGACGATACATTCGTGGCAGGTTCCGGTTCGGCCGCAGGAGGTTGGGACCTGAACCTGAAGTTCGTCGGCGTGATCAAAAAGCGTCTTTCCGACGGTCAGTTCGATTTCCTTGCCGTCGTGACGGACTGTGCCCATGAAGAGAACCACTGATGGCCAAAAGGATCGTGGAAGGGATCCATTCAGGTTTCCCAGGCGCTGCGATAGTTCAATCGATCATCGCTGGTACACCTTGGCAGTTCCCCAGCCAGCTCCGCTCTGCGTTTGTACGCGCAGCCGAAACCGGCCGTACACCGATCGAACCGATTCTTGTAGGGACAGCGTTGCCGGGACAGTTCATCCGCACGCCTCACCATACCGGCAAAAAGCTCCGTGATTTGGTCGAGACGCTTCTGGTATTCCTCTTTGTCGATCTTCTTCACGGGCGAACTCCTACCTGGCTGCTTCGGCTCCTACGCCCAGCAAGCGCTTGGCCAGTGCCACACAAGCCAGAGCATCTTTGCCGTACCCGTCGGCACCCATGTCATCGGCGAAATCCTGGGTCACCGGCGCGCCGCCCACCATGATCTTCACCTGATCACGCAGGTCCGCGTCGATGAAGGCCTCGATGGTCTTTCCCATGTTGGGCATGGTGGTGGTGAGCAAAGCCGACATCCCCAGGAGCGGGGCACTGTGTTCCTCGATCGCCTCGATAAAGCGGTCCGGAGAGGTGTCCACGCCCAGATCATGGACCACGAAACCGGCCCCTCGCAGCATCATGATGCAAAGGTTCTTCCCAATGTCGTGCAGGTCCCCTTTAACGGTGCCCATGACCACGGTGCCCAGGGGCTCGATCCCCGAGGCAGACAGGATCGGTTCGATGTGCACCATCCCGGCTTTCATGGCGCGGGCACAGGCCAGAACTTCAGGCACGAAAATGAAGTTCTCCCGGAACTTTACTCCCACGATACCCATCCCGGCGATCAACCCGTCATCCATCACCTCCAGAGCCTCGATGCCCGAGTCCAGAGCCTCGCGCGTCAGTTGGTTGACCGTGTCGTTTTCGCCCTCGATAAGCGCGGCCGCGATGGCTTGCATCCCCGGCCTGGCCTTGGAAAAAATCCGAATGAATCGCTCCCTCTCTTCAGGCCGCGCGACGTACTCCTCAATCTCCTGCCGAACGAATTCATTTTGAATGTCGGAAAGGTCTGCCATAACCTGTCGAACGCCTCACTTTTCGAACGTTGTTGCGACCTCAATTCACTGTGGCTCGATTCCGGTGCCAATCTTGAACCGCTTTCGGAATTTCCTTCAGATTTTCGATGGCTGTTTGCAAAGGAATGGCACATTCCGGACCCACCAGCTGGACGCCCGCTTCCAGATTTCTGACGACTTCTTTCCGGACCTCCGCAGGCCCCTTGGAAAACAGCGTCTCGGGATTATTGATGTTGCCAACCAGCGAAATTCGACTGCGCACGATGTCCATCGATTCCTTGGGATCGTTCTTGGAATCGTAGTGAAAGGCGGCCATTCCCGTCTGGGCAATATATTCCATCCGGTCCACCGTCTTCCCACAAATGTGCAGGATCAGCGGAATCTTGAGTCTCTCGGCAAATTCAATGTGCAAATCCCTGAGATAGCGGGCGTAGTATTCCCCGCTGACCAGGTCTCCCGTGGCATGGTCCGGCAAGGTGAGTGCGTCCGCTCCGGCATCGATCTGAGCCTGACCGAACTGAATGGTCACTTCCTTGAGGCGGTCCAGACACAGCTTCGTCTTGCCGGGGTCGTCCAGAGACAACAGCAGAAAGGGCTCCACGCCAAAACAATGGTAACCCAACGACCACGGTCCCATCGTCTTCCCGATGATGGCGACCTCGTCGCCGAATTCCTGGCGCAGAAGCCGGATTGCTTCGAGCACACACCGCGTGTCGGGGTGGGTCAGCAAGTCCGCCGGAATCCGGATGTCGTCCACCTTTTGAAAGATCGGCTCCCTCATCTTGACCGTGGGCCAATTGTCTTTCTGTTCCCATTGGATCTTGCAGCCGAGGGCGGAGGATTCCTGGATGATGGAGAAAACGGGCATGATCGTGTCGAAACCCAACTCCGTGTAACCGGTCGCCGCCAGGCGGGCCATCAGCTCCGGCTTCCGATTGGCCTCCGGGAAAGGCGCATCGACCAAGTCCATCAGCTCCACCGTGGCGACGGACGTCGGATTGCAGACCGGGGTTCGGTCCACGGGTTCGCGACGGAGCGCCGCCAAGACACGCTGCCGGCTGTTCATTGGTTCCGTTCTGCCTGTCTGCTGTTCCATACCATCCCCTCTCCTCTGCGTTCTGCGCCAACCAGTCTACTCTTTTTGGGCACTTGGGGCGGAAAGAACTCCGCGGGAGGCGCTCATCTCCTCTTCCCGCAAAACGGCACGGACGTTGAGGGCCCGCCCCAATAAGAGGCCGATGAGCGCATCGTGTGGCCGTCCACAGGAAAATCGAACCGCGCCGCTCTCGCCCTCGACCAGCTCCATTTCGGCCAACTTCGCCAGCCCCGCCGCCACAGCGGAGATACGCCCCTGCTTGCCTTCGATTTCACCATCCGCATCCACGCGGTAGCTGCCGGGACCGGCAGTCGAAACGTTCAAATTCCGGCCTGATTTTTTGTCCAGAATGGACAAAGGCCGCTCCGCCAGCGGGGCTCCGGGATTTTGCTTGCAGGCCTCCAGAAAAACTCTTCGGCAGGCAGCCCAATGGCCCCCGCCGCAAGGAAAGCGAAGTCTTCGGGTCGCCTCACCTGTCCTCTCCATGCCGCCCAAACGCACCATGGCGTCCTCGACAAATTGCAGCCGTTCCGCCACGCCGGCTTTGGGACTGTAGGAGTGGACCAGGAACTCGGACCCCTTGGCACCGGCCTGTGTGTACAGGGCGATCGTGATGTTCTCAAAGTGAGGGTCCATCGGAACGAGTTCGATTCGTCTCCCGAGTTCGGAGGTTCCGCCCATGGCTGCCTGATTTCCTTTCTTTGCCGCGCTGCCCCGGGAATTTCCTTGACAGGGGTTGAAGATTCGTCTAACAGTATGACAGGTTAGCCGGTTGTCAGACAAGTACATTAGGCTAAAGGCGACAGCTTGTAAAGCATTTTTTTGGAGAAATAGAGATGGAAAAAGGGAAACCGCACGCCGCACTTGGGCCCGCCGACGCAATGAAGCCGGTCAGCCGCAGTTCGTTGAGCGACAAGATTGTGGAACAAATCGTGGACCTCATCGCGCGTGACGTGCTCAAACCTGGCGACCGCCTGCCCTCCGAAAAGGAACTGTGCAAGCGCTTCGGTGTCGGCCGGACGTCCATCCGGGAGGCGCTGCGCTCCCTGACGGTCATGGGCCTGCTGACCGGGAAGGTGGGAGAGGGAACCTACGTGGCGCCCACCGGACAGCGTTTCCTGGAACGTAACCTGCAATGGAGTCTGCTCCTCGACCCCAAGAAGGTCGAGGATCTGCTGGAAATCCGACTCATGCTGGAGACTCAGACCGCTTCTTCCGCGGCGGCCCGGGCCACTGCCGAGGATCTGAAAGAAATCCAACAGGCCATCCGAGCGATGGAGGATTCTTTGGGGACACCAGAGAAGTATCTCGAAGCGGACCTGGAGTTCCACCTGCTGATTGCCCGCTCCACACAAAACTCCATCCTTTATAATCTGCTTTGCATGACGCGGGGCTACCTACAGGATTGGATCAAGGGGAGTCTGGCCGATCCGGCGATTCCTCGCATCAAGGCCCGAGAGGAAGCTTCGATTCGAGAGCACAAGAGAATCCTGAAAGCCCTTCAAAAGAAGAGTCCCGAGGAGGCCAGACGGGCCATGACGGAACATATCCTGTCCAGCAGCAAGGATCTTCAAGCCCATCTGCGCTCCACTCATCTCCACAAGGAAACGGTGAGCACGCCATGAATCAAACCGCAACCCTGCTGATGTCCTGCCCAGACCGCAAAGGCCTGGTGGCCCGCGTTTCGGACTTTGTCTTTCGAAACGGCGGCAACTTTATTCATTTCGACCAGCACACGGACCTGGAAGTGGGTGTCTTTCTGGCGCGAATCGAGTGGGAGCTCGCGGATTTTCAGATTCCTCGGGATTCCATTGCGGCTCGCTTTCAAGCCATTGCCGACGAATGCCAGATGCACTTTGGGCTGTTCTTTAGCGACCAGGTTCACCGGGTGGCCATTCTGGCTTCGAAAATGCCCCATTGCCTGCAGGACTTGCTTCTGCGGCATCAGGCAGGTGAGTTCGAGGCCGAAATCAGTCTGATCGTCAGCAACCACTCGGATGTGGGCGACATCGCTGGCGCTTTTGGCATTCCCTTCCTCCATGTCCCCATTACCCGCCAAAACAAGGCGGCACAGGAAGCTTTGGAAATCCGGGAGTTGCGCGAGCGGGGCGTCGAGTTGCTCATTCTGGCTCGTTATATGCAAATCCTGAGTCCGGAGTTTGTGGAGCAGTTCCCCAACCAAATCATCAACATCCACCACTCTTTTCTACCCGCCTTCATCGGCGCCCAGCCTTACCACCAAGCTTATGCGAGAGGTGTCAAGCTAATCGGAGCCACCAGCCACTATGTGACTTCCGATCTGGACAACGGACCCATCATTGATCAGGAAATCATCCGCGTCAGCCACCGCGATTCGTTAGGCGACATGATTCGCAAGGGACGGGATCTGGAGAAGCTCGTCCTGGCCAGAGCCGTTCGACTGCACCTGGCCCATCGCATCCTGACCTACAACAACAGGACGGTTGTCTTTGATTGACGGGAGTCCGGCCTCCGTTCGAAGGCGCCGAGCGGGCCAAGCCGTTGCGTGAGAAGTTGATCCGCAAGGAAAGGCGAAGCTAAAGCAGGTCGAGGGCGGCGGTGGGATCTTTGAAGGGTGCAATGATGTATACACCCTGTGCCATTGAGCGAGCCTTCTCGATCATGCGATGCGCCAGGTCGAAGCCGAACTTGCGAGCTTCTTTCCCAGCCTTTTCCAGCTGTTCCAAAAGCCGCTCGGGAAGGAAGATGCCGGGCACCTCGTGATGAAGGCGCAGGGCCAGCCGATGGCTCGTCAAGGGCCAAATCGCAATCAGAACCGGAATCGGACAAGGCTCTCCCAACCTGTCTAGAAAGCGCTCCCAGGGCTCCCAGTCAAAGAAGACCTGAGTCATTGCGAATCGGGCCCCGTTCTTGATTTTCTGCCGGAATCGCTGGATTTCGAGGTCCAGGTCCGGCGCCGCCGGATTGACGGCCACCCCTTGAAAAAAGCGTGTGGGAGCCCCAATCAGGTTCCCAAAGGCATCGCGCCCCTCGTTCATTTCCGAGATCAGGTGGACCAACCCAACGGAGTCGGTCTGATAGACATCTTGACCGCCCGTGGTTCCACCCACTACCGACGGGTCACCCGTAATCACCAGAAGGTTGCGAATCCCCATGGCATGAGCACCGAGCAAGTTGCCCTGCAATCCCAAAATGCTGGCGTCTCTGGGCGTGACGTGCGGCAGACTCTCCAAACCCAAACGCTCCACCTGAAGCGACATCCAAAGGGAATCCATGTGCAGCCGGGCCAGGGGGTTGCTGTTCACATCCACCACGTCAACTCGGCCGGATTGCTTGAATGTCCCCACGGCTTCCAACAGGCGGCCGCTTTCAGTGCCCTTGGGAGGATCGATCTGGATGGACACCACAAACTCTCCCGCACCCAACTTTTGAGCGAAATGGGAGGGGGCCTCTTCCTGGCTGGGAGGACGAAGGACCGGTTCCACGCTCGCCACACTCACGACCGGTCGGGCCTCTTGGGGATGGAAGTCCTTGAGAGCCTCCGCCATGGCGGCAATGTGTTCCGGGCGAGTGCCACAGCATCCCCCCAGGATGCGAACCCCGGCCCGCGCCGCTTCCCGGGCGAACTCGGCAAAGTATTGCGGCGAAGAATCGGGGAAGACATACCGGCCCTGCGACCGACTCGGAACGCCGGCGTTTGGATAGGCCGACAACACGTGGCGGCCCCGGGGAATGTTCTCGAGAATCTCAAGGATTTCCTTCGGTCCGGTGCCGCAGTTGACGCCCAACGCCATCACCGGCAAGTGGGCCACCTGGCTGAACAGAGCGCTGACATTTCCGGCGTCAAAACCGATCAAGTCGCCGGCAGGCAAGGTGAGTTGGGCGATAATGGGAAGCGAACTGACCGAATGAACCGCCTCAACAGCCGCCTGCAAGTCCTTGGGAGAAGAAAACGTCTCCAGCAGAAAAGCTTCCACTCCGCGCTGCTCCAGAATCTCGGCCTGCCGCCGATACTCGAGGCCCACGTCGATCGAAGCGACCCCGCCCAGCCATTCAATCGCACCCAACGGACCGATGGAGCCGGCAATCACGACCTCCTTACCAGCGATCTCGCGTGCTTCCCGGGCCAGTTTCACAGCTCGACTGTTGATCTCCTCCATTCGATCCTGTAGATCGAATTCTCGCAAACGGACCGCATTGGCGCCAAACGTGTTGGTTTCAATGAGTTGAGCGCCGGCGGCAATGTACTTCAAGTGGACGCTGAGGACCTGGTCAGGATGGGACAGCACGGCTTCTTCGGGACAGCGGCGCCCCCGAAGCTCCTGCAGGAGCATGGTTCCCATCGCACCATCTCCAATGACGATGTTCTTCGCTAAAAGATCCTCAAGCCTGGGCATGAACTCCTCGAGATACCTTGGTTTCAACAGAACGATCCAGATGATAACGGGCTCAAGGGCCATCTGCAACACCCTAAGGAACCGAAAGCCCGCTGAAGCCGTTGCGGACCGAATACGGCTTTGCAGTCGATCGGCTGTCCCTAACCGACGAACAATTCAGACGGCGTCGCTACGAGTCGCTCCAAACCTGACTGATCACCTCGTGCGGTACAATAAGTTCGAGAATTGAACATGGATTGGTTGACGACAGCCGAGGCGGCCGGCCAACTTGGAATTACAAGGCGGCGTGTTGTAGCCCTGATCCAGGCCGAACAGCTGAAAGCGACCCGAGTGGGCAGCCAATGGCTGATTCGAAAACGGCATTTGTCCGCCGTCGCCGATCGTAAGCCTGGCCGCCCGCGTGAGAAAAAAGGAGGCAAAATGAACACTCGAATGCGCAGCTTACTTCTAAGCTTGATAGCGCCGATTCTGTCCGTTCCTTTGCTCTCGGCGCAGATCCCTCCACCAACTCCGGCAGACTGGGGTGTTTCGTTTGCCCCTTTCAGCCGGCTGGCAGGCAAGACCCGGGTCTATATCGACACCGGAGAATTGAATCCGACTGGACACATCAGAATTAAGAAGGTCCTGCTAAAGTCCAAGCTCTTCCAGATTGTCGACACCCCTGACCAGGCTGACTTCAGTCTTAAGTTTGGCGGTGGAACCTACGGGCTTGGAACCTACACTGGCAGTTACGAAGTGCACCGGGT
Organism: Acidobacteriota bacterium; assembly: GCA_040753175.1. Taxonomy (GTDB): domain Bacteria; phylum Acidobacteriota; class Terriglobia; order Versatilivoradales; family Versatilivoraceae; genus JBFMEW01. Next base: position 30,830 of record JBFMEW010000023.1, on the reverse strand, counting down.
GGGTTCGGGCACAAGCGAATACGGAAAGGTCCGAATCGGCCCATTAGAAGAAGACGTGGCGGCCAGATTTAGCTTGTCGGCCATCACGGGCTCTCTCATCGCCACTCGAAGCACTCCCCAAACGGTCTACTGGGCCAAGGAAATCTCCCAGCCAGGGTTGACCTGCATCCACTTCGAGACGTGCCTGGCCCGATCCTTCGTCAAGGATTTTAAGAAGCTCAATAAGAAACGGTAGGAGTGGTGTGCTGCTCATGGTGAACTGCCACAGCATCCAGAGCCGGCTTTGCGCCAGGGTCTATTTCCGGAAGCTAGTGTGGGCAGTTTGGACCTCGGTCCTTATGTGGCTTTTGGTCGTTCCCTTTTCTCTGAGTGCCAATCCTCAGGCCGGCTACGGCGGGAGTCCCTACGCTCGGGGTGCGGAGTTAGCGCGAACGGGCCGGTTCGAAGAAGCCTTGGTCGAGTTGCGCCGGGCCGTCGAGCAACAACCAGCTGATCCCAGGCCCCATAACATGATCGGTGTGGTCTTGACTCAAATGGGGAAACTGGATGATGCCAACACGGCCTACTCACAAGCCTTGGAGATCGCTCCAAACTTTGTTCCGGCTCGCAAGAATCGGGCGGTCAATGCCTTTACGCAGCGTAATTTTCAGTTCGCACTCAAAGAGTTTCAGGCCTTGGCCCAAGCCGCTCCCCGGGACTTTGTCCCATACCTGTTTCTCGGATTGCTTAGCCTCGAATCGCTGGATTTTGAGGCCGCGGACCGGCATTTGGGCCGGGCCGCAACGCTGGCGCCCGGCAATCCGAAGATTTTGGTGCCGCTCACGCGAGTCCGCTTGATTCTCGGAAAGCGAGAGTCGGCCCTAGAGTTGGCCCGCAAGGCTGAAAGTGTGGTGCAAACGGATGCCGAGCGCCAGGAACTGGGTGTGATCTTGGCTCAATTCGAAGCCAACTCCGAAGCCGAGGCACTGTTTCGAGAGTTGAGACGAAAGCAGCCCGATTCGTCCGAGGTGGCCTTCAATCTGGCGCTGGTGGAGTACCGCCTGGGCAAGTTCCAGCAAGCACTCCAGACCATCCAAAGCTTCGGCACAGGCAGAACCCTGACGGGTGACTTTCTGAACCTGCGCGGCTGGGTTTATAACAAGATGCGCCGCTGGGATGAGGCCCGAGTCTCTCTGGAGGAGGCCATTCAGGTTGAACCGAATAACCCAAACCACTATCTGGATTTGAGCGTAGTGCTTCGCAACGCAGGGGATACGGACAAGGCGATCGGCGTCGTACGAGACGGACTCGGGCGAGGCCTGGACTGGGAACGGCTTCAATTGCAGTTAGGTCTGTTGTACCAGCGAAAGAAAGACAATCAGAAGGCGGAGGAATGCTTTCGTGAGGTCTTGAACAAAAATTCCGCGCACCGCTCCGCCTACCTGGCCCTGGCCAATCTCATGGCTTTGACGGATCGTCAGCCAGCGGCGCTCGCTCTGCTGAAAAGCGGGGTGGAGAAGCTCCCGTCTGACGCCCTGCTCCGATACATGTATGGCGGCCAGCTGCTCGATGCCGGCTACCTGGATCAGGCTGATGCCGAGCTGAAAGAGGCCCTCCAGCTCAATCCGCTGTATGCCAACACCTATTACTTGTTAGGAAAGCTCCGCCTGAAACAAGGGCAGGAGGACACGGCCCGAATGGCGTTCGAAAAAGCGTGTGCCTTCAATCCCGAGCACGTCGGCGCTTACTACCAGCTGAGCTTGATCGCACGACGCCAGGGAGATAAGCAAAAGGCCCAGTCATACCACCAAACCGTTCAGAGGCTCAACGAACAGGCTGACAAGGAATATCAGGAGAGCTTCCACGGAACGGTGGACGAGAGCCTGCAGCCAGGATCTCGGGCCGTCGTTCCGGCCCGGAAACCTTAGCCATTGTGATCCCTGAGTGATTCGAGGGCCCAACCCCTCGACTGAACCGCTCGGTTTGGCGACCAGTCCGACCTGTGGAGCAGGAACCTCCTTAGTTAGCCCTCACCTTTGTTGAGGTGAGGGCCAAGGTTTCGGGAAATGAGAATGGGAACGCGGCGATGGCCGCGGATCCGCGTCGGGGACTAGAACACGAACTTCACCGACAGCTGCATAGTCCGCATCTGAAAGGCTCCCGTGGCCCGGCCGAAGTTGGGAGCATCCAGCGAGTTCTCGACCCCGTTGAGATTGATGCGGTTGAGAAGATTAAAAGCCTCGGCCCGCACCTGGAGCCGGGCGTTCTCGGCCGCTCCGATGGGAACGGGAAAGCTCTTGGAGAGGGCCGCATCCACTCGGGCGTATCCGGGGCCTCTGAAGTAATCGCGGGGGAGAGTCCCGGCCCGGACGGTAGTGGGCAGCGGGAAAATGCCGGCGCCCAGCGCCCCGCGGAGCCACTCATCCTTGCTGAACGACTGGGCCACGCCGCTGGTTGGCAGGTCGGGGCGTTCGCCTCTCTGACCATCCGCATTAAAGTCTCCCCCCTCGCCAAATCCGCTGTAGGACAGCGGAACGAACAGCCCTCCCGCCTGGAAATTCCAGATGCTGTTCAACTGCCATCCCCCCAGAATCCCGCCCAGCCAGCCCGTTCGTCCGCGCAGGATCGGCAGATCCCAAACGCTATGCAGAGTGAAGACATGCGCAATGTCGTCGCGCGCCCAATCGACTTCGGGATCGTAGGCATTGGTGCCGGAGGAATCGTAGTTGTCCGCCTGCCCATTGGCAAAGTTGTTCCAGCCGTTGTTGTAGGTGTAGGAAGCGTTGAGCTGCCAGCCCTGGCTCATGCGCTTGGAGACTCCGGCCACCAGGCCATTGTAGCGCCGCCGGCCGAGGTTGGTGAGAAGCGTGATGTTGTCGAAGTTGGGATTCAGTTGATCCAGACTCCCGTCCAGCAAGTCTCCGCTGAACCGGTTGGCGTTGAAGGAGTAGAGATCGTCCACGGTCTTGCGGAAACGGTAAGTCGCGTGCACCATCAGGTCAGTCGCGACCTGGTACTGGATGCCCACGTTGGTATCGAAGATCATCGGGTTCTTGAGGTCTGAGACGATCGTTCCCAACCCGGGCCGCGTGCCGTCGAAGGCTCCCACGCTGTTCACCGCAGGCACCTTGAGATTCGGATTCGTCGGAAAATCGCGCGTACCGACCGGCGCCAGCCCATAAACCACTGGGATACCCCGCTCCGTTCCGGCAAAGACCAAGGCCACATCGGGCGGATTATCGGCGGCGGCGTACCAGGGTTGGGTATTGACCTCGTCGTAGAGGATGGAGAAACCTCCCCGAACGGCCATCTTGCCCTGGCCGCTCGGATCCCAGGCCAGGCTGATGCGGGGACCGAAGTTGTTCTTATCGGTGTCGTAGTACCGCTCGATCTTCTGGTTGATCACCTTGGTCACATTGGCCGGGGTAACCTCGTCGGATGTGAGCACGGGTTGCCAGTTGTTCCGGCCTTTGCCCAACGTGTTGTTGAAGTAGGAATCCCAGCGGACGCCGTAGTTCAGAGTCAGATTGGGACGAATCTGCCAGGTGTTCTGAACGAACAAGGACAGCTCGTTTTGGGGGAAGAACAACCGGCTCTCACGGGCCGTTCCGGTGCCGACGTTGAGTCCCCGAATTTCGAGATATGGATTATCGTCGGCGAAGTCCAGAATGCTTGCGAAGTAGTACTCGGGACTGTCTCCAATGAGGAATGACTGCAGGTCCCAGGAGGAATGGCGGTAGGTGCCACCGAACTTGAGGGCGTGCTTGCCACGGTTGATGGATACGACATCCCCGAACTCAGGCACGTTGCTGGGGGTGTCTTCTTTCGCCCAGGGACCGTTACCCATCACCAATCCGTCGTCAGTTGCCAGAAAGGGAACGTGGTAGACGTCGCCCACGCGGACGTTGTTGTAGTGGGTCTGAGTCCAGCCGAAGCGGGCCTCGTTCAACACGTTGGGGGAGAACGTCCGCGTGTAAACCACACTCACGTAGTTGATGTCGTTGAACAAGCTGCCGTCGAAGTCATTGCGAACGTTGTTGTTGACCCACTCCGGCCGCGTGAACCAGTAGCTGCCATAGATGCGGTCACGCGCGCTGGGGGACTGGTAATCGATTCTGCCGTTGAACTGTTTCCCTGTCCGTCGGGCGGGCTTGTCCACCGTCACTTCTCCGAACTCGGGAATGCCATCGCCATCAAAGTCCACAAACCCCGACCGCGGGTACCTGAACGGCGGGAAGTCGGTAAACAATTTGGCTGCCACCGAGTTGGGACGCGTCGCCACCACAAAGTTCTTGAAGGCCTCCGTCTCCGTCAGTGTGATATAGCTGCTGGATGCCCGCTCGCGCAGGCCCTCGTAAGCGCCGAAGAAAAACACGCGATCCTTGACAATGGGTCCGCCGAAGGTGGCGCCGAACAATCGGGTATAACTGTCCGGAATATCCTCACGCCGGCTACCAAAGGGGACGGCATTGAAGTCGTCCTGCTGAGTGGTGAAGTGCCCGGTACCGTGGAATTCGTTGGTGCCGCCCTTCGTCACAATCTGAACCTGGGGACCGCTCATGGTACCGGAGTCGGCCGAAGTCGGGTTGGTCGAAACCCGAACCTCCGTCACGGCGTCAGGATTGGGAGAGAAGGCCGCAGCCCAGGTGCTGCCTTCGGTGTAGCGCAGGTTGATGCCATCCAGGAGATAGTTGGCTTTGTTCTCGTTTCCGCCCGAGGTAATCCTGGGGGCGGAGTAATTCGAAAACACGTCACAACAAAACGTGCCGCTCCCTTCCGACTTGCCTGTGATGCCCGGCGTAATAGCGGTCAGGGTGAACACCCCCCGTCCGGCGGTCGGCAGCGACTTGAGCTGATTCTCGCCCAGGACCTCGGAGATGCGCGCTGTGGTGGCTTCCACTTGAGGCTCCTGGGCGGTGACGTTGACGACCTCGGTAACCTCGCCCAGTTCCAGCGTGAAGTTGAGGTTCGTGGTGGACTGGGCCGTAATCTCAATGCCCGACTGCTCGATGGCTTTGAACCCGGCGTGCTCCACGCGGATCTGATAGGTTCCAGCCAGAAGATCGGGAATCCGGTAGTAACCGTCGTCAGCGGAGAGGACCGTTCTCGAGACTCCGGTGTTCTCATTGGTGATCTTTATGGAAGCTTTGGGCATACTCGCACCGCTGGTGTCCGAGATGTGGCCCTGCACCACGCTGGTGACCTGGGCTTCCATCCGACCCACCAACATCGGCAAGAGGAGCAATGCCGCAGCCACGATGGCCCCACGAGCCATCGCCTTCCTGAGGCTTGATGCTTTCCCTGTTTCCTGCGTTCTCATGGTTTCTCCTCGATTCCATCAAGATTAAGAGCATCTCCAGTTCATCAACTGCCCGCACTCGCGAGCGCACCGGCCTTGACACCCGGGGCGCTTTAGTAACTCACTACAATTTCCTGCCTTCCCTGCACATCGCCTGAGAGCACGACCCATTCTTTGGCCGGGTCGAAGCGGCTGTAGTCGCGGCCATTGACCGAGACTTTTTGAATCGATTTCTGCTGCGGATGGCGAAACCGAACGTAGATCGTTTCGGCCTGGTTCCGGCTGGGTGGATCGACCAGCGCCTTCAGCGTGCCGCGCTCCACGTCGGAGGTAATGCGAAAGGAGAGCGGTCCGAAATGAGAGGCCGCTCGCTCGATGGCCACGCTCTGTCCCTGCTTCAACCAGTAGCGTGGAATGGCCTGCCCTAGGTAGAGGTCTTTCCCTTGCTCGGATACAAACATCAGCCTCAACCAGTAGGTGGATTGGGCCTCGTCCGAGCTTTTGAAATGATCTCCCATCGGATAGCCCAACTCAGGCAACGAATGCTCGTTGCACATCCGTATCTCCGGATAGAAAGCCGAGGCAAACGCATTGAAGTAAGCCCGCAAATAGTGCTTGATCTGGTCGCGATAGAGATATGGCGGCGGACTGTCCAACAAATTGGCCTGCATGGAAAAGCCCCCGCGAGAAAACCAGAAGCGGTCGAAAGCCGGAATGGAGTATCCATATCGCTCGGAGATGTACAGGTTGTCTTCGTAGTCCTTGAGAATCCAACCGGCCTCCGGCGAGTCCGGCGGAACAAGCCGGTAGTACAGGAGGAACAGCGATCCTTCCAGCGTCTCTCGCAGCCAGCCATGGCTTCGCCCCCGCTGATGCAAGTGGGAAGGGTACTTAGGCACATAGGTCCCATCTCTGAGGCGGACCACCGGAGATAGAATTCGCGCTTGTTCCAGCCCCTGCATGACGTCCTCACGGTAGGCTTTCGCCTCCCGCTGGAGCCGAGGGGCCTCGGGATGTCCGTAATCGGCCAGGGCCTCCGCCAGGGACTCGAATCCCCAGGCCGTGGCGGAGTTGGTGGCCAGCCAAAACCAGAAATCCGTCACATCCTCCAGGGAACCGGCAGGCAGGGAGCCGTATTCGATGGGGCGGCCGCCGTCGGGATTGAGAGCCATGGTCGCCCGGCGTTCCCGGCTGACCCAGTCACAGGCTTCCACCAGCTTCGGTGCCGCACGCGCCAGCCAGTCGCGGTCTCGTGTCAGGCGCCAGTGCTCGGCCATGGCCCACAACACATAGCCGTGACTCTTGTTGTAATTGCCCGTTTCGTGGCCCCCAGCTCCGTAGAAAAGGCCTGTCTTGCTGCGGTAGTTGCCCAGGAAGGCTACCGTTCCCTGGTAACGAAGGTAGGACTCCAGGTTCCGTCTGGCTTCGTCGTGATAGCCCCTCCGGTCGAGGTCGCTGATCATCATGACCGACTCGTTGGGATAAACCCCATAGTGGAAGGTGCCCACATGAGCGTGGAGTAGGTCCGAATCCAGTTCTTTGAAACAGTTCACGAGCAGATGGCGGACATGGGCCTTATAGAAGTCGTTGAGCCAGGGTTCCGGAGTCTGGATCTGGGTCCCGCGGGCCGTGATGCCTTCCCAGTAGCGGCCAACGCGCCGGCTGTCCTTCTCAAAATCGTGGCCTTTCAAGGCGTCGATTTCGTCTTGGTTGGAGAGCGTGATCGACGGAATCCAAAAGTCGACATTCTGGGCCTCACCCGGCTTGAGGGAGAGCGACCATTCGACACCTCGCGACTGATTCCTGAGTTGGCCTCGGCCATGCACGTCGATCAGATAACGCAGGCGCGGAGCCCCCTGATAATCAGCCACTACCCGATCACCCTCCGCGCGCAGCGTCTCTGGCGTCTTGCCTGAAGCCGACAGGAAAAGGCGGGCCACCCCTTCCTCGCTATCCGAGGTATTCACCATACGAACCCGCATGAGCAGCAGGCTGGGATCGTCGAGGCGCACCGCCGCCAGGTCGCCGTCAAGTTTGTCGAGCACCGTTCTCTGTTCGTAGGAAATCGGTCCCTGGGACCAGCGTGTTCTCAGGAGAGGCAGGTACCCTTGCTCCAGTTCTCTGGACGGACCCGCTTCGGTTTGGGGAAAACCGAACGACAGCTTGTACTCGGCGGGATCCCACCACTTTCGGCTGTCGCGGGAACTCGGAAAGTCGTCAAACCATCGTCCTCCTGCCGCGATGCGCACGGATCCGTCCGGATCTTGCCGCATGCTGTTGCGGTTTCCGGGCAAGCCGTGGACGAAGTAAAGCGGGTGCTTCAGCGGCATATCCTCCCAGGCCCGCCCAAGAGTCTGCTCCGACTCGTCTAACACGCGGTCATACACCGTTCTGTTCGGTAGCTCAGCCCGAATCGCCCGGTAGTCCTCCAAGGAAATCGGATCGTCTCCCCGCACTGCGAGGGCGCCCAAATCATCAACCAGGATTCGGTCACCCTGGGCGACTTCATCGGCCGCGAAGGAAAACGGGCGGAACTTGGATCGGACAGTGATGATCGTGCGGTCATACGGGCCGCCATAAGGATCCACTGCCATGAGCGCTTGAACCTGCAGCCTGCCCTCGGCTCCCTCCGGCAGAGTCCATCGCAAGCCGCCACCCGATTTCGGCTGCAGCGAGTTGCCGGCGCCTGCCTCCAGCAACCGGCCGTTATGAATCTCCAAAGCGATGTCGTCGGGACCCAACCGGATCCGGCTTTCGGCAGGCTTTCCAAAGTGGATTCGAACAGACAACGGGCCGTAGACGGCGTCAGTAAAGGCACGAAAGGCTGCAACGGCGGGCAGCTTCTGTGCGGATACCAGCCTGAGCTGAAGCGTTTTCCGAAAGGTCACGCCTGGCTCCGACAGGTTTTTGAACTCCGTCGCTCCGGTCAGACGGAAAGTAAACTGCCAGGTCTTTCCACTGATCTGGAGAACGGTATCGGCCCGCTTCCATTGGCCGTTGGTCCAATCGTCAATGCTGTGCCAACCCACTCGGCCGGCGCCCGCTTCCTCCCAAACCGGGTCGGCGCGTCCGTCCCAGCTCTGGTGCCAGTACTGCAGTTCCACGCTATCGCTGGGGGGTACCGTGGCGTCGGGCGCAAACTGGACTGAAACCCGCCTGATCTTGCGAGGCTCTGACCAACGTACGGTGTAGGAGTTGGCGTCGGTAGTCTTTTGAATCATTCCGAACGGAACGGCATCAAAAGGCTCCGCCGAGGGCTTGATGCCGGAGGGGCTGGGCTGTTGGAAACTCCGCGTGCCAAGTGGATGGAACAGCACCAGCCCCATGGCGAGGGCGGTAAATAACAGGGGCTTTTCAACCTTGATCGTCATGGATCGTTCTCGTCGTTGTTCTGTGCAGTACAGCGGGGCGGTCGAGTCGAAGGGGTCCTACGGCCACGACTCTGGCCATGCCACCCTTCAGCCGGCTTCTCCAGGCGCGGAAAACACGACCTCCCAGACCGATTTGCCGTGAACAAACAATCTGGCCACGCGACCGGCCAGTTTGTCGGTTTCCCGGCGCGCGCTATCGGTTCCGATAACCTGCGGGTACCAGCCGGGTCCCATCTCCGGGACAGCAACAATCTGTTCCCGGTCCAGAATCTTGTGAGGCGCTGTCCAGCCGGAGGGGTCATCCAGTCGCGCGTTGAAACTGATGTAAATCCCCTCCTGTTTCCAGTCCTTGTCGATGGCTCGATTCAAGAGCATGACGTACCGGTTTAGGTGGGTGTTCCAGTGAATAGAGGCTCCCCAGAAGGCGTCGGCGTCCACACGGTTCCAGTCGGACTTCACCGGGAGAATCGGACTCACCTGGCCTCCAATTCCCGGTTCAGTCCAGCCGTCCCGATACCACTTCAAAGCTTTCCCCGCGGGGCTCTTTCGTTCTGCGTACGGGAGGCGTGCGACCGACACACCCTGCTGGGAGGTGTCTTTGTGATACGTGCTGATAAAGAAATAGAAGTACTGCTTCTGCGAATCGAGGTTCACGCAGAAATCCCCGTTGCCGCCCGCGAAGTAGTGGTTTGCCGTCTCGCAGTACAGCGAATCGTCAGGAGCCTCCAGCACGAAGCCCAGATCTTTCCAGGTGGCGCCGTTGTCCTGCGACACCGCCGCGCCGATGCGTGGAGCCGTTAACGACTCCTTGTTGGAGCAAACCGGATGCGGCTCGTTGTGGTACCAGCCATAGAGCGTGCCGTCGTCGTCTTTGTAAGTCGCCTCGATCCAGCGGCCCCCATTTGCCTTGTTGTCGTATTGCGTGGCTGCAGCGTTGGCGAGATGGAGAACGCTTGGGCCATCGCTACGCCAGGGGACGGGCGCTGAGTTAAAGACATAGAGCCTCTCACCGTCCCAGTGGGCGGGACTGTTGCAGTCCACGGTGGCCGGGAACTTCAACAAAGGGGCTTCCCTGAGAGCCACGGTGGGTTGCTGGCGGGCAGGGGCCTCCGTTTCAGCCGGCTGGGGAGACTCGGATGGGGGTTGACTGCTGCAGGCCAGCAGGCCCAAACTCAAGGCCGAGACACAAACGCCGATGCAGAACTGACTCACTTGTTTCATGATCGCCTCCACTTCGCACGACCGTCGACAGCGGCACTGCCGCCCCAGCCCTCCCTGGTTGTCGTCGTCACCATCTCGCAAGGTGATCAAGTCAGAATCTCTTTCAAAACTCGCCCGGCAACATCCGTCAGTCGGAAGTCCCGTCCGCTGTAACGATAGGTCAGCTTCTCATGATCAAGTCCGAGCACGTGGAGAAGCGTGGCGTGAAGATCGTGGACGTGAACCGGATTCTCCACAGCCTTGAATCCGAAATCGTCCGTTGCGCCATAGGTCATCCCGCCACGAATTCCGCCACCCGCCAGCCACACGGTAAATCCGAACGGGTTATGGTCTCGACCATTCTGGACCTGGGAGGCTCCACCGGTTTCCACCACCGGAGTCCGGCCGAACTCGCTGCCGCACAAAACCAGAGTCTCCTCGAGGAGTCCGCGCTCCTTGAGGTCCTTGAGTAGCGCAGCAATGGGGCGATCGGATTGCCGCGCCAGCTTCTCATGAACGCTGATGTCTTCATGATTGTCCCAAGGCTGCCCGTTGCCGAAGTAGATCTGAACCACCCGGACTCCACGCTCCACCAGCCGCCGTGCCATCAGACAACCCCGCGCAAAGTCGCCGTCACCGTAACGACTTAAAGTAGCCGGGCTCTCCTGGGTCAGGTCGAAGACATCCGGCGCCTCCGTTTGCATGCGGAAGGCAACCTCCATGGACTGAATGACCGATTCCAACTGCGGGTCTTGCTCTCCCTGGCGATCCAGGTGGAGCCGATTCAGCTTCTCCAGCAAATCCAACTGCTGCCTCTGCTGCGGTTGGCTCAAGTGTTGGTTTCGCAGATAGGCAATCAGCTTCTCCGGATCGCTCTCTTTGGTGGACAAGTGAGTCCCCTGGTAGATTCCGGGCAGGAAGGCGGAGTTCCAAAGGGGAGGCCCTACTACGGGAACGCCGGGACACAGAACCACGTAGCCGGGTAGATTCTGATTTTCGCTGCCGAGTCCATACGTCAACCAAGCCCCCATGGAGGGCCGTCCCGGCTGAATGTGGCCACAGTTCATCATGAACAACGAGGGCTCATGATTGGGAACCTCAGTGTGCATGGACCGAATCACGCAGACGTCGTCGATACAGCTCCCAACCTCAGGGAAGATGTCGCTGACCTCAATGCCGCTCTGCCCGTAACGCTTGAAACCGAACGGCGACCGCATCAGGTTTCCCGTCTTTCGCTCCGTTCGGGGATTGCCGCCGGGCAAGGGTTGACCATGGTAACGATCCAAAGCCGGTTTCGGATCGAAGGTGTCTACCTGAGACAGACCTCCGTTCAGGAACAGAAAGATCACGTGCTGGGCCCGGGCCCGGAAGTGAGGTGGCCTGACCGACAGGCCGGTGGCCGCCCCTTCGCCGGCAGCCTGGACCTCGTTCACTAGCGAAGCCAGACCCAGCAAGCCAAAACCACCGCCAATCCGGCTCAGGGCTTCCCGTCGTGTGATCCCGAATCGATTCATTTTCATCAGTTCACGAAGCTGAATTCATTGGCACTCAGCAGCACCTGGGCATACCGCTGCCAGGCTGCATCGTCGGCCGTTGAGCCTTCCGCCGAGCTCTCACTCAGAAACTTCAATCCGAGCCGCAACTCCTCCGGCGTCGGGTCGCGGCCATATAACAAACGGTAGGCCTTCACGATGGAACTCCGGTCGCCACCGTTGGCCGGCTTGGTGACACGCTCGGCCAGCCGGCCGGCTTGACGCCAGACAAACTCGCTGTTCATGAAGAAGAGCCTCTGCAGAGGCACCTGGGTAACGTTGCGCCGTTCGCTGCTGATGCTGGGGTCTGGGAAATCAAACAGAGAAAGGAGCGGAGCCAGCCGAAATCGGCTGATGCGGGCGTAAAGCGTCCGTCTCGAATACTCCGCATCCAGTTCGGCCGAAGGCCCGCCCAGCGAGCCATTCAGGTTGCCGGCCACGAACAGCAACGCATCACGCAAAGACTCAACATCCAATCTACGCCGATTGGAACGCCACCACAGCCGGTTGTCCGGATCCGCCGCGAAATTTTCCGCCGAATGGTCACAGGCCAACTGGTAGGTCGCCGACGTCAGGATGGCCCGATGCAGAACCTTGATGGAATAGCGATGCTCGACAAAAAAGCCGGCCAGGTACTCCAACAGGTCAGGATGGCTGGGGCGGTCTCCCAGCTGTCCGAAGTTGCTCGGAGTCGAGACGAGACCGCGACCGAAATGGTGATGCCATACGCGATTGACCAGAACCCGTGCCGTGAGGGGGTGAGAGACAATCGCCTCGGCCAACTCCAGGCGGCCGCTTCCGTGCTGAAAGGGTCGTGGCTCTTGATCGCTGAGGACCGTCAGGAACCGCCGCGGCGCCGCGTTGCCGAGATTGTGGGGACTTCCCCGCAGGTGGACCTGCAAATCGACCGCAGCCGCCAAATCGCCAATCCCATGCAGGTATGGAAAGGGCTTTGGCGCGTCTCGTTTCAGGCTCTCCAGCTCGTCGCGCAAAGAATCCAGGTGATCCTTCCAGATTCCAGCCAGGAACCGGGTCAGCGACTCGTCCTTGTACTGCAGAACGCCAGGCATCTTTTGACCGGTTCTACGATCGTTGCGATGCTCCGAAAACAAATCGACCCAGAGGGCGAATCGAACCGGCACCAGAGATTTGAGCGCCACGCTACACCCAGGACAATAATCCTCGTAGGTAACGAACGCGTTGGGTAGAAGCCGTTCCGGGTCGCGATACTCAAGCTTGGCCTGGCCCTTCAGGACCTGATTCTCCTGGTCGATGCGGTTCTTTTCCTCGAGAACACTGAGGACGGTCTCCTGAAACTTGCGACTGGCTTCCCGCATCTCAGGTTCCGATGCCCCTTGAGAGCAGAGTTCGTCCCACTCGTCGAGGTAAGGGTGCGCCCTCTCCGAGCCGCGCAGGTAGTGCAACCAGCGCTGCAGTGTTTCCGAATCCAGATGGTCGGATGCCGCTGCCTGGGCGACCGAAGTTGCGGGCAAGCTCATCACTTTCCAGGCTCCCATCAGATATCGGGCGGTCTGGTGAGCCAGCATCTCCGACAGCTGGCGGCTTTGTGCTTGAAGGAAATCCCGAATGGCCGTTTCCTGCTTTTGGATTCGGCGCTGGTGCTGCCTGTAGGCATTCACCGTAGCCGAGTCGGCTAAGGGATACTCGGCGTATTGAGTGGAGGCGAAAACTCCCGCCAGGCCGTAGTAGTCTTCGATGGTGATCGGGTCGTATTTGTGATCGTGGCAGCGAGCGCAGGCAACCGTTAACCCGAGAACACCTCGAGTCAAGGCATCGATCCGGTCGTTGCGCTCATCAGCCCGGGCTTGGAGAGGTTCCGCGATATCGTAGTACCACGGCCCCAAACCAAAGAAGCCCAGTGCCGGGAATAGGCTCTCCCGCTGGTCTTGGTCCAGCAGGTCGGCGGCAAGTTGGGCCTTAATGAATAGGTCGTAGGGGAGATCATGATTGAAGGCTTGAACCACCCAGTCGCGGTAGCGCCAGGCGTTAGGGTAGCTCTCCTGGCTCAAGCCTCGCACGTCGTCTTCCGCGTAACGCGCCACGTCGAGCCAGTGTCGGGCCCAACGTTCGCCGTAATGAGGCGAGGCCAAAAGACGGTCAACCACCCGACCGAATGCTTCGGTTGAGTCGTCCGCCAAGAAGTCGTCGACTTCAGCGGGTGTCGGCGGCAGGCCGGTCAGGTCAAAAGTCGCACGCCGGATCAGCGTCCTCTTGTCCGCACGCCGCACCGGCCTCAAACCTCTCGCTTCAAGCGATGCCAAAACAAAGTGATCGATCGGGTTGCCCGGCCATCTGGAGTCCTGCACGAGGGGCAGGACCGGCCTTTTCAAGGGCTGAAAAGCCCAAAAAGAACGCCCGTCGTGGGAAACGGCGGAACCGGCGTTGCGGGCCCGATGCTGCTCCACCCCCACCTCCGGCCACGGAGCACCTGACTCGATCCAGCGAACGAGGTCATCGATCTCCCGGTCAGCCAACTTGCCGTTAAGCGGCATCTTGAGGTCGGAATCCGTTTGGCGGACCGCGCGAACAAGGAGGCTGTCGTCCGGGTTGCCGGGGACAATGGCCGGTCCCGACTTGCCGCCTTTCAGCAGCGACTCTCTCGTATCCACTCGCAGGCCGCCGAGCGCTGAACCCGTGTGACACGCGTAACAATTGTCTGCCAGTAAAGGCCGGATCCGGGTCTCAAAGAAGTCCCCGCTGTCGGACTGGGAAAACGCCACTACTTCCGCGCTGCCCAAAGCCATCATCACGATGGGTACGCAACTCAGGGCTAGCAATCGGGCCATCGGAGCACCTCTTCACCCCAGGAGGTCAGGAATCTCGCGGACAGTCCCACGGACCGAAGAAAAGAATCTTGCTGTCAAACGATAAGGATCGATTTGGCCCAGCCTTATCGATCTCGATATCGATTATTTTTCAAAAGATACTAGTCTTGAGGCCGGTATCTGTCAAATAGTTTTTCTGGACAGCACTCCATTTGTCCCGGAGGGAACGCCCTTCATTCGATCACCTATGCATATATTAATATTGAATTTACACTTGAGTCGACTAGGCCTCAATGTGCCATCCGTGGGGCCCGCTTGGCTTCCACTTTCCTGGCGGAACAGTTTAATCGATAATTTCAGAACCAGGCCTGAAACTGGTGGGGGACTCAAAGCAAACAACACCGTGAGATGGTGCTCGGCGGCTCCTCCACCAGGGCAGAGAAGGCTTGTTATCGATAATTCTGTCGAATGAGGCGGTAGACAGCTTGTCGGCAGAAAGTCGAAAGGGAGCGGAGCCCGTTTCAACGCCCGAACCGACGGTCCGGTTTCAAGCTAGGACTGATTGATAATAGATAGCTTAATTCATGGCAGGGTTACTTTAAAATTCTCTTAGGTCCGGATACTGGCTGCTGATATAATTCGACGCCCTGCAACAGAGATAATCGATATTACGGGTTGGCAACCTACTATGAGCGACAAGTCGAGGACGAAGCGGCACGAAGTAGCCCGTTTGCTGGAGCGACAGATCTTGACCGGGAGATTCGCTCCCGGAAGTAAGCTGACGGAGCTGAGACTGGCGGCCGAGTTGAAGGTGTCGCAGGCTTCGCTACGGGAGGCGCTTCAGGAGCTGGAGGGACTGGGATTGGTGGTGAAGTATCCCAACAAAGGGACCTTCGTCATCAACCTGGACGAACTCGATTTGGCTCACATTTACCAGGTGCGCCGGGAACTGGAGCCGCTGGCCTGTTCCTTGGCTGCCGGGCAAATGAGCCGGCAGAAGCTCGATGCCCTCCGCCTGTGCCTTCAGCAAATGAGGGCCGCCGCTGCCGATCGGGACCATCAGTCCTACCTCAACGCGGACTTCCGATTTCACAGCTTGATTTGGGAGTCTCAGCAGAACGAGTACCTGGTGAAGTTGCTCAAGGAAATTTGCCTGCCCTTGTTTGCAAACGACTTGATCCGCAGACACTCGAATGCTTTTACCGACTTTTCCCTGGCCATTCGCCAGCATGAACGGATACTTAGATCGCTTCAGACCGGCGACTCGCACCTCGTGTCCAAGGTCGTGCGAAGGCTGATGGTACGCTTTTTGCGGCAGGATCTTTCCGACCTCCGCCGAACGCGAGAGATGGCGGAAACCTCCCGCGATCTGGATGAATCGGTTTCGCTGCCGACGGCTGTTCCGTTCGTATGATCGCCGGCAAGGTCTGAAGAGACTAGCTCATGCCATGAATCTCGAGACCCAGAACCTCACCAACTCCACACCCCAAACGGAAAAAACCTCACATGCCTGGGTGCCTCCTTGGCTTCTCTATTCTCTTACGGGCATGTTTTTTTATGGTGTGTGGGGAATCCAGTCGAAGGTGGTTACGGAACACGTTTCGCCGCTGGCTAACCAGGTGCTATCGACCCCTGGCCTGCTCCTCGTCACTCTGGCCTTGTGGCTTCGGCGTGACCAACCGGTAGCCGGATCGAATCGGGTCCGCTGGCAGGGTATTCTTTTCGCTCTGCTGACGGGCATTTTGGGAGCTGCCGGCAACGTGACTTTCTATGAGGCTCTGCGGCAGGGGTCCAAGGCCTCGGTGATCGTTCCCTTAACCACTCTTTACCCTATGGTTACGGTGGTGATGGCCCTGGCCTTGCTCAAAGAACGCATCAACGGCTATCAGATAGCGGGGATTGGTCTGGCCATCGCCGCCATCGTGATTCTGGGAGGCTGACTTGTTCGAGTATTGGATGGTGATGGTGTTCGTGACGTTGGTGTTTTGGGGCATTACCGGTGTGACTCAAAAGTTGGCCACCAATCACATCAGCGCCCGAACGTCGTCCATCTGGTTTGGAATCGCTTTTGTACCCGTTTCGGTGGCCATCCTGGCATCCGTGTCGCTGTCATGGAGCTATTCTCTGCCGCTCGTGCTGCTGGCCGTTGGAGGAGGAGTGCTTAACGGGATGGGGACACTTCCGGTCTTTATGGCTCTGGAGCGAGGAGGGAAGGCATCCATCGTCATTCCTCTCGTGGCTCTCTATCCGCTGCTGACCGTTCTGCTGGCCTATGTTTTTCTAGGGGAGCGGCTGACAGGCAGACAGTGGCTGGGGGTGTCTCTCGCGATCGGCGCCGGTCTGTTGCTCTCCAAAGAATCCGAAATTTCGCCGCCGAAATAGATCGGGGCAAATCTTGGCTCCGTGCCTTGCCGCCGGCGTTCGCACGGCGGCGTCACCGATGAGTGAGTCAGGCTTCGGCCTCCAAACACGTCATGAAGATTACAGACATTGAAGCCATTCATCTTCGGGTTGAGGACCCGAGCATCGGACTCTTCGACGGCTCTTACGACGATTGCGTCATTCGGGTCCATACCGATGCCGGGCTTACCGGGCTGGGCGAGGTGGAATCGCTCGCGCCGGCGGTTCAGGCCGTGATCAACGCCAAACCCGCTCACAACCATGCCTTCGGATTAAAGGAGCTTCTCGTCGGTCGCGATCCAACTCGCGTCTCCCAACTTTGGGAACTCATGTACGATGCCACTTCCTATGTCGGACGCCGGGGTCTGGTCATCCATGCGATGGGCGGGATTGACCTGGCCCTCTGGGATATTAAAGGACAAGCCGAGGGGAAGCCGGTCTGCGAGCTTCTTGGCGGAAAGAAGCGGTCTCGGATTGAGGCCTACGGTACGGTCTACCCGATGGCCCGCACAGAGGCCGGCGTCGAGCAGCAACTGGAGCAGATTCTGAAGAAATGGCCGCTCCGCAACATCAAGTTTGCTGCGGACCCTTGGTGGATGGAGGACCTTGAGGAGACGGCTCGCCTGCTGGCCACCGCCCGGCGTGTGCTGGGTCGGGACCGTGGACTGATCGTGGATGCAGCTCTAGCCTATCAGACTGCCCGCGAAGGTCTCAATCTCTTGCCCATTCTGAAGGAGGTGGGCATCCTGTTCCTCGAAGCACCGCTGCCCCTCGACGACTGGGACGGCCATGCCCAGATGGCAGCCTTCGGAGTTCCTCTCGGCGTGGGCGATCTGGGGCTCACTCACGTCTCCGAGTTCATCGACGCCATGGAGCGGGGCGCCGCAACCATTTGCCAACCGGATGTCACTCAAGTGGGCGGATTCACCGGCCTGCTGCGGGTGGCGGAAGCCGCCCGTCAACGGAACAGACGGGTCATCCCCCACGGATACAAGACCAATATTGAAATCGCCGCCAACCTCCACTTCCTGGCCAGTCATTGGACCGCCGAGCTTCTCGAATTTTCAACCAGCCCATCTCCTCTGCGCTGGGAAACCACCGTGGAACCGATCCAGATCGAGTCCGATGGCAAGGTGAATGTGCCGGACCGACCTGGACTTGGAGTGACCCTTAGTCCAGAATGCCTGAGGCGGTATCGGGTTCCCTAAACCGAGTTTGGATCTTGAACCAGAGGAGCATGAACGGATGTCACTCCAGGAGCGGACTGTCATCGTAACCGGAGCCGGTTCGGGCATTGGGCGGGCCACCGCCGAGTTGGTCGCCTCGCAGGGTGCGCAAGTCGTTTTGGCTGAGATTCACGAAGAGCACGGATGTCAGGTTGAGGAATCCATCCGCGGGCAAGGGGGGCGCGCCACATTCATTCAAACGAACGTGGCTGACGAATCCAGCGTCAACCGCATGGTGCAGAAGTGCCTCGAAGTCTACGGCAGCTTATACGGACTGGTGAACAACGCCGGCATCGAAATCGAGGCCGATATCTTGTCCACCTCCCCCCAAGAATGGGACCGGATTCTCTCGGTGAATCTCAGAGGCGTTTTCCTTTGCGCACGGTCTGTTCTTCCTCATCTGCGCCGGAGCGGGCGAGGAAGCATCGTCAACATCGCCTCCGTCCACGCCAACTTTGGCTTTGAAGGTTGCTCGGCTTATGATGCGAGCAAGGGTGGCGTGGTGTCGCTGACGCGCACCATCGCGCTGGAAAACGGTCCCTACCAGGTCCGGGCCAATTCCATCTCACCCGGCTACATCGATACGGCTATGTGGGATGCCTGGCTGGCGGCCCGACCGGATCCTGCTCGGATCGACCAGGAAACCCGCCAGTGGCATCCGCTTCGCCGGCGGGGAGCGCCACAGGACGTGGCCCGCGCGGTGAGATTCTTCCTGTCGGACGAATCGGAGTGGATTACCGGCGCGAACCTGGTGGTCGATGGGGGTCTCAGCGCGCGCTTCTTCGGCAGCTAGGTCTGCTCCTCACAAGACCGTTACCTTTTCATTTGCCTTGATCATTATCGTAGGAGCCCAGGATGAGCGAGCCTCGTTGCCTCGCAAGCGAAACGCTTCTGGAGTCCGGCTATCGCGCCGTTGTTCTGGAAAATGAGATCTTGTCGGTCACGGTTCTGCCGGAGAAGGGTGCCGACATCTACAGCCTGGTCTACAAGCCGCGGTCGATGGACATTCTTTGGAAATCCCCTTGGGGGCTGAAGCCCTTGGATCGGGCCATCGCCAGCGGAGGATCCTCAGAGGAAACCTGGCTGGAGCATTACGAGGGCGGCTGGCAGGAGATCTTTCCGAATGGCGGCAACGCCTGCGTGTACAAGGGCTGCCGCTTGAACTTTCATGGGGAAGCCTCTCTGTTGTCCTGGAACTGTTCCCTGGAAAGGCACCCAGACTGGGTGGCGGCTGAATCTACCGTCTCGACGTTCCGCAGCCCGTTTTCGCTGAAACGGAAAATGCTGGTGGAAGCGGGAAGACCCGTGGTGAGAATCTCGGAGAAGATCGTGAATCATGCCGAAGAGGAGATGCACTTCATGTGGGGTCACCACCCCGCTCTGGGGAAACCGTTTCTGGGAGACAGCTGCTGGATTCAGCTCCCGACTGCCCGTTTTCAGGCGCACTCCACGGAATATGCCCCCACCTGCCGAATCCCGGCAGGCACCGTAGCTCCCTGGCCCATGGTTCCCGGTAAGGAGGGGGCGGTCGACCTAAGCCAGGTCCCCCCGGAGTCCCAACGCGTGTATGAGTATGGCTACATCACCGATCTGGATCAGGGGTGGTACGCCATAACCAGCCGCCAGCATGATTTCAGTTTCGGCATGGTGTGGCCGCTCCGCGTCTTTCCCTTTCTCTGGCTCTGGCAGGAACTCCGCGGTTCGTTTGGGCATCCCTGGTATGGACGCGCCTACGTGATGGCGATGGAGCCTTTCACCAGTATTCCGGGAACGGGTCTGGCAGACGCTATTGCCGCCGGTAACGCGCCGGTTCTTCCTCCTGGTGGATCCATCGAAGCCGAGTTGGCGGCCTGGTTCATCGAGGGTCAGTCTCGGATCGAGACGCTCGATAGGAACGAGGTCAGACTAGTCAAATAGTCGCTCGGAGACCGCCGCCGCTTGCGACGTCCTGCGAATCTCCCCGGGACCTTCCGCTTCCTCCGTCCCACCGGACCAGCTATCTCCACGAATCCCAAGGCAGGGCCGTCTCGGGATTCGCTTTAATAAACGCCGCTCGGGCTGCGCGTTTTGATTGATCCAATCCTCGGTTTGACTCCATCTCCTTCCGCCTTGTGTTCGGCAATACGACTCCCGAGAGCAAGGCAGTTTGCCTGTTCTGGAGAGCTGCCGTTTGGGCAAACTAGTCGGCACTCTGCTGTGATCCCGTGGTATTCTGACGCGGCCGCAACGGATCGCCTTGCCGGTCCGCGGGCAGACCCAAAAGACTAAAGGAGGATCCACCAGAATGAGTGATTTGGAAATCATCGCTGACTTCGGAGATTTGTGCGGAGAAGGACCGCTGTGGGACGCTCGGAGCAAGGCGCTTTACTGGACCGACGCTGTGGGAGCCAAGTTTTACCAGTATGACTGGACCGCCCGCAGTCCCCGGGTGCTGAAGGAAGAACTCGAGATCTGTGGCTTTACCTTGAATGAGCCCGGCGGTTTCGTCATCACCAACAGCAAGGGCATTTGGCTTTGGGACGGCAGCGGCGATCCCCAGTTGGTCGCCGGAGAGGTGGATGGTATTCCCTGCCCCTGCAACGATTGCATCGCCGACCCGGCGGGTCGGCTGTTTGCTGGATCGATTTTCTACGATCCCTCTAAGGAGTATCAGCTGGGCCACATCATCCGCGTGGACACGGACGGATCCGCTCGCATCGTCGATGAGGGCATCCATCTGGCCAACGGATTCGGTTTTTCTCCCGACTGCAAGACACTCTATTTCACCGACAGCGCACTCAGGCGGATTTACGCTTACGACTACCGCATCGAATCCGGCGAAATTCGCAATCGCCGCACGCTGGTTCAGGTCTCTAAGGAAGAAGGCATTCCCGACGGAATGACCGTGGACAGTGAAGGCTTCCTGTGGTCAGCCCAGTGGTTCGGCAGTTGTGTCGTGCGGTATGACCCGGACGGAAAGCTGGAGCGAAGAATTGCGATCCCAGCCAAGCAAACGTCCTCCGTGGCCCTGGGAGGACCCAATCTGCAGGAGCTGTTCATCACCTCGGCCGGGCGGTCGGAAGTCCTGCCCGTGATGCCTCCCGGTTACGATCCTGACAGCGGCTACTTCGGAGGCCGCTTGTATCGCTTTCCTGTCGACGTGGACGGCAAAGAAGAGTTTCGGACAAGAATCTCAAGGGGCGGCGAATAAACTGTCGATCACCCGGTGGAGTGGGGCAACAGGCCCAAGCCGGTTCCTACCTGGCACCGGAGCATTGGCCTCTGCCCTAGACAGGAGCCGCCTGAGTCCGACGGGGATCAGGCTGTTCCGCGTTCTGGTGGGGCAGGTCGACCGTCACGGTGGCCCCTTCTCCAGGAGTACTCACTACCCGGATATCGCCTCCGTGGTCCTTCACGATCTGATAGGCAATCGACAGCCCCAGACCGGTCCCAAACTTGACTCCCCGGGTCGTGAACCCGGGGTCGAATATCTTGGGCAGATGCTCCGGCAGAATACCGGTCCCGTTATCCTGGACCTGAATTTCAAGCCTTCCGCCCCGTGCCTGGGTCAGGATGCTAATCTCTCCTCTGTTGGGAATGGCCTGGCAGGCATTCAGCAGCAGATTGAGGAAGACCTGGTTCAATTGTGCGGCACGACATTTCAGCAAAGGTACCTGACCATACTTCCTAACCAAATCCACGCGACCTTCATACTGTCCCCGGATGACAGCCCATGCGGCTTCCAGGCCGTCATGGATATCCACCTGCTTGAAATCTTCTTCGTCAAGTCGCGCAAAGGCGCGCAAGGCTCGAACGACCTGGTCGATCCTCCGGCAGGCCTCTGAAGTCGCTTGTGACACATCTTCGACAACCTTCAGGGTTCGCGTCACCTCCACACTGTCCTCCGCCGAACCATCCACCGAAAGGTCCACCCACAAAGACTTCAGCTTGGCCACGCCGCGCCGCAACGTGTCTGAACTGCTGTTGATCGCGCCCAAGGGCGTGTTGATTTCATGGGCCACACCAGCCACCAGCAAACCAAGAGAGGCCATCTTTTCGGAACGAACCAGCTGGAGCTGGGTCTCGCGAAGATCCTCATAGGCACGGGCCAGTTCCTCGTGCTTGCGGCGCAACTCCTGAGTCCGTTCAAGCACCTGATCCTCCAGTCCGGCATTTAGTTTTCTGACTTCTTCGTAGCTTCGTGCATTGTCGATGGCCACCGCCGCCAGGTTGGCAAACGCTTCGAGAAACGGAATCTCGTCCTCGTCGAAGAAGTGATTCGGGTCGGTGGTATCCAAATAAATCACACCAATCAAGCTGCCTTTCTCCCACAGCGGGACGCACACGAGCGAGCTGATCCCAAAGCGAACCACACTTTCACTCAAGTCTTGCCTTGTTCTGGGATCGTTTCGAACCAGCCTGGGTTTGCCCAGCCGGTCCACGCTGGCAATGACCGAGCGGCTCATGGCTTCTGCCATCTGAATCGTCTTTCGATCCGCTGCACGTGCGACGTGAACCTTCAACTCCGCGGCCCCTTCTTCCCGCAAGAGGATCAATCCCTTCTCGGCGTGGAGAAGCTCAACGGCCAGGTCCATGGTCTCTTCCAGAAGCGTCTTCAGATCCCGGTGGGAGTTGATCCTGCGGCTGACCTCGTGCAGCGTCTTCAACTCTTCAAGGCTAAAGTCATTTCGGCCGGTCATCATTGCGCCAACCCTTTTTTGCTGAACGTCCCGGACTGAGCTGCATCGGTTCGTGGTGCACCCGGCCACCATAAGGCTGAACGGAGGCATCGCCCGCAGCTACAGCAACGGACGCGAACTGATACCACCAAGTCCTAGTGACTGCCAACCGCGGCTTTCAATGCTGGACTCCGCGCAAGAGATCGAGAGTGAGAGTTTTCCAGCTTTCCAATCTTTTCTTTCAGCCGGTTCACAACTTCAGTCACCCAAGCGGGACTCGATCGCTCAAGCATCCGGTAAGTCTCCAGGCCCTTATGATACCAGCGGTGGGCCTTTTCGCTCCATTCCCGGCCAACCCTTCGAATCGTGAAATCAGGATGGAGGGCACGCGACGATTCGAGATCTCCCAGCAACTCATAAGTCTCAGCCAGCATTTTTCGAGACCAGGAGTCGGCGGAGCGTCTGAAAACTGCTTCCTCCAAAGCTTCTCTGGCACGCTCGAGTGGCCCTGTAGCCCCGCTCAATTCGCCGCTGGCCATGAGCACCCTGGACGGGCAGGCCCGAGGCCTCGAGAAAATCGCCCATCCTTCCGCGTGCCGATCACAGCATCTGAACCTCTCGTTTGAGGTCATCGTCTCCCTCGCACTGCCTCTCGAGAAAGTCCTGTCGACGCTACCCGGACAAGACAAAGCTTCGTCAAACAGTACGCGGGCCCGCCGGGCGATCTCAAGAGACACACCGACTTCTGTCGAACGGCTGTTCGATACACCTTCGTCAAGAAAGTGCGGTCCCTCAACCATGGCTGGATCCGAGAGTGCGAGGAAAGACTGCGTTAGTCCAGACTTTACCCGTTTTGGTGGAGCAAGTAAACCAAGATCCGGCCTGAACGGCGTGCCTTTTCCAGGCTCTGCGAAGAGGCGCCGGCCAGTCCTTCGTCCTCTGTGGACAAAACAGCTCCCGTTGCGGCCGCCCAAGCTGGATTTCATCCATGGACGTGCTTTTTGGCCTCTTCTCATTCGTACTCAACCTTCTTACCGCTACGAGCTTCCAAAATGGCGATCATCGACTTGGCTCGGCCCTTGGGTATCTCCAGAACTACTCCTTGTGGCTTGTTGTCTTTGTCAGTGAAACCGATGGTCAGAAAATGATGACGGGGTGGGCTGTGGAACGCTCCCTGTCGGATCGAAGTAGCGGAAGGCAGCCGAGACGTCGCTCAGCTGGAACTCCTGGACAGCACACGACGACTAATCGGCCGACACCGGAATCGAACAGGAAGCGGACCAAGCTCAATTGACCATTCGTATCGATCCTCGGCAAGTGGCGCGCTACGGCATCAACGTGCATGAGGTCCAGGACAGGATCGAACTTGCAATCGGTGGGAGGGCTGTCAGTACACTGGCGCCGGGCAATGATGCTGGCTCCGTTTCGGAGGCGAATCTCAGGGAGTTGGAGGTGGCTATTCCCCCACGCCGGGGATGTATTGAGTCGTTTAGTTGACGCTCCCTACTTGGAGGGGGTAGCGCCCATACTTCTGCACGGCGGCCGAAAGGGCCATGACGTTGTCCGGCTTTAGATAGCCGGCCAGACTGTTGCCGCTGGTCACCACGTATCCGCCTCCCGGCCCCACGTCCCGTATCAGTTCGCGGACTTCCCGGTCTACATCCTCCGGAGACTGCAAGCCAAGAATGTTCAGATCGACGTTCCCAAGCAGGCAGAGCCGCTTGCCATAGCGTTGTTTCATGGCCCGAATGTCGACGGCTCCTTTCTCGTTGGGATGCAAGCCTGCGATTCCCAGGTCAAGAAAGTCATCGACGAAAGGCGCGATGTTCCCATCGCTATGAATGATCCAGGGCAGCTTGATCTTGTCGCGAATCCGCCGATAGCGCGGCAAAACCAGCTCGCGAAAGACCTTCAGCGAGAAGAACGTGGTGGTGTTGAACGCCATGTCGTCAGTGGAGACAAAGACATCGAAGCCCAGGTCACAAATGTGCTCCGCCACCTTGCTGGTCCAGTCGCAGTAACGATCCAGGACTTCTTCCACCAGAGACGGATTGTCATACAGAGCCAGGCAGAAGTTTTCCATGCCCATGCTCATCATGGTGGAGAAGATTCCGATCCGGGTGATGAAAAACAGGGCGCGGTCTTGCTTTTGCGCTGCGAACGATTTGGCCTTGGCATAAAACGTCGGATCATTGGGGTCGGCAAACTGCATCAGGGCGAGATCTTGTTTGGTCCTAATCAAGCCGTCGCCGTAAAAGAGGCGACCGTCCTTGCCGGCGATTTTCTCGGCCCAAATGGGCGCCCGAATGACGTAAAACAAGTTGTCCAGTTTCAGGTGAGCGGCCAGGGCCTGGGCCTCGTCCGGCGAATAGATGTTTTCCTCGATATTGTAGGCTTGACTCGTGCCGGCACCCCACCCCATGAGCTTTTGGGCCAGCGCCCGGTCGACCGATAGCTCGCAATAGGGAACCCGGTCCGGTTCCTCACCTCTGAGTGCGGTCAGCACCCGCTCCTTCGCTTTCATTTCCATCGGGTCCTCCTCACATCCATCACAGCTCGATCGAGACAACGTGCTCTCACAAAGAAGGGAACTCCCCCTCGATCACTTGGAAAAACAGCTAAATCAGGCGGCGAGCTGCCCTGAGACCGCGCCTCTCCTCAGAGCGCTTCGGACCTTCGATCGGGTCGAATACCCCATCGGCTAGAGGCATTTCGCCCAACTCTTTGGCCCAGGCTGGGAGGCACCGGTGAACACAACCGTTGACTCAAGCGACGAAAGACCTGGACATAAGAGGTTTGCGCCGTTGCTCGTGCTGCGGCCTACGGGGTGCTGTCAACGTGACAGCAGGTATTTTTCCAAAGAATAAGTAGATGTTAGGGAACCTGACGTGCTAAGGATTCTCTCAACGCCGGCGAATACAATGCGGAGACTCCGATGGTCTTGGGGGAGAGAGCGAAAACGGTGTCGTATCATTCCAACCCAACAGATCCGCCCGGACGACAGGTCTGAGCCGCTACTTCAACCCGCTAATAGACCGGACCTCTACCGCTTTGGAGCCCCGGCTAGGTCGTCACTCGGAAGGAACCGACGCCGTCTATCGACCAGGAGCTGCTGCCTCCGGCCGGCAGCCACTGTGAACGACTCAAGGCCATGGACATCAACGCCTCTACAACCAATCGGCTGGGTTGGATGGTGGTCTTGGTCCTTTTTGCGGGTTCGGTGAACAACTACCTGGACCGCGCAGTTTTGGGCGTCGTGATGCCGCAGATCCGTCACGATCTCGGCCTAAGCAATACGGCTTATGGCTTTGCGGTCAATGCCTTTCTGCTTCTCTACATGCTGTTCTACATCCTGGGAGGCCGTCTGGCTGATGCGATCGGTTGCCGTCGTGCTTTTCTGATCACCATCACCTTCTGGTCCCTGGCGAGCATGGCTCATGCTTTGGCCCGCGGCTTCTGGAGCCTCTGTTTTTTTCGAGCCATGCTCGGAGTCGGCGAGGGTCCCTTCTATCCCGCAGCCATACGCGGCATCTCCGAGTGGTTTCGGCCTGATAACCGGGCGAAGGCTGTTGGCCTGCTCATCTGCGGCGTCAGCATCGGCTCGCTTATTACGCCTCCGGTGGTGGCTTGGATCACCGCCAGGTATGGGTGGCGTGCGTCGTTTGTGGTGACGGGGGCGTCTGGATTCCTCCTGGCCCTGGTGTGGCTGTTTCTCCACAGAATCATCAAGATGACTCTGGGTACGTCGGACCCCGCTCCTGCCCACCGGGAAACCTCGTCAGATGTCGCCGAAGAGTCCGACCTTTCGCCTGGAGAAGTCCTCAGGCGACTCAAGTACTGGCTCATCCTGCTGGCCCGCGCCACAACGGATGCTGCCTGGCTTTTCTACATCTTCTGGATTCCCGGGTACTACCAGGTAGTGCGGGGATTCACCCTGGCTGAAGTGGGCAGCTTACTCTGGATTCCATTCTTCTTTGCGGATGTCGGCGCTTTGGGGGGCGCTTGGGCCAGCAGCGGTCTCATTCGCCGTGGATTCGGGTTGGATCGGAGCCGCAAGACGGTGCTGGTCGTTTCAGGACTGCTCGGTGTGGTGGGAGGCGCCGCTTACTATGCAGCGTCGGACGCCGTCTCCCTGGCTTGTGTCAGCCTCGCATTGCTTGGGCACTTCTCCTGGGCCAGCAATATTCATACGGTGATCAGTGAGATCACGCCGGTTCGACACGTTGGCGTTTTGTATGGAATCACGGGCGCAGCCGGCACCTTCCTGGGTGCCGTTACTCAGCCCTTAGCAGGTCACGCCATCGACGCCGTCGGATACCAGATTCCCTTTCTGGGATGCAGCGCCCTTTATGGTCTCGCCATCGTTCTCTTGCTGAGTTCCGGAAAGATTGAACGGATCAGACGCGCCCCCGCCAGGGCAGAAGCCGCCGCCCGCCCAGAACCGGCGTAAAGCAATCGATCGCGTGAAAGCCGGGAGCCAGAAGCCAAAAGACACGGCCGGTAGGTTTGTTGGGCGATCAACGGGCCGGATTCGATCTGTCGCGGCGAGACGGCCAATAACGGCCGAGCCTGGAGTCAAACGGCAAGCCGGCAGGCTTGCCAGCTTTTAGCCGGTGGCGAAGCGCAGCGCCACCACCGGTTGGCGACGACAACGCCAATCGCAGCCATCCCTGGGAGCGCGGGCGTCTCGCCCGCACCTCACGTCGAAGGGGTGCCGGCTGCCGCGAATTGATGAAGCGTCGTGGCGGAGAGTCTGCGACCCCCGGCGGGGTCGGGGGATTGGCTAGCTCGGACTCCGGGGGTGGCGCGGCGGGCGCCACCCCTGGCTAATGGCTGACAAGCTTTCGGCTTGTCTTTGGTGCGTCACCGAGGTCCTGGACTATTGAAGGCTATTATTTGTTCAGGACCTCGTCCAGATTCATGACCTGATTCGCCACCATCGTCAAGGCGGCTAATTGCGAGGGCGGCAGTGTTCCCTCGACCTTCGATTCCCCAATGGCCAGGAGCTTCCTGGCTTCCTCAGGGTGTTCGTCGTAGTAGGCAAGATAATCCAGGAAGGCACGCTTCGTGATCTCGCGTTCCCGGCTGTCAAACGGACGGCCCAGGAGTCGCGCGGAAATCAGGCGGAGTTCCTGCTCCAGGTTTCCCGAAGCCGACTGCAAGGCGCGTTCCGCAAGGACACGGGCAGCCTCAACAAACTGGGGATCGTTCATCGTTGTCAAAGCCTGCAAAGGCGTGTTGGTCCGTTCGCGCCGGACGGTACATGTTTCCCTCGTCGGCCCGTTGAAGATGTCCATCGAAGCAGGAGGGGCACTCCGTTTCCAAAACGTATAAAGGCTGCGACGATACAGATTCTCGCCGTGATCCGGCTCGTAGAAGCGCGTATTGCTCACGAACATCGCCACAGACTCCCAGACCCCTTCGGGTTGATAAGGCTTGACACTCGGTCCGCCGACGGTATCGACGAGAAGGCCGCTGGCGGCCAACGCATAATCCCGAACCATCTCTCCATCCATTCTGAAACGCGGTCCCCGTGACAGCAGACGATTTTCAGGGTCCAGCTTCAGCTTCTCATCGGTGGCAACGGCCGACTGGCGATAAGCTGACGAAGTCACCATCAGCTTGAAAAGTCTCTTCACGTCCCAACCCGATTCGCGGAATTCAACGGCCAGCCAATCCAACAATTCCGGATGAGAAGGGGGCTGACCTTGAACTCCGAAATCCTCGGAGGTTCTCACGATGCCCGTGCCGAAGACCTCCTGCCAGAAACGATTGACCGTGACGCGGGAAGTCAGGGGATTGGAACTGTCCACCAGCCATCGCGCCAGACCCAGGCGATTGCGTGGGAACGCGGCCGGCATCGGCGGCAAAGCCGCGGGAACATTGGGCCGTACCTCGTCGCGGGGCTGGTCATACTGGCCGCGATACAAGACGTGTGCCATCGGCTTCTGATCTGTCCGCTCCTGCATGACATGGGTCACCGCGCCGCGAGCCTGAATGCTTCGTGCTTCGGTTTGCAGTGCTTCCACCTCACTCGCCATCCTGAGGTAATCCGCATCTTTGAGGTTGAGGTAGGCCAGACGAAACAGGTTGCGCTGCAGCGGAGTGAGCTCTTTCGTCTCTTTCTGGCGATGGTCTTCCAGCACAAACCACTGAGCCGCCAGCAAGGCCTCCTCTTCCTTGAGGGCCCGCGAGAAGATGCGCAGGTCCGCCAGGGCGCCTCCCTCGAAGTAGTGTTCCCCCAGATGACCCAGTTGGAAAGGGGCCGAGGTACGAATTTCTCCTTCCAGATGATGGGTGGTGGCAAAGGTGTGCTGGGTGGGAATCGATTTCCCATTCAGAAACAAGCCGAGCCCGGCCAGTTCGCGGCTGCCGTCGTAAGTGACCACCAGGTGGTTCCAGCTGCCGGGCTTGAATTGATATTGGAATCCGGCAGAGATCTCAATCTGTTTGCCTTCATTTGCGATGAGCTTGAAGGACGGGGTCCGGGCGCCCACCTCGATGGTCCAGCCACGCGACCGGTCATGGGGGTCGGCCTGGCTGACGATCGTGAAATCGCCGGTGCCCACGGGCTGGTAGACCCATACCGCTACGGAGAAAGGAGTATCCGCACTGAAGTAGTCGATATGAGGCAGTTGCAGAAACGCTTCCTTTCCAAAGGCGATGGCTTTCCTGTTTTCCTCCGGCCCCGGCCCGACACGGAGGGCTGCGGGCAGATCCACGGACCTCTTACCGTTCGGCGTAGCGACCATCACTTCGTCCGTGACCGACAGAGCGAACAGTTGTGAAGCCGTATTCAGCGGAGCCGCCAGCTCCCGGCGAGCCGCAGAACTCAGCCACTTGTCGAAGGCCGGGTCGGGGCTCTCTCGCTTCTGGCGCATTCTCTGGGTTACTGCAGAAAGCTGGGCATTCAGTTCCGCCCAGCGAGGCCGATCTTCGAGTCTGGGCACCACCAACACCGGCGGCGTGTCGGACACGTTCCCGTCCATGGCCTCTTGTGTGGTATTACGGAAGAACGCCGTCAGCGAATAGAAGTCTCTTTGCGACAGCGGATCGAATTTGTGATCATGGCAGGTCGCGCAACCCACGGTCAGTCCCAACCACACCGTTCCGGTCGTGTCCACCCGGTCCTTGGCATACATGGCTTCCACCTCTTCCGCGATCACCCCTCCTTCGTTGGTGGTCACGTTACAGCGGTGGAATCCTGTCGCAATCTGCTGATCGATGGTCCGATTCGGAAGCAGATCCCCGGCAAGCTGCTCAATCGTGAAGCGATCAAAAGATAAATTTCGATTAAAAGCCCCAATGACCCAGTCGCGGTAGGGCCACATTTCCCGATAGTTGTCGAGATGCATGCCGTGGGTATCCCCATAACGGGCGGCATCCAACCAGTAGCGCGCCCGATGCTCCCCCCAACGATTTGACGCCAGTAAGCGATCGACCAACCGCTCGTAAGCTCCTTCAGACGAATCGCTGACAAATCGCTCTACGTCCTCCGGCTCGGGAGGAAGCCCCGTCAGATCCAGCGTGACACGCCGGGCCAGGGTCCGACGATCCGCTTCAGGGGCCGGCCGCGAACCCACGGACTCCAGCTTAGCCAGAACAAAGGCGTCGATGGGATTGCGAACCCACTTCTCGTCTTTGACCTCGGGCACGGCCGATCTCACTGGCTTCACAAAGGACCAATGCTCCTTCCAATCCGCACCTTCCTGAATCCATTGCCTCAGCGTGTCGATTTCGCTCTGGGTGAGAGTTCTGTGCGCAGAAGCGGGAGGCATGCGCTCAGCGGGATCGGCAGCGGAGACCCTCTGATACAGCACGCTGGCCTTCGGATCGCCGGGAACAACGACGTGTCCATTCTCTCTGCGAGCGAATAGGCCTTCTTTGACGTCGAGCCGCAAATCGGCCATGCGCGTGCCTTCGTCAGGGCCATGACAGGGGAAGCAGGCATCTGACAGAATCGGTCTCACCGACCGCTGAAAATCGACGGATGTGCCTGCCGGCTGTTGGGCGAGGGCCGCTGAAACCATCAACAAACTCATCCATGGAACAAAGGAAAGCAGCAACCCAGGTCTGGTACTCATAGCCACCTCAGATAATTTGAAAGCCCAGAGACTCATGAACGAGCTGCACTGCCAGGCAGAGGCGATGTCATGCCCTCAGAGCAGCCCCTCTCGATCGCACTGCATGCTGGTCGGGCGCAAGAGGTCTAAGTGCCCTATTGTGTGAAAGGACCCGGCCCCTCGTCAAGTCGCTGGCAAGCCTTCGGCGCGTGGGGCGGGCGAGACGCAGCCCGTGGCACAAGCCAAAGGCTTGTCAGCCATTAGCCAGGGGTGGCGCTCGGCGCGCCACCCCTGGATTACGAGTCCTCTATCCAAT
>JBFMEW010000022.1:0-120882 GCA_040753175.1 Acidobacteriota bacterium | reverse complement strand
AGAGCGATCTGTGGCCGGGGCCGCGACGCAAACGTTGCACCGCCACATCCATAGCCGCAGACCTGCAAACAGCGCAGGTTTGCGCTACATCGCTTTCAATGCGGCCGACAACCGGCTGAGCGGCACGGGCTACGATGCATCGGGGAACTTGACGACCGATCTGACAGGGCGTAGTTTTGCATATGACGCCGAGAATCGTCAGGTCAGTTACAATGGCGGCAGCGTGACCGTCAATGCCAGTTACGATTACGACGGAGAGGGCAGAAGGGTCCGGCGAATCCAGAATGGAGTGACCACGGTCTTTGTGTCCAACGCCCAAGGGCAACTGGCGGCGGAGTACTGGTCGCAGGCGGCGGCAGGACCGGGCGGGACGAGCTATGTGATGGGGGATCATTTGGGGAGCACCCGGCTGGTGACCAAGGCGGACGGGACGGTGCGAGGGCGGCACGATTATTTGCCGTTTGGCGAGGAGATTGGGACCAGCTACGGCGGCCGCTCAGCCATTGCCGGCTACGGTGCCGCTGACCTCCGCCAGAAGTTCACCGCGAAAGAACGTGACTCTGAATCTAATCTCGATTACTTCGGAGCGAGGTACCATTCTGGTGCCCAAGGACGGTTCACCTCAGTTGATCCGGAGAACCGAGGAGCTATTGCTAACGATCCTCAGACCTGGAATGGGTACTCCTATGCACGAAACAACCCACTCCTTTACACCGACCCCACCGGGGAAGCCATCCGGATCTGCGACAACAACAATGAGAACTGCGCCAACTCGGAGTTCGACCCGGATTACTTTGAGCGCACGAACCCCAACCTTCGCTTCAGCAACGGCGTAATTAACGCTGTCAACGAGGACGGCAGTTTGACACAGGTTGGCACTTACGCCGAGTTCGGGGATGCGGTCGAGCCTCTTGTCGATCTCACCGATTTGTTTAGAACCTACTCCTCCATAGCCAAGGGGATTTTCAGGAGCGTTACACGTCTCGGCATAAACGAAGCCAAAAAGAATGCAGATAGCTTTGTTGATCTGGCAACTCCCCAGCGTCGTAAGCACATTTTAGAGGGAGACGCAACGGGTGGTGGGCATCGCCCAGGCACTGGATTTCCAGGCAAGAGCGAATTCCCATTCGGATGGAGTGATGACAAGATAATGCACCACATCTCGGATGTCGCCACGGATCCATTGTCGAAGACTCGTCCTGGGCGAGGGGGAAGAACGATTGTCACCGGCAATAGAGAGGGGGTTGAGATAGAGGTGATTTTGGAAGCCCCATCAAAGGGCGGCGGCATAGTTACTGCTTACCCTGCCAATCGCCCTCGGAACCCTTGAGAGGAGTTTCTATGGTCGACCTTGCAGCAACAGAAACCAGCTTACGCGGGTTGTTAGAGGCTTTGGGGACCACTCTTACCGATTCGGAACGGAATGAAGTGATGCACTTCCTGGATGTTGGTGAGTATGGCGTAGCGCTTGAAACATTGTGCGCAATTATTGAAGAAGAGGGGAAAGTCATCGCCTCCGAGACCTACCTCCAAATAGAAGCAATAGGCCACCGAATGGCCATGGATCCTGCTACCTGGACACGTATTAGGCCGATTCAGTCGAGAGAATAAAGAGTGCGCCGTGCTCGGGAAGCCGGTGATGGCGACCGCCTGGTGTCAGATATCGCAGTATGAAGTCTGCGATTACGGTGCTGTCGGCAGGGTCACCTCGGGTTCTGGTCACTGAACTCCGGGGAGAAGCAGCTTGGGACATTGGGTACGAAGTGGAGCTAAGACGCAATACGTCTAAGCTGCGCTTGGACGCATTGCGAGCTTCCGACAGAGTTCCGACATGTCGGAGGTTTGTCGGAAGGTGTCGGAGCTTTTGTTCGTGAGGTTCCGACCAACTTCCGACAAGGCTGCGGAAGGGGCTGAGTCTTCAGAGATTTTGACTGTTGGTTTGCTGCAGGACGAAGGCTTCGACGAACTCGGCGATTGTGTGCTGCTGGCGCCGGGGGAGTTTGGAGGCCGCCTCAAAGACCTGCTTGAGCTCGCCTATGGGGGCAGTGCCCCGCTGGCGGGTCCGGCCACGGGATCTCCCACCAACCCTGGTCAGGTCTCAACATTAGACATTCTACTTGAGGCTTGCAGCGAGGCGGCGCGATGCTCATTTCCATGGCACGACCCTTGCGAATCACGTGACCCGGCAGTGGGTATCATCTATCCGCACGGGGCAGTGAGCGAAGGAAGACTTAGCGGGATGATGTCGACCGGCAAAAGTTTCTGGCCTTGCTGGAGAGTTGGGGGGAACGTTTTCGAATTCGACTCCACAGTTAGGTTCTGATGGACCAGCCCGTTCTCTGCAAGCTTTTCTGTTGAATGTTGAGACCTGACCTCGCTTCCTCCTGATCGAAAACCCGAAGATCTTGTAGCGCGGAGCCCGCGTTGTCTGCGGGTCCGCGGCAGTGAAGGGTAACAAGATCCGAGGATGATGCCGAATCGAGTCCAGCCATTACAGTCGATGGCATCCAGCATCATCACCCGCCAGAGCGATCTTGGGCCAGGCCGCGAAAGCCGTTCCTGAAGGTGCAGCAGGTCTTATACCCACCACATCCAAAGCCGCAGACCTGCAAACAGCGCAGGTTTGCGCTACATCGCTTTCAATGCGGCCGACAACCGGCTGAGCGGCACGAGCTACGATGCATCGGGGAACTTGACGACCGACCTGACAGGGCGTAGTTTTGCTTATGAGGCCGAGAATCGTCAGGTCAGTTACAACGGTGGCAGCGTGACCGTCAATGCCAGCTACGATTACGACGGAGAGGGCAGAAGGGTCCGGCGAATCCAGAATGGAGTGACGACGGTCTTTGTGTCCAACGCCCAAGGGCAGCTGGCGGCGGAGTACTCGTCGCAGGCGGCCGGAGGACCGGGCGGGACGAGCTATGTGATGGCGGATCATTTGGGGAGCACCCGGCTGGTGACCAAGGCGGACGGGACGGTGCGAGGGCGGCACGATTATTTGCCGTTTGGCGAGGAGATTGGGACCAGCTACGGCGGCCGCTCAGCCATTGCCGGCTACGGTGCCACTGACCTCCGCCACAAGTTCACCGCGAAAGAACGTGACTCTGAATCCAACCTGGATTACTTCGGCGCCCGGTACTTCTCTGGGGCACAGGGGAGGTTTACCTCCGTTGATCCTGAGAATGCGGGAGCCTACGAAGATGATCCTCAGAGCTGGAACGGCTACGCTTATTCACGGAACAATCCTCTAGTTTTCACTGATCCAACAGGAGAGAGATACGAACGGTGTGTAAGGCAAGGAGATCAACAACAGTGCACGAAAATCAGCGATGCCGATTGGGACAAATACAAGCACACCAATAGGCGCGAGCTGATTTTTCAAGGCGGCAAGATCTTCGCTCGAGACAAGAAGGGAAACCAGGGCGCGCAGGTTGGAACATTTCGACAAATCGACGTCGACCTGCCTGATTCCGCTATTCAAATCGCAAAAGGCGTTTATGAAACCATCGGAACGGCGGATAGTTTCGCTGCAGCCTTGGTCACGAACGCAGCCATGGACGCCATTTTTGCTCCTGCAATCGTAGGAAAGTTGGGTGGGAAGCTCATTGGTCTTGGTTTGTCTCGGCTGCCAATCGGTAGGGTGTTTCCCGTTCTCGACCGGCTCTCTCCAAAAATCTTGAGGCAGATGCAGACTCGAGGATGGACCAGAGTCGAAATCCAAGAGGCTTTTGAGAAAGGACAGCAGTTCCCAGCCGTTAACAGGCTAAGAGGTGCAAACACTCCGGCGACGAGGTACGTTCACCCCTCCACTGGCAAGTCCGTCGTGATTGACAATGCCTCAGGCGAAGTCATCCAGGTTGGTGCGCCTGGGTTTCGTTTTTGAAAATGAAAGACCATCTTTCAGAGGTAATTCCAGCGGAACTGAGGGCAAAAGCGATTTTTGCTGATCGGGAACACGTGTTTCCATACCCCGAAGTAATAGATGTCATACAGATCGCGACGCAACACGGGATCGCAGTCCTTGGAGTTGAAAGCTTTGAGGTGCAGCCCGATGGGGTGAAAGTTGACCAAATGAGCGACTATGAAGTCTTGTTCACCGGGGAGTGGGAGCCGTTCGTTGAATTGAATAACAGCTATGCTCTAGATTTTGTTCGTCGGAATCCCAGGTGTGAAGATCATGGGTTTATCCTTACCGCAACATCTCGATCGGAATTTGACAACCTCCACAGGGGAACCTGATCTCGCCACGGTTGTCTCCTTGAGTCCGAAAGTATGCCGCCTTCTTGAACGGCTGTTCTTTGACAACTGACTGATTGGCTTCCGGTTGGCGGGAGTTCCTACGCGTTCTTAACCGCGAAAGAACGCGACTCCGAATCCAACCTGGATTACTTCCTGGCCAGGTACTACTCAGGAGCCCAGGGGAGATTCACCAGCGTCGACCCAAAGCTGTCCAGCGGGTACATCCAAAGTCCTCAGAGTTGGAATAGGTATGCCTACGTCTACAACAATCCGATTCGACTCATAGACCCAGATGGCCGCCAGGCGTTGGATCCGAATCTTCAGAAGATGCTCCACCTCTTGCGTGCTCCACTTACAAAGACCAGCGGGGCTGTGAAGGGTGGGTTGATCCAATCCGCTGGCCAATACGCACTCAACCGCGTTTTGGGTGAGCTCTTCGGGTACAATCCGAACGCTGTGAAAGGTGGCCTCTCCATGGCCGAGTACCACCAACTCAACAAAGTCTCATCCTATGAGAAGGGGGCACTCATGGTGGGGGTAGGCCAAAAGAACGCACCGGGAATTGACGCGGTGGATTTGGACAATGCGAAAGGCATCAGCCTCAAGACTGCATCCAACCCAGACCGAGTCGAAGACAGGGCGAAAGATGCTTTCAAACAGGCCACAAAATCCGGCTTCCACGATGTCCAGGTATACATTGATGCTCCAGGAGTTTCAAAGAGCGAGGTCACAGGTGTCGCAGATATTCAGAGCACTCTGGGTGATGGAACCATCACTAAAGTCGTCATTTTCACCGGAGAGGGCCCTGTGGAATACCGGCCGACTGAAGCTGAACAAAAGGAAATCGAGAAGCGGGTAAGGTGCAGGGAGAATAGAGAGGGTGGCTTCTCATGTCCATAGACCTTGACTTGGAACTGACCCATCCGATTTCACTCGACGACCTGCTATCGAAAGCGGGGCGTGTTCTGGTCGAAATGCTTGGTCTTCGGTCCATCCCCAGACTGGCTGTGGAATACTGGGAGGCTGGTCGGTGTCATGCGTCGCCTGATGTTGAATTACGGGAACGTACGGCGGGGATCTTTACCATATCTTTTGTAGATGAGCCTGAATCGGTGCAGGTAATGGCAGGGAAGCGTTCAGTGAGTGTGTCTATGGGTTCGCCGCGAACGAATCTTCAGTACGCCCTTGGGGCTGCGATTGCCATTGCCTTAGCGCAGGAGTTGGGCGTGCCCATCGAAGACGACCGGGGTTTCTTCAGGAGCGGCTCTCAGACCTCCGCTCAAGACCTGCTTGAAAGGCTGAAGGTGACTGGTTCTTGGAATGACTGCCGAAAAGCTGCAGAACAACTCACTGGGCGAATCGATACACCGTAAGACTTCCCATCGAATTCATAGTCCAGACGCTTGTTCTTTGGGCTCGGTGTACCGGAGGGAAGTTGGGGCTAGCCCTTAAAGTTAAACAATGGCCACAAGCGAAAGGGCCAGGTCTTGAAACGATGTGGCCCTTTTTCTTTTAGCTACCTTTCCAGGACTGGCGTTAGTCTTGAGGATTGCCAAGAACTGGCTTCGTCCAAATTGGGGTCAGGTCTCAACATTAGACATTCTGGTTGAGGCTTGCAACGAGGCGGCGCTAGGCTCATTTCCATGACACGACCCTTGCGACTCACGCGACCCGGCAGTGGGTATCATGTGTCCGCACGGGGCAATGACCGAAGGAAGATTTAGCGGGACGCTGTCGACCGGCAGAAGTTTCTGGCCTTGATGGAGAGTTGGGGGGAATGTTTTCGAACTCGGCTCCACGGTTACGTCTTGATGGACCACCCCGCTCTCTGCAAGCCTTCCTGTTGAATGTTGAGACCTGACCCTCTCGCTCTTCCTTTCGCTCTGTTTGCTTTCGCTCTGTTGACACGACCAAAGAACCTTAAACCGCCAAGAACGCCAAGAACGCCAAGGGGAAACAGGCTTGCAGCCAGGACTTCCCCTATTTGGTGCTAAACGCCGGATGGTCATGAAGGCTGAGAGAGGTAGAACCCATGACAGATTACACGTGGCACCCCTCCGGGGTGCGGGTCACATTGCCGTTGCCAACCGGTGGTGGCGCTGCGCTTCACCACCGGCTAG
This sequence comes from Acidobacteriota bacterium, assembly GCA_040753175.1. Lineage (GTDB taxonomy): Bacteria > Acidobacteriota > Terriglobia > Versatilivoradales > Versatilivoraceae > JBFMEW01. The sequence goes on along the minus strand of JBFMEW010000022.1, from coordinate 114,523 downwards.
AATCTGGCAAGCCTGCCGGCTTGCCGTTTGACTCTTCCGGTATTTCGTCGAGCAACTCACTCGATTTCGACGTGGACAAGCCGAAGGCTTGTTCAGGTCGCTACGCGACTCAAATCCGCGTTGCTGCGCGCCACTGCCCCTCCTGATCCCAGGAGGGGACTTTTGAGACCCACAGATCCACCCATAACAGCAACGACCTTCCCGCGATCTCAGGAGGGACTCTTCAGGGCCCCGGGTGGAACGCACGCTCCGTCGTGCGTTCAAGAAGAAGCGTGCGCTGGAGCGCCCGCTCCACCATGCCGTGTGAGAAGCGTGCGAATCTTCACGCCTTGGCAGACGCTTCCTGTTCAAGCCGTTGCGGGTAGGAGTGAGTGAAGCGGAACCCGAGCTGAGATTGAGGCCTGGATCGAAGCTGAGGCCAGTCAACAACAATGTGTCCTTGGCGTTCTTGGCGCCCTTGGCGGTTAAGACTTTCGCTCGTGGAGAGGCTCGCGCTCAGGATTGTTTCATTCGCGTGGATTGGCGTCGATTCGCGGTTTTGGTCGGCACGCGAGTAAAGATTTGGCCGCAGGTGGCTGGAGCGGTCAACCACCCCGTGGCGCTGCGCGCCACTGCCCCTCCTGATCCCAGGAGGGGACTTTTATCGGCCCGGGTGGAACTCGCGCATGGGATCGCCATACTCTGTCGCGTGTTCAAGGAGCGTGCGCTGGAGCGCCCGCTCCACCAGGTCGTTTGAGAGGCATGCGCTGGTACGCCCGCTCCACCAGGCCGTCTGAGAAGTGTGCGCTGGAGCGCCGGCACCACCTGGAGCGTTTTGTGACAGAATCCAGCTAGTCGGCGGGTGTCGTAGAGTTCGAATCGGCTTGTTCCGTGTTGGCCCGACGACGGAAGGGAAGGGATATGACAAACGTTGTTCCTTTTCCGACTTCGCTTTGAACCTCGATCTTCCCCTGATGGTCTCGCACGATCTGCGCCGAGATCGACAGTCCGAGGCCGGTTCCCACGCCCACTCCCTTGGTGGTGAACCCCGGATCGAAAATCCTCTCCAGGTGCTCCTTCTTGATTCCTGATCCCGTATCGGAGATGGAAATGCACACGTGCTGATTTTCGACCCAGGTCTTGAGGCGGATCTCGCCCCGACCGTTGATCGACTGGCAAGCGTTGATCAGCAAGTTCATGAAGACCTGGTTGAGGCGATTGGGATAACAAGGGATGGCCGGAAGCGGGCCCAGCTCCTTCACCACCTGAATTCGATCCTTCAGTTCATGCTGGATCAGCGTCAGCGTGCTCTCGATGTCTTCGTTCAAGTTCGCTTCCTTGAACTCGGCCTCATCCAGGCGAGCAAAGTTTTTCAGGTCGCGCACGATGCGCACAATGCGGCTGCAGGCCAGTTGATTCAACTTGAGGAGAGGCTCCAAGGTATCGGCGAGTGACGACAGCTTGCTTCGACTATCCTCCTCCAGTCCGGCGATGTGTTCCTTCATCCTTTTCAGAATGCGTTCGGTCACATCGAAGTTACTGTTGATCGTTCCCAGCGGCGTGTTGATTTCGTGCGCGACACCTGCGACCAGTTGCCCCATGGCCGCTAATTTGGCGGCCTGAACCAGCTGGGTCTGGGCCTCCTGAAGCTCCTGGTTTTTCCTTTCCAATTCCTGGAAATCAACAAAGCGGGTATAAGCCACCGAGATGGCTTGGGCCATCTGACGGAGGATGGCCTCGTCCTCCTCGGTGAGATCATCCGGGTTGGAAGCCGTGAGGGCGATCAAGCCGTGAGAAAACGGAATATCCAGCAGGCAGCGCGGATAGACGTCGGCCGGGGAGATCTCAAAGCCCATGGTCGCGCGCGAACGTTCCGCGATGCGCTTCCGTTCTTCCCCGTCCACCAGCCTTCGCAGGACGACGCGGTTGCGCCAGGCTTCCATGGCCTCCGCAGAAGGCACCTTGCCAGGTTCCAGCGGCCGCTCGATCACAAAGAGATCGGTCTCATCGTCGATGATCTGGTACTTCTGTTTCGGTTTGAGCGTTTTGCGAACGAAGGAGGGCAGGACAATGTGTTGGCGGAACATCTGCTCCGATTCGTCGATGATGTTGATGGCGCATCCGGCGAACTTCACACCGACGTTCAGGAGTTCTTTCCGCATGACATTGACGACTTTGGCCCAGTCGTGGGAATTGGCCATGGCCAGCACTTCCACGTGAACCCGGTCCACGGCCAGGCCGGTCCGCAACTCCCGATTCTGCTGCTCGAGCTTCTTGAGGTCTTCATAGCGGGCGTAACCGAACGAGAGAATCTGACCGAAACTCTGGACAATCGCGATGGTCTCGTCGGTAAATGGCCGTTCGGCCTCCCGCACCAGCTGGATGGTGCCGTGGCTGAACGGCACCTCCAACACGGTGACGGCGTCCATCGGAACGCTGGGATCCGGGCCTTTCACCTCGACTCCGGATTCGCGGAGTTGCCGGAGCCACTGCAGCATGACCGGCGCATGGGCTGCGTATTGCCACGCTTCCTGCTCCTGGATGAGCTTGAGGGCGGACTCCAGGTCTGGCAAGTCGGCCGCCCGGAGCGATTGTTCGAAGGGAACGTTCTCGGCAACGATGAGTCCTCCCTCATGCACGCCGTAGAAATTGAACAAGCGTTGAGCGTGATCGAAGACGTTTATCCCGCAGTAGCGGACGTCCAGTCCCAAAGTGCCCAGTTCGACCCACATTGTGACCACCAGTCGTTGCAGGTCATCGGGACCCTCCATGGTGAGCACCGCGCTGGAAAACTGCGTGAGTGCCTGGTGAAGTTGCGGCTTAGAAGGTTGATGCATGTCTCATGCGGCGGTGCGGCCGGCAGCCGGGTGACCGTCGGTCTGGCTAAGTCCTTCCTTGCAGTGCCCGCAACGCCGTAAAATCATTCGTGGACGGTTGGCGGTGTCGAGCCGATCTCGGTCTGTCTGAAGCGTTCCAGACGACCCCAGCAGAATCGCCTGTAATCTTAATGGAAAAAATCGAGCCCAGGGCGCAGAAAAAATGAAAGGAAAGCGAGGCAACCAGCTGCGAATCGTCAAGGGGCGGCCTCTCTTCAGGCGGCACCTTTACATTAGCACGGGCTTGTTCGTGGCCATCATCCTGGTGACAGGGTTCGTCCTGGTGCGTTTCGCTCTGGATTCCGTTCGCGAGCGTGTGGAGGCGGAGGCCAATTTCCTGGCAGACACTTATGCCCAGAAGATCAGTGAACGGATCGAAGTCGCCAGCCTGATCGGAGGGAAACAGCCCGATCCGACCTCGGCTTTGGACGACGCACAGATTCGATCGCTGATTGATGAGTTATTGAGCGGCCAGGAGGAGTTCGCCTACCTTTTCGTTCAGAACCTTGCCGGAGAGATCTTGTGGAAAGGATTCCGGCCGGGCATGGAGCTGGAGCAGAATCATTTTTCGAGGATCCTTTTCCATCCCCGGAGTCCGCGGTCACCACGCATCGAGCTGCGGTCTCTCACCCATCCGCGGAATCGGATCACCGATGTGATCCTGCCGATTTCACCCACGGATCAAAATCAGCTCATCGTTCATCTGGGCCTGGATCAGACGCACATGGAACGCCGGTTTGCCGAAGTCCGAGGCGGCGTCTTGAACCGGATCGTGGTGGCGGCCGGTTTCTTGATTGGGATTCTGGTCCTGGCACTGGGCTATGTGCTCTGGTTGTTGAAACGGGCCCAGGTGGTGGAGGCCGAAGCCCATACGGCCGACCGACTGGCCTATTTGGGGACTCTCGCCGGAGGCTTGGCCCATGAGATTCGGAATCCACTCAGCGCCATGAATCTGAATCTCCAAATGATCGAAGAAGAGATGGGCGGCACTCTGAAGCCGGGTGGGGAACTGTCGGTCCTGCTGGCCGGCACCAAACAGGAAATCAAACGGCTGGACCGACTGGCGACCAACTTTCTCTTCTACGCCAGGCCTTTGGGAATCGAGAGGCAGAAGGTCGATTTGGGAAATCTGCTGGAAGAAATCGTGCGCCTGGTCGCGCAGGAATGTCAGCAGTCCGGGATTCGAGTCATGCGGCGGCCGAACGCTGAAGCGATCCTGGCGCCGGTTGACCGGGATCTGATGAAGCAGGCCGTCCTCAATCTGGTGGTGAATGCTAAAGAAGCGCTGCAATCCGGCCAGAACGGATTGAAGGAAATTGAGCTGTCTGCGGCAAAGGAAGAGGACGAGGTCATCATTTGCGTCAAGGACAGTGGACCCGGCATCCGTCCCGAAGTAGCCCGAAATCTTTTCAAATTGTTTTATTCCAGCAAGCGCGGAGGAACCGGGCTGGGTCTGGCCATCGCCCAGCGCATTGTCGAAGGCCACAACGGTCGGATCGAGTGGCAAAACAACGAACAGGGTGGCGCCAGCTTCCAGATTGTGCTGTGAAGCCGGAGCGGATTCGGAGGTGCTTGTGTCCGGTTTGGGTCCCACTTCGATCCGGGTGTGGGGCCCAGGTCACGAATCCGCAGCTCGAGCGCCGCGGGGAGAGTACCAGCTCAAGCGGGGAGTTTAGTCCGCCACTTGCTCCAGGATGGCGAAATCTCCCGGATTCCAGGCCTGCACAAAAATGTAGAGTTTGCTGCCCACTTGTTTCATCGCCGCATTGTGAATGTGCTGAAAGTTTGAGAGACCCAACTCCTCCTTCGGCATGATGGTGGAGACAATGCGGTCATTCTCGAGGAGGTAGACGGGCGCGCCTTTCTTCCGATCAGGTCCGTGCAGCGCTCCCACCACGGCGTAGTTGCCCAGATAGAAGATGTCGCACGGGAAAGAGCCCAGGGGCAGCTCCAGTGTGGAGAGATACTGCCCATGCCGGGTGAAACGATCGATTTGAGCGTTGGGCCGATCTGCCACGTCGATCCGTTTTTTGCCGGCCGGGACCGTGATGCCGTGACCAGTGCCGAACTGACCGGGACCGGTGCCCCTTCCGCCGAAGGCGAGATCGTACCAGGCGGTGCGAAGGGGCGAGAAGCCCAGGACGCGGGCGGTCAACACGAAGTCCAAATTGGAGTACCCGGTAGTGACGTACAGCAGGCCATCCAGGTATTCCACGTCGGTCGGAACAAAGTTACCCGCGCCGCGGAAATAGTCGTTTGCCGTGGGATGTCCCAGATCGTCCGCTGCTGTCGGACTGTTCAGCGTGTTGAGTAACTTCCCGTCCAAGGAGGTCGTGAAGACCTGTCCCGCTTCATTGGCCGGGAAACTCAGCTGGGCCGATCCGTTCTCCCCATACCAAATCGTCGTGTTGTGCATGTTGAGGGGCTTCATGACGGCGGGAGTGTCCAGCAGCTGAATCTTCTTCATGTCGGCGCTGATCTGAAGAATACCGGCTCCCGGCAACGAGAAGTAGGTTTCTCCCTTGCCCTCCCGGCGGTCTACCGCGAAGCCGCCGTGGGCCGAGACCAAGACCTTCCGAGCTTCCTCAGGCAGGTGGTCCGAGGCGTACAGCACTTTGAACCGATACTTACCCTGGCCGCTGACCTTACCAGCCCAGTCGGATTTCGCAGAGGGCGCTTGAGCCACTGTCACGGCAGCATGGTTCGGCGCATGATGCGCAAAGAGCGACGTGCTGCACAAGGCTGCCGCTGCCAGAACCAGACCGCACACCACTGTAGAGGTCCTTCCCACTATTCGCTGCATTGAACCATCCTCCTGTCGTTATCGAGTTGCGATCTCAATCCAAGCCTGCTGTACGACTCTCTGTTCTCTTCCAGTTTGGCCCTTTCAAGCGCGGCCGCCCGGAGTCGCTGACAGCCCGACGTCCAGCGCAGAGGAGCCTTCACGCCATTCTCTCTGGTGCCGGTGTTGCCCACACAAAGCTGTCTGTCCGTTCCTGCGTTACGGCCGAGTGAAGGGAGACTGCAGCGTGAAAGGGGAAGCCTAAGCCAACCCGGGCCATAATGCAATTGTGTTGTGGGGTTGGTGGGACGTGAAACGAAAACGTGCCGCGAAGAACGGATTTAACCTGCCCACACAAGGACAGCACCAGGCATAAAAAAAGGGCCACGCGGACGTGGCCCTCGGAGAACAACAAGAAACCTTCAGTCGGGTCTCAATACATTCCCGGTGCGCCATGGGCTGGAGGACCAGCCGGAGCCTTTTCCTCTTCCGGCAACTCGGCTACGAGCGCTTCGGTGGTCAGCATCAAGCCGGCGATGGAGGCCGCGTTCTGCAAAGCGGTCCGGGCCACCTTGGCGGGATCGATCACTCCGTCCTTCACCAGGTCGCCGTAGGTCCCCTCCGCGGCGTTGTATCCGAAGTTCTCACCCTTGTCGGATTTGACCTTCTCCACGACGACGGCTCCCTCGACGCCGGCGTTGGAAGCAATCTGGCGAAGCGGTTCTTCCAGGGCACGGCGAACGATGTCGGCACCAATCTGCTCGTCTCCCTCGAGTTTCAACTTGGCCACCGCAGAAATTCCGCGGATAAAGGCCACTCCTCCTCCAGGTACGATTCCTTCTTCCACCGCGGCCCGAGTGGCATGCATGGCATCTTCGACCCGAGCTTTCTTTTCCTTCATCTCGGTCTCGGTGGCGGAACCCACCTTGATCACAGCCACGCCGCCAACCAGTTTGGCCAGTCGCTCCTGCAGCTTCTCACGGTCGTAATCGGAGGTGGTTTCATCGATTTGAACGCGGATCTGCTTGACGCGTCCCTGGATGTCGGCCGACTTCCCGGAACCTTCCACGATGGTGGTGTTGTCTTTGTCCACCGTGATCTTCTTGGCGCGGCCCAAGTCGTTCAACTGAACGTTCTCAAGCTTGATCCCCAGGTCTTCGCTGATCACCCGGCCTCCGGTAAGGATCGCAATGTCTTCCAGCATGGCTTTGCGGCGATCTCCAAAACCCGGAGCCTTCACCGCGCTGCAGTTCAAGGTGCCGCGCAGCTTGTTTACCACCAGCGTGGCCAAAGCCTCGCCCTCGACTTCTTCCGCCACGATCAAGAAGGGCTTTCCGGTCTTGGCGATCTGCTCGAGCAGCGGGAGCAGGTCCTTCATGGAGCTGATCTTCTTCTCGTGCAGGAGGATCAGGGCGTTCTCCAGAACGCACTCCATTCTCTCAGGGTCGGTGACGAAGTAAGGAGAGAGGTAACCGCGATCAAACTGCATTCCTTCCACCACGTCGAGAGTGGTCTCGATCGTCTTGGCTTCCTCGACCGTGATGACGCCGTCTTTCCCGACTTTCTTCATGGCCTCGGCAATGATGTTGCCGATGGTGGTGTCTCCATTGGCGGAAACGGTTCCCACCTGAGCGATGGCGTCTCCCTTAACGGGTTTGGCCAGTTTGCGGATTTCTTCGACCGCCGTCTCGACAGCTTTTTCGATTCCGCGCTTGAGGGCCATGGGATTCGCTCCGGCGGCCACTGTTTTCACCCCTTCGCGGAAAATGGCCTGGGCCAGGACCGTTGCGGTGGTCGTTCCGTCGCCGGCCACGTCGCTGGTCTTGGACGCTACTTCGCGAACCATCTGCGCCCCCATGTTCTCCAAGGCGTCCTTCAGTTCGATTTCCTTGGCCACCGTGACGCCATCTTTGGTGATGGCCGGGGAACCAAACTTCTTGTCCAGAACCACATTGCGGCCCTTGGGACCCAGCGTAATTTTGACTGCATCAGCGAGCTGATTCACACCCTTCAGAATTGCCTGGCGTGACTGCTCGCCATGGATGATCTGCTTTGCCATGTATTTCCTCCAGTAGTGGGTATTCGAGAGTTCTGAATAAGGTTTATGGATTACTTGCCGGACTTGGAGCTCTTGGCGGCTTCGGCTAGGATGCCCAGCACTTCGTCTTCCCGCAAGATCAGATACTCTTCTCCTTCAATCTTGATCTCGGTGCCGGAATACTTCCCAAACAGAATGTGATCGCCTTCCTTCACTTCCAGGTTCAGCCGTGTTCCGTTGTCCAGGATTTTTCCGTTTCCAGCCGCGATCACCACGCCTTCCTGAGGCTTCTCCTTTGCCGTGTCAGGAATGATGATGCCACCCTTGATGGTCTCCTTCTCTTCGACTCGCCTTACCAGAATTCGGTCATGTAGCGGTCTTACCTTCATAGGCACAACTCCTTTCTGAGGTTGATGGATTGGAATGAGTCTATTAGCACTCCCCAAAAGCGAGTGCTAATTCTAGGCAAGGGGCTTCCACCTGTCAAGGCCTTTTTTTTCTTAAAAGCTCTTACAAATCAGCTATTTAAGTGATTTACGCAGGACGGCTGCGGCCTCTTTCAATCTTCGGAGGCGTCTGGAGCGTATTGCCTAAAGAGCTTACTTTCTTTTGTCCACATGGATCGTTCGAGCTAACTTCCGATTGCGGCGGGGAGTGCCACGGTTCGGACGGGCCCCATCGACGTGACCGTAGGCGGTCAGCTTCTTGTTCAGGGTATTGCGGTGGATTCCCATTGCTTGGGCAGCTTTGGTTTGGTTTCCCTTGCTTCGCTCCAGTACTTCGAGAATGAAGCGACGTTCAAACTCGTTGACCGCTTCACTGAAGCGCAGGCCGCGATCGATCATCTCCGAGATCAGTGACACCAGTTGTTCTTTCACTATGAAACTCCGGGTAGCGAACAGCGTGAGAATTGAGAAGCTAGAATGGCAGTTCGAGAGATGTCTGGCTTCCCCAGGATTCCTCAACAACGCGATAGCCTTCCAGGAACTTTGCTTTGAGCTCAGGCGGTGCGACCAGAGCCAAAGCCCTGGCCCCGGCCAGCAGGTAGGGCGAAAGCTTCGCGTTCTTGACGCTTTCCAGTTTCACGGGAAACGCAGTCAGCATGAGGAAGATGACGGCCCCAACAATCCATCCGCGAACGAATCCGAAGGCCGCTCCGAGGAGGCGGTCAAACCACTGCAGGTCCACCGCCTTGACCAGCTTTTGCACGATGAATGAAATAGCTACTCCCAACAAAACACAGCCAAAGAAGAGCAGCGTAAAGCCCAGTAAAGAGGCGATGTCTCGGGTCTTCACGTAAGGCTGAAACAACCCGGCGGCCAGTGGGTAAAACCAGCTGGCCACCAGCAATCCAACGATGACCGATGCCAGCGACAGCACCTCTCTGGCAAATCCCTTCAGCGTGCTGCTGATGATTGAAACGACGATGACCAACAAGATCACCCAATCGAGCCATGTCATGGATAACCGTCCCGGCACCGGCACTCTGGCGGCCGGTGCGCCCTAAGTCCAAAGTTTCGTTAGTGACACGTCATCAGTTGCAGCGCCGCTTCAACTCCTCAAGCAGATCACGACCTCGGAAGCGCACGGAACCGAAAGCCACATGGGGCTTCACCCGCCCATGAAAATCGGAGCCTGCCGAGGCTACCAGCCCAAAACGATCCGCGATTTCGGCAAACCGCTGGGTGTCTTGGGGGGAGTGATAGCTGGAATACACCTCCAAGCCTTCCATCCCAGCCTGTGTAAAGAACTCGATTGCGGCCTCATCCGCGCTAAATCCTTTGGCGCCTGGATGGGCTAAGACGGGAACCCCGCCCGATTCGCGAATGACCTGGAGCGCTTTCAGGAGATCCGTGTCGCGGGCCTCCGCATAAGCGGGGCAGCCCCGCCGGAAAAAGTCCCGATAGAAATGGATGGCTCTGCCGCGGGACTTCTCTCCAGTCAAATAAGGCTGCAGCCGGGAATCGCTTCGGCTGGACTGTTTTTGCAGGAGCAGCTCGGCAATGGCAGGACCCACCGGGGTGGCCTCCCCGGTACTTCGTTCCACCTCGTCATAGGTGATGTCGAAGCCAAGCTCCTGGAGTCGGGCCACCCGACCACGAGCTTGTTCGACTCGAGCCAGCTGTTGGGCGGCGAGCAAGTCGTCCAACTCCCGGTCGTGCGGGTCGATCAAGGGAGCCAGCACATGATAGCTTCGATCCTGGTATTCGGTGCTGATCTCGACGTTGGGAACAAATTCGATTTCGAACTCCTTTGCCAGCAGAAGTCCCTGATCCGCCGCCGCCAGGGTGTCGTGGTCCGAGATGGAAAAAGCACAGAGATCGGAGCGCGCCGCCATTTCAAACAGTTCGCGCGGAGAAAATTCTCCATCGCCCGAGAAATGGGAATGAATGTGAAGGTCGACGAAACCGGCCATGCGACTGAGCAAAACCCTCGCTAGTAAGAGGTGCGTTATTTCAAGGACTTTCCGGTCAAACGTTCGAACGCTTCGCAGTATTTCTGGCTGGTGGCCTCAACGACCTGATCCGGAAGAGCGGGCGCTGGAGGCTGTTTGTTCCACCGTATTTCTTCCAGGTAGTCCCGAACAAACTGCTTGTCGTATGACTTCTGGGGGCGTCCCGGGGAGTAGTCGGCGGCCGGCCAGAATCGAGACGAATCCGGAGTGAGCACCTCATCGATCAGGATCGTTTCTCCTTCACAAACACCGAATTCGAACTTAGTGTCCGCTACCAAAATGCCGCGCTCGAGCGCGTAACGCGCCGCTTCTTCGTAGATTCGCAGGCTAGCGTCCTGGATTACCTTGGCAGTTGAGGCACCTACCATCTCCTCAACCTGCTCGAAAGGCACGTTCAGATCGTGTCCGCTGGTGGCTTTGGTAGCCGGAGTGAAGATGGCCGCAGGCAACTTCGAGGATTCCAGCAGGCCCTCAGGCAAAGGAATTCCGCAGACGCTGCCGGACTCTCGATACTCTTTCCAACCCGAGCCGGAGAGATAGCCTCTCACGACGCACTCGACCGGCAACGGCTCAGCCTTCTTGACCAGCATGGACCGCCCCGCCAAATCTGCGGCGTAGCGCTGAAGGGAGGCAGGATAGCGGCTGACGTCGGCCGCGACAACATGATTGCGGATGATCGGCTTGAAGAGATCGAACCAAAAGAGAGACATCTGGTTGAGGACGTGTCCTTTTCGTGGAATGCCACTCCCCAGAATGTAGTCGAAAGCGGAAATACGATCGGTGGCAACAATCAGCAACTGGTCGCCAAGGTCATAAACATCGCGCACCTTACCCCTGGCACGAAGATTGAGTTCGGGGAAGTTGGTTTGGAGTAATACCGCTGGTGCTCCCATCTTGCGGCCCTCGAATGATGAAATGAGAAATGCGCTAGGACCCTTTCGGGCCGACAAAGAACGAAAATCCGGGCATCAATGGAGAATCCCTTCTGTGCTCGCGAAGGTGCGAGACGGCCGGCGACGGGTTGTTCGATTAGCTGGCTGAGGAATACTCAAAGAGGCTGGAGGACAGACAGTCGGGATATGCAGTACGAAGACGTTTCATTCGCTCCTCCACCCAAGGCGAGTTGTCATTCTAGTACAAAAGACCGTCTTGTCAAGGATCATTCAGGTTGACCAACCGATGACCTGCCGGCGGCCTGAACGAGGCATTACAAGCGCCTTTCGACGGGGTGGTTTCACTCGAACTGGACGGAAACCAGTTTTGAAATGCCGGCTTCCTGCATGGTGACCCCGTACAGTTTGTCGGCAACTTCCATCGTTTTTTTGCTGTGGGTGATCAGGATGAATTGCGTGTCCTGGCTCATGACCTTGATCATCTGGGAGAAACGCCCGGTGTTGATCTCGTCGAGCGGGGCATCCACTTCATCAAGAACGCAGAAAGGGCTGGGCTGGTACTTGAAGATGGCCAGGAGCAACGCAATGGCGGTCAGGGCCTTCTCGCCACCCGAAAGGAGCAGCACATTCTGAAGGCGCTTTCCGGGCGGCTGAGCGATGATCTCGATGCCGCTGTCCAGCTCGTCCTGTTCATCGAGCAGTTTCATTTCTCCGTGTCCGCCGCCGAACAGGTTTTTGAAGGTCTCCTGGAAGTTGGTGTTGATTGCCGAGAATGCTTCCCGAAACTGTTCGCGGGACACCTGGTCGATTTCTTTGATCGCGGCGGTGGTATCCTCGATCGAGTCCAGGAGGTCCTGGCGCTGGGTCGAAAGAAACTGGAAGCGCTGTTCGCACTCCTGAAACTCTTCGAGGGCCATCATGTTGACCGGTCCCATGGCCTCGATTCGTTCTTTGATTTCCTGATATTCACTTTCCAACTGGCCAATGGCATCTAACTCCACCTGAACCGTCGAATCCGATTGGAGTTCTTCCAGGGACAAATGGAGTTCCTTCGTACAGGTGTCATGGAGATGAGTCAGCTCGGAACCGAGCTTGGCACGCTGAATCTCCACCGAGGTCTTCTGGTCCTGGACCCCTTCCAGCTCGGCACGAAGCTGGCGAAGGTGCTGTTCCAACTCGCTCTGTAGCGTCCGGGCTGCGGCCAGCTCGTTTTCGCGGGAGCGGATCTCAGCCTCGAGAGAAGCCTTCTGGACAGACTGCCGAAAGAGAGTTTCCTCCGTTTCCTTGATGGACTGCTGGATCTGGTCGCTTTGCTCCTGCCAGGCACTGGTTTGGGAGCGCAGTCGCGACAGGCGCTCCTGGCAATCGGTCAAACCGGCACGAAGGCGTATCAGTTCGTTTTCCGCGGACAGTTTCCGCTCCCGAAAAGCAGCCAGGTCCGAGCGCAGCTCGCTGAGAAGTTCCGAGTCGCTGGCAGCCTTCGCCTTCAAATCTTTGAGTTGGATGTGCAGTCCCGCGATCCCAGCTTCCGTTTCGGACTTGGTTGTCTCGATGGCGTGAATGCTGTCGCGCAAATGCAGCCGTCGGTCCTGAACTTGCGATTTCTCATCCTTCAGACGTTGCAGCTCCAAGTCCGCCAGACGGGCCCGCTGGCCGATCCGCTCCAGTTCTGCCTGGAGCTGTTTGACGCGCAGCTCGGAGCCGACAAGCTCCTTTTCCAATTGCTGTCGCGCCTGCTGGGCCGCATTCAGATCGTTCTCCCTGGTTTCGATTGATTGCCTGAACTCGAGGAGCTGTTGTTCGTGAGCGGTGGTGGTGGACTGCAAGAGCCCCAGGCTTTGTTCCAGCTCTCGAATTTCTCTGCGGAGTGAAAGATGTCCTCCGGAGGCCTTGCCGCCCCCGGTGATCAGGCGTCCCCGCAGAATTTCACCCTCCAGGGTTAAGAAGGTCAGGGTCGGATGATTGCCCGCAAGCTCCCGAGCTTTGGAGTAGTCGGGGACGATGACCGTGCTGAAGAGTTGGGGAAGCGCTTCCACAGCCGCTTCGCGATAGCCCTCGGGCAGTCTGATGACTCGGGACACGGGTATCAGGGAGGGATCCGATTCGGTCAGAGCCTGCACGGAGCGGTCGAGCTCAACAGCTTCCGACCTGGACTGGACGTCGCGGCAACGCAGAAAAGTTGAGCGCCCGGCGGAGGTCTTTCGGAGCAGCGAGATTCCTTCGTGGGCGTCCGCGGCGGAATCAACAAAGATGAATTCCAGTTCCTGTCTTAACAGTTCCTCCACCACGGCTTCGTAGGGTGAATCCACCTCAATCAAGTCCGCCAGGATGCCGGCCGTATGGAACGGCCCGTTGTTGGACTCCCGGGCCGTTGACAGGAGCAGCCGCACCGCCTCGGTGCTATAGGCATGATGAGCGGCCAGCTCTTCCAGGGACTTCAGGCGGTGGGCATGGGCCAGATACTGCTCCTTGCTGGCCTCCAGGAGGGCGCGGGTTCGGGACTCTTCCTCCTTGAGACCGCGGAGGGCTTCGCTTAGCCCGGTAATCTGTGCGGTGAGCTGCTGTTCCCGGCCTTGGCGTTCCTGATAATCGCGAAGAGCGGCCTGATGCTCTGAGCTGAGGGCCTGCCGGTTTTCCTCGTTCGAAGTCTGTTCCAGTGTCAGTCGCTCGATCTGGCCTTGAAGGCGCTTGTCAACATCGTCGAGTTGCGTCAGCTGGTTTCGGGCCGTGGCCACCTCTCCGACCGCCTCCAGAAGGCGAGCTTGGGACTGCTCGATCCGGCTCTCCAGCTCGCTGACACCCGCATGCAGCCCCTGGCTGCGGGAATCCTGGGCCTGGTATTCCGCGTGGGCTCGGTCGAAGTTGCGCGTAGCCTCTTCCAAGGCGGCTTGCTTGACCCGCACTTCCTCGGCAACCGACTGTTCCTGCTGCGCCAGTCTCTCAATTTCGAGACCGCTTTCTCGGAACCGTGACTGCAGCTCAACGAGCTGCTGCTTCTGGAATTGCACCCGTTGTTGATTGCGCTCGGAGTCGAGGTTCAGCTGGGAAAAAGCCTCGCGAGTTCTTTGGAGGGCGGTCTCGATTTCGGTAAGGGCCATGCTGCCTTGTTCGTGCTGAGCCTCCTTGTCCTGGATGCGACGGTGAACGTCCTGGTGGCGATCCAGCACGTCGCGGAGGTTTTGCTCGCACTCTTGCAGCTGAGCGGCCAGCACCAGGCTGCGTCCGGAAAACAGGCGCCGGGAGGTATCCCGCAGCTGCTCACGCAATTCACGGTAGCGGCGCGCTTTGGACGCCTGGCGCTTGAGGGAGCCCAACTGCTTGGAGACCTCTTCCGTGATGTCGTTGACCCGCAACAGATTCTGCTTGGCCTGTTCGAGCTTGGATTCTGCGAGCTTCCGCTTGGACTTGAAGCGAGTGATGCCGGCGGCTTCCTCGATGACGGCTCGTCGGTCCGAAGGCTTCGAGCTCAAAAGCATGCCCACCCGACCTTGCTCGATGATGGCATAGGAATCGGGACCCAGGCCGGTCCCCATAAAGATGTCCTGAACGTCTCGCAGCCGGACCAGCCGTCCATTGATCAGATACTCGCTATCGCCGGACCGGAAGAGGCGTCTCGAAACGACCAGTTCACCGGGTTTGGGTTGGAAGCGGGGACGCTTCTTCCTCTTGGTGGCCACTGTCACCGGTCCAGCCGCCGCTGTACTTCCCATCTCCACTGCTTCCTCGGAAAGCGGCTCGACCTCCTCGTCCGACTCGGATTCAGAGGGTTCGATCGGCTCGCGAGGTGAAGCCCCCCAATTCGCTTCTTTGGAGACCTCGGGATCGACCAGGGTCAATGTCACTTCCGCCATTCCCAGCGGCAATCGAGACCGGGTCCCATTGAAGATCACATCTTCCATTCTCCCGCCACGCAACGATTTGGCACTCTGCTCCCCGAGCACCCAGGCGATGGCGTCCGAAATGTTGCTCTTTCCGCAACCATTGGGCCCCACGATGGCGGCAATCCCGCTGCCGGCAAAAAACATCTCGCTTTTGTCTGCAAACGACTTGAAGCCCTGAATGACGATTCTCTTTAGTGTCAGCAAGGGATTGATTTCTCGAAAGGTGAGGAGTTCAGGTTCCTGCGGAACACGTGAAGACCCGACTGGTTGACGTGCGCGGGGCCCTCCCTTATATGGGAGAACCGGGACTTGCCATGAAAGCGAGCTGAGTGTAACACAGGTTTTGAAAATGAGTAAAGAAGCTGCGAAAAGCCCGCCCGACTTGACTTTCAGAGGGTCAGGATCTATCCTTTGTGGGCTTTTGAGAAAGGACGGGTCTGTTGGTACTCTCTCTGTTCAACACACTCAGCGGAAAGCCGGAAGAGTTCCAACCACTGGAAGACAACTTCGTACGGATGTACACCTGCGGGCCGACCGTTTACGACCACGCCCACATCGGTAACTTCCGGACCTTTGTCTTTGAAGACATCTTGAAGCGGTACCTTCGCTTCAAGGGCTTCCGGGTCAAGCACGTCATGAACATTACCGACGTGGATGACAAGACCATTCAAAATTCGGGAGCGCACGACGTGTCCGAGTTGCGCCGCTATACCGACCAGTTCACCCGGGCTTTTTTCGAAGACTGTGAGGCACTGAGGGTCGAGAAGCCGGACGTTGTGGCTCTTGCGACCGAGCACGTACCGGAAATGGTGGCGCTGGTCGAGAAGCTCCGGGATCGAGGTCACACCTACGAGCGCGACGGCTCGGTCTACTTCAAGCTTGCCACTTTCAAGGGCTACGGCAAACTCTCCAAACTGGACTCCGAGGGTCTGCAATCGGGTGCCCGCGTCGACGTGGATGAGTATGAGAAGCTCGATGCCCGGGACTTCGTATTGTGGAAGGCCCCTAAACCCGGTGAGCCCTATTGGGAAACCTCCTTGGGACCGGGCCGTCCGGGCTGGCACGTCGAGTGCTCGGCCATGAGCATGAAGTATCTGGGTGAGACCTTCGACCTCCATTGCGGTGCGGTGGACTTGATCTTCCCCCATCACGAAAACGAAATCGCACAAAGTGAGGCGGCCACGGGCAAGCCCTTCGTACAGTACTGGGTGCACGGAGAGCACCTGATTGTCGAAGGCGAGAAGATGTCCAAGTCGAAAGGGAACTTCTTCACGCTGCGTCAGCTGTTGCAGAAGGGAATGAACCCCGTCGTCATTCGCTACAGTCTTCTGAGCGTTCCTTATAAGCGCAAGTTGAATTTCACCTTCGATGCCGTCCACCAGGGAGAGAGCGCGCTGCGCCGACTTCAAGATATGGAACTCCGGCTGGAGTCGGCCCGATTGAAGGCCGGCTCGAGCGAGAAGCTTGCTGACTTGAGACGCGCGACGCTGAATCGCTTTGAGGAAGCGATGGACGACGACTTGAATACGGCTCAAGGGCTGGGAGCCCTTTTTGACTTCGTGAGAGAGGTCAACACGGCTTTGGGCGAAGGTTCTGTGTTTTCAGACGACCGCGCTGCTTTGTGCGCCGTTGTCGATCGTATTGATGAAGTCCTTCAGATTCGGCTGCCCGTCGAAACGAGTCTTCCGCCGGAGGTTCAGCAACTGGTCGACCAGCGACAACAGGCTCGAAAAGAGCGCGACTTTGGACTGGCTGACCGGCTGCGGGCCCAGATTCTCGAGAAGGGCTACCTGATCGAAGATACCAAGGATGGAATCCGCTGGAAGAAGCGATAAGCTCTTCGGCGTGCCGGCGGGCTGATATCGGACAAGCGGTGTTGTTCTTGCCGGTCGTTCTCGCGGGTTCCCCACTTGAATCGAATTTGCTGTATTCCGTAGGTGACTTCAGCCTGTCGAGCAGGGGGCCGTCTCCCTGTTCGCAACTTCATATCGGAGGGCTTCATGGCCACTTCAGAGTGGATCAACATCAGTACGCCTGTGCCTGGACCCAAGGCCAGCGCCATCCTTCGTCAAGATCATCAGTTCGTTTCTCCGTCCTACAGTCGGCCTTATCCGCTGGTGGCTGATTTCGGATCGGGGTTGGTGGTCACCGACGTAGATGGAAACCGCTTCCTCGATTTTGCTGCCGGAATCGCTGTATGCAGCACCGGACATTGCCACCCCAGAATCGTCCGCGTCATCCAGGAGCAAGCTGCCAGGTTGATTCATCTATCGGGAACCGACTTCTACTATCCGCAACTGTCGACCTTGGCCGAGAAGCTGGCCGAGATCTCGCCGGGCGACGGTCCCAAGAAGGTCTACTTCGGCAATTCGGGAACCGAGGCCGTTGAGGCGGCACTGAAATTGGCTCGCTACGCCACAGGGCGCACGCGCTTCATCGCTTTTCACAACTGCTTTCACGGTCGAACATACGGATCGCTTTCCTTGACGGCCAGCAAGGCGGTGCAGCGGAAGGGCTTCGGACCTTTTCTGGAGGGAGTTTTCCATGCGCCCTACCCCTACTGCTTCCGCTGTCCCAACAATGAGACGCCGGGACAGTGCAGCCGAACTTGTCTGAGTTACCTGCGCGACGTCGTGCTGAAGACACTGGTCAGTCCGGAGGAGGTGGCCGCCATCGTCTTCGAGCCCATTCAGGGAGAAGGCGGCTATGTCGTTCCTCCGCAGGAGTTCTTTGCGGAATTGAAAAGCATCGCCCGAGAGTATGGGATCCTGCTCATTGCGGACGAAGTGCAGACGGGAATGGGTAGGACTGGAAAGATGTTTGCGTCGAACCATTTCGGTTTGGAACCGGATATTCTGGTGCTGGCCAAGGGAATTGCTTCGGGCATGCCGCTGGGCGCAACCATTGCTTCGTCAAAGTTGATGAGCTGGCCGCCCGGATCCCACGCATCCACGTTCGGCGGAAATCCCCTGAGCTGTGTCGCGGCACTGGAAACGATCAAGATGCTGGAAGAGAGTCTGGTTCAGAATGCCGCGGAAATCGGCCAATACATCCTGAGCGAACTGAAAACGCTGGCCTCGCGGCATGACGTGATCGGCGACATTCGAGGCCTGGGGCTGATGATCGGCATTGAGCTGGTCAAAGACCGAAAGACTCGGGAGGCGGCTCCGAAATTGAAAGAGAGAACCATTTTGAGGTGCTTCGAAAAAGGCCTTCTGGTGCTTGGCTGCGGAGAGAGTGCTGTTCGCCTGATGCCGCCCTTGACGGTCAGTCGGCCGCAGGCTGATCTCGCTCTTAGGGTTCTCGACGAAGTCCTGACCGAGGTTTCCGCTGATTGATGGGTTGTTGTCATGAGGTGGCCAGGTCCAATCGGTCTTTGGAGCCGGGTTCAGGGCGCGTTTCGAGGCGGCGGGCGGACGCCGGGTTCGTCCAACCGCGTCAAAGGCGATTCAGCCGAGGTGCTGGCGTATGAGTTCCTGAAGAAAGACGGTTACCGCATCATCGCCCGAAAATACCGGAGGCGGTTCGGTGAGATCGACCTGATAGGTTGGGACCGAGACATTCTGGCGTTCGTTGAGGTGAAGTTCCGGTCTCAGCTGGAGCACGGAAGGCCCGAGGAAGCCGTGAATCGTCACAAGCAAAGACAAATCTGCCGCGTGGCTCGAGAGTTCCGGCGGCGCCATCATGTTCAGGACCGCTGTTTTCGTTATGATATAGTCAGCGTTCTGGGTTCGCAGGAGGGTCCGGTTTTCCGCTTGATCAAGGACGCCTTCAAGGACACCGCATAGGTTCAGTCGCACATGCCGGACACGGTTTTTTCGCCAGTTCCATTTCCTTTCAGCGGTATTGTGAGGAGGGTGCTTGCCGGAGCTTAGGAAGGATCCGATCACGGGGCGCTGGGTCATCATTGCCACCGACCGCGGGAAGCGTCCTATGGATTTTGTCAGCACCAGCGTTCGGTTGAAGGGCGGGTTCTGCCCATTTTGTTACGGAAACGAAGACAAGACCCCTCCCGAAATCCTCAGCTATCGATCAGATGGAAGCCTGAGGAACTCTCCCGGCTGGCGGTTGCGAGTTGTGCCCAACAAATTCCCGGCCCTTGGGATTGAAGGCGGCCTCGGCCGCCAAGGCGAAGGCCTGTTCGACAAGATGAACGGGATTGGTGCGCATGAGGTCATCATTGAAACACCAGACCATAGCGCCAACTTGGCCACCATGAGCGAGGAGGCAGTCGAGGATGTGTTCTGGGCGTTCCGCGATCGTATGCTCGATCTCAAGAGAGACCCGCGCTTCCGTTACATTTTGATCTTCAAGAATCATGGTGAGGCGGCTGGGGCCTCAATTGAGCACACCCACTCCCAGCTGATTGCCCTACCGATCGTTCCGAAATACGTCACCGAAGAAATCGAAGGCAGTAAGACTCACTTTGCGCTGAAGGAACGGTGTGTCTATTGCGACATCATTCGCCAGGAACTGGAATCAAATGTCCGTGTGATTGAGGAAAATGAAAACTTCGTTGTCATCGCCCCTTATGCTCCCCGATTTCCCTTTGAGAGCTGGGTCCTGCCGAAGGTTCATGACTCCTGTTTCGAGGACGCCCAGAGGCACGACTATCACAACCTGTCCAAGATTTTGAAGGCGTTCCTGCAGAAGATGGACACGGTGCTGGACTCTCCTGCCTACAATCTGGTGCTGCACACCTCTCCGGTTTCCGTGGCGGTCAACGATTTCTACCACTGGCATATCGAGATCATGCCCCGGCTTTCCAAGGTGGCCGGCTTTGAATGGGGGACCGGCTTCTACATCAATCCCGTACCACCCGAAGATGCGGCCCGTTTCCTGCGCGGCAGCCAGCCGTGAGACAGGGGAACTCGGTGGAGCCGCAAGCCCAAAGTTTGTGTTGACATCCTCCGGAAGCCGGGAATATTATTTTTTGCGAGAAAGCGGGAATAACTCAGCGGTAGAGTGCAACCTTGCCAAGGTTGAAGTCGCGGGTTCAAATCCCGTTTCCCGCTCCAGCATTGATAAGAGATCGAGGCTCTAAGCGGAGCCGCGAGACAGGCAATTGATAAATGCACCGTCAGAGCTCTTGCCCTGACAAGGTCAATCTTCGAGAACATTTATCAATTGCCTTTTTTATTTCTTCCCAGCAGCCTCTCTCCAGCCACCCCGTGTTCTGAATTGCAGCTCCCAAATCCTGTGCCAGGAGTGCCGTCGATGGTGAAACTTGCCGTTTTTCCCAAGTGCTTCATGGATCAGCTGTGTGTGGACCGCACAATGTCCGTGTTCGAGTGGATCGAGCTGGCTTCCACCCTGGACGTCGACGGACTGGAGTTCTATTCCGGATTTGTGGACTCGCTGAGTTCTGAGGAAATGGACCGATTGCGGGCGCTGCTGGCTGCGAAGCGTCTGGAAATGCCCATGCTCTGCTATTCCCCGAACTTCACCGTGGCCGATCCGAAAGAACGGGAAGCAGAAGTTGCCAAACAGAATGCCATGGTGGATCTGACTGCCGGCTTGGGCGGCACTTACTGCAGAGTGCTTTCGGGGCAGGCCTATCCGGAGGTCTCCAGGAAGCAGGGAGTGCAGTGGGTGGTGGAAAGTATTCAAGCATGCCTGACTCACGCCGCCCGACGGCGCGTGGTGTTGATCATGGAGAACCACTACAAAGACAACTACTGGCGCTATCCCGAGTTTGCGCAAAAGCGGGAAGTCTTCCTGGAAGTCATTTCTCAGATCGATTCCCCTTGGTTTGGGGTCAATTTCGATCCGTCCAACGCCATCGTCGCGGGCGAAGATCCTTTGGAACTCCTGGAGGCAGTTAAGAACAAAGTGGTGACGATGCATGCGTCGGACCGGTATCTTGCAAGCGGGACCCTGGAGGATTTGAAACAACAGGACGGGACCTTGGGCTACGCGGCCAACCTGAAACATGGCGTGATCGGCAAGGGGCTAAACGACTACGACCGGATTTTCTCGATCCTGAAAGGGGCCGGTTTCAGTGGTTGGATCTCCATCGAGGACGGAGTCAACGGGATGGAGGAGCTCAGAGAATCGGTTGCGTTCCTGAGAGGCAAGATCCGGGAGCACTTCGGAAACTAAGGTGGTTGACAGGAGGGAAGTGCCCGCCACTGATCGGGGAACAACGAGTCCTACTGCTCTTCTGAACTCTTGCCTGGGATTTCAAGGTGGGCCGGGAGGCGGCAGTGCTTGTTGTTGGTGAAGACGATTTGCCCGATGTAAAAGCCGTCATTCATCTGCTTGAGCTGGCTCCGCACGCAATAAAAGGGCTGTAATGCGTATCCACTCTGTGTGATTCCGGAATGACGCAACTTGGACCGGCGCCTCCAGGCCCAATAGCCGAAGGAGGCGAGAAGAATAAGCTTCACACCAAAAAGGATGGCGAAGTAGAGGTGAAGGTTTCTCATCGAACTTGATGTGTCCAGACTCTCCATGCTGATGATCACGTCTGGGATGAAAAATCGACTCTCAATAAAAATCTAAGCCAGTCACCCCGAGATGTCAACACGGTCCACGTCACAGGACGACGCCCATGGGGCCGTCTGGTTCGAAGATCCCTTCTGGGTGGGCTTCTCCAGGGATTTCCAGCGCGGTTGAACACGCCTGCGATGACAGAGAGACCTGAGCTTCCTGCACCAAGCCCGACGACAGTGCATCTGGCCATGACCGAACGGATGGAGTCGGATCAGTGACGCAGCTCATAACAGAGTTCAGACAGCGGTTGTATGAGCAGATTCGAGGAGAGATTTCGGAACGGGAACCGCTGGATCACCGGACCACCTATCGAATTGGGGGGCGAGCTCGCTTCTTTGTGTGCCCCAGAGACGTTGAGGACTTGCGCGAACTCAACCGGCTGATCCACGAGTTTCAGGTGCCGAGCTTCATCTTGGGAGGCGGCGCTAATGTCCTGGTTAGTGACAACGGTTTTGATGGCGTCATCATCCACCTTTGCCATTTCGACCGCCTGACATTCTGCGAGGGAGGAGTGGTTCAGGCGGGAGCGGCCCTGGTTCTGGACCAGTTTATTGTCACCTGCCTGAAGCGTGGTTTGGCCGGCCTGGAACAGCTCTCGGGAATACCGGGAACGTTGGGCGGAGCGTTGCGAATGAATGCCGGCGCCTTTGAAGGTGAAATCTCGGACCATTTGGTATGGGTGGAGTTGATGAGCCGGGAGGGGCAGTATCAGACCGTCAAGAAAGCGGAGGTAGGTTTCAGCTATCGTTCCGCTCCGCTGATTCGCGATACGTACATCCTCGGAGCCCATTTCCAGTTTCCGCAGGGATCGGCCGAGGAACTCTTTAAGATTCGGGAGACGATTCTGGCTCGACGATTCGAAAAACAGCCGTGGCAATATCCCACAGCAGGCAGTGTTTTCAAGCGTCCTCCAGGCCGCTATGCCGGAAAGTTGATCGAAGATGCCGGCCTCAAGGGAATGAAAATCGGCCGGGCTCAGATCTCTCCAAAGCACGCCGGGATCATCGTTAATTTGGGTGGGGCGAAGGCGGAAGAGGTCATGGCACTCATCCGTGCGGCGCAGCGGCGGGTGCGGGAGGAGTTCCAGGTAGAGCTGGAACTGGAGCAGGAGCTGGTCGGCTTTGACTCGGAGGGATCTGAGTCTGAACCGCACGAGTGAGGCGGCCGGTTCTATAGAGGTTGCCTGCCGGCGAACCCCGCGTCAATGTCGTGCCACCACTCGATTTTTTCTTCGTCGAGTTTCCAGCAAAGGTAGACGACGCGACCCTCACGCCAGTGGGGAAAATCGCAAAGTCCCGCTTCAAGATCCTTCACCAATACCCCTAAATCCTCGATCTCCTTGAGTGCCGCCTGAAAGGAATCGAGAATCTCAATGTATTCCCCCCCGCGAGGCGTTCCCCAATCCTTTGTATGACCATCGCGAGCCGGATCCAAAACGGTTTTGAAATCGACCATCCTTTGTCTTTCGGATTGAATGCGACCTAGCAAGGTCCGAAGGCGAGGGATGAGAGTGGTGGCTTCCTCGACTGAAAAGAGCTTGTTCATATCATGTTTCAAGAACGGATCATCCGATCGCCAGGAACCTGCCGGCTGCTTCAGATAGCACAGCCCGCCGCCAGCTGTCAAAATATTCCAGTGTTTGGCTGCCGCCTGAAGCAACCGGGTGAATTCAGCTGGCTCTTCGCTCAAAATACCTAGACAAAGCTCCTGTTTTTGTTAGACTTTGGGCTCAGTCCGAGACTGAGGAACGCTCCGTTAGAAGAGGATTCGGAGCGGGACCTCGGAGAAAGGGGAGTTGCATGGAGCGTAACCTCACTAGACGTCAGTTCGTGAAGCAAACCACCGCCGGATTGTCAGCGGTCACCGCGGCAGGAGCATTTGGCGCGAATGCCTTGTCCGCCGGCAGCTCAAAAGAGTCAATCCCGCGGCGAGTGCTTGGGAAGACCGGCGTCATGGTTTCACAACTTGCATTTGGTGGCGGTAGCCGCTATCTGATGTACAAGTCGGAGGACCAGGCCCTCGAAGTTCTGAACTGGGCCATCGACAACGGCATCAACTACCTCGATACGGCGCACGTTTACGGCGATGGAGAAAGCGAGCGCCGGTACGGCTTGGTGATGAAGCATCGGCGGCGTGAGGTTTTCCTGGTGTCGAAGTTGCCGGCGAGAGAATCGGACAGTTTCTTGCGACAATTCGAATTGAGTCTCAAGAGACTCAATACGGATCATCTCGACTTGCTCCATATTCACAATCTGAAAGAAATGGATGATGTGGAGAAAATCGGCCAAAAGGGAGGCGTTTACGAGACTTTGATGAAGCTCAAATCGGAGAAGGCGACCCGATTTGTCGGATTCACAAGTCATTCGGACGGGAAAGCGGCTCGGGCGGCGATCGAGCGCTTTGACTTTGATTGCTGCATGCTTCAGTTGAATGCCTCCAAAGCGGGCGACTTTGAAGACCTGGCCCTGCCTGCCGCCTTGCAAAAGAAGATGGGCGTGGTGGCGATGAAGGCAACGGCTCAGGAGATGCTTTTGGGCAGCGGTCCCGCTAAGACCGGGTTTGAGCCGCTGCTGCGCTATTCCATGAGCTTGCCGGTAGCTGCGGTAAATCTGGGTATGCCCACGTTCGAGATGGTTAAACAGAATGTGGAGTTGGCACGCAACTTCAAGCCGCTGACGCCCAAAGAAAAAGAAGACCTTCAGCAGCTGTTGGCTCCAGCGCGGGCAGCACTGAATTCTTTCTTTGGACATCACAGTGATGTCCACTTCGTTTGACTGAGGCCGTTCCGCATCAGTTAGAGGACCGTGCCGTCATCATTGAAACCGGTGATCCTGTCGCAGAGCAGTGAAAACCTACCAGTCGGTTGAAGGGTAGGTTTTTTTTTGTCCGGCTCATCTGACAGCCGATGTCCTAACCCTTTCGGAGAAACGATCGATGACGTCTGGCAAGCCCGTTCAGATCAGTGGAATTGGATGCTATGTGCCGGAGCGCGTTTTGACCAACGAAGATCTCGAAAAGATGGTGGACACCACCAACGATTGGATTCTTCAGCGTACCGGAATTGAAAAGCGACATTTAGTGGAAAAAGGCAAGGCCACTTCCGACCTTGCCGAGCAGGCTGTCAGAGCGCTCAGCAAGAACACAGGTTTGGATCTTAATGAGATCGAACTGATGATTGTGGCAACGGTGACTCCGGACATGTTTTTCCCCTCCACCGCCTGCCTGCTGCAACATAAGTTGGGGATCGAACAGACCTGGGGATTCGACTTGTCTGCCGCATGTTGCGGATTCGTCTATGCGCTGAGCGTGGGCGCCAGCTTTGTGGCTTCAGGCACGCATTCGAAAGTTGTGGTGGTCGGCGCCGACACGATGTCGAGCATCATCGATTACCAGGACCGGGCCACCTGCGTTCTTTTTGGAGATGGGGCGGGGGCCGTATTGTTAGAGCCGGCCCAGGATCCACGGAATGCCGTGCTTGACTTCTACCACGAGCTGGACGGATCCGGCGGGCCGGCTTTGCAGATGCCGGCGGGAGGAAGCCTTCTTCCCGCCAACTGTGAAACAGTCAAGAACCGATTGCACTTCGTGAAGCAGGAAGGGCAAACGGTCTTCAAATTCGCGATTCGAAAGATGGAGGAGGTCAGCCGGCATATCCTTGCCAAGAACTCCTTTGTTCCAAACGATCTCAAACTGCTCATCCCCCATCAGGCCAATGCCCGCATCATCAACGGCACGGCAGAGCGCCTGGGCCTGAAGCAGCAGCAATACGTGCTCAATCTGAATAAGTACGGAAACACCACCGCGGCCACCATCCCACTGGCCATCCAGGACGCTTTAAGATCCGGCCGGCTGAGCAAAGGTGACTTGGTGTTACTGGCGTCAGTGGGTGCCGGGTTCACGGTGGGTGCGTCCCTGCTTCGTTGGGCCTACTGATTGGCCGGGCCGAGGCTGCATTCACCCGCGCGCTGAGGTATTCCTCGGCCATAGCATCTGGTCACCCTGACCGTTGGTTGACTATCCCTTTGGTTGTCCGTATGATTACGAAAAGTCAGACGATGCGATTCCGGCGGACGCGACATCTCTGAAGAACACCGCCGGACGGAGCTTTAGGAGTCAGTGAGTCTGGAAGAGCCTGACTTCAAGTGTTCTGTGCGTTCTCGAGTTTGTGAAAAAAAGGAGGCTTTACGATGGCATATGAGTGGAAATTCAATCCCCGTCCATACAGCGACGGAGAAGCCAAGGAATTGCTGAAAGACGTCATCTCTCCGGAGACGTCCGACTGGCACTACAATACTCATCACAAAGGATACGTCACCTTCTTAAACAACATCGAAAAGGAACTCGAGACCGCAGACCGCTCGAAGGCCAATGGCAACTACAGCCATGTGGGCGAGCTGAAACGCCGGTTTACCTGGAATCACGCGGGAGCCTTGCTGCACGATGTCTATTGGGCGGTACTGGGCGGCGACGGCGATCCGGCCAAGGCTCCCGAGTTGTCCAAGGCGCTCGTCGCGGAATTTGGCTCTCTCGACAGCTGGAAGGCGGATTTCAAGGCGGCAGCCATTTCGGCGAAGCTCAGTGGGTGGGCCCTCCTGGTGTACGACTCCCTGTACTCCCAGAGGCTGCTAAATGTCCTGGTGGACGAGCACCAATACGGGGCCATCTGGGGCGGAATTCCGTTGATCTCGTGCGATGTTTTTGAGCACGCCTACTACCATAAAGATGGGCCGGGACGTGCCAAATATGTCGACAACTTCCTCTCCAAGCTGCACTGGGGAAGAATTGAAGAGCGATACCGGAAGCTGGTCAAGAAGTAACAATCGTTTCCGGGCTGAGACAAGGGGTGTCTGTAGCAGCCAAGCCGGCCAAGTCGGCTGCTGAAGGCACCCCAAATGTTTAGTTCTCCCCGTGCTCGGCGTCCCCACGAATCCCTTCTAAACGTTCATGCATGTGAGGGCTTCCGCCTGAGTAGGGCTGGAATGATCCCTGTTTGCTCCACCCCGCGCCATGTCCGGCGCGCTGCCCAGGCTTAACCTACCTGTCTCCGGGCGAGTTCCGACGGAAAAATCTTAGGCCCAGTAGTTGCGATCCAGGCTCCGGTACTGGATGGCTTCCGCGATGTGCCGGGATTGAACGCTCTCCCGGCGTTCCAGGTCGGCGATCGTGCGAGAGACCTTCAGGACTCGGTCGTAGGCACGAGCACTCAGTCCCATCTTGGTCATGGCATGCTCGAGGTGGCGGCGGGAGTCGTCGTCGATGTCGCAGTGCTGCCGGATCAAACGAGGCGTCATCTGGGCGTTGCAATAAACCTTCTCAGCCCGGAACCGTTCCTGTTGGATCCTTCGTGCTTCAATGACGCGACCGCGAATGATTTCAGAACTCTCTCCCGGCGCCTTGCTTGACAGATCGGCGTACTTGACCGCAGGAACATCGATGTGGATATCGATTCGGTCCAGAAGCGGACCTGAGATTCTGGAAATGTACCGCTGGATTTGAACCGGCGAACAGGAGCACTCGCGCGAAGAATCGTTGAAAAATCCGCAGGGACA
The DNA here is from genome assembly GCA_040753175.1 of Acidobacteriota bacterium. Classification (GTDB taxonomy): domain Bacteria; phylum Acidobacteriota; class Terriglobia; order Versatilivoradales; family Versatilivoraceae; genus JBFMEW01. The sequence goes on along the minus strand of JBFMEW010000022.1, from coordinate 87,575 downwards.
GGGATTCATGGCCGCCGCCAGCATGAAGCGCGCCGGGAAGGTGAGGGACACCGCGGCGCGCGCGATGGTGACCTGGCCATCCTCGAGCGGCTGTCGCATGACTTCCAACACATTTCGAGCGAACTCCGGAAGTTCGTCCAGAAACAGAACGCCATTGTGGGCCAGACTCACTTCTCCGGGCTTGGGGATGGCACCGCCGCCAATCAAACCAGCGTCTGAAATCGTGTGGTGCGGCGATCGAAAAGGTCGCGTGCCCAGAAGGCCTAGCCCTTCGCCCAGCACTCCGGCGACCGAGTGGATCTTGGTCGTTTCGATCGCCTCACAGAAACTGAGGGGAGGCAGAATGGTCGGGATGCGCTTAGCCAGCATGGTCTTGCCCGATCCGGGAGGACCAATCATAAGGATATTGTGTCCGCCGGCGGTGGCGACTTCCAGGGCGCGTTTTGAGTGCATCTGCCCTTTGACGTCCTTGAAGTCCAGAGAGGACTGGGCCGCTTCCTGAAGCAAGACTTCCGGATCCACGCGCATCGGTTCAAAGCAACTGGTGCTGTTTACCAGATCGACAGCCTGGGGAAGACTGGCCAACCCGTAAACCGCGACACCTTTCACAACAGCTGCCTCGCGCGCATTCTCCGCAGGCAGAACCAGGACTGGTATCCCTTTTTGCTGGGCCATGACCGCGATAGAGAGCGCACCTTTGATCGGCCGCAAGCTGCCGTCCAGGGAGAGTTCTCCCAGGAAAAGGTAGCCGCCGAGATCCTTCTTCAGGAGTGTGCCGTTTGTTCCCAGAATCCCCAGCGCCATCGGCAGGTCGAAGGCTGATCCCTCCTTTTTGATGTCGGCCGGGGCGAGATTGACCGTGATGTTCTGAAACGGATAATCCAGTCCACAGTTCTTGATGGCCGCTTTGATTCGTTCTTTGCTTTCCTTGACGGCCGTGTCCGGCAAGCCCACCGTCAGGAAGATTCCGTTTCCAGCCGAGACGTCCACCTCGACCTCAACCGGGTAAGCGTCGATGCCGAAAACGGCTGCACTGAGTACCTTGAACAGCATCGCCACAACACCGCGAAAGAACCGCTGAGCTGGCGTCTTTCGCGAAGAATGAATTGAAAGGGGCAGGGAAGTCGGTTCAATGTGCCAGCATAGCAGCTTTGACAGTGGGAAGAAAACGGATTTTGAGAGGGATGAAGTGGAGTTCCGTCCAACCACCAGAAGCTGCGCCAGTCCTTCTGCCAGAATGCCAAAAAGGGCTAATCCCCTCTGCTGCCGGAACGATAACCAAGGGAGGCCTCGCCTTCTCGATTTATCCGGCTTCGGGAAAGGAAGAACTAGGTTTCATTTCTGTAACTTGAGAGCGACGACACGGTGGTTGGGAAATTGCAGCCGCTACCTCAGGAATGGGTGGCGTTTGGTGCCGCCGGATTGCCGGCTTCTGCCAATGGTGCTGCTGAAGTGTAACCCCATGCCGATCAAGGCGGCCAGACCGGCTCGGTCGTGGCGAAGGAATTGCGATCCAGTCGCAGGAAAGCGTCTTTGGGAGACAAGGGTGTAACGCCAATGTCGAAACTGAAGGACCTGATTGATGAGACCAGAACCAGTCTTCAGGACTTGACTGTACTGCTTCACAAAGCCCGACTGCTGGAACAGTGTGCCAACGAACAAGTCGTGCCCGGCCGCCAGGAGGTGCAACGCTGTTTCGACGAGTTGCTCAAGGCCATCGAGAGACTTCCGGAGGACCTGCATCTTGAGAAAGCAGACCAGCAGAGGCAAGAGATCCATCTCTTGCTCTCAGAAATGGACAGCGTTCGGCAGCGGGTCGAGACCCTCTTGGGCAATCTGGAGTCGGTTTGGGAGGAGAATCTGAAGAAATTGATTCAGACCATTGAGTCGTTGACCCGGGCTCCTCAGGCGGGGCCGCCTTCCGGAATTTCAGGGAGCAACGAGGGAGTTCAACGGCTGCTCGATCAAGCCAAGCTATTTTTTGAAAAGAAGGATTACGATGCCTGCAATCGGGCGCTGCAACAAGCCTTGGCTCAAGAGCCGGATCGAACAGAGGCGAGAGAGCTTCTCAACGAGGTGTCGAAGCGCATTGAGGACGAGCACCTGGAGGAAGAGCTGGTCATCCACATCGAGAATCTCAAAAAAGAAGCGACGGACCTGTTCGATGCCGAGCGTTATGACGACTGTGTCGGAATGTTCCGGTTCCTATGTGAGCTGGAACCTCATAATCGAACGCTTCGAGACTACCTCGACCTGACCCAGCAGAAGATTCAAGAAAAAGCTGCGGGGGCAAGGCCGGACGACCCGGTTGCTTCCCCGCTTCCCGGCGACAAGCCTCGGTTGCCAGAGTCGTTGCCGAAGGAGGCAAGTCCAACCCTGATCACATCCGCACCTGATTCGACTCCCGCAGACCTGGAGGTGCCGTCCGCCAAAACCGACCCGCGTGATTTGGTGAAGTTTCCACCTGAAATCGATGAGCGCCACGATGAGGCGGAGGAGGCCCAGTTCGAACCCAGGAAAAGGCTGATCTGGGCCAGTGCCTGCATTGGTCTGATGGCCTCGGTGTTGGCCGGCTATATCGTGGTTCGAAGCAAGCTGCCGGGGCCGCCTCCCGTCTTCAACACTCTGCTGGTGGACTCCATCCCGCTGGGGGCGACCGTGAAGGTGAACGGCCGGCTCCGTGGACAGACTCCGCTGCAGATGATCGAATTGCAGCCCGGTGCCCACGAGATCTCCATAGAAAAACGAGGGTATCTGCCTGCCAACCACACCGTTCGATTAGGAACTGACCCGGTTGCTCCCATGGTCGTCGAGTTACAGTCAGTCTTGGGCTCGGGTCCGGAGCGGGGAGATCTTGTCAAGCAAGCGCAAGCGCTCTTTGAGAAGGGTGACTTCCTCGCTGCGAACGCGCAGTGCGTCTCCCTCCTTGAGACAGACGCCCAGGACGCATTCGCTCTCCGACTCAGGTCGGAAATCCGTAAGCAACTGCTTACACATGTCAAGCGATCCATGAACGAGCAGCGCTGGAGCGAAGCGGCCCGCTGGGTGAGTGCACTGCAGACGATGCAGCCGCGAGACCCCGAAACCCTTCGGCTGCTCCAGACAGTTCGCAGTCATCTCAGGCCGGCGCCAGGGCCACACGAATCTTCAGAATCCCCACAGGAACGACGAGTGCGCGATCTGAAACAACAAATCCTGAACGCGCTTTCAACCGGGAACCATCTGCCGCCGAAGGCCGGCAATGCAATGGACCTTCTCAGTCAACTTAGAGAAGCAGCGCCGGGGGATAGTTTCATCAAAGAGAAATCAAGTGTTCTGGAGCAGTTGCTGTTGGACCAGCTGAGCGGCAAGGTGCAGTCGAGGGATTTCGCCGGCGCTCAGGCGTTGCTGGCCCAAATTCAAAGTCGCTTTTCTGAAACCAGCGAGCTGCGGACGTTGCGTGACTCGCTCAGGCTGGAGGAAAGCAAGGTGAACCAAGCCAAAGCCTTGTGGCTGGGCAAAGCTGAATCAGCCTTTACCGAAGGCCGTTATGTGACGCCGCGACCCGACTGCGTGATCGCTTACAGTCAGCAGCTCCTGAACCTTGAATCCGGCAATGCCCGAGCGGTGGCTTTGAAACGTCAAGCTGCTCTCAAAGCCGTTGAACAGGCTCGTACCCTGGTGGCGGACAACAACTTCGACCTGGCCCGCGAGCTACTCTCGGCGTTGGTCCACTTCGCCGCGCAAGACAGCTCACTGCCTGTTAACCTGCAAGCCATCCGACAGGAGCTTGGCCGACTTGAGTTCAGAAGCTTTCCGGTGAGTCATTCTCATGCGTTTGGGGGCTGCACTGGACGGCTTCGGATCAATTCCTACGTGGTTTCATTTCAACCTACCGATTCCAAAGACGGATTCACCCACCGGTTCTCGGACATCCTGGAAGTGGAAGGCGGAGAGAAGGTCAAGGTCCGATTCAAGGAAAAGACGTATCGGTTCGAGTCGAACCTGGCAGGCAGCAAAGAGGAGAAGAGGCAGAAGACTCAAGAAATCTACGCCTTGCTGACTCAATTGAAAAGGGATTAGATCCGGACGACCGGCACACTCACTTCATGCTTGGAGAGGCTTCTTGTGGGTCCCGGTGGGCAGCTTGTCAAGGATTCAGGTAGATGGTCAGGCGGTCACCGACTCTCAAGGTGTCCTTCTTCGAAATGTTGTTCCAGGTCACGATGGAGTCGACGGAGGTCTTGTAGTCGGAAGCAATGGCATACAGCGTGTCACCCTTTTTGACCCGGTGAACGATGCGCTGGGTTCCTCTCGATCCGCTATTCGAACTCGACTTGCTGGCGATGGTTCGGGTCCCGCCCGCCCGAGCGTCGCCTCCCGGATAAATCGTCAAGACTTGTCCAACCCGAAGCCCCCTGCCGGTGCGTAGCTTGTTCCACTTGCGAATTTGGACCACCGAAACATCGAACTCACGCGCGATGCCGGACAGCGTGTCCCCCCTCCGGACGGCGTAGCGCACCGGTCCGTCGGATTCAATCTCATTGACGGCGGCTTCACCGGTCACGGGGATACTCAAAGCATCACCCGGCTGAATTGTCCGCGGTGACGAGATCCCATTGACTTGGGCGATCGCTTCCGCTGTCGTCCCGTACTTTCGAGCGATCTCATGGAGTGTCTCACCTTCCTCAATACGGTGAGTTCGACGGGTGACCTGGATTTCTTCAGGCATGTCTCCCAGCGAGGCCAAGAGCTTATCCTTCGAGCCGCTCGGGACGTACAGATTGAAATCCGGGTCCCGGCGGGGGGTGACCAACCTTCGGATATGGGGATTGAGTTCTTTGATTTCTTGAAGAGGAATCTCCAAAATCTGCGCCACCGTTCTCAGCTCGACGGCGGTCTCGAGAGTGACTGCTTCAGTTTCCAGGCTGGGATCAGGCTCCACCTCGAAGCCGTATTTCAACGGGTCTTTGGAGATAATGGCCATCGCGATGATGATCGGAATGTAATTCTGGGTTTCTGGGTGCAAGGTCCGCCGCTTCAGGAGCTCCCAATAATCGGCGTACCCGGTCCGCTCGATGGCGCGCTCGATGTTACCGGGGCCGGTGTTGTAAGCCGCCATCGCTAAAAGCCAATCGCCAAACTGTTGGTACAAATCGCGTAGATGCCTGGCCGCTGCTCGAGTCGATTTCTCGGGGTCGGATCTTTCGTCCACCCACCAGTTTTGTTTCAGCCCGTATTCGGCCCCTCGAAAGGAGGCAAACTGCCAAAGCCCTTTGCATTTCGCCCGAGAGTACGCCAGCGGCCTGAACCCGCTCTCGGCTTGGCACAGATAAATCAAGTCTTGTGGAACACCCTCTTCCGCCAGGACTCGAGAAATCATCGAGCGATAACGCCCGGCTCGTTGCATACCTGCTTCCATCGTTTTCCGCCCGCGGCCCTGGAAGTAATCCACGTAGCGCAGCACTGCGTCGTTTAGCGGCAGCGGAATGTCGTGGGGGATTTGCTGAAGGCTTTCCTCGGCCAGCCGCCTGGAATTCGGATCGAACGTGGAAGGCAATTGACCACTGGCGATCTCATCGATTGGAGCCGATTCGTATCGCTCCTCCGTGAAGCCGTCACCCTCCTTCAGGGCGGTGAGTTCGTGATGAAAGATGCGGTCGATGAGACTCTCGTAGTGCGATTCCAGCTTCTCAAAGCGGGACACCTCAATCCCGGATCTCAAGACGATCTCAAGAGCCGCGTCGAAATCGCGCTTGGCCTTCTCCAAGAACCCTGCCTTCAGATTCTTTTCGCCTTCACGGAAGCGGGCTTCGGATTTCCGAATCACCTCCTCGGTCGGATCGAAACTTGGTTTGGGTTCGGTCTTCTTGACCAGAGGGTTGGATGCCGGTTCGGGAAGCGATGCAATCTGCACTTCCGGGGGTCTGGGAGCCTGAGTGACCGGCGGCTGAGCCACAGCCGTTCTTGTCTTGGGCTTGCAGGATAATGCGCTGCCACCCAAGATCAATAAGACCGCCGCACTGATCAGTGCTCCCTTCTGCTGTTCCATCAATCAACCCCTCTCATTCAGATCTGCGTTTTCCCCGACCCTTAGACAGGCTTTTCGACTCTGGAGCGAAGCCCGATTAGAATCAATTAAGGATCAAGGTTACTTAATCCATCTTTGCGTACCACACGAGTGATTTGGACCTTGAGGTCGTCACTTGGAAATGCCAAGTGGTTGATAGGCAAACAAATGCTAGCAGGAGGGACCCTGGCAGTCAACCCCTTCAAGAATGGCTGGTTAGAGCGGGTGTGAAACGCTGTCAAGGCCTCCTTCCGCTCTCCAAGGCCGTGTCGTTTGCTGAGCTTGGAATTCAGAGGATTACAGACGCTCACAGCCCGAGGTGGGGCACTCCACAGGCGGCAGCAGCCGCTCCGGGCGCTCTGATTGGGCGCGGGGCTTTAGCGAACTGTATCCTGCTAAGACCCACCAGGAGGAGCAAGTCTGGACGCTCAGGCAAAGGCCGCCTTTTGCCTGGCTGAGAACAAGCCATTTTTCTTGTCAACTTTCGACCACTGCTGTCGTTTCGATCGTTTTCACCGCGACCATCAGATAGAGCTTGGGTTCATCCCGGTATGCGATGACCTCAAGGTTTAGGGGACGAAGCAGAGATCGAAATGCGGCGAGGTCCGGGAGGGACTCGATAAAGAGGTCGCTTGTGATGCGAAGCCGGTCCACAAAGCCGCGGCCTTCAGGATGGCTGACCACAAGGCGCCCGCCCGGCCGCAGCATGCGGGCCACATTGCCACAGGCACGCGGTTTGTCCGCGATGTTGCCGTACATTGCGTTCATGAACACCACGTCGATGCTGGCGGAGGGAAGCGATAGAAGCGCGATGTCCGCACGGTGAACACGCACTGCGGGATACTTCTGGCTGACACGCAGCAACATCTTTTCTGCCAGATCGCAGGCCAGGATGGTCGCAGGGTGGTAGGAGCTGATCAGCGGGATCAGGACCCCTACACCTGTTCCGACGTCCAGCACAATCTCCCCTCGACGCAAGGCTGCCGCCGAAACGATCAGACTCAGGCGCTCCATGACCTCGGCTGGCTGGGGGGTGTCGAAGAGATCTACCAGCTCATTGAAGTGGCGGCGCTGTTGAGCCGCCACCTGCCTTCTTTTCGCTTGTCGTGCCCCGGCTCGCATGAACCGAATCCATTCTGTCAGCAACCGGTGGGAAGGCTGCAGAAACCGTTGCCGCTTCCCTCTTCGACATCACTTTGCCGTCATTTCCCACGCCATTTCAAACTTGGGTGTGGTCTTCCACTTGCCACGAGTGAAATCGGGAAAATCAACCGGTCGGCTGCCATGAGCCACCGATTCTTCCGAAAGCGGTGAGACAACGCTCCAGGCCGCCGCATCGTAGACGGTGAGAGGCGTCTGAGTCTGATAGCGGACGGCCTCGATAAACCCACGCATGGTCATCCAATCGGTTCCGCCGTGGCCGTGGGAAGCGGCACGCTGGCCGTGCTTTTTCCACAAGGGGTGATCGTATTTGCGGAGGTAAGGTTCCAACTCGCGCCATTGCCAGTGATGGGTTTCCTTGCCGCGGTCCCAGTGCTCGTCGATGGTATAGATCTTTTTCTGAGTGCGAGCCACCACCCCTTTGGTTCCGTGATAGCGGTGGATGTCGTCGCGTGGCCGCCAGGATTGCGTATCGTGGTATTGGGTGATCGTGTTTCCGTTTTCCAGCTTGATCAGGGTGGTGTTGACGTCCCCATTCTTAAAGGGCTGTTTGGCCAGAGGATGGTCCTTGCCAAATCGCTCGATGATGTAATTGGTCAGCCCGTGTTGCGGCGTCGACATGGAGACCAGGTACTGCATGCGGGTGCCCCGGTCGATGTCCATGATCAAGGCCACGGGGCCGAGCTGATGGGTTGGGTAGAGATTTCCGTTGCGCTTGACGGAGTGATGTCCTCTCCACCGTAATTCACCTTTGTCCGCATAGCCGAGTTCTTTTTGCGTGTCGAACTTCACATAACGCACGTCGTGGTTGTAGCCGGACTCGCAGTGAAAGATCTCACCCAGCAGGCCGGCACGAATCAGGTTCAAGACCGCCAGGAAGTCTCGACCGTAGCAGGCGTTCTCCAGCATCATGCAGGGGATGCCTGTTTTCTCCGATTGCTCCACCAGCGCCCAACACTCCTCCACTGTCACAGCGGCCGGTACCTCGGTGGCCCCGTATTTGCCCGCGTCGAGCGTAGCCAGCATCACGGGAACATGCCACTCCCAAGGGGTGGCGGTGATCACTGCGTCCAAATCCTGGCGTTCGACCAGCCGACGGAAGTCCTCCGGACCCCGGGCATATCCGGCCGGTTTCTCTCGGCCTGCATCGGTACAAATCTTCTGCGCGTTCGCGAGGTGTGTTTCGTCGATGTCGGCGATGGCTTTGATTTCCACGTTGTCCAGATTCAGCAATACGCGGGTCAGGCCGGTTCCGCGTTCACCCACACCGACCAGACCGACCCGCACAGTTCTGTCGGAAGATCCCAGTGCGGGCTGACTTGCGGCGAACGGTGCAGCCAGCCCAGCCAGGGCTGATCTGCGAAGAAACTCACGACGGTGCATAACGTGCCTCCTTTCGCTGAGGTACTTCGGTTCGATCTTCCTGCATTCTATTCTGCGGCAAGCCAAATCTCCACTGTTGGAAGCAGACTTGCCCGGCTCAGAACCGGCGGTCTGGCCACAGAAAGAAAGCAGGTGCGGCCTGATTAGCCGTGATGTCCTGAACTCACAACACGTCGTCCGATTGCGGGAGTAAGTGTGGATCGCCTACGCGAACCAGGAAGGCCGGGAAAGGCAAAAAATGGCGATTGAAGGGTACCGCGAGCCCCTCTCTCAGTATTCTAAGGCGGGTAGGTGCTACGAAACGCGGCGCGAGAAACTCATGTTCCGAAAGACAGCGTCCATTTCGCCGATTCGCAAGGTTCTATCGTGCCACACTGGAAAGGCAGCAGTCATCTGAAAGTGCCGAGTATTCAGAAACTCCAAGACCTCCACAAAGCTCGGCGTATTGGCATAGAGCTGCAACAGCTCCAGCTCAGTCTGTAAAGCCGAAATCGAGCGGAGCGTTCTTTCCGCGCCGCGTAACACCTCAAGGTCGAATCCCTGCGAATCAATCTTCAAATATGTCCTCGCTGGATCAATCGCCGGTTCCGAAGTCGTCAGAATGTCATCGAGTCTCTTCACGTTCACATCGATCACGCGGGAGACTGCGATGGAGTTCGCCACCTCAGTGGGCTCGGCGGTGGACTTTTGGAGCAAAGAACTCCACCCTGACCGCGTCGCTATTTTCAGTGGAAAAATGCCTTCAGTGCTGCCGACAGCGCAATCGTAGACAGTCCAATTCGAATCGAAAGCGGCGCGGCGGTTAAGACCCTGGGCCAATTCTGGAATGGGTTCGAAGGAGACGATACGGCCCCCGAAGCCGACCCTTTCACGCAAGAACTCATAGTATTGGCCTTCATTGGCGCCGACATCGATCACACACTCGATGCCAAGAAGCGGAAGCAGCTCTTGCAGGTGTGCCGCCAACCTTGTGACCGAGTCATCAGCCCCTAGTGAGGCATGGGTGAGCTTGACGACATCGTATCCGTAGCTCTTCAACAACGCGGTAATGGACCGCAGGATCAAGCGTTTCATTTTCCCGAGGCCCCTTGTCTGTCCAATCTTGGGATTTGAACTCTTTGGCTGAGGTGGGAACTCGAACCGGAGTGCGCCGATTATCCTGATATCGCTCAATCAGGGCAAGCGATTTGATTTGCTCTTCTTTTGGCGGGGACGGGATGCAACTCAACGCACATCCTTCCCACAGGAATTCGGGGGCTCTTTTTTCAATCTAAGTGCTGCCGAAGGCAAAGCGAATTCTTGCAAGATCCCTGTCTTCGCCCGTCAGTTGCTGTGAGTCTAAAAACCAAGGCGGGACAGGTGCGATGAAAACCATTTCAGCTCTGGCAGTTGTAACCATTCTGAGTGTCCTTCTCCTCGCGGTGCCGACCCCACAGGTCACCCCGGACTTTGAAAGGGCACGGACCGAAGCGGATCGCCTTTACTCGGAGGGCTCATTTAGCTTGGCGCGCAGCGCCTACCAACAAGCCCTGGCGGTCGCTGAGAGGGCCGCGGACAAGCGCTGGATCTCATTCCGATTGGCCGACGCCCAGTGGCGGGCCCAAGCCGGAACGCAAACCGCGGATTCCACGCAATACGATCAAGCACGCCAGGAACTGGAGAACTTGATTCGGGAGATCGAGCGACCCGAAGACCGAGACCTGGTGTGGGCCGAGGCCCACCAGTCACTCGGTGACTTCTGGTGGGCAAGAAGAGAGACCCGCAGCTGGAGCCGGGCCTGGACACATTACCAGCAGGCCCTCGACTGGTGGGCCGGTTCGCCCGATCTGGAGCGGGCGCGGCAACGCTACCTCAACATCGCTTGGACCATCGCGAAACCAGGCGATGCCGACCAATACTACTATTACGGTTACTACGGAAATGTTCTGCCCCTCGAAGTGCTTGAGAACGCCTTGAAGATCGCCCAAAGCGACGAAGACCGGGCACACGCCCATTATCTGATAGCCATGACCGTGCGCCACCAAGGAGGAGATTGGGAGCGTCGTCGCCGGGTTCCGGAGGAATTCGAAGCGGCCCTCGAGGCCGGCAAGCGAACCGATTGGTACGACGACGCGCTCTACCACTATGCCGAGTGGATGGCGAATCAGGGTCGGGTCATCGATTTGGAGGATGGACAGTGGCGCCAGGAGCCGGACTACGTCAAGGCATTGGAGTTGTTCCGCCGGTTGGTCCGCGAGTATGCCAAGGGCGAGACGCGCTACTACGACCAAGCTGAGCAGCAGATCAAGACCATCACCGCTCCCGTCGTCGGTGTATCGGTCCCCAACATTTTCCTTCCGGGATCGGAGATCCCCTATTACTTGAATTGGCGGAACTGCCAACGAGTCGATCTCACGCTGACCCGTGTCAATCTGACACGCGACGTCCGTTTCAGCCAGAAAGAAACCCATGTGGGCAGCTGGCTCCAGGCGGTAGTCCTGGCCCCCGAGAACCGGGTTAAGTCGTGGTCCAGGCAAGTTGAGGACAAGAACGACCACAAGCCCCGTCAGGAAGCCCTGCGCCTGGAGGAGAAGCTGCCCCTGGGCGCATACATCCTCGAGGCCCGAAGCGGCCAGGCGCAGGCACGAGAGCTCGTCCTGGTGACCGACCGTTCGCTGGTCCTCAAGACAGCGGGCAGGCAAACATTAGCCTACTTCTGCGATGCCGTGACTGGAGCGCCCGTTCCGGCCGCGCACATCAGCCTCTGGACCGGCCACTATGAAGATTCCAGATGGATCTGGCGCACGCAGAACCAACAGACCAATCGCGACGGGATCGCATTCTTTACGGTCCATCACGCAGAACATCACACGCAGGTTTTCGCCGGTGCGATTCTCGAGGGCCGGCAGGCTTTCAGTTTCGCCAACGATTACCGCTCTTCCCAAGACACGCAGCCCTGGCGCATCTACGCCTTCACAGACCGGCCCGCCTATCGGCCCAGGGAAACAGTCCAATGGAAACTCATCGCCAGAAGGCTGGTGGATTCTGTCTACAGTACGCCGTCTCAGCAGACCATTGAGTTTGAAATCCGGGACCCGCGGGGCAGCAAAGTGGAAGAGGGCCGAGCCGGTCTCAACTCCTTCGGAAGCGCTTGGGGTTCCGTGGAACTGAGCGAGTCGATGCCGTTGGGAGAATACACCGTTTCTTTTTGGGACGACGGTCGCAAAACCCGCATTGGCCAGGCCACGTTGTTTCGCCTGGACGAGTACAAACTGCCGGAGTTCAAGGTCTCCATCCGGACGCCGGATCAGAACGGGAGGACAAGGACCTACCAACTGGGCGACAAGGTTGAGGCTAGTGTTCAGGCCGATTACTACTTCGGTGGGGCGGTGGCCAACGCAACCGTTGAGGTGGTGGTCCACCAGAGTCCGTTCTATCCTTCCTGGCAGCCTCCCCGTGACTATCCCTGGTTCTATGCCGACATGTCCGTCAATCCGCGTTATTGGGGAGGAACCGAGACGGTGATCAAGCGCGAGCAACTCAAGACGGACGCTGCCGGTAAGGCCCTCGTTGTTTTTGAGACGCCACGCCATTCACAACAGGACTTTCAATACCGGATCGAAGCTCGCGTCACGGACCGTTCGCGCCGCGAGATCGTGGCCAGCCAGACTCTGCGAGTGACCCGGCAGCCCTATTTCATCTATCCTCGTCCGCAGCACTCCCTCTACCGGCCCCAGGACAAAGTCACCGTTGACATCAAAGCCTTGGACGCCAATCAGCAACCGGTGCAGGTGGAAGGGCGCGTCAAGGTCACCCGCGACTTCTGGTATGAAATCTGGGTCGATTCCACGGGCCGCGAACTGCAGGGCGACGAACTCAAGGCCCTTCAGAGGAACACTTCAGTCTTTCCGCCGCCGGTTTCGCCAGGCTCAAAACCCTGGCAACTCAAGTTCAGGGGCTACCAGCAGGACGAGATCCTGACGCGTTTAGTCAAGACCGGTGATGAAGGGGAGGCGACCTTCAGCTTCACGCCTGAGCGGGAAGGCTTCTACCGTGTGGCCTGGACCAGCTCCGGCCGAGGCAAGGCGCCTGTTCAGGCCTCCACGGCCGTGTGGGTAGCGCGGAACGCTACGACGGATTTGGGATACCGGCCGGGCGGGCTCGAGATCATTCTGGACAATGACACGTTTCAAATCGGTAAAACAGCCCCCGTCCTGGTCAGCGTTCCCACACAGGATCGGTATGTGCTGTTCACCGCCGAAGCAGAAGACTTCTTGAGCTACCAGCTCGTGCATGTCACCGGAACGGTGAAGATGGTGGAAATGAAGATTGGGGACCAGCACGTGCCCAACTTCTTTCTGGCCGGCGCCATGGTCAGCGATCGACAGTTCTTCCAAGAGCGCAGGCAAGTGGTGGTTCCTCCCGTCCGGAACTTCCTGAAGGTTGAGCTCAAATCCGACCGGTTTCAATACCAACCCAGAGAAGAAGGCACGCTGACCATAACCACCACTGATGATAAAGGCGAGCCGGTTGCCGCGGAGGTGGCCCTGGGAGTTGCCGATGCAGCGGTGACCTACATCCAGGAGGACTATGCCGGAGATCCGCGCCAGTTCTTTTTCAGTCGGAAGAGGCAAGCCTCGGTGCAGACCCAGAGCACGCTGAACGTGAAGAGCTACGCCATGCTCTTGGAGAATGCTCAGAAACAGTTGGTCGACGCGCACGACTTTGACGGCCGCCTTCGCTTTGATGTGACCACGGCGGGTGGGGGAACTGGAGGAAAGGATGAGTTTCGTGGAGGTGTTGTGGCAGGTCGGGTCGCCGGCCTTTCCGAAAATTTCCCGGCGGCCATGGCTCCTGAAGAAAAAGAGATTTACTCGAAGACAGAAGGCTTGCGAAACGAGCGGGAGCCGGATAAAGCCGTTGTTGACCGCGCCAGTCAGGCTCAGGCCGTTCCAGGGCAGGAGCCGGCCGTTCAGGTGCGAAGCGATTTCCGCTCCACGATGTTCTGGCAACCCGATGTGGTGACCGGTTCCGACGGCAAGGCGGTTGTGAAAGTGAACTATCCCGACTCCCTGACAACCTGGAAGGCCACCGCCCGGGTGGCGGCGGCAGGAAGCCAATTTGGAATGGGGTCAACCGAAACTCAAACTCAACAGCCTTTGATCGTTCGACTGCAGGCTCCGCGTTTCTTTTTGTCCGGCGACGAGGTGACCGTGTCGGCCGTCATCAACAACAACACTGGCCAGGCCATGACGGTCATCCCGGCCTTGCAGGCTGAAGGTGTGGTGATCCAGACGGCTCCTCAGCGGGGAAGCGTCACAGTTCCCGCGCACGGAGAAGCCCGCTCTGATTGGCAAGTGCAGGTCAAGAGTCCAGGATCGGCCAAGCTGAGGGTCGCGGCCCGCAGCGACCGCCACGCCGATGCCATGGAGAGAGAATTCCCGGTGTACGAACATGGCCTCGAGAAGTTCATCTCCAAGGCCGGCAAGATGCAGGGAGACTCCGTCACAATCCGCCTGGAGTTGCCACGAGACCGAAAGGCGCACTCCACGCGGTTGCGGGTTCAGGTGGCTCCCAGTCTGGCGGTTTCCATGCTGGATGCCTTGCCTTACCTGGTGGATTATCCCTACGGTTGCACGGAGCAAACCATGAGCCGTTTTCTGCCGGCCGCCATCACCTTCAAGACTCTGAAGGAGCTTGGGCTGTCGCCGCAAGCTGCCATGAATCGGGTCTTTGGAGGCATCGTTGAGGAGCACGCGGGCCAAACTCATCCAAAGGGCAGGAAGGATCTAAATCAACTGGAGGAAATGATCCGGCAGGGTCTGGATCGGCTGTACAGCTTCCAGCATTCCGACGGGGGATGGGGCTGGTGGAAGGAGGGCGACAGCGACCACTTCATGAGCGCCTACGTGGTCTGGGGCCTCACCCTGGCTCGCCAGGCGGGTATCCCCGTTCGTCCAGAAAGCTTGAGTCGAGGTGTGGCCTATCTCGATCAGGAAATCGTCGAGGAGGAGTCGAATCCCGATCAGCAGGCCTGGATGCTGCACGCTTTGTCGGTCGACCACTTCGCCGCCAGGCGACAGGGAACGGCCTTTCAAAGCAAGGCCTTCGACAATCTCTGGAGCCAGCGGCAGCGCCTCAATGCTTATACCCGAGCCCTTCTGGCCCTGGCAGCTCATCACTACGGCAACCGGGAACGCGCTCAGACACTGGTCCAAAACCTGGAAAACGGCGTCAAGCGGGACAGTCGGCCAGACACATCCATTCTGATCAAAGGAGAGCCTGTGGCCAACGGTGTCCTGGGCACTGCTCACTGGGGCGAAGACGGTATTTCCTGGAGGTGGTCCGATGGGGGCGTGGAGGCCACGTCGTTTGCTTTGCGCGCGCTGCTGGCCATCGATCCGCAGAACCGGCTGGTTGAGCCGGCGACGAACTGGCTCATCCGAAACCGCCGCGGGGCGCAGTGGAGCAATACACGCGACACGGCCATCGCCATCCTGGCGTTGAACGACTATCTCAAGCAGAGTGGGGAACTGTCTTCAGCGTTGGAGTATGAGCTGCGGGTGAATCACCAACTGGTGGCAGTTAAAGAGATTACTGCCTCGGAAGTCCTGGCCGCACCCAGTCAATTTCAGGTAGACCCCAAGCTCATCCGGGATGGCCTCAATGAGATTCAGATCATTCGAAGGAAAGGGCAGGGGCCCATCTACTTTACGGCCCAGGCGCAGTTCTTCAGTCAGGAAGAGCCGATCGCGGCCGCAGGCAATGAGATCTTCGTGCGGCGGCAGTACTACCGACTCGCCAGTCGACCGACACTGTTGAAGGGCTTCGTGACAGAAAGACAGCTGTTGCACGATGGCCAAACCATTCAGAGCGGCGAACGAGTGGAAGTGGTTCTGATCGTCGAAGCCAAGAACAATTATGAATACCTGGTTTTCGAAGACCTGAAACCGGCCGGGCTCGAAGCCGTCCAGCTTCGCAGCGGCGCCTCGCTGTTTACCAGAGAGATCAAGACTGGCTCGTCGCAAAAGGTTCTGTCAGCCGTAGAGCCTTCTGCCAGGTTGGGTGAAAGCGACTACACGAATCGAAGCCGGTGGGTCTACCAGGAACTGCGCGATCGTAAGGTCGCGCTGTTCCTCGACAAGCTGCCCGAAGGACTCTGGGAAATCCGCTATGAGCTGCGAGCCGAGGTCCCAGGCCGGTTTCACGCCCTACCCGTGGTCGGTCACGCCATGTACCTCCCCGAAATCCGCTGTAATGGAGAGGAACAACGGATAAACGTGTCGGATCGCTGAGGTTTCTGCACTGGGACCGCACTGGTTCTCTTTTAGTCGCGTTGCGACGATTGATCCTCGCACAGCTCCCCGGGCCCACTAGCCGGTTGCCGACGTTGGGATGATTCTTCACGGGGAGTCGCACCGGCCTATGCCCGTCGCGGAGCGACGATTGAATTTAGCCCGGCCTTTCAAGGCCGGGCTATGTCGGAGAGAAATGGCGAGTCGCGGGCAGCGACGATTGGCAGGGTTGGCCAATTGTGACCCTGCACTGGACCGCCACCCTGCCGTCACCACCCAAAACGGCCTCGGCTGCACAGGGCGAGAATCGGGTTGGAGTGAATTCAACCGTGCAACTCAACCCGCGTCGGTCGCGCCATCCCGGCCTTAGAAGACCAGGCTAGAGTCAAAGGTCGCATCGCGACCTCCCGGGAGGAGGTAGGGAAGAGATGCACACTCACATCGCGACGATTGACTCAGCCCCAAACATACCGCTCATCATAGTCAATACCGTGCTTCTTCAGAAATTCCAGGTACTCTTCCTGAAAACTCCTCTTTCGATGGTGTTCTCGTTGATTGCGAATGTATTCTCCTACGTCGCTCAGGTTGGATCGACTGACTGTGAACGCGCCGTAGCCATCTTGCCAGGCAAAATGGCGTATTTCGGGAAATTGCGTTCCCATCCACAATGACGACCCTCCCTTAAGCAGCTGGGCGATCTTACTGGGTGCCAAGGTCGCCGGTGCCTGAACCAGCACGTGGACGTGGTCTTCGATACCGCCTATCTGTATGGGGTCCATCTTGTTCTCGCGCAATGCCGCCTAGGTATTCCCAGACGCGGTGCTCGATTTCGGGCTTGATGTGCGAGACGCGGTTCTTGGTGCTGAAGACCAGGTGGTAATACAAGGCGGCGTACGAATTGGCCATAGGAGTCAACCGTCGCGAAGCGACTTGGAATCTTTGCGTTCTGTTTCCCCGGCCTTTCAAGGCCGGGCTAGGATCAAGGGTCGCTACGCGACCTCCGGGTCTGAGAGTAGAAGGGGCTTTCGGTCCCCAAGCTCACTCAACGTGTGATCAGAAAGCGACGATTGATCCTCGCACAGCCCTGCCGGTCCACTGGCCGGTTGCCGACGTTGGGATGATTCTTCACGGGGAGTCGCACCGGCCTATGCCCGTCGCAGAGCGACGACTGAATTTAGCCCGGCCTTTCAAGGCCGGGCTATGTCGGAGAGAAATGGCGAGTCGCGGGCAGCGACGATTGGCAGGGTTGGCCAATTGTGACCTTGCACTGGACTGCCACCCTGCCGTCACCACCCAAAACGGCCTCGGTTGCACAGGGCGAGAATCGGGTTGGAGTGAATTCAACCGTGCAACTAAACCCGCGTCGGTCGCGCCACCCCAGCCTTAGAAGACCAGGCTAGAGAGGCGGCCAGAGGACCGCCTCCCTATCAGATTGAAGCCGGGATCCATTTATCGTTTTGAGACAGCCTGTTCGTGGATCTCAGCGGTACCCCTCCAGCAAGTAGATGTCCGCCTGAACCGTGTCTCGCATGTAGACAACCGATTGGCCATCCCAGGACCAGCCCCCGTTGTGGACATGCCAGGTGTCGCCGTGCGTCAATTGTTCCGGGATACCGGCGGGTGCGGGCAGTTCACTTTCATTCCGGGGTTCATGCAATCGAAGTAGCCAGAGCTGTAATTCCTGGTGACTCAGGCCAGCTACAAACGTCACACCCAGACCTCCGGGAGCTACTGCCAGCTCTCTGTGTACCTGGTCGAGCAGTATGCGGCTTTTGCCAGTCTGCAGATTGACCACTTTGATGAGAGATACGGCTTCATCCTGCCTTGCGCTCGGCGTGTAAATGACATGGCGGCAATCTCGGTACCAGCCAAAGTCGGCCACGCCGGAAACTGCGGGCTTCACATCCAAAGTTTCGACATCGATCAGCCAAAGCGTTGACCCTTGCTTGCCGGGCGCCACGCACCCGATGAGCTTGCCGTCCGGTGACCATTTGGGCCCCCCAATTACGCCTGCGCCTCGTTGACGGCTGGGAGCCACAAGATCCGTAAGTGGTCTGGCCGGTCCGCCGCTCACGCCGACCACCCAGAGTTTCCCTTCATCCCGGTCCGAAAAGAAAACGATCTGGCTGCCATCCGGCGACCAGTCCGGGCTGTGGTCGTCCGCTGGGTGGTTTGTCACCTGTCTTTGCTCGCGTGTCGCCAGGTCCAAGACCCAAATGTCGAAACTGCCGGCGCGATTCGATTGAAAAGCCATCTTCATCCCATCTGGCGACAAGCGCGGTTGATAGTTGCGGCGGGTGTCAAGCGTGAGCCTTGTCTCGTTGCCCTTGGCGAGATCGCGGAGATACAGGTCTGTTTGCTGACGATGGTGCGTGTAAGCCAGCTCGCCCTGGCTGGAGACGATCGGCCGGCGTTCTGCTCCGACCCCGGTCGTCAACTGCCGCAACCGGCGTGACGGGATCGTAATCTCCCACAGATTGATGGCCCCAGCCCGATTCGATTCGAAGACGATCCTCTGGTTGTCCGGTAACCAGACCGGGTGGGTATGGTCGAAACCATCGGCGAGCAGAGGCTGCGGTTTTCCGCCTGCCTCTGAGAGAAGCCAAAGTCCACACTTTCCGGCCTGGCGTCGGAGAAAAACGATGGACCTGCCGTCGTAGGACCAGGCTCCCTGCAAATCGTCGTGGCCAGGTGGAGGAGCCATAATCTGAGTTTCTTGAAGATCCTCCAGCCTGATTTTCCAAAGCGCGATTCTTTCATTCTCACCCAAACGCGAAAAAAGCAACTCTCGGCTGTCCGGTGACCACGGGTTGTTACCGAGAACCATGTAGCTGTCTTCAAATGGGCCGAGGTAAGAGATATACGTTTCGGTGAGCTTTTTCCTGAGACCTCCCGCAGGTGAAATCAGATACACGTTCTCTCCGGCACCTTCATTCGACAGGTAGGCCAGCCAACGCCCATCCGGAGACCATCGTGCACACCAATCATCGGCTGGGCTGTCGGTGAGCTGGACTGGATCTCCGCCCGAACGTGGTTGGATGAAAACGTCGTTGTTTCCCTGGTACCAGCGGCTCATCGCGATGAAACGTCCATCCGGTGACCAGCTGGTGGACCATTCCGGCCCAAGAAAGCTCGTCAGAGGAACGACCTGCCCAGCCTGTGACGACCGCTGGTCAGGCCTGAGCAACCTCGAAGCAACCCACACGACAAGAGCGGCGGTGATAACGAGCCCCGCGGAAATCACCCAAACTTTCCATCTCCGCGGCCGGCGATCCGACGGAGCGATCACCCGGGTCTCGGGGATGTCTTCGGTTGCCGGGGGAAGGGGGATGGGAATTCGGAGGACCTGCTGCGAGGGGGTTGTGGTCACCTCAGCCACGAACCGATAGCCCCGGCGGGGAATCGTTTCGATGAGCCGGGGATGGCTGGCATCGTCGCCCAGAACACTCCGGAGGCTGGAAATACTGCGGGTCAGGTTCCCCTCCTCAACGAACCGTCCCGCCCAAACTGCTTCCATCAATTGCTCTTTATCCAGGAGGTGACCGCTGTTTTTAACCAGAACCAGCAGAAGATCGTAAAGCGTGGGAGTCAACGGAATCTCCTGGCCCTTCCGACGGAGCAGCCGCTCTGTGGGGTCGAGCTGAAAATCTTGAAACCGATATTGCTGTGTGCCTTCAGAGCGATTCACGGCACTTTTCCGGGTTCTTTCCGAACAATTTCCGAGTTCGCGAAGGACACCTCCGACCGAAGGGAAATATGTTCGCCACAGGTCCTGACAATTGAGAGCAGTTACCAGGGATTCTAGACCCGAACGGCTCCGGCGCGCAAGCGGTGAGCGGAGAGCTGCGCAGGTTGAAGGAACCCGCCGGGAGTGGATTGTCTCCATCGGCTTGTGAGCATTGAAATGCAGCAGGTGCTCCTTACGAACCCTGGAGAGAAGGAGACGAATTCTCCATCCACGGTTCAACACTTCACCACGGCTCCCGCCAGAGACCGCTGATTTGCACTGCGAAGCCCAAAGAACGTCGCTAAAAGGGCCGGCAAACTTGCTAAACGAGGAGGCCACAATGATTGAAAGCAAGATAAAGAGGATTCATCCAGTCTTGACGGGAGGTTTTCTTGTCGTGTTTGTCCTGGGCGGGACAGTTTCAGGACAGGAACGGTCCTGGAAAGATCATCTGATGGAATGCCGAACGTTACGCCAGCAGAACCGTTACGGCGAGGCGGAGCAGAATTGCCGCCGGGCTCTGGTTTTAGCCGAAGAGGCCGGACCAGCGAACCGACGCCTGGCCATCAGCCAGAACGAGCTGGCGAGTCTCTACCAGGGGCAGGGGCGCCTGGCGGAGGCAGAGTCTCTGGCCCGGCAGGCGTTGGCGTTTTGGGAGAGTCAGCCGGATTCTGAAAGCCTCGAACTGGCCAGGGCTTTGAGCAGGATGGGTGGAATCTGCCTGGCTCGCGGACGGCTGGAGGAGGCGGAGCGGTGCTACCAGCGGGTACTGACGTGGTGGCAGAAGGAACAACCTGCCGACTCACCTGAAACCGCGGCGCTTCTCAACAACGTGTGCCTGCTCTACCAATCCCAAGGGCGCTACGCAGAGTCTATCCCGTTGCTTCAACGAGCGCTCAACATCCTCAAAGGCCATTTCGGTCCCGAAGATCCGAGGGTAGCGACCGGTTTGTCCGGTCTCGGCGACGCCTTCTTCTCAGAAGGATCCTATGCCAAGGCTGAAAAGCTGTTTCGGCAGTCCTTACAGATTCGCGAGAAGGTTAAGGGGCCCGACCACCTGGACGTGGCTTACTCGCTCGATCGACTCGGTGGGCTTTACCGCATCGTCGGCGACTATGCCCAAAGCCACGATTGCCTCCAACGTTCCCTGGCGATCAAGAAGAAGGTTCTTGGAGACCGCCACCATGAGGTGACGACCACTTGCGGCGAGTTGGCTCAGCTTTACGCGTCTCAAGGGCTCTACGTGAAAGCCGAGCGCTTGCACCGCAAAGCACTGAAAGGTGCGGGAAGAGTCTTAGGTGCGAAGCATCCCGAGCTGGCAGTGATCCTCAACAACCTGGCCGAGTGCCTCAGGCTACAGGGACGGCAAGCTGAGGCGGAGCCGATGTACCTGAGGAGTCTGGCCATCCTGAAGCAGGCTTATGGACCTGGATTCAGGCAGCATCCTCAGGCAGGTACCGTCTTGAATAACCTGGGACTCTGCTACTGGCAGAGTCGAAAACTCCGGAAAGCCGAAGCTCTTCTACTCCAAGCCTTGTCGAGCAGGGAAGACGCCCTTGGACCCGACCACGCCGACGTCGCGGATAGCCTGCAAAGCCTGGCCTGTCTGTACCTGAAGATGGGACAACCTGATCCGGCGTCTCCACTGGCCCGGCGGTCCTTGGCGATTCGAGAAAAGGCGTTGGGGCGCGATCACCCTCGGACCGCTCTGAGCTTGCGAGCCATGGGCGATTTGTTCCTAATGCAGAAGCAGTTCGGGCAGGCCGAGGACCTTTACCAGGAAGCTCTCCAGAACCAGGAGAAGGCACTGGGCTCAACTCATCCCGCTCTTGTTTTTACGCTTCAAAGCTATGCTGACCTGCTGCGCGCCACCGAGCGGAAGGAGGAAGCCCGCAATCTCGCGAACAGAGCAGAAGCCATTCTCACAGCGACGCCCAGAAATCCAGCGGAGCAGACCGTGGATGTGCGAGACCTCGGACGCGCGGCCACCGCATGGAGAGAAAACCTGCCGCACTAGTGAGGGGATTATCGGATCGGGAAGTTTCCGTGGGCTTGCATCGAGATCCGGTGTTCCTCTCGGGTCCCCCCGTCTTCCAGTCGCGCAGCGACGACTGAATTTAGCCCGGCCTTTCAAGCCGCGCGAGGATCAAGGGTCGCGACGCGACAGGCGGGTGCGGATGATTTCAATCTCTGACGCACTGAACAGCAGGTTTCCTCCGGCCGCTCCCGCCAGATCCTTTTGGTTCGGGTAGGCCTTCATCAGGCCGGAAGCTGAATGGGCGCCGGCACCCAAGAGCAGATGACCCATCTCGTGAGCCATGGCCTGACCCAAGACAACCTCGATAGGCGCAAGCCAATCCTTGGCAACTCGCTCGGCTCGATCATAAAGGACACTGGCGCTGGCTGGTGTACCCGACTGAGGTTGAGCGGCCACGCCCAACGTCTGGCGGCCAAATCGGTCTTGGGTTGCCGGCGAGGTGGGAACCAGCCTCAGAACAATGGCCGACGGTTCCAGCGGAGGCATGCACTCGGCAGAAGCAAAGGATCCCTCCTTCGAAAGGGAACAATTCACCCAGCGCACTGCAATACCGGCCCGATGAAAGATTCGCCCGGCAATCTCCTGCGCCGCATCGCGCGTTCGTATGGAACACGCGGGTGCGTAGTGAAAGACCAGCACCTTCAGGAATAGGGGCTCTGGGCTGTTGTTGAAAGGTGCTTTGCCGGCCCCATTCCGGCCTGTCAAGACGAGAATCAGCATCATGAAACAAATCGACCTCCCCATGGCGTTTTCCCCCTCCCCATCGCGAAAAGTGAGCCGAGCCGTTGGGCTGGCCTTACTGGTGAAAGCGGAAGTTGTGGAAAAAACTGGAAGGCCCTGGAGGTCTTTCTGCAGACCTGTTGCAGGATCGGTGTGATAGAATTTTCGCAAGATCAATCCGAAACCACTGATTGCAGGTTCTCGCGGAGAGAGGCATGACTGTCTCTTCAGCCGGAAAAGTGACCCAACTGCTGCTGGCCTGGAGCCGGGGGGAGGAGGCTGCCATGAAGGAGTTGGCCCCCCTCGTCTACCAGGAACTGCGACGCTTGGCACACCGCTACATGGGTTCCGAACGGGCCGCACACACGCTGCAAACCACGGCGCTGGTCAACGAAGCCTATTTGCGTCTGGTGGATGGTGCGCGGGTGAGCTGGCAGGATCGAGCCCATTTCTTTGCGATGTCGGCCCGCTTAATGCGTCGTATCCTGGTGGATTGGGCCCGTTCCCGACAGGCCCGGAAGCGGGGCGGTCAGCCAGGCCGGGTCACACTCGAGGAGGCCATGGTGGTCTCACGCACGCATGGAGAAGACCTGGTGGCCCTGGACGAAGCCCTGCGAAAGTTGTCGCAGGTGGATGCCAGAAAGAGTCAGGTGGTGGAGATGCGGTTTTTTGGAGGATTGAGTGTTCAGGAAACGGCCGAGGTGCTGAAGGTCTCAGCGGACACGGTCCTGCGCGACTGGCGCCTGGCCAAGCTGTGGCTGCTGGGAGAACTCAGCGGCGAGAAAAGTCAGGGAGAAGGCTGAAGAAGGCCTCGTAGCGCAGACCTGGCGGTTCAGGTCCGCGGCTTTGAATCTGGGAACCGCGCTGGACCAATGCCGTTCAGACATCGGTAAAAGCAAAAGCCGCAGACCCGCACGAGGCACGGGATCTGCGCTACCTGCTGGAATTGATCCGAGAAAGGATTGGCCATGAGGGCGAAACACTGGCTCGAGATCGAGCAACTCTGTCAGGCGGCTTTGAAACTGGAAGCCGGGGAACGAGTGGTCTTTCTGAAAGAAGCCTGCGGTGAAGACGAAGACCTGCGGCGGGAAGTGGAGCGGCTGCTGACTCACGAGGAGACGGCTGAAGGGTTTCTGGAAGCCCCGGCCCTGGAGGCAGCCGCTCGCGGCCTGGCCGAGGATCGCAATCCCTCGCTGCTGGGACAGCAGCTTGGCTCGTACCAGATTCTGGCAGAGTTGGGACGGGGTGGTATGGGCGTGGTCTATCGAGCCCGGGATCTGCGCTTGGGGCGCGAGGTGGCCATCAAGACGCTGCCTTCGGCTTTTGCGGCAGACCGGGATCGGCTTCGCCGATTTGAGCAGGAAGCCCGTGCTGCCGGACAATTAAATCACCCCAACATCCTGACCCTCTACGATGTGGGCACGCATCAAGGCTGTCCCTACATCGTTTGCGAACACCTGGAAGGCGAGACGCTGCGGGAACGATTGAATGGAAAGGCCCTGCCGGTGAGCAAGGCAGTCGAGTATGCCCTCCAGATGGCCCGGGGACTGGCGGCAGCGCATGAGAAAGGAATCGTGCACCGGGACCTCAAGCCGGAGAATGTTTTTCTTACCCGAGATGGACAGCTCAAGATTCTCGACTTTGGCCTGGCCAAACTGACGCGTCCTGAGACTGAGGATACTCGAACCGCTGACGGCAAGCCGGCATCCGGGACGGCAGCAGGACTGGTTCTGGGTACGGTTGGCTACATGGCACCGGAGCAGGTGCGCGGTGAGACGGTGGATCATCGTGCGGACCTGTTCAGTCTGGGAGCGATCCTCTATGAGATGCTCTCCGGTCAGCGGGCCTTTCAAGGCGAATCGGATGTGCAGACGATGAATGCCATTGTGACCGAGGAGCCACCCGATCTGGTCGGCTTGAATCCCGAAATCCCACTCACCCTGCAACGAATCCTCCGCCACTGCCTGGAAAAGAGTCCACAGCAGCGCTACCAGTCGGCCGGGGACATTGCGTTTGATCTCGAGATGCTCGCAGACGCGCCCTTAGTGCCGCCCCTGGCTCTACACGCCACGAGAGCCCAGAGACGGGATCGTCTCGGCTGGATCGCTGCCGTGCTGGCGCTTGTCCTCCTGGCTGCGGCCATCGCGTACTTTCGCCGGGCTCCGACAGAGAGCGCCGCGTTGCACGTTTCGCTCTCCCCGCCCGAGGCGATGACGTTCCCGATTGGACAGGTGCCGGCTATTTCTCCGGATGGACGTCGCCTGGCCTTCGTGGCCCAAGACCCCTCTGGGAAATCTCAGTTGTATCTGCGCCCGCTTGCCACCCCCTCGGCACAGGCACTGGCTGGCACGGAAGGCGCTTCTCAACCCTTCTGGTCACCGGACAATCGCTTCATAGCGTTCTTTGCCCAGGGCAAGCTCAAGAAGATCTCCGTCACCGGCGGGCCTCCGCAGGCGCTCTGTGATGTTGGGCTTTCTGTGGGTGGGACCTGGGGCCGGAACGGCGATATCATGTTCGGCCCCCTCTATGGGCTTGTTCGTGTCTCGCAAGATGGGGGTCCGGTGATCTCAGTTGCCACAACCCTCGAGGGGACACGCCAGGAAACGTCTCTCGAAAAAGCACGGTACTCGCCCTGTTTCTTGCCGGATGGCCGACACTTTCTGTTTACCGCGGAAACCCCTCGAGCCGGAACCCGTGGCGGCATTTATGTCGGGTCACTGGACTCCAAAGAGAGCAGACGTCTGTTGGGCGACTTCTCGAATATTGCCTACGCGCCACCGGGTTATCTGCTGTTCGTTCGGGATTGGACGTTGATGGCTCAGCCGTTCGATGTCAGACGTCTTCAACTCACAGGGGAGGCGTTCCCAGTCGCCGATCAATTGACCGTTACCGGCACTGAATTCAGAGGGGCCTTCTCCGTCTCGGAAACCGGCGTTCTGACCTACAGCAGCGGCCCGAACATGCGGGAACTTGTTTGGTTTAACCGAGCGGGCCAGGAGTTGGGTCGGGTGGGCACGCCGGATGCTTATGATCGGCCCTCCCTTTCGCCAGACGAAAAAACTGTCGCGGTAGTAAACCTCAATCCTGTATTCGGAGGTTCTGACGTTTGGCTGACTGATGTATCCCGGGGCACTCGCTCGCGATTCACTTCCGAACCAGCATGGACGGCCGCACACATCTGGTCGCCCGACGGGAGTCGGATCGTTTTTTCATCACCCCGGAATGGTAACTGGGACTTGTATCAGAAGGCTATCAGTGGCACACCTCAACAGGAAGTCCTGTTCAAGTCAGATGACAACAAATACGCTGACGACTGGTCTTTGGATGGACGCCTTATTACCTACACCAGCCCTCCTCCAGGAGGAGGCGTAGCCTTATGGGTCCTACCGCTGTTTGGCGATCGCCAGCCGATCCGGTTCCCAGAATCGAAATCTTTTGCAGCGTTTGGCCACTTCTCTCCTAACGGACGATGGTTAGCCTACGTCTCAGACGAGTCTGGAGGCGAAGAACTAGAAATCCATGTTCGGCCGTATCCGGCCTCGGCTGGAGTTTGGCAGGTCTCGACAGGCGGCGGCCTGAACCCCAGATGGTGCCGGGACGGCAAAGAGCTGTTCTACATTGCTCCTGATGGGCATCTCATGGCAGTTGAGGTGGAAACAGAAGGCCCATTTCACTACGCAACTCCCAAGAAGCTCTTTAGGGTGCGAAGCTGGGGGCAGTATGGAGCGCCTTTCTATGCGGTCTCGGCTGACGGCCAGCGCTTCCTCTTTGCCGTTCCCCCAGCGGATGCTCCTTCGCCGACTATCCGAGTGGTGCTCAACTGGCCAGCCATGCTGAAGAAGCGACCAACGCAGTGAGTACTGTCATGCATCACGCGGAGGTGCCTTTGGAGTCCGGGAGTTAGCTCGGGGCGTACTCGCCTATTGCAGTCGCGCAGCGACGATTGGAATTAGCCCGGCCTTTTAAGGCCGGGCAGCAGGAGAGAGAGATCTTGAGTCGCGGACAGCGACGGTTGTTGCATGTATGGTTGTCAGGATCACCGGTGCGCCGTCACCACCCACAACGGCCTCGGTTCCGGTGAAAAACGGGCTGGGGCAACCTCAATCGTCGCGAAGCGACTTGTGATCGTGGCCTTCTGTTTCCCCGGCCTTGAAAGGCCGGGCTAGAGTCAAGGGTCGCTACGCGACCGCTGGGTCTGACAAGAAATCAGGTTCTTAGCCTCTGGGCTGCAGGAGCTCTCCCGGCCATCAAAAGCCAGGTGAGGGCCAGCAGTGGCTGCGTGGCAACCCCCCTGCCGCATGCGGGGGCTGTCCCCCTCAACTAGAGGGGGACAATTTGCGGAGCCGAGCGTATCAGCCCCGGCAGGGTCATCGCCCCAGCCGACAGCAGGCACTGCGATTTGGGATCGCAGTCTGGTAGGCGGGTCCGTTCGCGGCTTTGAATGTTGGGACTACGGATGAATCAAATCCAAAGCGGTAGCCTCGTAGCGCGGACCTGGCGGTTCAGGTCCGCGGCTTTGAATCTGGGAACCGCGCTGGACCAATGCCGTTCAGACATCGGTAAAAGCAAAAGCCGCAGACCCGCACGAGGCACGGGATCTGCGCTACCTGCTGGAATTGATCCGAGAAAGGATTGGCCATGAGGGCGAAACACTGGCTCGAGATCGAGCAACTCTGTCAGGCGGCTTTGAAACTGGAAGCCGGGGAACGAGTGGTCTTTCTGAAAGAAGCCTGCGGTGAAGACGAAGACCTGCGGCGGGAAGTGGAGCGGCTGCTGACTCACGAGGAGACGGCTGAAGGGTTTCTGGAAGCCCCGGCCCTGGAGGCAGCCGCTCGCGGCCTGGCCGAGGATCGCAATCCCTCGCTGCTGGGACAGCAGCTTGGCTCGTACCAGATTCTGGCAGAGTTGGGACGGGGTGGTATGGGCGTGGTCTATCGAGCCCGGGATCTGCGCTTGGGGCGCGAGGTGGCCATCAAGACGCTGCCTTCGGCTTTTGCGGCAGACCGGGATCGGCTTCGCCGATTTGAGCAGGAAGCCCGTGCTGCCGGACAATTAAATCACCCCAACATCCTGACCCTCTACGATGTGGGCACGCATCAAGGCTGTCCCTACATCGTTTGCGAACACCTGGAAGGCGAGACGCTGCGGGAACGATTGAATGGAAAGGCCCTGCCGGTGAGCAAGGCAGTCGAGTATGCCCTCCAGATGGCCCGGGGACTGGCGGCAGCGCATGAGAAAGGAATCGTGCACCGGGACCTCAAGCCGGAGAATGTTTTTCTTACCCGAGATGGACAGCTCAAGATTCTCGACTTTGGCCTGGCCAAACTGACGCGTCCTGAGACTGAGGATACTCGAACCGCTGACGGCAAGCCGGCATCCGGGACGGCAGCAGGACTGGTTCTGGGTACGGTTGGCTACATGGCACCGGAGCAGGTGCGCGGTGAGACGGTGGATCATCGTGCGGACCTGTTCAGTCTGGGAGCGATCCTCTATGAGATGCTCTCCGGTCAGCGGGCCTTTCAAGGCGAATCGGATGTGCAGACGATGAATGCCATTGTGACCGAGGAGCCACCCGATCTGGTCGGCTTGAATCCCGAAATCCCACTCACCCTGCAACGAATCCTCCGCCACTGCCTGGAAAAGAGTCCACAGCAGCGCTACCAGTCGGCTGCCGACATGGCTTTCGATTTGGAGGCGATCGGGGAGCCAGGGATCAAGCTCCCGGAGCCCCGGACAGCGAGATCCAAGATGAAGGAGCGTTTGGGCTGGATGGCGGCGGCGCTGCTGGCCGTTGTGGTGCTGATGATGGCCATCCTTCATTTCCAGCGCCAGCCAACCAGGTTGGAGGTGACTCGCCTTTTTGCCCCGCTTCCACTCGATGCGACTTTTGAGGAGAAGGGGGGGCCACTTATTTCGCCTGACGGGCGTCACCTGGTCTTTGCCGCTGCCGCGGCGTCGGGGGAATCTATGCTATGGACCTGCGCTCTGGATGATCCCGAGGCCCAAGCCTTGCCGGGCACGGAGGGTGCCGTTCAACCTTTTTGGTCGCCCGATAGCCGCTGGATCGGTTTTTCCGCGCAGGGCAAGCTTAAGAAGATCGCGGTATCCGGCGGGCTGGCTCAAACGGTGTGCGACAAATCTGCAGATTGGGGCGGGACCTGGAACCGCGATGGGGTGATTGTCTTTTCATCCGGTGCCGAATTGTATCGTGTATCAGCCATGGGTGGCGAATCGGCGCCCCTTCAGAAACCTGACTGGGCCAACAGGAGGTTTTTCTATCAATGGCCCTACTTCCTGCCCGATGGCCGGCAGTTTCTCTACATGGTTCAAATTGCCGAATCGGACAACCACGGTATCTTCGGTGTCGATGTGGGGTCGCTGGGCTCGAAAGAGACCAAACGGCTCTTGACCGCCGATTCGAGTGCCATCTATGCCCCGCCCGGCTACCTGTTGTTCATGCGTGAAGGGGCCCTGCGCGCCCAGCCGTTTGACCCACAGCGGGCAGTGGTCAGGGGCGATGCACTCCCTGTAGCCCCGAAGGTGGCCAGTAACATGAAGAACAATCGGGGATCTTTCTCGGTATCAGAGACGGGCGTGTTGACCTACTGGACCGGCGGCGACAAACGGCTGCTCTGGGTTGATCGGACCGGTAAACGGCTCGGACCTCCCGGCCCGCCGGAACTCTACGCCGAACCGAGGCTCTCCCCAGATGAACAGCGTGCCGCGGTGACTCGCCCTGGCCCGGAATTAAGACTTTCTGATATTTGGCTGGTAGACCTTGCGCGTGGCATTCCATCCCGATTCACCTTCGACCCCGCACTTGAGAGCTTTCCAATCTGGTCACCCGACGGAAGTCGTATCGTTTTCTCTTCACTGCGGAATGGCGCCTGGAATTTGTTTGAAAAGCCGACCTCAGAGACTGGTCAGGAGACTTTGCTGCTCCAGTCGAGCGACATGAAATTCCCGTGCGACTGGTCGCTGGATGGGCGATTGATCATGTATGGAAACCTGACGACAACTGGGTTCGATTTGTGGGTGTTACCTCTCTTGGGCGATCGCAAGCCCTTTCCCTTCCTGCAGACCGAGTTTAGCGAACGCAATGGTCAATTCTCGCCCAATCTTCGATGGGTTGCCTACGACTCAAACGAGTCAGGAAAGACGGAAGTCTACATCCAGGGGTTTCCGTCCGGAGCCAACAAGGCGAGAGTCTCGCTGGCCGGAGGCAGCGATCCGAAGTGGAGTCACGATGGGAAGGAACTGTTCTACATCGCACGGGACTGGCAACTCATGTCTGTGGCAGTCAGCGAGGAAACAAGCCTGGTACTGGGTACCCCCCAGCCGCTTTTCAAGACCCACCTGGCCAAGCCTTACCTGTGCGGTGAATACGCTGTCGCGCGAGACGGTCAGCGCTTTCTCATGCCCATGGGGGAGAACTCATCCGTTCCGTTCACTGTTGTGCTGAATTGGCCGGCCCTGCTGAATCAGAAAGCGACACAGTGAACGACGTCATGTCACAGCCATGCATCGCACTCGTGCCTATTGGAGTGTGGGAACGTGCTGGGGGCGTACTCGCCTATTGCAGTCGCGCAGCGACGATTGAAATTAGCCCGGCCTTTCAAGGCCGAACTTGTTCCGTCGTGCGGACCGGGTGAGGGGTGCTGTGTCAGTGCCGGCCCCTCATCCACCGGCCTGACGGCCGGTCCCCTTCTCCCCGCCGAGCGGGGAGAAGGCAGGCAAAGCTCAATGTTAACGTCGCACATGGAACGGGGAGAAGGCAGGGGAGACACTCGATCTCTGGCTCGGGTTGGGTTGACATTTCCTGTCTCCCGTCGTCTGCTAATGGTACTCTTCTGGGCAACTGGCCATTCATGACTCGTGGTACAGGTGGACCTACAAAACCGGAGGAGGTCTTGGGCGTGATGAGTTCGTTAACGATGACACCGATTCTGCTCCTGTCCCTTCCCGTTGTGCTCTCGGCCTTCCAGCGAGGCTCTGTCGAGAAAGCGGGGCTACGACTCGAGAAACTGGAAGCGGCGCGCCAGTTGCTACGAAAAGAAGTGGAGAGCGGGAGTGTGGGAGCGGCCGCATGGCTGGTCGCCCGTAACGGAGTGATCGTCATAGAGGAGGGGCTTGGACGGCTTTCCAGGGCCAAGGACGCGGCTGTGTGTCAGGCTGACAGCGTGTTTTTGGTAGCTTCCATCACCAAGCCGGTGACGGCCATCGCCTTGATGCGACTGGTGCAGCAGGAGCGGGTCCGTCTCGAGGATCCCGTTCAGAAGTACCTGCCCGAGTTCAAGGGCGGGCAGCGCGACCAGGTCACCATCCGGCAGTTGCTTTCACACACTTCGGGCCTGCCCGACATGTTGCCTGAGAACATCGAGCTGCGCCGCCGGCACGCGCCGTTGAGGGAGTTTGTACTAACGTCGCTGCGAACACCGCTGCTCTTTACGCCTGGAAGCAAAGTCTCTTACCAGAGCATGGGAATTCTGCTGGCCTCGGAAATTGTGGAACGCCTGACTGGACGGCCATTTCGCGAGTACGTTCGTGACGAGGTTCTGATTCCCTTAAAGATGTCCGGAAGTTCTTTGGGCTTGGGCGGGAGAAGCATCGACCAGACGGTCATTTGCGACGTGCCCCAACAGGGCGAACTCAAGATGTCGGACCAGGATCGTTCTTGGGACTGGAACAGCCGCTACTGGCGGGACTTGGGAGCCCCATGGGGTGGCCTGCACAGCACGGTGGGGGACATCGGGCGGCTACTTCAGGCTACGTTGGATGGGGGCTCGCCAGTACTCAAGCGGCCTCTCACGGAAGAGATGTTGCGGAATCAAAACAGCGGTCTGGAAAAAGCGTGGGGTCTGGGCTGGTCGCTAGGCCCGGACCGATTCGTTGAGGGTTCCACCCCGGCAACCTTTGGTCATAACGGCGCCACGGGGACCCTGTGTTGGGCTGATCCGTCCCGAAACCTGATTTTTGTGGCCTTCACGAATCGGGCTGAGGCGAACGACAAGACTCAATTGCTTCGCCGATTGTCAAAGCTGGTGTCCGACGCGGCGGACCTGCCTTAACGACGGGGCTGCGGTGTCCCGGCGTGGGAATTCCTCCCTGTCCAACGTGCCGGGAATGTCGGATGGATTAGCCCTCGAGAACCTGTTATCCTCGCCTTTCTGAATGGACATGTCTCTTTACCAGGGGTGAGCGTGTGGGCGCGTTGCACGCCGTTGATTTGATCACAATTGTCGCCTACCTGGCTGTCACCCTGATCATCGGACTCGCCTTTGCGAGACGCGGGAAGACAAGCGAAGACTACTTTCTGGCGGGTCGCCGGCTGACATGGCCGATTCTGGGCGCCTCTCTGTTCTCCACCAACATCAGTGCGGAGCACCTGGTTGGACTGGCCGGAGAAGCTCACCGCGTGGGGTTGGCGGTGGGCGGCTTCGAATGGATGGCCTGTTTCTGCCTCCTGACGCTGGCCTTGGTGTTTGCACCGCGTTACCTGAACAACAGGATCTATACCATTCCCGAATTCTTGGAACGGCGCTTCGGCCTGGCCGCGCGCATGGCTCTCTCGGGATACTTTCTGGTCATGATTGTTCTGACCAAGATCTCGATCGCGCTATGGGCTGGGGCTCTGGTGGTTCACACCCTTTTTGGCTGGGACCGTGAAACCGTGATGTGGAGTATCGGCCTGTTTACGGCGCTCTACACGGCCGCCGGCGGCTTGGCTGCGGTGGTGTACACCGATGCCTTTCAGACGATCATCTTTATGGTCGGCTCGGTGAGTTTGACCTTTTTAGGCCTGAGTCAGGTCGGAGGGTGGGATGGCGTTGCAGCGCGGGTGCCGGAGGGATTCCTCAACATGGTGAAGCCTGTCACGGATCCGGACTATCCCATTACCGGTTTCATTCTCGGCAACTACTTCGCGGGGCTGTTCTATTGGTGCATGGACCAGGTCATTGTGCAGCGAATTCTAGGAGCGAAGGACCTGGACCAGGCTCAGAAAGGAGCCATCTTCGCTGGCTTCCTGAAGATCTTGCCGGTATTCATCTTTGTCTTCCCGGGAGTGCTGGCCGCCGTGCTTTATCCGGGCATCGCCCACGACGCAGCGTATCCCACCCTGGTCAGCCAACTGGTGCCAATCGGGCTCCGAGGGCTGATGCTGGCGGGATTGCTGGCCGCCCTTATGTCATCCCTCTCCAGCATCTCCAATTCGGCGGCGACTCTGGTCACACACGATTTCGCCGTCCGCTTCCGAAAGACGCCTTTGTCTCAAACCTCCCAGGTGTGGGTGGGGCGTACGACAACTGCTGTGGTCATGCTGGCAGGAATTCTGTGGGCTCCGGTTATCGGCCAGGCCGAGACGTTGTGGAAGTATCTGCAGGTCGTCTCCGCATACATGGGCCTGCCCATGGCGGCAGCCTTGCTGACCGGGATTCTCTGGCGGCGCGGCACCAACGCTGGTGCGTTGTCTGCCATGGGACTTGGAGTGGTTATGGGGATCCTCATGATGGTGGACTCCATGATGGCCGGTACCGGCGGCTTCATCCCGTTCCTGCAGGTTCCGCTCATGACCTCCTTTCTTCACCGCTCATTCTTGGGCTTCGTGTTGAGCGTGGCCGTAATGATCGTCGTGAGCCTGTGCACGCGGCCCCCGAGCCTACAGCAAGTCAATGGGCTGTGCTTTGATTGGGACCTGCGGCTTAGCCGGCAGGCTGGAACCTGGTTAGGCGGCCCTCGCGCTTGGGCGGTGGCTTTGGCCATCACCGTGACCAGCTGCTGGGTGCTTTTCCGGTGATCGCGGTCGCCTCAAGTCTGGAACCTTGCTACGGACCTGCCGTTTTCGCTGTCTGATCTCAGTTTGTGGGATGGTGGAAGACGATGGCGTGATTGGTGACGTCCTTGCCGGATAAGTCGATGGTGTAAGCATGTGCTTGGACTGAACCATTGACCCGTTCGGAGTGAGAGCGGAGGCCGGACGGCGTCTTCCAGATGTGCGTGATTTTGACTTGAGAAGGCCCTGCAGGCCACGACGAAGTGACGGCCAGGCGAACATTGTCAAGCCCCATGCTGCCTTGAATCCGATACCGCACAAAAACTCGGCGGCACTCCGCCGGCAAGGTTTCGACGCTGCGATCTACTTCAGGCCAGAGGAGAACGCGGTCCAGAGGTTGGTCTTTCCAGCCAGTTGGGGGCACATAGGTCCAAAGGCTTTGAAAAGGTCCTGACAGCGACGAGGACCACTCCAACCGGCCAAAGCCTGGGCGCTCCGACCCTGCTCCCAGTTTGAATTGAAGCTTCCGCACTTCAGCCGTCAGTTTGTCGGGCACCAGGCCATCTCGGATATCCAGGAAACGCCCTCCGGCGTGGAAACCCGTCAAAAGCGCGCCATCCGGAGTTCTCAGCTCAAAGACAACTTCTCCCTCATGGCTGCCATCGGCCAGGAGGAAACCCTGGCCTTGTTCCTGTTTGTAAGTAATGCCGGACAGCCTGGCTGCCAGGCGGTCAACGTTTTCCAGTGGAACAGGAATCGGGCGCCGTTGCATCGGCTTTCCAGTGCTGAAGATCAGGGAGTTCCGGCCGGGACTAAGATGGGGCAAGGTTCTGGGATTAAGTTGGAACCGACTCTGCAGATCCACGCCGCTCAGGCGCAGGGCCTGGGCAGGCCCTGGTCCCTCGAGGGTGACCCGCAGCAGGTATCCGTAGCTCCCAGAGACCGCGGTCAGGCGGCCATGCTCGGAGCGGGCCAGCACCTGCGGCTCGGTTTCCCATGGTCCGTCGAATGGGCCCGCAAGGTGGCCGGAAGGTTGCCAGGTCAAGCCTTGGTCAGTGGAGGTTTCAACCTTCAGCCGGTGCTGTGGCGAGGCGAGATGAGCCTGAAGGCCAAACGTGGCATCGATCACAACGTAAAGACTGGGCATTTCAAAGACGGCAGTAGCCGGCCGCTCCACATCGCGACGCGTCAGGGCTCCGTTTTGACTGCCGGGCTGGGGCAGGCGCAGGTTCTCGTTGAATCCGTGCTCCCAGCGCGGATAGTAAGACGCTTCTCGACTCAAGACCGGACGATATTCCTGTCGTCCCGTGCCCCAATGGCGGTAGTCCTTCTGGC
Organism: Acidobacteriota bacterium; assembly: GCA_040753175.1. Taxonomy (GTDB): domain Bacteria; phylum Acidobacteriota; class Terriglobia; order Versatilivoradales; family Versatilivoraceae; genus JBFMEW01. Next base: position 53,117 of record JBFMEW010000022.1, on the reverse strand, counting down.
TTTTGGGACCGTCCTCGGTTCGAATGGCGTACTGCGCGCTTTCCTGCGGGAATTCCTGCCATACCTTTCCGTCAAAACGGTAGGGAAGATAGTAAAGCTGCGGATGTTCCGGCTGGAAGTAGCGAGTCAAGCGTTCTCCAGGGCGCAGCACAAATTCCATGGAGTGCCCCTGAGGGTAGCGGGTGAACGGAAACACCCAATTATCTTCGGTGGTGGTGAAGAGCTCGGCCAGGCCGTTCATGGCAGCCTCGCGAACGTCCGCCGGGTACCAGGGAGAATCCACTTGAGCGGAATCGACTCGTGTAGGGGAAAGGAGTTTTTGCAACACAATGTTCGGGTTTTGCTCAAGCTGACGCACCGAAGCCACGGGCAGCTTCCTGGGGTCGCCTTGGCCCACTGTGTTGTAGCCCAGCATGTCGGAGTCAAAGTAGTGGTAGGCCCCGTCGTAATAGACCTCCGCCACCGTGTGTCCGGTCAGGAACCAGACCCGAGCATCCTGAAAACCCGCCGCCTCGTAGATGGCTTCCAAAAGCGGGGCGAGGTGATAACACAATCCAAATCCATAGCTGTTCAACAACCGCAAGGGGTCAAGCACCTCACCGGCGGGTTCTTCATAGGCCCAACCCGCGATGTGATACCAAAAACTAGGCTTGACGAAGCGGCCGTCGGTGAGGAAAAAGCGCCAGATGGCTTCCGCTTTTTCACGAGGAGTGACGGCCCCAGCCGCTTCACAGATCCCGCGAGCGAGGGAAACAAGGCTGCTGGCGTCCGGCTGGCCCTTCACCAGGACCTTTGGTGAAAAGATCTGCCCGTACGAGGTCATCGCCTGAAACTGCAAGCCGAACAGGATGGCCAGGATGACGCTCCGGCTGAAACCACCTCGTTTTTGACGGTCTCTCATAGGATTCGATCGCACGGTGAAGCCGTGGAAAAGCAACCTTCTTGGTTGGTCAGCGCTTCAACATCATGGACCCGATCCGCACACTTCAGGACGGAACTATTCTCCCAGATCCTGGGCTGGGTTTCACACTGGAATTGCCGCTCATCCAGATGTGCTTTTTCCGCCCCCGCTGCACGCGGGTGAGCCGTCCGAACTCAATCAACCCATGCCCCATTCATCTGGCATCGTCCCGGCTCTTTGGGGGCACGTGATAAGATGTCTGCGTTTTTCGGCATGAGGCTGGCAAATGGGATGGCCGCGAGGATGGTCAGGCGAACCAGCCGGCCAATCTGTTGGATCGCAGAAGGGAAATCAGAGGGTTCGATGAACATCCATTCTTCACGTTGGGTTGAGGTTCTCTTGATTGCCGCGGTGATAGTTCTTTCCGGCCGAGCGGCATTCGGAGAGAGTATCGAGACGGATCCGCTGAAAAGACTCTCTTGGCTCGTCGGCGGCAGCTGGGTCGCCAAGACGCAGACTGCGGATGGCAAGCCGGCCGAGGTTGAGGTGAGGTATCGTTGGTTACCTGATCGGCGGGGTGTGGTGTACGACATCGTCAGGACGGCAGAGGGCGCGTCCGTGCACACCATGCACGGGCTCTACTATTGGCATCCGGGCCGGAGAGAGATTGGCCTGGTGGAGGTCAACAAGGACGCGGGACTGACAGAAGCCTGGGTTCAAGTCGCGGGTGGCCGGTTAATTCACGAGAACCTGGCAACGAACGCGGCCGGAGTCAGCCAGCGCCAACGGGCAGAAGTGGCCCGGGATGGCGATAGCGCCTTCGACTTCAAAGCCTCGGTGCTCAAGGAAGGGCAGTGGATTGAGGCGGTCAGGTTTCGATACCAACACAAAAAGGAATAGGTGGGTTGAAGGGAAAAACGAATCGTGCGACTTCTTCTCCACTGAGCCGAGATACGGTGTCTGCCACCAGCAGGGATTGAGGCGGCCACAAGGCGTTCCGTTCCGGCGCCCTGAAACCTAGCGAGAAGATGATTCGGCTCGAATCTGTCTCAGGCGCGATTGCTGTTCCAGAGTCAACTTGTTTTTGATACGAACCATCAGCGTGATTTGGGTGGTTTTGATCTCTCGTTCGGTGCCCAATACCTTGTCCAGTTGCGCGATGACTTTGGCTTCGTCGGCAGGATGTTGCTTGAGTAACTCGACGAGGCCTTCCATAAGCTCCTGTAGCTTCCACTGGAATTCAGTGAACCGCGTCTGGGTTTTCAGAATCTCAGCGCGAAGGTATGCTTTCTGGTTCTCGTCGAGCCCAATGGCGCTTTGGTGAGACATGACCAGGTCCGGCGCGAACAGGTTTTCGGACAAGACATCATGCCCCTGAGGCGGTTGGGCTCGGAGAGCCGGAACGCCCGCAACGAATAAGAGCAGCAGAACAAAAACAGCAATGGGTATCAGCCGAGGGTGGTTCATGGCTCGTGATTTCTCCTATTCAAGTGGCGTGTTGGTCCCGGCAACTGAAAAAAGGAATCCCCGAGGACTGGCCTACCTAGCAAGGCCTGCACGGATGAGGGCTGCATGAGCAACCGGGTAGGCGATTCCCATTGACCCAGCCTTTCAGCCGCCTGCAGAGCTTGCCGGTCCTGCTGTTTCACGGCAGCGCTGCGATACACAAGAAGGATGATGATGGCAGCGATGCAGCAAACCGTGCCGGCAACCGTGATCCATTTAGCCCACCCGAGACGGACCTGGGGAGGACGGTGCGGTAGATTCGCCAGAATCCGGCCGGCCAGGAAGGGGGAAGGCTCAGGGTTTGCCATGCCCGCCAGTTCGATTTCAATCTGCGTTGCACGCGCCTTGAGAGCCCTCAGCCTTTCTGAGCAATGAGAACAGGATGCAAGATGGGCCTTCAGATCCGCCGGAACGGGTTGTCCTGAGGCGTGGTCGATCAGTGGTTCTTGCCACTGTCTACAGCTTCTCACTTTCGAACCTCTTCAAAAGCATCTTGCGAGCCAAATGCAGCCGTGAACGCACAGTCCCTGCCGGAATCCTGAGGATGCGAGCGATATCGCGTGCCTCCAGCTCTTGAATCGCACTCAACCACAGCACGGAGCGCAGTCGCTCCGGCAGTTGTTCAATGTGCGCCCGCAGTTGCGAGGATCGCTCGCGATCGACGATCAAGCTTTCCTCGTTTGGTCTTTGAACGTCTGTGCCCTCCTGCCACAACCAATCCCGGTGGCGGGACCGCGCCAGAGACCGCCGTTGGTTGAGAGCCAGGCGGTAGCTCATCCTGGCCACCCAGGCTTTGAACTTCCGGGGATCGCGAAGGCTTGAGAGCTTGTGGTAAGCCTGCAAGAAGACCTCCTGGCTAATGTCTTCGGCCTCAGCCGCGTTACGGAGAACATTGTAGGCAATTCGGTAAACCAGCCGGTAGTACTGTTGCAGCCGACATTCGAAGTCGGAGGAGTTCATGGGCGACTGTAAAGCTGGTTCGCTCGCGTCAGTTCGAAGGTGCTCAATGATCAGCTACCGGCCGAGACAACATGCCCCTCGTCATCGACTGGACCTGAAACGGGTTCGCGGCTTAGAACTCTGGCTGCGAACCGGCCGGAATCAGGTGCAGGATCGAGAATGCTCTCATAAAGGGCTGTAAGGGCGCCGCCCCGGCAACAGCCTGGACCTTCTCAAGCTGGTCAGGTCTCAGCATGAGCCTGAAGGATTCCTGGAAGTGCCGAAGCACTTGAGCGACTTGCTGTTGCACGTTGTGGATGTCCAGAAAGAGCTTGCCTACCGATGTCGGGTCTGGGGTCTCGGATCCCAGGAGTTCTTGCATTTGGTGTTCCAAGGCGAGCCTCTGCCGGGTGAGCGTGTTTGTCGACTCAACCACATTGTGTAACAGAAACTGAAACTGTGTTCTCTGAGACTCCGAAAGCTCCAGAAAGGCCGCGACCAGCTCAGGGGGCGGTGGCAGAGCAGCCTCTTCAAGGGCGGCAGTCCGAGTCGTGTCGCCTGAGGCGAAGCTTGGTGCTGCCCAAAGCCAAGGCAAGGTCAGGAGGAGGAGAAGCCGTCTCTTGCGTCCTGTTTTCATTGGGGTGATCCTTTCGAGTTTCAATTTTGCCAGCTCTGTGGACAAGACACCACAGACCGCTTTCTTGTTCACCATTTGGTTCCGGCAGTCACCAAGCGGCGGGTTCCTCGGGTACTATGCAAAGCCGGCGAGCGTGGAATGAGAAAGCGTTTTAGTGGGCTGTGAGCGTTGCCCATAGGGACTGTGGGCCGGTCTCCTAGCTAGTTTCGGTCGCAAAACACTCCAGGGGGCGCCCCGGCGCGCGTTCGGCCCTCGGGGCCCTCCGGTTGCGACTGAACTCTGGGGTAGAGAAGGTTTGTGGGATGTCGCATTGGGGGGCCGGCGGCCCTCTAATGCGAGCAAAGCAATCCTCGTTGGTCCGAAAGTTTGGTAAGCTCTGTCTATCAATTTGAAAAATGGGCGGAGGAATCCTTGAAGCCGTCGTTTCAGGGCTTGTTTGAGCAAGAGATAGAGTCTCTAAGCCTTCGCGATGAGGCTCGGTCGCACCTGGTGGAGATCGTGTCGCCGGACGCCACTGCCGAGCCTTGGGCGAAGTACGTCAGTCAGGATTTGGTGGGGCTGGCCTTTTCCGGCGGGGGAATCCGCAGCGCCACGTTCAATCTGGGCCTCCTCACCGGTTTGCAGAGGCTGGGACTCCTTAAGATGTTTCACTATCTCTCGACCGTATCGGGCGGTGGTTACGTCGGAGGGTGGTGGACTGCGTGGCTTCATCGGCAGCAGAACCAGCACAAGGGGGACCGCGTTTTCCCGGAGGCTTCGACAGCCATTGACGCAGATGCCTCTTCTGATGCCACCACACCACCGGAACCCGAGGAGATCAGGCACCTTCGCGAATTCAGCAACTTCCTTGTCCCTCGGCTTGGCTTTTTCGAGGTGGAATTCTGGAAGGCGGTGGTCTCGGTTCTCAACGGACTGGTGCCTTCGATGCTGGCCGCGGCGGTTGTGATTCTGATTGCCATGCTGTTATGGCTCGCACCGGCCTGGCTGCTGCTGGGGGGAAATAGGACCCACTCGCTGTGGACGATGGGAGGAGGTTTGGTCCTGTGGTTCGGAATCCTGGAGATCTGGTGGCGAAAGGGTCAGAAAGCAGACCGGGGCGACTTTGGATCCGTGACCTATGGGCTGGGTGCGGCCATCGCCGTGGCTTTGGCGGTCTCAGGGTGGTTTGGCGTTCTCACATTCTGGAGCGATGCTCACTCGCCACGACTAACCCTCCCATCCTCTACTCAGCCCTTTGTGTTCAATCGAGGGTTGCTATTGCCGGCAGGCTGCTGGCTGGCCCTCGTGGGGGTCCTGACGATCGTGATCCGGCTGCCATTGGCCACGCTATCGGGGCGGGTGGGCCAGGCGATGCAGGCGGCTTTCGACCGAGTCCTGGGACGGCTGATTGCGGGCTCAGTCATCTGGGGGGCCGGAGCGGCGATCTGGGAATTGGGTGGATGGCTGTCGACTGGACTGCCCTGGACGGCTCTGGGTGGATTGGCTGGAACAGGTTCGTCAGCCGGAATCTTTCTGATTCTCAGAAAACTGCTGCAGAAGACAGCCCATGCAAGTCCGCGGCCCGCCTGGCTGGAAGCCATTAAGCCCTTTCTGCCTCAATTGGCGGCTTACTTCACCCTGGTTCTGGTGGCGTGCCTGGGCGTGGTGCTGCTGCTCTTCCTCAATCCCGGGGAGCGACTCGGGATTATTCTGGCGCTGCTGGGGCTGATCCTTGTCTACCTGGTGATGATCGTGCATCCCGAGCGCGTCGGCTTGCACGAGTTCTACCGGCAGCGAATCTGTCGGGCCTATCTGGGAGCGTCGAACCCCGGTGGGGATCCGACGCTGCGCGCCAGCCGAAATCGCCAAACGGAAGAGCGGTTGAACGACGACATCCTGCTGGCCGATCTCAAGCTCCAGGATGGGCAAGAGTCGCCGGGAGGGCCGCTTCATTTGATTTGCTGCGCAGCCAACGAGCTGAGCAGCGACCCGCTGCCGACACTGGCGCGCGGTGCGCGCAGCGCCGTGCTCTCGCAGCATGGCCTGTCCATCGGCGACCGGTGGATTTCTCACGACAGACTGGAGGGGATTACTCTCTCTGCGGCCCTAACCGCCTCGGCCGCGGCCTTCAATCCCAACATGGGAAGTCTCTCGATGCGCTTGGGAAAAGCGGTGACTTTCCTAACGGCCGCTCTCAATTTGAGGCTGGGGTTGTGGGTGCGGGAAAAACGAGATCGGTTGCAAGAGTGGCCGGGCCTGTTCTTCTTTCGCGAAATGTTTGGTCTTACGGAAATCCGGCTCTCTCATCCCGTCAGAGTTCATCTTTCGGACGGAGCGCACTTCGAGAATCTGGCCCTCTACGAACTGATCCGCAGACACTGTCGCTACATCTTGCTCTCAGACTGTGGAGCGGACCCTCAAGTCGCCTTCGACGATTTTGCCAATGCCCAGCGCAGGGTTCGAGAGGACTTCGGTGTCGAGCTGGAGATCGACCTGAGGCCTCTTCAGCCCGGTCCCGATGGCTGTTCAGCTCAGCACATGGTGGTCGGGACCATCCATTACGACGGCCCGAACGGAGTCGACAAAGGTGTTCTGCTCTATTTCAAGCCTAGCCTGACAGGTGATGAGCCTGGAGACATCCAGCAGTACAAGGTGCGCAATCCGGAGTTTCCACACGAATCGACAGGCGACCAGTTCTACGACGAAGCCCAGTGGGAATCGTATCGCCGCTTGGGTGAGCACGCTGCGCGCTCGGCATTGCGTTTTGTAGAACGCTTGAATCTTTCCCGGCTGTCGCCACACCAGTTTTTCAGCCAGGCCCGGTGGGAGTGGTATCCCACACCCGCAGGACTTCCGCAGAGTCTCCTGCAGATGACTGATCGCTACATCGAGCTGGAAGGCCGACTGGCTCGGGAGGCCCCCACTGTTCTGGTGGCGGAGGTATTCCCGGAGCTGGCCCGTCTGAGCGAGGCGTTGGAACCTGCGGCGCCGACTCTGGACGAAGCTCGTCAATCAGTGCACGCGTTGTTGCAAGTCCTGCAGCTGATGGAAGACGTCTGGGTTGGCTGCTCCCTTGAAACCCACGCCAACCACCCCTTGAACCTGGGGTGGGTGAATCTGTTTCAGCGATGGGTGCAAAGTCCCACCTTTCAGATGTGGTGGCCGGTCTTGCGGCCGCTCTACAGTGCCGGACTCCGGCGATTCGTTCAGGACATTTTCGGGGTTCACTCACTCAGACTGCTGCCCCCACCACAAACCTTCTGTTTCGAAGACCCCAACCAACACTGTCCACCGGAGCTGCTCAAGGCACTTCCTGGTTCCTCCTCGGCAGGGCAGGGGAAGACTCCCAGGCTGGCCTGGTTTTCCATCGACCTGATCTACAGCAAAGACAGTTTGAGAGAGTCCTATCGCATCGATGTGGGGGTCGCCCGGGTTTGGATGGATGGCCGATCAGCCGGCTGGCATCATGACGAATTCTGGGTGATTCCGGGCTTATGGGGAGGAGGAATTGGAGGGCGATTCCTGGATGATCTGTGCCAAGGATTGGCGGCAATGGGGATCGAAACTTTTGAGGTGACTCTGCCGGCCGACGGTGTCCCCTCCGACGCCGGAAGTAGGCAAGCCCGAGTCGACCTGATGGAATTCTACAAAGGAGCCGGATTCCATCTGCTTCCCACCTCTCCCAAACAACCCGCCGTCTTGTCCCGACGCGTCTCCAGCGTTGGTTCAGCGCCCCTGCCCAAGTGATAGGCGACCAGAGCGTGAGATCCGTATCTGTTGGCTGACTCGCTTCAAGTAAACTCTGGGTGCGGTCGAGAGGCGAGTTCTTGCTCGATGGCTGGCGCCAGTCAGCGGCCCTTCTTTGAGCGGTCCTTCGCCCCTCCTGAGTTGGACAACGTCTTCAACCTTGAAGTCTTTCAGCCTTTACTCAAGGTGAGCTGAAAAATCGCCTTGGCCCAAAAGCGGAGCGGTTTTTCCAATCTCTTGCGGTATACTCCCCCCCATGCAAATCGCTACCATCGACTGGATCGTTCTAATCTTCTACCTGGTGTTCATTGCCGCAGTCGGGATCATTGTTGGACTGAGAGTCAAGGACACGGACCACTATTTCCTCGGGAACCGACGGTTTGGAAAATGGCTGATGATGGGACAAAGCTTCGGTATCGGGACCCATGCCGAGATGCCTGTGTCGTTGGCCGGCGCAGTCTATTCCCTGGGGATCTCGGGGATCTGGTTTCAGTGGAAGAATCTGTTTGCCACGCCTTTTTACTGGATCATGGCCCCGATATTCCGGCGGGTGCGCCGAACCACCATTGGCGAGATGGTGGAGGACCGCTACGGGCGGTGGATGGCCGCCGTTTACACTCTCTTTGCCATCGGCTTCTTCACACTGAATACCGGCAGCATGCTGAAGGGGGCCGCCAAAGTCATCAACCAGTCTACCGGTGAAGAGGTGGGGGTCAATGAGATCGTGATTGCCATGACCGTCATCTTTATCCTGTATAGCTTCATCGGTGGTTTGATGGCGTCTGCCTGGACGGATTTCTTCCAGGGCTTCTTGATCATTGTGTTGTCGTTCATGCTCATTCCTCTCGGCTGGAGCGCAGTAGGTGGGATGTCTGGAATGCAGGACACCTTGCAGGCCTTCAAGTTCTCGCTGGCGACGCCGCAAGGGATTACGCCCTGGGTGATCGTCATGCTCACCATCAACGGGCTGATCGGCATCATGTCACAGCCTCACATGCTGGCTGCGGTAGGCACGGGACGCGACGAGCGGACCTGCCGGATTGGCATGTTCTATGGAAACTATATCAAGAGGTTTTGCACGGTGGGCTGGGCCCTGATTGGCCTGGTTGTGGCAGCGGTAGTGGTCAAAGGGCAGTTCGGAGCGACAGCCTTGGCCGATCCTGAGGATGCCTTCGGATTTGCCTGCCGCCATCTGCTGTTTCCCGGCGGCTTGGGCTTGATGATCGCCAGCATTCTGGCCGCCAACATGTCTACCTGTTCAGCCTTCCTGGTGGACAGTGGAGCCCTGTTCACGCAGGGAGTTTACCGCAAGCATCTGCGACCGGGTTTGAGTGACCGCCACTACTTGTGGGTCGGCCGAATCAGTGGTTTCATCGTTACCATGATTGGTGTGTTTTATGCCTTGTTCTTTATCGAGCGGGTCCTTTACTCGTTCCTGCTAACGGAAACGATGGCGACCTACATGGGAATCAGCTTGCTGGGCGGCATCATTTGGCGCAGGGCAAATCGATGGGGCGCATTTGCCAGCCTGGTAGTGGCCATGACCACCAATTTCCTGATCTACTACTGGCGTGACCAGCGATTGGATCATTGGGACGCCAACGTGTTCCTGGTCGCGCTTCTGGCGGGGATCGCGGCGCTGGTTGTGGTCAGCCTCTTGACCGAGCCGGAGCCCGCGGAGGAGGTGAATCCGTTCTTCGAGAGGCTGGAGACCCCATCCGAGCCTTTCCTGGCGGCCGGCACCCCACCCGTGGAGGCGGCGTTCGCCCAAAACGGTCCGTTAAGCGTAGGGGGTGAGGTGGCTGCCGAACGGGGAGAACAGCTGTTGTTGGTCAATCTGCTGCACCTTAGAAGAGGAGCAGGAAGATTCGGCCTACTGCATGCATATCGGGAAGACCTCAAGGGATTCGTTTGGGGTTGGATTCTGTGCGCAGCGCTGGTGGCCCTAACCAGTCTCCTGTTTATTTAGTTTTGGTGGCGAAATCGGTTCTATCTCTTGCTCCGGCAGGTGGAACGCACGCTCCGTCGTGCGTTCGGGAGATTGCCCGAACCACCGTGCGGTTGCGTCAGAAATGATCTAGTCCTGATTCGATCGTTGAGTGGCCCTGCCGAACGTTTCCAAGCGAAGGAATGCCTACTTGAGATGAGCGTTAAGATCGACCTTTACAGTGACACAGCGACTCTGCCCACCCAGGCGATGAGGGAGTTCATGTGCCGCGCTGAAGTGGGCGACGAGCAGAAGTTCGAAGACCCCACCGTCAATCGCTTGCAAGACAAGGTCGCGGAGCTTTTGGGTCAAGAAGCGGCCTTGTTTCTTCCGTCGGGCACGATGTGCAACCAGATTTCGATCGTTCTGCACTGCCGTCTTGGGGAGGAATTGTTGCTCGATGACACCGCACACCCATTAAACGCGGAGGGTGGAGGCCCCGCCGCCCTGGCGGGAGCGATGGTTCGGGGGATTCCGGGCGAACGCGGCGTTTTCACGGCCGATCAGCTTCGCCATGCCATTCGACCCATCAGCCGCTATCAGCCTCGCACGCGGTTGGTGTCGATCGAGCAGACGGCCAATATGGCCGGCGGAACGGTTTGGCCGCTTCAGACGATTCGGGAAGTCTCGGCCGTGGCTCGAGAACATAACCTCAAGCTGCACATGGATGGTGCGCGCTTGCTGAATGCCGTGGTGGCTACGGGTATCGCCGCTAAAGAGTTTGCACGCGGGTTCGATTCGGTTTGGATCGATTTCAGCAAAGGATTAGGGGCGCCGGTCGGAGCGACTTTGGCCGGCAGTCGGGACTTTATCAAAGAGGCGTGGCAATGGAAACAGAGACTGGGAGGGGCGATGCGTCAGGCCGGCATCATTGCGGCTGCCGGCATCTATGCGCTGGACCACCACGTGGACCGCTTGCAGGAAGATCATGACAATGCCCAATACCTGGCTCAGGGGTTGGCTGGGATTCGGGGTATTGAACTGAATCCGCAACACGTTGAGACCAACATCGTGGTGTTTGGCGTCCGTGGCTCAGGTCGAACCGCTCAGGAGATTTCCAACCGGCTTCTGGAGAACGGAGTTCGGATGACTGTGGCGGGGTCTTTTAGAATGCGGGCCGTCACTCACCTGGATATCTCGCGCGCGATGGTCGAGGAGGCCATTCGGGTGACGAAACGCGTTTTTGAGTCATGACCTTTGGCATGTTGGCCTCTGCTCAGGGTGTTGGGCTTGCCCTAAAGCGAGCCGGAATCTGGCTGGTCCTGATTTCCTTGAGTTTTGGCGCAGCCGCCACTGAGGCCCGCCAGCTAACGGACGAACTGGGCAGAGCCGTGGAGCTGCCGGATGAGCCCAAACGAATCGTCTCTTTAGCACCCAGCATCACGGAGACGCTTTTCGCGTTGGGACTGGAGGCTCGGATCGTCGGAGTCACCGACTATTGCCAGTACCCTGAGGCCGCCAAGCAAAAGGCCAAAGTGGGGGGGATCATCAATCCCAACCTGGAACGAATTGTTTCATTGAAACCGGATCTGCTGGTGGTTACCACCGAGGCCAACAACAGCGAGATCCTGGCTCCGATGAACCGATTCGGCATTCCGGTATTTGCCATCAGTCCGCGCAGTCTGGACGGCGTGCTGGCCAGTATTGCGCTGCTGGGCGAGGCTACGGGGTCCCAGGCTCAGGCTAAGGCGCTGGTGGAAGAACTGACGCGTCGCCGCCTGGCCATCGCTCACAAGGTGAAGAACAGGGCCCGTCCGCGAGTCTTGATCTTGTATGATCTGCATCCGATTGTCGCCGGAGGAAAGAATGCCTTTCCGACGGCTCTGATTCGCGAAGCGGGCGGTGTGTCGGTTACCGGAGAGCTGGAGCAGGATTGGCCTCGCTTGAACATCGAATACATCGTCAAAGAGGATCCTGAAGTGATTTTTGTCAGCCAGATGCCGTCCATCAGGAGACAGGTAGAGGCCTTGAAATCTCTGTCAGGATGGAAGATGACGTCCGCCGTGAAGAACAACCGGATCTACGTCGTGGATGACCGTATCAACCAGCCTGGCCCTCGACTTGTTGAAGCCTTGGAAGTCCTGGCAGAACAGATTCACCCGGATGCCTTCGACGCTCCATGAAGCTTTCCTACCAACGCCTGGCCACCGTTTCGCTGGCCCTCGGCCTGACGCTGGTCGGTGTTTCCCTTTTGTCGGTCACTCTGGGAAGCGTTACGATCCCGACTGCGGAAATCCTGTCGGCCATCCTGCAAAAGCTCTTCCACCAGCACAGCCGACTGAGCTCTGAGGAACAAGCCATCCTGTTCGACCTGCGTATCCCACGAATCTTTCTGGCGGTAACCGTGGGCATGGCGCTGTCTGTGGCCGGAGCGTCTTTTCAGGCATTGCTGAGAAATCCGTTGGCGGATCCGCACGTCCTGGGAGTCTCCAGCGGGGCGGCTCTGGGGGCGATCATTTCCATCATTTTGGATCTGCAATTCACTCTGGGAACATCCGTGGCCTCATTCCTGGGGGCCCTGATTACCATTGTGGTGGTTTATTTTCTCGGAACCCACGGCAAGGCGGCGTCCACCCAGACACTCTTGTTGGCCGGAATCGTGACTTCATCGTTTCTTTCCGCAGCCATCATTTTCCTGCAGACGTACCTGAGCGGCCGCCAGCTTCAGCAGATCACGTTTTGGCTGCTGGGAGACTTCAGCTCGATCGACGTCGCGCACCTCGGATGGATTTTCCTGGCGGTGATGGCCTGCATTCTTCTCATTGCTTTAGTGAGCGGCGATCTAAACGTTCTGATCACTGGCGAACTGGAAGCACAGCACCTGGGCGTCAACGTCAAACGCCTGAAACGATCGGTGTACCTGCTGGCCGCGCTGTTGACCGGCTTGGCGGTATCGATCAGCGGCTCCATTGGCTACATGGGCCTGTTGGTGCCGCACATCGTGCGAATGGCCTTTGGGAATGACTACCGCCTGTTGATCCCCGCTTCGGCACTGGCGGGAGCGAGCTTTGCTGTGCTGGCGGACGTCATCGCCCGTACGGCCCTGGCGCCGGCCGAATTGCCCGTGGGGGCCATCACCGCGCTCACTGGAGCGCCTATGTTCATCTATCTATTGAGGCGGACTCGCTGGGAGGCCGTGTGACAGAATCTCTCCAGAGCCTGCCTCTCCAAAGCCGGAGCCCGGCTCTGAACCGAATGAAAGGAAGCGTGGAAGCCCCAACTGAAAACTGGCTGGAGGTCTCCAGTGTTTCGTTTTCCTATCAGGCCTTTCAGCTGGAGGCGATCCAGTTCGCGGTCCGGTCGGGTGAGTTCGTTTCGGTCTTGGGATCGAACGGTTCCGGGAAATCGACTCTTCTGAAGCTGATCAGCGGCTTCCTGACTGCGCGAGACGGCTCGATTCGCCTGGCCGGCCGGCAAGTGAACCAGATCCCGCTGCAGGAGCGGGCCCGGCGGATTGCTCTGGTCGCTCAGGAAAGTCATCTGACCTTTCCCATGACGGTTCGGGACTTCGTGTTACAAGGGAGGCGTCCTTATCTGTCCTGGCTCGGCTTTGAGACAAAGGCCGATTGGGATGTCGTGGAAGAAGTGATGTCGCTCACTGATTGTTTACCGATGGCCGCTCGCAATATTCTGGAATTGTCTGGGGGCGAGAAGCAGCGGGTCATTCTTGCCAGGGCTCTGGCGCAGCAGCCACAACTCATGCTGCTCGACGAACCGACGATCCATCTGGACGTGGGATACCAGATGGAGCTGGTAAGCTTGATCCGGTCGCTCAGTCGGGAACGCCGGTTCACGACCATCATGGTGACGCACGAGCTGAATATCGCGGCGGAATTCAGTGACAAGCTCCTTCTTTTGAATGGGGGGAGAATGGTGGCCTTTGGTTTGCCGGAACAGGTTTTGCGGGAAGAGGTGTTGCGGGAGGTCTTTCGTACCCATCTGCTGGTCGATCGCAATCCGGTTTCGGGGGGGCCACGCGTGACCCCGGTCGGAAAGCTCAGCGAGTAGGGTTAACGGCCTATCTTTGTTACTCGGATCGAGCAGCCCGGCCGTCAGGCTCCGAAAGATCCGGTTACGAGCGGGTGATGGGACTGGGATCGGATTCCACCGGATCCCGCCCAGCGATTCTATTGTCGGGAGAAATCCATGTCGAAGCGTCCGGCGTTTTGGGTTCTGTTGTTGCTGGTCTCGCTGAGTGGTATCGGTTTCGCATTTCGCTATTTCCCAGAAGCCTTTCCGATTGTGACCCTCGATCTCCGCATGGACCGTGCCGGAGCTTTGGAGGCGGCGCGCGCTCTGGCCAAACAGCACGGATGGGGCCCGGAAGCCTTCTCTCAGGCCGCTTCGTTTGGACTGGACCAGGAAGTTCAGAACTATGTAGAGCTGGAGGCCGGCGGCAGCCGGGCGTTTAAGCGACTCTTGGAGGAGGGCCTGTACCACCCCTACACCTGGCGTGTACGTCACTTCAAGGAGGGGGATGCCAACGAGACGGTGATTCGGTTCACGCCGGAGGGAGAACCTTACGGATTTTGGGAGCAGCTACCTGAAAGCCAGCCCGGCTCGGCGCTCAGCCAGGAGGAGGCCCGCCGTGTGGCCGAAAGGACCGCAGTGCGCGATTGGGGCGTCACCCTATCCGATTTTCGCTTGGTGGAATCCTCGCAGGAGACTCGCCCCTCCGGGCGGATCGACCACACCTTCGTTTATGAACGACCGGATCAACAGATTGGTGAAGGCTTCTATCGTTTACAACTGGTTGTCGGTGGCGATCGGCTCACCACCCTTCGGCATTTCGTGAAAGTTCCGGAAGCGTTTGGCCGGCGCTATGCCGAAATGCGTTCTGCAAACAACACCATCGCGGCGGTGGCATCCTTTGCCATGGTGGTGTTGTACGTTTTGATCGGGTGCGTGCTCTCTCTCTTCTTTTTGCTACGACAGCGATGGGTGCTTTGGAAGAGGCCCTTGCTTTGGGCGCTCGTCGTTTCCGCTCTCAACCTGCTGGCTGGGTTGAGCGCCTTTCCGCTGAGCTGGATGGAGTACAACACTGCCGTTTCCGCTCAGGGATTCGTGATCCAGAGAATCCTGGCTGAGGTTGGAGAGTTTGCCATTTGGACGCTGGTCCTTGCCCTTTCCTTCATGGCCGCGGAGAGTTTGACCCGGAAGGCCTTCCCGAAGATGCCCCAGATGTGGAGACTCTGGAGTCGGGAGGCGGCCAGTTCTCGAGAGGTCTTGGGACGAACGCTGGGTGGATACCTGATCGTCGGGTTCGATTTTGGGTTTGTGGTCGCCGTCTATTTCCTCACCACCCGCTACCTGGGCTGGTGGACGCCTTCCGACGTTCTCTTTCACCCTGACGTACTGGCCACCTACGCGCCTTGGCTTTCTCCCGTGGCGCTGTCCTTGAGGGCCGGCTTCTGGGAGGAATGTCTCTTCAGGGCCGTGCCGCTGGCGGGAGCAGCCGTTTTAGGGCAGCGATTCGGAAAACGAAACACGTTCCTGGTCATTGCCTTTGTGGTTCAGGCCCTGATCTTTGGCGCAGGACACGCCAACTACCCCAGCCAGCCCGCCTACGCCAGGGTGGTTGAACTGATTATCCCTTCCTTTGTCTTTGGCGGGATCTATCTGAGCTATGGCCTGCTGCCGGCGATTGTGTCGCATTTCGTTTTCGATGTGGTGTGGATGGCGCTTCCGCTGTTTGTTTCGAGCGCAAAGAGCATCTGGCTGGATCAGCTGCTGGTGGTGCTGCTGACGCTGACACCGGTATGGGTGGTACTGCGAGCCCGTCTGAAGCGCGGCTCCTGGACTGTTCTTCCGGAAGAGGTGCGAAATGGCGCTTGGCAGCCTCCCGCCGTCGTCCAGGAAGTCCCGCCACCAGTGCCCGTTGTGCCGTCCCCCGAACGGCCGGCTCTTCCCGTGCGCTACCTGGCCTTGGCCGGTGCAGCCGGGCTTCTACTTTGGCTGGGGACGACCCGCTTTAGACAGGATGCTCCAGGTCTGGGGTTGGGCCGCGTTCCTGCCGCACAGGAGGCGCGGGCGGCGCTGGCGGAAAAGAAAGGGGTGCAACTGGGAAATGAATGGACCGTCTTGCCCGTCGTGGCAGCCGGAGTGGACGATCAGGACCGCTTCGTGTGGCAGAAAGGAGGGCGGGAGGCCTATGAAAAATTGATGGGACGATACCTGCCGCCCCCCGCTTGGAGCGTACGCTTTGCGCGTTTTACGGGGGATCTTGAACAGCGTGCGGAGGAGTACCAGGTCATGCTCTCAGGAATCGGCCAGGTGCAGAGGATTCGCCATGTTCTCCCGGAGTCCCAACCCAGCCCCAGCCTCACGGAATCGGAGGCGCGGCAGTTGGCGCTGCAAACCCTGAAGTCAGAGTTCCAAATGGAAGCGGACCGCGTCAAGGAAGTGTCGGCAGTGGAATCGAAGTTACCCAACCGGCACGACTGGCGTTTTGAGTTTTCCGACGCGGTGGACTATCCATTGAGCGAGGGGCAGGCACGCATTGGGATCGAACTAGCGGGGAATGAAGTCTCCGACGCTTCCCGATTTGTCTTTTTGCCGGAAGCCTGGAAACGGGAGCAAACGAATGCCAGGAACTTGACCGGTCTTCTTGAAGTTTCCTGCTGGGCGTTTTTGGGCACGCTACTTCTGGCGGCCGCAGTGAGGGCGGTCATTCATTGGAGCCGCAAGTCCTTTGCCGTGAAATCCTTCGTTATCTTTTTCTTGTTGATCCTGATTCAACAGGGGCTTGACAGGCTCATCCAATGGCCGGCGATCCAAGCCGGGTTTTCCACATCCCAGCCAGTGTCCGACCAGATCCTCGTCACCGTGATGGGGGCTTTGGTCGGTTCACTGTTGATGGCCGGGCTGTTTGGCTTGCTGATAGGACACCTTCAGGTACTCAAGTCCGATTCGAGTGCTATGACCTGGAGAGCCCGTTGGGCCGGCGGTCTGGCCGTTGCGTTTGTTGGGACGGGCCTCATGGGCCTGTTGAATGCGGTGGCGGCCCCTTCGACGCAACCTCTCCTCGCCGAATTCGGTCACCTGGGAACCTATGCTCCGTGGCTGAGCCCGGCTCTGGATTTGCTCAACCGTTTGCTCACGATCGCCGGCATTCTGCTGCTCTTGTTTGTCAGCATCAGTCGACTGTCATCTGCAGGCCGCCACTGGCTGAGGCAAGGTTCGCTGTTCCTGCTGACGGGCCTGATGCTGAGCGGCCTCGGCGAGATCGAAAGCGTTCGTTACTGGGTCGCCTCGGGTGTCGTCTTGGCCTTGCTGCTGACCGCCAGCTACCACTGGGTGTTTTCCAGGGGTCTGAGCGCTCTGCCGATCGCAGTTGGAGGGACCCTGGTGCTGAGTGCGTTGAACGAGGCTTGTTTCGCAGCTTATCCGGGGGCTGTCTTGGGTGGCTTGCTCGGAATCGGAGCGCTGCTTGCGATCATGGAATTCTGGTCGGCCCACCTGCAACAGTCCTGACCTGATGGGTCGGTGACCGACTCCTCCTTCGCACCGCCGGAAGTTGGTCCAGACCCGATTCAGACTGCCCCTTGCTTACGCTGTCTTGGCTCCTCTGAGTTTCGTCCAGCCGAGTACCAGCGCCTTCAATCCGTACCAACCCAGGGACAGGACGGCCAGAACGGGCAGTACCCATGGAGCAATGGCTACTCCAGCCAAGGCCAGCTCCTGAGTCAGTGTGGTGAGCGATCGAACCGATTGGCGCCAAATTCGTGCACAGCGCTCCAAGAAAGCGGGCGGTGCCGCCAGCACCCCATGTCGTGGCACCTGAACGGTAAGGGTCAGCGTAGCCATCGAGACCAGGTTGTCGAAGTAGCGGATCTTGGCTTCCATCTGCTCGATCTGGGCCCTGACTTCGTTCAGCTTCTCTTCCACCAGCATCAAGTCCTGCAATCGTCCCGTCTGGGTCCTCACCATCTCGAGCAGCCGAGACTCGAAACGCCTGGCGTTATCGAGCCGGGCGCGAACGTCGTAGTATTGTTCCGAAACATCTTCGTCAGTGATCTGCTCGGAGACAAACATTCCTTGCCGGCGCAGCCAATTGACCAGCGCATCAAGCTGAGCAGGAGGCACCCGCAACGCAATTTGAGCCCCCGTCACCACCCCTGAACTGCGCTGAACCTCCAATTGAGCGACATATCCCTGCAAGGCTGCAACCTGCTGCTGAAGCGCGGCAAAGAAGGGGTCGTAGTCGGAAACACGCAGCGTCACACGGCCATTCCGGACCAGCTTCCGCGTGGGCGCCGGACGGGCCGCAGGCGTCGGGTGTTCTGGTTCTGAGGAGACGGCCTGAAACCCGACTTGTTTCAGCCTGAGGCCACTTTCATCCCGGACGGGATAAAACGAATCGGTCTGAGACGATTGCGCGGCGTTGCGAGCCGATCGCTGCCGCACCGCTACCAGACCCAGCACCACCACCACAGCGCCCACGAGGAGCAGACTCTTCCAATACCTGTTTGAAAGCTTGAGTTTCATTGTTCGGCCTCCACCGGATCGATCTTTCAGGAGGAAGACGAACAGGTATTCCGTTTCTTGCATGAAAAAAGCGGAGGAGGCGAGGCCTTTGAGGGGGAAGCAGGCGGACAGTCTTTATCGCAGTGCGTGGCGACGCCCGCCGAACTTTGGCCGGCGATAACAACAAAGCGGAAGAAACCGACCAGCGGCCTCTTCCGCTCTGCTGCTGCGAGCAACTCACAGGTTCTCAGTCTTGAGGGATCCTCGACGGCGAGATTCAGACTTATGGTTGGGGTCAGTGTGCGGGCCCGGTTGCCGCCCAACCTTCAATTGTCCAGTCCTAGCTGCAACCGCTGGTGCTGCCGCAATTCAGGCATTTGTAGCAGGCACCGTTGCGCACCATGATCGAACCGCAATCGGGACAGGGGGGCGCGTCAGCCTGGGTCTGGAAGACCTGCCGCTCCTGTGCCTCGATGGCAGCGGCTGGTCCCGGCAACATTGCGGCGTCGGGTTCCGGTGCCGGCTGCTCTTCCGAAGACAAGAACTTCTGACCCAGCCACCGGAAGATATAATCCACGATCGATTTGGCTATCGGGATTTGAGGGTTATTCGTGAAGCCGGATGGCTCGAAGCGACTGTGGCTGAATTTGTCCACCAGGACCTTTAGCGGCACTCCGTACTGCAGGGCGACCGAAATCGCGGTGGCTACCGTGTCCATCAAGCCGGAAACCACGGAGCCCTGCTTGGCCATGCGAACGAAGATCTCGCCCGGCGTCCCGTCATCGTACATGCCCACTGTGAGGTACCCATCGTGTCCGGCCACGCTGAACTTGTGAGTGATGGACTGGCGTTCATCGGGCAAGCGCTTTCGAACGGGTTTGCCGGGTTCAACTTTCTTGGTCTCTTTCAAACTGGTGTTCAGAGGCTGCGACCGCTTCGACCCGTCACGGTAGATGGCCAGGGCCTTCAGACCCAACCTCCAGGCCTCAATGTAAGCCTGCTCGATGTCCTCAACGGTGGAGTCCTCGGGCATGTTGACGGTTTTGGAAATCGCCCCGGAGAGGAAAGGCTGAACCGCCGACATCATCTTCAAATGGCCGGCGTAGTGGATCGTCCGCACTCCATTCAGCGGCTTGAAGGCGCAGTCGAAGACGGGCAGATGCTCCTCTTTCAGAGAAGGGGCCCCTTCAATGGTTTCGTTTTCGTCAATGTACTTGATGATCTCGTTGACCTCGGCCTCGCTGTACTTGAGGTGACGAAGAGCCTCCGGAACCGTCTGGTTCACGATCTTGAGCAGACCACCTCCGACCAGTTTTTTGTACTTGATCAATGCGATGTCCGGCTCGACGCCGGTGGTATCGCAGTCCATCATGAATCCGATGGTGCCGGTTGGGGCCAGAACCGTGACCTGGGAGTTCCGATATCCAAAGCGCTCCCCTTCCGCAAGGGCATCCGTCCAAGCCTTTTGCGCGGCTGTGTAGAGGTCGGGGGGAACGTAGGCCCCGTTGATCTTGCCTGCCGCGGTGCGGTGTTTGCGAATGACGCGGAGCATGGGCTCGCGATTCAAAGGGAACTCGGCGAAAGGCCCCGAATCCCCTGCGATTTGAGCCGAAGCATGATAAGCCTCACCACACATCAAAGCGGTAATGGCGGCGGCATAGGCCCGCCCCCCTTCGCTGTCGTAAGGCAACCCGAGCGACATCAGCAAGGCCCCGAGGTTGGCGTATCCCAATCCCAGCGGCCGGAAGAGATGGCTGTTCTTTTCAATAGAACGCGTGGGATAGCTGGCGTTATCCACCAGGATCTCCTGAGCGGTGATCATCACCCGACAGGCGTGCCGGAAAGCCTCCACGTCCAGGTGCCCATCCGGCTTGCGAAATTTCATGAGGTTGAGCGAAGCCAGGTTGCAGGCCGTATCGTCCAGGAACATGTACTCGCTGCAGGGATTGGAAGCATTAATGCGGGCCGTGTTGGAGCAGGTGTGCCAATCGTTGACAGTGCTGTCGAACTGAATCCCCGGGTCGCCACACACATGGGCGGATTGGGCCATCTTCCGCATCAAATCGCGGGCGGGATAAGTATCCATCACTTCGCCGGTGGTCACCGTGCGCGTCTGCCAAGGCTTGTTTTCGACCACCGCCCTCATGAACTCGTCCGTGACACGGACACTGTTGTTGGAATTCTGGAAGAAAATGGAGCTATAAGCCGGACCGTTGAAAGAAGGATCGTAACCGGCTTCAATCAGAGCCCAGGCCTTCTTCTCTTCTTCTTCTTTGCAGGTAATGAACTCCTCGATGTCGGGATGATCGATGTTCAGAATCACCATTTTCGCGGCACGACGTGTCTTGCCGCCTGATTTGATGACACCCGCGAAAGCATCATATCCCTTCATGAATGAGACCGGACCTGAGGCTTGTCCCCCGCTGGAAAGCAACTCCTTGGAAGAACGGATGACCGACAAATTGGTGCCGGTGCCGCTGCCCCACTTGAAGAGCATTCCTTCCGTCTTGGCCAACTCCAGGATGGACTCCATCCGGTCCTCCACCGAATTGATGAAGCAGGCAGAACACTGGGGCTTGGCTTCAATGCCGCAGTTAAACCAGACCGGACTGTTGAAGGAGGCCTTCTGCTCCACCAGCAAATGACAAAGCTCTGCCTCAAACGTGTCCGCTTCCTCGGGCGAAGCGAAGTATCCGCCCTCTCGGCCCCAACGGGAAACCGTATCAACGACTCGACCGATCAGCTGCCGGACACTGGTTTCGCGGCCTTTACCGTCGCGAGAGCGGCGGAAATACTTCGAAACGACTACGTTGGTTGCCATCATGGACCAGGTGGCCGGGACTTCTACATCAGGCTGTTCGAAAATGACCTCACCCTTTTCATTTGTGATCACAGCCTTTCGCCGGTCCCACTTGATCTGGTCAAAGGGGTGGATGGCCGGTTTTGTGAAGAACCGGTCGAAATGTAGCAACCGCTCTTCTCGAGTCTTTGCCATAGCCGTTCCGGTGGCTTCCACACCGTCTCTTTCCTTCACCAACATGATTCTCCTCCTTAACTCTGGCCGCTTTCAACGAAATCGCAAAATTTCTTCCAAGAGGAACCCTTGAAGCCATCGACCCATCGGGTCGGTGGCTGCCACAGAATGCTGCCACTGATCAACAGAGGCTCGAATTTTCAATGCGTGGGTGACGCACGATGATTATCGTGCGCATTCTAGTCGGCACCCATCATTTGTCAAGCAGGAAATGCACATTTTCCACAAAATAATGGGTATCTGGCTTAACCAAACACTAAATATAGTAGCTCAATTCGTCGGTGAAACCCAGCTCCAGATGGGGTTTTTTGGCGCGAAGTAACACGGCATCAACCTCTTAAATCGCAGGCCGGTGGAGCAACCAAGGAAAGGCTAGGGTGAGGACAGCGTGGTGTTGGCGGGGTAGGCGGATGCAGAGAAAGAGTCGTGCTCGTGAACAATGAACCACGCGGCCCGTTTTTTCTCGAGAATCAGCGTAACTCGCCTGGTGACTGATGCCGCGGGTTGAGTCGGCGGCGAGGGGGTTTGCTGGGAAAGATCAAGGGAGCCAGTCACCCACGCCAGGCGCCCGAACACTCGAATCTCAGGTTGCTGAGAGAGCACCGTGGACATCGGCGTGCTGCGGCGTCGTGAGAGGAGATACTCCTTCACGCTGTCCCATCCTCGGAACTCGGTAGACTCGGCGAAAACCACCAGGCGAGGTTCCTGAAGGTAGCAGTCTGCCAGCTTGCTGAAATCCGCCGATGACGATGCTTCGGTGTATTGGTTCAGGAAGGCCTGAACCTCACGCTGCTCCAAAGCCGTGGAGGTGGCATAGCTTTCCCCCCGGCGGTCTGCTTCGAAGGGGTCTGCAATGCGGACATTCGGTTTTCCCGGACCGCCGATGAACGGTGGAATGTTTTGGGCGCTGCAGGGCAGGGAGGCGGCTGTCGCGAGAGATAGACACCAAGGAAGAATGCTCTTTAGAGTGGTCATTTCTTGCTCCATCGAGCCGGCTCAAGCGAGATCGCTTCAGGCCGGTCGTCGAATCTTGCCTTCCGGCATCGGGTTCGAGCTTATAATTTCGCCACAGCCGGGAAAGCACAGGCTGCCTTGTGAGCCTCGATTTCCATTATTATTTGACAAAGTTCGGTAGGGAAGAGGGATTCCTTTAGCTTCGCGGCTGAACAACGGGCCCAATTTGAGGCGTAGGAGACACCCCTCCCCCCCCCGATTCAAGGGAGAAGTCATGTTTCACGTGGCCACCGAAGAGGATGTGCTGCAAGGGCGAGTCACCGATGTCTACTTCACCCGGGCAGTGGAGATTTTGAGGGGACGCGGCGTCGACAAGCGCGTCAGAGCCGAGATTGTCGTGAAGAATCTCCCGGCCAAGTACGACTGGGGCATCTTGGCCGGAACCGACGAACTGTTGCCCTTTCTGGAGAGATTGAATCTCGAAATCGACGTGCGAGCCCTTCCGGAAGGCACCCGTTTCCGAGCCAATCAACCGGTGATCGAGTTGGCCGGACGATATCTGGACTTCTGCATCTACGAAACGGCCATCCTGGGATTGATCTGCCAAGCTTCGGGTGTGACCACACGCGCCGCCCGTTGTGCGGCCGCGGCAGAAGGGCGCCCTGTCTTCTGCTTTGGAGCCCGGCGGGTGCATCCCGTCATTGCTCCCCTGGTTGAGCGCTACGCCTACCTCGCAGGGTGCGCCGGGGTGGCCGGTGTACGGAGTGCAGAAATGCTGGGGATCGAACCTTCGGGAACGATGCCCCACGCTTTGATCCTGCTCCTTGGTGATACTGTGGAAGCCACAAAGGCCTTTGCCGACCAGTTTCCCCAAGTAAAAACCATCTCTCTCATCGACACCTTCAACGATGAAAAGTTTGAAGCCATCCGGATCGCGGAGACCCTGA
This sequence comes from Acidobacteriota bacterium, assembly GCA_040753175.1. Lineage (GTDB taxonomy): Bacteria > Acidobacteriota > Terriglobia > Versatilivoradales > Versatilivoraceae > JBFMEW01. The sequence goes on along the minus strand of JBFMEW010000022.1, from coordinate 30,020 downwards.
AGGAGAGGGTGGCCGCTCTTCGCCTGGATACACCCGCTTCTCGTAAAGGGAATCTGAAAGCGATTCTGCGGGAGGTGCGGTGGGAGCTCAAGCTGCGATCCCACGGACACATCCAGCTGTTCGTGAGTGGCGGATTGAGCGAAGAAAGCATTCGCGAGTTCAATGAGGTCGCCGATGGTTATGGCGTGGGGACTTTTGTCACCAGCGCGCCCGTTCTGGATTTCTCTCTCGACATTGTGGAAATCGACGGAAAACCGGTTGCCAAAAGGGGCAAGACCTCCGGCTCTAAGGCGCTGTTTCGGTGCGGAGGCTGTCAGCGAGAAGAAGTGGTGCCGCTGGGCCAGACCCCTCCCCCTTGCAGCTGTGGAGGGGAATGGCAGAGTTTGCTCGGCCAGGTCATTTCAAAAGGGAAGATGACGGCAGCCGCGCGCGAAAGGCTGGAAAATCTCGCGGCGCGCCGGGATTATATCCGCGCTCAGGTGAGCGCCGCGAGTTCGTGATGGGGCCGTTCCTGCGCTTCCCGGCTAAGTCCGCGTGGCGCCGAGGAGTCGCCGACGGTACTCGTCAGCGGCAACGGCCAGCACGATGATGGATCCAATCAAGATCTGCTGAATGAACGGGGAAATGCCCAGCAGATTGCATCCGTTGCTGAGCAAACTCATCACGAAGGCGCCGATCGTGGTCCCCAGGACAGTACCTTGGCCGCCGCTAAGGCTTCCCCCTCCGATCACCACAGCCGCGATAACCCGCAACTCATACCCTTCGCCGGCCGTGGGCTGTCCGGTCACTAGCCGTGAAGCCTCAATCATGCCCGCCAAACCGGTGAGTGCCCCCAGAATGGTGTAAACGACGAGCGTGTTGAAGGTCAGGTTGATGCCGGACAGGTAGGCCGACTCACGGTTCCCGCCAATGGCGTAGGCATAGCGGCCCAGTCGGGTATAGCGCAGGATGTAAGCCATCAACAAGGCCACAACGACCAGAATACAGAGCGGTACTGGAATCCAGTAAAGGAGATTGCCGTCGCCCAGGCGTCCAAACTCGTTGGGAACGTCGGTGATGGGAATCCCGTTTGTGACCAGGAGAGTCAGGCCGCGAATCATTCCCAGACTGCCCAAAGTCGCGATGAAGGGCGGCACCCTGAACTGGGTAATCACAAGCCCGTTCAGTGAGCCGCAGAGCAGTCCCGCGACGATGCCGGCGAAAGTCGCCGGCACTGGCCCGAGTCCTCTCTCCATCAGCAAGGTCCCACAGATTCCAGAAAAGGCCAGGATGGACCCAACCGACAGATCGATGCCACCGGCGATGATTACCAAGGTCATGCCGATCGCGATGATGTTGATCACGGCGGTCTGGCGCGCCACGCTTGAAAGGTTTTCGAGGGTCAGAAAATAGGGGGAGAGGATGGACAGCAGGACAAAGAGGAACAGAAAGCCAAGCAGGGGGAGCAGCTTCTTGAGAAGTTCTTTCATTGACAGTCGCGACGGTCGGATTCAGAGGGAGTCAGCCAGTGGAGGCAGCGTCTGTTCAGCGTCCTGCGTGTCACGGCTCGTTCAGGTACTTCTTCAAATTCGGATTAATGAGTTCCTGAATCTCGGGATTGGAGAGAGTGTCGGGCCGGACCAGGGTGACTCCGGTGTCAATCCGCCGTGGCGGCGTGGACCCGGCCATCTTGTCGCACAATGTCTTGACACCTTCGAACCCCATGGCAAAGGGGTTCTGAACGACCAGCGAATCGATCACACCCTCTTGCAGATCGCTGATCAGGCTGGGTGAAGAATCGAAGCCGACAATCCTTACCTTTCCGGCCAATCCGCGAAGTTTAACGGCCTGAGCCGCGCCGATCACGCTGGATTCATTGGGGCCAAAGATCCCATGGAGGTTCGGATTGGCCGTCAGGATGTCTTCCGTCACCGCCAGTGATTTGGCTCGATCCGACATGCCATATTGGAAGGCCACAATCTTCACATCCGGATACTCTTTGGAGATCGTGTCTTTGAACCCGTTCTCCCGCTGAGTGGTGGAAGCACTGCCAGGAACGACGCCGATAATGGCCACGTTCCCCTTGCCATTCAAGATTTCGGCCATACGCCGGGCTGCCAGAACTCCGCCTTGATAGTTGTCGGTGGCGACGAAAGAAACGTACGCCTCCGATTGAACTCCCGAGTCAAAGACGGTGACGGGGATGCCACGGCGGCTGGCGCTCTCGATGACGGGGACCAAGGCTTTCTCGTCACAGGGCGCGATCACGATCCCGTCGACCCGCCGGTTGATGAAGTCCTCGGCCACATTGATCTGCCTGCTGATGTCGATTTCGGTGGCGGGGCCATTCCAGAGGATCTCCACTCCATACTTCTGGCCGGCTGCACGAGCGCCTGCGTGTACTGTCTGCCAGAAGATATGGGCCTGCCCTTTCGGGATGACGGCGATCGTCTTCTGACCTTTGTTGTGGCAGGCGGTGGAAATGAGGGCGGTGGCCACCGCTGCTGCCAGCATCAGTCGAAGTGTTCGGGTCAAAGAGCCTCCTTTGACGGTCGCCAGGGCAAGCCAAATCATGCGTGCTCGGGGGCCTGCCTTGGCGGTGAACTTGAGTTCCGAGACGGCATGAAAGGGGGAATCATAAACAAAGGTCAAGGGCTTGGCAAACCCTATCCGAAAAGGGCCGTCAGGGAGTTGAGGGCGGTTCCTGCCGTGCTTCGAAACGCTGGGCCGCATCAACGACCAGAGCGAGAGGAGCTCTTTGCCTCTGGGCTGGGCCTCGTTTTGGGAGTGGGTCGCATCCCGCGCATCCCGGGTGAAGCGTGACAAACACCCGGGCTTTGACTATACTTCCGCTTTTTACAGGTGCGCCCAGTCACTGTTATCATGAGAAAGCCATGATCGAAGAGCCCGCATTAGAGATCAAGAACACGGTCAACCTGCCTAAGACGGATTTCCCCATGAAGGCCAATCTTCCGAACACCGAGCCTCGCACGCTTGAGAAGTGGGCGGAGATGAACCTGTATCAGCAGATTCGCAAAGCCCGTCAAGGCCGGCCTCTCTTTACGCTGCACGACGGTCCTCCCTACGCCAACGGCAATATCCACTTGGGCCACGCCGTCAACAAGCTTCTCAAAGATTTCATTGTGAAATCGCGGTCGATGGCCGGGTTCGACGCCCCATACGTTCCGGGCTGGGATTGTCACGGTCTTCCCATCGAGATCAAGGTGGACCAGGCGCTGGGTAAGAAGAAAGCCGAGATGTCGCTGGTTGAGGTGCGCCGGGAGTGCCGTAAGTACGCCGAGAAGTATGTCGAACTGCAGCGCACGGAGTTCAAGCGGTTGGGAATCCTCGGCGAGTGGGACACCCCCTATCTCACCATGAGCTATGACTATGAGGCGGCCATCGCCCGGACCTTTGGCAAGTTCGTGGAAGCGGGATTCGTCTACAAGGGACTGAAGCCGGTTCACTGGTGCATTTCCTGTCAGACGGCTCTGGCGGAAGCGGAGGTTGAGTACGGAGATCATTCGTCCCCTTCGGTCTTTGTGAAGTTCCCGCTCGCGGAAGACCCGGCGCGTCTGCATCCCTCTTTGCAGGGGCGGAGCGTTTCAGTCATCATTTGGACTACCACGCCCTGGACCCTCCCGGCCAACCTCGGCATTGCATTCAATCCCCACCTCGAATATTCGGCCGTGGACGCTAACGGCGAGGTGTATCTGGTCGCGTCGGAGCTGGTCGAGGCGACGGCCGCGAAGTGCGGCTTTGAGGCGAAAGACGTATTAGCCCGTTTCAAAGGAACCGAGTTGGAAAAGCTGCAGGCGCGGCACCCCTTCCTGGATCGCAACTCGTTATTCGTGCTGGGAGACCATGTCACCCTGGAGCAGGGAACGGGTTGCGTTCACACGGCCCCCGGCCACGGGCATGAGGACTACGCCGTCGGCAAGCTTTATGGACTGGACATCTATTGCCCGGTGAACAGCCGTGGCGAGTTTGTGGAAGGTACCGGTTATTTCGACGGCCTGAACGTCTTTGCCGCCAATCAACCAATTGTGGAACTCCTGAAGTCGAAGGGAGCGCTTCTCGCCACCGAAAAGATCACGCACTCCTATCCCCACTGCTGGCGGTGTCGCAAGCCGGTCATCTTTCGAGCCACTCCCCAATGGTTCATTGCCATGGAGCATCGCGACTTGCGCAGGCAGGCTTTGCAGGCCATCGAAAGGGTGAAATGGCTTCCCGAGTGGGGACAGCAGCGCATCTCCAACATGATCGCCAATCGTCCGGACTGGTGCATTTCAAGGCAGCGCGTCTGGGGCGTTCCGATCGTCGTCTTCTATTGCGAACAGTGCAATCAGGTACTGCTGGACAAGTCGGTTGTTGACCATGTGGTTGCGATCTTCGAGAAAGAGGGGGCCGACGCCTGGTTCAGTCGTGAAGTCAGCGAGCTTCTGCCCGAGGGAACGAAATGCTCGCAATGCAGTGCTCAGCGGTTTCGAAGGGAAAGCGACATTCTGGATGTCTGGTTCGATTCCGGTGCGAGCCATGAAGCCGTTCTTGGAAAGAGACCTGACGTCCCCTGGCCTGCGGATGTCTACATCGAGGGCGGGGACCAATACCGGGGCTGGTTCCACAGTTCGCTGCTGATTGGAGTGGGGGTCCACGCGGGAGCGCCCTATCGTCAGGTGCTGACGCACGGCTTTACGCTGGATGCGGAGGGGCGGGCCATGTCGAAGTCTCTGGGCAACGTGATCGAGCCCCAGTCCATTGTGAAGGAAAGCGGAGCCGAATTGCTGCGGCTCTGGGTGGCGGCCGGCGACTTCAAGGAGGACGTTCGGATATCGAAGGACATGATTATCCGGCTGTCCGACGCCTACCGGAAGTTTCGAAACACCGCGCGATTCGTACTAGGCAATCTCTTTGACTTTGATCCGGAACGCCACGCCGTTCCTTCGAGTCAGATGTCGGAGATCGATCAGTGGGCTCTGTACCGCACATCCCAGGTGTTGCGAAAGGTCTATACCGCTTACGAGAACTATGAGTTCCACCGGATCTATCACACCGTCCACGACTTCGTAACCGTGGACCTGAGCGCCTTTTATTTCGACGTCCTGAAGGACCGTCTCTACACGGCAGCGCCTGGGTCGAGGTTGCGGCGATCCTCGCAGACGGCAATGTGTCAGATTTTAGAAGCTTTGACTCGGGCCTTGGCTCCCATCTACAGCTTTACTTGCGATGAGCTGTGGCGCTACTTGCCGGCTCGCCCCGATCGTCCCTCAAGTGTCCATATCTCCACTTTTATGCCGGCCGAGGAACTCACCTTAGGCCTGTTGCCGGAAACCTTGGAGAGGCTGCAGAGGTGGGATCTGCTGCTTGAGGTCCGCTCGGCAGTACTCAAGGTTTTGGAGAGGGCACGTAAAGACAAGTTCATTGGGAACTCGCTGGAAGCAAAGGTCCGGATTGCGGCCGGCCCTAAATATCGCGAGCTGCTGAAGGACTTCGAAGCAGACTTGCCCGGGGTTTTCATCGTCTCCCAGGTGGAACTGGGCTCGCAGGTGGCGTCGGGGGATTACTTCGCGGAAGAGGAAGATCTCCGAATCGAGGTCGTGCGGGCCGATGGCAGGAAATGCGAACGCTGCTGGATCTACTCGACGGATATTGGTGCCAATCCCAAGTTTGAAACGGTCTGTGGCAAGTGCAGCGGGGCGTTGGAAGAGATGGGGTACTGATTCATGGCCAGAATCGCTTATCTCGGCCTGGCTGTCGCGGTCTTCGTTCTGGATCGTTGGACCAAGGTCCTGGTCGAGAAGCTGATCCCGCTCTACTATTCCCACCCGATTATCGACGGTTTTTTCGACCTGACGCATTCCCGAAACACGGGAGTGGCGTTTGGCTTCTTTGCGGACAGCAACCGGTGGTGGATGCCCTATGTTCTGACCGTGGTGTCGGCTGTGGCCTTGGTGGTGATTGTGAGCCTTTCCGTGCGCCAGCCGGTCCAGGATTGGAAGCTGCAGGGCGGCCTGATGCTCGTGCTGGGAGGCGCCGTGGGCAACCTGTATGACCGGGTCAATTACGGGTACGTGATCGATTTTTTGGACGTTTACTACGGGACGTATCACTGGCCAACCTTCAACGTTGCCGACAGCGCCATTACCTGCGGCATCGGGCTCTTGCTGTTGGAAGTCGTTTTCCAGAAACCACGGCTTCAGGAGAACAGGCTTCGCCCCCAGGATAACCAGCGAATCGCCTCTTCTTAGGACCCTCTCACCTTGTTTCCCAAGCTCTTCGAATACCATTGGCTGACGATCCACTCGTACGGTTTTCTTTTGGCCGCCGGGTTTCTCGCGGGTTTGTTTGTCACCGCCAGGGCCGGAGCGCGCTCCGGTTTCGCTAAATCGAAAATCTACGATCTGGGTCTTTACATTGCCGTCAGTTCCCTGGTCGGTTCAAAACTGCTCCTGCTGATCACGGAGCTGGACTACTACACACGCTATCCGGCCGAAATTTTCTCCCTGGCGACGCTGCGATCGGGGGGAGTCTACTACGGTGGTTTCATCGTCGCCGTCGCGGTGGGCATCTGGTTGGCCCGAAGGTGGGGTTACCCCGTTTGGAAGACGGCTGATGTCTTCGCGCCGGGGATCGCTCTGGGACAGGCGATTGGGCGATTGGGCTGCTTTTCGGCCGGGTGTTGCTACGGTCGGCCCACCCAATGCTTTCTGGGCGTAACCTTTACGAATCCCTACAGCCAGGAGACGGTGGGAGTCCCGCTCAACACGGCCCTGCACCCGACTCAGCTCTATGAAGCGGCCGCCAGCCTCTTGATCTTTGGCCTGTTGTGGAAGGCGCTGGAGAAGAAACGCTTCGATGGGCAGGTTTTCATTCTGTACCTGTGGCTCTATTCGGTCGTTCGTTTCGGAATCGAGTTCTTTCGGGGAGATGCCGACCGAGGATTCCTCTTCGATGGCTTACTGTCGACTTCACAGTTCATCAGTATCCTTCTGTTCATCTTAGGTATCGTCCTGACAATCGTTCTGCGCCGGCGCGGGGCCGGGCAAAGGGCCGGCTGAGAGTGACGGCAGGGCCCTCCCGGAGCGAGGCTGGTTTTCGGGCAGGATTGACGATCGTTGGAACGTCGCACCGGTCGTTTGGATCGCGTCAGCCCAGTCCGGTGCTCGCCACTATTCCATGGGAAGTCTGGCAGATACCAACCAGCTCATTCAAGCCGCCGACCAGGATCGCCGCAAGCGACTGGACCGGTTTCTTTGCGAGAGACTTCCGGAGAAAAGCCGGGCACAGATTCAGCGGCTCATCCACGACGGACATGTCCGGGTGGGTGGCAGAGTAGAAAAAGCGGCCTACCGGCTACGCGGCGACGAGTCGATCCAGGTCGATTGGATTTCTGAGCCACCCTCCCAGCTGCTGCCCGAAGCCATCCCCCTTCAGATCGTATACGAAGACGAGGACTTGGTTGTGATCGAGAAGCCCGCCGGTCTGGTGGTTCACGTTGGGGCGGGAGTGAAGTCCGGCACTTTGGTTAACGCCTTGTTGTACCACTTTCAGAATCTTTCCCAAGCGGGCGGGAGCGATCGGCCCGGCATCGTTCACCGCCTGGACAAGTTCACCTCCGGTCTGATCGTGATTGCCCGAAATGACCGAACCCACCAGGCCTTGAGCCGCCAGTTCCAAAGCCGCAGCGTATTCAAGGGTTACCTGGCCCTGGTGCATGGACGGGTCAGCCGTGAGAAAGGCGAGGTCACGTCGCCCATTGGGCGCGACCTTCGCCAGCGCCTCCGAATGTCCACGCGCGCACCAAGGGGCCGGACGGCATTCACGGTCTATCAAGTCCTGGAGCGCTTCCCGAGTTTTACCTTACTTAAGGTCCAGATCAAAACCGGACGGACGCATCAGATTCGCGTGCATCTCAGTGCCCTGCGTCATCCAATCGTCGGGGATACGCTTTATGGTGCTCCTGCCAGGATTCGGCTGGGAAAGGTCACCTTGCCGCCCTTGGGCCGGCCGTTTCTCCACGCTTGCGAACTGCAGTTCAATCATCCACGCACGGATCAAAGGATGGACTTCCGCTCTCGTCTGCCTGAAGAATTGGAGAACTTTTTGGCAATCCTCAGGGCGAGTGAATCGGGAGAGTGCGATTAAGGGAAGGGGAGAGGAGAACCTCTCCCTAACGACTGGATCCATTGATTGCCGCGATGAGGCTCGCGGGTCAGGCTGGCGGAGTATGACCACGCTGCAGCCGGAAGACAATCCGTCGCATGAGAGATTTTCAGTACGAAAGTCGTATTACAACCGGCTTAGCATGTTCACTCTGTTCGGTGCGGCTTTTGAAATGGTTCCCGCGTGTTCTATAATGCCTTGCGTTTCGGTCAGTTACTGTCTGGGTGAGGGAAACGATGAAGATTCTGGTTTGTGTCAAGCAGGTGCCGGAGAAAGATTCCCGCTACAAACTGACGGCCGATAGTCTGGGAATCGACGATCAAGACTTGACCTTCGAAACGAACGAGAGTGACCTGTATGCCCTGGAGGAAGCCTTAAGGCTGAAGGAGAAACGGGGTGGCGAGGTCGTGCTGCTCTCTGTTGGTCCGGAGCGCGTCCAGAAGGTGCTCAAGAGCGGGTTGGCAATGGGTGCGGACCGGGCCATCCACTTGTGTGATCCGGGACTGGATAAGGGCGATGCGCATGTCACCGCCAAGGCCATTTGGAAGGCGATCCGGGAGGAGGGTTTCGAGGTCATCTTTACCGGCGTCGAATCGGAGGATATGGCCTTCGCCCAAACGGGTACCTTGCTGGCGGCGTTGCTGGGGTGGGACCATGCCACCATCGTGATGGAAGTCAGCATATCGGACGATGGCTCCAGTGCTGTGGTCAAGCGGGAACTGGAAAGCAATGTTTTCGAACGAGTCCAGATCGGCTTGCCTGCCGTCCTGACGATCCAGTCGGGCATCAACCAGCCGCGCTACGCAACCCTCAAAGGCATCATGCAGGCCAAGAAGAAGGAACTGCGAAGCCTGAACGCCGAGCAGCTGGGCATGGGAGCGAGCGAGGTGGGAACGGACGGCTCCAGGGTGGAGCACCAGAGACTCTTCTTTCCGGAGAAGAAGAAACAAACGGTTTTCATCGAGGGGGCCCCTGAGGAAGCAGCAAAAGCTCTCATGGAGAAGTTACAGAAGGAGGCCAGGGTTCTATAGTTGGGCCGAGCTATTTTGAAGGGTCGCTGAAAAGAGAGACGCCATGGATTCCATTCTGGTTCTGATCGAACATCGAGCGGGTAGGGCGAAAGCGATTTCCCTGGAGGCCCTGAGTTTAGGGCAGAAGCTTTCCGACGAACTGGGAAAACCTCTGAAAGCAGTCGTGATCGGCAAGGAGAGCGACGCCCTGGCCGCGGCAGCCTCGGTTCAGGCTCCCGAGGTTCTGGTGGCCGCTGCTGACGAGTTCGCCGACTACACGCCGGAAACCTACTGCCACGTGCTCAGCGAGATTGTGCGCCGCCAGTCGCCGTACCTGCTGCTGATGGGGCATACCTACCAGGCCATCGATTTCGCTCCCCGCCTGGCTGCCACGCTGGACCGAGGCTTCATCCCGAATTGCATCGACTGTCGCTGTGAGGCTGGGCGGCCGCTCTTTTTCAGACAGGTCTTCGCTGGAAAACTGACACTCCAGGTGGGTTGCAAGGGAGAGCCTCCCTACCTGGCTTCGGTCCAGCAAGGAGCGTTTGGGGGACAGGAAGTGACGTCGGTCCAAGGCGCCAAGGTGCTTCGATTGGACGTCCCCATGCCCGTGCAGCTGGTCAGGCGAAAGGTGCTCGAAGTGTTTCGGGAGGCCGAAGGGAAAGTCGATCTCAGTCAGGCGGACATCATCGTGGCGGGAGGACGCGGGCTAGGGAACAAGGAGAAATTCCAGATTGTTCTGGACTTGGCTAAGGCCCTGGGAGCCGCAGTCGGAGCGTCACGCCCGGTCACCGACGGCGGTTGGCTGCCAAAAGAGCATCAGATCGGCAGCTCCGGCCAGACGGTATCTCCCAAACTCTACATTGCCTGTGGCATCTCCGGTGCGATCCAGCATACGGTCGGGATGGTGAATTCCGGTTGCATCGTGGCCATCAACAAAGACCCGAATGCTCCGATCTTCAGCATCGCCGATTACGCCATTGTGGGCGACGTCTTCAAGGTCGTTCCCGTGCTGACCGAATTGGCCCAGGAAATCCGGAAGTGACCTCGGAAACGGCCCCCTCCCACAGTCGCCGCGCCCCGAATCGAGTTCGGTTTTTTGTCACGCAGTTGTCCCGCCGCCATCATGCCTTCGCCGCTCAAAGATGAGGCTAAGGAGCCACTCCAAAGGGGTCTGGCGTATTGGAGTGAGCCCCGTCGTTTCACCCTGCTGCAGCGCATTCAAATCGCTCTGATCGCTCGCATTGCTTCCTGGACGGTCTCCGCAATCGGGAGGACACTACGGTGGGAGAGCCGGGGAGACGAGCACCTTTCTTCCATCTATCAGGCCGGCAATCGGGCCATCTTTACTTTCTGGCACGGTCGGATTTTTCCCGCCACCTGGTACTGGCGTCAGAGGGGAATTGTGGTCATGACCAGCCAGAACTTCGATGGCGAGTACATTGCCCGTTGCATTCAAAGTCAAGGCTACGGGGCGGCCCGGGGATCGAGTTCCCGCGGCGGGCTGAAAGCCCTGGCTGAAATGGCCAGGCACCTGAGGGAGGGCCGGGACGTGGCATTCACGATCGACGGGCCCAGGGGACCGCGTTATGTCGTCAAACCCGGGCCCATCCTTCTGGCCAAGCGCACCGGAGATGCCGTCTTCTGTTTTCACATTTCGCTTCAGTGGAAGATACGGTTGAAGACCTGGGACGAGACGCAAATTCCCCTGCCTTTTTCGCGGGCTCTGATGCTGAAGGCGCCGCCGATCTATGTTCCACGCGATGCCGACGAGGGGCAGATCCATCGCAAGCTGGATGAAATGCAAGCTGTGCTGGATGGCCTGCGGGAGGAAGGTGACCGTCACTGGGACAACCGGTGACGGGAAATCGTTCTAAGGGTTCTGTGCGCCGTCGTCGGACGCCGGCAGGGTCCACTCAAGTCCCCTGCCGCCTGGGAAAACGAACTGAAGCTTTCCACCCCGTCAACCGATAAATCCCATCTGAGCCGGCTTTGGTGGCCTTGGCCCTACGACGGAACCCCCGCATGCAAGCCCTGGAATCCAAAACGCCCGACCCCTCGCTGAATCGCTGGCTTGAGCAAATCCGATCCCAGGACAAGATCGACCAGGTGTTCGAGCTGGAAATGTGGATCAAGTGCTTTGATCGCTTCTTCCGCACCAGGAACCAGCCCGCGCCCAGCAGCGAGCTAAAGAGCTTTCTGCTGAAGGACTTCAGGGAGGAACTGATTATCGTCCGGGACGTCACGCTGCGAATGAGCTTCCTGGCCAACGACATCATGAGTCAGGAGCGCTCCAACATTCTGCAGTTCGACAAGTACATCGAGAACTGCCTCAAACGTGACTACGTGGTGGATCACTTCCTCAACCGACTCAAGGCTCAGCCTACTCCGGACGACTCGCTGGCCTTGCTGCTGGACTCCCTGGCGGACCTTCGCGCGGTAATCGAAGATGTTGTGAAGCTTCCGGAGGTCAGCTTCCAGACATTCACCTCAATCGGTCGGCTTATCAATCGGGAAATCCGGCAATGCCGATACCTGGAGATGCTGGTCGCCTGCAAGTTCAAGGTTCACTACGATCGCGTGGATAATTCCTGGATAACGGGTTTGATCAAGGGCATTAAGAACGAGGGCCTGCGTCAGGATGTGGCCCGGGCCTTCCTGGAACTCTTCCGACTGCTGCGCTACCTGGACTACATCGAGCACGACCTGACACGAGACCGACCACTCAAGAATTCACTCCTGATTTTTTCACTCATCAACTCGGAACTGCGTGTGCTCTTCGATTTCCTGGAAACCCGCATCTGCAAACATCACGACGTCACCCCGGAAGGAGCTGAGTTGCTGGATGCCATGATCTTTGCCATGAGCCAGGAAATGAAGAAGGTCTTCAGCCTGGAACTCGTTGGCTTGGTCTACTTAAGGCAGGCTCCGCCCATCTATGCCAAGGTCGAGAACAGCCACGGTCTTCTGAAAAACTCCTTTCAGCAGTCCATCGTCCAAATGGCACACGCCTTCGACCCCAACCTGGAGGGGAAGCTGATCTTCGCGGGCTACACGACGCGCCTGGAGGAGTCGAAGAAGCTCCTGACGGAGATTGGAGGGCTGATCCGTACCATCAACGAACTGGAGGCCTCGGCTGATTTCGACGGCATCGCGGAGATGACGCAACTCTTTCACCGTTTTCGGGAAAGCAGCCTCAAGTATTTGATGTACAAGGATTGGGAAGAGTATGAGACCCTGGCCGAAGAGATTCTCTCTTCCAAGACCCGCGATTCTCTCCGCTTCAACCTTCACCGCTTCCGGATTTTTCTGCAGGCCTTGCACGGAGAAGTGAGCAAGCGTTCCGTCCTCCAGCAGTCGCTCGCCAGCTAGTTTTTGTTTTGCGTTTGAGAGGTGAAACGCACGCTCCGTCGTGCGTTCAAGAAGCGTGCGACGGAGCGTCCGCTCCACCGCCCGCTCCAGTGCCCGCTGCACCGTGGGCCTAAGTGATGTGTGCCCCTCGCGTTTCCACATAGACCGCGTAGAGGGATTGACTGCCTGTCATAAACAGGCGGTTGCGCTTGCTGCCGCCAAAGCAAAGGTTGGAACAGATTTCCGGCAACCGGATTTGGCCGATTCTGTCCCCGCTTGGCGCGAAAATGTGAACCCCGTCGTATCCGTCACCCACCCAGCCCGCGCTGGACCAGACATTTCCGTCCTCATCACAGCGGATTCCGTCCGCAAACCCGGACTTGCCGTTCAGATCCATGTCCGCGAACGTGTGAGCATTCCGCAGTCGGGCACCGTCCACGTCGTAGCCCCAGATGATGTTTTTTGCTTCCGGATAATGCGAGGCACCGGTGTCGGCGACATAGAGCTTCCGATAGTCAGGCGAAAAGCACAGGCCATTGGGCTTGAAAGGCTCGTCGGCCACCTTTTCGACCTTTCGCGATTGAGCGTCAATGCGGTAGATCGCCTCCTTTTGAAAGGGACGAACCGAGCCTGTCGAAACGCGCCGACCCTCATAGTTCATCAGGCTGCCGTAACCGGGATCCGTAAACCAGATGGAGCGATCGTGCGGATGGACGACCACGTCGTTCGGGGCATTGAGCGGCTTGCCTTCAAAGCTTTCGGCCAATACGGTGGTGCTGCCGTCATGTTCGTAACGCACCACCCGTTGGGTGCCGTGCTCGCATGAAATTTGGCGGCCCTCAAAGTCGAAGGTATTGCCGTTGCTGTTACCGGCAGGAAAGCGAAAGCGGCGCGAGACGTGCTCATCCTCCTCGAGCCAGCGCAGTTGCTCGTTGTTTGGGATGTCGCTCCACAGAAGGTACCGGCCCACCGCATTCCAGGCCGGCCCTTCGGCCCAGAGCGTGCCGCGATAAAGTCGAAGGATGGGGGTATTTCCAAGCTTATACTTAAACCTTTTGTCGAGGACCACGATGTCAGGGTCCGGATAGCGTTGTGGCTCGCTCTCCAGGCCGAAATTGCGCGCAAAGGCTCCCTGTGCCATGCCGGTCAGAGCAGCCAGGCTTGTGGCAGCCGCCAGGAAGCCTCGTCGATCAACCTTGCCGTCGGGAAAACGTTGTCTGTGACCGTTCGCCCCAAAGGCCAGAGGTCTTGCCAGGTCGATGAACCGGTGAAGTTGGATTCTGTTCATGAGAGATGCCTCCTACCTAGTAGAAAGAGTTGACGATGGATTCCGGCGGACCGCCCCAGGGCGTCCGAAACCCTCTGGAGCGGACTCTTCGGCCGGGCATTCGAGCCGGACGGACAACCTCCCGGAGCGTGATGCCCTTTTCCCGGAACGTTGTGGCTGGAGCGGCCCCACTGCGTTGATGTGGGCCCCATTGTGCCTGGGACGACGGGACAAGACAACAGTTTGATGGAGCTTCTGGTAAGATGCCAGCGGACCCCGGCTTGAACCCACCTGAGGACTGCTGAAAGAGGGCACTCATGGACTTCCCGAAGTTGCGCTACGTCGAGGCTTTTCCTGTCGAGGCCGATGGCGAACAGTACATTTGCCTGCGCGATCCGTTGAATTACTCGAACAAGATTGTCTACCTTCCGCCGGCTGCCTTTTTTATTGTCAGCCTGTTCGATGGCCGGCACTCCCAACGGCAGATTCAGGAGTCGTACTTCCGGCGTTACGGACAATTGCTGCTTCAGGAAAAGCTGGGTCAAATCATCGATCAGCTGGACGCCAACCTGTTTCTCGAAAGCGAGCTGTTCCGGCAGCACCAGGAAAAACTGAGAAGCGAATTCCGCCAAGCGCCGAATCGGCCGGCTGCTCACGCCGGTAAATGCTACTCGGCGGAACAAGGGGAATTGCGAAGGGTTCTCGAAACTCATTTTAGCGAGGCTCGGGCGGAGGGAAGCGGGGAGCCAGCCGGTCCGGCGGTTCCCCTCAAAGCCTTGATCGCCCCCCACATCGATCCGCGTGCCGGCGGCCTGTGCTATGGCTGGGCTTACGAGCAACTGCGCTCGGAAGACCACGACCTGTTCGTCATTCTCGGAACCGCCCACGCCCCGACGCGGCGCCTCTTTGCCGGCACCTCAAAGGACTACGAGACGCCGCTCGGCACGGTGAAGACGAATTCTGAAATCATGGACCAGCTCAAAGGCAGGCTGGGGGATGGCTTGTTTGAGGACGAGTATGTTCACAAGGAGGAGCATTCGATCGAGTTCCAAGCGGTGTACCTGCAGTATCTGCTCGGAGCCAGGAGGCCGTTTGAAATCGTTCCGATTCTGTGCGGCTCCTTTCACCAAATCCTGTACCAGGGGAAGAAAGCCTGCGAGGTGGATGAATTCAAGCGGCTGACCGACAGTTTGGGGGAACTTCTCGCGAGATCGTCCAGAAAAGTGTGCCTGATTGCTGCGGCGGACCTGGCCCACATTGGGTTGAGGTTCGGTGATGCCAGGGCCCCGGACGAATTGGAGCTGATGCGGCTGAAGGATGAGGACTCGACTAAACTGGCGGAAGCGGGCACGGGCGAACCCGATCGATTCTGGGAAACGATTGCAAGGGATCAGGACCGCCGTCGCATCTGTGGGTTCCCATGTATTTACACCATGCTGACGCTTCTGCCCACCGGCGAGGGGTCTCTGCTGCGTTATGCTCAGATGGACGATCGGGCGACCGGGTCAGCGGTCTCCTACGCCAGTATGGCCTTTCACTGAAGTCCTTGGCCAAGCCTCTGAGGGAACCCAACGAAACGCCTGAACAAGAATTTGAGGCCTTGGCGAGAAAAGTGTGCCAACACTCGACAATGGCTCTGAGAGCCGTCCTGTCTTGACGGGACAGCGGCGGGTGCTTCCCCGGATCGTGGGTCAAAACCGATTGTCAGATAGTGCTAATCTCTCTGTTTTGGGGACCCGATAAGGTCGGCGAAGGAACAGGACTTTCCTGAGGAGCATCGTGCTAACCGGATGGAGCCCATGAACGAAAACGTATCTCACCCGTACAAGAAGGAAGTGAAGGGGTATGTCTTGAGGCGCAGTCCCCGCGCCATGGTAAAGATCCCAGTCGTCATCAAAGGTGTGGACCTGCACGGGTACGAGTTTGAGGAAGAGACCGAAACGTACGTGGTGAGCAAGTTCGGGGCCCGGATCTTCACCGTGCACGAACTACAGGTCGACTCGGTCCTCAAACTGAGGCTCAAGACCAGCGACCATTGGTCGGATTTTCGAGTGGCTTGGATCGGGTCTGAAGAAAACAACACCACCGGTCATATTGGTATTGAGTTCATCCAGACCGTCGATTTCTTTGGAGTCTTGTTCCCGCAGGAAGATTGGACCTGAACTCTACAGTCCGGCCAGACCAGACCTTCGCCTTTCCCTTAGAACACCGTGAAACTGCCCTGGCGCACTTCGCTGCGGGATGTAGGCAGCACGCCCAGCTGTCCGTTCTCGCTTTCGCGTGCCTTGATGTGCTTCACCAGGTTGTGGAACTCGTTGACCAGCTCGCCCAACTCGTCCTTGGCGTCCAGATTCAGAAACACATCGTAGTGGCCATTTGAAGCCTTGCGGAGTGCCTGAGTCATCTCCCGAATGGGCTGAAGGACTCGCCGGGGAAGATACCAGGTAAAGGCAAAACTCAGAAGGAGCGTTACCGCCAGGGTCACGGTGATCAAGAGCGTGGCGCGATGACCCAGCTGCTCCGCCAGGCTGCGCTGGTCTTCCACGCGCTTCCAGCTGTTGTCGTTGATCGTGCGTGCCAGCCGGTCGATCTTGTCACCCTGCTGGCGAAGCTCCTCCAGCTGCTTGGATCGCTTGGGTTCGGAAGCAATCACCGATTCCACCATGTAGCGCTCGAAAGACATCGCTTCGGCCGTAATCGCATCGATGGATTGCGTGACCTGCTCCGGCGTCTTGGATTGCTTGGCCACCGAGATCAGACCGTCCAGGCGCCTCTGATAGGACTGGATCAGGCCCGCGAACTGATCGACCACGGCCTTGTCCTGCGGTGGATGGGGGCCCTGCGAAACGGCTTCGAGATTCCCCACGTAGGCCCTGACGGATTCCTTTAATTCAGAAAAACGGGTGCGTTCGCTGGAAGAGATGAGCAGGCCGTCTTCGCTCAGGACCGTGACCAGCTGCGCGATCTCTTTCACTTCTTTGAGCTGATTGGGGTCTTTGAGAAGAAGGTAGTTCTTCTCGGCACGCCGCATCTTCGTCACTTCGGAGATGATCTGCTCAGCCAGACCGGCCGACTTGGCGTCCACCGTGACAATCTGCTTGGTGGCGTTCACCATTCCCGCTATGTAATAGACGGCCATGAAGATCACGGGAAGGAAAATGAGGCGGGAAATGGTAATGCCCAGACCGATGCGACTTTTCAGGGAGAGTCGCTTGCCATACATTCGCCACTTGCTCCAATTGAACATCATGGTTTACTCCACAAGTCGAGACGTGGAAGTCCATCTATGTGAGCAACAATGATTTTTGGGAAGGGCGAAACTTCAGACACAGGGCTGAATATACCCAAAGCCAGGTCTCCACGCAAACAAAATGTGCTCGCTGGGCGTGTCGTTCATAGCCATACGGAGTGTGCTGAGTCACGGCCGGCGGCGGGCCAGAAAGAGCGCGCTCCAGTGCACCAGGTGCACCACATCCCGGTTGACATCGGGACCGGACGTCGCTACCATACGCCTGTTTTGTCCCTGTGGTGGATTGCCAGAGCATTCTCATGGCGGAAACGGTTCACGGCCTTCGATTGGCTCGCCCATGCGTCGCGCAGCCTGAACTGCTCGATCAGGTTCATGAGGGTATTCGGGCCCGGCACTCCAGCCGCCGCACCGAGAATGCCTGCGTCGGTTGGATCCGGAAGAGCTATTTAGGCGAGACGGGCGAGGTGGACGGGCGTACGGCCGTAGTTGGGATAGTTCGCAAGCGGACCGAAGGTGGAAGGGAACTATATGGCTGAAATGGAACGACGGGTCCCTTGATAAACGACTTAAATGCCTGGTTCAATGACCGCCCGAAGTGGTTGCAGAAAGCTGCCGGTCTTCTGCTGATGAAAAGCCGTCTGGCGGATGAGGACATTGATTCGCTCCTCGAAAATTGCCTGCAGGAGGCCGAATCAGAGGATACATCTAAGGCAGCATCCTTCTCTGCCGACGCTTTGCATGCCCAAAACGCCTCCACGTTGAGCCTATACACTATCGGCAACGTGAGGGGCATCAATGCGCTTGGCCCGCGTTGCCCTTTGGATTTCGGCCAGGGCAACATGTCCGTCATATACGGCGGCAACGGGTCCGGGAAATCCGGCTACGTCCGCATACTGAAGCACGTTTGTGGCGCGCGGAATCCAGGGACACTACATCCAAACGTATTTGCGGACGATGTGGCTGCGCAGTCGGCAGAAATCACGTATAGGATCGGCGATCAAGAACGGAAAGTGTGTTGGAGTACCAGCGATGGGGTCCAGCCGGACCTTCGTGCCGTGGACATCTTCGACACCGAGTGTGGCAGGATGTATCTGGAGAGCGAAAGCGAGGTCAGCTATGAACCGCCCGCGCTGTTGTTCTTTTCCGACCTGATCGCTGTTTGCGAGCAAATCGCGCATCGCATAGACAGCGAGTTGGGAAAGCACCCGTCGACGAAGCCTCGGATGCCTTTCGAGTTCGACGACTCAACAGCGGAGAGATGGTACTCATCCCTGAGTGCGACGACTCCAGCTGAGGATGTTGCCACGCGGACGAAATGGGACGCGGAAGACGACAAGTTGTTTGCCGACTTGGAAAGACGTCTCGCAGAAAAGGCCCCTGCCGACCGGGCGCGGGAACTGGTTGTGAAGAAGAAGTACACGGAAGGTGTCGTCCAGGAAATTGAAGACCTTCTTCGGAAGCTTTCTGATGACAACTGCCGTCGTATCCTGAAGCTCAAGAAGGACAAACGCATCAAGCGTGAGGCTGCGCAGGCCGCCGCCATGACAGTGTTTTCCGGTGCTCCCCTGGACGGCATCGGAACGGATGCCTGGAAGCTTCTGTGGGAGCAAGCGCGTCGATACTCTGAAGAGCACGCGTATCCTAACGAAACATTTCCGCATCTTGCGCTCGAGGCCCGATGCGTTCTGTGTCACCAGTCCTTGTCAGACGACGCCCAAAAGCGCCTTGCGTCCTTCGAAGAATTCGTAAAGGGACAGGCCGAGAAGGATGCGAAGGACGCGGAGAAACTCTTTGAAGATGCGATGACCGCTATCGGGGAAATCCCGACTGGCCAAGCACTCAAGATGCAATGCGATCTCGCAGGGCTAACCTACGAAGGGGATATGCCGCCAATAGTCGCCTCCGTGAAGATCCTCGCGCAACGCAAAGCGAAGCTACTGGAGGTCGAGTTGGTCGATGGCCTGTTGGACGCGCCGGATTGTGCGCCCTGGCTGCAGGCGACCAAGAAGCACGCATCCGAATATGGCGAGGCCGCGAAAAAATGCCAGGAGGACGCAACGTCCGATACGCGGCCGCAGCTTCAAAGCCAACTGCGTGAACTGAAGGCAAGAAAATGGGTTTCCGAACAGCGCGATGCCGTGATGGCGGAGATCGAGAGGCTTCAGGCCGTTGACCGCTTGGAGAAGGCAAAACGGCTGACTGATACACGCGGCCTTTCGCGGAAGAAGGGCGAGCTTGCGGAGGCATTGATCACGGAGGCATTTGTGCACCGGTTCCGTGACGAACTGAGGGAGCTTGGGGCGTCGCGGATCAAGGTCGAACTGGTCAAGAAGCGGGTGGATCGCGGCCATGTTCTTCACGAGCTGCGCTTGACGAACGCCCGATCCGGCGCACCGCGTGACGTGCTGAGCGAAGGCGAGCATCGTGTCGTATCTCTGGCCGCTTTCCTGGCGGACGTGACGGGAAAGCAGCAGCCCGCTCCATTCGTGTTCGACGACCCCATCTCTTCATTGGATCAGGACTTTGAGGAAGCGGTGGTGCAGCGACTGGTCCGGCTGGCTGCGGATCGACAGGTGATCGTGTTCACGCATCGAGTTTCCCTGCTGGTCCTCTTGCAGGAATGCGGCAAACGCGAGGGATGCGAACCCAAGGTGACCTGCGTCAGAAGCGAGCCCTGGGGAACGGGCGAACCGGGCGACACACCACTGTTTGCGAAGAGGCCCGAGAATGTGCTCAATGCGCTCCTGAACGAGAATCTGGCAAAGGCAAGGAAGGCGCACGACGAACAAGGCCAGGAAGCCTATGCACCACTTGCGAAGGCTATCTGCAGCGATTTCCGGATCGTGCTTGAGCGCATGATCGAGTGCGAACTGCTGGCGGATGTCGTTCAGCGGTTCCGGCGTGCCGTCAACACTCAAGGCAAGCTGGACAAGCTGGCCCGCATCACGGCGGAGGACTGCAAGCTCTTCGAGAACCTGATGACCAAGTATTCTCGCTACGAGCATTCACAGCCGCATGAGGCCCCAGTTGCCCCTCCCACGCCCGATGAACTGAAGGCAGATATGGAGACACTGCGAGAGTGGCGAACGGCCTTCATCGCGAGGGCTTAATGACGTACTTGAAAGAGCCTTGCCCAACAACAGCATGCAGCGGACGGCGCTCCGCGCCGCCGGTGATGTTGGGTGTTAAAACGAGAATCACATGAAGAAACTCGCCGTTGAGGGTAGAAAAAGAGGGTCGGACCAAGACAAGTCGTTGGTGTGCCTATAGATGACTGCAAGAGAAACCGGTACTGGCACCTTAGAAGACCCGTTTTTCTTTTGGAAAATACTGTGGAGGCAATATGCAGCAACTTGGCATTTCTTCCAATGCCCCCCAGAGCAAGTCCCGTATTCGAGAGCTGCTTTGGCCCGATGTGGACAATGAGGTCGCAATCAAGACGGTGACGCATAACGTCATGTGGGTCAGCTTCGTGATCGCAGGGGTAACGACGCTGGTAGCACTGTTTGGCTTGGTCCCCACTGCCACAATCATTGACGCGGTGCTCTTTGTGGCAATCGGCTTCGGCATCCGCAGAAAATCCCGCATCGCCGCAGTTCTGGGTCTGGTACTTTACTTGGGCGGTCAGCTCACCCTGCTTGCCCAAGGCCGTGGCGGATACAATGTCATTTTGCTGATTATCTTTTCAGCGCTCTTTCTGAGCGCAATAAGGGCGACATTTTCATTTCACCGCCTGAAAAAATTGAGAGTGCAAGGGAGTGCGACAAGAGTCGGCTGAGCACTTGAATGGCCGAAGGCCTTTTCGTTCCAGGCTGTCCCTATTCCGCAGAGCCTCACCACAGCGCAAACCTTACCGCGGTAAAAGCGCGGCGGTGGGTTACGCTGGACTGGTTAGGCAGGCAGTATCGACACACCGACATTCGTCATGACAACAGCGATCACGAAAGTCCCGAGACTCTGGGTGTTTGCGGAGAGGCCGGCGGCCAGGAGTTCTCCTATTCGCGTGGCTTCGCGTCCATTCGCGGTTGTCTTCGGCTTGCGAGGAAAGAGGCAGGCTCAATGGATCGGACTGGTCAACTGGATCCCCGCATTGCTTTGGTCGCTTTGGTGTTCGCGTTGGTCGGTTGCTGGGTCGGCGTTGTGGTTCGCCGCATAATGGGGTAGCTCACCAGCGCGGGATGAGTGCGCGGCCTAAGAATAAAAGCAAGTCCCAACGGTCGCTGGTGGCTTACGCAAACAGCGACGGCTTGGACAGGCATCGGCGAACGGTCCGGGTTAGAATAACTGGAAAGATTAACGCGAACCCAGAGGCCTCCATGGAAAACTCGAATACACACAATCAACGGATCGCTAAAATGACCTTCGCCTCCGTCTATCCGCTGTATCTCGAAAAAGTGCAGAAGAAAGGCAGAACCAAACAAGAACTGCATCAGGTCATCAAGTGGTTAACCGACTTTGATGATCAGCTGCTTCAGGAACTCATCCAAGCCAATGCGACGTTTGAAGCCTTCTTCCAGCAGGCTACTCTCAACCCGAATGCGCACCTCATCACCGGCGTGATCTGTGGGTATCGGGTGGAGGACATCGAGGATCCTTTGACGCAGCAGGTTAGGTATTTGGATAAGTTGGTGGATGAGTTGGCCAAGGGCCGGAAGATGGAGAAGATTTTACGGGGCTCGTAAGGTGTTGCGACGGGTGATGAAAGGCGCGTCAGTCCACACGCTGCCCAACAAGGCTTGCAGGCCGCTTGCGGGCTCGCTTTCAGGTCCAGCGCCTGAAGCGGGCCGTTAGCCGGCTCAGGTGTGAGGAGCCGGAGAAGCTGGCGGCCAGGAATTCCCCTATTCGCGTGGATTCGGGTCCATTCGCGGTTGCCTTGGGCTTGCGAGGAGAGAGGCAGGCTCAATGGATCGGACTGGTCAACCACCCCATGGAGAGGTCGTGTAACGACCTCCGGTCCGGTCCGCCCGATGGCCCAGAGACAGAACAAGTCCATCGGCGACCCGCGTGGGTCGCGTCGCGACCCTTGATCCTAGCCCGGCCTTTCAAGGCCGGGAAAGCGGAAACAAAAAGGTTCCTTAGTCGCTTCGCGACGGTTGACGCGAATGGTTAATTCGTAAGCGCGCAGGCCCACGTCGCACCCACCGTCTGGTCATCCGGTCCGGCCATGTCGAGTTGGATGGAGGCACAAGCCCTCCAAAAAGTGTCCTCTGCAGGCGCCAGCGGGAGGTGTCTGCGTGATTTCGGTCTGCGAGGCTCCTGAAACTTGGTGCGGTCTCATCAATCATCAATCGTCGCGATGCGACTGGGCGATTGCCGAACCCTCTGTCCCGGCCTTGAAAGGCCGGGCTAGATTCAACAGTCGCTACGCGACTGAACTCCCTGCCGCCTGTGCGGCCCGGGGCGGTTAACAGGTCGGCGCCATTGGGACGACGGTCTTCCTCGCAGGCCGACCAAAACCGTACATGGCACCGCCAACACAACGTCTAAACCGCCAAGAACGCCAAGAACCCCGAGGAAAAGTGTTGTTTCATCGCCCTGGTTTCGGTTCCGTCTCATCCTCCGTAAGAGTTGTGCTCGACGCGCCGTCGCTTCCCGCAACGGCTCGAAGAGAGTCCGCCCGCGCAGGCGTGAAGAGCCGGAGAGGCTGGCGACCAGGAGTTCCCCTATTCGCGTGGCTTCGCGACCATTCGCGGTTGCCTTCGGCTTCGCTCCCTCAGCCCGATTGACATCCCGACCCAACCTCGCTACCATACGCCTGTTTTGTCCCTGTGATTGATTGCCAGAGCATTCTCATGGCGGCATCGGTTCAGGTCCTTCGATTGGCTCGCTCCTGCGTCGGACAGCCTGAACTGCAGCCTAACCTGCGGCAGGTTAGGCTGCACTGAGCCGCCTATTCTGCAGGGAGCACCTTCGAGAGGTCAAGGTAAGTGGTTGAGCTGTAGCCAGATCGAGCTTGTTGAGCAGAGGAAGCCGAGGCTGAATAGGCTGCAGGGAATGAAGCCCACAGCCATACGATGTTAGGCGGCTTGAACCCATGGCCCACGAATTCGAACTCACAGTTGTGGGAAATCCCGACGACGGGTTCACCTCCATCGAGATCTCATCGTCCGCTTCCGGCGATCAGGTGGCTCGCGTATTCGAGCTGGACTCAGGCTGGTACGTCGAACTCGTGAACCCCGAGCAACTCCGCGACCAAGCCTTGATCGAGGCGATCGTTGAAGCCAAGAATGAGTTGCTTCACTTCGTGAACAGGAAAGGCGTTCAGTTTCCCGATGGCTTTTCACGCGCGGCTGCGTCACTTCTTCTGATGCAGCGAGATGACAATAAGGGATTCAGCGCTGGCTAACAACCGCGATGGAGCCGACTCGGCCCGCGCCACCGTAGCGGTGAATTGATGGAATCGCCTCGCGGCTCATCGCGGCGCGTTAGGCCCGAAGGAGGGGAGTCGTCAACATGATCAACGAGGCTCTTTCATGACACATCGGGCGCAAGGCTCGCGCTGGCTGGTCGTGTTCCTGTGGATCGCCGTGATTACATCGGGTGTGGCGTTCGGTGCCAAGCTGTTCGAGTTCACAGTAGTGATCTCCGCGTGGGCTGCCGACCCCCCTGCCTCGCTCTCTCTGATGCCGTATGGTCCTGGGCATCCATACGATCCCGGCGATTTTTTTCTACCGCTGAGTATCCTAGCTCTCATTGGATGGGTCGGCGCGCTGGTTTGCGCGAGAAAGGCTTTGCGCAGCTACAGGATCTGGCTTTGGGTGGCGCTCGCATCGTTCCTGGTCATCTGGTTGGCCACGCCTACGCTCTTCTGGCCTATGATTGGAGACCTCTACCACGCTGGCACGGGGGCCCGAACCTTGGATGCGTCGGCCGCTCAAAGCCTTGTGAATCGATGGCTCGTGCTCGATTGGTTGCGCACGGCGTTCATTGCTGTGGGGCTTGTCTGTGCCATTCAGGCCCTGAGTTCGAGATATCGAGCGTTCGGGGCGCAGCGGACGGCGCTGCGCGCCGCCGCTGATGCTGAGCGATTGCCACATGCGGCGATGGTAGACCTCGATGTCGCAGGATAGAATAGGGATACGCACGTTCGACGCGATGAGGTTTTACGACCCTGCAGTGGTGCTCAGGCACTTGCGTTCGCTCGAGCGTGACCCGCGACTTCAGAGCCTCCCCGAGGCAACTCGCCGCCTACGCACGAACAGCCTCAAGCGATGGCGGGAAGGCCGAATCGGTGCGCTCTTCGCGTTCGGTCTCGGCCAGCAGGTACTAGAAGCGCAGGTCGATGTCGCACTCGCTCAAGAGGCAGACTTCGACTTTGTAACCCGTTGGCATCGCGATGGTGAAAGGCACTTCTGTCCGGTCCAAGAGAAAGAATGGCCGCCAGCGGATCTGAATCCAGCGGCCACGCTTGAGGGGATCATGGCTCGCCTTGACAAGCCGTCGGCGCCGTCGCGAACGGTTGCTCTACTTCATCTGAATCGGGTCGCCAAGGTTGACCTTGCAGTGATCACGCCGCCAGCGATGGGCTTCGCAGAACTGTGGCTGATCGGCTCGTCTGATCCAGACCAGAACAGTTGGTTCATCTACGGAGACGCCCTGAAGTCGCCGCGTCGGTTCGACTTCTCCTATCCGTCGTAGGTGACTGGCGTGAGCGGCCGGGGAGATAGGTAACAAAACAGTGGGAGGACATCGGTAACACTTGATGACTGCGAAGCCGTCTAGCATAAGCATCCTCAATACGACGGTGGCGTTCCACGAAGCGCCGAGTTTGAGGGCCGAAGTAGACGCTCCAGACTCCGTCGTCGATTTCTTCCAGGGCGATGGAGTGACCGGTGCAGACCGTCGAGAGATTGACCCCGTCCCGTTCCCAGCGGATGCCGCCGTTGGCGTTGACGTATCAGGCTTCAAAAGCGATTAGGGTATTCTAGCTAGGGGCGATATTTTGTCGGGCAGGGACCGGCCCGCGAGCGATTCTGACTGAAGTCGAACGTGTACGGTTGGGCCGCGGCGGCTGAGGCGAAAGCGTTGGGTTCTTCGAGATGGTGATTTGCCGAGTCAAGATGGTTTCAGCTGCGTTGCTTCTCCTCTGTCTTTGCTTGCCTCTCAGTGGGCGGTATGTGGATGGTCCCCTGATCACGGTGTTCAAGACCTACTTCATATGGGATGACTTTGATCCTCAGCAGACATTCAGTTGGCTTCTTCTGTTTGGTTTCGTCTGGCCGGCGGCGATTGTGTGTTTCGAGCGGGTGTGGCAGGAAAACAGGATGTTGATGGGGATTCTTCAAATCGGTGAGCTGGTCGCCGCGGTCTACTCTTGCATTGTGATTGCAATGTCTGCCTTATTTCGATACGCCGCGAGTGGGATGTATGTTGCATGCACAGCGTTAGGCGTCTTCGCGCTCTGCGCAATCATCGAGTTTTGCCAGATTCTCTACTCCGAAATTCAAAGAATCGAAGACTCTTCTCCGATTATGTAGCTTTGCCAAAAGGCCAACTGGCCAGCCGGTTCGAGCCCAGAGCTGAAAGGCAGGGCGGCTGAACCGCGGCGTGACCGGACCACATCGAACATGGCTATCAAGATTGGTGAAGTCGAGGCGCTCTTCCGGTACCCAGTGAAGTCCATGAGGGGTGAACTCCTCGAGGTCGCCGATTTGGGCTGGCACGGTCTTGACGGCGACCGGCGTCTGGCCTTCCGCCGTCTTGACGATCGGAGCGGTTTCCCCTGGCTGACCGCCTCGAAGCTCCCGGAGCTGGTGCTGTTTTCGCCACACCGGCGCGAAGACGCCGACGCTGGCAGCTTCCCCACGCACGTTCGCACGCCGGACGGCGAGGAGTTGGCTGTTTTCAGTCAGGAACTGGCCGCGGAGGTTGGCCGCCGCTACGGTTCGCCGGTCGAGATGGTATACCTCAACCGTGGCATCTTCGACGACGCCAGTATCTCAGTCATCAGCTCGACCACGGTCGGCGAAATCAGCAGGCTCGCGGCGCAGCGCGCCGATGTCCGACGATTTCGACCCAACATCCTGATTGCATCATCGCGATCAGTCCCGTTCGAGGAGGACGAATGGGTGGGTGGCGTCCTCTCGTTCGGGGAAGCCGCCGCCATAGCGATCACGCACCGCGACGAGCGCTGCTCGATGGTGAACCTCGACCCTGACTCGCCTGGCACGAGCCCAGAGGTGCTGAAGGCCATTGTTCGGCTGAGGGACAACAAGGCGGGGGTTTACGGCGCCGTCACGCGACGCGGGCGCCTGGCGGTAGGGCAGCCGGTATTCTTCGAACCGGCCACGGGACCGCCGTGAGCGGCGGTGAATCGACCGGAATCTCGCGCGGTCAGTGCCCACGGCATACGATGTTTGGCGCCGGCCGGAGCTTGTGCGGTAAACGCTCACCACACGATTTCACGAATGGAGACGGGCATGGATACGAGGACCCTCTTAGATCTCTACAAACACATGGAATGGGCCGACTCGAAGGTATGGGCGGCCGTGCTCGCGTCGGTCGAAGCGAAGCGTGACGTGCCGCTCCGCAAGCTGCTCTATCACCTTCACAAGGTGCAGTACGCCTTCCTTCGGACGTGGCGAGCTGAACCGCGCGAAGCCCCCTATCCCACCTTTGAGGATCTGCTCCCGCTGTCGGCGTGGGGGCGCGACTACTACCGCCAGGGCTTGGCTTGGGTTGGCGCGATAAGCGCGGCCGATCTGTCGCAGCCGATGCCCTTAGCGTGGGCCGGAATGGTCGAGCGCAAGCTTGGGCGCGCACCCGACGTGACGACCCTTGGCGACACGGCGCTTCAAGTGCCGCTCCACAGTCTCTACCATCGTGCGCAAGTAAACGCGAGACTCCGAGAGATTGGCGGTGAGCCCCCGTTGGTGGATTACATCGCGTGGGTGTGGGGCGGTCGGCCGGCTCCGGAATGGCCTGTGGAGTCCGTGGCAAACGCGCCGACCTAGCGTTGGTGGTGGCCTTTGCGCAGGCGTGAAGAGCCGGAGAGGCTGGTGGCCTGGATTTCCTCGATTCGCGTGGATTCGCGTCCATTCGCGGTTGTGTTCGGCTTGCGAGGATAGAGGCAGGCCCCATGGTTGGGACTCGTCAACCACGCCATGGAGAGGTCACGTAACGACCTCCGGTCCGGCCCGGTCCGGCCGATGGCTGAGAGACAGAACGAGTCCATCGGCGAGGGTCGCGTCGCGACCCTTGATCCTAGCCCGGCCTTTCAAGGCCGGGAAAGCGGAAG
This sequence comes from Acidobacteriota bacterium, assembly GCA_040753175.1. Taxonomy (GTDB): domain Bacteria; phylum Acidobacteriota; class Terriglobia; order Versatilivoradales; family Versatilivoraceae; genus JBFMEW01. The sequence goes on along the minus strand of JBFMEW010000022.1, from coordinate 2,763 downwards.
CAAAAAGGTTTCTTAGTCGCTTCGCGACGGTTGACCCCGATGGTTAATTCGTAAGCCTGCAGGCCCACGTCGCACCCACCGTCTGGTCATCCGGTCCGGGCATGTCGAGCTGGATGGAGGCACAAGCCCTCCAAAAAGTGTCCTCTGCAGGCGCCAGTGGCAGGTGTCTGCGTGATTTTGGTATGCGAGGCTTGTGAAACTTGGCGATCTCATCAATCATCAATCGTCGCGACGCAACTGGGCCATTACCGAACTCTCTGTCCCGGCCTTGAAAGGCCGGGCTAGATTCAAAAGTCGCTACGCGACTGAACTCCCTGGCGCGTGTATGCATCAGCGAAGATCCCTAGGGGCCGGGGCTGATGTTGAGCATCGAGGGCAGAAAGGACACGTCGATGAAATCGATTGAGGATCGTCGCGCTTCATTCGCGAAGCTCCATGAGTCGGGCTGTTTTGTCATTCCTAATCCTTGGGACATCGGGACTGCACGTTACCTGAGCCACTTGGGCTTTCGGGCGCTGGCCACCACCAGTGCAGGCTTTCAATTTACGCGGGGCCAGGCCGATACCGTTTGGGGGCTGCCTCGGGACGTCGCGCTTACGCATATTAGGGAGATCGTTAACGCCACCGATCTGCCAGTCAACGCGGACTTCCAGGCGGGATATGCGCACGAGCCGGACGGTGTTGCGGCCAACGTCCGGTTATGCGTCGAAACCGGAGTGGCCGGCCTCTCGATTGAGGATGCGATGGATGGTCACTCGCTTTATGAGCTTCCAGTCGCAGTGCAGCGCCTCAAAGCAGCGCGTGAGGCCATCGATGCCACGGGCGCCCGGGTACTCCTCACCGGGCGGGCCGAGAGCTATCTGGTTGGCTATCCGGAGCCGCTCAAGGACTCCATTCAGAGACTGACCGCTTACGCCGAGGCGGGTGCTGACGTCTTGTTCGCGCCAGGGCCGCGAACGCCCCAGGATATTGGCGCCATCGTGCGCGCCGTATCGCCCAAGCCGGTTAATGTCCTCGTGATGGGCAATATCGGGCTGACACTGGCCGACCTGGCAGAGCTGGGCGTACGGCGGGTAAGCGTTGGCTCGGCGCTGGCCCGAACGGCCTGGGGCAGTTTTATTAGTGCCGCGAGAAAGATTGCCGAGCAGGGCACCTTTGAAGGCTTCGACGGTGCGGCGACCTTCGCTGAGCTGAACAACCTGTTCGCAAGTTAGTCGTCTGAAGGACACCCAGCGGTTCCAGGGGATGGCCCGGCATCGCTCCCTCAGCCCGGTTGACATCCGGACCGGACGTCGTTACCATACGCCTGTTTTGTCCCTGTAGTTGATTGCCAGAATAGGCTGCAGGTAAGGAAGCCCACAGCCATACCCTGTTAGGCGGCATGATCGTGGAGCTTCGGCGATTTAGGTCGAGGCCGGATGACCGAACGGGACGTTCTCTTTGCAACCCTGCCTGGGAGTTCTTGACGTTGGTAAGGAAGAGTTCTCTGTTCGCTTCTTTCTCCCCGTACAGTTAGAGTCCGAAGGCCTTTCAAGCTCTGGACTGGAGGGCGACGTGTACATGTACCTGACCGGACTTGCTGAACTGCAAGTCGGCAGAGGAGATGGAACAACGTCCGTGGACACGGACCCGCAGATAGTCACAGCCGCAGGCTGGCGCGCTCGGCTTCAAGCGCCTGTCAGTGAATTGCTCAGTCGCCATAATGACGTTAAGGAAATCGTCATTGAGGCGCGAAACTTCGCGTCTGCATCGAAGGCACTCGACCTCATTGCGGCCGGCGTCGACCTATACAACGGTCCGATCGTTGGACGCGGCTTTATGCGTCCATACAGTCCTGAAGACCCGAATTGTGCTCGTGAGGACAGCATGTTTCGCACTCGTTCGGGGCTGGACAAGTACATCACGGCTTTGGGATTGTGGAAGGGCTGCAGAGCCGCCGCGAAGGCGTCTTGGCGGAAACAGCTGCAGTACGCTTTGACAAAGTTCCATCAGAGCCAATCCCTGTTCGTTGCTCACCCGATGGATCTCGATCCGAGTCGAAGATACTACATGCCTTTGTCCGCTCTTCCAGATGATCACGTCCGTTTTGCTTACGCAATCATTGCAGCGTACTCGGTGGTCGAGGAGTTAGGCTTGGAAGTTCGCGCCAGCCGAGAAAAGCCTAGCCGGTTGCCAGGCGGGCGGTGGGATCCAGACGTGCGTGCCGATCTTGAGAAGAGACTTCACAAGGCTGGCATTAACGTCAAGGAACGATCGCCCTGGATGGTGCGGGGGCCGAAGCGCCGAATCCATCTAACGCCAACTGTTATGCAGCAGAAGAAATACGCATGGGCACGCGGCTGGGTGCAGGACCGGCCCGTTGAACTTGTTGATGCCATCGCGCATGCTTCATGGTTACGCAGTAAGGTGGCATCGCATCGCGTTCATAAGAGTAAACCGCTGATTGATGCACTGTCGCCTTACGACGTCTGTAATGTACAGTTCTTAGCCCAACGACTGATCCTCGAAATGCTTGACCTCTGGAAGCAGGCATAGCTCACCCGAATTGAAGTAAAACGGGGGTCGGACCAAGACAAGCAGTTGGTGTGCCTGCAGATGACTCGAATGGAAACCGGGATCGGCGCCTTAGAAGACCAGTTTTTCTATTAAAAAGAGCTTTGAAAGCCAATCGGTCATGGCCAGAGCGCATCGTCACTATGTTCCGGGGCAGATTTGGCATTTGACCCATCGCTGTCACCAGCGCCAGTTTCTGCTGAAATTCGC
>JBFMEW010000021.1:0-128905 GCA_040753175.1 Acidobacteriota bacterium | reverse complement strand
AAATTGGTCCCTATCCCCGGGGTGGCTCTTTCCCCACTTTGAAGGAAAAAGGAAACAGTCCCAGCCGCTGTTTCAAGCCAGGATGGCTTTTACAGGCGAGGCCGGCTCTACGCCGGTGAGACGCTGATCCAATCCCTGGTACTTGTAGGTGAATCGTTCATGATCGATTCCGAACAAGTTCAGAATCGTGGCCTGAAAGTCCCGGACATGCACGGGATTCTTGACGATGTTGTAGGAAAATTCATCAGTTTCGCCGTGAACCACACCGCCCTTGACACCGCCGCCCGCCATCCACAGGCTGAAGCACCGGGGATGGTGGTCGCGTCCATGATCGGTCGGAGTGAGCTTTCCTTGGGAATAGATTGTACGCCCGAATTCACCACCCCAGATCACCAAGGTATCTTGCAGCAGACCCCGTGCCTTCAGATCCTGCACGAGGGCCCAGCAACCCTGATCGACGTCCCGGCACTGGCTGGGCAGCACCTCGGGCAAATTACCGTGCACATCCCACCCGCGATGGTAAATCTGAACAAAGCGGACTCCCCGTTCCACCAATCGTCTGGCCATGAGGCAACTGTTGGCGAAGGTGCCTCCCTTGCGGGCGTCCTCTCCGTACAGCTTGTAGGTGCTCTCGGGCTCCTTCGAAAGATCGGTTAGCTCGGGGACCGACGATTGCATTCGGAACGCCATTTCGTATTGAGCGATCCGAACCAGGGTCTCGGGATCACCGATCTTGTCGTGCTGCATTTGATTGAGTTCGCCCAGAGCATCCAGCATGCGGCGACGAACCGTGGAGGGCACGCCGTCCGGGTTGTTGATGTAAAGCACCGGATCGCCGCCGGATCGCAGCGCCACCCCGGCATACTGAGCCGAAAGAAAGCCGGCGCTCCACAGCCGGGCCGAGATGGCCTGAACGTTAGCCTTAGGATGAGTGTGGCTGGCATTCAAGACCACAAAGGTAGGTAGATCCTGATTCATGCTCCCCAACCCATAAGCCACCCAAGCTCCCATGCAGGGTTTGCCGGCGATCATGTTGCCCGTCTGGATGAAGGTGATGGCAGGCTCGTGGTTAATAGCTTCCGTGTGGAGCGACCGCAAGATGGCCATATCGTCCACCATCTTGGCGGTATACGGAAGCAACTCGGAGACCCAGGCGCCGCTCTGGCCGTGCTGTTGGAATTTGAACACCGACGGGGCAATGGGGAACCGTGTTTGATTGGAGGTCATCGTGGTCAGCCGCTGCCCCTGGCGGACCGAATCGGGCAGATCCTTGTCGTACCAGTCCTTCATGCCCGGCTTATAGTCGAACAGGTCCATCTGAGGGGGCGCGCCCACCATATGGAGGTAGATGGCTTTTTTGGCTCGGGGCGCAAAATGAGGCAGTCCCGGCAGGCCGCCGACGGCTTGAGCCTTGGCCGTCCCGTTGGGGAAGGCGAGCTTTCCCATCAGCGTCGCCAAAGCTGCCACCCCCAATCCGCGGGCGGTCTGGCCGAAAAACTGACGCCGGGCTTCATTGACAACGACTTCATCAAAAGGGCTCATGATTCATCTCCCCGCCGGGGCGCTTCCCCGGCCTATTTATTGAGAACCTCGTCGAGGTTCATCATTTGATTGGTCACCATGGTCAAAGCCGCGAAGTCCGCGGAGGCCAGGTGCGTATCGGCCTTCGACTCTCCCACCGTGAGGAGCTGGCTGGCATCTTCGGGATGCGAGGCGTAGTGCCGGCGGAAATCGTCGTAGGCCTTCCGCACAACCTCTCGCTCCCGGGAATCGAGCGGTCGAGCCAGCAGCCGGGCACTCACAAAGTCGAGCTGGCGTTCGAAATCGCTTCCTCTCTCCTCCAAGGCCCGCTGCGCAAGGTGGCGGGCAGCTTCAACGAATTGAGGACCATTCATTGTAACCAAAGCCTGCAAGGGAGTGTTGGTTCTTTCGCGGCGAACCGTACAGGTCTCGCGCGTGGGGGCGTTGAAAATATCCATGGACGCCGGCGGTGCGCTGCGTTTCCAGAACGTGTAAAGACTACGGCGATAGAGCTTCTCCCCACTGTCCTGGTGATAAAAGCGCGTATTGCTGCCCAGCATGGCCACCGCTTCCCAGATACCGTTCGGTTGGTAGGGCTTGACACTGGGTCCACCGAGCCTCGGCACCAGCAACCCCGAAGCGGCCAACGCGTAGTCACGAACCATCTCCGCATCCATGCGAAAGCGGGGTCCCCGTGATAGAAGCCGATTTTCGGGATCGGCCTTGAGCTTCTCCTCGCTCGTCAAAGCGGACTGCCGGTAGGTGGCCGAAGTCACGAACAAGCGGAAAAACTTCTTGATGTCCCAGCCGGACTCGCGAAACTCCACGGCCAGCCAATCCAGCAGTTCCGGGTGCGAGGGTGGTTCTCCCTGAGACCCGAAATCCTCGGTGGTTTTCACGATGCCATTCCCAAATACTTCCTGCCAGAAGCGGTTGACGGTCACGCGAGCCGTTAAAGGGTTGGATGGATCCATCAACCACTCGGCCAAGCCCAGGCGATTGCGCGGCAAAGAGGCCGCCATGGGGGGAAGGACGGATGGAACATTGGGTTCCACTGCGTCGCGGGGCTGGTCATACTGGCCTCGATAAAGCACATGAGCCATGGGCTGGGTCTCCGTCTTCTCTTCCATGACGTGAGTGACGGACCCTCGCTCGCGAATCTGATCCCGCTGCTTGAGCACAGCCCGCAACTGGCTCGTCAGTTTGATGTAGCCCGAATCATGATAATTCAAGAAGTGAAGATGGAGGGCCTCGCGCTCGGCGTCAGACAACTGCTTCGCTTCCTTGGTTCGAGCGGCCTCCATCGCGGGCCAGAGCGATGCCAAGGAGGCTTCCTCCTGGCTGATGACCCGCCCAAACACGCGAAAATCGCTGATGGCTCCGCCTTGGAAGAAACGTTTCCCGTTGCCGCCGAGAGTTAACGGCGATTTCACCGCGATGCTGCCCTCGATCCGCGCGACCATTTCGCCACCCACTTGGGTGGGTGCCGTCTTGCCGTTGAGGAAGAGGGCCAACCCTTTTTCCTCGCGACTGCCGTCATAGGTCACCACCACGTGGTTCCAGGAACCCGGTTTGAATTGCTCGGTAAAACCGGCCACGACCCGTATCGCTTTCCCTTCGTTACCGGTCATCTGAAACGAAAGAATCCTGGCTCCGAGTTCGATGGACCAACCCCGATTTTTGTCCTCAAGATCCGACTGGCTGGCGACGACGAAATTATCTTCGCGACTAGGCTGATAAACCCAGAAGCTGACGGAAAATGCCCGGTCGGCATCCAGCACCTGATCTGAAGTCAGCGCCAGCCCGGCGTTTGCCTCGAATTGGAGGGCGGGACTGTTGGCGCTAGGCCCGGTCCCCACTGTGATGCCGCTGGGCAGCTCCAGCGAACGGATGGCGCCTGCGCGATGAAGTTCAATCGATTGGCCAAGAGACAGCCACATCACTTCGGATTCCGCGTCCAGCGGGGTTGCCAAGGTTTGGTGTCGAGCCGATCCAAGCCACTTTTCGAACGGCCTTTCAGGATTCTTGTGTTTCTGATCCATGCGCTGCCGAAGGTCCGTCTCTTCGCGTTGCAGCTGTGCCCACCGCGCACGGTCTTCTGTGCGCGGGACAACGATGATGGGGGGCGGACCCGGAATGTTCCCGTCCATCGCCTGTTGAGTCGTGTTTCGGAAGAACGCCGTCAGAGAGTAGAAGTCTTTGGTCGAGATCGGATCGAACTTGTGGTCATGACACGTCGCGCAGCCGACCGTCAGGCCGAGCCAGACTGCGCCGGTAGTGTCCACCCGGTCCTTGGCGTACATGGCCTCCACTTCCTCGACAATGACCCCGCCTTCGTTGGTGGTCACGTTGCATCGGTGGAATCCCGAGGCAATCTGCTGATCCATGGTTCGGTTGGGAAGGAGGTCGCCCGCCAGTTGTTCGATCGTGAAGCGATCGAAGCTCAGATTGCGATTGAAAGCGTTGATCACCCAATCCCGGTAAGGCCACATTTCGCGATAGTTGTCCACATGGATCCCGTGGGTGTCGGCATAGCGGGCCGCATCGAGCCAGTAGCGGGCGCGGTGCTCACCCCAGTGCTCGGAATTCAGCAAGCGGTCGACCTGCTTCTCGTAGGCGTCGGCAGAGGAATCGTTCAAGAATGCTTCCACCTCGGCTGGGGTGGGCGGGAGCCCGGTCAGGTCGAGCGACAACCGGCGTAAGAGCGTGCGGCGATCGGCTTCGGGAGCCGGTTGCAGTCCAGCCGCTTCCAGCTTGGCCAGAATGAAGCGGTCGATGGGGTTGCGGACCCAGCCGAGAACCTTGACGGCCGGCAACTCCGGCCGCTTGGGTGCGGTAAACGCCCAATGCTCCTGCCATTGAGCGCCTTGATCGATCCATTGCCGGATGATCTCGATCTGATCCTGGCTGAGCGTCTTGTGAGAAAAAGCCGGCGGCATCCGGCGAGCCGGGTCAGGGTCCGAGATCCGCTGATAGACGAGGCTGGCTTTGGCGTTGCCGGGCACCACCGGTGAACCCGCCGGTCGAGCCTGGAAAACACCCTCTCGCGTGTCCAACCGAAGATCGGCCAGCCTGGTGTTCGGGTCCGGACCATGGCAGTGAAAACAGTTGTCGGAGAGGATGGGGCGCACCTTCCGCTGAAAGTCGACGGCCGATTCGGAACCGGCAGTACCCGCTTGAACCATGCCGGTGAGACCGGCCAGAGAGAGAAATTCAAACACGAACAGGGAAACGCACCAGAACATTCGCAGTGTCATGGGCCTCTCTTCAAAGATGAGTTGTATTCCTAGCTTTCGCATTTGATGCTGACCACATCGCTCTCGCCCGAACCTGAGCGACCTTACTTTCCTGTAGGGATAGGGGGCTCAGGCGGCGGGAGGTCCTTGACTGAGATGAAAACTCAATGGGGCTGGAAAGCAGGGCCGACTTGGCTCGTTCGTGACCGGACTCCCAGCCTGGTTTTGATCCCGTTTCGGGTTGGGACTTTGGCTGTTACCGGTTGTCCTTTTCCGCAACATCTAATGATACCGCACCTCGGACTTCGCTGCGAATTCGCACCCGCATGCCCTCAGCGTCCGCTTTAACCCGGGAAAACGCGGCAAGGAGTTCCTCGACAGCTTCGCTGGGACGCTCGATCGGTTCGGTCCCCTTGATCAAAGCGTGCATCAGTCGGTCGGACGTCACGGCCGCTTCGAATAGTTGCAGAGCCAAGGCCGGCCAGCTGCCAGATTGCGAGACGTCCTCGACGGGGTTCGAGGCGGATTTCTCGACTCCTTCGCTTTGCTGAAGGAACGAATGCAGCGGGGGCGCCAGGAGGGCCTCACAACGCGACATTTTCTGACTCAGCGCTTCCAGGTGATCCCGGATAATGGACTCCAGCAGGACTCTGGACTTCGGTGCCAGCCTGGCAATGCGCTCGCTATCGTATCTCTCGGCCAAACGCCGAAGGGCCCAAGCCTCGTTGTAAGCTGACTGCGAAAGCTTGACAACCCGATTCGACCACCCGACCCACCCGGAAGCATCGCCTGACACCTCGTTGGGAGACGGGTGGGATACAAAATTTTCGAGATAAGTTTGAACCGGTGAGGGGGTGGAGTGACCGCCGCGTTGAAGCGGCAACACAACAACACCCTGGTTCGGTCCAGGAGTCACCAGGTTGGGAGCAGAGTCCGCGCGCGCAATTTCCTCCAACGTTCTCACACTGAAACGGAGGTTCTCCACGCCTGCCAGAGCTCTGGAAAGCTCCTGCTGCCTTGCCTGGCTTGCTACCACGCCCTTCACCTCCAGGGCACCCTCGCTATCCTGACCGATCTCGACCTCCTCGCCCAAACAAGCTCGCGCCTGGTGCAGCAAGTTCCGAACGACTAACTCGTCATCCAGAACCGGGCGCTTGGCAGGGGGTGGGGAGGCCACGGGGGACGGCAAGTCCGCAGGCCGGACATGAGGAATCTCCTCCCTGAAAAGCGTCGGATTCAACGTGTTCAAGGACACCACTTCGTAAGAGGACTCGCTTAGCTCGTAGTGCCAGACTCCGTCTTTCCGATTGACTTTCAAGCGCTGAGCCACCGGATGCCAGTCCTGCCGGCGAACGGAGAAATCCGCTTGCATGATGGCATTGAATCGAAACGGACCAGCGGCCAGCGTGGAAATCGTGAGCGCCTTGCTACCGTTTGCGAGTTCGGTCTCAGCCACGTGCTCCTCTTGCTGTCGGACGTTGGCTCGCCAACCCGCAAAAGCCTTGGCCGACAGAGGCTGGCGACGATCCAGTTGATTGAAGTCCAGGATGTCTCCCAGTTCAGAGACAATGGGGTGAGTTTCCCCACTTTGGCCGCCGCTGGGAGAGGAGAACTTGCTGAGCTGGAGCCGCCCCGCTGGGGAGGTCTCGTGGATCCTCTGGTGGAAACGGCGGCTTCTAGTATCGTGCCAGATCTCCACCCCAACCGATTCCGCGGGCTGACCGTTGACATGCGTTCGAGTGACCCGAAACCGCTGGTGAACCACGGGAGCGGCCACTGACTCGATGCCGCGCGCCTCGGCCATCCCGCTGCGACTCAGAACCTCGCGAGCAGATACCGTGGGGGTGGAAGTCAAACGCAGCCAGATGAAGAAAAATCCAATCAGAACAGCCGCAGCCGCGGTCAAGCCCATGGGGAGGCCGCGTACGCTCCAGCTTCGCCGCAGACTCTTCTCCTTTGAAACAACCGGTGTCTCGGCCGCTGATGCCAGTTGCTTAAGTCTGGCTTCGAACTGGCGGACAGCCCGGGGTGGGAGTTCGTCATCCTGCAACACGTTTGCCCGGTACTGCATGAAGGCCGAGATGGCACTCGTGAGGTGGTCACGCCTGGCAGAACAGCCCCAGCACCCCTCCAGATGAGCACTGATGCGAGACGAAAGCTTGGCCTTCAACTCGCCGTTGAGGTACAGAAGCAGGTCCCTCTCGGAAGGATGCCAATCCTTGGAGGAGGGAACCACCCGTCGCTGGTTAGCTGTGAATTTCATCTGCAATCTTCTTGATACCGCGATCGATGAAGGTTTCCACCGTCGAAATGCGAATACCAAGCACCTCTGCGATCTCCGCGAACCGCAGTCCCTCAGCACGCAGATTCAGGCAGTTTTTCTCCTGTGTCGAGAGACACGCCATGGCGGCTTGCAGTCGCTTGTGCTTTTCCTCAACCAGGAGTTGTTGTTCGCTGTCTGGAAACGGATCCACTCGGCCGCGTGAGAGCCGCTCCCACGTGGCTTCGTCGGCCGCCTCCACCAGGCTGGGCCTTTTCTGGTGATTGATCGCCAGATTGTGAGCGACGCGAAACACCCATGCCCGGTAATTTGCCACGGACTTTCCCTTCTTCAAATGACCGAACAGTGCCAGGAAGGCTTCCTGAGTCATTTCCTCAGCGTCATCCCGATTCCTGAGCAATCCGGTCAAGTAGCGATACACCGGATCGCGGAAGAGCTGAAAGGCCTCGCCTACCTTGCGCTCCAGTTCAGAAACAAAAGCCTTCGTCTCAGCCGGCTGGCTGCAAGCAGCGATCATGGCTGCTTGCGTCTTGACCTCGGCACCCGTTCCCATTCCCCCGCCCTAGCTTTCCTTGCTCTTAATAGAGACAATTAATTCACAGGATTTACGACACAAAAGTCCGATCTCAAAACAGATACTTCAGCCCAAATTGAATCTGACGAGCCGGTGAACTCGCCAGAATTTGTCCGAATGTAGGTGAGTCGAAACTGGTGTCGGGATTGGCAAAGTTGATCCTGTTCATCAAATTGAAGGCCTCCACCCGAAACTGAATTCGGTGTTGGCGTTCAAAACCGTCGAAATTCTTAAACAGACCGAAAGTCCAATCGTAAGTTCCTGGCCCCAACAGGATATTTCTCCCCGCGTTCCCGAACGAATAGCGCGGCGGCTCGGCAAAAGCAGAAGTGTCAAACCAGCGCTCGGGGCGCGGCTCCGCCAGTTTAGGATCTCGCAGCAGATTGGGGCGGACCACAAATCCCCGGGAGCCGACATTTGGAATATCCCGCGGTATGCCAACGCCGATCGGCTGGCCCGTACGAACCGTCGTGATGCCGTTGACTTCCCACCCAGTCAGCAGGGAATTCGCAAGACCTTGCGCGTTGGAGAAGAAGGTCTGGCCCCTCCCGAAGGGGAGCGTGTAGACATAGCTGACCACAAAGTTATGTTGTCGGTGAAACAACGACAGGCCACGGTCGGCTTTCAGATCGCGCGAATTTTGTGGGCTGGAGCTCAAAGCGAATCCGTCGCCGCCGACGTTGATGGCTTTGCTCCAGGCATAACTGGCCAGCAAGCTCATTCCATGCGAGAAGCGCTTCTCAGCCTTCACCTGGAGGCCGTGATAGATGGAGGTCGCCACGTTGGTCATCAAGCTGACCGCACCCAGTTCAGGATAGGGCCGGCGCGGATTGGGATCGCCCGGTCCCGGAACGGGGTCATTCCCGCTGATGAAGATCGACAGCTTGGTTCCTTTGGTCCCCACGTATCCGGCGTCCAGAATTAGGCTCTTCCCCAGTGCATGTTGGAGGTGAAGGTTCCACTGTTGTGAATAGCCCACACGATTATTCCGGTTCACGATGTGTTGGGCGCTGGGAGCGACCGTTGAGCCCGGTCCCACCTTCAGGTCGGGCGTGAAGGTTTGCTTGAGCGGTGAGGTGGGATATTCGGTATTGAGAGCCGCCAAAGTCTCGTTGATCGCATAGGGCCAATTCCCGCGCGTTCCCTGAGCCTCCCAGAGGAAATTGGAGTTGTAGAAAATACCGTACCCTCCTCTGAGCGTGGTCCGGTCGTCAAGCAGGTAAGCCAGTCCAAAGCGCGGTGCGAAGTTGTTGCGATCGGGAGGCACGATGGTGGGTTCCACGTTGGGGGCTTCTCCAGTCACCGGGTTGAACCCTGCCCACACAAACCGGCCCGCATCCAAGTCGAAAGAAGCCAGCTTGTTGTCCCGATGACGCGGCCACTGGGTGTATTCGTAGCGAAGCCCGAGATTCAGTGTCAACCGGCGCGTTGCCTTCCAATCATCCTGAAAGTAGAGGTGATAGGAGTTGTTCCGCATCAAGGCGGCGGTGTCTCCCACGTTTCGCTGCGCCTGGTGGGGCAAGCCGAGCAGGAAGGCTGCCAGGGCCTGACCGGAACCCTCCACGTTTTGCGGATCGGTGGTCGGATCTTTGGTGAACGTGTAGATGGCACTAAAAAGGCCGTCATCCATGTTGCGGCGGTGTTGGACGTCCACGCCGGCCTTCAAGAGGTGTCGGGACTGAGTCCGGCTCAGACTCGCCAGAATCTGATAGGTGTCGTCAGGGAAGGGAAAACCGTCCTGGTTCACCCCAAACAGCCCGGCGACCCTCAGCTGCGGATAGAGCGGAATGGCAGGATTCTTGATGGCGACTCCCTGAATACCGGTGGTTTTCAAAAAGTCCTCTACCCCCGCTAACCCGCCTGGGGCACTGTCAGCCACCCTAAGATTGTTTCTGTGGTAGCCAATCTTAAAATCCAACGTAGTGGTGGGATTCAGAATGTGCAGGTAACCCAGGGCCAGGTTCCTGAAGTAATTGCCCAGACTGTTGCTGACGGCGGGCAGGGCCCCGGGACGCAGCGCCATCGAGTTCACGCAGGAAAACCGCCCGAAAAGCGTGTTCCGATCGTTCATCTTGTGATCGATTCGAACCGTGAACTGGTCGGAGTTGTTGGTCCCCGGCCGGGTATTCAGAAAATTGGCGGCTCGTCCCAAAAGGTTCGGTTCGGGCAGGAAACGCTGGGCGTACAGGGCCACAATCGGATCGAGTCGATCCCGGGGGATCACGTTTCCAGGGAACGGATCTCGCAGCCATTCCCCTGGATGGTTGGGATCGGGTCGCGTCGTGGCCGGGTCATAGATGGGCAATGCCGGCTTCCCGGTCACATCCCGCGTCAGGTCGCCCGCCAGCATCGCGGCGGTGGGCACCGTGGAGTAAATGTTCGAGTCCCTGCGAAACCGGAAGCCTTCGTAGCTAAACAGAAAAAAAGTCTTGGTGGTCTCGAGGCCTCGACCGGGCAATGGAACGGGACCGGACAACGAGCCTCCGAACTGGTTCTGCCGAAATCGGGGTTTCTCCAGGGCGAAGACGTCCCGCGCGTCGAAGACATCGTTGCGCAGGAACTCGAAGAGACTGCCGTGGAATTGACGGCTTCCTGATTTGGTCACCACATTGATTTGCGATCCGGCCGCCAGGCCGTACTCAGCCGAGGACACATTGGACTGGATGACGAATTCCTCAATCGCATCCAGCGACGGCTGCACGGCGTATTGCTTGAAAAAAGTCTCGTTGTTGTTGACACCGTCCAGAGTGAAGTTGTTGTTCTCGCTCCGATTCCCGCTGACCGAAACGTTGGTGCCCCTCGTTAGGAAAATGGGATTGGGATTCGGTACGGCCCCGGGCACCAGGAGGGTCAGCTCTGTGAAACTCCGGCCATTGAGAGGCAATTCCACCACCTGTTTGTTGCTGATTACGGTTGCCACCGTGGAGTTTTCAGACTGGACCTCGTGGTGAGGGGAAACCACAACCGTCTCGCTGATCTCGCCGACCTCCATCATGATGTCCTGTCGGACCGACTGGGCAACTTGGACCACGACCCCCACACAAACATGAGTCTTAAACCCAGAAAGCTCGGCCGTCAGCCTGAACGTGCCGGCGGGCAGGTAGGGAATGACGTATTGGCCTGACGCCCCGGTGGCAGCCCGGCTGTGGATTCCCGTTGAGAGGTTGGTGGCGGTGATGACCACCTCCGGGAGGACGGCGCCGGTTGAGTCCGTAACCAGGCCCACAATTCGGCCTCGATCATGGGCTTCGACCCTAATCACATTCCCGGGCAACGAAACCCCCAGGAACACCCCCACAAGAATGGTGATCCGAACCTTTGGCATGGTGTTCAGAGTACACGCCATTATAATTTCAACGTGGTGGGTATTTTACCATCGGGGCCGAGGCAAACTTGGATTTTTGTGGCAGTGTGCCCGAAACGCCTCGGAAGCTCCGTGCCTCACAGGATTGCTTCAGCTGCCGCAAACTCCTGGATCCCAGGTTCTTCCCGCCTTGTCGCAGCCCGCCGTTTCCTGAGGCCTGGCGCAGTATCCGTCCGAACCTGACGCTCGCTGGTGGTCTGGCACCTGAGACCTCTCTGGTGTATTCTTGGCTTCGGCCGCAGAGCAATCTAAAGGGCTGGTTCAACAGCATTGGTATAGACCAGCGAAAGGAAAATTCAGCCATGAAGAGCCGGGAAGAGAGCGAGAAGGAGATGCGCGACCTGGGCTGGTGGTACCAGCATTTTGAACTCCCCAACGGCCTGCGTACGGGGAATGGCCAGGAGCCCGGGTATGACGCCGCGACCCGCTGGAGTTTGATGGCCCCCTTTGTTCCTCAGGACCTTACCGGGAGGACCGTGCTCGATCTTGGCGGCAACGCGGGCTACTTCTCGATTCAAATGAAACTGAGAGGCGCGAAGCGCTGTGTTTTGGTGGATCCTTTCCAGGAGTTCATCCGGCAAGCGGCGTTTGCAGCCCGACAGTTCGACGTGGAACTCGAACTGGTGTGCGAGGACGCTCACACCTTTTGCCTGACCACTGAAGAGCGGTTCGACTATGTTCTGTTTCTGGGCTTGCTCTACCACCTCAAGTATCCCGGGTTGGTCCTGGACCGGCTGGCGGAGATGACCAAGGAGCGGATCTTCATTCAATCCAATATCGTGGGGGAAGAGACGGACTTTACCTCACAAGCGGACTACGAAAGGTTTAAGGATGACCCCCTGGTGGAGGACCCCGTTTTTCCCAAGTGCGCCTTTGTGGAGGAGAAGTACAACGGCGATCCGACCAACTGGTGGTTGCCCAACTACCAGGCTCTGGCGGCTATGGTCCGAAGCGCCGGTCTCAAGATTTTGGCTCGGCCCCACCCTCATGTGGTGATCGCCGAACCGGAAGTCTATTTCGGCAAAGTCGTGCTCCCCAAACTCGTTTTTCCCAGGTACGGAAAGCGAGGAGAATCGGTCTATCCGGGACCGCAGAAGTATGACAAGGAGCTTTGGGACAGTCTCATCGCCCGATCCAGGAAGACTCAGGAATGACTCTTGGCAGACCGGCAATCGGGAGATGACGGGTGCAAGCTCGGAACATCTCAAAGCTTGAGGCCAACGCGCACGATCAATAGCGTCAGATCGTCGCTTTGCTCTCTGCTCCCAACAAAACCCGCCACCCGTTGGCGAATCGTCTTAAGAATCTCCGAAGGCTTCTTTTCGTGCTCGGCTTGGAGAATTTGGATGAGGCGGCTTTTCCCGAACTCCTCGTCGAATGAGTTCATGGCTTCGACCACGCCGTCAGAATAGAGCACCAGCAGGTCGCCCTTCTGAAGCAACGCGGTGCCTTCCTCGTACTCGGCATTTGGCAACAGCCCCACTACGGTGCCTCCCCGTTCCAATGCTTCTATGAGTGGGGCTCCATCCGAGTCTCGCCGCACCAAGAGCGCGGGCAGATGCCCGGCATTCACGTAGCTCAGTCGGTCGGATTCGGGGTCGTAGTAGGCCCAAAACAAGCTTGAATAATGCTCGGGGGACGAACTGGTCCACAGGATCCGATTCAACTCCTGAACCATCTTGGCATGACTCACTCGTCCCAACCTGGAGCAAGTCCTCAGCGCTCCGTGCACCAAGCCCATCAGCAAGGCTGCCGGCAGTCCCTTTCCCGAAACATCTCCGAGTGCCAAACCGATGCGCCCGTCGCTTGTCCAGCGAATGTCGTAGTAGTCGCCGCCCACTTGCCACGCGGGCAAGCATTCGGCCGCGAAATCGAGGGATTCACATTCTGGGCAGGAGTGAGGCAACAAGTCCTGCTGGACCTGGCGGGCTATGGCGAGCTGCTGTTCGAGATGCTTGCCCTGGAGGTAGCTGGGAAGGCGGACCAACAGCAGAACGATCGAGCCCAGCAGCGCCAAAGCGGCGGCGATACTGATGGCCAGGTTGCGGCGTAGAGGCCCAAACGGGTTATCTTGCCCGTAAAGGTAAAGGCCAATCTCGGCCAGGTTGAACCGGGGACGCCGTTCCCTGGTTCCTTGAGGTCCCTGGGTCTGCGCCGGCGCGTCGATCGAGTCGGGCCCACCGGATGGCATGGGAGCCAATCGAAATCGGAACGGCATGGCGACTACAAAGATCTTCCCCTGAGACGTTTCTCTCACTTCGGTTACACTCTGCGCTTGAAGTTCGAGGATCGTCTCCGCAGCGGCGGCGGAGAACTTCCAATCCGGGAGCGCGCCGCTTTGAGCCAGGACAGCCCCTTGCTGGTCGAGAATTCGCAGCCAGGCGATCTGACCGGACTCCTGAGCAACAAATTGATCAACCAACGTTTTAAGGTGCTTAAGACCTTGCAGCTCTTCCTGTCGGGATTGGCTTTCCAGCTGGGAGACATAGGATCCGGCTAGTCTGGTGAAGTGATCGGGCAGCAGGTGGCTCGTCAATGAGTGATACGTGATCACGGCCTCGGCCACCAGGAGCACGGCCAGCGCCAGCCCAAGGGCCATAGCTCCTTTCAGCCACCAGATTGAGGTTGTTTTCACGGGCACCTCACCAGCATTATGGTTCGGCGAACAAACAAGCGGCTTCCAAGACGTCTCCCGGAAGCAGGCACCGCGGCCGCGGCAGCATCACTAGTTTTGCATGAATCGTGCCGGAGTCCTGCGCAAGAAGTCTTGAGCGTTCGGAAAAAAATAGTTTCCACAACGCCCTGTCAATTTGAGGTCCGACAAGGCCGTAGTCGTTCAATCCTTGAGGGGATCAAAGTTGTCGCGGAAACGAAAAGTGGTTGTCGTGTTGCTGGGTCTTCTGACTGTTGCGTTGGCCTTTGGTTATGCGCAGTTTGAAGTTGCCTCCAGATCAATCCGATTCGACCTTCGTTTGATCGGTGAGAGCGTGTATGAGGCGCACGCCAGAAAAGGCCAATGGCCGACCTGCCTCGAGGACCTGGCTGAGACACGCTACCTCAAGCTGCCCTATCGAAAAGCGATGCTTCAGGAAGGACACTATTCCCTGGTCTGGAATCGAAATCTTGCCCCGAATCCGGAGAACAATAGTCACCGAGTGTTGGCCTACTGCCGCTACCAGAGAGGCCCGTTGTCCTGGTTTGGGAGAGTGTGGGTTTGCCGCGGCGACCTACGTGTGGAAAGCATTCGGCTAAGCGAGTTGCAGCGCCTGCTGCTCCTCAACCCAGATTGATTTCACCGTGCCTTCCTTTGGACTCTGTTCGCATTGCGGACCGGGTGAGGGGCGACTCTTTCAAGACCGGCTCCTCTTCCGTCCGGCGGTAGCGAGTTCTCGGCGTCGCACAGCTTGTGACGGCCCTTCAGGCCTTGTGGCGTTCTGGGTTTTACACGACCTAGCCCATCAAGCTGTCAATTTCCCGAGATCTGCGACGATAGGGAGTTACCGTAGCCAATCAGAACCATGGCAAAGATGACCAGGCTCAATCCGACAGCCATCAGGCCGATGGCTCGCCGTCCAGCGTTCCTCCACTCTCCTGTGCCAAAACCACCGATATTGGAACTGATCACGATGGTTCCAATGAAAAGCGCCCATCCGACAGACGGGCCCAAGGGGCCGAGCATGGACTCGGAAATGGCCACACCCCACAAGGCCACACTTCCCGAGTACATGACCGACATCAGGCCGACCATCAACCAGAAACGGCCGGAATCGGCCTGTCCGTACCGAGCCAGCGTGTTGCGTTTCAGCAACAGGTAAGTGCAGTATCCCATGTTGGGGATGGCGCCGCCCAGGAGCACCAAGGCGAGCACGGCGTTGGTCGCATGGGAGGGCTGGGCCGATCCAAACTGCACAGCCGCCGCCCGGATGGAAGTGGCCCATTGCATGTTCATCCCCAGTGACAGCAGACCGGACAGCGCTCCACCCAGACCAGCCAGCACCATTCCCACCCAGGCCGACTTTCTGGTCTGATCGCCGATGCCACTGGTGTTCTCGCCTCCTTGCGCTTTCTCTTTAAGCTTGCCGGCCACCATGCTGACGACGAGGCTGATCAGCAGACAAACGATGCCGCCGAGAATCCATCTTCCCCCTTCCGAATGGAGGACCTCCGGGCTGAAGAGAATGATGGGCAGGAGTACTCCCACAATACTCATGAACCCCACGAGCAAAGCAAAGGCCAGCGCGGTTCCGATATACCCGAGAGACACGCCGAAGAGAAGCGAGCCGCCATAGACAATGGCGCCCCACAACACGGCGATTCCCAGGTACTCCCCATTCACTTGGGAGTAGGCGACGCGGAGTTCCGGCGTCGTGCGGAACGCGATCAGCCAGGGGAAGAGCGCCATCGAAAGCAAAGAAAAGGGCAACCAGCTGTTTTCCCATTCCCATCCGCGGTTCACTTTCATCGGTAATGCAAACAAGCCATTGACGGCTCCGGCGATGACCGCCAGAGCGGCACCCGTTGCAACATTCATTGGTCTTCATCCTCCTCCGACAAGCAATGCTGTCGGGACAGTTCGTTCTGGTGTTGAAGCTGAGGTACTCAGTAGAGCCCGAAGGGCGCCGTTTTGGTTCGGTTTGAGGTTGTGCGACAGCTTGACCTCAAAGAAGCTGAGTGGCTCCTCAGACGGTTCTCGCAGCCCAAACAAGTGCCCGCGAGCAGCTGGACCCCGAGCGCTGTCGACAACTCTGAAAGGTGAAAACCGACAATCCGGCTAGCCGGGTTGCTTTGAAGTGGGAGCTTTATCATCTATGGCTTCAGCCGATCTTGGGAATGCTCACTCCCAGATCGACGTTCAACACGTGCCCATTGAGTTCATTGCCAAGTGGCGAACACAGGTAGACAAACGCGTCTGCGATGGCTTCCGGGCTGTTGCGACGCTTGAGGGGAGACACTCGCAAGACGAACTCCCTGTATTCACGATCTTGTTCGAAGACTGCCAAAGAACTGCCTGCCGCGACGTTGCCTGGGGCCACGGCATTGACCCGGATGCCTGAAGGAGCATACTCCAGAGCCAGGCATTTGGTGAGACATTCTAGTGCCGCCTTGGCGGAAGCATAGGAAGGAACTCGGGTGTGAGGCACCCGGGCAACGTAGGAGGAGGTGAAGATCAGGTGCCCTGCAATCTGCCGGGCAGTCCATTCGGCCAGCACCGCCCGGGCCAGGTAGGTCTGCGCCAAGTAGTTAAAACGAAAGATCCGCTCGTATTCTTCCGCGGCGGTCGTAGCGAAGGGGTGCAGCCCGCACCCTCCGGCATGGCCGAGTACCGTGTCCAACCGTGGAAACCGGGTGAAGGCCTGACTCACGACCCGCTGGACGGCATCTGGGTTGGTCACGTCCAGCGTTTCATAAACAAAAGATGAGGGAGGAATCTGCCATTCTGTCAACATCCGCCTCGCTTCGGCCTCAGGGCGAATGTCAGTCAGCAAGAGGGTCGCTCCGGCAGCCGACAGCTTACGCACGACGTGTTCGGCAATGGCTCCTAGAGCTCCTGTCATCAGAATCGACTTTCCCGATAGGTCAACCATGATCATGTCGGTTTACTCCTTAGGTGAGTGTCCGTGGAGCCGGCGAAAGAATTCATACCCGGTCTCCGTTACCAGAACGTTGTCTTCAATGCGCGACCCTCCGACCAGTTCCTGGCCGTAGACGCCCGGCTCAACGGTGACGATCATGCCTGGCTCCAGCCAGGGTTGGACGCCGGGCAAGATGTAGAACCCGGATCGTGGTGGCGGAATGCGACGTGGTGACCGTTGGCGTCTGAGGGCCCCACCCAGGAGCAGGCGACCCCATACGCCCAGGTGGCACTTTCTGGGAGCACCATCCACAACCCTTCTGATTCCGACAACGGCCGAGTGGCTCATGAACTGGTGGTCCCTTCTGGAATTGCCTTCATTGCAGCGGATCGATCCGGGGCTAGTGGCAACCGCAACCGCTCAGCACCAAGCGTCAGATTCAAACTGCGTTTCGCTCCTTTGAGAGTTCCGGAGGGTTTGCTTCAGGCGAGTCGCACTCTCACCGTGCTGGTCTCGAAGGGTTTGAGAGATATCCGCACGGAATCAGAATCGCTCTCCAGTATTCGGACGCTTAGCTCGCGGGCATCACAGACCAGCGCACTTTCGACGCGCCGACCCGGCAGATTAAACCGAACCCGTACGCTGGATGTAGCGTTCCCTCCTTCATACAGCCGCAAAATCACGCCGTCACCATCCTCGGCTGCCTTGAACCCCGCCAGGTAAACGTTCCCCGGCGAAATCTCAAGAAAGCTGCGAGTCGGATCGCTCCACTCTCCGGTCTGGGCTCCCTCGACCGCGTAAGCCTGCAACGGACTCATGAAGCTCCATCCGAATTGATGTGCGTCGTCATAAGTCCAGTCGGCACCATGAGTGGTCACGGCATAACGGAAAAGATAGTCACCCCCCTGGGCAATGGGAACATCAACCACCCAATGGTTATACATCAGGAGCGAGTAAAGCCATCCGCGGGCCAGCCAATTGTCGTCCTGCATGGTCAGCCACGGCAGGAACTTGTCGGTGTGAATGCCGCCCAGCTGAACTACGGGGGCGTCGATGGACGACCAGAGCACGCCGTAGTCGTCCCGGGAGATGGAGACCCAATGGCGGGGAACGTAGTTGTCGCGGATCGAGCCTGGAATCTGGTCCAGATCTGGTTGCATGACCGCGCCAGGCACATCAAGCTTGTAGGTATTCTGATGGGTCATCTTATCGACCCAGAAATGATAGTGCGTAGGGACCGCGAAGGGGAACGCATAGTGAACCGACTCCTTCGGATAGACCGGCTTCTTCATGATCCGGTTGTGGAACTCCACCCGCTTGAGGTCGGAGTAGAGGATGATCTCGTGCTCGAACTTGCAGATGTATTCGATGTTGCCGGATACCTTCAGACTGGAGTAGACGGGGCCGTAAGCCCCCGCGCTGATCACCACGTTCTGCATGGGGATCTCGCCGAGCAGTCTGTATTCCCGCTCGGTGAGCCGCTGATGAAGGCGGAAGATGAGCTGGTTAAAACCGTGTTCCGCCCTCGGGTCCACGAACTCTCGCTTGAGTTCCTTGTCAAAAAGGCTGGCCACGGTCCCGTCTTTCTCCCGCAGCGTCAATTTGAAGTGGTTGTTGTCGAGACTGTTCTGCCTGGGGCCGACCGGTCGGCCACCCGCCGCGGGAGGGACCGATTCAATCGAATAGGTGCGGTATCCCAGCGAAGGAATGTTGGCCCCCAGGAAAACAAGTTCATCCGGCTCACCCTCACGTTGCCGGATCTGGTAGGGCACTTCCCGTCCACTCTGAAGATCGACCAGCCGGAAGGAACCTCCCGCTGTTTTTGGGAGGGCGGTGCGCACGATCTCGCTCCGGCTCCAGGAGAGAGGATTCCAAACCACGAGGGAATGCGGTGAAGTAGTTTTGACGTTGCGAGAGAGTGTTTGCAGAGTTTCCTTTGAGATGTGGGTAACTTTCGCGTCGGCCGCCCGAGCATGCCCGGCTTTTTCCTCCCAGTGGCGTTTCCCGCCTCCCTCGGCCTCGTCCACGTAGATATCTGCGCGGATGTCCCACCATTCAATTGTATGTTCTTCCCAAAGCAACAATTGATGATAAGCCTCCGATAGTTCAGCCTGCCGGTTGGGTCCGGCAGACGCCCATTGGGCCAGTGTTGACAGGCGTTCAACATCGGGCAGGAGGTTTTCGAGACGACGCCCCAGAGCGGCTGTGTTGGCTTCTCCGAGCTGCAGGTCCACCCAGCCATCCGGCGCACCGCCGCGGAGGCAGGGAATCCGATCCTTGTGTTGCGCTTCCATGGCCTGGAAGAACTCGGCGATGGTTGAAACCCGCAGCCTCGGAAAAGCCCATTCGGCATTCCAGTCCCGGGCCACCTCCGAGAGCTGCTTGAAAGGAGGAGTGAAGTCCGAAGCCACCTGGAGCGCGACGGTATCGAAGGGATAGCCATTGCGCTCGTGCCGGTCGAAGTATCGCGCGATGGTCCTCTCACCCTCTGACATGTCGATCCCTTTGACCTTTCTGCCCGTATAGGGGTCCTCAAAGGTCAAGAGATCAAAACCTTCCACATAGTGGACGGGGCGCCAAATCAGAATCCGGCTTCCCTCGGGTCCCTCCAGATAAAACAGTGTGGGGGCGTTTCCATTCTGCATATTGTCTCGATCACCATTGGATCCCATGACCAGGTACTTGAGGCCGGACTTGGCCATGACTTCCACCAGCCCCCAGGTGAACCCATTGACATCGTCCAGAATGGCTCCGTCCAGCTTGATGCCAAACTCACGACTCAGGTGGTTGGTCGCATAGTAGACGCTGCGATGGAGCGTCTCCAGGCTCATGAAGTCCGTGTTCATGCTGCAATACAGCCCGCCAATGGTCATCCGGCCCTTCTTGATCCACTCCATCACCTGCCGAACCTGCTCATCGCCACGATGCCGGCGGTAATCCTCCATCAGGTAGCTGACCTCAATATTCCAGCGAAACTGCGCGTCATCCGGCCAGTCGCTGGTTTCTGCGCAAAACCTCATGGCGTCGTCAATGTAGGGCACAAATCGCTCGCGCAGCTTGGAGGGCAAGTCGAGGAAACCCGGGTCCTGATGCGAATTGTGGATGAGGTAAACCTTCCATTGGCGGACAGGGGTGACCTGGAGCGAAGTCTCCTGACTCTTACCGGCTCCTTGCAGGATGAAACGTCCGTCCTCCGGCTGCTCCACCGGAGTGATGGGGAGATAGAACTCGCCGGCCAGCTTTCGAAGCCTGGCCAGCTCGCGCTTCTGGGAGCGCTTTCCAACAATGGCCTCGATGGCCGAGGCGCTGGTTTCGGGAGGTACCTTGACCAGCAGGACCTGCCGGAGCTGGTTGTCCTCCCGAGTGTAAAGATGACTCAGCCGGACTTGAAAGTTGTTATCACGAGGAAGGTCCTGAGCCAAAACGGAAGGGCTGACGGCACGGGACGTACAGGCAGCCAGCAGAAGGTTCAGGAAATCACGACGCGTCGTAATGTTAAGGGAGTTCATTCGGCACCACCTGAGAGGCGAGATCTGAAAAAGGGCAAGAGATCGGGAACTAGGAACCGAAAACAGGTATATGGAAACAGGCTCGGAAGGACGAGTCTGTCGTTGGGGCGTAGTTTTCTGGAGGTCAGTCTGGTTGCTGTGCGAGTGCCTTGGTCATGCTCAGGATATTGACCGGAAGGGCTGACAGCAACGTTGCTTATTCTAGGTCCACCCGTTCAAGACTTCAACCTCGAATGGGAGGCTCAATCGTTCCACGTTTCGTTCCGAAATTGAGACAGACGCTGCCCGCAGATCGAGCGGTGCCGGCGCTTTGCCGCGCGCTCGAACACCGAAACAAAGTGGCTGTGTCGGGGAATTCGGCACCGGGTCAGCATGCGATGAGGAGCTAGATGAGCTACTCCGCCATCAGCCAAATAGCAAGGGAAGCCATCACCAGGCCGATCGCCACAACAGGGTGAGGCAGCACGGCATAGAGGGTCAGGGAGAGGATGACGGTCAGCACAGGCGCCAGAGAGGTCATGGGCACGACCACCATGGCTTTGCCGTGACGCAGCGCATAGACCAGCATCAAAGCCCCCACAGCGTTCAGAGACTGGATGAGAGCCGCCGCCCAAGGACCTTTCCACCCCCATTCGACAGGCTGGCTGAAATCTGTCATCCACAGAGCAAACGGCACCAGCACCAGGGCTCCTGCCATCATGTAAAAGAACAGGCTCTCAGAAGCCATCATGCGCGTGGAAAACTTCATCACGTAAGCCTGCACGGCCCACATCACAAACACAGCCAGGGCCAGCGGGAGCCACTGATGAGTCGCTCCCGCCGGCGCGTTGGGCGGCTGATAGGAAAGCATGGCCATGGCTGGAAAAGACAGGACAACCCCCGCCCAAACACGGCGGCTGGCGCGCTCTGCCAGCAGGAAATAAGCCAAAAAGACGGTCAGTACCGGAAAGAGCGAAATGATCGGGAAGACCAGATAAGCCGGGCCGTTGCGCAAGGCCAGAAAGAGAATGAGCTGGCCGCCCGCTCCAAGCAGGCCCACGACCATCCCTGCGCCCACCTGCTTCCATTGATGCTCCAGCTTGGTGCCGCTCCACACCAGGGCCACGGCGGCACAAGGAATCATGGTCAGCGACCAGACCACGTAGCCCAGCGTGGCGGGGAATCCGGCTTTTTCGGGCAACTCGATGAGCGCCCCCCAAACACCCCAGAACAGCGTAGTGATCAGGGCAAAGACCAGCCAGAGAGAGCGCGGAGACGCAACAGAGGGTACGACTGGAGAGGTCGTGTTCATGAGTTTGATGGGGTCATCATGGTAATGACAAACCGTAACCGAGTGCGCGCAGCAGAGAGGCCATCAGTGCGTGGCCCGCGCGGTTGGCATGGAACCCGTCGAATGAGATCAGACCCAAATCCCTTGGATTCTCCAGGCCGGAGGGCCCATTAAAGGATTCATACACAGGCGCGTTGGGAATGGGACGGCCAAACCGGGCAGTGGTTCCGGCGATGTAGGCATTCACACTGTCCAGGTACGGCTTCAGCACGGCCAGGTCGTCCAGGTTGGTCGGCGACTCGATCCATGTGTCCGAAACCTGATCCTCGCCGATGTAGGGATTGTAGATGTCGAGTGTCCGAATGATCGTTGGCCGCGAGCCTCTGAGCCACAGAATCCGACCAATAATCGCATCCCAGTTCTGCCTGAAGGTGGCCACCGCGGCTCGCAGGCAATCTTGATTGTCGGCTCCCCCACAGGTTTGATTCTTGTAACTGCTGCGAGCCGCGCGCAGGTCGTTGCCGCCGATATTGACCGTCACCACCTCGGACTTCCACACCAGCAGCTGAAACAGGAGCCTTCTTTCCAATGCGTAGCGCAAGTCAGTGGTGGACCACCCCGGTGCACCGAGGTTGTAGAGAAAGACACTGCGACCCGTATCCTGGGCCACGTAACTTCGGTACAGGGGCACATAACCCTGGCCAATAGGGGCAAACGCACCCCAAGCCAGGGAGTCGCCCAACGCCGTGTAGGTAATTTCTTGAGCGCCGGCAGGAGCCACTCCGGCAAACAAGAGACAGAACCCGGCGATCAGGGCTCCCAACACAGTGCGGCGACCTCCGGCCCTTCCGCAGCGTCGGGACGAAGCCGGCTTTGGTATGGATTGACGCATAATCTCCCTCCTTAGAAAATCACGGAGCCAGCATCCCTGCTCGCTCCTCCGTCCAGGTCTCGGAAAACCTCGTACTCAGTAAGGCTGGGGCGATTTTAGCAGACTGACCCGATTCCTGAGGGAACAAATCCCCAGGGTCTGGTGAATTGGGCGGGATTGGGCCTGGCCCTTCCCGGCCTGGATTCGGGTTGACAGTGTGCCTCGCGAATTGACAAGCTATGACCATCAACCAAGCCAGGACCGTGCCTCTCGTGGCTCTTAGGAGCGGACGTTTGAGCACAGCCTGCTGCGGTTCGTGCGGGAAATGGCTCCCTCGCGGCGAGTGGCAACGGAATCGGCCGAGTGATGCCCATGCAGAAGCGAACCAATCGAATCAGTTGGGCCGCCCGTCTCGCTGGAATGGGTTTCGGGGCGCTGGCTTTGGGCCTGCTGTCTCCGTTGGCACAGATCCGGCAGGCTTCAACGACTCAGCCCGGCTTCTTTAGTGCTTCGCTCTATCCCGTCCTGGAGAAAGCCGGATGTCGGGGTTGCCACACTGGAAATGGAGTGGCCTCCACCACTCGCCTGTTGTTTCCGCCCGAATCGGCCTCTTCCGAAGACGTGGAGGCTTTTGGCCGCAGCTTGTCCGTGCTGACGAACCCCGCCAATCCGATGGCCTCGCTGCTGCTGCAAAAGCCGACGCTGCGGATGGAACATACAGGGGGGAAGCTGATCTCAGCTGGAAGCGCCGAAGAAGCGTTGATGATTCGCTGGATCGAATTCTTGAGCACTGGCCCCCAGCCTCAGCAGACAGCCATTCCGCAAAAGGAAGGTTCATCGGTCCGATCGGGTACTCCGGTCTCGCGCAGGTTGACCCACAGTCAGTACAACCGTACCGTTCGGGACCTTCTGGGAGAACTCACCCAACCGGCCAACCGGTTTCCTCAGGAAGACTTTGTGAACGGTTTTCGAAACCAGGTTGACGCTCAAAGCATCCCTCCGCTGCTGAGCGAGGCTTATAGCAAAACCGCCGAGAAGATCGCCCAAAACGCCTATCGCCGCGGAGTGTTTCAACCCGACCGGAGTTGCTCAAAAAATGAGCGTCGTGATTCCGCTTGTGCGGAAGCCTTTATCCGGACCTTTGGCCTGAAAGCTTTTCGACGCCCGCTGACTCAGGAGGAATACGAGCGCTACCGGCTTCTCTACCGGCAGGAACAAAAGCGGACGGGTGAGCCGGCGCGGGGCCGTCAGATTGTGGCCGAGACGATGCTGCAGTCGCCCAATTTTCTGTTTCGGATCGAACGAGGCTCCGCAGGCCCCTGGAAGAGCTATGAAATGGCCAGCCGCCTCTCCTATTTCCTTTGGGACACCATGCCGGACGAGTCTCTTTATGAGGCTGCCAAAGCAGGACGACTGAGCCGTTCCGGCGATGTAGAGAGAGAAGCGCGTCGAATGCTCGAAGACCCGCGATCCCGGCAGGCTCTGGACGAGTTCGTTTGGCAATGGCTGCGATTCGACCGCCTCCTGAGCGCTACCCGTGAACGCAAAACTTTTCCCGAATTCAATTCGGAAATGGCGGCGGCAATGGCCGAGGAGACTCGGCGCCTGATTTCCCACGTGGTGTGGGACGATCGCAATTTTCTGGAGATTTTCACTGCCGACTACAGCTTCGTGAACTCCGAGCTGGCTGAACTGTACCGAATTCCCAAGCCGGCGGAAGAATTCGGCCGCATCGGCATCCCCGCCGGTTCAGGACGGGCCGGCCTTCTGGGTCAGGCTTCATTCTTGACGCTTACCAGCAAACCGGCGGAAACCTCTCCAACTGCCCGGGGCTTGTTCGTACGGGAGCAGTTTCTATGTCAGAAGGTCCCCAATCCGCCGCCGGGGACCAACATGAATCTGCCGCCCCCCTCCAAAACGGCACCGCTAGGCGTTCGCGACCGTCTGGAGCAGCACCAAAATAATCCCTCCTGTGCGCGCTGCCACAGTCTGATCGATTCCATTGGCTTCGGCTTCGAAAAGTTCGACGCCATCGGGAAGGCGCGCGAAAAGGAGATCATCAAGCTCTCGGCGTCGTACCAGGAGCGCAAGGATCAACCGGAGACGGTCGAAATCGAGATCCAGCCGGCAGGGGTCATCAAAGGGATTCCGGATTCGTCATTTCATTCTCCCGGAGAGTTGGGCCGGATCTTGGCGTCCACTGCGGCCTGCCACGACTGCATCGTCAAACAGGTGTTCCGGTACGCTTTGGGTCGTCCCGAAGAACCTGAGGATGAGCCCACCTTAGAGCGGGTGCGGCAAGTCTTCCGTAATTCCGGGTTTCGATTTCAGGAGCTGCTGGTGGCGCTGGTGACCTCGGAGGCTTTTCTCAACTGAGATCCTCGACTCGGCTGGGCGGACTCTGGCTGGAAATGCGACCCGTCCGGCCCGCCGTAAAGAAGGTCGCTCTGAACACAGAATCGAGTGAGAAGAGGACAGGGTGTTTGTATAATGGAGCAAACAGCACGCCTGATGGGAGGTTCACAGGGCCATGTTGATTGAAACCGGTCTGACACGACGGAGTTTTCTGAAGAGATTGGGATCCGCCGCCGCACTGGCTCGGATTGGACTTCCGCCACTCGAAGCAATGTTCGATGCCTCCGGAACGGCTTACGCCATGGAGAGTCCAGCGGGCAAAACGGTTCTTCAGTCTCCTGAGACCCGCTTCGTGCTCTGGTTCAACGGGAATGGCATTCCGGAGCGGTATTGGATCCCGGTCGAGACTGGGGTGGACTTCGCGCTGACGCCCTGCCTGGCACCCCTGGCGCCCTTCCGCAACGACATCCATGTCATCAGCGGCCTGGACAACTCTGCGGCACGCCTGCCGGGACCGGGAAACGGACATCACAACTCCATGAGTGCGTTGGTTTCGGGCACCTCCTTTACGGGACGCGGTGCGGGAGGGCCCTCCATCGACCAGGCTATTGCGGCGCGCATCGGCGGAGATTCGCGCTTTCGCTCTCTTCAGATCGGTGTCTGTCAGGAGTCGTTCGGGGAAGGGATCCAGCGCAACATGAGTTGGGCAGCGCGAGATCGGGCTCTTCCCCCCGAGATGATTCCGAGTCGGTTGTTTGATCGGCTCTTTGGCAGTCAAGAGGAGAGTTGGGTCGATCGCAAGCGAAGCGTGCTTGACGCCGTGGTGGCCGACGTCAAACAAGTGAAGAAGGCCTTGGGAAAGGGCGACCAAGAACGACTGGAGGATTACCTGTCTTCCGTGCGGGACATGGAGCGCGCGATTTCCCAACTGCCCCCGGAGTACGCTGAAGTTCAGGAACCGGAAGTGGGCGGAGACCTGAAGGATTGGCCGCGGATCGCCAGGCTGCAGTCCGATCTGCTGGCACATGCCCTCATCACCCGGCAGACCCGCGTGGCTTCCTACATGCTCACTAAATGCCAAGGCCTTTCAAGATTCCCCTGGCTGGGACTCACGGCGGAGCGGCACCATGATTACACGCACAACCGGTCTGAAAGCCCGGAGGGCCAACGTATCCTGCGCGACATCTGCCGCTGGCATGTCGAAGAGTTCGCTTATCTTCTGGGCAAGCTCAAGTCGATTCCGGAAGGAGACGGCAGCCTGCTGGACCACTGCTGCCTGATTTTCGCCCATGAACACGCCGAAGCCGACTCCCACAAGAACAACGGCCTGGCCATGGTGCTGGCCGGACACGCGGGGAGCCTGGCGACCGGCCGTCACAGCAAGGTAGTGGGTACTGTCGGCGACCTGTATCTGACCGTGGCCAATCGGGTTGTCGGAGCCGGGCTGGAGAGTTTTCCCACTGCGCAAAAAGACCTGGTGGAAGTGGCTTGAACCCCAGCGGCTCTTTCATCGGTGACAAGTTCCCTCGCTTGTGGCTGAGGCTGGGCTATCACGCTTGATTTCCGCTTTCCCAACTCCTCAAATTCTCGGTTGACGGGACTGGATTGAAATTGAACTCCCCTCTTGATAACACCCAGCGGAGTTGCGGCGCGTATTTTGCGCCGCAAAGGGCGGTCGCAGCGTCGGCTGTCGCTTGTCTGCTCCTCACGTGCGGGACGGTGCGCCTCGTCTATGCCGACTCCGGTCACTCAAGTCGCGACCGTCTGGTAGCGGAGTGGGTGGTGCGGGTTGGAGGAAGCGTGGTTCTGGAGGGACAGGGCCTAGTCGTTGCCCGCCTCGACGATCTGCCTCCCGATGATTTCCGGCTGCGTTCCGTGAATCTGGTGGGCACACTGGTTGAGCCCCCGAAGCTCGAGCTGCTGACCGGCCTCACTCACCTGAAGGAACTGTACCTTTCGGCGTCCATGTGGAACCCGCGAGCCGGCAGCAAGCTCGACGCCAACGAAGAATTGCGCCATCTGTCGGGACTCTCCAGCCTTGAGAAGCTTTACATCAGTCACCACTTCCTGGAGAGAGTTCACATTGAAGACAAAGGTCTGCTTCATCTGGCAGACCTTCCGAATCTTCGGGAGCTGCGACTGGCTCGGGCCAAGGTCAAGGGAAGCGGCCTGGCATCCCTCCGCGGCTTGAGGTTTCTCGATCTCACCTTCGCCGCCATCGATGATGCCGGCATGGAGCACCTGGCCAACCTGAACCATTTAACCAAACTCTACTTGGGAGGCACCCAAGTCGGCGACGAAGGCCTCCGCCACCTGGCTGATCTGTTAGAACTGAAGGAATTGGATCTGCATGCCACGCGAATTACGGATCGGGGTTTGGCCAGGCTTCAGGGCCTGACAGGACTGAAGAAACTCAACCTGCTCGGCACGGCGGTGACGGACGAGGGATTACCATACCTGGCGCGGTTCTCGGAGCTGGAGTTGCTGAATCTCTATCGGACCGGCGTGACGGATTCGGGACTGGCCTGGTTGAAACCTTTGAGGAAGTTAAGGTCTCTGGATCTCCGCTACAGCCGGGTGACAAATTCTGGTGTCACGGCAGTAGGAAAGGATCTGCCGGCATGTCAGATCGCCTTCGCTGACTTTACGACCCATCGCCTTCGCCCGGCCGACACCCACAAGATCGAAGTCGGTGATGATGAGACTTCCATTGGGCGCTGGATTCAGAGTCTGGGTGGACGTGTCAGCTGGCGCGACGGGCATATTCGAGAGGTTTCCCTGGCCGGTACCGGCGTTTCAGAACAGGAACTGCGCCACCTTGCCGCGCTAACTGAACTGGAAACGCTCAATCTTCAAGGAACGGAAATCGGTGACTTTGGCCTCCAGTCCCTGGCGGGACTCCAGCGGCTCGGCGAGCTTCGGTTGAGCGGTACCCAGGTGTCCGACGTCGGCCTGAAGCCTCTGGCACGACTCCCGGAACTTCGAACTCTCTACTTGAATCATACGCGGATCCAAGGGTCTGGAACGGGAGCCTTGAGTTCTCTCCCAAAACTGACCGAGCTCTACCTCACAGGAGCGAAGGTTACTGATGAAGGAGTGAAGGCAGTTGCCACGCTCAGCAGACTGGAGAGCCTGTCGCTGAGTTACACCGATATCAGCGATGAAGGGTTGAAGTGCCTGGCGTCTCTGAAGAACTTGGCCCGTTTGAATCTGGCCGGGGCGGATGTCACTGATACGGGTTTAACTTGTCTCGAAGCGTTGCCCGGGCTCAGTGAGCTGTCGCTCAGCTACGGCCGTTTTACCGATGACGGGCTGAAGCACCTGGAACCGTTGCAGAACCTCACTCATCTCGACTTGGTCCATACCCGGACGGGTGATGCCGGGTTGCAGTCGATCGGCAAGCTGACGAAACTCGAGAGCCTGAACCTGGACTATACCAGAGTGGGTAACACCGGGCTGAAGCATCTCAGCCGCCTGCAAAACCTCGTCGAGGTTCGCCTGGACAGCACCGACGTCGACGACGCCAGTGTGGAAGTGCTGAAGATGCTGGTGAATCTGAAGGTACTGAATCTCTATCACACGCTTGTCACGGAGCGGGGAGTCGAGGCCCTGCAAAAAGCGCTACCCGCTTGCCGCATCGTTTGGGATCCTGAGTCGAGCCTTCCCAACCGGCGCCGCAGTTGAGAGAAAGGATCGACGTGTCTCACCTCTTTCCAGCCTTGAGAACACCACAACTCCTTGGCGCACGCCTCCGACGAATTGTGCCCGGCCGCCGCCTCGCAAGAAGGATCCGCCTGTGGACTGCCGTTCTCGCCGCTCTGGTTGGGGCGATGGCCACTCCTCTGGCGGTGACGGAGGCTCAAGATGCTTCGAACGTCAAGGAATGGATCGCAGCAGAGAGAGGTTCATTTGTCCTTTCAGCTCGAGCGGATGTCACAGCGATCATGTTGCGCGGTACCTGGATCTCGGACGTGGATCTTGACCGCCTGGTCCGGTTAAATAATCTCACGAGCCTCGATCTTTCCTACACAAACATCACCGACGCGGGATTGGAGCGACTGGCCTCGCTGCCGGGAGTCACGAATCTGAATCTCGCCTATGCCGAATTGGTCACGGATGCGGGAATCTCCTTTCTGAAAAACTGGGAGCACCTGGAACGCCTGAACCTGCGTGGAACTAAGGTGAACGACAGCGCCCTGGAACACCTGAAGAAGCTGCCACGGCTGAAGGTTCTGGATGCGAGCTTCGGAGAGGTGAGCGATAACGGTTTGGAGCACCTGTCCGATCTCGAGTCGCTGGAAGAGTTGACGATCGGCGGTAACAAGATGAGCGGCGTGGGTCTTCACTTCCTGAAGCTCCTGCCACGTCTGGAACGTCTGGATGTAAGCGGTGTCCAGAGGACGGACTCGGGCCTGTGGGCGATCTCTGTCACCGACCTGAATCTGGATGCCGTCGCAGCGCTGTCGCAACTTCGAGAGTTAAGAATGAGTGGCGCCAGAGTTTCCGATCTTGGCTTGAAGCAATTACAGGCCCTGAGCGAGCTGCGCTGCCTGGACCTCAGCGGTACGCAGGTGAGTTCGGAAGGATTGAGGCTGCTCGGTACGCTCCCTTATCTGGAGCAGCTGTATCTTTGGAAGTGCCAGAAAGTGGATGACGACGCCATACCCGTCCTGTTGGCCATGAAGCGACTGGCGGTCCTGGATTTGGCCGAGACGCAGCTCACCGACAAAGGCCTGGCGGAATTAACACGGTCATCCTCGTTGCACCGGCTCTATGCCGGTGGCACGCGGGTCACGGCTGCTGCCGTCCAAGAGTTCCGCAAACGCTCTCCTCGATGCCAGGTGAGCTGGGGCGATTCCCGATATTTCGACACCAGCGGGGAGGAAAGGGCCTCTGACGATTGATGTGCATTGTTGCGGGGGCGGAGGCGTTCACTTCTTGACGGCTGGCCAAAGGAGATGGCCTCGAACGTTTCGGCGGACCTTGAACAGAGTCTTTCCGGCGGTAATGTAGAGCGTCTTCAGGTCCGGATCTCCGAAGCTGCAATTCGTTACCGCGTCCTCGGAGACGGGAATGAAATCCAACTGGGTTCCGTCCGGGGTAAAGACGTAGACGCCTGCCTTGACGGGCCCGGGCTCTGCCGCCGTCGGGACATTGAGCCCGGCAGTAACATAAAGGTTTCCCCGGCGGTCCAGGCACATGCCATCTCCTCCCCTTCCCGTGCCGAAATCGTGGACCACTCGCCGTTCACCGACGGAGCCATTGGAGGCGAGCGCATAGGCGTAGACCTTTCGCGAGCCGCCTCGGCTGTTGTTGTTGTCGATGACGTATAGCGTTTTTTGGTTGGGCGACACGGCGAGACCGTTGGGTCGCTCCAGGTCCGCGATGATTTGGGTCAGCCCGCCGCCAGGATCGATGCGGTACACGGCTTCCCGATCCAGTTCCATCCCGGAGCGGTCCCCATAGCGTGGATCGGTAAAGTAGATTCGACCTTCGGAATCGATGTCCAGGTCGTTGGGGCTGTTCAGTCGCTTGCCCTGGTACCGCTCGGCCAGGACCGTGAGGGAACCATCTGGTTCGGTGCGAGTCACTCGCCGGTTGCCGTCCTGGCCACCTCCCTCGCAGGCCAGCAGGCGACCCTGCAGATCGAAGGCCAGCCCGTTGGCTCTGCCGGACGGGAAGCGAAAAACCTCCGGTTGAAGACCTCCGCCGCCTGCAACCAACCGCAAAATGCGGTTGTTCGCCACATCGGTGAAGTAAATGCTGCCGTCCTGGTGATAGGCTGGTCCTTCGGTGAAGGGCGCCGTCTGTGCCGCTCTCGCTTGCGCCGCAACGGAAGGAGTCGTTGACGCGCCCGCCATCCTCACCCCCTGTCCATAGAGAACGGTTCCCGGACGGGCACCGGTATGTTCGCCGCGCTTCAGAACGGTGCGCCCGTTCACAATGACGTACTCGATTCCAACGGCGTATTGGTGAGGATTTTCGAAAGTTGCCCGATCCATCACCGTCTCCGGATTGAAGATGGTGATGTCGGCCCATTGACCCGGCCGGAGAAGACCCCGGTCGTACAGATGAACCTTGGCGGAGTTGGCGGAAGTCATTTTGCGAACGGCCTCTTCCAGGGAAACGAGCTTCTGCTCTCGCACGTAGCGGCCCAGCACTCGAGGGAAGGTGCCGTAGTATCGCGGGTGCGGATGCCCGGCAGCCAAAGGCCCGCTTGTCTTGACGGCCGTTCCATCGGAACCAATGGAGACGAACGGCTGGGCCAATGCGTACCTCATGTCTTCCTCGGAGTGGTGGAAATAGACGGTTGGAACCGACCCGCCATTTTCCATCAGCAGCTCAAACAGCACGTCCAGCGGTGGTTTGCCCAACGCCTGGATCGCCTCGCTCATTCTTTTCCCCTGGAAGCGCCGGTACTTGGGATTCTCGAGTGACACCAGGAGCATGCCTTCCCAGTTTCCCAGGGCCGTGTAGTGGTTGTACCAATCGGAACCTTCTATGCCGTTCAGAATCTCGCGCTCCAGCCGCTTCCTCAGCGATGAGTCTTGAAGTCTTTGAATCATGGCCTGCCGGCCGCCTTCGTGGGCCCACGGCGGAATGATGCTGGCGAGATTGTTCTGTCCGGCGCGGTAAGGATAAACGTGGGCTTCCACCAGCTGGCCACTCGAGCGGGCAGCCGCCAGCAGTTCAATGAGTTTTGGCATCTGCCCCCATCGTTGATGGTCCGCGATTTTGAGATGAATGATGTCGACGGGAATGCGGGCACGGCGCCCGATTTCAAGGGCTTCTTCAGCGGCCTGGAAGACGCCCAAGCCCTCGGACCGCAGGTGGGTGGAATAGATTCCGCCGTAGCGGGCGGCCACCTCGCAGAGGGCTACCAGAGTCCCGGTGTCGATCCAGGAGCCGGGCGGGCCGCTGAGCGAACTGGAAACGCCCAGCGCGCCTTGCTCCATGGCCTCACGAACCAGGTCCCGCATTCGGTCCGTCTCAGACGGGGGCACAGGCCCCCCGCGGGATCCGTGGACGGCCGTCCAGACCTGGCTGGAACCCACGTAGGAGGCGACATTGGGGGCAATACCCTGCCGCAACAGTTCGGCAAAGTAACTGGCAAAGTCGGGCCAGCGGTCCGAGGGAGCGGCGGACCCGCCCTCGCCCAGCACCAAGGTTGTGACCCCCTGGCGGATCATGCTCTGAGCGTCTCCGTCGGCAAGCAGCGTGTCATCCGAGTGATTGTGAATATCGATGAACCCTGGTGCAATCACCAGGCCCCGGGCGTCAATCGTTTCGCGTGAGCTCTGCCCCTCGAGGCTTCCAACTGCGACGATCCGGCCGGCGGAGATTCCAACATCCCCCAGTGTGGAAGGATTCCCCGTTCCGTCCACGATGCGCCCGTTTCGAATCAGCAAGTCCAGCTGTGGCACGTCCTGCGCCGGCCACCAGGCACTCGTCCACAACACCAGCAAAACCGTTGTCACGGATTGGCGGACCATATCTCGCTCCGAATTCCTGACTGAGGATGCCATGCACCGGCAGACTATTCCACCCGACCGGTCGAGTCAACGGTTGAGGCCCGGCGACGCGGCCACTGGGCTTTCGCTAACGCATGGGCCGGGTTGTATCGTCTGGAACAACGTGGTAGTGTACACTCGACGCTTGGCAAGAAGCTCATTACATTGCTGATTCGAGGAAGGTGTAACATGGCCCGCAGGCATCCGGCAATCCGGGAAAGCGTTGAGCTGTTTAAAGAGCGGCTGGACTCCGAAGAGATCGAAGACGTCGGTCAGGTCCGGGAGATTGTCCAGGAAATCCTCGATCATAGCGGACTGACTTCGAGCGACCACGACGATCTTTATGAGGCCTTGATGGATGTGGCTCGAGACCGCTTCCCCGAACTTGAGGAAGAAGCCGAGGAAGAGGACGAGGAAGACGAAGACGATCCGCGCGCGCGACTCGACGACCTGGATGACGATGACGACGAGGACGAGGACGACTACGGCGGGTATGATGACGATTACGACGACGAGTAGAACTTCGGTCCTCCCACGGGTCTGAAGGAGGGGGAGTGTAAGCGATGGTGAGCCGTGCCAAAGGTCCGCCGGCCTCAGCGAGCCGCCAATTCGGGGCACGGCATGAGTAGGACGCAAATGCCGGCCCTGGCCACCTCCTGATTCCGATTGCTTCCTTCCACCTGGCGTCCGCGGATCATCCTGCCGGACCCGGAGTCCTGAAATAGATTTCCCCCCTCTCTGAGCCGCCCTGCAAGGCGGGTAGATGTTCCTTCCAGCTCCCATGTCTTTTTCCATGCCCGAGCGGTTTGGATTTTATGCCGAACTGGAAACTCAGGATTCGGGTGTCTGGGTGGATCCTTGGCTGTGTCGATGTTTCGCATCTGGAGGTATGACATGACGAGAACTAGGATGTCTTGTCTTTTGACTTTGATTGTTGGAACGGTGGTACTTCTCTCTTTCAGCCGGCAGGATGCTAAGCCGACCGGAAAGGCTGGAACGACCAGTGCTGCAGGCCCTGCTGCGGTTCAGAAATCAAGCGATGAAAAGCCCAAAATGCGACCCGCCTGGGCCATTCGAGTGGCCACGGACGAGGTCCTCCAACTGGCATCGCAGATGGGAGTTCGTGATGTGGTGGTCTACGGAGGTCCGGGGGCTGCGACTCTTCCGGGAACGGACAAACCGCTCTCCAAACCCCGAGCCGATTATGAGGATTACCTGGCCTTGCGCCGGCGGCTGGAAGCTTACGGTCTTCGGATCGCGGCAGTGGAAGGCGGATTCATTCACCTGGCCAAGTATCATGACGTGGCCTTCGGCGGTCCCCAGCGAGATGCGCTCATACAGGAGCTGACGGAGGAGATTCGCGACATGGCCCGCGCCGGCATTCCCGTTTACGGCTATCATTGGATGCCCGCCCTGGTGTGGAGAACCGGCTGGCTTGAAATTCGGGGTGGCGCCAAAGCCACGGCGTTCGACTACGATCGCGTCAAGCAGGTGCAGGATCGGGAAGGTTGTTTGGAAGCGCAGAAGGCCTTGAACTGGGCGTTGATGACTTGCGCCAACATGCCTGGGAAAGGCGAGCAGCCACCGACCGAAGAAGAAATGTGGCAGCAGCTGGGATATTGGATTCGCAAAGCCACGCCGGTGGCTGAGCAGGCGGGCATTCGGCTCGGCATCCATCCGGATGATCCCCCTGTCCCCCAGCTGGCTGGAGTTCCGCGGATCCTCCGAAACCACGCTGCCTATCGGCGATTGTTGGAGATCTATCCCAGCCCGTCCAACGCCATCGAGTTTTGTCAGGGAACGTTTTCGGAGATGGAAGATGACGTGTATGAAGCCATTCGCTATTTCGGCAGCCGGCAAAAGATCCTCTATGTCCACTTCCGAAATGTGTCGGCCCGAGTTCCCACTTTTCGGGAAGAGTTTGTGAACACTGGATACGTGGATATGCCGAGGGCAATGCGCCTGTATCGCGAGATCGGATTTGAGGGCGTCCTGATTGACGACCATTGCCCCGACGTGGAGGGCGATGTGGAATTTCCGGGGAACCTGGGTGGTTACCGATCGCGAGTCTTTGCCTTAGGCTACATCCAGGCCCTGCTGGACGCCACCAAGCCGTCCAGCTAGGAATTCAGACGCGAGTGCCTATCGGGAATTGCCGGTGAGCCGGTGGGAATGTGTAGACCGCTGGTACCAGAGGCCGCTCGGCGGCTAAGGGGTGGGAATCAGGTGAGTCGACCCCTCTTCCAAAAAGTCCGGAAAAGGATGATGCCTGGCCTGGCTCTGTTCCTGCTCGGGGTATGCCTTGTCGGCATCGGCCGGCTGGCGGCTCAACCGCCTTCGCCGGAGCAAATCAGGACCTGGCAGAGCCATCCTGAGGTCGTCCGCAATTTCCAGCGGGGACGCGAGCTGCGGCGCGCGGGAAAACTGCAGGAAGCGGCGGCGGCTTACAAGGAAGTGTTGCGTCTGGCTCCCGGCTTGGCCGTCGCCCACCTGAATCTGGGCCTGGTCTATCACGACCAGCGCGATTATCCGGCTTCCACCGCGAGCTTCCAGAGAGCCGCCTCGCTCGATCCGAACCTGGTTGAGGCTCAACTGTACCTCGGCATTGACGCCTATCTCTGGCGCCGGTACGATCTGGCCGCCCAGGCCCTTCGGGAAGCGACACGTCTGCGCGGAGACCACGCAGAAGCCTTCTACTGGCTGGGTCTAACGGAAGCCCAGACCGGCAACCTGCAGAACGCCGCTTCCAGCCTGGAACAGGCTGCCCAGCTGCGGCCGAAAGATGAAGACACCCTGTTTCAGTTGCAACAGGTCTATCAGCAGCTGTGGAAGTCCACCTATGACCGATTGGTGGGGGCCAACCCTGACTCCTTCCGAATTCACCAGATTTTGGCCGAAGGCTATCTGCAGGCTGACCGCCTGGAAGACGCGAAAAGAGAATACCAGGCGGTGTTAAAGGCCAACCCAACCACCAAGGGTGTCCACGAACCCTTGGGAGACATCGCCAGGCGGCAGCAGAGACCGGAAGAGGCTTTGGGGGAGTACGAGGCGGAACTCGCTCTGTCGCCGCAGGAGCCACGCATCTGGTACAAGCTGGCCGACGTCCTCATTGATCAGGGAGCGTACGCCAAAGCCGGGGAGAGTCTTCAGGAGTGCCTCAAGCTCGACGACCGCTTCGCCCCGGCCTACAGCGCCATGGGGCGGCTGGCTCGGCAGCAAGGAGACATCGAGCAAGCCGTCGCCCACTATCAGAAGGCCCTCGAACTAGGCCTGGACGACGCGCTCCAGGAGTCGACTCATTACCAGCTGGCCCGACTCTTCCAAAAAACTGGAGACTCGGCCCAAGCCGGCCGGCATATGAAGGAATTTCAAAGACTGGAGAAGATCCGGAAAGAGCGGGCACTGAGCCTGGCCGAACGAGAGCGGAGCCAATCTCAGGCGCCCTGAACGGGCACCTTGTCGACTCCGCTCACCCCACGGTTGACAACCCTGAACGCCGGGTCCCTCAAAAAAGAAACTTCAGAACAAACTGCACCTGCCGGGAAGTTCCAATACCCAACAAGTTGCCCACGGTGCTGAGGCTTCGCCCGAAGGTGGGATTTGGAGTGCACTCGCCCGCCGCGGACAGGGAGTTGCAAAGCGTGGGATCCGGGTTGGCAAAGTTCGGGTGGTTGAGAATGTTGAACAGGTCTGCCCGGAATTGAAAAGTATAACGCTCATTCAGCTTGGTATTCTTGAGCAGCGAAAAATCCCACTGGAAAAATCCCGGACCGCGCGCCGCGTTGCGTTGCAGATTGCCGTTTCGTGTCGTCGCGATCGCGAACGCTGCCGGGTTGAGCTGTACATCGGGCAAACGGTAACTTGAGGCCTTGATTTCCTGCCCTAAGATGAGATTTGGACGCAACGGATCGGCCCCGAAGACGCCGGGCCGCACCGCGATGTTGACCGGCAATCCACTTCGGGCTTGAAGAATCGTATTGACCTGCCAGCCCCCGAACACATGCTTGACGGGACCCGCACTGTTGCGGAGTTCCGGCAGATCGTAGAGGGCATCGGCCGTAAACACGTGCCGGACGTCGGTATCTCCGTGTGACCAGTCGGCGTTGACATCCCGAGAATCCTGGAAGGCATTGAAGATGTTGACGGTGTTGTCTAGAACGTGCGACCAGGTGTAGTTGGCGTCAAAAGTAAAACTCGAAGCCCGGCGCCGCAGTGAGGCCTGCAAGGCGTGGTAGCGGGAAGACAGAAAATTACCCAGGAAGCGCTCGTCTCCGAAGTTCGGGAAGGGGCGCTGACCGGTGTTGACGTCAATCTGGTTCAACTGCAGTCCGGCGAAGGCCGCACCGGCTGGAAGTTTCAGACCTCGGTTCCCCACGTAACCAATCTCAGCCACCGTGCTGGGCAGAATCTCGTGCTGAATATTGAGATTCCATTGAATGGAGTAGGTGTCCCGCACGTTGGGATCGAAGGCGTTGACGTTGGAGGCGGCGACGCTGGGAAGCTCGTCCGGAGGTGGAAACTTCAGGTTTGGAAAACTGAAGACATCCACCGAGACATTGGGAAAGTCATTTCCGGGAAGGGACAGCACGGCGCCCGTGAGCTGGGGCAGGTAAAAGACCCCTCCACCACCGCGAATGACCGTCTTGCCTTTTCCAAAGGGATCGTAAGAAAACCCGAAGCGGGGCGCAAAGTTGTTGCGGTCCGGATTGTAAAGCGGGTTGGTCCCGGGGACTAGACGCTGAGTGACAATATCGAAGTTCGAGAGCCGGTTGTTCACCTCATTCAGCACGGAGTTGTACTCGTACCGCAACCCCAGGTTGAGCGTGAGCCTGGACGAGACCTTCCAGTCGTCCTGCACGTAGAAATTCCAGTTGGTGTTGCGAGCCCCGATCATGGGGTAACCCAGCTGCTGGAGGGCGAAGGGCTGGTTGTTCTGAAGGTCGCTCAGAGAGAAGAAGGTCATGATGAACTGGCGTCGCAGCTCGCGGTTGGAGCGGTTGCGGCGGATATCCGCCCCGAACTTCAAGCTGTGCTTTCCGCTGGTCTTGGTGGCGCTCTCTAGGAACTGAAAGGAAGTCTGCGGGCTGAGCACACTGAACAGCTGCGGTCCCGGAGCCGAGCCGACGTTGGCGAAGTTACTGAAGAGGGGCAGGCCATCGCCGCCCTTGTCGTCATCGGTGACAACCCGATTGATGGCCACTCCAAACTGGTTGAGGAAGGTCGGGCTGAAAACATGGGTGTGATCCAAGCGGAGAAGTTGATTCCTTCCATCCGCCAGAGACGTCTGACCTCGGTTCACCCCAAAGGGCGTGCTGGTCAGCGAGTCGTTGATGTTGTAACGAAGGTTCCAGCGGTCCTT
The DNA here is from genome assembly GCA_040753175.1 of Acidobacteriota bacterium. Taxonomy (GTDB): domain Bacteria; phylum Acidobacteriota; class Terriglobia; order Versatilivoradales; family Versatilivoraceae; genus JBFMEW01. The sequence continues at coordinate 91,481 of JBFMEW010000021.1, read as the reverse complement.
GTCCGAGATGTTGTGATCGATCTTGATGGAGCCGGTGTCTTCGCGCAGTTTATTGACCAGGGAAGCGTTGATGAACACCTGCGTTCCGAAGGTGCCCGGGACCACCACGGGGTTGGGCGGGAGAGGCACCAAAGCGTCCACGTAAGGCCTCATAGAAGGCACGAACTTGTCACGCTCCTGCTGACTGAGGGTCGTCGTGATAAAGGAGTTGGAAATCCGCTGGCGAACTCCTTCGTAGTTGCCGAAGAAGAACAGCTTGTTCCTGACGATCGGTCCGCCGACGTTGCCGCCGAACTGGTTGAGCTTGAAAGGCTGCTTGTTAGGCGTGGCTTCGAAGAAATTCCGAGCGTTCAGCGCATCGTTCCGAAAGAACTCGAAGATTCCGCCATGCAGCTCATTGGTCCCTGACTTCGTGATGAGGTTCACCACGCTGCCGATGGACCTTCCATACTCGGCGTTATATCCCGTTTGCAGGATACGGACTTCGGCGATGCTGTCCACACTGGCTCGGCTGATGCGCGACGTCTGGCTCCCGAACTGAGTCAGTGTCGCATTGGTATCGATGCGGGTGGCGTCAGCGCCGTCCAGCAGTGTGTTGATTCCGGTGAAACTGGTCTCCATTCCGTTCAGGCTGGTTTGGCCGAAGCCGGCGGTCTGAACCGAGCCGGGAACCAAAGAGATGAAATCCATGACGTCGCGGCCGTTGAGCGGCAGATTCTCAACCTGACGGGTGGACAGCGTGTTCCCCAGTTCGGTGGTGCTGGTTTGCACCGAGGCCGTGGTTCCGGTCACGGTCACTTCTTCCCTCTCCGCACCCACCGGCAAGCGAAGAGTTACGTTGACCGAGGATCCCACATTGAGGCTCAAAGGTTCAGTGACGGCCGTATCGAATCCCGGAGCGGTGCCCGAGACCACATAAGTCCCAAAGGGCAGAGCCGAGACGCTGAAATTGCCGGCCGCGTCCGACTTCGCCGTCGCTTCTTGCCCCGTGCCGGTGTTCCGGATTACGACGGTCGCATCCGGAACCACGGCACCGGTTTGGTCATAAATGGTTCCTGAAATGCGACCCACGTTGAATTGAGCCAGGGCCAGAAGCGTTGGCAACAACACCCCGGCCATCGCCATTAGAATGCTTCGCTTCAGAGATCTCATTTCTTACCTCCCCTTCGTTTCAATCCTCGTTTTGGAAATTGTTTAATCCACCAGAAAGCTACCGCTCAGGTGGTCGGGTACGCTCTTGGCTTTCAGAGTCTGAAATTGAGTCATGGCTGCTTGGGCGTCTTTCAGCTTTCCGTGGCGCCTGTAAGCGAGAGAGAGCAGGTATTGGGTCAATGGAATGTTAGGATTCAGTTTTTCGGAGCGCAGCAAGTGGCTGATGGCAGACTCCACGCTGCCTGCTCTCAGCTCGATCTTGGCTGCCAGCAAGTGGGCCTCCGCCAGATTTGGATCGAGGCGCAAGGCCTCCCAGGTAGCCGCCCTCGCTTCTTCTTCTGCACCGGGTGTGGCCCACCAGGCTTCTCCGGCGAGGTAATGACCCACTGCGGAGTTCGGGTGCCTGGAAAGAACGTCGCGGAGGGTTGCGCGGGCGTCCTGTACCAGGCCACTCTTGATTTGGGCGTGCGCCAGGTAAAGAAAACCCGTCTCCCATGCGGGGAAAGCTTCCGTTGTGGACCGGTAAATGCGCGCTGCAGCCTCGAACTTGGCCTGCATTTGTTCAATCACCCCCAAGCCCAGCAGGAACTCGGGACGATCCGGAAACAGGCGGCGCCCCTCGTCGTAGACGTCGGCAGCGTGCTGCCCCATTCTCAAGCGCAGATACAAAGCGGCCAGGTTCAGCAGGAGGTTGGCGTCTTTGGGGGCTTTGGTTATGGCCTGCCGCGTGGGGGTCAGAGCCGCCCGGTAGTCGCCCAACGAAGTCAACACGGCACCCAGAAGCGAGCAATACGTTCCTTCCTCGCGATACGGCACTGGAACCGTTAACAGAATGGCTTTGGCCTTGTCGTGGTGCCCGCCCAGATGATTGGCCAGAGCCCGGTTGTAAAGAAGCCGGTAGTCTCCCGGGTGAGATTCGAGCTCACGAGCAAAGGCGCGATCGGCCGCCTCGTATTCCCCTCGGGCGGCTAAGGCATTGCCGTCTTCCACAAGCCCAGTCTGAGCCTGCAAAGGGGTGGCTTGGAAGGGCACAAGCCAACAAAACAGGAGAAGCGCCGCACTGGATCCGACCGCTCGGAATCGGAAAGCCGCCCGAGCCCCTGTGTTTTTCAATGATTTTTGCCAAAGCCAGCTTCCGAGCATCCGAGCCGCCCATCAAAAGACTTGACTACTTACTCAATGCTATTGATAAAGTTCAATCTGCCATGCTTTCTTTGGCGAGTCAAGGGCATTCCCCCCAGAGAGTCCCAGCCCGAATTCCCAGACCTGAACGGCGTCGCCGGGGCCGGGACCTTGAAGTGGCTTTGCCCGGCTGGGGTGTGCTAAGGTGCAACCCGCAACTGGAGCGCCATGAAACTGCCCAAGTCCAAAGCTCTGAGAATGGTCGGTGTGCGGGACGTCCGCGACGCCAATCAGACCGTGTTTCTTCACCTGATTCGTGAACGTCAGCCCATCTCCCGCGCGGAGATTGTGCGTGCCACGGGACTGAGTGCCGGCACCGTCTCTGCCATCGTGAACCGTCTGATATCGGAGAACCTGGTGTTCGAAGGGACGGAAGGTCCTTCCAGCGGCGGGCGACGCCCGACCTACCTTCAGGTGAACGCCGAGACAGCCTATGTCATCGCGCTTGACATCGGAGTCAAGGATTCCGTCTATGCGATCAGCGACTTCAACGGCCGAATCCTCCGGCAGGGGCAGCTGGCTACGGAGGGGCGGCCCGAAGTCTTGCTCGATTCGATCGCTGAAAGAGTGAACTGGCTGGTCCGCCATCACTATCCACGATCCCGCTTCGCCGCCGTCGGTGTGAGCATCCCGGGCTTGATCGACCGGGCCGAGGGAGAGCTGATCGTTTCTCCCAATCTGGGCTGGGAAGGCGTTCCTATTCGCGAGCACCTGGAGAAAAGGCTTCAGCTGCCGATTTACGTGGAGAACGATGCCAACGCAGCCGCCTTTGCCGAGCTCTGGTACGGCCCCCTGGATGAAGTCAGCGTCCGGACGCTGCTGTTCATTCTGGTTGTCGAAGGAATTGGTAGCGGCTTGATCATCAATGGCGAGTTGCATGTGGGCAGCCGCGTGGGATTGGGCGGATTCGGCCACATGACACTGGATCGCGACGGACCGCGCTGTTCCTGCGGACGTTTGGGATGCTGGGAAGCACTGGCCTCGGATCCCGCCACGCTTGCCAACTATCGCAGCCTGAAGCGAAGAACAGATCCGGTGGCCCGCCGAGTAAGCGAGGTGATCGCTTTGGCGCGGGACTCAAACTCCGCCGCGCGAGAGGCTTTACGCCGAACCGCCCACTATCTCGGGGAGGGCATCGCCAGTCTGGCGCACGGACTCAGTCCGGAAACGATCGTGGTCGGAGGCGAGATTGCTGCCGCCTGGCCGATGATTGAGCCGTACTTGAAGGGCCGGGTCAAAAGTTCCTACCTCATTCCCTCGGTTTCGGTCCCTGCCATTCGGCCTGCCAGCGTGCAGCGTCCCAGTTTGTATGGCGCCATCCCAATCGCGCTGCAGCATTACTTCCGTCCTGAGAGCAAGCTGGTGCTGGCCAGATTTTGATCTGGGTTGACATCCGCACGAAAAGAGGCACAATGAACTTTGTCAAGAGCATAGAGAAAGTGCGCGGGATAACCGGCGAGTTCCACTGGAACCCGGACGGGCGACCACAGCACCGATGAAGCTTTCTTGGGTCGATCAAGTCATTGTGGTTTGCTACCTGGCGGCCATCATGAGCATCGGATATGCCATGAAGCGACGGGCCGCCAAGGGAATGACCGCCTATTTCCTGGGAGGCAGGAAATTGCCGTGGTGGGCTTTGGCCATGTCGGGTTCTTCCTCTTACTTTGACATCACCGGCACGATGTGGATCGTTTCGACGTTCATTGTGCTGGGACTCAAGGGCATGTGGGTGCACTGGCTCTGGGGATTTCCGATCACCGCCTTCTACATGGCTTACATGGGGAAGTGGATCCGCCGCAGCAATGTCTTGACCGGAGCCGAATGGATGTACACGCGCTTCGGTCGCGGGCGGCCGGGAGATACCGCGCGTCTGAGTTACACGCTGTTTGCCGTCCTCACCATTGCGGCTCTGCTCGGCTACGGCGCGATCGGTATGGGCAAGTTCGGAGCCGTTTTCCTGCCGTTCTCGCCCTTTGTGTGTTCCACCTTGATTTTGGGGGTGACCGGAGTGTATGTGGTGGCTGGAGGCTTTCACGGAATCGTCCGGGTTGAGATCCTGCAGACCATTGTGCTGAGCCTGGGAGCCCTGACGTTTGCCGCGATCGGATACGGTCACTTTGATCCCGATCGATTCAACACCTTGGTGACCGCCGGCTGGCATTCCATCCAGCCGCAGCTGCGCCCGGTGGAACTGCAGGGTGTGGTGTCGGGCGGAACGGACTACTCGCTGTTCGGAGCCTTGGTGGCGGTGTGGCTGGCAAAGGGGATCTTGCTGTGCCTGAGCGGTCCTGAACAGTTGTACGATTTTCAACGGTTCCTGGCGGCTCGAGACGCCAGAGACGCTTCCAAACTGGGGGCGCTCTGGGGAGCCATTCACACCGTCCGCTGGCCTTTCGCCATGGCGATTGCCGTGCTGGCCATCATGGGGATTGGAGATCCCACCTTGGATGCGGCTCTCAAGCAGGATCCGGAGTCGGCCCTCCCGCTGATCATCGGAACGGTCTTGCCCCAGGGGCTGGTCGGGTTCATGCTGGCAGCGCTGCTCTCGGGATTTCTGGCCACCTTCAGTTCGACCGTGAATGGAGGGGCAGCCTATCTGGTGAAGGACATTTATCAGCGGTACCTGAACCCTGAAGCCAGTCAGCCCACGTTGGTGCGAGCCAGCTATGTGGCTTCGACCTTGTTGATCGCCTCGGGCATCCTCATTTCATTCTTCGGATCGTCCATCAACATGGCCTTTCTCTGGATTTTCGGTACGCTGGCCGCAGGCATCCTGCCTCCCAATGTGTTGCGCTGGTATTGGTGGAGGATGAACGGATGGGGTTACTCGGCAGGGGTCTTCAGCGGGATGGTCCTTTCCCTTCTGCAAGTCCTTGGCGACAACTACCTCTGGCGACAACCGACTCCCCTTTACCTCGGATTTCCCGTGATCGCCCTGATCTCAACCGGCGTTTCGGTGATGGTGGCCTTGCTGACGGAGGCCACCGATTCCGCCACCCTCATGCAATTCTACCGTCAGGTCCAGCCGGCCGGCTTCTGGTCGGCGGTGCGCCGAGCGGTTCTCAAGGAAGATCCTGGCTTTCTCCGGGAAGCCCCTTTCGCCCGCGACGCCTGGAACACCGCTTTGGCCGTGGTGGCGATTTCCCTGTTGTACGTGAGCATGCTGTACCTCATTCTGCACCAACATGTCATCGCTGCGGCGTGTCTGGCCGTCATGATTGCCTGCAGCGCGGCCTTGTACTGGACGTGGTACCGATTTCTGCCGCCGCACGAAGCAGTGCCGTCTGAACCACCCTATTCCCCCGAAGCGGGGATGGCCCTTTCGGAGAAGAGTCTATGAGATTCGAAAACAAGGTTGTTGTAGTAACAGGAGGCGCTTCCGGCATCGGTCGGGCGGCCGTGGAGCTGCTGGCCCAGCGGGGTGCCCAGGTCGCCGTTCTGGATGTGCTGGCCAAGGAAGGCCAGGAGATGGTCGCCCGGCTGAACCGCGAGAAGTCACGGGCCTTGTACTTTCATACCGACGTGTCGCAAGCCAACCAGGTTGAGAACGCGGTGGGCGAGACTCATCGTGCCTGGGGCCGAATCGACGTCCTCATTGCCAGCGCCGGTATCCAGCGCTACGGAACGGCCCTCACGACCAGCGATGCGGTCTGGGACGAGGTCCTGTCGGTGAATCTAAGGGGTGCCTGGCACGCAGCCCGGGCCTGCCTGCCGCTCATGACGCAGGGGGGGGCCATCGTGAACGTGGCCTCGGTCCAGGCTCTGGCGACGCAGCAAAACGTGTTGGCCTATACCGTCAGCAAGCATGGTCTCTTGGGCTTGACCCGCTCGATGGCGATGGATTTTGCGGCACAGGGAATTCGGGTGAATGCCGTCTGCCCCGGCAGCGTGGATACGCCCATGCTCCGCTGGGCGGCGTCATTGGATCCCCATCCGCAATCCGTGCTGGATGCCTGCAATCAAATGCATCCCATCGGGCGGATGGCCAGGCCGGAGGAGGTCGCCGAGGTAATCCTCTTCTTGTCCCATGATCGTGCCTCGTTTGTGACGGGAGCGGTCTGGACCGTGGACGGAGGCCTGCTCACCATTATTGGCGGGGCACCGCAAACCAGCGGACCGGACCAGCCCTTGAACGAAAAACCTTAGTGGTGGCTGAAGCTGAGGGAAGAACTCGGGCAGCCGACACACAACGCTGGCCGGGAGTCTCGCTTTTGAATCGGTCTGATGTGAAAGGATGGCCTTGAGATGGCACCTGAATCCAAGGAACGGCAGTCGACAACGCAGCCACCCCCGATGGCCCGCTATCTTCCGCCTTCGGGCCTGGAGGGAGCCCTGGCCTCACTTCCTCTGGTGTCGGTCCGAAGCAAGGGGCCCCGGCGCATTGGCTATCTCGTCAACTACAAATTCCACATCTGGTATCAGATTCTCATGGAGGTCATGGACCGCCGGGCCCGCCAGTACGGGGCCGGCCTGGTCGTGGCGGACTCGTGCCAGAGCGTTGAGAAACAGATCGAAGCGGCCCAGGCGCTGGTCCGCCAGGTCGATGCTCTGATCCTGACGCCGGCGGCCACTGAAGGTCCAGAGGTCGTGCTTCGATTGGCGGAGGCAAGGAAGATTCCGGTGGTGGTGGAGGCCAACCCGGTAGCCGGAATGCAGACCCTCATCGCGATTTGTGATTACGATGCCGGGGTGAAGGTGGGCCGCTGGGTCGGGCAAAAGTCGGGAGACTTCATCGGAGGCCCGCTCAAAGTTTTGGACGTGGCTCTGCCATGGTTGCGTCCCTGCCTGCTGCGAAGTCAGGGATTCGTCGACGGTCTCCGGGCTGAAGCGCCCGAAGCGGAGATCGTGGCCAGCATCAACGGCGAGGCTATTCCGGAAATCGCCAAACGGGAAGCCATCAAGGTGCTGCACGACCGCCCCGACGTCAATGTCATCTTTGCAATGGACGACGAATCCGCCGAAGGCGCTCTGGAGGGTTATCTGGAGCTGGGATTGGATCCCGATCGCGTGCTGGTGGCGGGGTTTGGACTGTCGGGCGACAAGGAGAAAGATCTCTTGGTCCAAGGCGGTCCGCTCAAAGTGAGTGCCGCCATGTTCCCGGAGTATGTGGCCGTGCGCTGTGTGGACCAGGTTTTTCGAATCTGGAATCAAGAGAGCGTTCCGCTTCACGACGTCATGCCCACACTGGCCGTTGCCGCCGACTCGATCCGTCGGTTCTATCCGAAAAACAACGGCCAGTGGTGTCCGGACCTGAGAGCCATTTCGGCGATTCCGGTTGAGCAGAACTGCATCCGGGTGTAGGCCTCACTTCAACCGAAGCCAATGGACTGGAGAAGACCATGACATTTGGAAGGGCATCCTGCCGCAAACGCATTTCAGCTTGGTGCGCCGGCATAAGCGAAAGATTCCCTGAGGTTCTCAGGGCAAGCTCACGTGCGACCGTTGGAGTTCTGCTCCTCCTGGTTTGTGAGGGGATGGTCCTGTCGCGGGCGGGCCTCAGGGCCGACGCTGCGCCGGACACAACCGCGTCCGGGATCAAAACGGTCTACATCGTTCCTACCAGTCACTACGATTTTGGCTTTATCGAACCTCCTGACCAGGTTCGGGAGCGGGCGGCTCGTCACCTCGACGAGGTGCTGGACATGGCCGAATCCGATCCGGAGTTCCGCTGGACCATCGAGAGCGTCTGGCAGGTGAACGAATGGCTGAAGCGGGCCCGCAAACCGGAGTCAATCCTGCCGAGAGATGAAGCCAAAATCGAAAAGCTGATGGGATTCATCCGGAGCGGGAAGATCGCGCTTTCTGCCGCTTGGGGAAGCATGCACACGGATTTCATGGACGTCGAGGAACTGAACCGGCTCTGCTACGACTTCGTCTCATTGAAACGCCGGTTTCGAATCGACTCCGGTTTGGCTGTCCTGAACGATGTTCCCGGACATCCAGCCGGACTTCCGTCGGTGCTGGATTCCAGCGGAATCAAGTATCTGGTGACGGGCGCGAATCTCTTCCTGGTGGGCGGGACCTCGCTGGCTCCGGGCAAGGTTCCCTTCTACTGGGAGGGGCCGGACGGCAGCCGGGTGCTCACCTGGGTCAGTCAGGGACGACATGGGGGCTACACGGAGGCCTTGGCCGATTTTTTCCTCGATCCCTACTCGCACGACCCCTATGGTACGAAAACGCCGTTCGAAATCCTGAACCCGGGGAAGCCCAAACCGAATGATCTGCAGCTGATGGAGCAAGGCGTTTCGAACCTGCAGAAGTACTACGGCGAGGCAGGCTATGCCTACGACGCGGTGATGGTCTTGTGGGCCCATGACTTCATCGAGCCACGGAACGTCAAGAACCTGGAGCGGGCCGTCGAATTATGGAACACGGCTCACCAGACACCAGTCCTGAAGATTGCGACGCCGCCCGAGTTCTTTCAGCACATCGAGAACAAATATGCGGGCCGAATCCCAACCTATCGGGGAGAGTGGTCCGGTTTATGGTCGGATGCCAAGACCCATTCTCCCCAAATCAGTGCCTTGGCTCGGCGCGCCCACAACCGGACTCTGGCGGCGGAAAGCCTGTGGAGCGCGATCACGCTTCGATACGGAATTCCCTTTCCCGTGGGGAACATTGCCACGCTCTTCGACCTCATGTTCACCTACGACGAGCACAGCGGCGCCGGCAACTCCGGCTGGCCTCAACTCAACACCCGTGCCAATCTGGAGGAACAAAACCGGCAGTACGTTCGCGACATGAAGCGCTCGCGGTCCGAGACAGACTACCTGCTGGAAAGCGGAATGGCCTTGCTGGCTCGGCAGGAGGTGCCGGAACCCGTCGAGACGCTCCCGAAATCAACCTTTCCTCTGCTGGTGTATAACCCGGTGTCCTGGAAGCGCACCGACGTGGTGACCTTACCACCTCCCCAGTCGGGACTCCGCATCATCGCCGTGCGCAACGCGGAAGATGGCCGCCCTGTTCTGTTTGACGTCGCTGACAAGGGAGAGATCTCCTTCGTCGCCGAAAGCGTGCCCTCTTTGGGTTACAAAACGTTTCTGGTCGAAACCGAAAAAGGCGAAGCCACCGCGACGTTTGACGCCGCCGATGAGCAGATGACCCTGCAAGGCCGTCACTTTCACGTCAGGCTGAATCCCGAAGGTTCCGTGCAAAGCCTTGTCAAACTGGCAACAGGTCGGGAGCTGGTCAGCCGGCAGGCCGGCGTTCGCTTCAATCAGTTGCTGCGAGTCCAGGGGTCCGAACCGGCCGGAACACTGTTTCCGGTGGAGCCTGAGGTTCGGATTCAAAAGGGCCGAACCTTTCAGCGGATCGAGGTGCGACGCCCCAGGTCGCTGTTCCCGCTGACGACCATCACGCTGTACGATTCCATTCCTCGCATCGATATTTCCAACGAAATCGACAGCAGCCAGCTGCCGTTCGCGTCCATTGGATCCGGCTCCAACTCTTACTTTTTTGCATATCCCTTCGCCTTGGATGCCGCCACTCTGAAGGTGATGGCGGAGGGACATCGGGGTTTCATTCAGCTGCCCCAGGATTATCTGCCCGGCGCCCGGCGCGACTCGGTGACTTCGCAGCATGTCGTTTGCCTGGCAGATTCGGCCGGGGCCGTGATGCTGGCTCATCGACAGAGTTTTCATTTCGTCTTTGCCGGCTACCTCAAGACAAAGGCGTCTGCTGCGAGCGCCAAGGATGAGCTGCCGGCGATGCTGACCGGCTCCTGGCCGCTGCCCGAAGCCACCCTTTTCGCCAAGGCTTTCCGCCAGTCGAACCAATCCGACACCCACGACCTGCGCATGACCAACCTGAGGACCGTGGAACCCGGTCTCGCCGACCGGTATCGGTTCGATTACTCGATCGACGCGCTGCCTGCGTTCGATGCCACGGCTGCCAGCCGACTCGGTCGGGAGCTCAATCTCCCGCTTCGTCCCCAGTACGTGGCGGCCCTGCCGCGCGAACCAGCGCAGAGTTTCTTCAGCGTGGATCGGGAGAACGTTGTGATCCTGGCCGTGAAGCCCGAGGCGATGGCGGAGGGTTCGGCCGAGATCAGCAGCCCCCCTGCGGTTTCTGCCGGCGGTCGGCGCTTCATCGTCCGACTCCAGGAAGTCGCCGGCGTTCCGGAAACCGCCCTGCAGCTGAAGACTCCGGTTCCGGTCAAGACGGCCGGCATTGTGAACCTAACGGAGGAAAAGGTGATCCAGTCCGCGATTCCGGTGAATCCTGTGAAGCTGAAGCTCAAGCCCTACCAGGTGGCGACGGTTCGGCTTGAGTTCGGGGAGCCGGAATGACCGAAAGGGACCCTCGGCGCGCGTTCATGCGGAAGGCCGCGAGCGGTGTGGCCTGGTCTTGGTTCCTGAAACGGCAAAGGGCCCTCGCCGACGGAACAGATGAGATCCCCTCGGCCGGTGAACCCATTCCAAACGTGACCACCCTCTGCAGCGTGGTCATGCCCCATCGCTTCGGTGACCTCTTCAATCCCCCCGGCCTCACCAACTTTTGGGGCTGCGCGCAAGCGGCCCTCGATGTCACCGGAATTCGCAGCGTTTCGTTTCCGCCGTTCGCCCAGGGGGAGCAGAACATCGCCCCGTTGGGGGCCAACGGCGAGGTCATCACCGCCGTTCTCTTTTTGGATGGGGAATACGATGCCGCACGAAAGCCACTCATCGAATTTGTTTGGCAGCCCGACCGCATCCAGCGACGCTCGACCTACAAGTCCTTCCAACTGACCAGTACCACCATCGTTCCCTTCGAACGCCAGGCCGTGCTGGTGTCCCTCACGGTCAAGAACACGAGCCCGCAACGACGGCGCTTGGAGCTGAAGCTGGGTTTGAACGGCGGTGTCACGCAGAGCGTCAAGCCATGGGACCAGGCCTACTCTCCAGGCGAACTCGATAATGAACGCGAAGTGGACTCTCAGCGTGGCGCGGTTTCCTTTCGGTCCCGCCACCGCCAGGCCTATGCCATTCAGGGTGCCTGGCCCCGGGCTGACGCTGTCAGTCCCGCCTGGCTGCTGTTCCAGCTCGATTTGGGGCCGGGCGAACAGCGAACCATCACTTTCGCCAACGTCCTGGGATCGTCCCGCGAAGGTGTCATCGCCGATTACGACCGGCTGGTACAGAATTTCGAAAACGAAGCGGAACGGGTGCGGAACAGATGGAACGAGGAACTGAAGGCGGTCTTCACTCCGGACAATGAACGATTCTCCGGCCACCTGCCCCTGCTGGTGACCGCAGACCCGTCCGTGCGCCGCTTGTATCACCAGTCCGCAATGAGCGCCCTGTTTTTTCGTCGGACGACGCCTCACTCCACCTACGGCACCACGTACGTGACGCTGGCGCCTCGCTACTGGCAGACCACGACCTTTCTCTGGGACATCAGTCTCAGCTCCATGCTTCTGGCCATGCTCGATCCGGCCGTGCTGCGCCGGATGATGGAAACCTGGATGCGGCTGGACATCCACAAACACTTCGGAACCGAGTATCTGACAGGCGCGGGCGTGGGCCCCTGGTATTCCGTGAACGATTTCGCCATGTGTCGCATGGCTCGGGAATACCTGCGCTGGACGGGCGATCATGCCTGGTTGGATCGGCTGGTGGACGGCCGTTCCGTCATGGACCGCCTTGTCCGCTATGCCACGCACTGGCGGGAACTCGACACCAACGGTCACGGCCTGGCCGACTATGGCGGAGTCCACAACCTGCTGGAGGCGGTCGGCAGCTACGTCCATGAAGTAGCCAGCCTGAACGCCGCCAATGTTTTCAACCTCCGTTTTGTGGCCGAGTTGCTGGAGCACCGAGGGCAGTCGGAACCAGCGCGGACGATGCGCGCCGAAGCCGCGTCCCTGGTACACAAGGTGAAGGGACTCTACGCCCCGGGAAAGGGCTTCTGGCGTTGCCGGTTGCCGGATGGAAGCCTGCAAGAGGTGCGCCACTGCTACGATTTCGGCACCGTTTTGAGCACGATCGCAAACGATCTGGACGCTGCGCAGAAGAAGGAGATGGTTCAGTTCTTTCAAAGCGAGCTGCAGACGGAGAAATGGATGCGGGCGCTTTCGATTCGTGACATGGATGTTACCTTCACCATCCGGCCGGACCACCAGTGGACGGGAGCTTATTGTGCCTGGCCGGCATTGGCGCTGGAGGCCCTGTATTCAGCCGGCGCGTCGGACCAGGCGTTTGAGTGGATGAAAGGGCTGGCCCAGACAGCCGGGCAAGGACCGCTGGCGCAGGCTCATTTTGCGGAAGACTTTGTACCCGCTGAGGCCGGAGGCGGAGCCCGGAAGGTTCCCTCGGATCAGCCCTACATCAACGACTGGGCCTGCGTCTCGGGTATGGCTTACCTGGAGCCGGTGGTACAATCGCTGTTCGGAATTCAAGCCGGACTTTTCGGCGAGATCACGGCCCGCCCGAACTTCAGCTCCTTCGATCCGAAAGCCGAGCTGCGCAACCTGCGGTATCAGGGGCGTGATTATGTGGCGTCGGCCTCGGGTGTGAAAAGCGTGGGATGAGCAGAGGAGAGGTCAAGTCGAGTTCAGTCGCGATCCAAAAAAACAACCCGGCCTGAGTTCAATTCCATTTCCAGTTCATTGAGACCATGAAGATCACCGATATCCAAGCCACCACTGTAACGGTTCCCTTGATCGCGCCTTTGCGGCACGCCAGCGGTTGTCACTGGGGCCGCTTCGTCCGCACCATCGTGGAGGTCGAAACGGACGAAGGGCTGGTGGGACTGGGCGAGATGGGCGGGGGCGGCGAGTCCGCCGAGGCCGCGTTTCGCAGCTTGCGCTCCTACCTGGTTGGCCACGATCCCACCCATCTCGAAGAATTGCGCTTTCGCATCGCCAATCCCACCGCTTCTCTCTACAACAACCGCACCCAGCTGCTGGCAGCGCTGGAATTTGCCTGCCTGGACATCCTCGGCCAGAAATGGGGGGGTTCCGTTTCAGAGATTTTGGGGGGACGGCTGCGGGAGCGTGTTCCCTTCGCGAGCTACCTGTTTTTCCGCTATCCCAATCCCAAAACCGGGATCGGCGAACTTCGAGCTCCGGATCAAGTGGTGGAAGAAGCCAGGCAGTTGAAATCGCAGCACGGGTTCACCTCGCACAAGCTCAAAGGCGGAGTCTTTGCTCCGGAGTACGAGCTGGAGTGCTATCGGGCCCTGGCTTCAGCCCTGCCGGGAGATCGCTTTCGTTTCGATCCCAACGCGGTCTGGTCCACGGAGGAGGCCATCTGGTTTGGGCAGCAGATCGAAGACATTCGAAATGACTACTTAGAGGACCCGGTCTTCGGCCTTCATGGCATGCGACGGACGCGGGAAAAGGTCCGCATACCGCTGGCCACCAACACGGTGGTGGTCAATTTCGAACAGCTGGCCGCCAACGTTCTGAACACGGCCGCGGACGTGGTGTTGCTCGACACCACCTTCTGGGGAGGCATTCGCGCCTGCCTCAAGGCTGCCGGGGTCTGCGAGACGTTTCAGCTGGGGGTGGCGGTTCACAGCAGTGGGGAACTGGGAATCCAGCTGGCCACGCTGCTGCACCTCGGCGCCGTCATCCCCAACCTGTCCTTTGCGGCCGATGCGCACTACCACCACCTGGAGGACGACATCATCCAGGGAGGATTGATGCGCTATGAGAACGGCGAGATCCCGGTGCCGAAGGGGCCGGGCTTGGGGGTGAAGCTCGATCGCGAAAAGCTGGCGCGCTACCAGGATCTCTATCGCCGTTTGGGCGGTTACCCCTACGACCAGGATCCCGCCAGACCCGGTTGGTCAGCCACCATTCCCAATCGTCGCTGGGCCGACCCGAATGACGGCCGGATTCCAGAGATTCCGTTCTAGCCCAGACTGACCGGCAGAGGGGGCCGATGTTTCCAGTTGCCTCCCTGGCTATGCCGCTGTCATCGCTCCGCAGGGTCTGAACGATCGCACCAGGTCATACTCGCGACCCATCAGCTTGCTCAAGCGGTAGTGAAGCGCTTTGAGGCGGTCGAGAGTCCAGTGGAACGAGGCAATCTCGTCGGACAGATCGAGGAACTCAACGGCAAATTCGTCCCGCGCCGCCTGATAGCCGGCCATCGCCTCGTCGGTTCCTTCAACCACTGCCTTGGCCAGAAGCTCGGCGTCGCGCAACGCGTCGGTCATGCCGTGGGCGGTCAGGGGATCCTTGAAGCAGCCGGCGTCTCCCACCAAGGCCCAGCCCGGGCCCCAGGCCTGGCGAATGAATCCGGGGCGTCCCGCAAAGGAATACAGCTTGCCCACGCCTTCGGCCTGCTTCACCGCCCAGGCGAGGTTCAGGTCGGTTTCTTCCAGTACGTTCCGAAAGAGCGCATTCAACGGACCAGGGCGCCCGGCGTCAAAGCCTGTCGGCGGCAGGGCGGCAAACACGCAGGTTAGGCCGTCGTTGGTGGGAATGGCTCCGGCGGCGACGTCTTTTCCGTAGTACCAGTGCGTGCCGTCAAGGTGAAGTCCACGGAAGTATCCGTAAAGAACAGCCGCAGGGCGGTTGGCGGAGCGGATGACCTCGGCGCCGGCTGCCCGGGCCACACCAGACCCGGCTCCATCCGCCCCAATCACGATCCGAGCCTTGACCCGGCGGATAGCGCCGCCGGAGTCCACAAGATCGACCCCGCATACCCGCTCTTTTCCAGCGCGGACAAGATCTTTGACAACCACTCCGTTGAGAACCTGTGCGCCTGCCTTGCGAGCGCTGTCGGCCAGCGCCGGGTCGAGCACGGTGCGGCGCGGCGCGTAAAGAGCGTCCACTCCGTCCCGCTCCTGAATGGGCACCACGACCGCTTCGTTGCCGTAGTGGAAGGTCGTCACACGGATGGCAGGGGTTCCGGATCTGAGAATTCGGTCCAGAACACCCCAGCGCTGAAGCTGAAACACACCGGGTCGCATCAGGGCGTGGGTGGACAGCGTGTCGCTGCCGTGGGCGCTCTTGTCGACAGCCAGCACCCGCAGGCCGGCTCGGGCCAGCAGCAGGGCGGTTGCAGCACCCGCGACACGGGCGCCCACCACAATCGCATCATAATGGTAAACAGGGATCTCGGGGCGATTCATGTAGTCCTCCAATCGAGTCAGGCGACTGCCACCTGCCGGCAAATCAGTCGGTTCTGGATGTGGTCGGCCAGTTCGTTGGCGTCGGCCCCGACTCCGTCGAGAAAACTTGAGTTGCGCCGGCGCATGAAGTGCAGACCGAGTGCGTAGAGTCCGGGCTGGGCTGTCATTCCTCCGTCATGCAGCAATTCGGCTTGTGCGTCCAAGACGGGCAGCCGCAGCCAGGAATAATCCCGGCGGTATCCGGTGGCCCATAGGATGGTGCGAATCCCGCCGGCCTTGAGGTCCAGAGTACGTGGTGCAGCAGGCACTGGAACGGGGCGCGGACGCCTTTCGACCGGACAGCTCGTTCCAAGTTTCATTTCATCGATGAAGCGGTCCACCCGGTCGAGCTGTTCGTTCATCTTCAACTCGGCGCGAAGGATCGAAGCGGGCAGATCCCCGGCCAGGAAGACCCGATTCCCGGAGGCGCCGACGAGTCGTCCCACGAGCCGCACACCTTGCCGCTGCAGGACTTCGAGATCGAGAGAATGACGATCATCGCCGCCGATGAGCTGCAAAGAGGGTTGTGCCCGCGAGGCGGCCAGGTCCCAGACCTGGCGCGTGGTCGTCGTGAGAACCCCCATGGCGTCCAACCAGGCCATGATGTCGCGGCGCCGATAGAGGCGGGGCAGGCGGGTGTGTCGCCCAACCGCCAGCGTCACGGGCCGGCCGGTACGAACGATTTCGGAAGCCAGTTGAATGCCGGTGGCTGAGGCGCCCACCACCAGGACCCCACCCTGGGGTAGCTGCTCCGGATGACGATAGCGGGTGGGCACGACCTGCACGACAGCGGACGCCACGGACGTCGATGCCGGAGGCACATGGGGCCGGTCGCAGTGGCCCGTGGCAATGACCACATTGCGGGCCCCCCAGACTCCCTCGTTGGTCTTCACGCGGAATCCAGCCGAGTCCCGCTCCACCGCCTGCACCGCCACGCCGCCCTGAACCGGAGCGGAGAAGGAGCGTGCATAGTCGTCCAGGTAACCAATCACCTCGGACCTGGTCATGAAGCCGTCCGGATCCGGACCCTGATAGGACCAGCCCGGGAGCCGGCTCTGCCACCGCGGCGTCAGCAGGCGAAGAGAATCCCAGCGCTCGCTCCTCCATCGCTCCGCCACCCGCCCACGCTCCAGCACCACGTGGTTGATGCCACGGTCCGTCAGGCACCGGCTCATCGCCAGTCCCGCCTGACCGCCGCCAATAATGAGTGTGTCCGTGCACTTCATGAGAAATCCTTTCTGGATGGCCCGCCCGGCCCCACTGAGGAGACCCTGCGGCCGCTGCCGTAACCAGCTCCTCACTCTCCTTCCAGGGTGATGGAAACCGGGACGCCGTTGGTCAGGACGTCATAGACCGCGGAACGATTGCGCGCCTGCTCGATGACCTGCCGCAGTTTCTCCACCGGAGCGTCACCCTTGATCTTGAAATTCACGCGGATGCCCTGGTATCCGTTGCGCACCGTATCCGACAGTCCAAGGATTCCGAGCAGGTTGATGTCGCCTTCCACCGAGGATTCCACTTCGTACAGCGTGATCCCGCGGGCGGCCGCGATGTTGCCGACCCCGGCCGTGAGGCAAGAGGCCAGCGCGTGCAGAAGAAACTCGACCGGAGTCGGACCCTGATCTCGGCCCACCAGCACGGTTGGGTGATCTGCTTCGCAGGTGAACTCCTTTTCATGCGATTGCTCTCCTCCTGCGCCGCTAAAGGACTGAATGCGGGTGCGGCTGTGGGTGCCCTGCTGCCAGCGATTCGTCGCGCGGAACTGAAACTTGGCCAATTCCGGCTGTTGCGCCACAGCGTTGATCGTGGCAAACAGGGTGGGAGTATCCACACCGTTGCGGGGTTCGGGGATCTTCTTTTCTTTCATCGTGACTGGCATTTTGGGTTCTCCTTTGCTTTTGAGTTCTCGTCTCGGCGGCTTCGATGCCGCCTCCGATGCCATCCTTTACGCAACGCTCCAGCCAACCGCGTGGTGTTCATTAAGCTATTTGAAAGTAGTTACTTACGGATCCTTTCGGAGCTGTCGTGCGCGACGACTTTTCGTCTTCGACGAGAAATCGTCGCAAGCCACGACGAGAAATGGTCGCGGAGAACAGACCTGGTGTTAGAATGGCCATCATGTCCAATTCAGTCGTGGCACGCCGGGTAGACGAGGAAACGGCCCTCAGGGCGGTAGTGGAGGGGACTGCCGCGACCACAGGACACGATTTTTACCGCGCCCTGGTTGAGAATCTGGCGAAAGCACTGGATACCCTGGGTGCCTGGGTGACCGTCTACGATGAAACAACCGAACGATTGCGAGCGCTGGCTTTTCAGTTTGATGGAAAGTGGGTGGAGGGCTTCGAGTACTCGATTATCGGGACGGCTTGTGAAACCGCCATCCGCGAGAAGCGTCTGCTCCACATACCCGACCGTCTCGTCGAGCTGTACCCAGATGACAAGGATCCTGCGCTGGCCGACGTGGTGAGTTACCTGGGTGTTCCCATCCTCAATGACCAGGAAAAGGTCCTGGGCCATCTGGCAGTGGTAGACAAACGGCCCATGCCGGATGAAAAGCGTCTGGTCGCTCTGTTCAGGATCTTCGCGGCGCGCGCCTCGGCAGAGATGCGCCGGCTGGAGCTGGAGTCGGCGGTTCGGGAGCGCGAGCAAAAACTGACTCGCCTGATCGACAGCGCCATGGATGCGATCGTAGAACTCGACCATGGATTGTCTATCTCGATGATGAACCCTGCGGCGGAGCGTTTGTTTGGCTGTGCCGGTCAATGGGTGCGGGGCAAGCGGGTGGAGCACCTGCTGGGCGTGGAGGCCACTCGACAACTGGCCGAGTTGACCCAGGAGCTGGAACGGCAAAGCGGTGGGGGATGTCATCTCTGGATTCCCGGTCCGTTCACGGCCAAGCCGCCGGGTCGGCCGCCCTTCTCGGCCGAAGCAACTTTGTCGAAGTACGATGTGCTGGGCCGGTCGTTTTTCACGGTGATCCTGCGAAACGTGGATGATCGGGTCCAGGCCCAGAGGCGCATCGAATCGCTCAGCGCCCAAACCGAGTACCTGCGGGCCGAGATTGAGGAGGATCACGGCTTCGATGAGATCGTGGGTAAGAGCCCAGCCCTGCGCTCAGCGCTCCAGGCGGTGGCCCAGGTGGCCGAGACCGATGCGACGGTTCTCATTCAAGGGGAGACCGGAACGGGTAAGGAGCTCTTTGCGCGGGCCATTCACAGGCGGAGCGCTCGCGGGAAGGGCCCGCTCATCAAAGTCAACTGCGCGGCGATTCCGGCCACGCTCATCGAGAGCGAGTTCTTCGGTCACGAGAAAGGGTCATTTACCGGCGCGACCCAGCGGCGCGACGGACGCTTCGCGCTGGCCGACGGCGGGACCCTTTTCCTGGACGAAATCGGGGAGCTGCCGCTGGAACTGCAGGGGAAGTTGCTGCGGGTCTTGCAGGAGGGCGAGTTTGAGCCGGTGGGAGGCTCCAAGACCCTTCGGGTTGACGTGCGTGTGCTGGCAGCAACCAACCGCGACTTGGAGCGCGCGGTCCGGGAGGGAACCTTCCGGGAGGATTTGTACTATCGAGTCAGTGTGTTCCCCTTACGACTCCCCTCTTTGCGGGAACGTGGCGACGATGTCGTGATCCTGGCGCAAACCTTCCTGGAGAAGCTTTCGCGAGGCATGGGTCGGCCGGTAGAGCCTCTGTCCCCGGCCGCGGTGGCGCTGCTCAAGTCCTACTCCTGGCCCGGCAACGTGCGTGAACTCCGCAACGTGATCGAGCGGGCACTGATCACGTCAAGGGGCGGGCCCCTGCGCTTCGATCGGGTGCTGCCGGAGGCGGTTGCTGCCAGTCGGTTTGAGGTGGAATCCAATGCCGCTGGGACCCCCCGGGAAATCCTGGACGAGCGCAAAATCCGCGAGATGGAGCGGGCCAACATGCTGGCGGCGCTGGAGCAGAGCGGCTGGCGTGTCGGTGGAGATCAGGGCGCCGCACAGCTCATCGGCATCAGCCCGTCGACCTTCAAGTCCCGCATGAAAGCACTGAACATCAAGCGCCCAAGCTGAGTCGTGCCGCCTTCCGTCATGACCGACGGCCGCCTGGTGTGCGGCCCTCCCCGACTGCCACGCTGTTCACGCGTCCCACCCTGGATCGATAAAAGTTGGTTATGAGGTTCATAAGATAAATCGTCTTTGGCAGTGCTAAAGATTGGCTAGAATGTGTGCGATAGGAAGTGCTGGCGCTGCCATGCCGAGAGAAGCAGCGGCCAGTAGACTTTGATGTCGTGCTGAAACCAAGACGTTCGCCGGCAGAGAGCTGGGCGGACGTTTTTTTTTGCCGGAACGTGCGAAGGCGGAACCAGAAGTTTGCCTTCCAAGCTGGCCGGCCGCCGGCTCCCATCTAGTATTGGTGTTTTGGAGGAACCGACATGCAGGATAGGAATAAAACGATCAAACATTACCTTTTGGCAAGTGACTTCGACCAAACGCTGAGTTTCAACGATTCGGGTTGTGTTTTAAGCGAATTGCTGGGCATTCCCGCCGAGACTTTCACTACCAGAACAACCGAGCTGTCCCGTCTGAACCTGGTTCAACAAGGAGGAGAACTGGCCTATCTGCTCCTGCACGACCCCGAGTACCGATCCCAGGTGCGAAGAGAGCATCTCGTCCAGGCGGGACAGCGGATCAGACTGAAACAAAACATCGGGGCGCTCTTCCGGTTGCTCGACAGCGGGATCGACGGCTATCACTTCGACTTCTACGTGATTTCGGCGGCTCCCGAGGAGGTTATTCAGTCGGCGCTCTCCGGTATCATTCCCTCCGATCACATCTTCGGCACGCGTTTCCGCTACGACGATTCCGGACAGATCGCAGGCATCGAGAGGGTCACCGCGGGCTACGGCAAGGTGGCCGTGCTGGACCAGCTGCAGGTGCTGCACGGGGTGAGTCAGGATCGAATCGTGTACGTTGGAGACGGGAGCTCCGACGTGCATGTGATGCTCCACGTGAATCGGAGGGATGGTTTCACCATCGCCGTCTCAGAAGCCAGGTACGTGACACAAATCGCCAAACGAACCATCCTGAGCGACGACGCACTGAGCGTTATCATCCCCATTCTGGAGCAAATCCTGGGGTGGGATTCCAATCAGATTCGCGGCCTGTTCGAAAAGCAAGGGTTCTTGATCCAGGAGTGGGACAAAGTTCGGACCGATTGGCTCACGATCCGCCACAGTGTGGCCGACCTCCCGCTACTGGGAACGGAGTACCTGAATGTTTCACCTGCTTGACACGATAGGCTGGACGGCGTCCGGCATCTTTGCCTCCTCCTATTTCTTCAAGCAGCCCAATCAAATCCTGAGGGTTCAGGCCTTGGCCGCGCTGGTGTGGATAGGGTATGGCATTCTGCTGAAGTCGCCGCCCATTGTCACAGCCAACCTGATTGTGGCTGTTGCGGCGAGTTACTCATCGTTTCGGAGAGGCGCCGGCAAACCAAACCAATCGGAGCGAGCCGACGTTTAGCGGGTTTCTATCGCGAAAGCGGCTTTATCTCTTGGCTGCACCGCGTGGCGCGATGCAAAGGCCCAGGTGGAACGCACGCTCCGCCGTGCGTTCATTAAAGCGTGCGCGGGAGCGCCCGCACCACCTGGAGCGTTCTGCGACAGAAACTAAGTCGTTGGAGTCGCCGCCACATCAAGGTCCGGACACGAGTTCCGGATGGACCCAAGTTCTCCCCTTATTGTTAGACCTTAGGCGGGTGAACGGGACTTTCCGGCGCAGGCGCTCCTGCTCGATAGAGGCCTGCACTGTTCAGACTCCTCGTCAGAGAGACAAGGCTGCCTGGAGCATGGCTTTAGTGTAGGCCACGTTGTAGATTTCAGCGGCGAGACCACCACCGCCGGGATAGAAGTTTCGAATCCCCTGTTCGCGATCCAGGTCGATGGCTCGCGGGTGCTCGGGGTAAATGGCCCGGGGATATTTCTGCCGTACAAGCTCCCGCATCACCGCAAACAGGTTGACGACTCCCTCGTCCAGGAACACCTCTGTGTAATCGACCGACGGCTTCCGGACCACGACATTTCGAAAGTGAACGTGGTTGATGCAGTCCCGCTCCCCCAGGTAGCGGCAAACCGCCACCGGGTCCTCACCCATTTCACGCGTCACGCCACAGTCATAGGTCATGCCGTTGTAAGGGCTCTTGACCAAGTCCAGGTATTCCTTCCAGTGCTGGAAGGTAGCCATGATCTGCTCAGAACCGCGGCTGAGCGGCACGGGCGGGTCGTTGGGGTGGAGCGCCAGGCGAACATTGGCCTTCTCTGCCTCCGGGACAATCGCCTTCAGGAAGTGCTCGGCCCGCTTCAACTGCTGGGCCCGAGTGTGTGTTCCCACGCCTTCCAAGGGTGGCAGATCCTTGGAAAGACCATAGTCGTAAGCGGTGTAGCCGGCTCCGGCCCGGCCAATTTCCTCTTTGTAACCTTCCGTCAAGCGATGAGCGTAAAAGTTGTATTCAATGACCGGTAATCCCACCTTGCCCGCGGCTCGGATAGATTTGATGACGTCTTCGATTTGCGCGTCGGCACCCGGGCGGCCCCAGATCACGTCGTTGAATCCGAAGATCATCAGGTTGTAGATGGTCAAGCCGCCGGCTTTGAAGTGGTCGAGTCGCTCGCGCAGGCCCGCCTCCGTCCACGGAATCGGGGGGCCGCTCATGAGCACGTAGTCAACGCCGACCTGCTTCAGCTTGCGCATGCCGGCTGGGTCGAGGTCCCGTGAAGCGCCCAGGCAGATCTTGGGGGTACGGGCCCCTTCCGCCGGCGGCCAGGACACCGATGCCGTCTCCGAGGTGCCGGTCGCCGGCCGGCCGGCCAGAGCTGTGGGACACACCGCCGCAGCACCCATCGCTTGAATCAGATTTCTTCTGGAAAGCCTCGCATCCATGATGTTTTCTCCTTGCTCGGGTCTGAAATAGGGCTGTGTTGTGCGTTGATCTATCGGTTCCACAGACGTCGAGGGTGCCGGTCAGCCGGCGCTTTCCCCGAAAGCTCGCCCCGGTCTCCGCCTGAGCTTCGAACCGGGGATTTGACTCCCACGACTGGCCAAGTGGGTGGATACGGATAAAAAAAAACGGAAGCCGAAGCTTCCGTTTTTCCAGGCTGGGAACCCGCTGGGCGCTCGGCCCAGCGAAGGCCGGTCAGTTCATGGAAACCAGCGGCACTTGCGAGAAGCTTCCCACAAAAGCAGAACGCTTGCCATGGACCTTCCAGTTCACGCCCAGCCCACTCCCGCTGAATTCGTCCGTTTCGGCGTAGGCCGGCATGGCATGGCTCACTTCGGTTAAGGGATCGTAATAGACTTCCTCGTTCCCGCACAGGTGATCTTTCTCGCTGAGGCAGCGAGTCTCGATCTTGGCCAGGTTTCCGGCGACCAGCCTGGCCACACCGTGCTCGGAACCCATATCCAGCTGGATGGCGGCCTCCTCAACTTTGACGATGTTCTTCAGCAGATCCTGAGCCATGAACTGAGCAAACTGCTGCAGGGCCACTCGCTGTTCAGCGGTAGCCTTGCTGTCCACAATCAGGACCGACTTGGCCGGATAGGGATCATGGAAAGGATCGCCCAGCGTATTGCTGGCTTTGGCCACCCCCACCACACTCAAGCCATCCAGTTTGACGCCGTTCCAGGCTCCTTCGCGAATCCTCCAAGCCACAATGGCCTGGTCTCCTACCAAACCAACTTCCGCATTGGCCACACAAGGGCCGGTGTAGATGTCGGCGCTACGGGTCTCCAGGTAGTCGCCCTGGATTGCGGCTGCCCAAGCCGGCGACGCGGCGAGCGTCAGGCCACACAGGCCGACCATCAAAAATCGGATCATTCTCATTGTCGGGTCCTCCTCGGTTTATTGATTCAAAGCCTCACAAAAGGCCGTCACGCAATGATGATTGACGATTAAAGTTCATAGCATAGCGGATCGCGACCCCTTGGGCAACCGACGAGTGCCCTCTGTGCCCTCTGCCCCACCAATGTCTCTCCGACGGGAGCGAACGTCCGCCGCCCGCTCCCCACTGAGAAAAAACTAGAGTGCTTCCTTGAAGCAAGCTCGTCCCGGCTTGCACTCTTGGGGACTGACCACCTGCCCGTCCGGCCCCAGGACTCGTTGTGTGAGCGCGCACCAGAAGCCGTCCTCGTTGGAGCGAGGCACGCTCGGATCCGGCTCGGCCTGGTAGAACATGCTTTTCCAGCGGACGCAGTTGCAGACTTCGTGCTCGATGTGTTGGATCTTTCGGTACATGGTTTAAGCCCCTCCCTGAGCGGCCTGGAGAATGGCACGTTTCATGGCCACACGAGCCAGCTGGACTTTGTAACCGTTCTTGCTGAGTGGTTTCGCGCCGGCCACAGCCGCCTTGCCGGCCTCCATGGCGACATCTTCACTGACGGTCTTTCCCGTGAGAGCCTTTTCGGCCTCCATCGACCTCCAGGGGATTGGAGCCACGTGACCCAGCACCAGCCGCGCGCTCTGGACAGTCTTGCCGTTCATTTTGAGTGCCACCGCGGCCGCGGCCAAAGGCCAATCCAGCGCCTCTTTTTCGCGGACTTCATAGGTGGCGTTGCGAATTCCGCTGGCCGGGGGGATCAGGATTTCGGCAACAATCTCGTTTGGTTTGAGATCGTATTCCCGATCGCCCTCGCTCTTGGGAGTGACGAAGAACTTTTCAGCCTCCACCTCCCTCGAACCGGAAGCCCCAAAAACCCGGATCTTGGCGTCCAGGGCAATCAGAGCCGGAGCCAGACTGGAGGGGTTCACAAAAGCGGCTCCGGAATTGCCGAGGATCGCATGGTACTGGTTCTCTCCCTCCAAGACGAGGTTCTCCCCTTTGTCGCCTTTCGGGAACAGACCAAAACCGTTGCGGAAGTACCAGCATCTGGGACGTTGGCAAAGGTCTCCGCCGACGGTTCCCATGGACTGAATTTGCTGGCTGCGGACTCCATCCGCGGCCAAGACCAGGGCCGGGTAGTCCTTCTTCACGGTGGTATTGTCCATCAACTCGGCCAACGTCACCAGGCTGCCAATCCGCAGGCCCGTTGTGGGACTGAATTTGATTCCCTGAAATTCTTTGATCTCCTTGATGTTTACGAGGCGCTTGGGGGTGGTCAAGTAGTCCTTGATCGAACTCAAAAGGTCCGTCCCCCCTGCCAGCACTTCGGTTTCACCCCACTGAGAGCCCAGGAGACCCACTGCCTGTTCCTTGGTCGTGGGGCTTGCGTATTCAAAACCCTTCATGACGTGAGTCCTCCTTTGCTTTCCAGTGCCGCCAGTACCCTTTGCGGAGTGAAAGGAGCGCGCGGGACTCGCACTCCAATGGCGTTGGCGATGGCGTTGCCAATGGCAGCCGCCGGCGAATTTACCGGGGGTTCGCCGAGCCCGATCACGCCGCGTCCATCCTGTTCCGGATCCTTCCACATCTCGACCACCAGATCGCCGATATCGCCAATACCCGCCAGCTTATAGAACTCCATGTTGGAGTTGAGCGGCCGGCCCGTGATCTCATCCAGGATGCGCTCCTCAAACAGCGAGAAGCAGACACCCATGATCATGGCTCCGAACACCTGGCTCTCGGCCGTCTTCTCGTTGATGATCAGGCCGCAGTCTTGCACGGCCACAAACTTGTTGACCTTGGTGACACCCGTTTCGATGTCCACGGTAACGTCGGCCATCTGGACCCCGCCCACGCCGCTGTCGATGAGCTTGCCGGGCGCGTTGGGTGCGTTGCGGCCGGTGACGGTGAGAGGCGTCACACCCAACTTGGCAGTGGCCTGCTTCCAGCTCAGGCTCTTGGCGGGATTGCCCTTCACCTGAACCTTGCCCCCGACTGCTTCCAACTGGGTCGGCTCGACTCCCAGCGCCGGGGCCACCTTGGCGAACAATTGCTCGCGCGCCTCCAGGGCCGCCCGCAACGTTGCCGAGCTGACTCCTCCAATCGTTGTGCTGCCACCCGAGGCTCCACCGGGCGGATAGTCCGGCGCGCGCCCGATGTTGACCTTGATGGCGTTGACCGTCAGGCCGAACGTCTCAGCTGCCACCATGGCCATGGCCGTGCGAGTTCCCGTTCCCAGATCCTGGGTGCCCATGTCGATGGTTACCGAGCCATCCGGGTTCACGGTCAGACGCTCTTCGCAGTTGTGGCCGCGTCCGCCCCAGGTATGAAAGCCCAAGCCCAGCCCGCGCTTCAGATGACCCGGCGTCGAGTCTCCCCGGGGATGCCAATTCTTCTTCCACTCGATCAGCTCGGCGGCACGCATCAGTTCCTTGCGATACAGCTCGGCCCGGTCGCCGGTGAGTTCGATGTTCTTGATGAAGAAATCGAGCGGGTCCATCTTCAGCTTGGCGGCCATGTCTTCCAAAGCCGCGAACGTCAGCCAGCAGGCTTGCGGATGATTGGGTGCC
Organism: Acidobacteriota bacterium; assembly: GCA_040753175.1. Lineage (GTDB taxonomy): Bacteria > Acidobacteriota > Terriglobia > Versatilivoradales > Versatilivoraceae > JBFMEW01. The sequence goes on along the minus strand of JBFMEW010000021.1, from coordinate 65,623 downwards.
CGCCAGGCCCTCGCTGCACCGGTGTTGGTGGAAACAGCGGTGTGACGCATGCGGCGGTTGGGGATCGATACCACGTAGGGAATGGGAGCCATGCCGCCGCCCCCCACCCCTCCGGTGGACCAGGAATCCGACTCCCAAGCCACCAGCGTGCCGTCCTTCTTGGCTCCCACCTTGATCTTGGCAAAGTGGGAAGGCCGCACGCCGGCCAGAAACAGTTCGGCATCCCGCTCCAGGAAAGCCTTCACGGGCTGGCCGGCTTGCTTGGCAAGACGAGCGGTTTCCAGACCCCAGGAGTCCGCACTGAACTTGCTGCCGAAACCGCCCCCAATATGATCCATGCGCACCTTCACGTTGGAGGCCGGAATCTGCAGCGGCTGCGCATATTGTCCCGCCAGACCCGAGACGTTCTGAGTGGACTGGTGGACCGTCAGATTCTCGCCCCCCTCCCACTCCGCCACTTGACCATGCGGCTCCAGACAGCAATGGGTGATCACCGGAATCCCATACTGGCCTTCCACGACCACTTCGGCTTCCTGAAACCCCTTGTCCGGATCGCCGTTGACTTGCTCAGCCGCCGGCTTGCCCCGCTCACCCGCCTTGCTGATGGCTTCCTCGTTCACTAAGTGCGGCAACGGCTCGTACTTCACGACAATCTTGTGGATGGCATCCTCAGCCGTCTGTTCATCCACGGCGGCCACGTAAGCCACCTCGTCCCAGGCCCACTGGATCTCGGCCCCTGGGCCTTTTCCTTCGCAGATCTTGACGGCTTTAACTCCCGGGACCTTTTCGGCCGCGCTGATGTCGATGCTCACCACGCGGGCGTGAGCATAGGGACAGCGCAGGAACTTCCCGTAGAGTTGACCTGGGCGCTTCACATCGGAGGAATACTTGGCACGGCCGGTGACCTTATCGGGCCCGTCCAGCCGCGACACGCGCTTGCCGAGGATCTTGCGTTCATTCATTTCCGGCCATTTGTACTCAGGCATTGGAGCGTCCTCCCTTCATGGTCTTCGCAGCCTGCAGAACCGCGGCAGTCACCCCCACGTAGGTGCCGCAACGACACAGGTTGCCACCCAAGCCCTTCTGAATGTCTTCTTTCGTCGGGTTCGGATGCTTGTCGAGAAAGGCCTTGCAGGCCACCACGAAACCCGGCGTGCAATAGCCGCACTGCTGGCCGTCGTTGTCGATAAAGGCTTGCTGCACGGGATGGAGGGTCCCACCTTTGGAGAGTCCTTCGACCGTCACGATCTCTTTACCCTGGGCCTCGATGGCCAGGACGGAACAAGCGTATACGGGCTTTCCCCCCAACAGGACGGTACAGGCCCCGCACGTGGCTCGGTCGCAGACCTTCTTGGCGCCGGTGAGTTCCACTTCATCCCTGATTGCGTCCAGAAGCGTGACTCGCGGCTCCAGGTTCAGAGACTTCGCTGTTCCATTGATACGAAGTGTAATCGGCACCTTGCCGGGACCCAAGATTTTGGGGCCGGCTGCCGCCTGGGCCGCTTCCAGGACTTCCGTTCCAGCCACGATCCCGCTGGATATCACGGCGCCGGCACCCCGGAGAAAGTTTCTCCGGGAGACGTCTAGTCCTGGCCTAAGGCCCGGATCGTCTGGTTTTGCCATGTCCAAATCCTCCTGTTCTGATTGGAAAACTCAGGATTGCTTGAAGCACGCTTCTGCAGCTTGACTGGCGTCTTGAGAACTTGATTGTGTTGGTTGAAGGGTCGGGGAAGGCCAGAATCAACGAGAGACCTGATCGGTGCGCTCGCCCATCATCCAAGCCATCCACGTCACCAACCCCGCAACGCGGAGGTGCCTTTTGCGAGCCCACCCAACTCTCACTCCAGGGGAAGCCACTCGCTTCGTCTGACGCCACCGTTAACTAATTGCCACACTGCAACAAAGAAGATGATAGGTTCTGGTTTTTTGGGTTGTCAATGTCAAACTGGCGCGTCGGTGGGTGGGACGGGTTTGGGCGCGAAGCCCCACGCGGATACATGGGTAGTAAATCAAGGAAGATCGGCTCAGAAGGAAGGCGGAGCGTCACTCGATCTTCGCGGATGGACCGATCTGACCGGAGGCTGAGGCGCCCTGGACCGGCAGGCGCCGGTCAGGTGATTTCGAACTCCCGGAACATGTACTGATAGAACGGGTCGTTGATGTAACTCTTGACCCAGTTCAGGCTGTAAACGCAGCCCTCGAACTGTTCCGAGAGCTTCCGGAAAATGACCACGGCCGATCGATAGTTCTCCATTTCCCAGCGAATTCGATACGATCGGCGGCCTTGAGCGGCGTAGTAGTTGGCGTTGATTCGCCGGCGGTGAAGACTCTCCGGGAACAGTCCCAGAATAAAGAGCGAGAAGTCGCCGACGTGCTTGTAGACTTCCTTCTTCTCGGCGCTGCCGGCATCCTCCGCCCTGGAGAGCATGTCGATCACGTATTCAAGACGGCGCCCCGTCTCGTCTTTGACTTTGTACAGGTTCTCAACGTACAGAAATTCGACCAGCAGGTTGGAGAGATAACAGTGGATTTCCTGATCGCTCAGATGAGACTGCTCCAAAGCCCTCTCCGTGAGCGTGTGAAACATCTGCCGAACCGGGTGCCTCTGCGGGATTTCTCGAGTGGAGTCCATAACGCCTCCTGTAGCTGAGATGTCTTATCGTCGCCGAGAGTTGACCGGATTATAAGCGCCGGGGAAAAAGAGTGCTCAACAGCAAACGTCCGATGGCCCCTGGGCGTGGCTGAGCGGCTCCTCCTGCCGGCTAAATGGCCCGGCGCCGCCGCGGATGGTCAAGTGAGCGGAGCGACACCACGAGCCGGTTTCGCAGAGTCTTCGAAAAGAGTATCGTGGTTGTTGAGGAGGGGAAGTTGACGGATGCCGCAACGCCGCGCCTGGAATGATCGACGGTCGCTGTCTTGCGTGAACTGACCGCGGTAGTCCATCAGCCAAGGTAGGCCGGTATTCATTCGGGAGGTGAACCGTGTTGATATTCCACTCCAACCGCACGGCGCCGCTGTTGGGCGTCGTCATGATTGCGGGAATGTTTACTTTCTCGGCGATGGTGCCCGGACCGTCCGCCGCCGGCAGGAAATTCTACGTGGACTCTGCGCAAGGCAACGACAACAACGATGGACTGTCCCGGCAGACGCCCTGGAAGAGTCTGGAGAAGGTCAATGGTGTCGTGTTTCAAGCGGGCGATACGCTCCTGTTTCGGGCTGGAAGTCGTTTTGCCGGTCGGCTTCATCCGAAGGGCTCCGGAAGCCAGGAACGCCCGATCGTCATCGACCGCTACGGAGAGGGCGCCAAACCTCTGATCGCGGCCGGAGGCCTTCGCAACGAAGCCTTGCTGTTGGAAAACCAGGATTACTGGGAGATCCGTAACCTGCAATTGACCAACACGGGCCCCACCCGCAAGGCTTTCCGATACGGCGTTCGAGTTCGGGTCTGGGACTATGGGACCATGCGGCACATCCGGCTGAGGGATCTCGATGTCCGTGACGTGAACGGCTCGTTGGTCAAGAAAGATCAGGGCGAGGGGCACGGGATCGTTTGGGAAAATGGGGGAGATCGGGTCAAGAGCCGGTTCGACGGACTGTTGATTGAAGGCTGCCACTTGGTTCGCACGGACCGCAACGGCATCTGCGGATTCACACCCTATCCCTCCGACGACCGAAGCCACCGTAGTACCAATGTGGTGATTCGCAATAACCTCCTGGAGGACATCGGGGGCGACGGCATCAAAGTGTGGGGATGCGACGGAGCGCTGGTGGAGCACAACGTTCTTCGCGGCGCCCGTCAGCGCTGCGAGGACTATGCTGCGGGAATCTGGCCCTGGGCCTCCGACCGCACGCTCATTCAGTTCAACGAGGTGAGCCGCGTAAAAGGCAAAAAGGATGGCCAGGCCTTTGACTCGGACGCCTACACTCGCGAGACGGTGTTTCAGTACAACTATTCACACGACAACGACGGCGGGTTCATGCTGGTCTGCTGCTCCAACAACACGGGAACCGTCATTCGATACAACATCAGCCAGAACGACCGCACCCGGCTCTTCCATATGGCCGGCGGCAATGAGAACGTGCGGATCCACAACAACGTGTTCTACGTCGCTAAAGATTCGGAGGTGCATTTGTTCCTTTGGACCGGGAGCGGTGAGCGGTGGACCCGCAACGTGCAGGTTTGGAACAACATCTTTTACGTCGAGGGCACGGGACGAAACAGCAGCGGAGAGAAAAGGAAGCCCATCAACGATGGAACGTTCATCACCCAGGCCGGATTTGGCGGCAGCCGAAACATTGTCTTCGAACGAAACATTCTGTTCGGCCGTTTTCAAGATGTCCCGGAGGGGTGGCTCCAGATCACCAGCGATCCGAAGTTGGTTGCTCCAGGAACGGGATCGGAGGGTTTCCAATCGCTGGACGGGTACCAACTCCAGCCTGAATCCCCGGCCGGCAGGGCGGGTGTGAGGGTGCCGGACAACGGTGGACGGGACTTCTGGGGGAACGCACTCCCTGAGGGAACGAATCCCTCGATCGGAGCCCACGAACCTAGATAGTTTCCTTCGTACCTAGGTGGAACGCACGCTCCGTCGTGCGTTCATCAAGCGTCCCCCGTCGTGCATTCAACCAGCGTGCGCCGGAGCGCCCGCTCCACCGTGCGTTCGAGAAGCGTACGCCGGACGCTCGCTCCACCTGAAGCGTTTTGCGACCAGAACGAGAGAGGCGGAATCACGATCACTCGCTTGCCGGCTGCGGCGCGGCTGCACTTTTGTCCAGGACGTTCTCGGCGATCTGCCGGCCACCTTTGAGGGCTTTCATGGCCTCGTCCGTGTAGCGGTATTTGTTGCTGGGGTCCCAAAGAAGCCATCCGCTGGTGCGAGCCTCGTCGCAGGCCTGGATCTGCAGCTTGATCTCCTGTTGGGTGTAAGGGCGACGATCGAATGCGTAGTCTCTGAAGTTCTGCAGCCAGGGCCGGAGCTTTTTGGATTGGCCGCCGATGCGCTTGGAAGCCCGCTCCATGGTGAGATAGACCACTTCGCGAGGATGAGCCACCGGATTTCGAAAGCCGGGAATCCCGAGATGGTATCCGGAGGGATAGACCATCAAGCACAGATAGTCGACGTTCTGAGCAATGTCCTCGATCTTCTGACCGATGTCTGTGTCATTTCGGTTCCAGGGGGTGTAGCCGAAGACATCGGCCGAAAAATAGACGTTGTAGGGCAGCAGGGCCTGGTAGGTCGCTTTCAAAAACGAATTGATGGTTTGGACCCGGTTCTCCATGGTGTTGGGTTGGGCATAGCTGGCCGCGGAGATCTTTCCATCGGTTGGGAAGCGGACGTAGTCGAACTGGATTTCATCAAACCCGGCTTTAGCCGCTTCCTTGGCGATGGCCATGTTGTATTCCCAGACTTCCCTGCGGTTGGGGTCCACCCAGGCCAGACCCTCGTTGTCGATCCAGGGTTGTTTCGTTCTGGAATCGAGGATGGCCCATTCCGGATGAGCGGAAGCCAGTAAGTGGTCCTTAAAGACCACGATGCGCCCGATCACATAGACATCCTGGCGGTGCAGGTCCGCAAGGAAGGCCTTGATGTCTTTGACGGTGGGGCGCTTGAGAGCTCCGACTTCCTCCGCCAAGGGAACCTCGTAGCGGGAGCTGAGCAGGCCACGATCTCCCTTTACATCGATCACCAGGGCGTTGAGATCGGTTTCGTGGATCAGACCCAGAACTCGGCCGCGCAAGAGCCGCGAACTGACTCCAAAGTGCGTCAGGTAGAGGCCCTTGGCGTCGAAAGGCCGCAGTTTGGCCGTCAGGGGTGTGTTGGCTGCGGGGAGGACGGATGCTTGCCGGTATCCCGGGGCCTTGACCAGAACCGGACTTGCAGCCGGCGCTCGGTTCAGCTCGAACCGCCCCTGCTGGTCCGTCCGGCACACGTTACCCTGGTAGAAGACCGTGGCGTCCGGGATCGGACGGTCGTTTGTGGCGTCCAGGACTCTCCCTGTCAGGCGGGCGGGCCTGGCCTGGCTATCTTGTGAATTGGGTCCGGGCCGGCTTTCAGTGGTGGACTGGCGGACACGAGGTTCCAGCCAACCCACCACGGGCTCTCCTTTGCACAACAACGCGCCCGAGCCCACTCCGGCGCAGTCCGCGAAGCAGACAAAAGTTAGGAGCAATCCAATCGAACCCAGCTTCCTCATAGGTGGCTTTCATTCGGCCGGCGGCCGCAATGCCTCTGCGAGCGCCCCCTTTTGTTTGGGGGACTCACTTAAGATGGAGTCTTGGCCGGCCAAAACCGTTGCCTTGTGGCAGGACTCGCTGCAAAACGATGTCAACCCGCCGCGAACTCCGGCTGGGCATCATTTCGTCTGGAGGGGATTCGGACTTTACCGCCGTGGTGGAACCGGTGTGGTGGAGCGGGCGCTCCGGCGCACGCTTGCTGAACCCCGCGTGGTGGAGCCAGAAATCAACAACGCAAAACTGTCGAGGTCACTGGGAGGGTGCCTGGCGGGCTGCCTTGCGTTGCCAGTAGAGATAGGCCGGGATGCCCGTCAGCAGCACGGCCAGTCCCCAGAAGGCTTGCCGGAAGTCATTCAGCACCGTGTTGAGAACCAGGCCCGCCGCCATCAAAACAAAAAGGAGGGGGACGAAAGGATAGCCCAGAACCTTGTAGGGACGCGGCAATCGAGGCTGCGACTTCCGCAGAATCAGCACGGCAGCTCCGCCCAGGCCATAGAAGATCCACGCCATGAAGATGACGTAGCCAAACAGCTGTTCGAAGTTGCCCATCAAACTGAGAGTCGTGGCCCACAGCCCCTGGACCACGATGGCCGCCACCGGCACTCTGAAGCGGGGATGAACCTCAGCCAGCTTGGCAAAGAACAGCTTTTCGCGCGCCATGGCGTAGTAAACCCTCGGGCCGCCCAGAACCGTCGGATTGGTGGCGCCGGTAACCGAAATGAGAATGGCCAGCGAGATCAGGGTCCCTCCCAGCGGACCGAGGGCCCGTGCCATAGCCTCCGAGGCCACCCGCTCGGAATGCGCCACCTCGCTGAAAGAGAGGATATTGAGGTAAGCCACGTTGACGGTAAGGTAAAGAACGATGATGGACGCCGTCCCAATGATGAGACCTCCCGTCAGGTTCCTCTGGGGATTCTTGACCTCGCCGGCGGTGAAGGTCAGCTGGTGCCAGCCCTCATAGGACCACAGCACCGCAATCATCGCGATGCCGAAAGCGCTCAGAGAGAAGGGAGCCGCCGGCGGAGCGGCCGCACCCGGTGCCGGAGAGGTTGGATCGGCCAGAAACAAGACCAGGGCGACTCCGAGCAGCGAGCCAATCTTGATTGTGGTGAGAATATTCTGGACGATCGTCCCGGGTTTCAGGCCCAGGCAGTTGAGAGCCGTCAAGGCCAGAATCATTGCGGCCGAACAGCCTTTGGCTAACGCCGGCGAAAGGGGAATAAGATAGCCGAGGTAGATGGAAAAGGCGGCGGACAACGTGGCGATCGAGCCGGTCTGCATGACAAAAAAATTGCACCAGCCATACAGAAAACCCAACAAGGGTCCATACGCCTCGCGAAGGAAGACGTAGATGCCGCCGGCCCGCGGGAAGGCCGCCCCCAACTCCGCGTAAGACAGAGCCCCGCAGAGAGACAGCACACCACCTACGATCCAAACCAGGTAGAAGCCCTCGGTCGAACCCACGGCCCGGGCGATATGGCTGGGCGTGAGGAAAATGCCCGAGCCAATCACCGAACCGATCACGAGCAGCGACGCGTCCAGGAGATTCAAGCTCCGGCGTAACCCGCCTGACTCAGTCTCCGAGGCTGGGGGTGAGGGTTCGAGAAGTTCTGGCATAGGCAGGCCGCCGTTGGTTGCGTACCCGCCTCAGGAGGAAGGACCGGACACCAACTTATGGAGCTCCTTGCTGAAGGTTGAGAATCCGCTGCTGTCAAAAAGGCAAAACACCACCTGGCGCAGGGTGGTGCAGCCGGTCAGGTGATCCCGTGTGGCAGTCAGCATGATCTGAGCACATCGTTCGATCGGAAAACCGAAGATGCCGGTGCTGATCGCCGGAAACGCAATGCTGCTCAATCCTTTTTCATCCGCCAGTCTGAAGCTGTTGAGCGTGGCATCGCGCAGCTTGCGGTCCTCGTCCCCTTCGCCCATGCGGGGACCCACGGCATGGATCACATGCCGGGCTTTCAGCCGGCCTCCGGTGGTCAGGACCGCACCTCCCACAACGGTGCCCCCTATGCGATCGCACTCCTCCTGGATCGCGGGCCCCCCCTTGCGGCGGATGGCACCCGCCACACCGGCTCCCAGAACCAAATCCTTGTTGGCGGCATTGACGATGGCGTCGGTGTCCAGATCCGTGATGTCGCCTTGAACCAGGAGCACTTCGGTGCTATCAATCTGAAGTCGGGAGGTTACTCCGTTCATGTCGGGATATCTTGACCCTTTTCCGTATGCCGATCTGACGAGCCGGGGCTTCTCCTGATGATGCGCTTGGGCTGATGCTACGCAAAACAGCCGGGCAGGTCAAAAGCAATTTCCCTAGCGAGGCCAGGAAGCCACTTGATGCACACAAAGGTCCTGATCATCACTTTTTGCGGGGCGGTTCTCGGTGCTGTTTTACACGCCGATTCATTTCGTCCCAAGCCGGTGATTCCGGGGATTGAGGTCCTCCTCACCGAGCAGAGGGAGCGGCTGCGTGGAAAGCGGATCGGCTTGATCACCAACCACACGGCGGTAGACCGCCGTCAGCGCCATGCTGCCGACCTTTTGGCGGCGCTTCCCGAAACCAGGCTGGTCGCCCTTTTCAGTCCCGAGCACGGCATCCGGGGAACGGCTCCGGCCGGACAGGAAGTCAGCAGCGGGACGGATCCAACCACCGGCGTGCCGGTGTACAGTCTGTACGGTGCCGTCACCGAGCCGACGCCCGAGATGCTCGAGAACGTGGACGTGCTGGTGTATGACATCCAGGATGCCGGCGCCCGGTTCTACACCTATATCTCGACTTTGGGACGCTGCCTCAGGGTTGCGGCCGCACGGCACATTGCGTTCCTGGTCTTGGACCGACCCAACCCTCTCAACGGGACGGCACTCGAAGGTCCCCTGCTCGATCCGAAGTTTCGCTCTTTCGTCGGCGAGTTTCCAATTCCCATCCGCTATGGCCTGACCGCCGGGGAACTGGCCCTGTGGATCCGGGCGGAAGAAAGCCTGGATCTCGACCTGCACGTGGTGAAGATGAAGAACTGGCGGCGAAAACAATGGTATGACGACACGGGCCTGAAATGGGTTCCACCCTCACCCAACCTGCCGACTGTGGAGGCGGCCGTCGTGTATCCGGGTCTTTGCCTGATTGAGGGGACCAATCTCTCCGAAGGGCGGGGAACGGCCAAACCGTTCGAGCAGATCGGCGCTCCCTGGATCGACGGTCCGGCCCTGGCCGAGGCTCTCACTGCGCGGTCCCTGCCTGGCGCGGAGTTTCGAGCCGTGCAGTTCACTCCGACCTCGTCCAAATTTGCCGGCCAACTCTGTCAGGGAATTCAAGTCCAGGTTGCCGATCGCTCGGTCTTTTCGCCCGTGATGACGGCGCTCGAAATCCTGGCCGAGGTGCGCCGTCGCTATCCCTCGCAGTTCGTGTGGAACGCTCGCCACTTCGACCGGCTGGCGGGGACGGATACGGTTCGGTCGGCGCTCGACCGCGGCACATCTGCGGCCAAACTGGTCGACTCCTGGAACGGCGAACTGAATGCCTTCCGCAAGCAGATCGATCGGTTTCTTCTGTACCGGTGAGGCTGCGAACGTGTGGTCCGCTCAACACCGTGTGTCAGGTCTTCCCAGAGGCGTTGGTGAAGGTGCCCCGCGGCACGGCTTTGCGAAGGAAAACGCAGGCCAGGCATCGTTCCGTCCTGACCGGGAATCGTAAGAGAGAAGGACCAGATCGAATGTGGGAGGTCAATTGAAGTTGATACGCCAACAAGCCTGCGTTGCTCTCCTGGCGGCCAGCGGGTGGTTCCTGCTGCCACCCCCCAAAGCCTTGGCCGGGCAGCCGTCCGAAGTCTTCCCGGTGGGAGAGACGCTGGTGTACGAGGTGCGCTGGGACCCACCCTTGTGGATGTTCTTCCTGCCCACCATGACGGCCGGCGAAATGACGCTGCGCTTCAACGAGATGATCCGCCATGAGGGTCAACCCGCCTACAAGATCACGGCCGACGCCGTCTCCAGCGGGTTTCTGCCGAAACTGACCGGCGTCACGATCAAAGACTATTTCGAGTCCATCGTCGACAGCCGCGACTTTTGCTCCGTCAAAATGACGAAAATCACGCGGGAAGGGAAGCGGCATCGCGACGTCTTCCTGACCTTCGATCGAAAAAACGGGACCGGCCACTATCTGGCTTACGACGTGGGTAAGGACCCGCCGGTGGAGCTCAAGAACGAATCCGTTAAGGGGATCCCCCCCTGCGTGCAGGACCTGCTGTCGGCCATCTACCACACGCGCTTGCAAGGTCTCAAAGTGGGAGAAATCTATCCCGTCGTGATCAGCGACAACGGTCAGGTCAAGCGGGTGGAAGTCAAGGTTCAAAAGCGAGAGCTGGTGCAGGCTGCAGCCGGGAATTTCGAAGCGCTTAAGGTAGAGACCGTCTCGGTCTTCGGCGGGTTGTTTAAAGGCGGCGGAACGTTTTTCGTGTGGGTGAGCGACGACGCCGCCCGAATTCCCGTGAAGTTTGAAGCCAAGGTAAAGCTGGGGAAAGTGTTCGGCACCCTCTCCAGGATGGAGCGAACTCTGAACACCCAGCTCGCCTCGGAAGCCAGGCGCTGAGGATTCCCGGCAGGCCCTTCCTGCGATGACGATTCCGACGTTTCCAAACAGCACGACCTCCGAGTCACTGCTCCCGCTTCGAATCATGACCTTCAACGTGCGGTATCCGAATCCGTTGGACGGACCCAACCTCTGGGGGCGGCGCCGCAATCTGTTGGTCGAGACGATCTCCGATTCGGACCCGGATGCCCTGGGCACCCAGGAATTGCACGACCTTCAGGCCGAATATCTGGTGCAGTCCCTCCCGGCCTACCGGTGGTTCGGCCGGAGCCGGCGAGGCAGCCTGGCGGATGAGCACGTCGGCATCTTTTACCGCGCCGACCGCCTTCAACTGCTCGACAGCGGAGACTTCTGGCTTTCCGACACGCCCGACATTCCAGCCAGCATGGCCTGGGGCGTGAGCCTGCCCCGCATGGTGACCTGGGGTTTGTTTCAGCCCATCGGCGGCCCTGCCGGCTTCTACCTGTTCAACACCCATTTCCCCCACCGCCCCGAGGAGGAGGAAGCCAGAACGAGAAGCGCCACGCTTCTCGCCGACCGCCTGGCTCAGCTCAGCCTCGATCGGCCCGCGGTCGTCACAGGCGACTTCAACGCCTCTCCCCGACAGGAGTGTTATCGAATTCTGTCGCAGATCCTGCGCGACGCCCATGACGAGGCCCACCGGCGCTCAGGACCGGAAGAGACCTTCCATGGATTCGAAGGAAGACCCTCCGCCGGCCGCATCGACTGGATCCTGTTCCGTGGTCCCTGGAAGGCGCTCGAATGCCACACCCTGGTCCACAACAGGGAGGGACGGTATCCGTCGGATCATTTCCCCGTTTTGGCGGTCCTGAAGCCAGCAGCCGTCCACCGCAGCACTTCCCCTCCCACCAGCTAGTTTCTGTCGCAAAGCCAGCGTAGTGTCTTGCACCACCAGGGTGGAACGCACGCTCCACCAGGCCGTTCCACAAGCGTGCGCGGACAAGTGCTTCTGCCTCTACAGGATCTATAAGGTAAAACTTTTAAACCACAAGTCAGGAATCCCTCTCAGAGCCGGTCTACTAAGAATATGTTATTTATAATCAATATATAAAAAAATTCTCTTGACAAACAAATCTCAGGCACTACAATGCGCGCATTCACTGGTATTACCATTTGTCCTTGATCGCGTCGAGAGCGTCACCTCGAGCGGAGGAGCATGGCAACCGACACCAAATCCAGGGCTGCTGCGGCCTGGCAGCCCATTCGACGGCCCGACACCACCACGGTCATCGTCGAACGCATTAAGAGCTTGATTGAATCCGGGGCCATCCAGCCCGGATGCAAACTCCCGTCAGAGCGCGAGTTGTCCCAGATGTTGGGCGTCAGCCGGCCCTCTCTCAGACAAGCCTTGAAATCCCTGAGCATGATGGGCGTCTTGGAGAGCCGGGTGGCCGACGGAAACTACATCAAACTCTCGCCCTCCTCCGGACTGGCGGAGTCTCTGCACCTTTCGATTTTGTTTCAGAAGACTTCCTTAACTCAAGTCATTGAGGCCCGCAAGGTGGTGGAGCTTGAGCTGGCCGCCATGGCGGCCCGGACGGCCACGCCGGAGCAGATTCAAAAGCTGGAACGAATCATGGGCCTGCAGAAGGTCACCACTCAGTCAGTGGAAGTCTTCAATGAGCACGATACCAGCTTTCACATTGCGATCGCGGAAGCTGCCGGGAATGAAGTGCTTCTGGCCGTTTCCAAGATGCTTCAGCGCATTGCCAGTGCCGGTCGAAAGCGCACGGCCTATCGCTACGATCTGAATCGGACCTTCGGAGAGCACTCCGAGCTGGTCAAGCGAATCAAAGCCCAAGATCCTGAGGGAGCCCGAGAAGCCATGCGTAGGCATCTCGACAACGTGCTCACCGTCGTGCTCGCCTCCGACGTGGTGGACGCTTCGGAGGTCGAGGAGCGCGAAGAGTAGGGGGCTCTGGGGCTGGGGCTGTGGGTCGGCCGCAGTCGGCAGGCTCGGAGCTTAGAAGAGTTCAAACAGGAGTCAGTTGTTGTAGACGCCGGCTCCCCTGGCGATGGGACAATCCATCACCGGCGATATCAAGGGAGCCATAGCCCACCTTTCTCACGATCTGGAGGTGTCGTCTTGAGGAGAAGATCTAGGATCTCGAGCAAACGGTACTGCGTGCTTTTCTTCCTGTGGAGTTGGTTCCTGGGCCGTGACACGCTGGCTCAGGAGAAGCTTCCCAACATCGTTTTGATTCTAGCGGACGACATGGGGTATGGGGATGTGGGGTGCTATAACCCGGACTCCAAGATCCCAACTCCCAACCTGGACAGGCTGGCTCGAGAAGGCGTCCGCTTCACCGATGCACACAGCCCCTCCGCGCTCTGTTCGCCCACTCGCTATGCGCTGATGACGGGGCGTTACTGCTGGCGGACGGCACTCAAGCGCGGAGTCCTCAACGAGGGCCCTCTCCTGATCGAAAAGGACCGCCTGACACTGCCGGCCATACTTCGGCAGCGCGGTTATGCGACCGGTTGTGTAGGCAAGTGGCATCTGGGACTGGGGACCGCACGCGAGAACTGGGATTCGCAACAAGATTGGGAACCGGGACCCGGGCAGGCAGGATTTGACTATTCATTCATTCTGCCGAACGTCAATTCTGAGAGTCCGCACTGCTTTGTTGAAAAAGGGCGTCTCGTAAGTCCCCTCAAGCCTGCGCGCGAAGCCTTGCGAGTGTACCAGCGCGAGAAGAGCATTCGCGTCTGCGAGGGATGGCGCGACGAAGAGGCCGGCCCAACACTGACTCGAAAAGCGATCGAGTTCCTGGAACGCCAAGCTAAAGTCGCCCCACAGCAGCCCTTTTTTCTGTATTTCCCGACGATTGCTGCTCACGTCCCAAGCACTCCGGCGCCGTTCATGCGCGGCAAGAGCCAGGCCGGTCCGCGTGGAGACCACGTTGCCGAGTTCGACTGGAGTGTAGGAGAAGTCCTGTCGGCACTGGATCGCTTGAACCTTACGGGAAACACTTTACTAGTGGTGACCAGCGACAACGGAGGACGCCCGTTCGACGAGGAGGGTAATACCTACGGTCACCGGAGCTGTGGCAACCTGCGCGGTGCCAAAGGCGATATCTGGGAGGGTGGCCATCGCGTCCCATTTCTGGCCAAGTGGCCGGGTCGCACCAAAGCCGGTGCCACCAGCACTCAACTTCTCGATTTGGCCGACATGATGGCCACCTTTGCGGCTGTCGTCGGATTCGAGCTTCCGAATAACGCCGGGGAGGACAGCTACAACATGCTCCCAGCTCTGCTCGAACCAAGCGATGCGGAGATCCGGCCCCACATCATCCACCATTCGGGGCAGGGGTTCCTCGCCATTCGCAAGGGACTCTGGAAGCTCATTCCAATGGCCAATACACCAGGCATCTCCGTGGTTTATTCGAGTTCAAAGAATACCCAGACCCTGGCCGACCGAAAGCGCGAGCCGGGATTCCCAATCGGTGAACTTTACAACCTGGGAGAAGACCCGGGAGAATCGAACAACCTCTACAACCAGCACCCTGACAGGGTCTATGAGCTCCTGCGACTCCTCGAGGAGTGCCGCATCAGTGACCGCTCACGGCCATCGTCCTGAGCCCTGTATTGAACTGAAACCGGAAATAATCCATCAACTTGGAGGTAGTCAAATGACCCCGCGAACCGTCATAGCCGCGCTAGTCTTAGCCATCCTTGCCTGCCCCTGCAGCCAGGCCCAAATCGTTACGGGTACGATCACCGGAACCATCACCGATTCTTCAGGATCGCTCGTTCCGAACGCTGAAGTCAGCCTTCTTAATTCCGCCACTGGACGCGAGAGAAAGACCCAGACGAACGAGCGCGGAGATTTCGTCCTGGTTGGTCTTGATGCCGGGACCTACTCGCTCACAGTCAGGATCCCTGGTTTCAAGAAACACGAAGTTACAAACATTGTGCTCGCGACCGGCGAGCGCCTGGCGCTTGGCAACCTTCAGCTTGAACTCGGCAACTTGAGCGAAGAGCTCTCCGTGACAGCCGAAGCCGGTGCCGTGGTGCAGACGCAGAGCGCAGAGCGGTCCGACGTGATAACCAACACCCAGATCGAAAATCTGCTGATCCGTGGCAGAAACGTGAAGGACCTGGTCTCACTTCTGCCTGGCGTAGTGGCGACCGGATCAGCCGACGATTTGAGCAGTAGTGGTAGTCTCTTCGTGCAAGGCAACCGATCCACGACGAACAACATTGTTGTGGACGGCTCGCCGGTTACCAATATGGGTAACGGCTTCAGCACGTTTCTGACGATCAGTCAGGACGCCGTCGCCGAAGTCAAGATTCTCCTCAGCAACTATCAGGCGGAGTATGGCCGCATGGGTGGGTCGAATATCGTGGTCGTCACCAAATCAGGTGAGAAGAACTTCCACGGGCTGCTTTCCTATTTCAAGCGGCATGAGCAGTTCAACGCCAACGATTTTTTCAACAACCGCAACAACATCTCTCGTCCCCGCTACCGCTATAACACTTACACCTATAGCCTCAGCGGGCCGGTTTTGCTGCCCGGCGGATTCAACAGAGACCGAAGCAAACTCTTCTTCTCTTGGACTCAAGAGTTCTGGCCAACCAAAAGCAGTCGCGTGGGTCGGGTCACAGTCCCTACGGCATTGGAGCGCACCGGTGACTTCTCTCGTTCCGTCGATCTCAACAACAGACTTATCCAGATTCGGGATCCGTTTAACAACGGAGCCCCATTTCCGGGGAATGTGATTCCTTCCAGCCGGCTGGATCCCAGTGGCGTTGCCTTGTTGAGGTTCTTTCCGGAACCGAACTTCTTCGATCGCACCATCTCGCGTGGGCAGTACAACTACCTATTCGTCTCCGACAATGAATTCCCTAAGCGCAGCAGCTCTCTCAAACTGGACTACAACCTCAACGAACGAAACACGATCGTAGGGAGTTTCTCCGAGTTTCGCGAGGAGACGACAGGAGGCTTCGGCGTTGTTACCTCCTCAGCGAATTGGCCGCAGGTGCGCAAGACGTGGTACACGAATGGAAAAGGGCTGTCCACCCGCTACACCCGAGTCATATCGCCTTCCACGCTGAACGAATTGAACTTTTCCTGGTTTGCTCAGCCGGCCGCGAATACCTACCGCGAGGAAGATCTAAGAACGCAGCAACGAGATGTAGTCGGTTTTCGCATCGGCCAGTTTTCGCCCAAGGCTAACCCCCTCAATATTCTCCCTAATGCGACGTTTGGTGGGGTACCAGGGGCGGCCACCATCAACACAGAGGGAAGATTTCCCCTTTTCAACCGCTATCACGTGCTCAATTGGTCAGATAATTTGAGCCTCAATCGCGGGGCACACAATCTTAAATTTGGCTTCTACGGTGAGATGTTCTACCGACATCAGAAGAAAGCGGGAATTTCATTCACCGGCGAGTTCGATTTCGGTATTGATGCTAACAATCCACTCAACACCAACTACGCCTACGCCAACGCGGCACTGGGAGTGTTCCGATCTTATACCGAGGCGCTCAGTGAAGGGTGGATGCGAATGCGAAACAATGGGGCCGAGTTCTTCGCGCAAGATAACTGGCGGCTCACACGTCGGTTGACCCTGGATTACGGGTTGCGGATGTACTGGATTTCCCCACTCTACGAGCGAGACAACCAAATGTCGGCGTTCGTACCCGAACGATTTGACCGCGCGCAGCAGGTACAGCTGATCCAGCCCGGGCTGAATAGCAGAGGACAGCGCGTCGGCGTCCATCCCGAGACAGGAGAGCTTTTCGCCGCGGCTCAAATTGGGGCGCTAGCTCCTGGGACAGGCAATTTGAGCAACGGGATGGCTGTGGCGGGGGACGGCGGGCAACCGCGCGGCATGGTTCAAAGCCGGGGGCTCATGTGGGGCCCTCGGGCCGGATTTGCTTACGATGTGCGTGGTGACGGGAAGACGGCCATTCGTGGGGGATTTGGAGTCTTCTATAGCCGGCAGTTCACCGATACCTTCTCGAACCAGTACATCGCCCAGCCCCCGTTGCTGGAAACGCCGATCATCACCTATGGGGAGCTATCCCGGCTGCTATCATCTTCCGGACTTCTCTACCCGCAGAATGTATTCGGCGCAGATGGGCGTGGACTTCTGCCCATGATCATGAATTATAGCCTCTCGGTTCAGCAAAACGTCGGCCATGGAACAGTCGTCGATATCGGATACGCCGGTTCTCTTGGCCGGCACTTGCTTTGGCGGCGGGATATAAATCCGATCCCGCTGGGGGCCAACTTCAAGGCGGCGAACCAGGATCCAACCCGCCCGTCCCCACTTCCTCCGGCGTTCCTGCGTCCGAGAATCGGCTACAACAACATCATGTTGCAGGAAGCGGCCGCCAGTTCCAACTACCATTCCCTCCAGGTGTCTGCCAAGCGGCGCTTTACCAGCACGCTCCAATTTGGATTGGCCTGGACTTGGTCGAAGGCCCTTGACTTTGCAGACGCAGATTTTGAAGCCGTAACGCCGCTTCTGGATATCCGTAGCTGGCAATACGGTCTTGCTTCTTTCGATCGCACACATGTCCTTACCGCCAATTACGTCTGGGATCTGCCCAGCTTGAGGACGACGAACCGTTGGGCCAAACAGGCACTGAACGGATGGCGGCTCACGGGGATCTCGTCGTTCTCGAGTGGCAGCCCACTGCCCATTAATTACACAACCACCCGCGCAGTAGATATTACCGGAACGCCTTCGCAGGCAGCACGCATCTTTGTGACCGCGAACCCAGTGCTGCCCAAGAGCGAGCGAACGTTCGATCGGAATTTCCGAACCGACGTGTTTCGACTACCGCAGGTCGGAACCGTTGGCAACGCTGCCAAGACACTGATTCGCGGCCCGGGGATTAACAACTGGGACATCGCTGTGTTCAAGGATTTCCCGCTGGACGAACGCCTCCGCCTTCAATTTCGTTGTGAACTGTACAACGCGTTTAACCACACACAGTTCGAGGGGCTCGACACCACAGCGCGGTTCGATCCCACGACAGGTCAACAGGTAAACCTGGCATTTGGGCAGTTCACTTCGTCTCGCGAGCCCAGGAGGATTCAGTTCGCTCTGCGACTGCAATTCTAGGCAGATCGTTCACACACGCACACAGAAAGGTGCTTTCATGATTCCAGTCACGATGGTGTTGCTCGTCTTGGCACTCGCGAACTTTGGTAATGCTCAACCGGCGTCACAGGCACAGAACGGTCCGCTCGCTCCTCAGGATCTCCGGTGCGAATACTTGAGCCAGCCAGAGGCGATTGATGTTCGGCAACCAAGGTTTGCCTGGGTGCTCAACCATTCGGCACGTGGGCAGAGCCAGTCTGCCTATCAGGTTCTGGTCTCGAGGGCCCCGAAAGTTGTCTCAGGAGATGTTTGGGACAGTGGCCAGGTCGCCAGCCAAGACTTCAGCCACGTGGCCTATGCCGGCAAGCCTCTTGCGAGCGGCGAAACCTACTATTGGAAGGTTCGCTATTGGGACAAAGACGGCAGTCCCAGTCCCTACAGCCCAGTGGCGCGGTTCGGCATGGGACTGCTAACGCCGTCGGACTGGCATGCCAAATGGATCGGCTCGACATCGAGAAAGCGAAAGGATTTCCGGGAGGTCAACTTCATCCAGGTCGGTTTGGGGGAAGGTGAGACCAATAGCGGCATCAACCAGTTTCGGAAGGGATTCAATCTGTCCGCCAAACCGGTTCGGGCGCGGGCTTACGTCTCCGGTTTGGGCTATTACGAATTGCGCATCAACGGAAAAAAGGTCGGAGACCACGTCCTGGATCCGGGTTGGACGGACTACGATAAGCGTGTCTTATATGAAGTGTACGACGTGACGTCGTTGTTGAATCCCGGATCGAACGCGATTGGCGCCATTCTCGGTCGTGGCTGGTTCAGCGAGCGCATCCTGCTCTTTCAGCTGAGCGTCGAGATGGACGATGGTCGCAAACTGGAGGTGGTTACAGACTCCTCCTGGAAGATGCAGAGCGGTCCGATCGTCTCGGACAACATCTATCTCGGTGAAGTTTACGACGCCCGACTGGAAACCACCGGTTGGGACCAGCCCGGCTTCGACGATGCGACCTGGACCGCCGCAACCGTTGTCGATCCTCCCCTCGGCGTCCTCTCCGCCCAGATGATGCCACCGATCCGCGTTGTCGACACCATCCTTCCGCTCAAGATGACGAACCCGGCTCCGGGGACCTACGTCTTCGATATGGGGCAGAACTTCAGCGGCTGGGGGCAATTGCGTGTGTCTGGTCCCGCCGGTACGCGCGTCAAGATGCGATATGCGGAGCTGCTGTATAAGAACGGCATGCTCAATACCGAGAACCTACGACGTGCGCAAGCCCGGGACGTTTATGTCTTAAAGGGCGGCGGCGAGGAAGTCTATGAACCACGATTTACCTATCACGGGTTCCGCTACGTCGAGGTGACCGGTTACCCGGGGGTTCCAAAGCTGGATAGTCTGCACGGGCGAGTCGTCCACACGGATGTGAAGCCCACTGGTTCCCTTGCTTTTTCCAATCAGCTCTTGAATCACCTCCAGCGGATGATTGTATGGGGCGTAAAGACCAACCTTCACAGCATCCCCACCGATTGCCCTCAACGGGACGAACGATTCGGATGGATGGGTGACGTCCACTGGGCGGCTGAGGCGATCATCAACAACTTCGACATGGCCGCCTTCTATACGAGTTTCCTGAGAAGCACTCGGGATGTGCAGGGTTCGGACGGTTCTGTTCCGGCGACCGTTCCGATTGCGGTGCCGGATTATCGTCGAAACGACCCGGGCTATGGTGCAGGCTATCCGGCGTTTGTCTGGTACCTCTACGAACATTACGGGGACCGCCGCATTCTCGAAGAACACTATGGTGGGGTGAAGGCCTGGGCGGACTATCTGACGACATTGGCCAAGGACGGAATCGTCGAGCACACGATCTGGGGGGACTGGATCGCACCCATGCGGACGAGAGGCGAATTCGGAGCTGTCTGGAACGGTGAGAACGGCCTCGACATGACTCCTGGAAGCCTCGTGTCGACTTTCTATTATGCTTACAGTGTTGACGTGGTCGCGAAGGCGGCCCGATTGTTGAACAACCCCCGCGACGCCGAAGCATACGGCAAGCTTGCCTCAAGCATTCGGGAGGCGTTTAATCGGAAGTTCTTCAGCCCCGAAAAACTGACCTACGCCAGCGGTTCTCAGGCTTCCCAGACATTGGCTCTGTCTCTGGGTGTGGTGCCTCAAGACAAGACCGCCGGAGTGCTCCGTCTCCTGGTCGACGACATTCTCTACGCACGCGACACGCACCTGAGCACTGGGATCGTCGGAACCAAGTATCTCATGCTCGTCCTCTCCCAGTTCGGGCGGAATGACCTGGCCTATGAACTCGCGACGCAGACCACCTGGCCCAGTTGGGGCCATATGGCGGAGAACGAGGCCACCACGGTCTGGGAACTCTGGTCCAACAAAACCGGGCCGTGGATGAACTCCCACAATCATCCCGCGTTCGGCAGCCTGGGTCACTGGATGTACAAGACGCTGGCGGGGATCAACCTCGATCCGGAGGCGCCGGGATACAGCCGGATACGCATCCAGCCCTATCCCGCCGGCGATCTGGACTGGGTTGAGGGATCGATGCAAACCATTCGGGGGCTCGTCATATCCAGTTGGAAGCGAACTCCCGGCAAGTTCACCTTGGAGGTAACGATCCCAGTGGGCAGCGAGGCTGAGATCCATGTTCCATTCGGGCGTTCCCGAAATTTCACCATTTCCGAAGGAGACACCGTCCTTTGGAGCGACGGCACCTATCGGTCGGGGGCGAAGGGAATTGCTGGAGCCAGAAAGACAGATACCGCCGTAGTCTTCAACACCGGATCGGGACGGTACCAGTTCGAGATGAATGAGGTCCAGCCCTGAAGCCGGAGAAGCGAAGACCGCTTAACGTGAATTGCAGAACGGGAAGGCTATGCAACGCCAGCTGGTAGCCGGCAGGTTCCTGGGTAAGGTCATCCTCATCAGTCTCGGGGAGTTGGAGAAGCGGAAGATTGGCTGGCTGGCCTGGCAGTTGACGCCCGGCCAGGCGGTCAAGGTTCTAAAGAAACAGCTGGGTTAGGCTGTGACCCGGAGTTTCGAAGACTTTAAGCCGAGACCATCTCCTGAAGCGGACAGCCGTCTGCTGGAGTGCTCTCCTTCCCACGAGCTAGTCTCTGTCACAAAGCCGGCGTAGTGTCTTGCTCCACGCGTGTGGAACGCACGCTCCGCCGTGCGTTCCACACGTGCGTACGTTCAAGAAGCGTGCGCCGGAGCGCCCGCTCCACCAGGACCGGGACATCCGACTGCCACGAAGGTCTGCCAAACCAGTGCGCCCATTCACTCGATGGAGGCATTTGCCCCTTAACGTTTGAGTCCTTCGGGGGCCCATCCGACAGGCGACGGCGGGCTCTTGTACTCCCGGGCTCGCCAAGGCGGAAGAGCAGAGTTTCGACTGGATCCAAGTGGAGGGGGAGCGATGGGGAGCCGGAGAGAGTTTTTGAAGACGACGACGATGTTCACGCTGGCGGCGGCGACTTCGGTTCAGGCCGGTGAACCGGCTGAGCAGTTGCAGAACACCCAATACCAGCACATCAAGGGATTCAACTACGTGCCGTCCTATGCGGCCACCATTTGGGAGGCCCTGGAGTTGTTCGATGCCGGGGTGTGGGACCGGGAGTTTGGCTATTCGAAGCAGTTTCACGCCAACGCCTTGCGCATCTGGTGCGACTACCTGTCCTTCCAGAAGGATGCCGATCGTTTTTTGAAGTCCTGGGAGAAGGCCTTGGAGCTGGCCAAGAAGCACGATCTGAAGCTGATGATCACGACGGCCAACCGCTGGGTGGATGCCCTGTACCCGTACGGGCAGATCGATTTGGCGGTGGTTCTGAAGGGCGAGCCCTCGGCCGAATACGAGCGGTATCTGAAGACCTTCGTGGGGACCTTCAAAGACCATCCTCAGGTCCTGATGTGGGACCTCTGCAACGAGCCCTTCTCCGGGACCAAGAGCAAGGAAGAAGATCGCGGCTTGTTTCGCTCGTTGCTGAAGCGACAGGAGATGAACTTCTGGCGGGCGGTGAGCGAGGTGGTTCGCTCCGCCAAACCGTCGCAGCCGATCACGGTGGGCATTCATAGTAATCACGACTTGAACCCCGACGAGATTCACGACATCGTGGATGTGATCAGCTGTCATCCCTACCACGGGTGGTGGGACGGTGCCCAACGATTCCGGGACACCTGCGACTACTACATCCGGGTGGCCAATCGCCAGAAGAAGCCCCTGATTTGCAGCGAGACCTGCTCGGGGAGCAAGAGCGCGGAAACGCGGAACGAGATCATCCGGGTGAGCCTGGGGGAACTGGAGAAGCGGAAGATCGGCTGGCTGGCCTGGCAGCTGATGGCCGGGAAGGCGGTTTCGACGCGATGGGATCGGACCGATCAGAACTGCCGGCCGGGCGACGTGGCGGTGATGTACTGGGTGGAGCAGGACGGGAAGCCGCGGCCCGGTCATGAAGAGAAAGCCTGGCGTACCTGGAACTAGCCGATGGACTTGCTTCGAACCGCATTACTTTCAGCCTGAGCGTAAGAACAGATGAGGATACCAACTTGAGCCAGCCAAACGTTCTTGTCCTGGATTCGGCGGTGGTGCCGGATTCCAAAGAGTGCGAAATCGAAGCCACCGTGCTCAATGGAGCCGCCGCAGTCTCCCTGTTGCATGTCTCCAGCGAGCGCGAGCTTTTGCCCTCGCTGCCCTCGGCCGATGCCGTTATCCTCTGGCACCATGCCAGCTTGACCGAATTATCCATCCGGAAACTGGAGCGGGCCCGTGTGATCGTCCGAAACGGAGTCGGGGTGGATAACATCGATCTTGCGGCGGCTCACCGCCAGGGCATTCCCGTGTGTAACGTTCCAGACTACGGCGTGGACGAAGTTTCCGATCATGCCATGGCCATGGCTCTTTCGCTTTGGCGTCGCCTGGGGCCTTCCAGCGAAGATGTTCGAAGAGGAAACTGGGATTGGAGGATCGCGGAAGGTGTTCGGCGGTCCAAGGGAAAGATCTTCGGAATCGTCGGTTGTGGCCGCATTGGAACCGCCTGCGCGCGACGGGCGGCGGTGTTTGGATTCGATGTGGTTTTCTACGATCCCTATGTTGCGGCGGGATACGAGAAGGCGCTCGGAATCCGGCGCGTGGCGACCCTGCCCGAGCTTCTGGAGATGGCCGACATTCTGTCGCTGCACCTGCCGTTGTCGGACGAAACGTATCATCTGATCGGCGAGGACCAGTTGGCTCGGATGAAGCCCCAGTCTTATCTGGTCAACACGGCACGAGGCCCGGTGGTCGATGAGCGAGCCCTCCTGCGAGCCCTGCAGGAAGGAAAGCTGGCTGGGGCGGCGGTGGACGTGGTGGAAACCGAGCCCTTTCCGGAACCCGGGCTGTTGTCCTTGCCCAATTGCATCGTCACACCCCACTCTGCCTTCTACTCTGTTGAGTCGCTCAAAGAGATGAGGGAGAAATCGGCGACCATCGTCCTCAACGCGCTACTGGGACGGGAACTCAGCAACGTGGTCAGCTGACCGGAGTGGGGCCAGGCGCTCCGGGTGGGGGAGAGCATGGGGCCTGGTCCAAGGGACCGGACGGCGAAGAGAGTGGAGAGCTGAAGCGCCGCTGAACCGCGGCTAGGCTCTCAACCGCCGGCGCTCAGACTGGAGCGCCGCATCCTGGCTGGGCTGACCTGAAAGTCTTAGCTGGTTGTGGTCGTTGCTACAGCTGCCCCGGAAGTAGCCCTCGCATTCTATCGTTCTACCCGGGACTTCTGCCATTTTCCTCTGCTATAGTTCGCGGGCAGGCTGTCACTGACTTTACGAGAACCCTTGGCAGGCTCGACCAGCCTCCCCTTCCGGGGTCTGGTTCGCCACCGGGTTTTCGGAATGACAGAGACTCCCTTCGGCCTGCGGTGACCCTTGCCGGCATCGAAGGCGAAAGAAGAGAGGAACGGTCATTCGGTCAAGGTGGCTGATCAGGGAGACCCATGGGCCCAGGCTTGCCCCTCAGACACTTGGCTGGCCGCATCGGCAGAAGCCTCCTGGTTTGTCTCGCTTTGCTTCCGGCCGGAGCGCGCCCGATGGCGTCGGCGAGTTGTTTCGATCCCGCTCCCGCTTTGACAGGCATCCGAAACAAGAAGGCCGAGGATGCCCTCTCCTATTTGGAAAAATACGCTGTTCCCTGCGGGCAGGATCCTGACTGGCTTTACCTGAATTCCCGGTCCCTGTGGCTCCTGAACCGGTTCGATGCGGCGTTGCAGCGGGTCCAACAGGCCATTCGTGCTGAACCGGGCGAGCCGGAGTTTCACCTCTTCGCCGCGACGGTCACGGCTAAGATGGGGGACGTGGCCCAAAGCCGGTCCCACATTCGCGAGTTGACGCGACTGAAGAGCGCTTTCTCCGGACAGGAATTCGAGGAAGAGAGCGAGATCTTGCTGGCGGTGACGCTGGCACAGCAGGGCAAGAGCCGTCAGGCCATTCAGGTTCTGGAACCCCTCGCTCAAAGAGAGGCTCCGAACATCCGCGCACTCTATTACGTCGGCCTATTCGAACAGTCATCAGCCCGCTATGAGCAGGCAGGGCGCGCTTTCTCCAGAGTTCTGCAGCTCGATCCCCTGAACGAGGATGCCCGTCGGCAACTGGCCATCATCCAAATCGACATTGGCGACAGCCACGGGGCGCTGAAGGTGCTGGAGCAACTGGTCGCCCAAAAACCGTCAGCCGAGACGCTGTTCCAGCTCTCGCGGGCCTACCTGCGTCTGGGCCGCCTGAAAGATGCCAGGGAGAAAATCGTTCAATCCATCGAGCTGGCGACCGATGAGCCTCGCTACCATCGCCAGTTGGGAGCGGTCTTGATGCGTTCCGGAAACCTGGCGGAGGCCCGAGCGGAGATGGAGCTGGCCGAAGAACTGGAACGCCGGGCCGGTTTCTAAAATGACGATGCGTGCATTACCGCAACCTCGCTCCCGCCGCGCCCGCTTCTTTTCGGGCTGTGCCGTTCTGGTTGGCCTGACTCTGATGGCGACGACTGGAGCCTTGCCTGACGAAGGGAACCGCTCGCCAGCCATCGTGTTTCGCCCCGTTCAAGACTCGGTGGGATTGACCTTCCTGCACCAAAACGGCGCGTCGCCCCGAAAACACATGATTGAGACCATGGGATCAGGGGGTGGCTTCATCGACTTCGACAATGACGGTTTCCTGGACGTCTATCTGGTCCAGGGGGCCCGGCTCGATGAATCTGGGAAGCCCACCGGCACGGGCGGAAGACTGTTCCACAACCTGGGAGGCCGGCGGTTCGAGGATGTGACCGAGGGGTCGGGGATCCGGACCACCGATTGGTACGGAATGGGAGTGGCGGTGGCCGATTTCGATAATGACGGCTGGCAGGATCTGTTTCTGACGGGCTACCCGCGCAACTACCTGTTCCGGAATCTCGGAACAGGGCGCTTTGCGGACGTGTCGACCGGTGCCGGGGTCAGCGGTGGCGGCTGGAGCACTTCAGCTGCGTTCTTCGATTACGACAACGACGGTTGGCTGGACTTGTATGTGTGTCGCTACGTGGACTACGACCCGCTCACCGAACCTTCCTGCGGCGCCGAGAAAGAGGGTTGGAAAAGCTACTGCCTGCCGGATGCCTTCAAGGGAATATCCGGTCTGCTGTTTCGAAATTCAGGCGGCCAGTTTAAAGAGGTGACGCGCGAAACCGGGGTCTACCGTCCCGAGGCCAAATCGCTCGGCGTCACCATCAGCGACTTCGACAACGACGGAAACCAGGACTTATTCGTGGCCAACGATCGCGTCAGAAACTTTCTCTTCCGGAACGAGGGCGCCGGCCGGTTTCTGGAGAGAGGAGAACTGGCCGGAGTGGCCTACAGCAGCGATGGGCAGGTGCGGGCCGGCATGGGCGTCGATTTCGCCGACGCCGACAACGACGGACAACCGGATGTGCTGGTGACGAACTTCGAGACCGAAGGGGCGGCGTTGTTCCGCAATCTGAACGGACTCTTCGAGGACGTGGCCATGTTTTCCGAGCTTGGCCCCCGCAGCTTCCTCCATGTGGGGTTTGGTGCCAAGCTGGTCGACCTGGACGGGGATGGTTGGCGCGACATTTTTCTGGTCAACGGGCATGTTCTCGATAATATCGCGCTGTACAAGGACGGCGTTTCCTACTTGGACAAGAAGCAAGTCTTTCGTCACCTGGGCGGGCACAAGTTCGTGTACCTGGAGTCGGCCCTGACGTCGTCTCCCGCCGCAGTTGGGCGGGGCGCGGCGTTTGGAGACTACGATAACGACGGCAAGGTGGATGTCCTGGTCACCAACAACGGTGGAGCGGCCGAACTCCTCAGGAACGAGTCGCCCGGCCGGAATCGCTGGATGGCCTTCAAGCTGGTTGGCACCCAAAGCAACCGGGACGCCATTGGGGCCCGGCTCGAACTGCGAGCGGGAGGGCTCCGCTATCGAGCCGAGGTCGCCTCGTCGGGCAGCTACCTGTCCTCCCATGACCTTCGGGTCTACGTCGGCCTGGGAACAAACGAACGTGTGGAGCAGGTTCTCATTCACTGGCCCTCCGGCCTGACAGAGCAGCTGACCGATCTCAAACCAAACCGAATCCTCCGCGTGGTGGAAGGCGCCTCTCCCAGCGCGAAGGAAAAGCCGCAAAGCCAGCCATGAAGCACCTCGTCCTGACAATGTTCCTCTTGACCGGCGGGCTCCTGCCGGGCCCAGGTTTGGCCCAGGGTGCGGACTCCGTGGAGAAGGCCTATGCCTTGATCGAAGCCGGGGACCTCTCAGCGGCCGAGAAGGAACTGGCGGCGCAGCTGGCCGTTCATCCCAAGGATCCGGCCCGTTTGGCGGCCTTCGCTTATGTCTCCGCTGAGCTCAAGCGGCCGCAGTTGGCGATCGAGTACGCGCGGCGGGCCCTGAAGATGGCTCCCACCAACACGTTTGCCAAAAGCGTGCTGGCCCTGAACCTGATCGCCACCGGAAACCGGAAAGAGGGTATTCAGCAGTTGGAGTCGCTCCTGACGCTGGAACCCAGGAATGCCGTCGCCCAACGAAATCTGGGGCTGGCCTACTTTCAAGAGGGCCTGGTCGAGAAGGCCATTCCGCTCTTCATCAAATGGCTTTCCGCCTCGCCCGACGACGACGCGGTGCGCGTGGATCTGATGGCCGCTTACTTTCAGATCGGCGAGAGCTCCAGCGCCCTAAAGTTGCTGCAAGACATTCCCCAGGAGCCGGAGCCGCTGGCCCTGGCTTGCCTCCTGCTGAATCGACAGGAGCACTATGACCAGACGATTGCCCGGCTGGAATCCTATGCTGCCGCCCAGCCGCTGACGCCCCGGCTGAAGCTCCTGCTGGCGGAAGCCTGGGCCGGGCAGGGTTCCGTCGACAAATCGATGGCGGTTCTGCAATCCATCCCGGCCTCGGAGAGGGACTCGGAATACGCGGTCAAACTGGCCTGGGCCCATACGATGAAAGAGGAACTGCCCCAGGCCGTCACCGTGTTGCAGCAGGCCATCCGCCAGAACCCCGGCCAGGAGAAGCCGTTCGACGCTCTGGCCAACGTCTTCTTGCGGGGTGGGGCCGCCGAGGACGCCATCGACGCGGCGGAACAGGGATTGGCGCGGCACCCGCAATCGGCGGCCTTGCTGCTGACGTTGGGGATTGCAGAGGAATACCTGGGCAGACACGATCGCGGCCAAAAGGCGTTGCTGCGGTCCCTGGAGCAGGATCCCTCCAACGGCTACGCCTATTACGTTCTGGCTCTTTCTTTCCGGATTTCCGGGAAAGCTTGGGAACAGACGCGAGGCCTTTTTGAACAGGCCCTGCAGCGGCGGCCCAAGGATGGATTGATCCGGATCAACTATGCGCAGGAACTCCTCCGCAACGGGGAGGAGGAATACGCCGCCAAGCTGGCCAAGGCGTCGCTGTCCTCGCCTGAGTTCGTGGGGCCGGCACAAGCCCTGCTGGGCCAGGTGTACATGAAGCAGGGCCGCTGGAACGAGGCCATTGCGGCCCTGGAGGAAGCCGTCAGACTGGATCCCGCAAACGAACGGGCGGTCTATCGGCTGGCAACGTCCTACGCCCGGGCGGGACAACACGAGCGGGCCAAAGAATCCTTCGAGAAGCACAAGACGCTGAAAGCAGCGGCCAGCGAGTCCGAAGAACACCGGGCCATCCTGCGGCGGCTGTCCCGGTTTTAGGACCCTGCCCCGCACCGGAATCGGCTTGCATCGGGACTTCGCGTCGCGGGGGGCATCCGCTCTGCGGGAGTGGTTTATGATCCATCAACGAGGTGAGAGATCGGCGGGCCGTCGTCATCGGCGACCGGCAAGTTCCGGCCTGAGAGCCTGGCGGCTCCTCATCGCCTGGTCAGCGGCCTGGCTTCTGACCTCGGGAATGGCCGCCTGGAACTCGAGTCTCACTCCCTCGATCGCTTTCGTCGAGGTCGGCCGAGAGGCCGGCCTCAACTTCGAGCACCATGCCGGCGGGCCCGACAAAGATTTCCTGATCGAATCGGTCGGTAGCGCGGTGGCCTTGTTCGATTACGACAACGACGGCTGGATCGATATCTTCTTGGTGGATGGGGCCACCCTGGAGGAGCTGGCCAACCCTGCCGCGCACAAAGGTGGGGCGCGCCTCTTTCGCAACCTGGGAAACCTGCGTTTTGAGGATGTCACCGATCGAGCCCGGCTTCACAACCGGGCCTGGGGCATGGGGGCCGCGGCTGCGGATTTCGACAATGACGGCTGGACCGATCTCTATGTGACCAACTATGGGAGCAACGTCCTCTTTCATAACAACGGGGATGGGACCTTCTCCGACGTCACGGCCCGGGCGGGTGTCGGCGGCGGAAACTGGAGCACGGGCGCGGCCTGGGGCGATTACGACGGCGATGGCGACCTGGACCTCTACGTGGCGCGCTACGTCAACTTCGACCCCTCGCTCACCCCCACCAAGGGCGCTAATCCCACTTGCCGCTACCGGGGCGTTCCCGTGTCCTGCGGACCACGCGGGCTGCCGGGCCTGGCCGATATCCTCTACCGCAACAACGGCGATGGCACGTTTACGGACGTCACCGCCACGGCCGGGATCAAGGATCCCGGCTACTACGGCTTTACGGTGCTGTGGCTCGACTACAACCGGGATGGCAAAGCAGACATCTTTGTGGCCAACGACGGTACCCCCAACTTCCTGTTTCGCAACAACGGCAACGGCACGTTCGAACAGGTCGGCCCGGTGGTGGGGGTCAGCTACAGCGAAGACGGGCTTGAACAGTCGTGCATGGGAGCGGCGGCCGGCGACGTGGACAACGACGGGCGCCTCGATCTGTTTGTTACGAATTTTGCCGATGACACCAACACGCTATACCGCAGCGAAGGCCAGGAAAGCTTCAGCGACTCCACGATTCGTGCGGGACTGGCCGGCAAAAGCTGGCTCGAGCTGGGCTGGGGAACGGGACTCATCGATTTCGACAACGACGGCTGGCGAGACATCTTTGTGGCTAACGGTCACATTTATCCGGAAGTCGCTCGACTGCGCATGGACACGCAATACCTGCAGCGCTGCCAGCTCTTCCAGAACACGGCCAGCGGGCGGTTTGTGGAGGTCAGCTCCAGGGTCGGCCCGGACTTTGCCGTCCCCCGCAGCGCCCGTGGCGTGGGTTTTGCGGATCTCGACAACGACGGCGATATCGATATCGTCCTGAACAATCTGGATGCACGTCCATCTCTGCTGCGGAACGACCGCAACAACGCCAACCACTGGCTCTCCTTGCAGCTTCAGGGGACCCAGTCCAACCGCGATGCCTTCGGCGCGCTGGTCACCGCAGAAGGCCCGACACGGACTCTGACAGCCCAGGTTTCCGTGTCGGATGGCTACCTGGGGACCAGCGACAAAAGAATCTTGCTGGGGTTGGGAGCCGACACAGAGGTCGAGCGGCTGACGATCCTGTGGCCCTCCTCCAGAAAGCAAATCCTCACGTCGGTTCGTGCCGGCCGGAGGCTGGTCATTAAAGAGGGGAGCGATGGGCCCGGGCCTTCGGGCGTTACGGAACCGTGAACCATGCCGGATAGGTGTACCAAGCTGATCTGCCGGATCCCGCTGCTGGCCCTTTCCGGGGTTCTGCTGGCGCTCTGGCTGCAGGCTCAGACACCGGCTGACTGGCGCCGCCGCATGGAGATCATCACCGGTCACCTGAGCCACAGCCGGGTGCCGGAAGCCGAGCAGGAAATCAACCGGATGCTCGAGATCTATCCGGAGAGCGCCCCGGTCCACAACCTGCTGGGCATCTGCCGAATGCAGCGGGGCGCTTTGGATCAGGCCATCCGTAGCTTCGAGAGAGCCCTTGAACTGGATGCCTCCCTGATCCAGGCCCGCTTCAACCTGGGACTGTTATGCCTTCAATCCGGAAGATTCCCTGCCGCCGTGCAGCACCTCCAGCGAGTGGTTGACGCCGAACCCTCCAAGGCCGAGAACTACCTGCCCCTCATCGACGCTACGTTGAAAGCCGGCGACCAACGGGCTGCCACCGCCCTGGTCCACAAACTCAAGGCCCTGCCTGACCTTGCTTCGGCCACGCGCTTTCGGCTGGCGGCGCTGCTCCACGAAAACGGGCTCAACCGGCTGGCTCTGGAAGACGCACGCGCGGCCGCACAGGCCGCGCCCGATCGGATCGAACCGGTCCTGCTGTGGGCCTCCATTCTCTTTGCCCTTGACGACTGCCGGGAGGCCATTCGGGTGGTGGAAGCCTCGCCCGAGAAGATGGCGTCGGCGGCCGGCCTGCAAGGCATTCTTGGCAGCTGCTACGGCAAGCTGGGTCTCCACCAGAAAGCCATCCCGGCGTTGGAAGCGTCGCTGCGCCTCCAGCCCGGCCACCCGCGGGTCTACTTCGACCTGGCCAACCAATACCAGCAGATCGGCGAACTCCGCAAAGCCCACGAAGTCTTGAAGCAAGTTTCGGGGAAGTTTCCCGAAAGCCAGGAGGTGCGTCACGAGTCGGCGCGGGTTTGGCTGGCCCTCGTGGCCAAAGCTCTCAAGCAGGGAGAGTCTGCTGTGGCGCGCGAAGGCTTGGAGGCCGTCGATCCGGCGGCCCGGACTGTGGAAGAGTATCAACTCTTGTCAGCCAACCTGCTGCAGGTGGAGGACCGCAATGCCGAGGCCATGGCCTTCCTGGAGAAGCTGGAGGCCACTTACGGCCAGTCTCCGCGCTTTGTGTTCACGATGGGATTGAGTCGTTACAACCTGGGGCAATACCGCGAAGCCCTGGACCTCTTTCAGAAGGCGCTCCGGCTGGATGCGAAGTTTCACCAGGCCATGCACTACAGCGGCCAGTGCTATGCCAATCTGGAAGACTACTCAGCCGCGGCCCGCTGTCAGCGGGAAGCGATCAAAATGAATCCCAGCGAACATACCTATCATTTCTATTTAGGATGGGTGCTGTTGCGGCTGGGCTTGTCGCAGGAAGCGGAAGAACAGTTTCAGGAGGCCGTCCGGCTGGCTCCTTCCTATGCCCCGGCCCACTACGAACTGGGGAAGCTGCTCCTCGATCAGGACAAGGTCCCTCAAGCCATCGCTCGCCTGACGCAGGCTATCGAGGCCGACCCTCTTTTTGACCAGAGCTATTACCAGCTCAGCCGAGCCTACCGGAAGGCCGGCGATAGCGCCCAGGCAGCCGTCTACCTGAGCCGATTCCAGGAAGCCAAGCGCCAGGAACGAGAGCGGGCCGTCAAACGCAAGGAAGCCATCGCCATCTTGCCTTGAGGGCAGGACGGGCGGGGAAGAGGCACCCGTCAAGAACCGCGCTGGAAAACGCAGCCTTCTAATGGCCGTGCCTCCCGTTCCTATGGCTCCAGTCGCAGAGTCTTCACCTGCCAGGGAGTGAGCGAGACACTCAGCGCTCCCTTTTCCACGGCGCGATACGGGCCCGTGACTCTGCCCAGGAAGTCGCAAGGGGCATATCGCCTCACGGGCAGATCCAGCCTCAACTGCGCGTCAGCCGGCGATCCTTCCTGCTCGATCACCCGCAGTTCGTAAGCGCCTCCACCGATGCCCTGTAGGGCTGAAATCAGGACCTTCTCCGAACCCAGGGAAAGGAAACTACGCTGTTTGGCCAGCCGACCGGCGTGGAGGGTCTCGATCCGGCAAAGAGGATCCTGATCGAACGCCGCCACGGCCCTCAACCGGTCGGCATTGGTAAAGGCCTGGCCATGCGGCATCAGCCGGTAGCGGTACTCCGCCTCGCGCGGCCATCCGAACTGGTGGGGCAGGAAGTGGGAATGCCATTCCCTCAGCGCCAGGTTGGAAAACACGTTGTCCGGAGTCCTCTTGAAGTATTGTGTCCCCCCGTGCACCAGCAGCAGCCCGCCCTGCGGCCCCACCAGGTCCAGGAAAGAGAGGGCATCGATGGCGTCTTTGGTGGCGGCTTCCACTCCGAAGGGGAAGTCCCGAATGACCGCTGTGGGTTGGAAAGCCGGCGCAAACGAAAGCCAGTAACCTTCCGCGATCTCCAGCGGAAACTGCCATCCGTTGATCTTGCCTTCGCCGGGGGGCGGCGGGACATCGGCCAGCAAGCGGACGCGGCAGTCCACAAAGGGCTGGCCCGCCTCGAGAGTCACCTCGTATTCCACTCGCAACTGGGGCCGGCGGTGCACGGCTCGGACCACAGCCTTCAGCGGACCGCGTTCCACCCAGCTGAGGTCGGCCTTCCACTGCCGGCTGTTGTACTCCCGCGGCAGTCGCCGGGCCGCCGGGTGTTCGCGGTTGGGGCGTCCCTTGAAGACCGGAAAAGCGCCGCGCCGGCCATCGATCAGATCCAGGCCCAGCCTCCGGTCAACCAGCCGGGCAATGGCTCCGCTGTTCGGGTCCAGCTCCACGGATATCAACTCGTTCTCCAGGCGGAAGCCGGCAGGCGAGATCTTCAGGTCGCTGGGGGGCACCGCTGTGGCCGGCTGGGCACGCTGCACGGTGTAGGTCTTGTAACCGAAGGCCGGCAGATCTCGTGCCTGGAAGACGACCTCGGCGGCCACGAGGTTGCCGGAAGCGTCGCGCTCGGCCGCCCGCAAGTGCGAGGGCACCCTTTGCCCCTGGGCATCGTAAATCGCGAGGTCCGAGCCGCTGCCTTCCTTCAGGCGAAATCGCTGGGGGGTGGCCAGTGCGTCTCGGGCCACATCGCTGGGGTTGAACACGACGATGGCCCATTCGCCCCGGCTCCCGGCCGTGTCCACTTCGGCGCTGAGCCTGCGCAGCGCGGCCTCGAGTGTTTGACGGGCCTTCTGCTTCGCAATTGCCAGGTGGCGGAATCCCAGGGTTCCCCAGGTATTCACCTGCGAGTTCTGAACCTCCGTGCCGGTGGCGGAAATGAGTTCCTGGGCAGTAGGGTCCTGGATTCCGGCCCAGTACTCGCACAAGGAGACGTCGTGGCTTTGAGCGATCAGCGCGTGCTTCCAGGCCTCCGCCAGATCTTCTCCTGGGAGCGCCGACCCTGCTGGGAGCGCCGAGCCTGCTGGGAGCGCGGGCGTCTCGCCCGCACGGTAAGCCGAAGGCGTGCGTTGGCCAAGGGCAATCGTTTTCCACGCAAGGCGTGAGACCGGCGTGGTTTGGCCAAGGTTCGTCTCCTCCGCAAGGTAGGCCAAAGGCGTGGTTTGGCCCGCCTGTGGCGCCAGACCCAGCAGGCCGGCCACGGCGTGGAACCGTTCGGCGGTCAGCAGCACCGCCTCCACCTCGCGCCCGACGCGCCGCAGTTGATCGCCGCCCACGCCCCAGGGCTGAAGCTTGCGAAAATCGTCCATGCGCCAGCTCACCGGCTTGCCGGCCTGGTGGCCGTATTGCTCGAGGTACTCGGTCAGCGTGGTGTAGCGCACGTTGAACTTCTGCGAGAGTTCACGAAACCTGGTGGCGTAGAACTTGTTGGCCGTCTTGCCTTCCAGTTCGTTGGGTCCCCAGCCGAACTCCGTCCACTTGATGGCCAGCGGCATGCCCAGGCGCTGCAGCTCCGCGATTCTGTTGCGGCCCGCCTCGGACCAAAGCCAATCGATGTCGTGCGTGACAACCGGTGGATGAAAGACGAGCCCGTTGATGGGCGTGGTGAGGATGGAGGTGCCGTCCAGGCCGCGCCAGGGAAAGATGTTCACATCCAGGGGAGGACTGCCGTGCTTGCCCCAGGTGTCGCACTGGGCCGTGCTGGCATATCGGAAGCCGGAGCCCTTGAGCAATTGCGGCAGTTGGGGATGGGTGAATTCTTCCTCCTCCAGAAAGCTTGAAACCCACACCCCCAGCGCCTGCCGGATGGCCTGCTGGCCCATCACCAGCTGGCGCAGGTTGGACTCGCCCGACATCATGGAACCCATCGGCTGGCCGTAGCTCCCGCCGATGATCTCCACCTGGCCGGCCTGCAAATATCGCTTCAGGCGCTCGTTGAGATCGGGATAGGCCTCAGCGATCAGGGCGTAGGCATGCGCGTCGAGATTGATGCCGGTCTTGACGCTGGGGCTGTAGTCGGCCATGGCCAGGCTGTCCTCAATCGACTGCGCGCACGACTTCAGTCCTGAAGACCAGCCGATGCCGGTGTAACTCCAGTGGTTGGCCAACACCATGCAGAAATCCGGCGAGTCGCTCCGGGTTGGTGAAACGCGCGCGGTCTCGCCGGCCGGCTGAGCCGGCGCTGAGACCTGTCTGTCCGGAGCGCCCGCCAATTCGACCAGCCCCGGCCCGGTCCACATCATGGCCCAACAGATCATCAACAGCCGGATGGTTCTCGATCCCATCGTGTTCCTCCTGCCTTGGCCGAATGATTGTGAGAGGGACGATCGATCTATGGTTTCACACGGGCGGCATTCCGAGCCCGCAACTTCAAGACTGGCGGCCATACGGCCAGGTGCGAGGACTTCAGTCGGTGCGGCTTCTGGAAACGTTGACCAAAGCCATTGAGAGAAACTTAACAGGTTCCCGGTGGCTCGTCCAGCCCTGGGAGCGCGAGCGTCTCGCCCGCCCCACACGCCGAAGGCGTGTTTTGGCCGAAGGCAAAATCGTTCCGTTTTCTTGATCCACGATCATGAGCAAGGGTGTTCAGCCCGCCGGGCGGGCCGAGGTCGTGTTGGCTGGGAGCGCGAGCGTCCCGCCCGCCAGTTGTGTATGTCAAGTTCTGCAAACTGGGGATGGGCGATGTGGCCTTTCCCGGTGAGGGACGGCGGCGGAAGCGTGCCGGCTGCCCTGAATGGATGAAGCGTCGTGGCGAACGGTCTGCGACCCCTTGCGGGGTCGGGGATTGGATGAGGGACTCGTCATCCAGGGGTGGCGCGCCGAGCGCCACGCCCTGGCTATAGGGCTGACAAGCCTTCGGCTTGTTCCCCCGGCCTTTCAAGGCCGGGCTAGGATCAAGGGTGGCTACGCGACCTTGAGGTCTGAAAGGGAGTCTGGGTGTCAGTCCGCGCTACCCACAAGCCCGCACCACGGCGTCGCTCTGCCCCTCTTGATCTTTAGGTGCAGCGAGGGTTAGCCCGCGCCGCCGGAGGCGGCTGCTTGTTTTCCGCTGAACAGGCGCAGAAAGGTGGCCCGCAGGTACTCGCGGTTCATCTGGGTGATGAAATCCAGGCTGATCTCTTTGGGGCACACGGCCTCGCAGGAACCGGTGTTGGTGCAATTGCCGAAGCCGGATTCGTCCATGGCCCGAACCATCTTCAAGACCCGGCGGGTGCGTTCCGGCTGTCCCTGAGGCAAGGAAGCCAGGTGGACGATCTTGGCGGAGGTAAAGAGCATGGCCGACGCGTTTTTGCAGGCGGCCACACAGGCTCCGCAGCCGATGCAGGCAGCCGCATCCATGGCCCGCTCGGCGTCGTCTTTGGGAACAGGGATGGCATTGGCCTCGGGAGCCTGACCGGTCGCCACGGAGACAAAGCCCCCGGCCTGCACAATCCGATCGAACGCGGAGCGGTCCACTACCAGATCCTTGATCACTGGAAAAGCCGTGGCGCGCCAGGGTTCGATGGTAATGGTGTCTCCATCCTTGAAGTGGCGCATGTGGAGCTGGCAGCTGGCCGTGCCCTTGTGACCGCCATGAGGAATACCGTTGATCACCAGCGAGCACGTGCCGCAGATGCCTTCGCGGCAATCCGAATCGAAAGCAATCCGCTCCTCTCCCCGCGAAATCAGCTCATCGTTCACCACGTCCAGCATCTCCAGGAACGACATGTCCGGGATGATGTTGCGGGCCTGGTATTCGACAAAGGCCCCCGGAGTTTGGAGATTCTTTTGCCGCCACACTCGAAGCGTCAGGTTCATTCGTTCAGCCCCTTTGCCTACTTGTAACTTCTCTGAGTCATTTTGAGCTCCTCGTACACCAGGGGTTCCTTGTGAAGGAGGGGAGCTTGGCCGTCGCCTTGGAATTCCCAGCAGGCCACGTACGAGTAGTTCTCGTCGTCTCGCAGCGCTTCGCCATCCGGCGTCTGAAACTCAGTTCGGAAATGGCCGCCGCAGGACTCCCGCCGCATGAGGGCATCCAGGCACATCAATTCCGCAAACTCCATGAAGTCGGCCACTCGGCCGGCGTACTCCACGGCCTGGTTGAACTCCATGGCATCGCCCGTCACATTCAGCGTTTCCCAGAATTGCTGGCGCAGGACGGGAATTTTTTGAAGCGCCTCCTTCAGTCCGGCCTCATTACGAGCCATGCCGCAACGCTCCCAAACCAGCTTGCCCAATTCCCGATGGAGCGACATGGCCGTGCGCTTGCCTTTGATGGAAAGCAGTCGGCCGATCCGGTTGCGGACGTCCTCCTCCGCCTTTCGGAATTCGGCGTGGTCGGCGGGGATGCGGTTCGGTTTAGTCGAAGCGAAGTAGTGGCCAATGGTGTAAGGCAGGACGAAGTAGCCATCGGCCAGGCCCTGCATCAGGGCGCTGGCGCCCAGCCGGTTGGCTCCATGGTCGGAAAAGTTGGCCTCCCCAAGGACGAACAATCCTGGGATGTTGCTCATCAGGTTGTAGTCCACCCACAACCCACCCATAGTGTAGTGAGCCGCCGGGTAGATGCGCATGGGAGTCTGGTAACCGTTCTCGCCGGTGATCCGCTCGTACATCTCAAACAGGTTGCCGTAGCGTTCGCGGATGACGTTCTCGCCCAGCCGCCCGATGGCGTCGGCGAAATCCAGATACACGCCCAAGCCGCCCGGTCCCACTCCTCGTCCCTCGTCGCAGACTTCTTTGGCTGCCCGCGAAGAGATGTCGCGGGGCGCCAGATTTCCGAAACTGGGATACTTGCGCTCCAGGTAGTAATCGCGCTCGGATTCCGGGATCTGCTGAGGCGGTCGCGTATCCCCTTTCTTCTTGGGAACCCACACACGCCCGTCGTTCCGCAGCGATTCGGACATTAAAGTCAGTTTCGACTGGTGCTCACCGGAAACCGGGATGCAGGTGGGATGGATCTGCGTGTAGCAGGGATTGGCAAAGGCCGCCCCCTTTCGATAAGCCCGGTAGGCCGCCGTCACGTTGCAGCCGACGGCGTTGGTGGACAGAAAGAACACGTTGCCGTAGCCGCCGGTGGCCAGCACCACGGCGTCGGCCGAGTGCGAGGCAATCTTTCCCGAGATCAAGTCGCGGGTGATGATGCCTTTGGCCACTCCATCCACCACCACCAGCTCCATCATCTCGGTGCGCGGAAACATCTGAACCGTGCCCAAGCCGATCTGCCGGCTCAAGGCCTGGTAGGCCCCCAGCAGGAGCTGCTGTCCTGTCTGTCCCCGGGCATAGAACGTGCGCGACACCTGGGCCCCGCCGAAGGAGCGGTTGGCCAGCAATCCGCCGTACTCCCGGGCAAAGGGAACCCCCTGGGCTGCGCACTGGTCGATGATGTTGACGCTGACCTGGGCCAGCCGGTACACGTTGGCTTCCCGGGCCCGAAAGTCTCCGCCCTTGATGGTGTCGTAGAAGAGGCGATAGACGCTGTCACCGTCGTTGGGATAGTTCTTAGCGGCGTTGATACCGCCCTGGGCCGCGATGCTGTGCGCCCGGCGCGGCGAATCCTGGTAACAAAAGCAGCGAACGTTGTAGCCCAGTTCCGCCATGGACGCGGCCGCCGAGGCGCCGGCCAAACCCGATCCCACCACAATCACGTCGAACTTCCGCTTGTTGGCGGGATTGACCAGCTTCATTTCCAGGCGGTGCCGATCCCACTTCTTCTCGATAGGACCGGAAGGAATTTGTGCGTCGAGTTTCATAGGTTTCAGTAGTGGGCCTGTCCGCCGCCGGCCCCGCGGTCTCGCCGGTCGCCGAGCCGTAAGTGGTCTTCGACTATCGGACCCAACCGGCCAGCACGGCGAGCGGCATGGAGATGTTTCCAAGCAAAATGATGATGGCCAGAACCTGAGACACGCGGGCCACCCGCATCTGGTTCTTGAGACCCAGACTCTGGAAGAGACTTCCGAAGCCATGGCTGAGGTGAAGGCACAACAGGCACATGGCCGCGATGTAGAAAGCCGACACCGCCGGACGCGAGAACCCCACGATGGTCATGCGGTACACATCGTGCCGCCCCAGCTCGTCCCGGAGCTGCAGGAACTCGGGATTGGTGACGCCGATCGTGAAGTGCATGAGGTGATAGGCGATGAAGGCAAACAGCATCAAGCCGCTCAGCAGCATCGACCGGGAAGCGTAGGTGGCCACCGTGGGATTGTACTTCCCATATCGATCCCGCCGGGCGGCCCGGTTCTCCAGCGAAAGCTGAATGGAGGTCCAGATGTGAACCACCGCCATCAAGAGGAGCACGAACCGAAAGCCCCACAACAGCCCCGGCTTCGACTTCAGAAAGGCGGCATAA
Organism: Acidobacteriota bacterium; assembly: GCA_040753175.1. GTDB lineage: Bacteria > Acidobacteriota > Terriglobia > Versatilivoradales > Versatilivoraceae > JBFMEW01. The sequence goes on along the minus strand of JBFMEW010000021.1, from coordinate 26,911 downwards.
GCATTGAGCGGCTCGGGGCCCAGAAACACCTGCAGATTGCCCAGCATGTGCACGATCACAAACCCGTACAGGATCAGGCCGCTCGCCGCCATCAAGTATTTCCTGCCCAGGGAGGATTTGATCGCTATGGTCGCCGTATTCATCGAAGCGTGAAAATTTTCTCCTCGCCGCGCTCCAGGATTGGGGCGCCGGCCTCGAGTCTCATTTCAGCCGTCAGGGAAGGGACGAGCGGCGGGACGGCCGGCCGCCGCGGCTCAGTCGTAGTATTCCAGACCCAAATGCGTGATGAGCTCCTCGCCTTTCAGGTAACGCAAGGTGTTCTTGAGTTTCATGAGCTGGATGAAGAGATCGTGCTCGGGGTAGAGCTCGGGAGCGCACTGCGGACTCTTGAAGTAGAAGGACAGCCACTCCTGAATTCCATGCATGCGGGCCCGCTGGGCCAGATCCAGAAACAGCACCAGGTCCAAACACAGCGGCGCCGCCAAAACGCTGTCGCGGCACAGGAAGTTCACCTTGATCTGCATGGGATACCCCATCCAGCCAAAGATGTCGATGTTGTCCCAGCCCTCTTTGTTGTCGCCGCTGGGAGGGTAGTAGTTGATGCGGACCTGGTGATGAAATCCCTTGTACAGCTCCGGATAGAGGTCGGGCTGGAGGATGTGCTCCAGCACCGAGAGCTTGGATTCCTCCTTGGTCTTGAACGAATCCGCGTCATCCAGCACTTCGCCGTCCCGATTGCCCAGGATGTTGGTGGAGAACCACCCGGTCAGGCCGATCATCCGCGACTTCAGCCCCGGAGCGATGATGGTCTTCATCAGCGTCTGGCCGGTCTTGAAGTCCTTGCCGCAGATCGGCACCCGCTTCTCGCGAGCCAGTTCCACCATGGCCGGGAAGTCGGCAGACAGGTTGGGCGCGCCGTTGGCGTAGGGAATGCCCATCGAAATGGCGGCATAGGCGTAGATCTGGCTGGGGCTGATGTCGGCATGGTTGTTCTTCAGCCCCTTCTCGAACTTCTTGAGAGAAGAATGAACATCTCCGGGCCGGATGAAAATCTCGGTGCTGCCGCACCAGATCATCACCAGGCGGTCGAGGCTGTTCTCCTTCTGGAAGGTCCGGATGTCCTCCATCACCTGCAAGGCCAGGTCGTACTTCGTTTTTCCGGACTTGACATGGGTCCCTTCCAGGCGCTTGACGTAGTCCCGATTGAAGACCGCTTTCCAGGGGCGGATCTTCTCGAGATAGGGTCTGAGCACGTTCATGTGCTCGTAGCGAAGCACACCTGAGCGCAGGGCCGTCTCATAGCAATTCTCGCCGTGCAGGTCCCATCCGCCAAAGACCAGGTCGTTTAAATGGGTCAGGGGCACGAAATCTTTGATGAGGGGCACCCGCTTTTCCGTGCGTTTGCCCAAACGAATCGTTCCCATCTGGGTCAAAGACCCAAAGGGACGAGCCACGTTGTTCTTGATCGCTTCCACGCCCGCGATAAACGTGGTGGCCACGGCTCCCATGCCCGGAATGAGGATTCCCACCTTCCCTTTGGGGTCGGCGATCTTAGTACCTTTTTTGATCACGATTGAATGTCTCCAGATTGGTATTCACGACAGGCTGGGTGCTGCGGCGGTACAGCGCTCGACGAGTCAAAACAACCCGGAATCATCTACGAAACAAACAAGATTTGCAACGAGAAAGATGCGGATTCTTGAAACTCCGTGACAGCGCCCTCGGAATCACGCGATAGAAACGTCTTGTTGGATCCTAGCCTCAAGGGGAGGCTAGACGAAGAGGACATTATCTCATGGGTAGCAATGTCGAGATCGGGTAGGTGACTCGACGAAATGCCGGAGGACAGGAGTTAAACGGCAAGCCGGCAGGCTTGCCGGCTTGTAGCCGGTGGTGAAGCGCAGCGCCAACCGCACCTGGGAGCGCGGGCGTCTCGCCCGCCTGCAAATTGGGGATGGGCGATGTGGCCTTTTCCGGTGAGAGACGGCGGCGGAAGGCGTGCCGGCTGCCGTGAATGGATGAAGCGTCGTGGCGAACGGTCTGCGACCCCAGCGGGGTCGGGGATTGGATGAGGACTCGTCATCCAGGGGTGGCGCACGGAGCGCCACCCCTGGCTAATGGCTGACAAGCCTCCGGCTTGTTCCCGGCCTTTCAATGCCGGGCTAGGATCAGGTATGCGACCTTCCACAGGCTGGAAGTCCATCACACGTGGCATGGGCATCTTGCCCACGGAGGGAATGCAGAAACTCTATGGAGGACACTTCTAAAGAGTTTTGACGCGGCTCAGGTCCTGTTGGGAGGTTTGTGCACGTAGGATGGCATTAGTCCGTCGCGTAGCGACGATTGAAATTAGCCCGGCCTTTCAAGGCCGGGCTAGAGGGGAAAAAGAGATCTTGAGTCGCGGCCAGCGACGGTTGACAAGGTTGGCTCCATTCATGCCGTCCCTGGGCCGCCGCCTTCACGTCACGACCGAAATGGCCTCGGCTCCAAACCGACCAAGAAATCCGGTCCTTACTCCCCGCCCTTCCCGACGACCACCATGCTGAGTGGCAACTCCCCTCCGCCCTTCAGACCGGCTTTGGCGTGCAGCACCCAATGCCCGGCATCATCCTTGGCCAGGGACATTCCGGAAAACTTTTCGGGAGGCACGCCGAAATTCAGAATGGCCGGATGATTGGTACCGGAAGCCTTGCGGCTCATCTTCATCAGATCCAGGTAGGGCACCTCGGCATCGGCATCGAGTGTGTCATCGGCTGTGGGAATCAGCACCAGAAAATCCACGATGGGTGCCATGCCCATGTGGGCGCCATCTTGCGGCAGCAGGGCATAACGCATGGTGAAGGTGTTGGGTTTGATCGCCTGCCCGCGGAAATCGGATCCCGTGTCAGGAAAACGGAGGATCCCCAGCATGCTGCCGATGTGCAGCTGCGAGTAAAGGGCATCTAGGGAGCCTGAAGAACCGGGTGCGATCTCTTTTCGGATCCAGACTTCGCACCACACGTTGCCCGCGCCGTCCAGCACGCGGGCGCCTTCCGCCTGCAATCCGGCCTTGAGAGCATCGTTGACGCCCTCCGGGGCGGTCGAGATCTTCTCCAACTTGTATTCCCCGCTGTTGGCGAGCAGTGGCGAGGCCAGCAGGAGCGCCAGGGCGGCGGGAAGAAACTTCGGGAAGAACGGTTGTGATCGTCTCATGAAACCTCCTTAACCAATTAGGATTGCGAACAACCGATAAGAGATGCCCGACGAATCACTTCCGCGGGCAGCGGTCTCCTATTATGGTACAAACCACCGCAGCTGAGAAGGACGCATCGCCATGCCACTGGACGATTACCGAGCCCGGCCTTGAAAGGCCGGGAATAGAGGGGGCAGAGCTCCATCCGGCCACGCCTTCGGCTTGTCCATGTCAAGATCCGGTGGGTGGCTCGACGAAATACCGGAGGAGCCGGGAGTCAAACGGCTTGCCGGCTTTTGGCCGGCGGTGAGCGCAGCGCCACCACCGCTTGGCCACGGCAACGCCAACCGCACCTGGGAGCGCGGGCGTCTCGCCCGCACCACACGCCGAAGGCGTGTTCTGGGCAAAGGTAAATCGTCCCGTTTTCTTGATCCACGATTTTGAGCAAGAGTGTCCAGCCCGCCGGGCGGGCCGAGGTCGTGTTGGCTGGGAGCGCGGGCGTCTCGCCCGCACCACACGCCGAAGGCGTGTTCTGGGCTTCTCCCCGCCCGGCGGGGAGAAGGAGGACCGGCCGTAAGGCCGGCGGATGAGGGGCTGATCTGACGGAGCGCCACCCCTCACCCGGTCCGCAACGCGGACACCCTCTCCCCGTTGTCGCGGGGGCAAAACTCGAGTGTCCCCTGCCTTCTTCCCGCTGTCCGTAGAAAGACATCAAACCGTTGCCCAGCGCCTTCCAATCTGAGGCCCAACGGGCCGTCATTCCTCAGCCCAGGTCATCGGGCTGGGTAGGCACACGCCGAAGGGTGCCGGCTGCCGTGAATGGATGAAGCGTCGTGGCGAACGGTCTGCGACCCCTGCGGGGTCGGAGGATTGGATGCGAGACTCGTCATCCAGGAATGGCATGCCGGGCGCCACCCCTGGCTAATGGCCGCGGCGGGGGTGCTAATGACTAGGACCAGATCAAATAGATCGCTGCCACCGTGCCCACGAAAATCCCGACCAGCGCCGTGGCAGATCCAATCAAGTAAACCAGGCCCGGGCGAAGCCGCGGCGCCGTGGCCCACACGCTTGCTGCCGAAGCAATGAGCGGCACGATCAACGCCAGTGCCGCCAGGAGGAGGGTTCGAGTGGCCGTATAACCGTAGCCGTACGTCTGCGCCAACCGATTTCCGCCTCGTTGCGAGGCCGCCAGCAGAGCCAGAGCGACGACCGTGCCGATGGCAAGAGCGCTAAACAGCGCCAGGCCGCGCCGGCCCGCCCGCCGCCAGGCCCACAACGCACCGGCAGGAAAGAGTAGGATAATCATCCAGCAGAGTAGAAAAACCATGTAGGCGTTTTGGCCGGCTCTCCGGCAGGGCTGAAGGGGTGATCGGTTAGCGAAACCCGCTGCCGCTAAGTTAACACGACAGGACCTGACCCACGTCTTGCTTTTTCGGATCGGCTTCCGCCATCTTACTGGCTGGCCCCTTTCCTAGGTAAGCAGCAGCGCTTTCCGCGGTGGGGGTGCTCCAACCCAAGGGCTGCAGCAGCGCTTCCAGCGGCAGGGCGTGCTCCAGTCCAAGGTTGCTGCTGCGTTCTCTGCGCGGGGCGCCCAACCCAACATTGCCCCCGTTCTTTAAAGGGTTGCTGCTGCCCTCTCTGCGCGGGGCGTCCAACCTAAGATTGCCCCCTTCTTTAAGGGTTGTTGCTGCGTTCTCTGCGCGGGGCGCCAACCTAAGATTGCCCCCTTCTTTGAGGGTTGCTGCTGCGTTCTCTGCACGGGGCGCCAACCTAAGATTGCCCCCTTCTTTAAGGGGGGCAGCCGCGCTTTTTGCGGCGGGGGGTCAATCAGATCAAGGTCGCGTAGCGACCCCTGACCTTAGCCCGGCCTTTCAAGGCCGGGAAAGCGGAAGCAAAACGGTTCCCGAGTCGCTTCGCGACGGTTGATGCCTAAGACCAGTTCGTAGCTGCGCCGCCCCGCGTCCTACCCACCGTCATGGCCCATGCTAAGGCCATTCCCCCGCTCGCCCTCCGTCGCCGGCCCTCCACGCCCCATCGGCGCGGTTGCACGGGTTCACACCAGCTGGCAGCGGCTAAGTGTCTTGCCTTTGAATCTTCATTTTGACTATACTCGCTGCGCCGGTCAGGAAACGCCATCTGGCCGGACTCGCCTGAAGACTTGTGGGCCGCTAGCTCAACTGGCAGAGCAACTGACTCTTAATCAGTAGGTTAGAGGTTCGATTCCTCTGCGGCTCACCAACCCACAAAAAAAGAAAAGAAAGACGGTGGTCCGCACCGGGTACGGCATCTTCGTCTCAACCACCGCTCCAAATCGCCACCCCTGGGAGCGCAAGCGTCCCGCCCGCAGCGAGGGCCGCAGGCCCTCGGGGAGAATAAAGGGTGTCGTGATCGTATCGCCAGGGGGCAGGCGTCCCGTCCGCCAGGCCTCTCGGCGCATTTTTGAAGGATGACGCGGTGTCTGTTCCGGCTGCGGAATTTTCTCAGAGGCCCGGAGCCGGCAGCGGCCAGGATGGCAACCGCAGAGCGGAATTCGGGATGGGCTTCGTCAACCCGAGCAATCCGTCACGGATTATCCGGCGGCGGACCAGCTGTCGCCTGGTCTCCAAGTAACCCTTAATTCCCGCGGAGAGCGCCAGGCCATCTAGGAACCACCGCATAGCGGGTGGTTCTGTTCTTCACTCCGCGTGCGCCGGGCCAAAGCAAACCTTAGCGAATCTTGTGTGACCATCCTCTTTGCCGCCCCCCAGGCTCCTCCCAAAATGATACCGAGTCATCGACACTCCAATCCCATGATGCCGTACACTCGGGATGGCTCGGCGGCCTCGGTAGGAAAAGAGACAAGCGATCACCTTCACGCCGCTTTGGAACCCTTAACAGCAGCTTAGAGGATCGATTCCTCTGCGGTTCACCACTCCAAGTCCAACAATCAATGAGAGTCAGATCGTTAACGCGCTCACTGCGGACGGAAAATCCTCATTCGTAACTGGTCATGAAACCGAGTCACTGAACCACGATGTACCGGTTGCGGCGTGCTCATCATCGTGCTATCTTTTGCATCCCACTTCAGGTCCGTTTTGTGTCTGAAACCTGAACGAACTCCAAGAGACAGGGGCTGGTTTAAGCCTTGCCGATACCCTGACAAGCTGTCCACGACAGCGTTTCCGCTGACTTCATTTAGAGCGGCGATCGACCATTAATGACAGATCGGCTTGTGGAACAAATCATTCTCAGCATCGCTCAAGCGGCCGAACTCTATCATCGGCTTGTTGTATTGGCGGCCCCGGCGGGCGGAGGGAAGACCGCGGCACTGCACCATGTTCAGAAGAGAACAGTAGCTCCTTTGGTCAACGTCAATCTGGAACTGTCACGACGGATGCTCGCCCTCACTCAGCGGCAGCGGACGCTGCAATTGCCTCGGATCCTTGCAGAACTCGTGGGGCAAACGTCGGCTGACGTTGTCCTGCTAGACAACATCGAAGTGCTTTTCGATGTTGACCTCAAACAGGATCCATTGCGGCTGTTGAAAGGACTGTCGCGGAACAGAACCCTGGTGGTGGCATGGAACGGCTCGATTGATGACGAGTACATGACCTATGCTTCCCCAACTCATCGCGAGTACAGGAGGTACCGATTAGGCGATTTCCTGGTGGTCACATGACAGGCCATTGAACGAAGACATACAGAGAGGACTGAAAGGGCGAGACAAGATGAAATACGGAGACTTGATCCAATTCGAGCCTATCGAGTCCGTGGTCCAGCTGCGGGACGCCGACGAGGTCGCTGCTGCCCGGCAGCTTGTCCGGACCTACGTGATCTCCTCGGAGATGGCCGAGAAGCTGGTTAACCTTGTTGTTCCTCAGCTTCAGTTCGACCAGCCCATGGACAACAAGGGGCTGCTGGTCGTGGGCAACTACGGCACCGGAAAATCGCACCTCATGTCCGTGATCTCTGCCCTGGCTGAAAATGGCGATCTCGCGACGCATTTGAACGACCATGGCGTGGCAATTGCCGCGGACAAGATCAGCGGGCGCTTCAAGGTTGCTAGAACCGAGATCGGGGCCACCACCATGTCTCTGCGCGATATCCTCGTGGCCGAACTGGAGGAGCACCTGGCCGCGATAGGCGTGTTGTACTCCTTTCCGGCCGCGGACAAGGTCCCCAACAACAAGCGCGCCTTCGAAGAAATGATGGCCTGCTTTCACCGGGAGTATCCGGATCACGGGCTGCTCCTGGTTGTGGACGAGTTGCTCGACTACCTGCGCACGCGCAAGGATCAAGAGCTGATCCTGGACCTTAATTTCCTCCGTGAGATCGGCGAAGTCTGCAAGGACCTGCGTTTCCGCTTCATCGCCGGTGTTCAGGAAGCCATTTTCGACAGCCCCCGCTTTTCCTTTGTGGCCGACAGCATCCGCCGGGTGAAGGACCGCTTCGAGCAAATCCTCATCGCCCGCAAGGACGTCAAGTTCGTGGTAGCCGAGCGTCTGCTCAAGAAGACCGCCGACCAGCAGGTGAAAATCCAGGAGTACCTGACTCCCTTCTCCAAGTTCTATGGCCGCATGAACGAGCGCATGGACGAGTTCGTCCGCCTCTTCCCCGTGCATCCGGACTACATCGACACCTTTGAGCGGGTCACTGCTGTTGAAAAGCGTGAGGTACTCAAGACCTTGTCGCTGGCCATGAAGAAGCTGCTGGGCCAGACCGTCCCTCAAGACCGGCCCGGCGTCATCGCCTACGACGGTTACTGGACTACCCTGCGGGAGAACCCATCCTTCCGCGCTGTCCCGGACATCAAGGCCGTCATCGACTGTAGCCAGGTGCTCGAATCCCGCGTCCAGCAGGCTTTTACGCGCCCGGCGTACAAACCTATGGCCCTGCAACTCATCCATGGTTTGTCGGTTCATCGCCTCACGACGGGCGACATCTACGCCCCGCTGGGAGCGACGGCCGAGGAGCTGCGCGACGGCTTGTGCCTCTTTCAACCGGGGATCGAGGAACTGGGTGGCGATCCGGCTGACGACCTGCGCTCCCAGGTGGAAACGGTCCTGCGGGAAATCCACAAGACGGTCAGCGGTCAATTCATTTCTTCCAATCCGGACAACCGTCAGTTCTACCTGGACCTCAAGAAGACGGACGACTTCGACGCCGTGATCGACAAACGAGCCGAGAGCCTCGATGCCTCGCAACTCAACCGTTATTATTACGAAGCCCTCCGCCGGGTCATGGAATGCACGGACCAAACCTATGTGACGGGATACAAGATCTGGCAGCACGAACTTGAATGGCTGGAGCGCAAGGCCGCGCGCCAGGGGTACCTTTTCTTCGGCGCGCCTAACGAACGCTCCACGGCGGTGCCCCCGCGCGACTTCTACCTCTATTTCGTCCAGCCCTTTGACCCGCCGCATTTCAAGGACGAGAAGAAACCCGACGAGCTGCTCCTGCGCTTGACAAACCCCGACGAGGAGTTCCGCACCGCACTCCGAAACTATGCGGCCGCACTGGACCTCGCTTCCACTGCCTCTGGACATGCCAAGGCTACTTACGAATCCAAGGCTTCCAACTTCCTGCGCGACCTCGTTCAATGGCTGCAGAAGAAGATGACCACGGCCTTCGAGGTCACCTATCAGGGCCGCGCCAAATCGTTAACCGAATGGGCCAAGGGCAAGTCCATCCGCGAGCTTTCGGGCATCGGGTCCCATGAGCGCATCAACTTCCGCGATCTGGTGAACACTGTCGCAGGAATCTGTCTCGGAACGAAGTTTCAGGACCAAGCTCCTGAGTACCCACTCTTCTCAGTGCTCATCACTGAGGCCAACCGAACCCAGGCCGCGCAGGACGCCTTGCGCGCCATCGCCGGACAGAACCGCACCAAGCAGGCCGCCGCGGTGCTGGACGCACTCGAGCTACTTGACGGCGAGCGGCTCGATCCCTCCCGCTCCAAATACGCCAAGTACATTCTCGGCGTCGCCAAGAAGAAGGGCCACGGACAGGTGGTTAACCGCTCCGAGCTGATCCAGGACGTTCTGGGCGTGGAGTACCTCGCGCCGCAATCGCTCCGGTTGGAACCCGAGTGGGCTGTGGTGGTGCTGGCTGCGCTAGTCTATGCGGGCGAGGTGGTCCTCTCCATTCCAGGAAAGAAGTTTGATGCAACGGGGCTTCCCCAACTGGCTGGCACCGGTATCGATGAGCTGGCCCAGTTCAAGCACATCGAGCGGCCCAAAGGCTGGAACCTTCCAGCGCTCAAGGCCCTTTTCGAATTGCTCGGGCTCACGCCGGGCATGGCCCAACTGGTCACTCAGGGCAACGACGAGCCGGTCCAGGAACTGCAGAAGGTTGTCACGTCCACGGTCGAGCGGGTGGTCCTCGTCCAGCAAAGCCTGCAAACCGGTCTGTTTTTCTGGGGCCGCAGTCTTTTGACGGAGGATGAAACAAAGGAGGTCCAAACCAGACTGGATGGGATCAAGACTTTCCTGGAATCCCTGCAAGCCTACACCACACCCGGCAAGCTCAAGAACTTCCGCTATGATGCCTCAGAAGTGACCGCGCATCGGAGTGGACTCGAAACGCTTGCCGAAATGAAGTCGCTCGGCGATCTGGCGGTCGACCTCGGGTCCACGGCATCCTACCTCTCCACGGCCGAAGCGCTTCTCGCCTCCGGCCACGAGTGGATCGACCAGATGAAGACAGTGCGGGACGATGTCCTCGCCCAGATCAGCAACACGACCAAGCGGAGTGCGGCCGATTTCCGCCTGCAAACTCAACGCAAACTCAGCGATCTCAAGAAGGCCTACGTGCTGGCCTACCTTTTCATGCACGCAAAAGCCCGCCTGGGCGTCAACGAGGACAAGCGCAAGGCTCGACTCATGGGCGACGAGCGGCTCAAGAACTTACAGAAGCTGTCCACTATTGATTTGATGCCACGCCAACGTCTCTCCGACTTCCAGAACCGGCTTGCCGGCTTGAAGAGCTGCTTCGCGCTTACCGAGCAGGAACTGGAGGCTTCGCCGGTCTGTCCGCACTGCAGTTTCAAGCCGGCCGCAGAACCGCTAGCGGTTCCTGTGGCGACAGTGCTCGGCGCGCTCGACGGCGAGCTCGACAATCTGATCGACAACTGGACCCAGACGCTGCTCGCCAACCTCGGAGATCCAACTACGCAGGCTCGCATCAACAAGGCCCTGTCCAAGCAGTACCGAAAGGTTGTCGAAAGCTTCGTCGCGTCGAAGCAACTGCCGGATCCGATAACTCAGGAATTTCTGCAGGCGCTTCGTGAAGCCCTCACAGATCTGGCGATCATTTCGATCGGAGTTGAATCCATCCGCTCCGCTCTGCTGATGGGCGGATCCCCCGCGACCATTGAGGACGTTCGCCAGCGCTTCGAACAGTTCCTCGCTGAGACGACCAAAGGTCGCGAACCGGCCAAGGTTCGAATCATTCTGGAATAAATGCTCTCAACGCCATGGGGGATCAGATGGTTGAATTGGACGATAGTCAGAAACGCTTTTGTTCCATCGACAGCGGTCCTGTCCGCTTGCTGGCCCCAGCCGGATCTGGCAAGACGCATGCTCTTCTTTGGCGATGCAAGACCCTGGCGGAGCGATCGGATAAGACCAAGCCACGCTTTATGGTCTTCACCTTCACTCGGGCCGCTCGAGACGAACTGAGGGACCGCGTCAGAACCAACCCCCAGTTCAAAGAGACCGCGCCATTCATCTCAGTGACAACCCTCAACTCCTGGGGCTTCAGGCTGGTCAAGAGTGTGACCACGAGTGCCAGGCTGGTCGTCACCAGCAAAGAGCGCTTCTTCTGCATCCAGAATGTCTTGCAGCCTGTCTGGCAGGAATTTCCTTCGATCAAAGCTTTGCTGGAAGACAGCCGAAAGAAGAACAAAGCCGGTCAAGACTTGCTCTCTCTCATCGACTTCATGAAGTCCATGGGATTTCGCCATGACTTGCTGACCACCCCCGTGGTCTTTGCGGTTCACCTTAAGACCCTCTTTGATTGCGGGATGCAGACGCAGGTGGAAGCATTCTTGCGCCGCCTGACGGATCTGGACCTCTTGCAGCCTGGAGATAACGTGGTTGAACAACTGTTCCAACAGTTCATTCCCTTTTGGCGCCAGGCTACCACGCACCTCTTTCGTTCTGCCCTATTGTCCCTTGAGGATCAGAAGTATTGGGCTCGAATCGAGCTGGAAAAGCAGCTGGAAGAGGGACGATTCACAACCGGGGCCGCCCGCTGCCATCACATCCTGGTCGACGAATTTCAGGACATCAATCCACTGGACCTGGCCTTGTTGAAAGCCATTGCCGGCGTCAACAAAGCTGAACTGACCATTGTGGGCGACGATGATCAGGCTATCTACGAATGGCGCGGGGCCACTCCGGAGTTCATTCTGGAACCCCGCAAGTACTTGGGCGGTACCTACCAAACGTGCATTCTGGCCACCAACTATCGCTCACCCAGGAACATCATTGAGTTATCTCAAAAGCTGATTGTTCACAACAAGCGCCGGGTGGCCAAGGATGTGAAAGCGGCTCACTTGACGGATGCTAGGGTCGAGGTTCGTCGTTTCCCTGCCATCTCTCAGGCCATTCGAAGCACCGTGGATCTTGTCCGCTCGCTTCTGAACGATCGCACCTGCCACAATGTGGCCCTCATCGGCCGCAAGCGCAGTCAGATCATTCCCTATCAAATCGTTTTTGCGGGACAGAATATCCCCTTCTATGCCGCCGAAGACTTGCACGTCCTGTTAAGCGACGCTTTCAGTGAGCTGAAAGAAATCCTGGCCATTCGTGCCCGCTCCACCATGGTGGGCCCGTTCGGGTCCGATGCCGTGCAGGACCTTCTGAAGCTCTGCGACAAAATCAAGCGTTATCCCATTTCGAAGAAAGACCGCGATGGCCTGAGCCGGCACCTCTACCAGGCACAGCCGTCGAATCTGAAAGAAGCCGTCTCAGCTCTCTTTCGGTACCTCGGGCCCCTCAAGGGCGCAAACGATGGGGGGCGGATGAGCGCTTCCTTCGCGGAAGCCGTCTCGCACCTCATCGCGGCCAAGAGCGTTGCTGAGTCGATCCAGGCCGTTAGCGTCCACTTCGACGGACTGCAGAAGGACTACGGGAAAGGGCTGGAGGATATCTTTTATACCGACCCGCCTTTTCTTTACCTCGCGGAGTTTGCCGAGCAGTACGGTACGGACTACGTTCGGTTCTACGCGGACATTGAGAAGGCCATTGCCACTTTGGCGCGAGTCTCTCCCGACGACGAGGAGGAGGACAGAAATCAGAAGGCCGAGTGGAAGTTGCCTTTGCATTTGATGACAGCGCTGCGCGCCAAGGGCAAGGAGTTCGACGCCGTCATCGTGCTGGATGCCAATGACGGCATCTGGCCCAGTAAGCTGGCCAAAAGCGACAACGATCGGGAACAGGAGCGCCGATTATTTTACGTGGCCATGACGCGGGCCCGCCGCTACCTGTATTTCATCGTCAACGACAGCATCATTGGCGAAGCCAGTGTCCCCACTCCTTATTTGGCGGAGATGGGCCTTCTGCACTGATGACAAGGACACCACAAATCAAATGGCCAATCTTTTCGATGTTGGAATGAATCCAGACGAAGGCAGTCCGGTCGAATGCCTGGGTATGACGTTCCGGAACGACGAGGAGCGGCGCAAGCATTTCCTCGGCCTCCTGCGCGAGAAGCTGAAGGACCCCGAGTTCCGCAAGATCGAGGGCTTCCCCATCGGCTCGGACGAGGACATTCTGGCGCTATCCGATCCGCCGTACTACACCGCCTGCCCGAACCCGTTCATTGCCGACTTCATCAAGCATTACGGCAAGCCCTACGACCCGAGCAAGCCATACAGCCGCAAGCCCTTTGCCGTGGACGTGAGCGAGGGGAAGACAGACCCCATCTACAAGGCGCATTCTTATCACACCAAGGTGCCGCATCTGGCGATTGTGCCGTCCATTCTTCATTACACGGAACCGGGCGATGTGGTGCTGGACGGGTTCTGCGGCTCGGGCATGACGGGCGTGGCCGCGCAGTGGTGCGGCACGGCATCGAAGGAGTATCGGGGGGAGGTGGAAAGCCGCTGCGAGAAGCAGGGACACCCGAAACCCGTTTGGGGCGCGCGCCGGGTGGTGCTCAGCGACCTGTCGCCCGCGGCGACCTTCATCGCCGCCAATTATAACCTCCCGTTCGATGTCCGGGAGTTCACCCGCGCCGGAAAACAAATTCTCGTTGATGTCGAACAGGAAATCGGGTGGATGTACGAAACACGCTATTCCGACGGCAAATCAAAAGGCCGTATCGGGTACACCGTCTGGAGCGAGGTCTTCACCTGTGCCGACTGCGCGGGCGAAGTGGTCTTTCTCGACGAAGCCCTCGACCAGGAAACCAAGCGCGTCAAGGACACCTTTCCGTGTCCGCATTGCGGATCGAATCTGACCAAGGACAACCTGCAAAGGGTTTTCGAGACGCGACCCGATCCCGCGAGTGGCAAGCCATGGAAGCGGGTCAAGTACCAGCCATCGTTGATTTCATACACCGCTGGAGGGAAGCGCCACGAGAAACAGCCGGATGCTTTTGACCTGGAGGTTCTGAAGCGCATCGAGGCATTGCCGTTGCCTGCGGAAATGCCCACGAACCGTTTTCCTATCGAGGAGATGTATCACGGTTCCCGAATCGAGCCGAAGGGCTTCACCCACATCCATCACTTTTTCCTGCCGCGCGCCGCGCACGCACTGGATTCGCTCTGGCGCAAGGCCAACGCCCATCCCGACGCCCGCATCCGACACATGCTGTCGTTCTTTGTCGAGCAATCCATCTGGGGATTTTCGGTCCTGAATCGCTATCGGCTTCGGGCGTTCTCTCACGTTAACCAATATTTAAATGGCGTCTACTACGTGCCTTCACAGACTGCGGAGCCAGCCCCAAGATACAATATTGAAGGAAAGCTTTCCCGGCTCACAAAAGCATTTCACAGCGGTGTCGCGGTCAAAGGCCACGCAGCACTCACGACCGGAACAACTGCTCGTCTTTCTCTTCCTGACAATTCCATTGACTACATCTTCACCGACCCGCCGTTCGGCGAGAACATCTACTACGCCGACCTGAACTTCCTGGTGGAATCATGGCACCGCGTGATTACCAACGCCGCGCCTGAAGCCATCGTGGATAAATTCAAGAAGAAGGGCCTGCCCGAATACCAACACCTGATGCAACGCTGTTTCGAGGAATACTGCCGCGTCCTCAAGCCCGGCCGATGGATGACCGTGGTCTTTCACAACTCGCGCAACGCCGTCTGGAACGCCATACAGGAAGGGATGCAGGCGGCGGGCTTTGTCGTGGCGGATGTGCGCACACTTGATAAGCAACAAGGCTCCTACCGTCAGGTGACCAGCACCGCCGTCAAGCAGGACTTGGTCATCTCCGCCTACAAACCCAACGGCGGCCTTGAGGAACGCTTTAGACTCAAAGCTGGAACCGAAGAAGGTGTCTGGGACTTCGTTCGTACTCACTTGAAGCAACTCCCGGTATTTGTTTCCAAGGATGGCCAGGCTGAGGTTATTGCCGAGCGTCAGAATTATCTGCTCTTCGACCGCATGGTGGCCTTCCACGTCCAGCGTGGTGTAACCGTGCCCTTGTCCGCTACGGAGTTTTACGCCGGGCTGGTCCAGCGGTTCTCCGAGCGGGACGGTATGTACTTCCTGCCCGAACAGGTGGCCGAATACGACAAGAAGCGTATGACCGTCCGAGAGGTTTTGCAGCTCCAGCTCTTCGTCACTGATGAAGCCTCGGCCATTCAGTGGCTCAAACAGCAACTCGTCAGGAAGCCGCAGACCTTCCAAGAAGTCCACCCGCAGTTCCTCAAGGAAATCGGCGGCTGGCAGAAACACGAGAAGCCGCTGGAGCTGTCGGAACTACTGGAGCAGAGCTTCCTGCGCTACGACGGCAAGGGCGAAGTGCCGAACCAGATTCACAGCTACCTTTCCACTAATTTCAAAGAGCTTCGCAACCTGCCCAAAGACGACGAAAGCCTTCGCGCCAAGGGCAAGGACCGCTGGTACGTGCCCGACCCGAACAAAGCGGGCGACCTGGAGAAACTGCGCGAGAGATCTCTGCTCAAGGAGTTCGAAGACTACCGGACGTCCAGCCAGAAGCGCTTGAAGGTGTTCCGCCTCGAGGCCGTCCGCGCCGGCTTCAAAAAGGCCTGGCAGGAGCGCGACTACGCCACAATCATCACCGTGGCCCGCAAGGTTCCTGAGAATGTCCTCCAGGAAGACCCCAAGCTCCTGATGTGGTACGACCAGGCGCTCACCCGCTCGGGGGAGGAATGACCCATGCACTTCTACTACCTGGACGAGGCTGGCTGTACCGGATGTGATCTCGCAAACCAGGAGCAACCGATTTTTGTTCTTGGCGGTATAAGCGTGCGCGATGAGGGGTGGAACGCGACGCAAGAGGCAATGGCAGCAATTATCGGAGAGTATTTCGGAAACGTAATTCCTCAGAACTTCGAATTGCATACGGACCAATTGCTGTCCCCGAATGGGGATGGCCCCTTCTCTGGTCATGCCAGAGATCGCCGGAACGATCTCGCAAAGGGCATCCTCGGCCTATTGGCTGACCGCAGCCATGATGTCCACCTGTGCGCAATCGACAAAGCGAAGTTGAGTTCCTGCACCTGTTGCGTGGCAATGCCTTACGACACCAGGACACCCTATCATCTGGCATACGACTACCTCATCACGTACATCAACTGGTTCGTGAAGAACCAGCTTGGCCGATCAGCTCGTGGCATGCTCATCATTGATGCGAAAGAGCAGTTTCATACCGACATTGAGCGCATCACTCAAGTGAGGCGGTTTGAAGGACCCGCAGCCCACCGCGTCAAGTGGATTGTAGAGTTCAGCTACCCTGTCGACTCTCAGAAGAACCCGATGGTCCAACTCTCGGACCTTGTCGTGTTTTGCGCGAAGAAGTTCCTGGAAATCGACAATGGCTATCGCAATGCTTACTCCCCAGATGCAAAGAGATTTTACGCAGAGTGCTACGCACTGATCCATGACCGCATACGAAGGAAAGACTTGGTTGATCGGCAAGGACGCGGCATGGATCAAATGAATGGTTTTCTGAGGGAGATTCAGTCGAAGCCGGTTGGACAGTGGAAAAGGAGATACGGCATTTGATTGGCGGCGCATGGTACTACAGCTCGGACCACGGGCAGCTTTGTCAGGTCATCGAAGCCCAGACGCTCTGGGGGGAGACGACCTGCCGCGTCTGGCTGCCCGGCCGCGACTCCGTGGTCCGCATCCCGGCTTCCAGACTTAAGTCCCTGGAGAGCGCAGGCACCGGCTCGCCGGACGATATCGCCTACATCGCTGCTGCAGCGCGGGTAGCCGACGCCCTGACCCAGGACGTCCTGCTCGCACCCATCGAGTCCTCCGTCATCCCGTTACCGCACCAGATCCGTGCTCTATCCCGCGCCATCGCCAACGACCGGGTGCGCTATCTACTGGCGGACGAGGTCGGCCTGGGCAAGACCATCGAGGCCGGGCTCATCATGCGGGAGCTAAAACTTCGCGGCCTGGTCAAGCGGACGCTGGTCATCGCCCCGAAGGGGCTGGTGAGTCAGTGGGTGAGCGAGATGCTCTTTCACTTTGGCGAAACCTTCCAGCTCTTGCTGCCGGAGGACATCAAGACATTGAAACGGATCGTCCCGGTGACGGGCCCGGGAAACGGCGAGAAGGGCAATCACGACCCGGAGGTTCTGCCCGCCAACGCCTGGCAGATGTTCTCCCAGGTAGTCGTGCCGATGGATTCGGTCAAGCCTCTGGACAAGCGCCGCGGATGGAGCGCGGCTCAGGTGAGCGAGCACAATCGCGAACGGTTCGAGGACCTGATCTCCGCCGGCTGGGACCTGGTCATTGTGGACGAGGCGCACCGGCTCGGCGGCAGCACCGACCAGGTGGCCCGGTTCAAGCTGGGGCAAGGTCTCGCCGAGGCTGCTCCCTACTTTCTGCTGCTTTCGGCTACTCCGCATCAGGGTAAGACCGATGCCTTCCACCGGCTGGTGTCCTTGATCGACGCCCAGGAGTTTCCGGATATCAGCAGCGTCACCCGCGAGCGGGTCCAGCCGCATGTGATCCGCACCGAGAAACGCCGCGCCATCGATGCCGAGGGAAAGCCTCTGTTCAAGCCCAGGCGCACACAACTTGCCCCCGTCGCCTGGGAGGAGCGTCATCGCAACCAGCGACTCCTCTATGAGGCGGTGACCGAATACGTGCGGGAAGGCTACAACCAAGCCATGCGGGAGAAGCGCAGCACTATCGGCTTTCTGATGATTCTGATGCAGCGGCTGGTGGTTTCCAGCACGAGCGCCATCCGCACCACCCTTCAAAAACGGCTGGAAGTGCTGGCCTCGCCCCAGGAGCAACTGACTCTTTTTCCGCTCGCCTCCGAGGAGGAATGGGCTGACCTGGATGGGCAAGAGCAGGTCGACGTGCTGCTTGGTAGCCGCCTCAAAGCGCTCAAGAACGAGCGAGCCGAGGTCAAGCTGTTGTTGGAAGCCGCGACCCATTGCGAGCAGGTGGGACCGGATGCCAAGGCCGAGGCGCTGCTCGATTGGCTCTACCGCCTCCAGTCCGAAGAGGGGGACCCAGAACTCAAGGCGCTGGTGTTCACCGAATTCGTTCCCAGCCAGGAGATGCTGCGTCGGTTTCTGACGGAGCGCGGGTTCCCCGTGGTCTGCCTGAACGGTTCCATGGACATGGAAGAACGCAAGCGTGTCCAGGAAGCCTTCGCCAACGACGCGCGCATCCTCATTTCCACCGACGCCGGCGGCGAGGGCTTGAACCTACAGTTC
Source organism: Acidobacteriota bacterium (assembly GCA_040753175.1). Taxonomy (GTDB): domain Bacteria; phylum Acidobacteriota; class Terriglobia; order Versatilivoradales; family Versatilivoraceae; genus JBFMEW01. The sequence continues at coordinate 8,876 of JBFMEW010000021.1, read as the reverse complement.
TGTCATGTGGTGATCAACTACGACATCCCCTGGAACCCGATGCGCCTGGAGCAGCGGATCGGCCGGGTTGATCGCATCGGGCAGTCCCATATGGTTCACGCGATCAATTTTGTTTTCGAAGACTCGGTTGAGCACCGGGTCCGGGAGGTGCTAGAGCACAAACTCGCGGTCATCTTCGAGGAGTTCGGCATTGACAAGACCGGTGACGTCCTCGATTCCGCCCAAGCGGGTCGCCTGTTCGACGAGATGTATGTCGAGGCGATCCGCAATCCCGAGAAGGTGGAGGACTCCGTGCAGAGCGTCGTCGCCCGCTTACAGGAGCAGGCCCGCGAAGCGCGAGCGACGGCATCCGTTCTCGGTGCGACCGAGGACCTGGAACCCGGCGAAGCCCAGCGGCTGCTGACTCACCCTTTGCCGTATTGGGTCGAGCGCATGACCGTGGGCTATCTCAACGCCCATGGCGGCCAGGCCGAGAAAAAAGGAGAGAGCTGGACTCTCACTTGGCCCGACGGCGAAACTTTCGAAAACGTGGTCTTCAGCGGCAAGGAGGCCGAGCGGCTTCCAGCCGCCCGGCACCTTACCCTTGAAGAGCCGAAAGTACGCGGTCTGGCCAAGCGTCTTCCCCGCTTCGCGCCGGGCCAGCCCGTCCCGGTGGTATCGATCCCCGACATATCCGGAGAAGTTAGAGGCATCTGGTCTCTCTGGCAGATATCGCTTACGACTCGACCCCTGCACGCTAAGCGGAGTGGGGATGGAGCAGTCGTGGATCCTGAGGCTGAGACTCGACGAAGTCGCATCATGCCTCTTTTCATGGCGGACAATGGCATGATCTACCTGCCGACGGCCAGGCACGTTTGGGATCAGCTCCTTACGACAAGGGCGGAGACCCGGTCTGCCCTAGAGACTTCCGTCTCCCAGGCTGCGTTGGAGAGGCTGCAGAGCGCCGCGGAGGAACATGGAAGGCCCATCTACGATGGACTCGTGCAGGAACATCGGGCCGCTATCGCTCGCGAACGTGAAAAGGCTGACTATGCCTTTGCTGCCCGTCGCAGATCCACAGAGCGGATTGGTTTGCCCCAGGTCCGCAACTATCGCCTGAACCTTCTGGCCCAAGAGGAGCGGCGCTTCCAGGAGCAGCTTGACCAGAAGGCCCTGGCCTATCCCGAGATGGTACCGCTGCTTGTCATTCGGGTGGAAGGCGGCAGCCATGAGTAGCTGGCGTGACCAAATCCTGAGAGAGTTCACTCCGAAGGTGACCCGCCTCACGCTGGTGGCCGATCCGGATGGGCTTCTGCTTGAAGAAGGAATTCTGGAAGGTGTTCGCAAACGCGGCTTCGAGCTGATTCCGTTCGAAGACCCGATCGTCTTCCGCTATGCCTACGAATCGAAGTTCAGATCCCGCTGGGACCGCGGCGAGCATACCGACCTCGTGGTTGTTTTGCGTTCCCAAGCCAGCGACCTTGGAGGATTGCCCTTCGATCTGCTTCAGGCCGGCCGAAGGCTTTCGTTCAACCTGGGCGACCTCTTTCCAAGCCTCAGCTATCCGGTCGTGACCGCGTTGGATCGCGGAGACCTCGATGCCTTGTATGAAGCCCACAGGAAGTATGTTCCAGGTCAGCTGGGCGACAACGCCACCAAGGAGTTCGTCCTCCGCCACGTTTTTGAAATCGCACCCGAGCTGATCAAACAGCCATCGGATCTCTTGCGAGTACTGCTCCGCCGCCATTACCGGGACCAACGAATCCCGAAGGCGCTCGATGAACGATTCATCGAACTTCTACGGCAGAGCGGTCATTTCGACCAATGGCCGCTGGAGAGATTAGTGGCGGACCGAGAGGCTTTCTTCACCTTCCTTCAAGAACGATGGCCGATCTTTCTCGACCGCGAGGCACTCAAGGAAACATCCGGCGTCCGTGAAGAGGGGAAGTCGTATGGCCTGACCATTGCGGGGCCAATTGATCTGCCCTTTGATCACCACGACATTCGCGTCTATATCGACAATCTCTTTGCCGAGGGATTGTTGCATTCAGTTCCTCACGATCACGCGAACCTCTTCTCCAAGACCTGGGTCGGCATTGGCATCCGAACTGCACCCCTCGAGGACAGGTCTCGTCGGTTGGGCAAGCTCATAGGGAGCCTGCAGGCCTCTGTTCCGGCTGACGATGCAAAGCACACGGAGTGGTTTCGTTTTGCCCGCGGTTGGGCGGAGCTGATGGTCCTGTTGAATGAGCATGCTGATGCGTTGGCAGGAGAGCTCATTGAGAGCGCTAAGGACCTGCAGGCACGAGTAGATACCGAGTTTACCGGCTGGCTGGTGAAGCGATACGCGGGTTTGGCCAACCTGCCGCCCGTACCGCCGGTGATGCTGCATCACATCCCGCGCTTTCTGGCCCGTCAGGCCGACGACGACCGTCAAGCAAAGATCGCTTTGATCGTGGTGGATGGTCTGGCCATGGATCAGTGGTTGGTGATTCGTGGTGCGCTCGCGTCAAAGAAACCCAGCTTCCGATTCCGTGAGGAAGCGGTCTTTGCCTGGATTCCAACGCTTACCTCCGTCTCGCGTCAGGCCGCCTTTGCGGGCAAGGCGCCTATCTTTTTCCCGGACACCATCCACACCACGGACAAAGAACCAAGTCTCTGGTCACAGTTCTGGGCGGATCATGGTTACACAACCAATCAGGTGGTCTACCTTAAACGGTTGGGTGACGGGAGCCTCGAATCTGTGTCGGAAGCCCTCGCTCATCCACAGGCAAGAATCGCTGGGCTTGTGGTTGACAAGGTAGACAAGATTCTGCACGGAATGCAAATGGGCACGGCTGGAATGCACAACCAGGCTGGCCAGTGGGCTAAGCAGCCGTATCTCAGCGCCCTTCTGGATCTGCTTCTTGATCGTGGATTCCGAGTCTACCTGACCTCCGATCATGGCAACATCGAGGCAACAGGTTGCGGCCGTCCTGAGGAAGGGGCTGTTGCCGACCTGCGCGGAGAACGCGTGCGCATCTATCCAGACACCGTTTTGCGGAGTAATGTGAAGGAACGTTTTCCAACCGCGCTCGAGTGGGATTCAATTGGTCTTCCCGAGGAGTACCTTGCACTTGTGGCTCCGGCCCGGGAGGCCTTTGTCCAAGAGAATTGGCGGATCGTCGCTCACGGCGGGATTTCGGTGGAGGAACTGATTGTGCCTCTCGTCCAGGTTAAAAGGGGTAACGAATGAGCCGCCGAGCCAGTCAGATTGGCTTCAGTCAGAGAGTTCGTTTGGAGTGGCTCGATCAAACAGCTAACCTCGTGCTGGCCGGAAGTGACAAGTCGGGCGTGAACAGCGCTCTGATCGAGACTCTCAAGGACAAAGTCTCGGTTGGAGGTAAAGCACAACGTGGAAATCGCGAGAAGATCATTACAATCCTGATGAAGGTTTGGGTCACGACTCCGCCGGAGCTCAGATCCCTGCAGAGGGAGGGACTCGAACTGCTGAAGCATCTGCCTCTGAGCGATCACATGGCTGTCCATTGGGGGATGATCATGGCTGTTTACCCCTTTTGGTCTGGGTTAGCCACCCAAGTAGGACGACTCTTGAGACTCCAAGGCACCGCAGCCGCCGCTCACGTTCAGCGACGTGTCAGAGAACAGTATGGCGAACGAGAAACGGTCGCTCGCGCTGCACGTCGCGTCCTCCGTTCCTATCTGGATTGGGGAGTCCTCGAGGAGAGCGGTGAGATGGGTCTATACAAGCCCGGGTTGCGCCTCACGATCGATAACCCCGCGCTCACCTGTTGGCTAATGGAGGCATCTTTACATGGCCAATCCAAAGGAGGCGCTGGAATTCGTGATCTTCTTGAAAGCCCAACGTTATTCCCGTTCCGGTTCCGGCCAGTATCCGTCAATGATGTAATGTCACTCTCCTCCGGACTCGAATGCACGCGACATGGCCTCGATGAAGACATCGTGATGCTTCGGAAGGCCACAGCCATCAGAGCTGCCCGCGTCGGGTCGTAGTTTCTCTCGTGACTGAGGATCTTGAGCCAGAGACACCGGCGTTCCGAGGGTCTGACCCTCACTTCTTTGCCTGTTCGGTGATTCGCTGGCCCACACAGCTGGCTTGCCAGAAGAGAGGACTTTCGACGAGCGAGGCGTAGGAAGCGCTGCCTTGGGCATCAATTTGGCTCAACAGAATATGTCTCGTATGTCTCGTTTTGCGGTATGATTTGACACTGTCGCAGGCAGTCGGTCAGTCAAGTCGTCGCCCAATGCATTGCATTTCTCACGGTTGGTGCGGCGGTTTTCAAGAAAATGAAGAGATGGTGTCAGTGTCCAGGCTGCTAGGCGCGCGCCATCTCTGCGCTCCATCTGGCAGGTGAAAGGGTCAGACTCTCATCAACTCCCGGAGTGTGTTTGAGGTCGATCTCAGAGCGGACCGCAATGCCCTTGTTTGGAGAAGACGGGTTTGACCAATGGTTGATGCCACACAGATGCGGGGTTGCGAATAGGCGGGGTCATGAGTGACTTCAATCCTTTTACTCCCAATCAGCTTATCGAATTGTTGTCCAATCCCGGTCGAAGAGGAATCACCACAGGTCAAGTAAAACGCCAGGGGACCAGAATCTACATTCAGGTGGAGTTTGGTCGTAATGATCGTTCCTACATAGACATGGAAGACCTGGCGCCGGTGAAGGTGGGGGAAGACAGCGTTTCCGATTTAGTGCTCTCCTTGAAGCTTGGGAAGAAGGGTGATCTGGCCCGAATCTTGACTTATCACAAGATCTCTTCTCGGCTCTCCAACGTGTTCTACGCGATGCAGACGAGCCGGACCAGCTTCTACGCGTACCAATTCAAATCGGTCTACAAGTTCATCGAATCGGCCAACGGTCGGATTTTGATCGCGGATGAGGTTGGTCTTGGGAAGACCATTGAGGCTGGGCTGATCTGGCAAGAAATCAAGGCCCGCAGCGGCGGCAGCAAGATGTTGGTGATTTGTCCCTCGATGTTGAGCCCGAAATGGAAAGAGGAATTGCGATCCAGATTCAGCGTTCAGGCTGAGATTTATGACGCTAACAGGTTCCTTTCCCTCTTGGCGGACTTCAGGACTGAAGGAGAAAGCTTCCAATGTGCTGCTGTTTGCAGTCTTCAAGGACTGCGACACACAAGAATACAGGAAGCCATTGAGGAATTCGCGGGAACCGGGCTTTCATTCGATTTGGTCGTCATCGATGAGGCACACTACCTCCGAAATGTGGACACCCAAACCCATAGAATGGCAAAAGCCGTTTCGGGAATTGCCGGGAATCTGATCCTGCTGACCGCTACTCCTATTCACTTGAAGAGCGAAGATCTTTTCCGTCTCCTGAATGTTCTGGATCCTGATGAGTTCTCCAGCCCTGTCCTGTTTGATGACCGGATCAGGGCCAATGAAGCTGTGGTCATTGCCCAAAATGCTCTTCGAAGAACTCCGGTGGACCTTGACACGGCTCGAACGGCCGTTTCGAGACTGTCTCAGTCTCCTTGGTTTGCTCAAAACCCCCTCACTCCGCTGGTGACATCCAAGGTTTTTCAGCTGAACGGCCGTAATCCGGCAGAAACAGTTGAGGCCGGCCGTCTGCTGGAAAACCTGAATCTGCTGAGTGCAACGGTAACCCGCACTCGAAAACGAGAGGTGCAGGAGTGGCGGGTTATTCGGAATGCCAAGGTTCTGAACCTCGAGTATGGCCCGCAAGAAATGGCCTTTTACAACGGCGTTACTGCGGCAGTACGAAATCGGGCGAGGCTCGCCGGAGACCAGGGGTTTGAAGCGTTTATGTTGATGATGCCGCAGCGCCAGATGGCCAGCTGTATCCCGGCGATGGTTGAGTACTACCAGGAATTGATTGGAAGGGTGGATGACCTCTCATTGGATGAGGAGATTCTGGAGGAGGACCTGGGTATCTCCAACGGATCAGCGGATCGCGGCGGGGCCAGACACTCAGGGCTGCCCCCGGAGGTGATTGATCTCATTCGTGGCTGGGGTTCAGTCTACCCAGACAGCAAGTACGACGCGCTGGTTGGCGAGCTGAAGGCTCTGTTTCGCCAGGAGCCAGACGTGAAGATTTTGCTGTTCTCATACTTCAAGCGGACTTTGGCTTACCTTCATCGCCGACTGGCTCGAGATGGCTTTCGCACACAGGTTATTCATGGGGATGTTGATATGGAGCAAAGGCAGCGGACGATTGAGTCATTTCGACACAGCCCAGAGTTCCGCCTTCTGCTTTCTTCTGAGGTTGGAGCCGAGGGATTGGATCTTCAGTTTTGCCGGGTCCTGATCAACTATGACTTGCCCTGGAACCCCATGAAGGTGGAACAGCGGATTGGCCGTCTCGATCGTTTGGGGCAAAAGTCAGAGAGGATCTCGATTGTCAACCTCGCTGCAAGAGACACCATCGAGGAAAAAATATTGAATCGTCTCTACCAGCGGATCGGAATTTTTGAGCGCAGCATCGGAGATCTGGAGCCGATTCTGGGAGACATGATTCAGAAGTTGACAACTGACTTGCTGTCTCGAACGATGACCCCACAGGAGGAGGAATCGAGAATCGAGCAAACGAGACTCGCGATTGAGGAAAAGAGGAGACTGGAGACCGATCTCGAAGACCGGAGCGCTGTCTTCTTCGGTAGTGCGGACTTCATTCTGGAACAGATCCGTGATGCCAGGAAGACGGGGCGTTGGATCACTCCTGCAGAGCTGCAGAGTTACATCAGCGATTTCTTCCAGACCCACTTCGTCGGAACGCGAATCGCATGGGACACTCCGGACAAAGGGAAAGTTACAGTGGACCTCTCCAACGATGCTCGGCTCAAACTTTCCTGGTTCTGCCGCGATCCACTGATACCCAGAACACGTTTGGCGCAGGAGGGGCGTGATTCAGTGGTTCTCGCCTACACCAGTGAAGCCGCACAAGAGAACCGTGACCTTGAGTTCATTTCGCACTTTCATGGGCTGGTGCGGTGGATTACGAGGCAATACGCGGAGGAGGAGAACCCTTTCTTTCCGACGGCCGCGGTGGAAGTAGAGACAGACCGAATGCCCGCCGGGGACTATGTGTTTTGCATTGAGCTGTGGCGGTTTGAGTCGATGCAGAAGGAGCTGCAGATCGCCTATGGTATGGCGTCGGTTTCTGACCTCCACATCGTCGACGGAGAGACAGCGGAGTTAGCGATTCAAACCATATTGGAGCGCGGAAAGAACTGGCCCTACGCCAAGGATCTTGTCGATTCCATGAAGCTGGAATCTGCTTGGGAACGCTGCGGACAAGCGCTTGAAGAAAGACGAGGAGCGGCCTTCGAGATTTTCAACCGGAAGATGACGGCGTCTGCCGAGCGGCGACGGGCGCACCTGACCAACCACTTAGCTCGTCGGCAACAGATGACCAACGATTTTGTGGCTAAGCTCGAACGGCGCATCGCCGATGCCACCACGGAAAGGGAGCGCGCTCAGTTGCGAGGCCTCGTCAAGGGGCAGCTCAGTCAGCTGGATAAGCTGCGCATGAACGTCGAGGACCAGATACAAGAAGTGGATAGGATGCGCGAAGGACATCTAGAGATTGTCGAGTTGGCTGGAGGCGTGTGCAGGATTACTCATGGTCAATGACGAGGCCGCCACATGTCGAAAAAACACAAGGAAAGATCCAAGACACAATTCCATCCGAGGACAGAATCGAAGCAACCCGAAACCGTGTTCGGCGCCCAATTGCGAGAAGCATTGGAGCGATCCAAGCCTTCGCTTTCCGACACTTCAGGTTCCCACCCCAAGCAGGCCTTGAAAACACCAAGTCCTACCAAGGGGGCCAACAAGCCCGGGTCCTCTACCACGAAGGCCAGCACAACGCTCAAATCCATGATCTCGACGATCTCCAGTGGTACGCAGCGCGATGGGGACGAAGATCAGCAGCTCTGGTCAGAAGCCGTGAAAGGATGCCGGTCCCTAGACCGCCGACAAGAATACCTTCAAAAGATCTCAAAAGCGCTTTCAGAAAGGGAGAAGCCGGTCCAAGAAAGAACGATACCGGTGATCCTTGGTATCGACATGGGGACAAGTATTACCAAGGTGGTATGGCGGGAAGAGGAAGCCCAGATCTCAAAACCAATTTGTTTTGGATCGCGAAGGCATTTGATTGACGACTACCTACTACCTTCTGTGGTGGCGTTTGACGGAAACAGTTTTGCTGCCGGACTTGACGTGAACCAATTCCTCTCTCTGCGTCCAAAGGCCGGCACATACTCGCACTTCAAGATGTGTTTGGCATGCGTCAGTGCCGACAAATCCGACTGCGATCTCCACCGCTGTCCGCTCTCTCACTGGAGGCCTGTCCTTGCGGAGGTGGGCGAATCAGAGGCGGTCAAGGCCATCACTGCTCTTCACCTTGGAAAGGTGATTTCCGCGTCTCGGCGATTTGTTGTTAATGACTTTCGAAGGAGAGGCATAAATGGTTCACTTCGCTGGATAGTTAATCTTGGCGCTCCGGTGGAGCATATGGATGACAAATCGGTCCTTGGTTCTTTCGAAGGAATCCTCAAGGTCGCATGGTTGATGGCGGACATCTTTGATGAAAGTATGGGTCCCAGGGAATTGGGAGATCTACTGGATTGCTACGAAAGCGCGGGGATTCTGGCTGAAAAGCGACCTTTGGATTGCCACGTGTATCCCGAGGTAGGGGCCGAGGTGGCATGTTTATATCTCTCTAGGTCCGTTCGTGATGGCCTCTATGCGTTTGTCGATGTCGGTTGATTTCGATACTCTGAATTGGCCCCTTTTGATCATCTGAATTGGCCCCACCTTTGTAACTCGACAGCCGCTAATCTGTCCTTCCAGTCTGAGACCAGGAGGGTGGATGAGGCGCATGGAAAGGAGA
>JBFMEW010000020.1:0-140481 GCA_040753175.1 Acidobacteriota bacterium | reverse complement strand
TTCGCCACTGCCAGTTCGGACATCATTCTGCAGAGCGCACGGGTCTATCCCTTCGGTGAAGAGCTCAGCCCGGCCACGGCCAACGACCGCGACAAGTTCGCCACCTACCACCGCGACAACTCCACCGCTCGGATCCTTTCAATTGACTTTGGTGTCGGCTCCGAGCTTCCCAGCCCAGAGGACGAAGGCCGCCCGCACTAGAGATTGGTCCTCGCCCCGCGCCAACGGGGAGAGGGAGGGCCGCCTTGCGGGCCGGGCGAAGGGTGGCTCCGTCAAATCAGCCCCTCATCCACCGGCCTCATGGCCGGTCCCCCTTCTCCCCGCCGGGCGGGGAGAAGGCATGGAAAACTCGATTCTATTCTGGCCGTACGATAGCCGAGACAAGGCATGGAGCACTCGGTTCTATCCTGGCTCCACGGTGGCCGAGACAAGGCATGGAACACTCGGTTCTATCCTGGCTCCACCGAGTGCGGAGAAGGCTGGGGCTTCGACCTGAATAGTTCATGCGAGCTTTTGTTAGTTGCGTGCAAAGAATTGTTTGCACGTGAAAGCCCTTGTGTTGAGTGGTGTCTGCAGCGCTCCTTTTTCAGAGCGTCTGCAAATCCTGATCCGTCGCTGGATTCAGAGGAGCCAGAAACGTCTCCGCCACGCAACAGCAAAGTTTCCCTTGGCCTTCCTGGCGATTTAAGACGCTGTGCTGGTGGTGCCATTCACGGTTTGGGTCGGGTTGGGACGAAGACCGTAGTCCCAATTACATGGGCTGTTTACCGCTCCGTGCCGCTCACGCGGCACGGAGTTGAGTCGCGTAGCGACCCCTGACCTTAGCCCGGCCTTTCAAGGCCGGGACAGAGGGTTCGGTAATCGCCCAGTCGCATCGCGACGATTGATGAGACCGGCGATGTTTCAGAAGCCCTTACGCGAGTTCTGCCCTCGCCCCGCGCCAGCGGGGAGAGGGCGGGCCGCATCGCGGACCGGGTGAGGGGTGGTTCCGTCAGATCAGCCCCTCATCCACCGGCCTTACGGCCGGTCCCCCTTCTCCCCGCCGGGCGGGGAGAAGGCATGGGAAACTGGAGTTCCATTTACGCCCTAAGTTAGCGGGGAAAGGGCATGGGAAAATCGAGTTTCATCCTCGAGCCAAGTGTCGGGGAGAAGGCAGGGTGGGTGCGACGCGGCCTGCGCGCTTACGAATTGGTCATTGGCGTCAACCGTCGCGAAGCGATTCGCCACAGGCTGGAAGCTCGTGTGCCTGGGTCGGCCTGCAAATCCATGGCCTTGGTGCCGGCAGCAGACTGCCTACTGACTTGCGAAAGATGCTGGTGACGGCCCTTCAGGCTTTGGGCGGTTCGGTGCGTTCGGTTACCCAGCCCGATGGGCTGGGCTGAAGAATATCGGCCCGTCCTCAGATTGGAAGGTCCTGGGCAAGGGTTCTCTCTAAGGACCGGGAGCCGAGTTGATCCGCCCACCCAAGATGTCGCGGGACGCGTGAAATAGCCCTTCGCCTTGCCTCCGTTGACGGTATAATCAAGATCATTAAAGTCATCGAGAGATGCACGAGCGATGCGTTTCATCCGGACCATCATTGTTGTGGCCTTGGTCGGTTTTCTGTTGCTGGGGCTTGCTCATCGCGATCCGTTCATTGTTTTCACCAACTACAACTGGGTCAAGGAACACGTCTTCACCATCCTGGCTGTTTCGGTTCCGGTTGGGTTCCTGATTGAACTCCTGCGCGGCTGATCCTGTGGACAGATTCATCGGAGAGTGCTGAAGGGGCCGAGGGGGAGGGCGGGAGAATGAAAAGAGTCAATCCTTCGAGAGGTTGTGCTGTGGGGAAGAGGCGGCGTTGTCCTGGCGGCGCGGCTCTGGGAGCAGACCCACCGAATGCATGGCCCGACCCACCTCCGCGTTGCGCATGAACCAGCGCCACACATTGCCGCTGCGCAAGTTCTCGGCACTTAACAGCGTGATGCCCACGTCGATCCCGATCACGTCCGGGTTCACCCACCCGGTGTTGGGATTGAAGGCGTCGGTGAATCCGTAGCGGCCGTAGATTCGGTCACCGAACTGCCCCTGCATGGCCCGCAAGGCAGGTAGGCTGATTTCCGGTGTGAACATCAGCGAACCACCCGCTGCGCAGGGGACCACGGTTCCATCAATGGCAGGATGACGCGGCGGACCGCCCCAGGCCACGTAACCCTTGACGCTATCCGAGGCCGTGATTCCCCAAACATTCGGCGCGTAGCCGGGAAATTCCTGGCTGAGGTCAAGGCAGAATTGGCGGTGGGCTCTGGTGGCCACTCTGGAGTTCTCGAAGTAGTCGGTGTGCGGCGGCAGGCGTTCGCGCCGTCCGCGGTAATCGACCCAGGCATGAGAATATTGATGAATGAACAGGGGCGCGCCACTGCTCAGATACCGATAGTCGGCATAGGTGACCCACTCGCGTTTCCAGGCGTTCCACACATCGGGAGAGAGCGGATGAGTCGGCGAGCCGATGGCCAGCCAATACAGAATGGTCTGCTCGCTGTAATCCGCCCAGCGATGATCGAGAAACCCTGTTTCGGGTTTCCACCCATGCGAAAACAAAGCAGGATGCCCGTTCAGCATCCATGAAAAGTCGACCCGGTCGTAGATTTGCGTGGCTAGTCGGACGATTTCGGCATCCTTGCCATAATAGCCCCGTGTTGTGAGGACACCCCCTAGCAGCAGGGCCGTGTCGATGGAAGACACCTCGCTTTGCCAGACCCGTTCTCCCGTCTTGGCGTTCATCCAGTGATAAAACCAGCCCTGTTGGTGATAGGCGCGCTCGGAGAGGAATTGAAGGGTGCGGTAAACACGTTGGCGGGCTTCATTGGCGGCCATCCATCCGTACTCAGCAGCAATGCACAAGGCCGTCAGACCGAACCCGGTTGCCGCAATACTGGCGACGTCGCGGTGTGTCTCCTCGTGCAACGAGCCATCGGTACGTGCCCGATCACGGACCAACCCGGTCTCCGGATCGGCTTGCTCCCAAAAGTAGCGGAAGGCCCGGCGCGAGAGATCCTCCAGAAAATCCTGATCGGCAGGCTTCAAAGTGACGGGCGCCGAGACTGCCTCAGGACGATTCGTAGGCCGATTGGATGGGGCGCAGGCCGTGGCCACCAGTGCGACCAGGCCAAGACAAAAAAGAGCCGCGAGTTTTGATGCCGAGGCAAGACCGCCCATGCCGGTATCACTTCGCAAGGACTTCAAAGCTGCTTTCGATAACATCCGCCGAGCTGGTGCCCACCATCACCAGGAAGCGACCCGGTTCCACGACAAACCGCATCTCCCGATTGTAGAATGCCAGGTGCTCCGGGCCGAGGACGAAGGTGACGCGCTGCTTTTCTCCGGGCTGCAAGGTAATTCGCTGGAATCCCTTTAACTCCTTGACGGGGCGAGTGACGCTGGCCGCCACGTCCCTCAGGTACAACTGCACCACCTCATCTCCGGCCCGCAGGCCGACATTCTTGACAGCAACACTAACAGTCAGCCGTCCCTCGGGGGGGATATGTCGACTGCTGAGCTGGAGGTCGGCTAACCTGAAACGAGTGTAGCTCAAGCCATAGCCAAAGGGATAGAGCGGCGTCCAAGGCGCATCCAGATACTTGGAAGTGTATTTGTGGCCGGCTGCCGGCGGGCGTCCGGTGTTCTTGTGATTGTAGTAGATTGGGATCTGACCGGTGTTGTAAGGAAAGGTCACCGGCAGCTTTCCTCCAGGGTTGACGGCCCCAAACAACACATCGGCAATAGCGTGGCCGGCCTGCGTCCCTGCAAACCACGTTTCCAGTATGGCCGACACATTCTCGGCAAGCCACGGGATGGCAAGGGGCCGACCGTTCATGAGGACGACAACCACCGGTTTGCCGGTGGCCTGAACAGCCTTGACTAACTCCAACTGGTTTCCGGGCAGATCGACGGAAGAGCGGGAAGCTGCTTCACCACTCATCTCTGCTGTTTCGCCTACGGAAAGGATTACCGCATCGGCTCCACGAGCGACTCGAACCGCCTCGTCGAAGTCATCCGGGCAGGCTCCCCCGATGTCGCAGCCCTTGGCATAGACGACGCGGGTCTGAGGCGAGACTTGGGCCTTTACTCCGGCCAGCAGCGTCACCACGTCCTCCTTGCGACCGTCCCCAGTCCAGGACCCCAGGGGGGCTTGCGGATCGTCGGCCAGTGGCCCGATGACTGCCAGGGAATTCAAATCTCTGGCTAAGGGTAGTACTCGGTCATCGTTCTTCAAGAGCACCATCGAGTGCGCGGCGGCTCGGCGCGCCGCGGCCAGGTGGTCCCGACTCAGAAGCACTGCCGCTTCCCGGGATTCGTCCGTGTAGGGCCTCTCGAACAACCCGAGCCGATACTTCACTCGCAACACGCGGCGTACCGCTTCATCAATCATTGCCAAGGAGATTTTGCCTTCTTTGAGCAAGCGAGGGAGGTGTTGCCGATACAGGCGGGTAACCATTTCCATGTCCACGCCTGCGCTGAAGGCTGCGCCGGCGGCCTCGATTTCATCGGTTGCAAACCCGTGGTTCACGAGTTCCTTCACTGCCTCGTAGTCGCTGACCACGAAGCCGGAGAACTTCCATTCGTCTCGCAAGATGCGGGTCAGCAGGAAGGAATTGGCTGAGGCGGGGACGCCGTTGAGATCGTTAAAGGCGCTCATAAAGGTGCCAACGCCGGCGCCGAGAGCGGCTTTGAACGGCGGAAGGTACACCTCACGCAGCGTGTGCTCGGCGATCTCGGTCGAATTGTAATCGCGCCCGCCTTCGGCGGCTCCGTAGCCCGCCCAATGTTTGGCGCAGGCCAGGAGCTTGGTCGGGGCGCTGTAATCATCACCCTGAAAGCCACGCACCTGGGCATGGGCCAGCATCGCGCCCAGGAATGGATCCTCGCCCGAGCCTTCCACGATGCGGCCCCAACGCGCGTCACGAGCGATATCTACCATGGGTGCAAACGTCCACTTGATGCCGGCGGCGGTCGCTTCTGCGGCTGCGATGCTGGCTGCCTCCTCCGCGACCGATGGATCCCAGGCCGCTGCCAATGCCAATGGAACGGGGAAAATGGTGCGATATCCGTGGATCACGTCAAACGCGAAGAGCAGCGGAATCCCCAAACGCGACTCTTCCATCGCCACGCGTTGAAGGGCGTTTACCCTGCCTGCTCCCCGGACATTAAGAGTGGAGCCGAGCAGGCCCTGACGGGCGAGATCGACGTGTTCCGGGCGGTAATCCCCATTGGCATGGCCATCGAGCTGTTGGAGTTGACCCAGCTTCGCCTCCAGCGTCATGCGCGCCAGTAGGGTGTTGACCTTGGCATCAGTCGTCGCTTCAGAGGATCTGGGTGGCCCACTGGCCGGCAACACACCAGCGCAGAAAAGGAAAGCCAGAACCCCAGCCCGAAGGACTGCGGAAAGGTACCGCTTTGCAGAAGTCTTGGATTGCGGGCAACTCATGTCAATGAACGACACGGCCAGAATGGTCTGTCAGCCGGCGGCAACGCTGAGCGGAGATGATCAGTCTACCGCCTCACGTTCGTCGCAGCGACGGGAGGATATCGGGCATCGCGATCCGATCAGGTCCGTCCCGCCCTCGTACTGCAACAAGCGCCAACCGAGACAGCGCCCCTCTCGACCAGGAACAAAGTGCAGGTGGAAGTGGGTGGATTGAAAGTGACACCTTCCAGCCGGTTAATCGTCAGCGGGCGCCGAGGCACAGAAAACGCGGATCAGTCCCAGTCGTGATGGCTGTCCGGTGCAGGGCAGACACCGGTCGACATCAGACTCGACGGGCTGGCCAGCCCGCCGCGCGGGCCGGCCCCCCCCGCCCCGCGCCATGAAGCCGGCACAGTCAGCCTCCATTAGAAGTTAAACCGTGCCTGCAGTTCGACAACGCGACCGGCCAGACCCGTGGTGGCTCGGCCGAAGTTCGGGTTTCGGACATCGGTGCTTTGAGTGAAGAAACCAAAATTTCCCAGGTTACGGAGATTGAACGCGTTGAAGAAGTTGGCCCGAAGCTCAAGACCAGCGCCTTCCTTCAAGGCCCGTCCCAGCTCGATACGTTTCACAAAACTGAAATCGACGCTCGAGTACCTCGGACCTCGGAAGACGTTGCGTCCGATGCCTGGTGGACGACTTCCAGGCTTCGTAGTGTCGAAGAATTTGGCTCCCCCACCCGGAAAATTCCCCCCAGCGCGGATGAAGGCATCATCGTTGGAATCCTGAAGCGCACCACCCAGATAAGCTGCGGGACGGGAAGGACAAAGCTCAGGACCTCCCGGCGTACTGACGCACTCGCCAATGAGGGGCGTCCAGGGAAAGCCCGTGTGGGCTGTCAGGATCCCGTTGATCTGCCAACCGCCGAACACGCTTCCCAGCCAATCCTGACGACCACGCAAGATCGGCAAGTCCCACAAGCCCGACAGCACGAAGTGGTGACCCACGTCGTAGTCCGAAGGTCCCCGCTCGAAGCGTTGGTCTTGAGGGTAACTCTGGTTGGTAACAAACCCTGGACCCTCGTAGGAGAGGGTGTCGATGCTCTTGCTCCACCGGTAGATGCCGTCAAACTGGAAGCCCTGGGCAAATCTCCGAGACAAACGGGCGTTCATTGCATTGAAATTGGCGTTGACGTCGGGGGTTGGGAAATAGACGGCAAAAAAACTGGGGTTGCTTTTGAAGAGGAAGTTCTGCTGAACCAGCCGCACGAGTTTGTGACTGGCACTACCCTGGTAGCCCAGGCTGCCCACCATGCGCCCGGGCAAGTCATACTGCACTTCCAAAGAATAGGTGTGCACGTAGGCATTGGGGACTTCCGGCGGTGCGCCGTAGATTTCCACGGAGCTCCCCAAGACACCTCCCGTGACCGGGTCGATTCCCTGGGCCAAGGCCGGATTGATGGGATAACTGGAGGGAGAGTTGTTGGCCCCCAGGACATAGAGAATGCGGTTGCCGGCGAAGGGTGAACCGAAGTCGGTAGCGGCAGTGCCGCAGCAGATGTTGTGGCGGGCGAAGAACGGGGGGTTCCCGCGCGAATTGAGAAAAGGCGCCAGCGGTAGCCGGTTGAACCCGATTCCGTAGCCGCCGCGCAGAACCAGTTTGCTCTGCAACCAGTTCGGACTCCAGGCAAATCCCAGGCGCGGTGCGAAGTTGTTGCGATCGGGAGCAAAAAGCTCGTCAACCACCTGCACCCGTGAGTCCTCAAGTCCCTTGGATCCGAAGAGGAGATTACTCAACTGCCCTCGCTTCTCCCGCAGGGGCGTAAAGTACTCCCAACGCAGGCCGAGGTTGAGCGTGAGGTTGGGCCGCACTTTCCAGTCGTGCTGCACGAACAGGGCGCTATCTCGAGTCCGGAAGTAGCGCTGTCCGTCCGCCGGCCTGCCCGTGCGGGGATCCGCGTTGATGGCTTCGAAAATGGGTGTGTCGTTGGCGAGATTCCACAGGCCAACGAAGGAATAGAGGGGGCGAGCACCGCCCAACAGGTTGTTATTGCTTTGCTCCCACTGCAGGTCCACGCCAAACTTCAGCGCGTGGGCTCCGACCACCTTGCTTAACGTGTCACGGAAGTTGAACGTGTTCTCGGCGAAGATTCCGGGTGTGCCTTCGCCTCTGGGAGCACCGAACCGAATGCGATCGAAGGGCAGGGCCTCGACTTCCAAGCGTGGGATGCCGAAATTGACGTCTTGATTGGACTGGATCTCGTTGAACCCGAACCGAGCGAAGCTGAACCGCGCCTCGTTGATCATGCTGGGTGACAGGATGCGGATATAGGTGAGCGTGAGGGCCGGATTGGTCCGGTCGGACAGCAGATCTCCAAGCGGGCGACTTCGACCCGCGGTGTCGCTGCTGAGCCCCTCGAATTGAGTGATGTAGGTGCTGAGAGCAATCTGGTCGTTGGAACTCAGGTTGTAATCGACTCGGAAGTTGTATTGGTTCCCATTCACGCGGGACGGAGCGGCCAGCCGCGCATACAGAAGATCGGGTATGCCATCCAATCCTCCGCCTGCCGCTTGCATGCTGAACGGCACATATTGGCCCAGGCTGCCCGAAGGAGAGCCAATGTCCAGACCACCCGCCACCACCTGACACGGCCTCCCGCTGAGGATGCCGCAGTCGCGCTCGATGGGCGAGACAATGCGTGGCTCGATGCCGGGATTCTGAAGGATCTTGGCGGTCAAGCCTGAGGCGCGTTGGCTCAGAATCATTTGGCGGAACTGCGGTGTTTCGACAAACTCGTCGTAAAAGCTGGTCGAATTGTTGCGCAGGCCCTCGTAGGAAAAGAAATAGAACAGCTTGTTCTTGATGACCGGTCCGCCGAGGCTGGCGCCGAACTGACGGAATAACTGTTCGACACGGCGCGGCGGAGCCTTGTCGGGCCCACCATATTTGTTGAATGCATTCAGGTCCGGATCGTTGTACTTGATCACGGCGCTTCCGTGCAGCTCATTGGTGCCGTTCTGCGTGACGACTTTGACCTGAGCTCCTGAGTTGCGGCCGTCTTCCGCAGTGTAACTGCTTGAGGCTACCCGTACTTCTTTCACCGACTCTTGGTTGGGCGTCACCACCGCCGCGCCGCCCCATGTCTGGCTGTTCACGCTGACGCCATCGATCTGATAGTTGTTGGCCGAGAGCCGCTGGCCGTTGGCCGAGATCGGTACCTGGTTTTCAGTTTGAAAGATGGAGTTGTTGGAACCGCCGGGGCCGGTTGTATTGGGCAACCCCACCGAGGCGCCATTGCTGCCGCGTGCGCCGCTCCCGAAGACTCCGGGGGTGAGGCGAATCAGCTCATAGGGATCCCGGCCGAACTGTGGAAGTCGCTGGATTTCCAGGTCTGTGATGCCACGGTCAATGGTGGCTGTTTCGGTTTGAAGGACAGGTGTAGCGTCGGCGCTGACGGTAATGGTGTCGGTTACCTCTCCCAGCTCCAGGACGACGTCAAGGCCCTGGAGGGTTTCAGCGCCTATGACGACATTTTCCAATTCCTTCTTCTTAAATCCGTCACGCTCGACGGTGAGCTTGTAAGTGCCTGGGGGCAACCCAGAAATGCGATAAAACCCTGCTTCGCTGGTTGTAGCCTCCAATGCGCGGGCTGTCCCGGTATTGGTAAGCACAACCTTGGCGCCAGGGACAATCGCGCCCGTTGGGTCGGAAACGGTGCCCTGAATGCCCGCTTTGAACTGCGCGTGCAAGGCGCTGCAAAGACATGCCATCCAGAGCGTAAGCAGCAACATGGCTGACTTAGGACGAAACATGGGATCCTCCTTACCTGAGTCTTGCAGTTTTTGCCAGTTTGGCAGCGGAAACGATAGACTGTGACGATTTACTGTAACGTTTCACTGAATCGATTTGCCTAATTTTTTGGCGATACTAACTAGTTGAAATATCAAGTGTCAAGTCTTTTTTCGAAGAGGTTCAATTTTCAAGGCTTGTGCTGGAGGGTTGGAGTGTGCGACACTTGGCCGCGAATGCTTCGCAAACAAGTTATGAGCAAGAAAAAAAAGCGCCTTTCTCCCTCAGGAGGGCAGGCCGTTAGCTTGAAAGATCTGGCTGCCCACGTCAGTTTGTCGCCCACTACCGTTTCCATGGTTCTGAACGGCACGCCTGGCGCCAGTGCGATTCCGCAGGAAACAAAAGACCGTATCTTCGAAGCGGCTCGACAGTTCAACTATCGCCCTAACTACATCGCGCGCTCGCTGCGCGCGCAGCGGACCTACACGCTGGGAGTGCTGGTGCCGGAGGTAAGCGACGGTTACTCGGCGTTGGTGCTAAGCGGCGCGGAGGATCATTTGCTTCAGGCCGGCTATTTTTACTTCGTGGCCAGCCATCGGCACCGTCCGGAGTTGATTGAACGTTATCCGCAGATGTTCTTGGAGCGTTGTGCGGAGGGGCTGATCGTCATCGACACCCCGCAGCGCCGTCCGTTCCCGTTGCCGGTGGTGTCGGTCTCGGGGCACGAAGACACTACCGGCGTCACCAATATCGTCCTCAACCACGAGCGGGCCGCGGCGCTGGCCATCGAACATCTGGTGGAATTAGGCCATCGGCGCATTGCCGTCATCAAAGGTCAGCACTTCAGTTCCGACACGGAGGTGAGATGGAGAGCGGTTCGCGAAGCAGCCCTCCACTTCAGCGTTCCCATCCATTCGGCCCTGGTGTCGCAGTTGGAAGGCGATTCCCCTTCGCCTGAAACCGGCTATGTGGCGGCGCAAAAGCTGCTGGCCTCCGGGATCTTCTTTACCGCGCTATTCGCGTTCAATGACATCTCGGCCATCGGCGCCATTCGGGCCCTGCGAGAAGCGGGGAGGCGTGTGCCTGAGGAAGTCTCAGTCATTGGATTCGACGACGTGCACGCGGCCGCCTTCCACCATCCGGCTTTGACCACGATTCGCCAGCCGCTATACGAGATGGGCCGAGTGGCCGCCGAACAACTGCTGCTGCGCATCGCTCGCGGTCCCGAGGCGCCTTTTGCCGAGGTGCTGACCGTGGAACCGGAACTGGTGGTCCGCGAGACCACCACCTCCGCAACGTCCCTGGATCCGACTCAGCCTGCACCCGTCGAGGACTTGGTCAAGCCTGCTCCTTGAGGGGCTCTGTGGGTAGCCGACCCAAGCGGCCATGCCTGGAACTCAGTCCATTCGCCCCGCACCCGCGGGGCCACGCCTTCGGGTTGTGGCCCATGCTGGGTTCCTGCTAATCGGCATCGTCAACACGCTGCTGGGGCCTATCTTGCCGATGCTGACTCTCAAATGGCAGCTGGGCGACGACCAGGCCGGGCAGCTCTTCACGGCACAATTTGCCGGGGGAATGACAGGTTCGGCCGTCTCGGGCTTTCTGGTTGAGCGCTTGGGGTTCCTACCGGTGATCGCCTCCGGCTTCGCCATTATGTCGGTTGCGACAGGGGCTCTTGTGTGGATCTCACAAGGCGGAGGCTTGGTCTCGTTCTTCTGCCTTGGCCTCGCCCTCGGCTTGGCCATCCCGGCCACCAATCTCCTGGTGGCCGAGCTAAATCCCCAGCGCCGAGCGGCAGCACTCAACATATTAAACCTCTTGTGGGGCACTGGAGCGGTTGCGGGTCCGCTGTTGATATCCGGACTAGGACGCGGTGTGAGTCTGGCCCGGCCCATGCTGGCACTATCGGGCTTGTTGGCCGCGATGATGATCTTGGCGACAAGTTGTCCGAACGTGTTGCACTCAACGACCACCGCCGATTCATCTTCGCCAAGGCTGCCGCTGCAGACTGTCTGGCGGAGTCCTTTTGTGCTCTTGACGGAAATGCTGGTCTTCCTCTGCGTTGGCACCGAGGCCGCCACCGGTGGATGGATCGCATCGTACGCCGACCGACTTGGAGAGGCAGGGCGAGCCCTCTCAACGCTGACACCATCGTTGTTTTGGGCGGGTCTGTTGGCCGGCCGCGGTCTTTCTCCCCTCCTTCTGGGACATCTCAACGAGGGGTCCCTGCTACGACACAGCCTGCTGATGGCAGTCACAGGATTGGGAATCGTTCTGTTCGGTCAAAGTGTGCTCGCCACCTTTGTGGGAACTGCACTGGCTGGATTGGGTCTGGCCCCGGTGTTCCCTACGACGTTTGCTGTCCTGGTAGAACGATGCGGTGTACGCACGCCACAATTGACTGCGGCAACGTTCCTGCTAGCCAGCTTGGGTGGTGCCGTGATCCCGTGGCTGGTGGGATTTACGTCCGACCGGTACGGAGATTTGAGGATCGGTCTGGTTGTGGTGTTGATCGGAGGCTTGCTGATGGTGGCCTTGCAGATCGTCATTAGTGCCACGCGGAGCGACTCAGAGGCCCCCGCCTGTTGATCTAATAATGTCATGTCGAGGTTCTGTCGAGTCGCTTCACGTCTGCGGGCCAAGTATCAACGGTGGCTCGGCAGGAGCGGTATGAGTAGGACGATCAGACTGAGAAGCAACTTGAACTCAGAGTCGGAAAGTTGTTGAGAGTGACTCCGCTTCGAGGAAGATCACATCCCTGTCCAACAATTCGACAATTGAGGGTGTCATGTCATGTTGCGATCAGCGAGAAGATGAGCGTTGACGCGTGCGCATTCTCGAAGCCCATTGGCTGATGCAAACGACGGTGTCAGAGCACACCGCTCATCAGAATGTATGAAATCATGCAAAAACGAGATTAAGAAGTTCTAAAGAGACGAAACGACCTGAATTCATAGAGAAATCCGTCTGCAGCAAAAGCTCATGATCACTTTTCTGGACCCACTTGCTTCACAAGACTCGGTTGCAACGTGAGTCGAACCCCAACGCTGTGAACCGAAGTTCCCTGATCGTGCGGCACAGATTGTGTCACGCTCTTGTCACATTAACGCGGAGGTTGGACTCGTACCGCGCCACCTGACGGGTGATTCTGTCGATCAGCGCGTTTCGACTTCCTCGCATTCGCCGAAGAATAACTGGTGCACAAGCCAACTGACGCGGGTCAAGGATTGGGTGTGGCTTCACCAACTTTTCGTAACTAGCTGTGGACGCGAGCCTAATCGAATTGTGAGTCCTGTAGGAACTTTGTTAGAGTTTTGTCTTGGTTTTGTAAGGACATTGAAACGCTCGAAATCTTAAGTTGCGCGCAACTCCACTTACCCCTTGCCGGACTGGCTCTACCCTCTTACCCCTGGAGGGATGAAGCCTCCAAAAAGGCTTCCGCTGGCAAGGGGTTTTTTTTGTCCAACTTCTTTGGTCAAGCTCTGAACATCGAAGCGAGTGGTGTGCCTTCAAAAGAGGGAGTAGTTTTGGGTGTGGGGAGTAGACGGCAAGGCCCGCTGATGGTTTCATGGTATGACCACGGGTCTCGAGTGACGATTAAGCAGCCATTCGGAACTCAACCTTTGAAGCTGCAGTCAGCGGCAAGAACAACTCGGAGAGTGGGGCAGCCTTCCCGATGTGTGAACACAGCCCAGCATTGTCGTGAGGTTCAGGGTAGGTTAGCGAGCACAACCTTGGAAACTTCAGCGTGAATTCTGCCGGGCTGCCAGTTGCCGGGGCAGGCGGGAACTTTGAATGCGAACCTCAACGACTGGAATGGGCCGAGCGCCCGCCCGCCCGCGGTCTGGGAGAATTCGCTGACATATATCGGATAGTTTTTCTCCTCGTGAATGGGCTTTCCGGTTGCATCCAGGAAGTGAACACTGAGTTCCACAGCCGTCAGGGTTTGATTACCTCGGTTGAGAAGCACCCCGCGAACAAGTGGGTAGCGCAACTTGGTTCGAGGCTCAGTATGGTAATACGCCTCCAAACTGGTGACGGAAACCAAGTGTCTGTAGCGGCTGCCCCGAGATGCGTCGGCCCCTGGTTGATTCATCGGGCTGCAGGCAAGCACTCCAAATCCCATGAGCCAAAGCGCCAGCCCCCGATACCTTTCAAAGAGGCGCCCTGACGGACAGACAGGGTTGTGTTGGACAGGATCGGCTCGCTTGCTCACTTGGTCTCCTCCAGAAGGAGAATGAAATTCTCGAGCAGGTCCTGGTCAAAATGGTCTCGAAGCTTTCCTTTCATCAGACAGATGGCAGTGAAGGCGTCCATAGCCGGCTGGTAGGCACGGTTGGTGGTCATGGCATCGAAGCAATCCGCGATACTCGCAATCCTTCCGAACAAGTGAAGTGACTCTCCGCTCAGGCTTCGAGGGTATCCGCTGGCATTCATCTTCTCGTGGTGCAGCGATACCGGCAGCAATACCTTGGGAGTCATTCCCGGCTTGTCGCTTAACAGATTCTCACCGATCTCGACGTGGCCCTTCATTACGGAGAACTCTTCGGGAGTCAATTTTCCGGGCTTGTTGAGAAGGCTCTTGGGAATCTGACTCTTCCCAACGTCATGGAGCAGAGCGCCGGCAGCCAGCTCATGCAGCCCGCTTTGGGATCGCACGCCGTATTGCGTGGCGAGCGCTACGGAGAAAACGCAGACGTTTACCGAGTGAGTGAAGGTGTAGTAGTCATAGGACATGATCGAAATGAGATTCTGGACCGACTCTTTGCCCTTCAGGATGAAGTCCACCGTCGGTTGTGTCACACACTGAGTTCGGCGCAGCAAGTCGCGGGCACGCGGGTTCTCATACGCGTCGATTAACACGGTCTTGGCGACCGAATAGATGACACTCGCCTTTTCAGCCGAGGGAAGCCGAGGATTCGAGATTAGATTAGCGATGTTCTTCTCGAGGTAGTACCCGTAGGACCGTTGGTCTTCTTCGCGGATGAACAGTTCTTCAATGCTGTTGCTTAGCAGCTTGCTGCGGTGTTCGACGTTGAATCTCTGGTGACGTTCGCGAAACAGGATATAAGCATCTTCGCCGGTCCGCAGATAGAGGTCGAACTCAGGAACGGAATCCGGGACGAGAGTGTCCAGTCGGATAGGATGATATTGACGGACGTCCGGCACAGTCATACGGTTCCCCGGCTTCTCATCGTCAGATCCAAAGATGGGAGTTATGAGATTTGTTGTCGCAGATGTCCAATACCTCGTCACCTCAGGTCCTTTACCGGTCAGCAAGGCGCTGACTGACCATCAAGATCTCGATTGTTGGGGTGGACGGTCTGGTTTTCTTCTCTAAAGTCCGGGTGGCGCAGGATCGATACTTTGACTGGTCATCCGGACCGCAAACAAGAGGCACCGACTAGAGGCGGGAATGAGTTCCAAGCTCAACCAAGTTCCAGACTGAAAGCACCAACCTGCATGACTCCGAGCAATTCCGAAAACAAGCTGAGCGTACTGGTTGTCGACGACGACGACCCGCTGCGGTCTTTGTTGAACGAATTCCTGCAGGGAAAAGGAATGGATGTGAGATGCTGCCGCGATGGCGAGGAGGCTGTTAGTATTCTGAAAGAATCCAGGCAGCCGTTCGATGTGGTCATTAGCGATTTGCTGATGCCCAACGTGGGCGGCATGGAAGTTCTGGTGGCAGCTCGTGAGCACCATCAGGAGACTCAAGTCGTAATCGTCACCGGCTTTGCCTCCCTGGAAAGCGCCATCAACTCAATACACCACGGAGCTTTTGACTATCTGACCAAACCGTTCAAGCTGGTTGAGCTCGACCTTATACTGAACAAGATCGCCGAGCGGAAGAGACTGATTGCCGAGAACCACCGCTTGACGCAACGAATCGAAGCTCTCTACACCCGTTTAGACCTCCTGAAAGACAACCGCAGCAAACTCGACCGCTTTATCGCAGAAACCTCAGAAAGGTTAGACGAGCACTCGCAAAAACTGGACGAGTGCCTCCAGCTTATTCAGAAGGTTTGCGACCAAAGTCTTCTTTTCCAGACTTCCTCCCGAACTCCTTCCTAGTTGTACCTCGGGCTTCATCAGCGGGGTTCCTTGACTGATGTCGTCAACCAATTGACATCTGCGACGCACCGATCAGGGTGAGCCTGTCCTGCCAATCCGTTCCATTCTTGTACAGATAAACGACTTAACTGCGTCACATCTTTCGTTCTCTTTTGGCGATTGGGCTGCAATTTTTACCTATCGAAGATGGTCGGGTCCCGTGATGTTCGGGGCCGGGGAGTCGGGGAGAGAGGGGGCTGACGTTGCCAATGGAGACGGTCCAGCAAGACAGACAGAAACCGGAACTTCCGCCTGGCGAGTTTCAGCGGCTGATGGAGGCTTTCCAGGTCTTCAACCAAGCTTCCGCCACGCTGCAGCGCTCCTATCAAGATCTCCAGGCCGAGACCCACCGCCTCTCAGTTGAACTGGCCAGTGTCAATGCGGACCTGGAACGCAGTCTGGCCGAGCGAGAGCGCGTTCAGGGCTACCTCGAGAGCATCCTTAAGAGTCTGAACAATGGCGTCATCGTTGTGTCGAAAGACCGGACCGTCAGGGTCTGTAACCCGGCCGCGGCTCAGTTACTAGGTCTTCCCGCCGACCTGCGCGAGGGCACAATTGGTTTCGGGGATTTACCCTTGCCCGCTTTGTTGACGGAGTCGATTGAGAAAGCTTTGACCCATGAGGATTGCGCCGCAGATCTGGAGGTCGATGCAGAAGGTGGACAGGAGACTCGGAGCTTGGCGGTGTCGTTCTCGCTGTTGACAGAAGTAAAAGACCGTTGCAGCGGAGTCATCGTTATCCTGAGAGACATTACACGGCTCAAGGATCTGGAACGCCAGACTCAAAGAGCGCAACGTCTGCAAGCCATGGGCGAAATGGCTGTTCAGTTGGCCCATGAGATCCGCAACCCACTTGGAAGCATTGAGCTCTTTGCATCGCTGCTCAGTTCAGAGTTGGAGGGGACATCTTCACTGAGGAGTTGGTCTGATCAAATCAGCGCGGGCGTCAAGTTTCTAAACACGATTGTGAGCAACATGCTGGCCTTCACGCGAACGCAGAAGGGTGGACAGTTCCGCACCGTGGATCTCTGCGATTTGACCCTGAGCACGCTTGAGTTCTGCCGGCCGGTGTTCGAGCAGAGACAGATCCAAGTTGAGACGTCCTTCGACGCCGACATTCACGTAACCGGCGACGCCGACTTGCTCAGGCAGATGTTGATGAATTTGTTCATGAACGCGCTGCAAGCCATGCCTGAGCGCGGACGGCTGTTCGTCCGAGTCTCAGCACATCCCGATGAGGCCCAGCTCGAAATCGAGGACACCGGCATCGGAATTCCCGATGAACACCTGCCCCGCGTATTTGATCCTTTCTTCACGACTAGTGAAAGAGGGACAGGACTGGGCTTGGCTTTGGTTCACCAGATCGTTGAGAAACATCAAGGAAAAGTGACAGTCGAAAGCGAATTTGGTGAAGGTACTCTCTTCACCGTGAGTTTGCCGAGAGCATTCGAGAATGTGCTAACTGGGCAGGATTAAACAAGGAATTACGGGGATGACGACCACAAAGGACATTTTGATTGTCGATGACGAACCTCAGATGTTGATCGCCATGCACGAAACGCTGAAGCGTGAGTGGCCCTCCATCGAGACGGCAGGTAGCGGCCTGGAAGCATCTGAGAAACTGCAACGGACCCAGTTTCGTTTGGTTATTACCGACCTGCGCATGCCGGGGATCAGTGGAACCGATTTGCTGCGCGACATCAAGTGTGCGACGCCCAGGACTCAGGTGGTTCTGGTGACGGCGCACGGCACAGTGAACAATGCTGTAGAGGCCATGAAGCTGGGTGCCTTCGACTACCTGCTCAAGCCGTTTTCCTCGTCGGAGCTCCGTGCTGTGGTGGAAAGGGCCATTCAGAAAAATCAAAGCTTCATCAACGTTCGAAAAACCGGTGAATCCTTTCCCATCCTGACTCAGGACCCGGACATGTTGGCCTTGCTCGAACTGGCCGAACAGGCGGCTCGCACCAGATCCACGGTTCTGATTCAGGCCGAGAGCGGCACGGGTAAGGAACTCCTGGCGCGCTGGATACACCAGTGTAGTCCACGCAATAACGGGCCCTTTGTCGCGGTTAACTGTGCCGCGCTCCCGGACAACCTGCTGGAAGCAGAACTCTTCGGTCATGAAAAAGGGGCCTTCACGGGTGCGATTGCCCAGAAGCGGGGGAAGTTCGAGGTTGCCAGCGGAGGGAGTATTCTACTCGACGAGATCGGCGAAATGGTGCCGCTGCTGCAAGCCAAGCTACTCCGTGTGCTCCAGGAACAAGAGATTGACCGCGTCGGAGGTAAGGACCCGATCCCAATCAACGTACGCGTGATCGCCACGACCAACCGGGACCTGAAAACGTTGGTCAAAGATGGAACGTTTCGGGAGGATCTTTACTACCGTCTCAACGTCATTCCGTTGAGCATTCCCCCGCTTCGCAAGCGGCCTCAAGATGTCTCACTGCTGGCGACGTTCTTCTGTGAGAAATACAGTCAGGAGCAATCCGGGAAAAAGAGAGAGCTGGCGCCTGAAACCTTGGACGTACTGACCGGCCAGGACTGGAAAGGCAACGTCCGGGAACTTGAAAACGTCATTCAGCGTGCCACGGCCCTGGCGGCAAACTCCACGATCTATCCGCAGGATTTGCTTCTTCCCGCAACCAGTCTTTCAGTTCAAAGTCAGAAGGCAAACCCGCCGGCCGCCCTCGAACCCCAAGAAACCTCCGAAGACGGCCTCTGGGCGGGTGGTGGCGGGCTGGAGGTAAAACCCGGCATGACCGTTGGTGAGGTGGAGAAGCGGTTGATTCATCTTACTCTGGAGGAGACCGGGGGCAACCGCACACGCGCGGCCAAGTTGCTCGGCATCTCGCTACGGACCTTACGCAACAAGTTGCGTGAATACCGCATGAGTGGCGAAACCTTTATGGAGTCCAAGTTGTGAAGGCAAGGTCCTGTGACCGCCCGACTGGAACGGATCATCTGACTAGGCAGATTCTGCCGGGGGGCGAGCTGCGGATGGGTGAGAGGTGGGCGATCAGAGCTTGTGCCTTTGAGTACCTTGAGCTTAACGGAAGCCTGAGTTCGCCAAGGCAATGGTCCTGGACGTGCATTTGAGCGCAAAAGGGAAGTTTGGCATGAGGTCGACGAGACAATGAATCCGGTTTTTTTTGAAGATGAATCGATGCGCATGATGACTCGCTTCCTGGATCTCTCAGCGGAGCGCCAGGCTCTGATTTCAAGCAACTTAGCCAACGTCGACACGCCCGGGTATAAAACCCTGGATTTGGATTTTGAGAGCCAGTTGAATGCGGCGCTGCAGGGGCCGAGTGTGCCGATGAAAGTGACGGACGCTCGACACTTCACAAGCCGTTTTGACGCAGAAGGGCAGGGAACGGCCACAGTCAAAGAGGTGGAGGGGCTCACGCTTCGCAACGATCTCAACAACGTCAACGTCGATCGCGAGATGTCCCAGCTGTCCCTCAACGCGCTGAAGTTTACGATGGTCGCGGAGCGATTGGCCGGCAAGTTCCGTACGCTCAAGAGTGCGATCCTGGAAGGGAGATAAAAGGCATGAGTCTGTTTTCGGCATTGGATATTAGCGCTACAGGCCTCACGGCACAGCGCCGAAGGCTGGAAGTGATTTCAAGCAATCTAGCCAACGCAAACACCACCCGTACCCCGGAAGGGGGACCGTACCGAAGGCGAGATGTTGTGTTTGAAGCCGTGGCATCTGGCGGAGGTTTCCCGGAGGTTCTCGACGCGGCCCTGGGCGACCGGGGCGCCCGAGGCGTGGAGGTGGTGGGTGTGTATGAAGACGATACCCCGTTCAACCGCAAGCACGATCCCTCCCACCCCGATGCAGATGCGGAGGGTTATGTGCTGTTGCCCAACGTGAGTCCGGTGGAAGAGATGGTGAACATGCTGTCGGCCACCCGGTCTTTTGAGGCCAATGTGCAATCCATCAACGCCATCAAGGATATGGCCCGGAGGTCCTTGGAGATTGGCAAATGAGCAATCTTCCCTTCGACCCACTTCACTTTCCGGCGCCGGAAATCAGAAACAAGCTGGCGGAGGTCAAACCGGCTGAATCTCGACCCTCGGAGACGGGGCCGACTTTTGGCCAGCTTCTTGAAAATGCCATCTCGCAGGTGAACGAACTCCAGGCCGAAGCAGGCCACGAAGTTCAGAAGCTCATGGCAGGCGAAGTCAAAGACATTCACACGGCCATGATCGCCGTCCAGAAAGCGGACATATCTTTTCAAATGATGATGCAGGTTCGAAACAAGCTTGTGACCGCCTATCAGGAAATCATGAGGATGCAAGTGTAGGTGCCCGAATGACGCATGGCCTTTTGAACGCTGAAGGAACCTGCCAACGTGCCTGAACCGAATCCCTTTTTCAATCAACTCAAGCTGCTGAACTCCCGGCTCACCATGAGCCAGAAGATCAGTATCTTCGCCTTTGCCGTGGCTGCGGCGGTCGGAATAGGCGTGCTGGTGTACTTCATGAACCAGGAAGACTACCAGACGTTGTACTCCAATCTGAATGCCGAAGAATCCGCCACGGTTATTAGCCGGCTGAAAGACTCGAAGGTTCCGTACCAACTGGCTGACAGTGGGAAGACAGTTCGTGTGCCCTCGGACAAGATCGATGAACTGCGAATCCAGCTGGCTAGTGAGGGCTTGCCGCAGAGCGGCAAGATCGGGTTTGAGATTTTCGACAAGAACAGTCTGGGGATGACTGAGTTTCTCGAAAAGGTCAGCTACAAGCGCGCGCTGGAAGGCGAGCTGGCCCGCACCATTCTGTCCATCAAAGAAATCGCACAAGCCCGCGTGCACCTGGTTCTACCTAAGGAATCTCTCTTTGAAGAGAAGTCGGAGCCTACCAAGGCCTCGGTTGTGCTGAAGCTCAGCTCTGGGAAACAGCTGAGTGAATCGGTGGTGTCGGGCATCGTGCATCTGGTCGCGAGCGCCGTCGAGGGGCTGAAGCCCGACCATGTCACGGTGGTGGATGCTTCCGGACGCCTGTTGTCAGCGAAGCCATTATCGGCTGACGAAGCTCTCACGAGCAACCAACTGGAACTCAAAGCCAAGACTGAGAAGGCCTTGATGGCCAAGATCATAAACATCCTACACCCCATCGTGGGGGAGGGACGGGTGCGGGCCGACGCCACGGTGACGCTGGACTTCAGTCGCAGCGAGCAGACGGAGGAGAAATACGATCCTCAGACCACCGCGATTCGGAGCCAGCAAAAGAGCGAGGAACGGGTCGAACCGGGTTCAGTTGGAAACCAGGCAGGTGTTCCAGGAACGAAATCGAATCAGGCAACGCCAGCCCCTAACTTTGTGCCGGTCACCGGCAGAAGCGCCGCCACGTCCACGCGGCAAAACGAAACGACCAACTATGAGGTCAGCAAGTTGGTGCGTCATACCGTCCAGGCCTACGGCGAGGTGAAGAAGCTTTCTGTGGCCGTGATTGTCGACGACGCGTTAAAGATTGAGAAGTCGGCGGATGGCACCTTGAACCGAACAACCGTGGCACGAACACCTGATGAACTGAAAAAGATTCGAGACCTCGTGGTCGCAGCCGTCGGGTTCGATCCGAATCGGGGTGATCAGCTCACGGTGGAGAACGTGGCCTTCGGCACCGCGGTGGACTTCGAGGAAGTGAAGCCCTCCTTTCTCGAAAAGTGGCAAGACTACTTGAAGCCAGCTATTCGCTATTTAGCCTTCTTTGTCTTGTTCTTGATGGTTTACTTCCTCCTGGTGCGACCTGTCAGCAAACGCGTTCTTGGACCTATAGATCAACTCTTGACTCTTCAGGAAGAAGAGCGAAAGCGAAACCAGCTGGACTCAGGGACCGGTTCGGGTGAGCCCCTATCGCTGGAACCCCCCAAGACAGTCAAGGAACTTGAAGCGGCGCTAGGACTGGCCCCGGGAGGGAATGCCGAGAGCACCTTGGCCGTGCCTGAAATCGACGTCCGAAAGACTGACATTCTGAAACAACGCATTGTCGACTTCATCAGCAAGGAGCCCGAAAACAGCGCCCAACTCATCAGGGTGTGGTTGTCCGAGGAAGGTAAGGGATAGGGATGGATCTTGAGAACGTAAAAGGCGTCCGCAAAGCCGCAGCCTTGTGCGTGCTGCTAGGGGAGGACGTCTCAAGCCGGATGTTCAAACACCTCTGGGAGGATGAGATCGAGAAGATCAGCAAGGAGATCTCGGTCTTGCACAGCATTCCGTCGGAATTGGCGGATCTGGTGTTGGAGGAGTACCACAACCTGGCCGTCGCTCGTCAGTATATTTCTACCGGTGGCATTGAGTATACGAAGAAGCTCCTGAACAAGGCTCTCGGACCGGAGGGATCCAAACGGGTATTAGAGAGGGTGGCCAGATCACTGGAAAGCGCAGCGGGCTTCAACGCTCTGGAGCGAGCCGATCCCCAGCAGCTTTCCCGCTTCATCGCCAATGAGAATCCCCAGACCATCGCCTTGATCCTGGCCCACCTGGATCCCGTTCAGGGTGCCGAGCTACTGAGCTCCTTTCCCGAGAATGTGAGGCCGGACATTGTCATGCGAATGGCGAATCTGGGCGAGATTTCACCTGAGGTTATCAAGAGGATTTCGCTCATCTTGAATCAGAAGCTGACCTCTCTGGGAGATTACAACGCGGAGTCGATTGGCGGCCAACGCGCTGTGGCCGAGCTGGTCAACAAGATGGATCGGGCCGATGGACGAGCCATTCTGGAAAAGATCGAGAATGAGGATGCCGAACTGGCGCTGGCCATTCGCAACTTGATGGTCGTTTTTGAGGACATCATGCTGGTGGACAATGTCGGAATTCGAGAAATCCTGCAAAGGGTCGACAAGAAAACCCTCACCGTGGCACTGAAGGGTACCAATGAGCAGCTGCAAGCGCACATCTTCAAGAACATGTCTCAGCGTGCCGTTGAGATGATGAAAGAGGATATGGAGGCGCTGGGCCCGGTTCGAATCCGGGACGTGGAGAAGGCCCAACACGAGATCGTGGAGATCTTGCAGAAACTGGAAGAAGAGGGAGTGATCAATATCCGCGGTGGCGGCGGAGACGAGTATGTCGTCTAGGATCATACGAAGTGCCAGCGACGAATTGAAATCGGTGGCAAACTTCAACTTCGCCAGTGTCACGGCGTCCAAAGGCCATCCTATCCCCCCTGAAGTCCAATCCATTCCAGCACAGCAGAAGCCTCTACCGGTGCCGCCAGCCGCCGTTGAGCCTCCCCATGAAAATCATCAAGGCAAAATGCAAGCTGCCCAGACCGAAGCAGAACAAATCGTTCGGCAGGCGAAGGCCAAGGCCGCGGAAATCGAAAAGGATGCCTACGAAAAAGGCTTTAGCGAAGGAGAGAAAGCGGGTCGTGAAGTGGGTGAAAAGATGGTCGAGGCTCTGCTGAAACAGTATGGCAGGAGCCTGGAAGAACTGAACACATTACGAAAGGAAGTGTTTGCCTCGGCCGAGCGAGAAGTGATTCGTTTGGCTCTGGAAGTTGCGAAGAAGGTCGTTAAGCGGGAAGTGAACATCGATGACGAGTTGATTTTGACTCTGATTAAAGTGGCGTTGAGCCGCCTGTCGGAGCAGGCCGTCATGACGATTCGGCTCAATCCAAAAGACCTTCAGTCGGTTCAACACCACCACAGCGATCCTGCCAAAGCTTTGAACGAGGGCATCAGACTGGTCGAAGACCCCATGATCACTCGTGGAGGCTGCTTGATCGAGACGGAAAGCGGAATCATCGATGCCCGGGTTGAAGAGCAGTTTAAGGAGATCGAGCGTGGCTTCTTCGAGTAGGGGTGAGGAGGGCCGACCCGCTGGCGGAGGACTCGACTTTCCGACTCTGAACGAAGCCCCGCCGGCAGGTTCCTGCTGCGGCAACCGGTAAGTGATCATGATTGACTTCGCCAAGTACCACACTCGGCTGCAAAGCATCGAAGCCATCAAGATGGTTGGGACCATCAACAAAGCGGTGGGACTGGTTATCGAGTCGCAGGGACCACCCGTGCGGGTTGGCGATCTGTGTGACATTGTCGGGGAGTCGTCTTCGGAAGCTTCGGCAGTAGAAGTCATCGGGTTCAAGGAAAAGACCGTGCTGTCGATGCCCCTGGGCATCCTACAGGGCGTCAGACTAGGTAACAAGATCGTTGCACGAAACAAGCCGGCCGTTGTGAGGACGGGCCCGAAGCTCCTGGGTAGGGTCCTGGACGGGCTGGGCAGCCCGATCGATGAGGGCGGCCCACTCGAGTACGAGTGTGAGTATCCTCTGCATCGCGAGCCGGAAAATCCTCTGCAGCGTGAGAATATCAACGAGCCGTTGGGTACTGGCGTCAGAGCAGTGGACGGCATCCTCACCTGCGGCAAGGGACAACGGATTGGCATTTTCGGTGGCAGCGGGGTGGGCAAGAGCACACTGTTAGGGATGATGGCCAAGTTTACCAGCGCGGATGTCAATGTGATCTCCCTGGTGGGGGAACGCGGACGCGAACTGCGCAGTTTCATTGAAAAGGACCTGGGCGAGGAAGGCCTGCGGAGGTCCGTCGTGGTGGTATCCACTTCCGACAACCCCCCGTTGGTTCGCATCCGAGCCGCTCTGACAGCCACGGCCATCGCAGAATACTTCAAAGACCAGGGCCGGGACGTCCTCCTGGTCATGGATTCGGTCACGCGATTTGCCATGGCACAGCGTGAAGTCGGATTGGCGGCTGGTGAGCCCCCGGCTTCCAAGGGGTATACCCCTTCCGTCTTCGCATTGCTACCCAAGCTCCTGGAGCGGGCTGGGAATTTTCGCGGGAAAGGATCAATTACCGGCTTCTATACGGTGTTGGTGGAAGGCGATGACATGAACGATCCGATTGCCGATTCAGTCAGAGCAATTTTGGATGGCCACATCGTATTGAGTCGTGACCTGGCCAGCCGCAATCACTACCCCTGCATCGACATCCTGCACAGCGCCAGCCGCTTGTTTTCAGAACTGGCCGAGCCCCGCCAGAAAGCAGCCGCCGGAAAGCTCCGCGAGTTGCTGGCTACTTACAGGAAATCCGAGGACTTGATCAACATCGGAGCCTACGCCCGAGGCAGCAATCCGCAGATCGACGAAGCCATCAAACGGATCGACCCGATCAACACATTTCTTCGGCAAAGCAGTGCCGAGCGGGTCACCTATCAGGCGGCTGCGGAAGCGCTGGGCGATTTGTTTCAGTGATGAAGCGCTTCACCTTCACTCTTGAATCAGTCTTAAACCACCGCAAATTGCTCGAGGAAAACGAGCAGACCGCCTTGGCCTCCATTCGCCAGGCCCTGTGCTTGAAGACCGAAGAAAGGGATCGGCTCCAAGACCAGATCGCCCTGAGTCGTGAGAGTGTCAAGGAGTGCGCCAGCGGTGTGGTGGATATGGAGAGACTGAGAATCTTGAATCGATTCATCGAGAAGCTGGAGACCGACCTCCAAAGCGTGCGACAAGCCTTGCTGGACCTCAAAAACCGGGAACAAGCTCAGATTCAACGTTGGGTGGAAGCCAGAAAGCGCAAAGAAATTCTTGAAAAGCTGAAAGAAAAGAGCTTTTCCACTTATGAACGAGCACATCGGGAGATGGAGCAAAAGTTGCTCGATGACCTGACGACAGGCCGGTTTCGCAGAACCGATGAGCAAGATTTGCCTGCCAAGAAAGACTAGTCCTGAGAGGTTCGTTCATGGCATCCGTTGAGACAGTCGAAGCTCTTGCGCCCTCCGTGCCTTCATCGCGGCGCCCGTCGAATTTCCAATCCACCGACAGCGCGTTCCAGGACGTGCTCAACGAACACGTTCAGCGGCTTGGACCGCAGGCCCCTCTTAATACGGCTGAGCCGCCCAGGAAGGTAGTTCCGCAAGGATCGGGCAAAGAGGCCTCCGGAGCCGGGCAGGAGGGGATGCGCGAGACCGTCGAGTCGGCATCGTACGATCGAACTCCGGCCGAAATGGCTTTGAAGGACTCGCACTGCAAGAGTGCCAAGAATGCCGAAGCGAGTTCCGAGGGTGCTGCCGCTGAGCCTGAATCGCTCGATGCGGAAGTTGAAGCGGTGGACGCCGAAAGGGAAGGCTCTATCAAAGCCGAGGCGGAAGGTGACGGAAGGGAGGATGGCTCCATTCAACCGAGTCAGGGCTCTGGGCAAGTTCTGCCCAGCAGTAAAGAAGTTGACAGTCCCACACCGGTAGCTACTCCGTCTGTGTTGGCTCAATCGATTGGAGACCTTGTTCAGAGTGAATCCAATCAGGGCAAAGACCTGGCGGTGGAGATCAAGGCGATTGCGTCCAGTCTCCCTGCGGGTGTTTCGCCTATCCATCCGGATGTCCGACCGGCAGCCAACAACGTGGGCGAAAGTGTTCCATCGGACGTCGGCTCCTTGCCCATCGACAACAGCGTCCCTAGGGCCGCGGAGGCGGAACCAAGCTCACCGCAAGGACCACAGGTCAAGAGTGCGGATCAAGAGAAGGTTGATATCCCTCAGTCCAGCGTTTCGGGGTTGGTGGAGCGCTCGATGCAGGAAAAGGATGTTTCGTTCGGCACTGACACGAAGGCTGCCGACCAACGGGGTAACGAGACCGGCGTGGCGGTCTTGCCCAGCGAAAAGGGAGCGGACAAAGTCCCAAAGCCAAGTGAGCTGCAGGTGCCGGAGCAGATGCACAAGGAGGCGCCCACTCAAGGAGGCACAAAGATCGTTGAAGGGAGTTATGCGGATAAGAGGATTCCAATCGATGTTCAGAGCGACCACTCTGGACAGATGCCCGTCCCCAAACGTGGCGAGCGATGGCTCGAATCCGGAGAAGGCAAAACGCCGGTAACGGCCAACACAAAGAAAGACGAAGCTGGCCCTGCACCGGTTCAGCCCAGCGAGTTGGAATCGGTCGAGGGAGAACTAACCCGCGTCTTGCCTTTGGGAAAATCAGAGCCTGGGAACGACTCGAGCCGGGGGGCGCAGCACGCTGAAGGTTCGGTCTCTTCTCCCTCAGCCGGCATGCCCAGCGTGACGGCTCGCAGTTTGGGGCAAGCGGTTCAACACAGCCCAGCGGTCCTGCCGAACCAGATGAACCAGCTAAACCAGATTGAGAAGACCAGCGTTCTCGCTCAGCTGATTGAGAAGGCTCGCGTATTGAACTCTCCCATGCAGAGCGAGGTGCTAGTCTCGTTGAAACCGGAGTTCCTGGGCCGTGTCCAGCTACGTGCCTCGATGGTCGACAACGTCTTAGTAGCGACCATTCGGGCAGAATCGGCATCGGTCAGGCAGCTGATCGAATCTCAGTTACCAGCTCTCCACCAGTCGTTTCACGATCAGGGTCTGCAGGTTGGAAGAGTGGAGGTCACGCAGGGGGGTGACCTGGGCTTTGCCGGCGACATGGGAAAACAGTCTCCGTCGCAACAGAATTGGGATGCCCACCCAACGCAATCGTTTGGAGAGGACATTCTGTTGGAAGAGCCGGAACGAGACCTGACAGAGCTGGACCCGGCGGCACCACTCCGCCACGGCTCGGGAGTGCTCAATGTCGTAGCTTGACCGGGGGAGATGCGAGTGCGCAAGGAGGCAACAGGTTGGCACGCCATGTTGGGAACGGGGAGCGCTAAGGGCTTATCGACATTTGTAGGGCAGGCTCTCCAAGGTATAGCCACGCTGGCAGCAATGTTGGCTCTATCCAGTACGGCAGTTGCCCAGGTGCCACAAATCATAACCGTAGCGCCTAGCTACACGGTTGTGAATCAGCCCATTCAAATCACCTTGCTGGGGCAGAATTTCACTGCAACCTCCAGTGTCCGCTGGAATGGGGAAGCTCTGCCCAACTTCACGTATGTGAGCGCCACGGAGGTACGGGCGGATGTTCCCTTGGCCAAAACCCTTTCGGTGGGTTCCGCCCAGATTACGGTATTCGATCCGGGTGGGGGACTTTCCAACGACAAACGGTTTTATGTCTATTCCTCTCCTCCGGGGCCTCCTGGTCTTACTTCCATCTCGCCCAACATGAACATTGTTGGGGGGGCTCCGTTTACTTTGGTGGTGACGGGCAACAACTTCGTCGACGGCTCAGTGGTTCGTTGGAACCTGTCTGAGCGGAACACCACGTTTGTGGGTTCGACTGAATTGCGAGCCGACATTCTGGCCAGCGACATCAGCACCGCCATGCCGGTGTCGGTGTCTGTACTCAACCCCGACCCCGGAGGTATCTCCGAATCACTGCCGTTCACGATCCATACCGTGAGTCCGGTTCCCACCCTGACGAGTTTGAACCCGACGGCCGTCACACGATTTGGATCCGCTTTTGTGCTGGAGGTCCGGGGCACCAATTTCGTTTCCAACTCTCAGGTCTACTGGAACGGAAATGCCAGAGGGACCACCTTCGTCAACAATGGAGAACTGCGAGCCGATATTCCGGACACGGACCTCACCGTGACCGGAACAGCCGAGGTGAAGGTGACCACCCCCAATCCTGGAGGCGGGTTACCGGGTGGTGGCACTTCAAACTCTCTCTCGGTGACGATCAACGAGTCGAGTCTCGTTCCGGTTCTGACCAGCTTGTCGCCCACCGCGGCTGTGGCGGGTGGTGCCAGCTTTCAGATGACCGTTCGCGGTGCAAACTTTGTTCCAGGTACCACCGTGCGATGGAACGGGCAAGATCGGGTGACGACCTTCGTAAGTGCGACGGAACTCCGAGTCAACGTGCTGAACACGGACATCGGAGCGGTGGGCACCGCGAGTGTGACGGTATATACGCCTCCTCCAGGAGGGGGAACTTCAGGGACCCTGACCTTCACGATTAACAATCCTCTGCCCTCCATCACGGGCTTGTCACCAGTCTCCACCCTTCGAGGCAGCCTCGCATTGGTTCTGGTGATCAACGGTGCCTATTTCGTCAACGGGTCAGTGGCGCAATGGAACGGAACCGACCTGGTCACGACATTTGTGAATTCATCACAGCTGCGGGCCACCGTCCCTTCGGCAAACTTGACGACCGCCGGGGTTGCTTTTGTGAGGGTCGTCAATCTTCCGACGGGAGGGGGGACGTCTAACGAGGAACCTTTCTTTATCACAAACCCGCTTCCTACCGTTACCAGCCTGGCCCCGGCTACGGTGGTGGCCACAGGAGACGCGTTTACCCTCACCGTAAACGGGACCAACTTCGTCCCGACTAGCAAGGTAAGATGGAACGGCCAGGAGCGGACAACGACGTTTGTGACCAGCACGCGCCTCACCGCAGCTATTTCCGCAGAGGATATCTCTCAGCCCGGCAATGTTACGGTGACAGTCTACAATCCAGAGCCCGGCGGCGGCGAATCGAAATCTGTTACTCTGCCGAGAAATAGCCCGATCCCCATCCTGACGAGCGTCAATCCCACCTCAACTGGTATTGGGACGCCCGGATTGACAATTACCGTGACAGGTTCCAAGTTTGTCAGTACATCGAAGGTATACTGGAACGGTTCAGCACGGGTTACCACCTTTGTCAGCAGCACTGAATTGAAGGGCGCGCTGACTTCCGCGGACCTAGCCAAGGGGGGCGTTTTCAGCGTCACAGTCGTTAACAGCGCTCCAGGAGGCGGAACGTCGGCAAGCGTTAATTTTTCGGTGGCTTTCGGACAGCCGGTGATCACGAGTATCAGTCCAGACTCGGCGGCAGCTAACACCAAGACCTTGACCTTAACGGTAAACGGGTCGGGGTTTGTCAGTGGCTCGAGAATTCGTTGGGATGACCTCGAACTGGCGACCCGATATGTAAGTGCCACTCAGCTGACGGCGGCACTCAGTTCAACGCAGTTGGATCGTGCCGGAACCGTGAACGTCACCGTCTCCAACCCAGATCCTGGTGGAGGGATTTCGAATTCCCAGGCCTTCACCGTTCTCGTCAGCAACCCGCTTCCGACCTTGACCAGTCTGAGTCCGGCGGGCCAACGCGCAGGAAGTGATGGGTTTACATTATCGGTTTTCGGCACGGGTTTCGTGGCCGAATCAAAGGTCCTATGGAACGGCTCTGAACGCGAAACAACGTTCATCAGCGGTTCAAACCTGACGGCTGCGATCACGTCCACGGACCTCGGACAAAAGGGAACGGTCAGCGTAAGTGTGTTCAATCCCAGCCCGGGTGGCGGGACCTCTGCAACCAAGGCTTTCACTGTAACGGATCCCCTGCCGATTTTGGAGAGCCTGAATCCCAGCTCCATGCTGGTTGGCAGCCCCGATTTCACGCTCGTGGTCACGGGCCGGAACTTCATCAGCGCATCAAAAGTGAGATGGAACGGTCTGGACCGCACAACCAAATATGTCAGCAGCGCGCAGTTGACGGTGGCTGTGAAAGCTGCCGATGTAGCCCGCACAGGCACCAACACCGTCGAGGTGGTAAACGTGGCGGCCGACGGACCCTCTGAGGCACTACCCTTTGTAGTGGAGACCCTGCAACTGAGCGGTTTTCGAGCTGCTCCCTCCAGCATCCGAGGCGGAGGCACGGTGACGGGCTCCCTGACGCTGAACGGCCCTGCGCCCCCAGGTGGCGTGAGTGTCACGCTGTCGAGTAGTCATCCGACAACCGCTGTTGTGCCGGCGAATGTGGTGATCCCGGCTGGCAACAACGGGATGAGTTTTGGGATCCATACCCAGAATGTGTCCGAGTCCGAGACGGTTACGATTTCCGCCTCCTTTGGAGGGGTGACTCAGCGGCAAAGGATTGTGGTGGCCGACTCGCGAATCAGTGATGGCGGCCCTGAATCGACCGAGTTCGTTCCCATCATTCTCTCCAGCTCCGGTGCGAACAACTCCTTCTACACGTCTTCCCTGACCTTGACCAACAGAGGAAGCGCCACGGCCATTCTGGACTTCAGCTACATCGCGGCTTTAGGCGAGGGAAGCGGCACGGCATCAGATCTTCTTTTACCCGGCCACCAGCGTGTGGCCACCAATGCCATCAACTACCTGCGGGCGCTTGGCATTCCCATTCCCGACAGCGGAAATCGAGGTGGGACGTTGCGGGTCCGTTTTTGGGGACTCAAGTCGGCCGAAGACGTCAAGTCCACAGTCCGGACGACGACTGCTGTGCCAGAAGGCCGGGCTGGACTGTCTTATGCCGGTGTGACAACCAACCGCGGGCTGACTGGACCTGCCTATCTTTTTGGGTTGAGACAATCCGAGCAAGACCGGTCGAACCTGGCGATCCAAAACCTGGGCAGCGAACAACAAGGGGATGTCATTCTAAGCATCACTGTCTATTCGGGTAACCCGGGAGACTACTTTTCGCTGACGCTGCCGGATGAAGTCCTGAGCCCTGGTGCCTTCAAGCAGTTCAATTCCATTCTTGCAATGTCTGGGATCGGACTGTCGAACGGATACGTCCGGGTCGACCGAATCAGTGGCATTGCGCCCTACTACGCTTACGCGGTCATCAACGATCAGGCGACTTCGGATGGATCTTTTGTCCCTCCCGTGCCCGAGCGCGACTTAGTGGGAGCAGCCGGCATCACGCTTCCGGCGGTGGTGGAGAATGCCAACTTCAACAGCGAACTGATTCTGACCAATTCAGCGGGGACCACCCGAACCTTGCGCTGCTCGTTCGCGGGAGGTTCTCAAACGGTCAGTGTGCCCGTGCAGGTGCGTCCGGGCCAGCAGTTGATTTTCCCAAATGCCCTGCAGATGCTGCGGGACAATGGAGCGTTGATTCCGGTAACGACCCAAGGCGAGGTGGGAGCCCTTTACATTACCGACGATACTCGTGATGTCGGAGGGATTTTCGTTGGGGCCCGTACCTCCTCTCCGGGTGGCGGTGGCCGGTACGGTCTGTTCTACACCGGAATCCCGTTTGGCCATGCTGCACACGAGATTGCATGGCTTTACGGATTAGAACAAAACCTGGAAAACCGGAGCAACGTGGCATTGATCAACACTGGTGAAGTGGACTCGAGCACCGACTCATTTGAGCTCGATATTTTCGATGGCGAGTTGGGAACTTTGGCCAAAACCATTACGGGAATCTCGGTGGGTCCGCGGCGCTTCCGCCAGCTGTCGATGATTTTGGATGCCTATGCTCCAACCGTGCGCCAAGGTTACGTGCGAGTGAGACGCACTGCCGGATCGAATCCATTCATCACATATGCGGTTGTCAACGACGGGGGCGAACCCGGAGCCCGGACCGGCGATGGAACCTACATCGCAATGGAAGTGGAACGCTGAGCCATCTTCCGAGCCGGGACCGCTGTCGGTTGTGTGCCCTCCTCTCCTTCCTTCCCTCCAGCCACCCTTCAAGTCACGTGGTACCTGTTGGCACCGAGTGGGATTGCATCCTATTCCCTGATCACCTCCGCGTAGGGTCTGAAGCAAGTCAGGACGGTTTAGGGGGATTTTGCCTAGGCAGGAGTT
Organism: Acidobacteriota bacterium; assembly: GCA_040753175.1. GTDB lineage: Bacteria > Acidobacteriota > Terriglobia > Versatilivoradales > Versatilivoraceae > JBFMEW01. The sequence goes on along the minus strand of JBFMEW010000020.1, from coordinate 108,755 downwards.
GCCATAAGAGTCAAACGATCCACGACACGCTTGCTTTCGGCGCAGCTAAGAAGTTTTTAGACTCAGTCAAATCAAGCAGTTGATCAGGCTCACGGTGGTTAGCACATTGGCAATTGCGGTGCTAAGAGAATGTGCGAATCGTTTGACCGGTGAAGGAGGTTGAAAATGGATTCAATCAGTCCAATGGGAGCATCCGGAGGAAGCGACCCAGCAAGCACGGCTTCGAAAAAGAATCCAGTCCCGGGCGGCGAGCTGGGAAAGGATGCTTTTCTCATGTTGCTGGTGACCCAGTTGAAGAACCAGGATCCGCTTCAGCCGGTGCCCAACGGCGAGTTCATCGCCCAGTTGGCGACTTTCAGCTCCGTCGAGAAGCTGACTTCCATCGAAGAATTACTGCGCAGCCATTTTGAGACAGCACAGACTCCGGTCGGGAATTCCGCCCTCTTGTAGGCATCGCAGCGAAGTCTCTCGAAGAGTTTGATTCAGGCAGGCCTCTGAGAAGGGGATTCTTAGCGAGAAAGGATTTTTTGGTTATGGCACTTACGTCGATGAATTCAGCTCTGTCGGGTCTGAATGCGGCCTCCCTGCAGCTGAGCATTATCGGAAACAATCTGGCCAACGTGAACACGACCGGATTCAAGAGCAGCACTGCATCATTTCAGGATCTGTTGAGCCAGACGCTTTCTGGTGGCAGCGAGTCAGTCAACCCGGTTCAGGTCGGTTTGGGTGCTGTCGGTGCAGCCAGCAGCCAGAATTTCACTCAAGGTAGCCTGCAGACCACCGGTGTGGCGTCACATGTCGCCATTCAAGGCGAGGGGTTCTTTGTCGTCAAAGACGAGACCGGAGTGAAGTACACACGAGCGGGTGAATTTACGGTGGATGCCAAGGGAAACCTGGTCACTCCCGATGGTGCCTTCGTGCAGGGCTATGTGACCAAGGACCCAGTAACCAACCAGATCGTGCCGTCGGGCGCGCTGGGAAACATCAATCTACCTCCCGGGACTCTGTTCCCGCCAGTTGAGTCCACCAGCCTGCGGTTCATCCTGAACTTGAACGTTGACGACCCGATTCCGGTCTCTGGACCTTCTTTTTCGTCTGCCATTCGAATCTTCGATTCTCTCGGCAGCGCTCATAATCTAACGATCGAGTTTACGAAGACAGGTGCGGGGACCTATGATTACGAAGTGTTTCTTCCCGCTCAGGATGTGGGAGGACTGCCCACCGACCCGCCCGTGAGCGTCCAGACGGGCTCGCTAACCTTCGATACCGTTACTGGAGCCTTGACCGATGCCGATGGCGGGACCACCGACGTCAACATCGATCTGTCGGGCCAGACATTTACGAATGGCGCAACCGGGGCTGTTGTTTCCTGGGACTTATTTGACGACTCGGGGAACGGCTACATCACGAATTACTCCTCCCCTTCGGCAACCTCTTCGAGCAGCCAGAATGGCTTCTCAGCAGGGAGTCTTGTGTCGTTCAACATCGGGCCCGACGGGACACTTTCGGGGACTCTGAGCAACGGTCAGACCGTCCAGCTGGCGAGAGTTGCCCTGGCCACCTTTAACAATCCGGGAGGCTTGATCAAGGTGGGCAACAACAAGTTCACGGCTTCGGTTTCGTCGGGCGAACCCAGCCTGGGTGTACCCAGCGAAGGAGGCCGAGGGTCCACAACGGGAGGCACTCTAGAGCTTTCCAATGTCGACATTTCAACGGAATTTATCAAGATGATTGTCGCTCAGCGAGGCTACCAAGCCAATTCCCGCATGATTTCAGCCACCGATCAAGTTCTGCAGGAATCCATTAACCTTGTCCGGTAATTGAGGGTGTGATCGTCCTGGGTGCGCGGCCTTTGAGTCGCGCACCCCTTCTTCTTTGGCCGTTCCTGTCAAACTATTGTCAAGTGTTGGTTGGCTTGACACCAAACCGCAGGCCTCGAGTTTTCCACTCAAATCTAACCTCTTCTGATTCAACAAGCTGGTATAGCCGGTTGCCGACCTGCCCGTTGGAACCTCCTTTGCTATTGGACATCGTGAAAAGATTTGGAACCGCCGCAAATGGAGGAATATGTCGAATCCAGAGAAAAAGGACAATCCCGGGGCCGCTCCCAAGCCGCCGAAAAGCAAGCTCACCCTGATCCTTCTGGCGATGGTGATCATTCTTGCGGGAACGGCGGGCTTTTTTGGTTGGAATTATTTCAAGGGGCAGCATGTCAGCGCCGCAGAGCCCGACGAGGGACACGAGAAAGACTCTGACCACTCCGCAAGCGAAGCCGGTAAGAAGCGGAACAAGTCATCGAAATCCAAGAAAGAGGATCTGGACCTTCTGCAGGGCGCCACCCTGACTTTCGAACCATTTTTGGTAAACCTGGCAGATACGGAAGCCAGCCGCTATCTAAAGGTTTCGATGCGCTTGCTGGTGTCGGACAAGGAGGTATCCGAAAAGATCTCGGGCGGGGAAGTCTACCTTCCCAGAATGCGCGACTGCATTCTCAGTATTCTCTCCACCAAGCGGGCCTCGGAAATCGTCACGAACGAAGGTAAAGCAAAACTGAAAAAGGAAATTCTGGAAGCCCTGAATGAGTTCCTGCCGGAGGAAGCGGCCCAGGACGTTTTCTTCACAGACTTCGTTGTACAGCTGTGAAACCCACCAGGACGTGGAAAGAGACGGGCCACTGGTTACGAAGTGTGTGGCTGCGATGACAATGAATGCGACACTCGGATGAAGAAATGAGTCGGAATCCCAATCCCCAGATGCCTACCAACACCAACGAAGAACCGCTTCAGGAAGCTCGATCACTTGATGATTCGGATCTGCAATCGCAACTAGGTCCCGAGGTGCGGGAAGCACAGCAACGGCTGCGACCTCTCAATGGCATGCCCATGCAGGTGGCCATCGAACTGGGTAGACGGCACCTCAAGATCCGCGATCTGCTGGGCATGCAATACCACTCCGTTTTTGAGCTGGACAGGTTGGCGGGAAGCAATCTCGACATCTGTGTCAACGGAATTCTGCTGGGCAAAGGAGAAGTGCAGGTCCTCGAAGACAGGATTCGGATCAAGATCAACGAGATTGTCCCGGCATGACTCTTGGAGGATGGTCCGTGCACCCATATTTTTCTCGACTGCTTTGCATCCTGATCGGAACGATCACCTTGAGTGAACCGATCCTGCTAGGGGTACCCATCCGTGCCGGCAAAGAAGCGACCGCCGTTGAAGGTGTCGCCCAATCCAACCCGCCAGGCGATGTCGCCTTCGAATCAACCGCTGACGCTACCGCCTCCTCGTCGAACTCCGAAACCAGCTTGTTGCCGATGAGCGTCAGGGCGGTCGGGGCCATGACTTTCATCGCCGGATTGATTCTCGTGTTTGGACTGGTCGCACGTCGATTTCTCCCCCCTTATTTGAAGTCAGCCGGAAATCACCGGTTCATGGAGGTTGTGGAGTCCATCCCCGTCGGGGAGCGACAACGGTTGGCCTTGATCCGAATCGCTGACGAGACGCTGCTTGTGGGAATCACGTCAAGCCAGCTATCGCTGCTGAAGGCGGTCGACTTGCCAAAGTTGGATACGCCCAAGGTGACCGATGCGAGGCTCCGTGGACAACGACGACTCGATCTAATCTCGACAGCAGGCTGGCTGCGGGCTGCCGGTCAAGTAGGGCTCTCGAGCTTTCAGGCCATCCGCGCAGGGTGGTTGTGGAGAAAGACCAGGTTAGTCAGCCGACTCTCTGCAACAGCCAAGGCCCCGTTTAAGACGGTTCTCGACTCGCACTTGGCCGCACCCAATCTCGACCCGGCTTCGACATCCTGTTCGCGACTGGCGGAAATCCGAAGCGCGCTGCGTGATCGGTAGCCCTCATGAGAATTCGGCGACTCATTGCGATCCTGATGTTGGCAGCGTTCCTGTGGCCGGTGGCGTCGTTTGCGGCTCCCAGCAATCCCGTTCCTGGAGTGATCAGCATCAATCTGGACTCTGGCAACGGCCGCCAGAGCTTGTCGATTCCGATTCAGATTCTTCTCCTCCTGACGGTTCTCACGTTCATACCGGCGATTCTGGTGTCGGTGACGTCCTTTACTCGGATCGTCATCGTGTTTCACTTCCTGCGCCAAGCCTTGGGAACGGCGGAGACTCCTTCTAACCAGCTGATGCTGGGATTGAGCTTGTTCCTGACGTTCTTCATCATGGCCCCTGTGGGTGAACGGATTAACCAAGAGGCCCTCCAGCCCATGCTGAGCGGGCAACTGAGCCAGGGGGACGCCCTGGAGAGAGGACTCCAGCCACTCCGAGGCTTCATGATGAAGTACACCCGAGAAAAGGATCTGGCGCTGTTTCTCTCGATCGCCAAGAAGCCGAGACCGCGCAACGCGGACGATGTCCCTACTCACGTAATGATTCCGGCGTTCATCATCTCCGAGCTCAAGACGGCGTTCCAAATCGGCACCGTGCTTTTCCTCCCGTTCTTGGTGATTGACATGGTCGTGGCAACCGTTCTGTTGTCGATGGGAATGATGCAGCTCCCGCCGGTGATGGTTTCCATGCCCTTTAAGATCCTTTTGTTCATCATGGTCGACGGCTGGAATCTGGTGGTAGGGTCGCTGGTAAAGAGCTTCTTTTGATGACTGAGAGGGGAATCATGAGAGTTCACGTCGCACAAAATACAGACTGGAAGTTTGAGGGACAAGGAGCGTAGCATGCCTGAGGAACTGCTCTTGACCATAGCCAAGCAATCCCTCCAAACACTGGTGTGGGTGAGTGCGCCTATGCTGCTGACCGGCATGATCGTGGGTGTCACCATCAGTGTGCTGCAGGTCGTGACCTCGATTCAAGATGCAACGCTGGCTTTTGTCCCACGGGCTCTGGCGGTTTTTGTTGTGTTCCTGGTCACACTGCCTTGGGTCGTTCACAAGATGGTCGCCTACACCACCCAGCTGTTTTCGAATTTCTCCGTCTATATTCGATGAATTCCCTCGACCTCGGTATTCAGCAGATTGCTTCTTTCCTGTTCATCCTGACGCGCTGCAGCGGCATCTTCGTCTTCACCCCATTCCTAGGAAACGCTCTGGTTCCCGTTCACGTGCGCATCGTGATTTCTGTTTGTCTGGCCTACCTCCTAGTCCTTTCCGTTCCAATGGTAACGCTTCCGGGAAACCTGACTCTTCTCACGATGCTGGTCGGGTTGGGTGGAGAATTGCTGGTTGGGATGGCGATTGGATTTGCGGCCCATACTGTCTTTGCAGGTTTCTTATACGCCGGCCAGCTGATTGGATTTCAGATCGGATTGTCGTTTGTGAACACGGTGGATCCGCAGAGCTCAAGCCGCTCCACGACGCTCGCGATCTTTCTTAATCTCCTGGCCATGATGCTGTTTCTCGGGTTCAACGGTCATCATTGGCTGATCGAATCGGTTTCTCGCAGCTTCACGACTGTCCCCACGTTCCACGTTCAGATCACAAGCCAGCTGATTGCAAAGGTTGGAGACATGGTCAGCCGAATTCTGGTGATCGGGTTTCAGGTAGCGGCACCGGTGATGTCCGTTTTGATCCTCACAGACCTGGTTTTGGGGCTGATCGGTCGGTCCGCACCGCAAATTCACATCATGATCATTGGGTTTCCAATCAAGATTCTTGTGGGCCTATCCTGTTTTGGCTTGGGCTTGTATTTCCTTCCTTCGGCGATGCGTGACTTTTCCGTCCAACTGGTACGGGACCTGCACGGTCTGGTCCGACTATTAGGTAGCTAGGAAATGGGGCTCTTCAGGGGCAACGATGGTCGGACCGAGAAGGCGACACCCAAGCGGCGGTCGGATGCGAGCAGGAAAGGCCAGATCGCGCGCAGTCCCACGGTGCCGTCGGCCTTCATCCTGCTTGGGTTGGGACTATTCTTAGGATCCTTTGCCGGTTCGATGGTCACGGACTTAGCCGGCATGGTGCGTCAGAGCATCGTCTTCCAGTTTCCGGAGCCGTTAACCGTCGAGAAGCTTCAGCAGGCTTTTGTGCGTTGCGGAGTGGATGCCTTCAGGGTTTTGGCGATGCTCACCGCGTTGGCCATGACTCTAAGCATCACCGCCAATGTGGCTCAGGGCGGGGTGGCGCTTTCAACCTACCGGTTGCGGTTCCGCTTCGAAAACCTCAACCCGGCTTCTGGGCTCAAACGGCTTCTTCCCGGTTTTGCTGGAGCAGAGTTAGCCAAGAACCTCCTGATCATCGGCTTGGTCGCCCACCTGGCTTACTCCCTGTATCGCGAAGCGCTCGACGAGATTCCACGTTACATTCTGATGTCTCCCGTGCAGTCGGCTGGACAGGTGGGGCTGATGTTACTCCGATTGATGGTTAAGTCGGGATGGTATCTGCTCGTTATCGGGGCTGCGGACTACTGGTGGAAACGGAGGCAACACGAAGAGAACCTGAAAATGACGAAGCAGGATGTCAAGGACGAAGCCAAAAACGTGGAGGGGAACCCGGAAGTCAAATCGCGCATCCGCCGAAAGCAACGGGAAATCGCGATGCGTCGAATGATGGCCGATGTGCCCAAAGCAGACGTGGTCATCACCAATCCCACCCACTACGCCGTGGCCCTGTCCTACGTTCCCGGCAAGATGTCCGCACCTACCGTGCTGGCGAAAGGACAGGGCTATGTGGCCTTGCGTATTCGCGAGATTGCAGGACAGCACAAGGTTCCTTTGGTCGAGAACAAACCTCTGGCCCAATCGCTGTTCAAGATGGCAGAAGTTGGTCAGCAGATTCCACACGAGCTGTTCAAGGCTGTGGCGGAGGTGTTGGCCTACATCTACAAATTGCGGGCCACGCGCCTGTAATTTGACGCTTCAGCAGGAGACCTGACGGGTTTCTGGCTCGCCCTTCAGGACCTTCTTCGAAAGTCGACTCCCTTCCTTTGGCAACCAGCACATTATCAATGGCTTGCAAACAGGCGTGAGAGCAGCCTACGCCGAATGAGAAGGCTGGGAATTGGCATTGCACCTGCCTGACACCTGCCGGAATGAGAACAGAACTGGTTACCCAAAACTTACTTCCCGCTCTGGCTCGGGGGTCGCACCTCGTCATGCCGGTCGCGGTGGTTTGCATCATTGGCGTGATGATCATCCCCATGCCGACGATGTTGCTGGATTTGCTAATCAGTCTGGACATCATGCTGTCGGTCATTGTGCTAATGACATCGATGTACATTTCGCAGCCGGTACATTTTTCTGTGTTCCCCTCGTTACTGCTGGTTGTGACTCTGTTTCGCCTATCGCTCAACATTGCCGCGACCCGTCTTATTCTGCTCCACGGCAATGAAGGAGTCTCGGCGGCCGGCCATGTTATTGAGTCCTTTGGCCAGTTCGTGATCGGCGGCAACTACGTCATCGGGATCGTCATGTTCCTGGTCTTGCTGGCGATTCAGTACATTGTGATCAATCATGGCGCCACTCGGATCGCCGAGGTTACAGCCCGCTTTACGTTGGATGCGATGCCCGGCAAGCAGATGTCGATCGATGCTGACCTGAATTCGGGCCTCATTACTGAGGCCGAGGCCAAGGCCAGGCGAAAGCTACTGCAACGGGAGTCCGAATTCTACGGGGCAATGGACGGGGCGATCAAGTTCACCCAACGCGACGCCGTGGCCTCGCTGATCATTACGGGGATCAATATCTTCGCCGGAATCATTATCGGTCTGGTCCAGCACAACATGGAATTGCTGGAAGCCCTCCAGACCTTCACTGTACTGACTATTGGTGATGGTCTGGTAACTGCCATTCCAGCTTTGTTGATTTCGGTTTCAGGCGGTTTGATCACGACTCGGGCAGCCTCTGATTCGAATCTGGGAGAAGACGTCTCCCGCCAACTCCTCCTCAACCCGCGTCCAGTAGCTATCGGAGCCTGCGTGCTGTTTGGTTTTGGGTTGATCCCGGGGCTGCCAAAGCTGGCCTTTTTCGTGCTCGCCGGATTGACGGGTGTGATCGCCTATGTCTCCCACGTCCGAGATCAGCACGCCAGCGCCGAAGCGGAAAGAGAAAAGGTGGACCAGGCTCGAAAGTCACTGCCTCAGGAGCGAATCGAGGCATTACTGAAGGTGGACTCGCTCTCCATCGAAGTCGGCTACGGATTGATCAGTTTGGTGGATGCCAGTCAGGGCGGAGACTTTTTGAACCGCGTGAAGTCCATCCGTCGCCAGCTTGCCATCGAGCTCGGGTTGATCGTGCCCCCCATTCACATCACTGACAACCTTCAGCTCCATCCCAAGGAGTACTCGATTCTGTTGAAGGGTGTCGGGATTGCCGGTGGCGAATTGAACGTGGACTCGCTGCTAGCCATCAACGGCGGAGGAGTGCGGGAAACCCTACAGGGTCTGACGACGAAAGAGCCCACCTTCGGTCTGCCGGCGGTTTGGGTGCGTCCTCAAGAAAAGGATCGTGCCCAGTTGGCGGGCTATACCGTCGTGGATCCCACGACCGTGCTTGCCACGCATCTGTCCGAGGTGATCAAGTCTCATGCACACGAATTACTGGGCCGACAAGAGACCAAGGCACTGCTTGATCATCTGAGCGAAAGCCACGGGAAGCTGGTCGAGGAGACGGTGCCGAAGGTAGTTTCCCTGGGCGAGGTTCAGAAGGTTCTGCACAATCTCCTGAGGGAACGAGTCTCGATTCGAGATATGGCCACCATCCTCGAAACTCTGGCGGATTTCGGATTGATGACCAAGGATCCTGACCTTCTTACCGAATATGTCAGACAAGCCTTATCTCGAACGATCTGTAGGCCGCTGTTGAACGAAGGGAACGAGCTTCTAGTGTTGACGCTCAGCCCGGAGATCGAGCAAACGCTAGCCAAGGGCCTGACTCACACGGAGAAAGGCTCTTATCTCATTTTGGAGCCCAAGACCATCCATGACGTCTTGCAAACAATTCAGCGCACCCTACAGGGCTCCGTTGCCCACTCGAAGATGATTCTGCTGAGTTCACCCAACATCCGTATTCATCTCAGAAGAATCCTGGAAAGGGCGATGCCTCACCTGGTTGTGCTCTCGCACAACGAGATTCCTGGTAACGTCAAAGTCATTTCAATGGGGATGATCAACTAGTATGAAGGTCAAAACTTACCGCGCGCCAAGTATCAAAGAAGCCCTGGAGGCGATCAAAAAGGAACTGGGTTCGGATGCCTTCATCCTCTCCCGGCGGGAGATCAAAGGACGAAAAGTGATGGGCTTGTTCGGCAAGAATCATTTTGAAGTGACTGCGGCAGTGGACTATGCCGAGCCCGGAGCCGAAGGCCAGGATCCGAAGCAGGAGTCGATCGAGACGATCGAAGACACCGTGACTTTCTCAGGTCTGCTGCGCAATAGGGCGAGTGCGCCGCAACTGAAACCAGTCCTTTCGTCAGCGCCGTTCAATGGTTTGACGCAAGGGGCTGGTCGTTCCTCGATTTCCCCACGGGAGGGGCACGGAGTGGATGGCAAGGTCCTTCTGGACGAAATTCGAAACCTCAGGTCGATGATCCAATCGATGCCAGCCGGCCCGGCGGGCCAGGCCCGATTGGTTCCGCCCCGTACGACTCGGCAGTTCTCGCACTCCAGCTACGAGCAAGCCTATGAAACGCTTGTGTCGCGGGGCATTGCGGAGGAGTTGGCCTTTGAGCTGGTTCAATTATGCGCCGTGAACACTAAATCGACGGCGACGGTGAGCCGTTCACGCCTGAGTCAACGGCTGGCGGCGCATCTTGCCCAGAAGATTCAAGTCTTCCCAGGACTGCTTTCCCCGAACAAGTCCGCTGGGCCAGAGGTCATCGCCTTAGTGGGGCCAACCGGGGTGGGGAAGACCACCACCGTAGCAAAGTTGGCTGCGCGCGCGGCTCTCGAAAGGCAGTTGAGCGTCGGACTCATCACCCTGGACACCTTCCGCATCGCGGCCGTTGAGCAGCTGAAGACCTATGCTGAGATTATCGGAATCCCAACCATCGTAGTCGAAGACGTCAGGAATCTGGACGAAGCGATTCAAAAGTTCAGTCAAAAGGACCTCATCCTGATTGATACGCCAGGACGCAGTCCGCGCGAGCTGGGGGCGCAGCAAGACCTGGCGGAGCAGTTCGTTCGATCAAAACAGATCCGGAAGGTTTTGCTGCTCAGTGCAACGACCAAGGAACTTGACTTGGCTGACGCAATTGCCAAGTATCAGATCTTCAACCCGGACTGTGTGGTGTTGACGAAGTTCGACGAAACACAGGTGTACGGCCCGGTCATCAATGAACTGGTCCGGACGTCCAGTCCCGTAGCGTATGTGACCGTGGGTCAGAACGTGCCAAAAGACATCGTGGAAGCTGATGCCGCTAGGATCGTGAACCTGGCACTGAGTGATGGTCCCGAAAGATGGGACGAATTCGTGGGCACAACGCCTTATGTGCCGACAGGAAGCGTTGAGAAACCGAAGAAGGCACGCAGAAGTGCAACCGTCAAGGGCCATTGAGACAGGAGTTCACAAAATCACAATGCTAGATCAAGCCTACGAACTAAGAGAAGTTGTCCGAGGGACACACCAGGCCTTGGAACACGAGCAGGTCGGAAACCTTCCTGTCGCCATTGCGATTACAAGTGGCAAAGGCGGTGTGGGCAAAACCAACGTCGTCGTGAATCTGGCGGTTTCTCTCGCCAACCTGCAGAAGAGGGTGCTCATTCTCGACGCGGACTTCGGGTTGGCCAATATTGACGTCTTGTTGGGCATGGCGCCCCGCTACAACTTGAGCGACTTCGTCTTTGGCGACAAGTCTCTGGACGATATCGTCATCGAAGGTCCCAGCGGTATCAAAATCATCCCCGCCAGCTCAGGCATTGAACAAATGACCGCCCTGACAACTGAGCAGCAAACAAAGTTGATTCGGGGAATCTCGAAGCTGGAGGCCCAAAGCGACTATCTATTAATCGACACTGCGGCCGGAATTTCAGCCAACGTGATTCACCTGTTGCTGGCAGCTGGTATCGTCATCGTGGTGACGGCCCCAGAACCGACCGCCATCGTTGACGCTTATCTTGTGGTCAAGATCCTAGCCCATCGTGAATCTCACAAACGTATCTATCTCGTGGTGAACTCGGTTTCCGGACCGGGAGAAGCCCGGAATGCGCACAGACAGATCGACTTGGTGGCGCGTCGCTTTCTGAACAAGCCGGTAGAACTATTGGGCTATATAGAAAAAGACAAGAACATGGTCGAGTCCGTACGGAAGCAAACACCGGTGGTGAACCTCTATCCTGACTCCGGTGCTTCACGATGTCTGAAAACCTTAGCAAAGCGGATTATTCGGGACCTAAGCCCGGAACAGTCCGATAAGAGATCATCCCTGTCCTGGCAGGAGTTTTTCGGAAGTGGGCAGGTTTCTTAGCAGCGGAGTCACTGAATGAGATCAATGCTGACGAGATAGATTCGGAGTCCTGAGCTGCCTCAATCTATGAGCAAGATCTTATCTGAAGAAGAAGTGAACGCTTTATTGAGAACGGTTCCGGAACAAGGGAGCAGTCCGGACCCAGCGAGCGACAAGGGAGAGACGCCGGCTGATTCGACGGGGGATTCGGCCTCAACCGATGCCCTAGCCAAGGCATACAAACCTGTTCAAACGGACAAGCACGTCAGTGTCTACAGTTTCCGACGCCCCGATCGTGTTCCCAAACCGCTTCTGCGTTCGTTGCATCTCCTACACGACAAATTCTGCAGCAATCTCTCATCTGGCTTGTCAGCCTATCTGAGAGCTGTGACCGAAGTCAGCCTGTTGTCGGTCGAGCAGACTACCTACGCTGAGTTTCTGCTCTCGTTGTCGGACCCCACCTGCTTCAGTGCCATCAGCATGAAGCCACTCACCGGTGTGGCTGCCCTGGAAGTCAACCTGGACTTGGTGTTCCCCCTTCTGGACCGCCTCCTGGGGGGCAGCGGCAACTTGCCTAAGATGACCAGAAGCATCACGGAGATCGAAAAAAACATCATGCAGGGCGTGATCAAGCTGGTTACGTCCAACCTAACCGAGGCCTGGCGCCCGGTGACACCGATCGAATTCGGGCTGCACAGCACAGAGACGCGACCGCAGCTGCTGCAAGTTGCATCGGCTAACGAGGTTGTCATCCTGGTGATCTTTGAGGTGAAGCTTGGTGAGACCCGGGGAATTATGCACCTGTGTTTGCCGTTCTCTTCGCTGGAGCCCATCAGCAACAAGTTTGAAATGGAAATCGACGTTCGTCGTCACCGCAATCTGAATCAGGATTTCAGCCGGCTGGCCAGGATCATCTCAGCAGCTCCGGTGTTGGTCTCGGCCGAACTTAGCGGCGGCAGGATTCCGATTCATGAACTTCTCAGCATCAAGGTGGGGGACGTGATTCGACTGGAGCGGCGTCTCACAGACAAAATTCAGATTCACACCAGCGGCGTGCCCAGGTTTGACGGGATTGGTGTCTTGGTCGACAAGCGCAAGGCTGTGCAGGTGGTCGGGGTATTGGAGGCCAATGATGCTTCCTAGCAGCGAGAGCTGGTCTAAGAGTTGAGGAATGTCATGGACAAAAGCGAAGAGTCAAACATGAATTTGGATCTGATTTTGGATGTGGAAGTGCCTATCACTGTCCGTTTCGGGCAAACCGAGATGCTCCTGGAGGACATTCTAAAACTGGGTCACGGTTCTGTGATCGAGTTGGACAAGTCGGCTGATGATCCGGTAGAGCTTCTAGTCAATCAGAAGCGGCTCGCCAAGGGCGAGGTGGTGGTAGTCGATGGGCACTACGCGATCCGCATCACCGAAGTTGAAAGTGCAGCTGAAAGGATTCGATCGCTGGGGTCTGCTTAAGGTCAAAGAAGCCGGCTTCTGGCGGAGTTGCGGTGTTCTGGAACGATGCCGAAAGTCTGAGGGAAAACCGTGAATGAAGCCATGATCTATTCGTGCGTGTTGGCGGCCTGGTTGGGCGTGTGGCTGTGGGACCGACGTCGAATTCGGTGCGACATTGCCAGAGTAGTGGCGCGGGAGGAAGACAATCGCAGGCTGTTGGAGGAGTTCAGCCGGGAGTGCGAGCAGACGTTTCTCGAGTTTTCGAAGAAACTCAGTCGCGCGCCGAGACTGTCTTTCGCCTCATCTCCCCCGCGCCTCAGTTCAGGCGAAGGTGCTGTCACTCGACCGCCAGCGTCTCAGCGGATGAAGAAGGATGGCCCTGGCAAGGGACCGGCCAAATCCGTGGAGCGTATTGCGGAGATATTGGAGCTGGCGTCAGCCGGTCTCAAGGCCAGCGAAATCGCCCGGAGCCTGGCTGTTCCTGAAGGCGAGGTCGCCTTGATTCTAAATCTTCAAAGAAACCGGTCCGGCTCAACGACCTTGGTAACGGGAGCTGGATCTGAGCCGGCCGCGCAGCGGTAAGAGCGAACGCAATGAACTGCCAATCCTCCCGCTGTAACGCCCAGCTTAACTGGTTTCGATCGAAGATTCGAAAGCAGCTGGGCTATTACTTCGAATCGCACTGGTACTGCAGCGATGGCTGCCTGGAAGAAGCCCTCTTGCGGCAGATCGAGCAATGGTCGGCGTGCAGGCATGAGATACGCCGCGACATGATGCACATCAAGCTGGGCCATATTCTGATGGACAGTGGAGTCCTGACTAAGGCCGGGCTGGATCAGGCGCTGCTCGAACAGCGGCGGGCCCTGGCCGAGAGGCAGAAACAGGGCGAAGACGGAAAGCCGGATGAAAAGCTCGGGTACTTTCTGCAGGAACTAAAGCTGGTCAAGGAGCACCACATCACGGCGGCCTTGAGTCGTCAGTTTCGACTGCCGGTGATCAATCTGACCCGGCAGAAGATTGACGAGTCAGTGGTGCGCATGGTGCCGGGTGAGCTGGTCAGGGGATCCAAGTTCTTTCCGCTGGATTTCGATGCCAACGAACGGCGGCTGGCTCTGGTTACCTATGACCCCAGCGATATCTCGCTGCTGGTCGGCTTGCGTGACGTGTTGGATTGCGATATTGCAATCTATTTGTGTGATGAATCGATCGTTCGGGAAATGATCCATGAGTTTTGCCGAATGTCGGACCTTCGTAACGCCTGGATCCACGGTGGGATGAACGGAGAGATACCGGGGAATGCCAAGAGCCTTTCGTCGTTGATCGTGGATCAGGTCAAGAAACTCAACGCTCGTTCGCTGACGCTGCACCGTGTTCAGTACTGGATCTGGGCACGCCTGATGCTGACTTCCGACCATCTGGATTTGGTCTTTCAGATGCCGGAAGGATGGGCTAAGTCTGCCAGGGCCTAGGCAAACGTTGCCGGGCAACGAACCTTCCGCCAACAAGATCCCGACAGTCCAATCGCTTCAATGATGCCATATTGACAAAGGCCGTCTTGCGCCGTTTCAGCGCGGGCTCACAAGAATCCGTCTCTGAATGAGTTATGGTTTGCAAGGCGTGAAATCCTGGACTGCAGTCTGTTGGTAGGCGGCATGCATAGACAGTCGTCGAGTCAAGAAAGGAGCCTCTGTGAACAGCGGGCTGTATTCAGCTTATTCCGGATTAAGAGCCAACGCAGACTTGTTGGAAGTGCTGTCCAACAATCTCGCGAATCTAAACACGACGGGTTACAAAAGCGACAGTAGCTTCTTTCGAGTCTATAACCATGCGCTCTCTGAATCTGAGATCGAACCCCTCGATCGTGCCATCAACGACTCCACTGTCGTCCAAGGTACCATGACGGACTTCAGGTCCGGCCCACTTACCGCTACGGGGCGGGACCTAGACGTGGCGCTGGAGGGGCCTGGTTTCCTGGTTGTCGAGACGCCGGCGGGAGAGCGATACACACGAAACGGCCACCTTTCGGTGAGCCAGGACGGGACGCTGGTGAACTCAGAGGGTTACGCCGTTCTGAGCAGTCGTGGAGCCATCAAGCTTCCACCAGGCAAAGTGAGTATTTCGCAGGAGGGTGTAATCCAGGTCAACGGAAGCCGAGTGGACACGCTGAAAGTCGTGGACTTTGGAAGAGCGGGGAGGTTGGAAAAGATGGGGAACTCGCTGTTTGCGAAGGTTGATCCAGCGACAGCGGAGCAAACTCCCGCCAATACCCTGATTCGCCAGGGCAGCCTGGAGCAATCAAACGTGAACCCCATTCAGCAAATGCTGCTCATGATCAGCATGATGCGTCAGTTTGAGGGTTTGCAAAAAAGCATTCAGATGATGATGAACACCGTCAACGAGAGATCCATCAATCAAGTCGGTCGGGTAGGGTAGAGAGCAAGCGGCGTAAAGCACTTGTTCCGCAACGGAGAGAAATCCATGATTCGAGCCTTGTATTCAGCAGCCAGCGGGTTGGAAGCACAGCAGATCAATATCGACGTGATTGCCAACAATCTGGCCAACGTCAACACGGCGGGATTCAAGCAAAGCCGCACCGAGTTCCAGGACCTGCTTTACCAGAACCTCCGGGCTTCGGGAGCAGCGTCTTCAACCTCCACGGACCTGCCGGTGGGTCTGCAGGTGGGGTTGGGATCCCGGCCGGTTGCCAACACGCGCCTCTTTAGCCAAGGGGACTTTAAGCAAACCGGCAATCCGTTGGATCTTTTGATCGAAGGACAGGGCTTCTTCCAGGTGCGCCTTCCCAGCGGTGAAATTGCCTATACCCGGGCAGGGGCGTTTCACATGAACCGGGATGGAGCGATCGTGACGGCAGACGGAAACCTACTGGATCCACAGATTACGATTCCGAACGATGCGCTATCCGTGACGGTCGGTCGGGATGGAACGGTCTCGGTCACTCAGCCGAATCAATCTCAGGCTCAGCAGATCGGTAACATACAGGTTGCGCTGTTTCAAAACCCGGCAGGCCTTAACAGTGTCGGTCGGAACCTGTTCCTGCCAACCACCTCCTCGGGCGAACCGATTGTGGGAACACCCGGAGAAAATGGCATCGGCACCATCAATCAGGGTTTCCTCGAACAGTCTAATGTCAGCGTGGTAGAAGAGATGGTCAACATGATCATTGGTCAGCGCGCCTATGAAATCAATTCCAAGGTGGTCAAGACGGCCGACGAGATGCTTCAGACCATGAACAATGTGGTGAGGTAAACATGCCGAGTATGGCCGCCATAGTCGGTGCTGGTTTGCAGCCGGCAGAGTACGTCAAAAAAGAGGTCTGGCCGTTGGTTTGGGGTTGGTGCCTGTGTCTGGCCATCGCAGTGATGTTCGTCGGTGTGGAGCGACTGGACGCGAACTCCCGATGGCGATTGACGGCTCCGTCACAGGTTACGATCCGGGGCGACCGTATCTACTTAGGGACCGTCGTGGTACCCCACAAGGCCGATGCCGATCTTATTCACAAACTTGACAGCACGCTCGTGGGGCTGGCGCCTCCTCCCGGCAGGTCCAAGCTGTTATTGGGAGCAGAGATTCGAGATCGATTGCGATCAATAGGGGTCGACGAGGGCTCCTTCGAGGTCGTGATTCCAGAAGAAGTCATGGTCCAGCGAGAATCACAGTTTCTGACCCAAGCGGCGGTTATTGAGGCGCTGGAAGCTAAATGGCTCCCACTGCTTCCGTGGAAGAATGTTCATATTCAGGGCCTGGATTTCGGGCCTCCGCTTGAGCTGCCGGCCGGTCGGTTGGATCTGGCGTTTGACTACAATCCACGCAGCGACCTGGCAAAGCCAATCTACGTCGGTGTGACCATCTCAATCGAAGATCAGACGGCAAGGCAACTCTTTCTTCGAACCACACTGACTGTTCAAGAAGTAGTTGCCGTGGCGGCGCGCGAGTTGCCCGCAGGGGAGAGGGTCGGAAGCCAGGATCTACGGTGGGAAATGCGGAAACTGAGTTCCACCTTGCGCAAGCCCGTGCAAGACGAGGCCTTTCTTGAAGACCGACGACCCCGAACGACCATCGCAGCGGGCGAGATTTTGTCACAGGACCTATTTGTGGAGGTCCCTCTTATTAAGAGAGGACAGGCGGTCAGCCTGGTTTTCGAAGAAGAGGGTATTCGTCTCAGAACCCAAGGCAAAGCGGTCAGCTCGGGTGTTCGAGGGGACATCATTCAGGTCATCAACCCCGATTCCGGAAAACGGCTAAACGCGGAAGTAGTCGGCGAAGGAATCGCCCGAGTTCACTGAGAAACGGAGGCGCTGGTGCACGGTGAGAAATGGTTCGAAAAAACTTTGGGCCTTCTTGCTCTCATGATGGTCATGGTTGGACTGAATCCTTGTTTCGGGAAAGACAAATCCGGTGCCGTGGCCCTCAGCCTGGAAGAATATATTCGGCAGGCTCGCGAAAGCCAGCCTCCCCTCCAGACTTCGGATGGCTCCCTCTACAGCGATGCCGGTTTGAACTCTTATCTCTTCTCGGATCTCAAGGCACGGCGGGTCAACGACATCCTCACCATTCGGGTGTTTGAAAGCACTGTGGCCTCGAACTCCGCGGATACTCAAACCAGCCGAAAAACAGCCACCTCCCTGGGGGCACCCAATGCTTTCGGCATCGAGACCAACAGCGGCAAGGTGGCATTCGACAAACTCCTCACCGCCACCAGCGACATGCAGTTCGCCGGTGATGGAGCCACCACCAGAAGGGGAACCTTGTCAGCATTCCTCTCGGCTCGTGTGCGTGAGGTGTTGCCCAACGGCGACTTGGTTATAGAGGGGATCAAGGAAGTCAAGGTCAATAACGAGCGCCAGATTCTACGATTGCTTGGCGTCGTACGAACTCGGGACATTGCCCCGAGTAACGTTGTGCCTTCGACGGCTGTGGCAAATATGCAGGTTCAGTTGGATGGGAAGGGGATCGTCACCGATCACCTCCAACCCGGTTGGCTCTATCGAGTTCTGACCAAAGTCTGGCCGTTCTGACGTTGAGGAGGGTAGTTCAAACATGGAGCAACAAGGGATTCGAAGCCGCCGGCAGAAGCCTCTGAGTGTCGCAAGGTTCGTTTGCGTGATTCTGGTGGCAACGCTCTTCGCCGATTCGAGCCTGTTGAAGGCTGCAACGCGTGTCAAGGACGTAGCCAGGTTCCAAGGCGTTCGTGACAACCAGCTGGTTGGGTATGGACTCGTGGTCGGGCTTAACAAGACAGGCGACCGACAGCAGACCTTCTTCACAACTCAAAGTCTGATCAACATGCTGGACCGGTTGGGAGTGACCATCACGGCCCAATCCATTCGCGTCGAGAACATTGCCGCGGTAATGGTCACAGCGGAACTGGACCCCTTCGCGCGCGCTGGAAGCCGAATCGACTGCACGGTTTCGTCGATAGGAGATGCCCGGAGTCTCCAAGGGGGGATTCTGGTTCAAACCCCACTGAAAGCGGCCAATGGACAAGTGTATGCGGTTGCTCAAGGCCCCGTGGCGATCGGCGGTTTTTCCGCCGGGAACAGCCTGAACGGCGTTCAGGTAAATCATCCTACAGTTGGCAGGATCAGTGGTGGAGGCATCGTTGAGCGGGAAGTCGAAAGTGACCTTTTGCAGCGAGACACGTTCGAGCTGGTCCTGCTTCAAAATGATTTCACAACGGCTAGCCGGTTGGAATCAGCCATCAACGATCGGTTGGGAGCCGGACTGGCCAGATCGCTCGATGGCCGGACAGTGAGTGTGCGAGTGCCAGCCGAGTTCAGCGCCCGACCTATTGAATTGATCGCCAAACTAGAGAACCTCGAGATTGAGACCGACCGCAAAGCGAAAGTGGTCATCAATGAGCGGACCGGTACCGTAGTCATTGGCAAAGACGTTCGAATCAGCGCCGTCGCGATTACCCAGGGGAGCTTGTCAATCCAGATCGGAACGAATTTCAATGTTTCGCAGCCGGCGCCCTTCAGCGAGCAGGGCCAGACAGTCGTGACACCTGAACAGAACATTGTGGCAGAGGAAAAACAGAGCAATCTGGTAATGCTGAAAGATGGAGCTAGCGTAGAAGATCTGGTGCGGGCCTTGAATGCCCTTGGTACAACCCCCAGGGACCTGGTTGCGATCTTTCAGGCTATCAAAGCCGCCAACGCACTTCAGGCCGAACTGGAGTTGATCTGACGGGGCGGGCAGGGCAGGACTGTCACAGAACACATGGGCATCGAAAATCACCTCAGTCTGATGAACCTTTCGCGGACTCTGAATGATCCGCACCGAGTGGAGGATCTCACTAGCGGCCGGTCTTCCCAGAGAGCGGATCAACTTCGTAAAGCGACCCAGGAGTTCGAGGCGCTTTTTTTGAGCTACATGCTTCGCGTCATGCGTTCCACGGTCGAGCCTGCCGACCCGGAGGCCTCCTCTTTTGGCAAGGACGTGTACTTGGATATGTTCGACCAGGAAATCGCTCTCCGCATAGCGCAGACTCGGAGCCTTGGCATCGGGGACATGATGTACCGTCAACTAGGGGGCGAGAGTGCAGCGGGCACAGGGCCGGTACCCCCAGCCTCTTCAGGTGAGGGCTCTTCTTTGGCGGCGCCTGATGCCACAGAACGGCAACCTGTGGAGACTTCGTTCGGTGTAGCGAAGCCGCCGACGCCAACAGAAGCCATGCCGGGTTCTTTGGTCGAGGGTTCTGACCAAACGACGTCCCAGAACGCCATTTCAGGCTTCGCTCTTCCAGTCCAGGGAACCTTTACTTCCGCCTATGGCGTGCGTTCGGATCCTTTGACAGGAATGCCCAGTTTTCATCAAGGGCTGGACATTGCAGCGCCTGCCGGAACTCCATTTCAAGCCGTACAAGCGGGAACGGTGGTCTTTAGCGGTTACCTTCGCGGCTTTGGTAACACGATTCTGGTAGAGCACGAGAACGGCTATCGCTCCTTATATGCCCATGCCTCGGAAAGACTAGTACGAACGGGGGATGTCGTCCAACCCAATCAGGTGATTGGACTTGTGGGTCAGACTGGACGGGCAACAGGTACGCATTTGCACTTCGAATTACACAAAGGAGATCTGAAGATCGACCCACAGGAATTCTTGATTTCCTCGGGCGATCCCTTAAATCATTGAAAAAGTGTCGTTTGTAAGTCAGCTCGACACTTTCGAGGGCCGCGGGGTGTTACGAGAAGGTTAACGGGTAAAGTCATTTCTTCGCTCAGCCGATATGTGAGACCGGGTGGTGCGACCCCAAAGGAGGAATGAGGATGTCCGTTGACGGAATCGACAAAGGAGTTCCCGCGGGTTCTGTCCAGTTTCGGGTGGAATCAGGAAGCCCGGCCAATGGGAGGGGGCACAAGGCACAGCCGGCTGGCCGTGCAGATCAGCTAAACCTTTCGGAGAAGAGCATCGAGTTTTTCAGAATCAGGCAGTTGGTCGATCAACTGCCCGACGTCAGACTTGAGAAGGTGAACCAACTGGCGAAGGCCATTGATGAGGGGACCTACAACGTAACAGGTGAACAGATAGCCGAGGCGCTCATTCAGAAGCACCTGGTCGATTTCGACGCTTAACGGGGTGAAGCCATGTCAAACGACATCCACAGAGTCGAGTCGCCGGTTTGGGTGCAGGATGCCCTGCAAGCAAGGCAACGGAGATATCGCTCGCAGCAGCGCCGGCCCCCACAGTCTGCTGAGGAGACCGCTTCCGAGTCGGTCCGTGAAGAAGAAAGTGCGGAACACGCGATGCCTGATGAGCCGAAGGTGCCTTCCCGATTGGATGTAAGAGCCTAAACGTGAATCTGTCATGACCACCACCACGAAACCAAAAGGCGATCATAATGAAGAACAACTCGATCTACTCCGGGCGAGTTTGCTGCTGATGCAAGAGATGACTGAGTCGCTCCGGAATCATGATCTGGATGGGTTGGAACGACAGGTCGCAGCAGGAGAAGGGCTTGCATCAAGAATGGATAGCCTGAATCAGAGGTCCCAGAATGTTGTGGACCCTCCAGCAGGATTGAACAGTGTGGATGATCAGAGCCAGGCATTGCCAGGTGAGAAGGCAGGTGGAAGCGTTGAAGCACAGTTGCGGAGCGAGTTGGAGAGGTTGGGAGAGGAGATCCGCCAGGTCACTTTGCGTAACCGGATACTGATCGAAACGGGCCGGCAGTTCGCGGAGACCCTTCTGCAGGCCGTGTGTCCAAGTCCCACCTATGACCCCTCAAAACCAACGTCCTCCCTTCCCGTGCGCTCCACATTCTCATTGAACTACTGAGGGCCTCTTAGGTTGTTAATCTCAGGCGTGAGTCCTTAGACCAGAACAATACCTCTTCACTTTCGGATTGAAGGAGAGGATCGTGGCGACATTATTTGGGAGTCTGGAAATCGGCAGGAAGTCACTGAATGCCTCTCAGTTGGCTTTGGAGGTAGCGGGCAACAACATCGCCAACATCAATACACCTGGCTACAGCCGCCAAAGAGCTGTTTTGCAGCCATCTCTCCCGCTGGCTACAGGGGCGGGTTTGATAGGAACCGGGGTGGATGTGACTTCGATCCAAGGCGTCCGAGACCGATTCATTGAGGCTCGCCTGAGCGGAGTGCTCCAGTCACACGCGCGGCAGGAAGAGATCGTTGGGTATCTGAGTCAGGTCGAGTCGGTTTTCGATATTCACGCCAGCGGCCTCCAGGACAGCATTGCAAACTTCTTCAATTCGTTTTCATCGCTGTCCCAGAATCCGGAATCGGTACCTTATCGAGGCAATGTGATTCTCGCCGCGCAGAACTTGGTCAGCCAATTCCAGGCTAGCTCTCAGCAACTCACGACAATCCAGAGGAACTTGGACCAAGCCGTCACGAGTGCCGTTCACGAGATCAACCGATTGGCTGCAGGCATTGCGAGTCTGAACCAGCAGATATTCAGTCTCGAGTTGGGCGGGGCGGAAGCGAACTCGCTGCGGGACGAACGACAGGAGTTGCTGAACGAGCTCTCGGAATGGGTGGACATCCGATATTACGAAGATGAGAGCGGCAGCGTTTCAGTCTCGGTGGCTGCTGGGACCATCCCATTGGTCAGCTCCGTAATCAGCCAGCCGCTGAACACCAACACGGTGGATCCCGCAAGCCAGTTGGTTCAAGTCCGGTCCGCTACGGCGGTGCTCGACACTCGAATCGAGGGCGGTAAGCTGGCGGGTTTTCTCGAAGTTCGGGACCGTTTGATCCCTCGCTACCTGGCCCAGTTGGACGAACTGGCGTCGGCCGTAATCACAGAGGTCAACGCATTGCACACATCCGGTTTGGATCTCGACCTGAACGCAGGAATCAACTTCTTCGATCCCGATCCGGCACCGGTTTCCGGGGCCGCCGCCCGAATCGCATTGAACCCCGCGATTGCCTCCAATCCGCGATTGATCGCAGCCGCTGGGGGATCCGCCGCGGGCACGGGAAACAACGAAACGGCATTGAAACTGGCCGGCTTGGCCAGCGCCCGTGTGTTGGGAGGAGTTCCACCAACCCAAACTCTGGCGGATGCCTTGGGTGCGCTCCAGTTCGGCATTGGGAATGACCAGCAGGATGCCAAGCAGCGTCTCAATACACAGTCGTCGCTGTTGACTCAACTGAGGAATCAGCGAGACTCTATCTCGGGAGTTTCGCTTGACGAAGAAGCCATCGACCTGGTTCGATTTCAGAGGGCTTTTCAAGCCGCGTCCCGGTATATCAGCCTGATTGACAGTCTGACCGAGGAGTTGATGCAAACGCTTGGGCGGTAAGCCCACAGCGTTGGGGGTACGCAGGACAAGTTCAAGGTGAGGCCAAACCAATATGCGAGTTACGCCCAGTATTCAAACACGGAACTTCTTGGAGAACTTAGCGTCCGTCAAGTCCCGCCTGGACAAGCACCAAGAGGAGCTTTCCTCTGGGAAAAGGGTGAACCGGCTCAGCGATGATTCGTTCTCGGCCTCTCAGGCATCAAGGATTTCTGCCCTCAAAACGGCCAACGACCAGTTCATTCAGGGCAATGCCGAGCTACGCTCACGACTTGAACTCGTGGACACGACGCTGCAGTTGTTGAACCAGACTCTGGATAGTGCCAAGACAGTGGTGGCCCAGGCTCTTTCCGGGACGACCACCAAAGAAACGCGATCGGCGTTTGTGGCGTCGCTAGCCGGCATCAAGCAGCAAGTTATCCTTGATGCCAACGTCCAGGCAGACGGCATCTATCTCTTCGCTGGAACTGACAACAGACAAGGACCGTTTAACTCCGCGGATAACCTCTATCACGGCAACACGGAATCGATTTCGCATCGTCTTGACAGCTCGACCATCATTGACACGAACCTCACCGGTGATCAGATTCTCGGATCGGGCCCGGGAGGATTGCTGCAAATCCTGGACGACATCCAGGCCGCCATCAACGATCCCAACTTCGATGACCCTACCGTACAGCCTGGTTTGATCAATGCCATCCAGAACGGATTAAACAGCTTGGAATCCATCTCCGAACGCGTTAACGCCCTTAACGCCCAGGTCGGCAGCAAGGTAAGGCTGATTGACCAGGTACAGGCCCGACTCGAAAGTCAAAATGTGGGTTATCAAGCTAACCTGTCGCGACTGGTACACGCTAATCTTGTCGAGTCGGCAAGCAGCTTCACCCTTGCCCAACAGGCATTGAACGTCTCCCTGCAGGCCCAAGCCAAAGCTCAGCAGAATACACTCCTCGACTATCTGTGAGGTCCGACACTTCGTTGAAGCTCAAGAGTCCCACGTTCGGCGATCTCGAATACGATAGCAAGTCGCTCATCCAGCTGATGGAGGGGATGCTCGGATTTGCGCAACTGAAGCGTTACCTCCTGATTGAGAATGATGAGCTTGATCCGTTCAAATGGCTTCAATCGGTTGAAGATCCAACCGTTGCCTTTCCTGTCGTGAGTCCTCACCGCGTCTTGCCTGACTACCGGTGCCCGCTTTCTAATGAGGATCTTTCGGCCCTCCAGATTGAAAGGACAGCGGACATGGTGGTGCTTGCAGTGGTAGTCATTCCCGACGACGTCAGCCAGTCGACGGTGAACCTTAAAGCGCCTGTCGTGATCAATCATCGACAGATGGTCGGCAAGCAGATCATTCTGGTCGACTCGGATTACGATGTCAGGCAGCCTTTGATATACCATCAAGGTGCGCCAGCCGGTGATCCTTCCCGCCTCGCTGATCCTCAGTAGATGTCGGACCCGGTCCGGCGCCTCTAAACTCGACTGAACAACCGGCTTGGACTGTCGTGAAGGAGTGCGCAGCAGATCGGTCCGATCGTTGCGACAACTGACCTTCATACGATCCCCATCCTTGTCCGCCTCACGACGATCGGTCTAAAATGACGTGTCTTGATTAGGTTTCGAGCGATGCCACCTATGCCAAAACTTTCCAGCCTCTTGACTGTGTCGCTGATATTGGCGTCCGCTGCTTTTAGACCGGTGTTTTCTGAGCCACTTGAGATCCCACTCACAGTTCGCGAAAGGGCCGGAGTTGAGCGCGTGCAGTTCCCGGTAACCGGTGCGGTGCCCCTGCCTAGGGGGGCGGCCAAATCGACAGAGAAACTGCAACTCCTGAGTCCTGAGGGACGCTTTCTTCCAGCACAGTTTTCGATTGCCAGCCGCTGGCCGGAAGATGGGAGCATTCGCTGGCTTCATTTTGACGTTGCAACGAACGTCAAGGCCGGCGGCGAGTCCTACTACACGCTGCGGGAAATCGCTCCCATTCCTGAGTTTCCCTCTCCGATCGGATTCATTCCCAGGGGAGCCGAATTCGAGGTTGTCACAGGCCCTTTGCGGTTCATCATCGGTGGGCACTCGAATCAGCTGATCGATCAGGTTTGGGTCGATGAAAACTGGGGATACGACTTCAATGAGAGGACGAAGATCCTGGACAGCGGCAGCTTTGATCTCTTGTTGCATGCGAACGGACAACTCTACCGAACGAGCTATTGGGCCGCCAACCGGATTGAGATCGAGGAGTCGAATGCGTTGCGAGCCGTCATTAAGGTCACCGGTAGTTTTACTCTGGCGGACGGGAAACGGAGTGGCCTTGACTATATCGCCCACATGACGGTTTATGGTGGCAAGACCTACCTGAAGTTGAGGCTCACACTGCTGAACTCCTCAGAATCGGCGGAGTCAGCAATTTCACCTGCCGAAATGGCTCTGCAGTTCCGGTTGAACTTGGCCCCTGACCGGCAGCGGTTCATGCTTGGGAGTGGTGCTTCCGAGCGCGCTGGAACATTCGAATCCGATCGACATGTGGCCCTGCTTATGAGAGCCCCAGACCGCTTTGAGATATCAGGAGCGCTCACGGGAGACTTGGAAGCTCGAGAAGAGGCTGCCGGTCATGGGTGGGCTGACTTGTCGGATGAGTGGCATGGTCTAGCCATTTTGATGAAGCCATTTCGTCGTGGCGGCACCGGAGCATTCGAACTGGACGATGACAGCATCTTTCGCGTCTTTCCCGTGGCCCCATCAAGCCCCCCATTGCTTCTCCCAAGCGGCTCAGCCACGACCGGAGAGTTTCTGATTCATTTTCATGGGAAACGGCAACTCGCTTCAGGGAGTGTGAAGCAGGTGTTGCGCGGCTTCTCCCATCCCGTTCATGTCGTGGCTGATCCTGCCTGGTATTGCCGAAAAACCGAGGGCGACCGCTGGCTTGTTGAGACCTCAGCGGAGGCTTATGGCTCGGAAATGCAGTCCCTCGTGCAGAGGTTCGACGAAGGAATGAGGGCCTCGCGCGATGCCTTGGTAGGAAGTCGCCATGCAGGGCTGGGGATAACCGATGTCTCGGATGATCCGGCCGGCAGCCGTTGGCCCGAATGGCTGGCTGGCGCTCCGTTGACGCTTTTCTGGCACTTCATGAGAACGGGCGACCTGACTTCGTTTGAAATGGCGCAACGTCAGATTGCCGACCTTAAAGATGAGCTGCTGCCCGTCCTCATAGTCCAGCCAAATGTAGGCGTGGACCAGGCTAGGACTCGTCAAGCAGAAGGCGAATTGGTTCCTGTGGCTTCAAAACCCGGCCCGGCGGTCGGAAGATTGCTTCAGGCCTCTTCGGTTGAATCGTTACTGGCGGCTTATCTACTGACCGGCGATACGGAGTCTCGCAGCCTGGCTCGCCTTTCTCTTGAGCAGCTGCTTGATCCCCGTTCGACGACAAACATGTCCCGCTTCTCGAACCTTGGCTTGCAATTTCTGGCGCTTCTCAGCGGTTACGAGGTCCTGGGGGACCGCCGCTATCTTGAGAGAGCTGGTCAGGTGGCGGATCTGATGCATGCGGTCCAAAACGGAGACCGAGCCCTGCTCTCGCGTCAAACTCCCCTTCTTGCAGACAAATGGAATGAAGCGATGAAAGATTGCTATCAGTGCTTGGGTGCGGCACCCGGGATCCTGTGGGGGGGCCTGCTGAGATTTCAGCAATTCTCGGGTCGAAGCGACCTCGCAGCTTCCCTTCATCGCTCTATGGACAGGTTTTGGAATGATTTTCGGGCGTTAGAGGCCGGCGGCAGCAAGCATTCGAATTCTTGGGAAGGGCCATTCCGAGATCCATTGACATTTGCGGCCGTCGCGCAGGAAAGGAATATTTCTGAGGCCTGGAACGAAGGATTAGGTGCGTTTCGAGACCTAGTGGCCTCTTCCGGGAGCATCAAGAGCTGGGACCACTTCGCTTTGTCCTACCGTGCCGGCCAGCAGTTTCTCCGATATC
Source organism: Acidobacteriota bacterium (assembly GCA_040753175.1). Lineage (GTDB taxonomy): Bacteria > Acidobacteriota > Terriglobia > Versatilivoradales > Versatilivoraceae > JBFMEW01. Next base: position 82,209 of record JBFMEW010000020.1, on the reverse strand, counting down.
TGGCTGAACGTTCCAAAGGCCGATCTAAGGAAGAAGTCAGTCTGTTGTTTTCACGTTGATTGTGTTAGTCGGGCTCGCCCAGCCTGTCAGCTCACTCCAGTCCGCGGAGACCGAATCAGATTCCACCTACTCATCTAGTCCTCCGGTGATTTTCACAGCATCGAAGCTGAAAGAGGCTTGGATTGTGTCCGTGCAATCTTGTATAGAATAATCTCCTGTCGAATCTACTATGAACGAGGCCCGGAGGTTGGCATGGCGGTCGATGTTGACATCAAGATGATCCACGAGAAGGTGAAGCTCGAAAGCGTGTTTGTGGACGCCCTCCGAAAAGAGGTTCAGAAGGTCATTGTGGGGCAGGATTACATGATTGACCGGATTCTGATCGGGATCCTCTGCGAAGGACATATCCTTCTGGAGGGTGTTCCCGGTCTGGCCAAGACCTTGACGGTCAGAACTCTGGCAAGAGCCATCAACACGGGTTTCCAGAGAATTCAGTTCACGCCGGACCTGCTGCCGGCTGACTTGACTGGAACGCTCATCTACGATCAGAAGACCGGAGAATTTGTACCGCGAAAAGGGCCGATCTTCTCTAACATCATCTTGGCGGACGAGATCAATCGGGCTCCGGCCAAAGTGCAAAGTGCGTTGCTGGAGGCCATGCAGGAAAAGCAGATCAGTATCGGGACGAGCACGTTTCTGCTGGACGACCCCTTTTTGGTGTTGGCCACCCAGAACCCGATCGAGCAGGAGGGAACCTACCCGCTCCCGGAGGCACAGGTAGACCGTTTTATGCTGAAGCTGTTTATCACCTATCCAAGCAAAAAGGAAGAGAAACAGATTCTTGAACGAATGAGCGAAAGCGACGAAATCCGCGTGAATACGGTGATTCAGCCGGAAGCCGTTTTCAACGCCAGGAAGGTGGTGCATCTCGTCTACATGGACGACAAGGTGAAGGACTACATTGTCGACTTGGTTTTTGCCACGCGGAATCCCGACGACTACGGCTTGGATACGAAAGATTTAGTTCAATATGGCGCCTCTCCTCGAGCGACGATTTTCCTGTCCAAGGCCGCCAAGGCCCATGCTTTCATCAATGGGCGGGGTTATGTGACGCCTGAAGATGTGAAGTCTGTGGGACTGGACGTGTTGCGACATCGGATTATTTTGACCTATGAGGCCGAAGCCGAAAATGTTACCCCGGAAGAAGTCGTGCGCCGTGTGTTTGACCGGGTGGCGGTACCCTAGCCTTCCGCCAATTCTGTTGTACCGCCTGATGGGACGTTACAGGTCCCTCGCCAGGGGTGTGGTTTCGGGGAGGGGCACTAACTCTCGATGATCGACAGGGAAATCCTCAGAAAAGTCAAACGCATTGAAATCCAGACAAACCGTCTCGTAAATGACGCGCTGGGTGGAGAATATCATTCGGTCTTCAAGGGTCGGGGGATGGAGTTCGATGAGGTACGGGAATACCAGTTTGGAGACGACATCCGAACCATCGATTGGAATGTTTCGGCTAGAATGCGTCACCTTTACGTTAAGCGCTACGTGGAAGAGCGAGAGCTGACGGTGATGCTTCTTGTGGACCTGAGCGCCTCGGGGAATTTCGGCACCGTGCGACGTTTCAAAAACGAGTTATCCGCCGAACTCGGGGCTCTGCTCGCTTTTTCAGCAATCAAGAACAATGACCGCGTTGGGGCGGTGATCTTCACCGACACGGTCGAGAAGTATATTGCCCCCAAAAAGGGAAAAACTCACGTGCTGAGAGTGGTTCGTGAGGTCCTGGCCTATCAACCCAAACAGCTCAAAACGAACATCGCGGCAGCCATTCGGTATTTAAATAGGGTGGTCACGAAGCGGTGTGTTGTTTTTCTGATTTCTGATTTTTTTGATGAGGGGTATGAACAGGCACTTCGGGTGGCGAACCAGCGGCATGACTTGATTGCGTTCCCCATTTCCGATCCACGCGATATGACGATCCCGAGCGCCGGGCTCTTGCAGCTCCGAGACCCCGAGACGGGGAAGGTGGTGTGGGTGGACAGTTCGCTCAAGTCAGTGCGCAGCCAGTTTGAGCGGTTATCGCGAGAGTCGATTGAGAATCGTAATCGGATATTTCGCAAGAACGGAATCGAGTTCGTCGAGATCACAACGGACCGCCCCTATGATGTCTCTCTGGTCAAGTTCTTTCGACAGCGGGCGAAGCGGATCCATGCCTGAAAGGTTGACACACTTGGTCCAGACCACAGGACTGGAAGAAAGGGGCATGGTTCAACGCAGGCACCGATTGCGGTGTTTATCGGTGTTGATGCTTCTGGTGCTTTTGCCTTATGTGGTCAATGTTGAGGGGTGGGCCAACTCTCAGGCGAAGCTTAGGGTATCTGCGGACCGGGGATCGGTTACCGTCGGCGACCACTTCCGCCTCAAAATTGAGGTTGAGCATTCCAAGAATACTTCGGTGTCACTTCCATCCCTCGAAGGAAGGCTGGGAAAATTCAAAGCTTACGACGTGAAGTCTCTTCCCCAGAAGGACAGTGGAAGTGACCAGATCATCGATTCTTGGGAGATCGATCTGGCCGCCTTTCAGACGGGCAAGCTGGAGATTCCATCCCTCCCACTTGAGGTGGTGAACGCCCAAGGGCAGGGGGAAAACTTGGCCACGGAACCAGTGGTCATGGAGGTTCAGTCTGTCCTGAAAGAAGGGGATCAAACGCTGAGGGATCTCAAGCCGCAAGCCAGGATCCCGGTGGCCTACCAGCGCCTCCTGCTGATGGCAATGGTGGCGGCGGCGTTGGGTGCCCTGATCTATCTGCTCCTGAGACGACTGCGCCGTAAGCCGAAGGTGGCCGGGACCGAGGTACCACGCGACACGCGCTCGTTCGAGGAAATTGCCAGGCAATCGATTCATGCTTTGGTGGCCAGACGACTCGTGGAATCCGGCCAATTGAAAGAGTTCTTCTTGGAACTCTCGGAAATCATGAAACGCTATTTGGGCTGTAAACAGGGAATTCTTTGGCTGGAGCGGACGAGCGAGGAGTTCTGCTTCGATTTGAAGCGATCTGAAGTCCCCTTTGAGGAGTTTTGGTCGATACGCGAGTTTCTTGCCGGCTGCGATTTGGTGAAATTCGCAAAATATCGGCCTGCGCGAGATGAGATTGACCGGCTGATTCAACAGGCCTTCCATATCATTGACCGAGTCGAAAAGACTCACGCTCTTGAACTGATTGGACCCGCAGGGTCTTAAGTAATGGGAGGGTCACCTTGGAAGGAACCAACCTTCCTGGAGCGAACTGATAGGAACCTGAATTGCGATGGACTTGACCCACGATGTTTTACATTTCTGAATTCCGCTTTGCCGATCCCTGGTTTCTCCTCTTACTTGCCAGTGTTCCGGCTTTGTGGTGGCGTCATCGTTGGAGCGAGAGCCACAGGCAAGCCGGGCTTGCCTTTCCACAGGTAGCGCTGGTTGGCCGCATTGGTGCATCCTGGGCTGTTCGCTTCCGCCCGTTCTTGTTCGCTATTCGCTTGACGGGGTTGATCCTGATGATTCTGGCCTTTGCACGACCACAACTTGGCTCCACAGAGGAAGACGTTTCAACTGAAGGTGTGGACATTATTCTAGGCCTGGACGTCTCGGGGAGCATGGCCGCCGAGGACTTCCGTCCCCGGAACAGGATTTCGGTGGCCAAGCAAGTAATGGCCGACTTTGTGAAGGGTCGTCGCAGCGATCGAATTGGCCTTGTGGTTTTTGCAGCACGCAGCTTGACCCGCTGTCCCCTGACGATTGACTACGATGTTCTGCTGCGGCAGATTGAAAGTGTGGAGTTGGGGGTGCTTGAAGATGGAACTGCGATTGGTAGCGGCATGGCCACTGCCGTAAATCGTTTGAGGTCCTCCAAAGCCAGGAGCCGAGTCGTGATCCTCGTCACGGACGGTGTCAACAACAGCGGCGAGATTGATCCTCAGACAGCGGCCCAAATTGCAGCCAGTCTGGGCATCAAAGTCTACACCGTCGGTGTGGGCAAGGAAGGGGTGGCACCGTTCCCGGTAACCGACCCGGTCTTCGGACGACGTTATGTTGATGTCGAAGTGAAGATCGATGAGAGCTCCCTCCGCAAGATTGCCGAGTTGACGAGCGCCCGCTATTTTCGAGCCATCGATCGCGATTCTCTGCAAGAGATCTTCAAAACCATCGATGCTCTGGAGAAGTCCCGGATCAACGTGAAGGCCTACACCCACTATAATGAGATTTTCGGCTATTTTCTTTGGCCTGCGCTCGCGTTGTTAGCCGGAGAGATCGTTCTGTCGAATACGCGCTTTCGTCGGCTTCCTTGAGTGAGGGGATGTTATCTTGAAGCGAGGTTTTCAGCCGTGCATCTAGCTGATGGCGAAGCGTTGCACCTGCTCTGGCTCATTCCTGTGCTGATCGGATTCCTGAGTTGGAATCGAAGCCAGCGGAGGAAGGCCTTGTGCCAGTTTGCCGAGCCGGCGCTAATCCGTCACCTGGTTTCAGGAATTAGTGGTACCCGCCGGTTGCTGAAGCAGGGGTTGACCTTGGGTGTCTTGTGCCTGACCTTCCTGGCCTTGGCGCGGCCGCAGTGGGGATCGCGACTGGAGAATGTAAAGCGCACCGGAGTGGATGTGATGATTGCTCTGGACACCTCTCTGAGCATGGAGACTCGAGACATTGCGCCCAACCGCCTGGAAAAGGCCAAACACGAGGTGAAGACCCTGATCGATACGCTGCAGGGAGATCGTGCTGGCTTGGTGGTATTCGCAGGATTGGCCACCGTCAGCTGTCCCTTGACCATCGACCAGAACGCCGTGAAGCTTTTCCTTGATATCGCTGATCCGCAGCTCATTCCGCGGCCGGGTACTAACATTGGAGAGGCTATCCGAGTGGCTACCAAGGCTTTTCAGTCGGAGGAGCGACGGCACAAGGTTTTGATTCTTGTGACGGATGGCGAAAGTCTGGAAGGAGATCCCCTGGATGCTGCCGAGCAGGCTCGGGATCAAGGCGTCGTGGTTTTTACGATCGGTGTCGGCACGGCAGCGGGCGAACCCATCCCCTTGCGCGATGAGAAAGGGACCGTTGTTGGGTACAAGAAAGATGAAGCTGGAAACGTGGTGGTGAGCCGTCTGGGTGAGGACACGCTGGAAAAGGTGGCTTCTCTCACAGGAGGCAAGTACCACCGCGCCACCACCAGTGAAGCCGAAATCGAGGAGATCTACAGCGTCGTCGCGCAGATGGACAAAAAAGAGTTCCAATCGACGGTGTACCTTACCTATGTGGATCGCTTCCAAATCCCCTTGGGGATGGCGATTCTGTTACTGCTGTCTGAGATGCTGATCAGCGAGGTACGACCCTCTGGTTCCGGCACAGGGTGGCTCGCTGCTCTCTTGTCGAAGGTAAATCGGACGTCCAAGAGTCCTGGCTTCCCGGCTCGAGTGTGAACAATGACTCGCACAAAACTTGCCACGATTTTGATATCAGCCTGCCTGACCATGGGGCAGCTGTGGAGAGACCACGCTTCGAGTAAAAACGAGCAAGGAAACCGCCTCTATGAGCAGCAAGATTACGACGGGGCATTGCAGGCCTACGTCGAGGCTCAGGTCGACCGAAGACATCAACAGGTACTATCCTACAATCTGGCCAACGCGCTCTATCGAATGAAGAAGTACCCGGAAGCGATTAAGGAACTCGATAAGGTCGTTTCGCTCAACGATTCGAAACTGAAGCAGCAGGCCTACTACAATCTGGGAAATGGCTTCTTCCAAACCGGGCAGTTTCAACAGGCTGTGGAGGCTTATGTCAAAGCGTTAGAGCTCAATCCCGATGATCAGGAGGCGAAGTACAACCTCGAACTGGCCCTGAAGAAGCTACAGGAGAATCCTAAGCAGAAGGAACAGAGCTCGCGCAAAGACCCCCAGTCGGACCCCCAAGAGAGCCGAGATCAAGGCAACAAGAGATCCCCAGAGAGCGACAAGGCCAAAACGGAGGAAAAGAAATCAGAGCAGGAATCAAAGCCCTCGCCGGACCAATCGTCACGAGCCTCGCAAGAATCAACATCAGCTCCTCAACAACAACCGTCGCAGCCGGAGCCAAAGGACTCACCCCGAGCAAAGGGTATGGATCCATCCCAGGCCATGCGAATTCTGGACGCTCTCAATGATCAGGAGAAATCGGAACTGCGAAAGCAAGCCTTGAAAGTTCAGCGGGAACGCAAAACCGAAAAGGATTGGTAGAGGAGAACTGCTTGGAATCGGCGAGCGCCAGGGTTGACGGAAGGACTTCGGAGTCGGAACAATGAGTAAGTTGGTTAGAACCAGGAAGAAAACTACAGCACAGCGCGACGTGTCGCCCCTAACGACCTTAACGAGGTGGGTAGATGAAACCCAGAGAAGGGGCTGGGGAGTCGTGATTTGGCTGTTGCTTTGGACCGCTCAAGCGTATGCGCAAGAAGTTACGATCACAGCTGAAGTCGAGCCTAATCCTGTTGGGCTTGATGACCAGGTACGTCTTACCGTTACCGTTCAAGGAACCGGAGGTGGTGCCGAGCGGCCCGTGCTGCCTCCGATCAGCGGTCTGAAACTCGTGGGAGGCCCATCTGTTTCAAATCAGTTTCAGTGGATCAATGGACAGTCATCTTCCTCGCAAAGTTTCACCTACCTGTTCCTTCCAGAGAAAGAAGGCACCGTCAGGATCCCAGCCATCGGCCTCAGCGTGGGGGGCAAGACCTACCGAAGCCAGGAAATCAGCTTGAAGGTTGTAAGCGGTTCGGTGGGAACAGGCTCGTCAGGCCGGCGTCGGAGAGGTCCATCGTCAATCTTCGATGATTTGGGTTTTGACGATGACAGTCCCTTTCGTGATCGCTCGCCGCGACGCGGGGATCTCTTGACCGTCGCGGAAACAGACAGAACAACCGTTTTCGTGGGGGAACAGATCACCCTTTCCTACAAGATCCTGACTCAAGTTCCCGTGACACAAGTGGAGATCAGGGAGGCTCCCTCCCTCAAGGGCTTCTGGGTAGAGGAGATCGAGTTACCTAAAGATCCGCCTTCAGGGACTCGGGCCCTGAACGGCAAGGAATACATCGAATACGTCATTAAGAAACAAGCGCTGTTCGCCAATGCTTCGGGAAATCTCTCGATTCCCCCAGCTACGTTTGGTTTGGTCGTGAGGACTAGCTCGGGAGGATTCTTCTCGCTGGGCACGCAACAGTCAGTGCTCCGCAAGACGGAACCGCTTACGATCAAGGTGAATCCCTTGCCCGAGGCCGGCAAACCCGCTGACTTCAGTGGGGCAGTGGGCGATTTCCGCTTGGAAGCTTCCACCGACAAAAATCAGGCCGAATCGGGTGAGGCGGTGAACTTGAAGGTCAGCTTAGTCGGAACTGGAAATCTCAAGACGATTACGGAGTTTCCTCTCCCAGAGCTTCCGGGATTCAAGATCTATTCCGCCAAGAGCAGTGATACGATGGCTCTCCGTGGCGACGTCTTTCAGGGCAGCAAGACTTGGGAGTACGTCATCGTCCCGATCGTTCCGGGCAAGGAGCGTATTCCGGAACTCGCTTTCAGCTACTTCTCGCCCAAGGAACGGCGGTACCGCGAGGCCCGGGCGCCGGCGATGGAGATTGCTGTTCTGAAGGGCAAAGACACTCCTCAGGGCGGAACGGCCATAGCCGGGTTCGTACAGCAGGGCATCGTGAAAAGAGGGACCGACATTCACTTCATTCAGGTTGGAGCAACGCCTCTTCGGAACCGCTCGGGCAGGCTTTATCAGTCCGGGTGGCTGTATGCCGGCTTCCTGCTGCCGCTGTGCTTTAATGCGGGTCTTCTGATTTACGTTCAAAACAGAACTCGATCTCAACAAGATGTGATCGGCTTCCGTAGCCGCCAAGCCAGTCGCGTCGCGGGTAAGCGGCTCGCTGAGGCTCGCAAGTGTTTACACACCGGCGACCTGACCCGTTTTCATGGCATTTTGGAGTCCTCCGTCACCGGATACCTCAGCGACAAGTTCAATCTCCCTCAGATTGATATTACTTCTCAAGGGATTCGCCGCTTTGTCGAGCAACGATGTTTGAACTCCGATCTGGGCGCGGAACTGGCCGGCCTATTGGAGGAATGCCATTTTGCCCGCTATGCACCCGTGCAACAGGATCGGGATGTGCTGCAGGCCTTGTTCGAGAGGGCTCGGAACACAATCATTCGAATTGAAAAACAAGTGTGAAGAGATCTGATCCTCAGTTCTTGTTGCTGCTCCGCTCTGCTTCCTGTGCAGAACCCTCATGACTACTGAAAAACCGTTGAGATGGGGTCATTGGATTAGACGGTCAATCCATTGGACTGCTCGCCTCATCGCTGTATGCAGCCTGGCCTTTTATTTGTCAGCGAAGGCAGAGTCTGTCGAAGAACTTTTTCGCCAAGGCAACGAGCTGTACTCGTCAGGAAAGTACGAGGAGGCAATCAAGCGATACACGAGGATCACCGATGCCGGTTTCGAGAATGAATGGGTCCACTATAACCTCGGAAATGCTTATTTCAAGAGCGATCAAATCGGCCTGGCTGTCCTGCAGTACGAAAAGGCCCTGAAACTGGCTCCGTATCAAGCGGAGATTGTGGACAACCTAGAATTGGCTCGGGCCCGCATTATCGACAAGGTTGAACCGATGCCAGCCACTCTCGTCGAGCGGTTGTGGAGTCGGCTCTCGCAGTGGCCCTCCCTGGATGCGCAAACAGCTGTGGTCCTGGTGCTCTTCCTGGCGGCCAACGGCGCGTTTAGCGTCTTCATCCTGGTTCGTCCGCCGCGCTGGAGAATAGTGGCGCTGGCGGGCGCCGGAAGTCTGCTCTTTCTTTCTCTTTGTTCCGGAATAGTCACCGGGATACGTATTTACCAGGAAAGCACGGTCCGCTCAGGAGTGGTACTCGCCGAGCAAACCAATGTGCTCAGTGGCCCCGGCTCTGACAATCCTGTTTTGTTCTCCATTCACGAAGGTCTGAAGGTAGCCGTGGGCTCGGAAGTGAATGGCTGGGTACAGATCAGCCTGGACAACGGATGGAATGGGTGGGTGAGACAAGAAGTCCTCGGAATGATTTAGGCATGAAGTTGACTCAACTCCTCTTTGAGCGCGCGGGCCCCCTCATCGCCAGCCATGGCGACGAGTACGTGATTGTGGATGATTGCGAGCGGCGCATTCCCTGCATTAAGCCGCGAATTGGTTGGTACCGTCAGGCAGAGTGGTCTGTGTATGAACTGAGCCGCCTTGGGGACTGTTTTGAGAACATCGAGGACCTCTTGCTGCACCACCCGGAGCTGAGCGAGCTGGAATTCGTCCAAATGGGCTACAACACTTCGATTGTGGAGTAGTCAACGCCGTCCTCAAGATCCTCTACCGGGTTTCGGCTTGCCCTCGAACATCCGGCGCGGAGCCTTCTCACCGAAAATGGCAGTCTCCTTCAGAGCGAGCTTCGGGATTCATCGCTTGGATGAAGGGCTCGGTATGCGCAAAGCGGGAAACTCCTTGGAGACGCCGAAAGTGATTCCAGAGTGAGGCGATTTCTCGGTGAGTCCTGCGATGCCCGCCAGATCCCAGCGGAAGCCCCCACTGCTGATCTGAAGGCCCAGGCGGAGCTGGGAAAGGCTCTCGGTTCCAACGGGAGCGGACTCTCCGCGCGTGTTCTGCCGGCCGAAGATCTCGGCCGCGAGACTGACTTTTTCGCTGAGGGGGTAGATGCCGGCGATGCCGTAGACGAGGACATCATTCTGCACGCCCGCCTGCACCGGGTTCGCAAGAATACCCAAGCCCACATTGCCAAAGAGGTTCAATTTGCCGAAATGCTTTCCCACAAGCATGGTGCCAAAAAACTGCGTGCTGTTTAGACCGAGCCCCCTGGCGGTTGAAGCATTGGGAAGCTGTACGCTCGGACGAAAGGCAATAGCGGGCCGGCGTTTACCTTCTGGGATCAGCAGCATCTTGGTGGAGAAAAGCAAGTCGCCGAAATCACGTGTGGCGGTACCGGCCGAATTCAGAATAGGCTCCACTGGCGCTGATACCACCTGATTGATGGAGAGGAAATGGTGCGCCGTGCCCTGAATCTGGAACTCAACGACCTCGCCCAACCCGATGTTAATACCAATCACTCCCAGGCTGGTCTGATCGCCGCGCAAGCCTGAGAGTGGGTATTTAACGTTCTGCAAAAAATCGAAACCGAACTCAAGCAACACATTGCCGGGCGTGATGGTTGAGGGAGGCTGGGATTGGAGAGGACGTCGCTGGGGTAGTGCCGGCGGCACAGAGGCGACAAGCAAGACAGTCAGAATCGCAAGCCGTTGCAGGTAGCTTGCTCTAAACAACGGGCTGCGGACCAATCGTTGAACCCGGCAGCACAGAGAGTGCCAGCACCTTTTGTGAATGGAAAAAAGGTCCATCCGAATCGATCCAATAGTAACCAGCGACGGCGAAGGCCTTCTCATACTACAGAAGGGCTCTCGAAAAGGTAAAGTAAAGAAAGCATCCGCCACCAAGTCCCGGATCAGCAAAGGGAATCAGCTGACGGCGAGATCATCGAGATTTCAACCTGTCAGTTCGTACTTTAAGATTCCCGCCACCACGATGGCCGCGGTCTCGGTGCGAAGAATGTTGGAACCGAGGCTAACGGGCCTGAATCCATGCCTGCAGAAGTGCTCGCTCTCCGCCGGGGTCCAGCCTCCTTCCGGCCCGATGCAGAAGGTGACGGAATCCGGCTGGTCGGACCGCAAGGCAGCCTTCAGCGTTGTCTGTTTCTCGTCCTCGGCCATAAGAAACTTGGCGCGGGATCGAACTGCGCCGCAAATCTCTGGGATGGAACACGGCGCATGCAGAAGCGGCAGGCGACTGTTATGAGACTGCTTTGCCGCGCTGGTGAGAATCTTAGTCCATCGTGCCATCTTGTGTGAGATCCGCTCGGCGGAGAGACGGACCACTGACCGCTCGGCCTGGAGGAGAAAGATCTCAGAGACTCCGATCTCCGTAACCTTTTCGAGGATCCAGTCCAGCTTCTCGGATCGGCATAGCGACTGAATCAATGTGATGGGAATCGCGCTCGAATGGCTGGCCAACAACTCCAACTCGACCACTTCGACGCTATTTGGCTCAATGGTGCCGACTCTACCCCGCCACACGCTCCCCGATCCATCTGTGACCTCAACAGATTGGCCCGGTCGGGCCCTGAGCACACGGCTCAAGTGGTAAGCCTCGGAGCCCGTGAGAACGGCCACCGAGGCTTGAGGCGGCATTTCGAGGATGAATCTGCGAAGGGACACGGTCACTTCAGAGGGCTATGGACGACCAGACAAGACCATTCGCCCTTCTGCTTCCGTACCTGAAGGTGTTGCGCCAGAACGGGGTGCTTGTCCAACAACTGGGCAGCCTGGGCAACCAGAATCCCGGATAAAATCATGACACCATCCGGCAATAGGAGGCGGCTGAAGTCCGCAATTTTCTCGTCGAGAAGCTCAAAAGTCAGATTGGCCACTAACAGATCGCATCGGACGGAACGACGGACGGTGACCTCTCCTTCGATCAGTTGGACACGGCTCTGACAGCGGTTCCTTCGAACGTTGGCCTGTGCCACCTCAATAGCCACTGGATCGATGTCGAATCCTATTGCGCGCGCTGCTCCCAACCTGACAGCCGCAATCGCCAGGATTCCGGAGCCGGTTCCAACATCGATTACGGTGCCACCCGACTTTAGGTGTGTCTCGAGTTGCTCCAAGCAAAGCTGCGTGGTTTCGTGCGTGCCGGTACCAAACGCCATCCCCGGTCCGATCCGGATGGGAACCCGACTGCTCGGCACATGCGTCTTGTCATGAGAAGGCAATATATAGATCCGCTTTCCGACCCTGAATGGCTTGAGCTGTTGATTGAATCGCTTGGCCCAGTCCTGGTCTTTCTCGATTCGAACTTGCAGGGTGAACAGTTCGATTCCCGCCTCGCGACAGAAGGACTGGAATTGGTCGGCGAGTTTGCGGATGTCTGAGCGGCCATCGAAGTAGGCGCGGAGCTGGACTTGGTCCCCACCCAGCGAGGTTTCTTCAATACCCTGGGTTCCCAGCAGCCAAAACTCACCCGACACCCGATCCAAATCCCCATTGGAAAGGACCACCTGAAGGTAGTTCCACTCTGTCATGAAACGTCAGGCAGGAAGAGAAGCAGGAGCGACGCCATTAGCCAAAAATCTCTTTGACCTTTTCAAGGATGCGCTTTTCCATGGGGCGATTATCTACTTCGCTGACCTGAGCGAATTGTTCGAGAAGCTTCTTTTGTTCTCGGCTCAGCTTTGTGGGAGTCACGATGTTGAGGGTCACGAACTGGTCGCCTCTTCCGCGCCCATTAAGGTTGGGAATGCCCTTGCCACGAATGCGAAAGATACTTCCGCTCTGTGTGCCCTCGGGAATCTTGATTTTTTCTTCGCCGTCCAGTGTAGGCACGGTAATCTCCGCGCCCAAAGCCGCTTGTGGAAAGCTGATGGGGACTGTGCAATATACATTATCTTCCTGACGTTCGAAGATCTCGTGTTCCTTGACGAACACCACCACGTACAAGTCGCCTGGTGGTCCGCCACTTGGACCGGCTTCGCCCTCACCCGTTATTCGCAAGCGGGAACCATTGTCCACACCGGCCGGAATTCGAATCTCAAGCGTTTTCTCCCGTTGGACGCGGCCTTCACCACGGCAGTCTTTGCACGGATTCCTGATGATTTTTCCGCTGCCCTGACAGTGTTGGCAGGTACGACTAATGCTGAAGAATCCCTGCTGATAACGCACCTGGCCGTGACCCTGACAAGTCGGGCAGGCGGTGGGAGCACTTCCTTTTGCTGCTCCCGACCCACCGCAGGTGGCGCAAGTTTCCAGTCTTGGTACCCGCACTTTTGTTTTCAGCCCGAAGGCAGCATCCATGAACCCGATCTCAAGGTCATACCGCAGGTCAGAACCGCGTTGGACCCTCGACCGGCGTCGCCCGCTTCCACCAAAGATGTCGCCAAAGCCAAAGAGATCGCCGAAGATATCTCCGAATTCTGCGAAGATCGAGGGATCGAAGCCCGAAGGGGTGCCGCTCACGGCACTATGACCGAAGCGGTCGTACTGGGCACGTCGCTGAGCGTCGCTTAGAACGCTATAAGCTTCAGCAGCTTCTTTGAACTTTTCTTCGGCTTCCTTATCGTTAGGGTTCTTGTCAGGATGGTATTTGACAGCCAACTTCCGATAGGCACTCTTGATCTCCTGCTCTGAAGCACTTCGACCAATGCCTAAAACTTCGTAGTAGTCACGCTTACTCAAGAACTCTCTCCTTGGTGTCGGAAAGGCCCAGAGGCCCTTGGGTCCCGCTCAAGACTCAACGATCAGATAGCCGTGTTAGTTTTTGGCCCGGTTGGAGCCGCTGCTGTTCAACCATGACAGCAACGGGTCATCGTCAGCCGGGGGCGGAGCGCCCTGAGGCATCCCGGACGTTTGAGAGGAGAACATGGCCTGAGTCAACAGCCCTGCCGCCTGCTCAAGATCTTGCATTATAACCCGAAAATTCGTTTCTTCGTCGCCGGCCTCGACCGCCTCTTTGGCGGCTTTCAGGGCGTCTCGGGAGAAGTTCTGGTCATGTTCAGGCAGGAGCCAACCAAACTCCGTGAAGGCCTTTGATGTGGATTGAAGCAATCCGGACAAGCGGTTTTTGAGGATCGCGGCTTCCTTGACGCGACGATCTTCGTCGGCCTTGAGCTTAGCCTCGTCGATCATGGATTTGATCTCATCGCTGGAGAGTCCGCTGGACGGAGTGACCTTGATCGCCTGTTCCTGGCCGGAACTCTGATCCTTGGCTGAGACACTCAGGATCCCATTGGCGTCGATGTCAAACGTCACGTCGACTTGAGGAACGCCGCGCGGCGCCGCGGGAATGTTGATCAACTCGAATTTGGCTAATGATCGGTTGGCTGCGGCAATCTCTCGCTCTCCTTGAAGGACATGGATTTCAACGGTGGATTGATTGTCGGCCACGGTTGTGAAGACCATGGTCTTGGTCGTAGGGATGGTGGTGTTGCGCTCCAGAAACTTGGTAAACAACCCGCCGTGGGTCTCCACGCCGACAGAGAGGGGAATGACGTCGAGCAGAACGATGTCTTTGATCTCGCCCTTCAGGACCCCGCCCTGGATAGCGGCCCCAATGGCCACAACCTCGTCGGGATTGATTTCCAGGCTCGGAGATTTTTCGAAGATCTTTTCGACTCTTTCACGAACAAGAGGCGTGCGGGTCTGGCCTCCAACCAGGATGACCTGGTCGATGTCCTTCGGTTCAAGCTTCGCATCCCAAAGGGCTTTCTGGCAGGGCTCGACCGTCTTTTCCACGAGGTCAGCGACCATCTGTTCGAATTTGGCCCGGCTGAGGACTTTGTTGAAGTGCTTGGGCCCAGTGCGATCTGCTGAGATAAAGGGCAAGTTGATATGGGCTTCCATCGAAGTGGACAGTTCACACTTCGCCCGCTCGGCAGCCTCCTTGAGTCGTTGCAGAGCCAGGCGGTCGCTGCGCAAGTCGATGGAATTCTCCTTCTGGAACTCAGCAACAATCCAATCAATGATCCGTTGGTCGAAGTCCTCGCCGCCGAGGAAACTATCCCCACAGGTAGCCAGCACTTCAAACACGCCGTCATTCAGCTCCAGAATCGAGACATCGAACGTGCCACCGCCCAAGTCATAGATCGCGACTTTTTCACTCTCACGCTTCCCAAGTCCATAGGCCAAGGCCGCTGCTGTGGGCTCGTTGATGATTCGTCCTACATTCAATCCGGCAATTTTCCCAGCATCCTTGGTGGCTTGGCGCTGAATGTCATCAAAGTAAGCCGGTACCGTGATGATTGCTTCGGTGATCTCTTCTCCCAGGAACTCCTCCGCGGAGACTTTGAGCTTCTGGAGGATGATGGCCGACAACTCCGGAGGACTGTAGTCGCGCCCCAGGATGTGGACGCGGACGTCGTTCGATTCCGACGCCGTCAATTGATAGGGAAGAACCTCCCGGGCTTGCATCACTTCGGGTGAGTTAAGCTTGCGCCCGATGAGCCGCTTCACCGCGTAAACCGTGTTCTGGGAATTCGTAACGGACTGGCGCTTGGCAATCTGACCCACCAGCCGCTCACCTTTTTCCGTGAAACCCACCACCGAAGGCGTGGTGCGCCCCCCTTCCTTGTTGGGGATGACCTGCGCTGATCCCCCTTCGATGACGGCCACACAAGAATTTGTCGTACCCAGGTCTATTCCAATGATCTTTGACATGTGGATTTCCTATTCAGTTGACTCATTCTGGTCGCCATTCGGCTCGGTTGGAACAGTCGGCATGTCAGCAGAGGAAGTCGGAGGCGGTACGGCAACCTTGACCATGGAGGGGCGTAGAAGCCGCTCTCTGAACGTGTAACCCCGCTGTAGCTCCTCGATGACTTCGTTTTCGGCCAGACCCGTGCACTCCTCTCGGAGAACCGCCTGATGGTAATTGGGGTCGAAGATTTTGCCCATGGCGCGGATGGGTTGGAGACCAGACTGACTGAGGGTTTCCCGAAACTGCTTCAACACCAGCTCAATTCCTTTTTTGTGACTCTCCACAGACTCTCCATCGGGAGCGTACAGACTGCGTTCGAGACCGTCCAGAATCGGAAGGAGTTCTCGAACGAAACCCAGCAGCGCAAAGTCGTAGAACTCCTGCTTCTCCTTGTCGGTGCGTTTTCGAAAGTTTTCGAACTCTGCCTGCTTGCGCAGTAGACGGTCATAGAGTTCGTCTCGCTCACCCTGCAGTTGAGCGTATTGGTCTGCGGATATCGAGGCAGGTCCCGGAACTTCGGCTTTTTGGGCAGCCGCCCCTTCATCCTGACCGCAGGCCGACGCGTCAGAGGCCTCCTCCGACATGTTGCCCACCGCCTGTTCAGGTTCATCTGAAAGGTTGGGCGAATCCTCAGAGTTCTGATCCAGACTGGTTTCAGGTGCCAACTGCTGGTTGATGTCCTCCGTACCCTCAATGGTGGGGCTGGAATCCTGATTCATCCTGCCGGCTCCGGACTTTCGTTTGCGAAGATTGGAGAATAGACGACGCATGATCAACAAAACCGAGGGGCTTAGAGGCTAGTACGGACGTTCAGCAGGTCAGTTAGCGATCAGAATCCGGCCATACAGCTTGGCAACGTAGTCGACCACGGATATGGCCCGAGCGTACTCCATGCGAATGGGGCCTAGAATTCCCACAGAGCCGAGACTCTGATCCTGCTGGATGAGAGGGGAAGAGATCAAAGCGTAGTCTTGCATTCCGGGGTTGGTGTTCTCTGAACCGATGATGATACGAACTCCGTCGCCCGGCTTGGCGTTGATGCACTCATTAAGAATCTTGACCAGTTTGCTCTTTTCCTCAAACGTCCTGAACAGCGATCGCATGCGCACCGTGTCAGCAAATTCCGGTTTGTTGATCAAATTCGATGCACCGTCCACGTATATATCGACATCCTGACCCGAAACTTCATCGATTAAACCACGGTCGCACAGCAAGATCACGTTCTTCAGGAGCCGATCATAGAGGGCCTTCTCTTCACTCATCTTTTGAAGAACGGAGTTTCGGATGGCCAGGAGGCTGTATCCGGCATAGTTCTCGTTGACGTAGCGGGCGGTTTGATCGAGTTCGCTTTGACTGAAGGGCTCGGCCATTCGAATGATGCGGTTCTGCACCAGACCTGATCTGGCCACCAGCACAACCAAGATCCGATTCTCGGAGAGTGCAATCAATTCGATGTGCTTCAACGAGTTCTGACCCAGGGAAGGCGAAATCACAAAGCCGATGTTGTCGGTCAGCTGAGAAACGGTGTGGGAGATTCGCATCAGCACATTGTCGTGTGAGTCCGTTTTGAAAATATCCTCGGAAATGGACTCCTGCTCAGACTTGTTGAGGTTATCTTTCTCGATCAGATTATCGACATAGAAGCGGTATCCCTTGTCAGTTGGAATGCGGCCAGCCGAGGTGTGTGGGTGCATGAGGTACCCGGCTTCCTCCAGATCGGCCATGATATTGCGAATCGAAGCAGGACTCAGCTTTTCCCGATGGCGCTTTGAGAGAATCCGGGAACCGACCGGTTTGCCGTGGGCGATGTGAAGCGTGATGATCGTTTTGAGAATGTCTTCTTCCCGGTCTGTAAGCTCGCGGGAATGAGGTTGAGACATAGGGCAAATACCCTGTTCTTAGTAGCTTAGCGCTATCTTCCTCGCATCTTATAGCAGCCGTTTTTGGGGTGTCAAGCCAATTTGCCGCCCCCAAGCGATGCGGAGCTCGTGGAGGTTCAGCTCAATAACCCTTGGTCCGCAAGTCCCGCTCGGATAGACCAAAATAATGCCCAATCTCATGCTTGAGGGTGATTTCAATCTGTTTTTTGACCTGCTCCTCAGTCCGACAAATCGACTCTATGTTCTTTTGATACAGAATGATCTGGCTGGGGCCACTAGCCCAGAAAGAAGACTGTTGGGGTTTGGGAACACCACGAAAAAGTCCAAGGAGCAATCCGGCGCCTCGAGGAGCCGTGTGCTTGTTCGGAACGTCCTCGACCACGATCGCGAGGTTCTCCAGCTCCTCGCGAAATCGGCGTGGCAAACGAGTGAGTGCTTCTTCCACAAGCTGAAAGAAACGAATCCGGTCCATGCCATTGTTCCTAGCTCAGGGCTTGCTTCCGCAAGGGCCTCATGAGCGGGCTGTCCGGCACCGAAACCTCCAACTGCTGAAGAGGCCGATACTTAATTCTGGCCAGTTCACGGGCAGAGTCCTGCCATGGAGCCTCCAAAGGGCCGGCTTCAAACGTGGTGCCGAGCGCCTTCTTGAAACCGCGAAGAATGCATTGGATGACCTCATCCACTCGGGGGACTTGGGTCAGACATTGCCGAAGGCTCGTCACGCGGGAGTCTAGATCAGCCGAGCTGACCCCGAAGGTGGCCTGGGCGAAAGCTTTGGAATCGAAGTCGAGCAGGATTGAGCCATGCTGAAGAAAAGCCCGGCGCAGTCTTTTCTGCGCGCTGCCCACCAGCTTGCGTCCGTGGTGCAGGATTTCATGGTGATTGGACATGGCGAAGCAAGCTTCACTAGCGGGCAGCCTCCGGTGGCCCATGCGTCGAGAGGGGCCCTCGGCGAAGTCCAGTTCAAGTCCCAGTTCTCCCAGACCTGCGAGCAAGCCTGAGCCCACCTGACGGTAGGTCTCGATGATGCTGCGCATGGGGAACAGCTGGTCATCGTTTGAGATAACTGCGTACGTCAGCTCCTGATCGTGCAAAACCGCGCGTCCACCGGTGGGTCGCCGGACCACGTCAATGCCGGCTTGCCGGCAATAGGCGAAGTTGACCGCGCGCACGGCTTTCTGAGAAAAACCGAGCGAGAGCGTGGGCCGGGTCCACTGATAGAACCTCAAGCAGGTTCCTCGGGAGGCTTCCTCGCGATCAAGCCAAAGAAGGAGAGCTTCATCCCAGGCCATGTTCTTCGTCCCGGAATCCACGAGAAACGGCAGGAGTCTCCAGGCTAAAAAGGAATCCGAGCCAGCCGAAGCAAGCACGTTCAGTTCACCAGAGAGGCCAGCGTTTTATAAGCCAGGCTAAGGGATTCGGCCACAGCTCGACACGTGACGTGGCCCTCGAAGACGTTGACGCCATAAGCCAAACCCTCATCGGACTTAACGGCCTCTTTCAGACCCAGATTGGCCAGCTTCTGGGTGTAGGGCAAGGTCGCATTGGTCAGGGCAAAAGTGGAAGTCCGCGGGACGGCACCCGGCATGTTGGCGACGCAATAATGTAAGACGCCATCGATGAAAAACGTTGGATGGCTATGAGTCGTGGGACGAGAGGTCTCGATACAGCCTCCCTGATCCACGGCGACATCGACGACCACGGCACCCTTTTTCATGGTGCTGATCATCTCCCGGGTGACTAACTTGGGGGCAGAAGCACCCGGAATCAAGACGGCCCCAATCAACAGGTCCGCTTTGCGGACGGAGTGGGCGATGGTAACACTGTTCGAAGCCAGGGTGGCAACTCGCCCCAGAAAGATGTCGTCTATCGCCCGGAGTTTGTGGAGGCTGGTGTCCAGAATCGTGACATGTGCTCCCATTCCCAGTGCTATCTTGGCAGCGTTGAGGCCAACGACTCCTCCACCGAGAATAACAACCTGGGAAGGAGGAACGCCAGGAACCCCACCCAGCAGGATTCCTCGCCCCCCCTGATTCTTCTCCAGATACTGCGCCCCGATTTGTATCGCCATGCGTCCCGCAACTTCGCTCATGGGTGTCAACAGCGGCAGGCTTCCATCCGACTCTCGAATGGTCTCATAGGCAATTCCAGTGACTTTCTTTTCCAGAAGAACCTGCGTCAGCTTAGGCAGAGGGGCCAGATGCAGGTAGGTAAAGAGCAACTGATGTTCTCGCAGGCTGCCGTACTCTTCTTCGAGGGGCTCTTTGACTTTCACAATGACGTCCGCCCGTGACCAAACCTGCTCTCGAGTGCACAAGACCGCCCCCGCGCTGCGATACTCCTCGCCTGAGATACCGCTGCCTTCTCCCGCGTCCTCCTCCACCAACACCTCATGCCCGCTTTCGGTGAGTGCTTTGACGCCTGCCGGTACCAGGCCGACGCGGTACTCATTGTCCTTAATTTCCTTTGGAACTCCAATGATCATGGGGAGCTACCTCATCGTTGAATTGGGTGAATGGAGCCTCATTCCGTTGTGTGGTGCAACTTCTTCTTCCGATTTTCTGCCCCTGGGGTTTCTTCATTGGTTTCGACTAACAGCGACGGTTTAGTCGTGGTCGATCTGGGCCTTCTGCAGCTTCCCACTGTAATCCACGTAGATGGCCTTCCATTCGGAGAAAGTCTCTAATGCCTGCATGCCGGCTTCCCGATGTCCGTTCCCGGTCTGTTTGGTTCCGCCAAAAGGCAGGTGCACTTCCGCGCCGATGGTTGAGGAGTTCACGTAGAAAATGCCTGTCTCCATATCGCGCATCGCGCGAAAAGCTTTGTTGACGTCCTGGGTGTAGATGGAGGAGGACAATCCGTACTTCACGCTGTTTGCGATCTCAATGGCCTCTTCGAGACTGTCAGTGGGGATGACCACCACGACGGGGCCAAAGATCTCCTCCTGGGCAATTCTCATCTTGGGCGAAACGTCGCCGAAAATCGTGGGCTCATGAAAGAACCCTTTGGCCAGGGGACCTTTGTCGAGACGGTGTCCTCCACAGAGCAGACGGGCGCCCTCGTCATTGCCAATCTGAACGTAACGCTCGACAGTCTTTAATTGCGCTTCACTGACCAAGGGACCCATTTCGGTGTGCGGATCCAGCCCGTTACCGACGCGCAACGCCTTGGCACGGGAGACAAACTTCTCAGTAAATTCGCGCAGGACCTTCTTTTGAACCACCACGCGGCTGGCGGCCGTGCAGCGCTGGCCCGAGGTGCCAAATCCTCCCCAGACTGCCCCTTCGACGGCTAGGTCCAGGTTCGCATCTTCCATGACCATGATGACGTTCTTGCCCCCCATTTCCAGGCTGCAGTGCTTAAACCCGGGGGCGCAAACTTCGGCGACTTTCTGTCCCGTCTCCGTCGACCCAGTGAAGGACACCAACTTCACCTTGGGATGAGTCATTAACGGATGACCCACCTCGCTGCCCGAACCGGTGACCAGGTTCACCACACCTCGAGGGACCCCAGCTTCTTCGCAGGCCTTGACGAGGTGGTAGGCCGATAACGGCGTATCGCTGGCAGGTTTCAACACCACGGTGTTGCCACACACCAAAGCGGGCATGAGCTTCCATGAAGGAATCGCCATCGGGAAGTTCCACGGCGTAATCAGGGAACAGACCCCTAATGGCATTCGAACGCTCATGGCGAATTTGTTGGGAAGCTCGGCGGGAGTGGTATGGCCGTGCATCCGGCGGCCTTCGCCGGCTGTGAAATACGACATATCGATGGCTTCCTGAACATCCCCACGGGTTTCGGTCAGGATTTTTCCCATCTCGCGCGTCATCTGCTGGGCGAACTCTTCTTTTCGGCGCACCAGGATCTCTGCCACCCGAAACAAGATTTCCGCTCGTCTGGGTGCGGGAAAGAGCCGCCAGCTTCGATAGGCGTCCGCTGCTGCCTGGACGGCTCTTTCGACGTCCTTCGGGCCAGACTTTTGAAACAAACCGACAATTTGACTTTGATCGGCGGGGTCACGGTTCTCGAAGGTCGAGCCGCTCTCAGACCGCACCCAGTCTCCACCGATGTAGTTTGAATACTCCTGGACCGCACTCATACCGTTCCCCCTTTCGGAAACTTTCCTATTCTACCTTGAAACGGGTTGGAGCAACGCAATTGTAGATGGGAATTGCCTGCTGGCTGGGCAATGGCAGCCTCGTCACGAAACTGCGCGCGGCAATGGAAGGGCCTAATCCAATTCGCGGGGCAGGGCAGTCTGAGCAGGAGGCGAAAGGTTGGCACCGGTGGTGGTCGGTTCTGCGGATTCCGATTGCGACGAAACCGAGGAGGACTGCGTCAATCCGAGCTTTTTGAGTGAGAGGGCATCGGGCTTCCCGGTGACCTTGAAGCCGTTGGCGCCCTGATACTCCTTCATGGCACTGGATGTGGTGGCGTCCCACTCTCCGGAGGGCTCGCCCTTATAGTATCCTGCTTCGGCAAGGGCCGATTGAATCTCGCTGACGCGACTGGCTTCGATTTCGCGCTGTCCCCGATTGCGCCAGGAAACTGTTCTGACGGGGCGCTTTCGCCGAGTGCGCTTCTTGGAAACGGAGGTGCCCTTCTTGGTTGAATTGGCCTTCTTGCTCGACACGCTCTTTCGAGACGTTTGTCTCGAGGACTTAGACTGCTTTGCACTTGCTGCAAACTGCGACGTGGACAAAACGGTTCCCGACACGAATACCAGCAAGCACATCACCGTGAAAGCCGGGTGCGAGCCCAGAAACGAATGCAATTGCGATGCAATGCGCACGGCCATCATGAGAAAAGAGCAGACCTCCTTACCAGAAATCCATCGGCGAACGATGCGGCCAACGTTACTTCCAAACACTCCATGCCGATGTGGTTAGGTCTGAACCTACCGGGTAGAGGTGATGGTCAGGGGGCGGTCCAAACGAATGATGAAGCGAGTTCCAGCAGGAATCTCGATATCTTTGCCTTTTCTCCGGACCGAATCCAGCAAGCCGATCAACCCCCCGGCTCCGGCCCCAATCGCGGCTCCCTTGCCACCCCCGGCAATCGCGCCGATGCCGGCCCCAATCGCGGCTCCGCCCGCCACTCGGGCAGTGTCCTGCTTGCGCGAAGACTCTCCCCGGATTGTGCCTTCTTTGCGATCGATTTCTTCCTTCTGGGACTCGTCGAGTTCAGCTGGGGAGGCTACAATCGTTTCGGAGACTCCGTTTGGAAAGATAAGCCTTTCATAAGACAGATTCATTTCAGACCGGCCTTTGGCGCGGCCGGCCTCCCTCACCTCGGCCACGCGTCCTTCCAGAACCGTTCCCGCCGGAATAACTTCCTTTCCATTGACGATGATCGATTCGGTCACCTTGGCCGTGAACCGGTCTCCCTGACGATTTGTCTTGGAACTCAGCGATGTTTCCAGTCTTGCTTGTATTCGGGTTCCATCCGGAACCGTGAAGGTCTCAGTGGCTTGCGCCCAAACGGACTGCTGAAGACCCAATGAAGCGACAGTCAACGCCGTGGCAGCCCACAGTTTCCTTTGGCTCATAAATCCTCTCTAGACAGGTTTTGGCCCGCCGGTGAGGGCACTCCTGAAAATCATAGCATCATTTGGGAGAGAAGATGAATGCGGAAGTCGATAGTAGAACCCCATTCTTGATGTTAGCAGACTCGAGGAACCGCAAGCTCCATCCAGCACCAAGGCCAATGTTCTCCGAACCAGTTCGAGAAGCAGGCCGCCTTGAGTGGAGTCGAACTCCAGAGTGAAACGAGTCTCGGGAGTTCGACTCCAGGATCGCACCCGTACGCGGTTCCCCGCTTATGGGATCGTGGCTGCCAGGTACAGATTACTGGCCCTCCCGAACTGGTCGATTCGCTTGATCAGGAAAACCACGTACGTTCCCGATTGCAGTTTATTGGTGATAGAACGCAAGTCTTCGGGACTTCGGATTGCGTTCTGATTGACTTCCATGATCACGTCTCGTCTCTGAATGCCCGCCTCATCAGCGACTCCTCCGGGAACAACATCGGTTACCAGCACTCCTTCATTGGTATCCAAATCCATTTCGCGGGCCATTTGGGGTGTAAGGCTCTGCACGCTGACGCCGAGCCGTGTGCGGCCTGATTCAGTCGAGTCTTGAGACTCCGCCTCTCCCTCTTTTTCGCTGAACATGACATTGCGATCCTCGATCGTCAGGCTCGTTGTCATCTCCTTGCCGCCCCTCAGGTACTTAACGGTAACCTTCTTGCCCACTGGAAGCTCAGCAACCACAGAACTGAGGACGCTGGGATCCTCGGTCCTTTTCCCGTCGATCTCGACAATAATATCACCCTGCTTCAGCCCGGCCTTGGCGGCGGGACCGTCCTCCGGGGTCACCGCACTTACAATGACGCCCTTTCCATCCGGGGAGCCAAGCGCTTTCAGGGTCTTAGTGGTGACATCAGCAACCTGCATCTGGATCCCAATAGCACCCCGCGTCACCTTGCCCGTCTTAACCAGCTGATTGTAAATGTTGGCAGCGGTATTGGAGGGCAACGCAAAGCCCACCCCCGCATTGCCTCCGGACGGAGTCAGGATCGCAGTGTTAACACCGATCACCTGCCCGGCCATGTTGACCAGGGGGCCACCGCTGTTGCCTTGGTTAATGGCAGCATCTGTCTGCAGGAATCTCTGAAACTGAGATTGCAGGCCGCTGCGGCCAGTGGCACTGATGATGCCGGCCGTGACGGTCTGTTCCAGTCCGAAAGGACTACCAATAGCCAACACCCAGTCTCCCTGGTTCATGGCATCTGAATTGCCAAGCGCGGCAGTGGGCAGGTCTTTTTTGGCATCGATCTTGATCACCGCCAAGTCAGTTGCCTCGTCTTTGCCAATGACCTTAGCCGGGTACTCATCCCCGTTTGCCAGGCTGACATTGATCTTGTCTGCCTTCTCCACAACGTGAAAATTCGTGAGGATGTAACCGGCCTTGTCGACGATGAACCCTGATCCCAAAGCGCGCGTCTTCATCGGATGCCGAGGGCCTTGGGGACCACCGAAGAATCGCTCGAAGAAGTCGAATGGATCGTCTTCAGGAGAGGGGCCGCGGCGCGGACTGCGCCGGTCCGGCTTAATGATCGATTCGGTGTTGATATTGACCACCGCTGGTTCCACTGCCTTCGCGATCTTGGTGAATTCGGAAGATAACTGTGTTGGCGAAGGAATGGCAATCGCCGCCACGTTCGCTCCGCTTCCCGTCTTGTCCGCGTTAACCGACCGGTTGATGACTGTTCCAATCACCACGCCGATGGCGAGCGTGGCCAGAACAAGCGAAGAGAATAGCAACTTTCGTCTCTTCATAGTCTCTACTATCCTTTCCAAGTTGAAATAACTCATAATGGTTCCTCGAACCTCTATTGCCCTAAACCTCTTACTAGCAACGATGGTTCCATTCCTGAAACCTTGTCTCGTCAGCTCTATCTATCAATACATCAGATCGCTACAATCGGGGGACCGGACCAGAGATGAACTGGATGCCTGCACAGATGTGCCGGATTCGCAGATGCAACGCCTCGCGGTGTGCCGATTCGGCAGAAGAAGCTGGCCGGAGACGAGGGTGAACAATCCCTTGCTGAAAGCAAACCATATGACACTCACGGATGGACAGGAGTGAGGCCCTCGGTTTGCCATTTCAGGCTGGCACCAGTCGCAGGCGGAACCATCGCGGGGCTAGTCGGCCAGTGCTGCAGAAATCGCTTGCTCAGCGAGAGGAGCCATGACCTCATAACCGGCGTCGTTCGGCAAAAGGCCGTCCTGGGTCAGTTCTCTTTTCATTGCTCGGCTGTCCGCAAGAACGGAATAGTAATCCAGGTAGACGGCGCCCCGCTGGGCTGCGTAATCTCTTAACCAGCGATTGATTCCCATGATTTTTCCCGGAGGACGGCGGTCGGTCAGGGTCTTGAAGCAGTCACAGACCGGTGTGACCGACGCCAGAACGACCCGAACGCCGTTAGCCTTGGCCAGGTCAACCATGGACATGAAGTTTTCCGAGATCGTTCCTTCGGTTGCAGGGCCGGAATATCCGGCTAGATCGCTGGAGCCTCCTTGAATCACCACCACACTGGGCTGGAGACTGATCACATCCTGCCGGAACCGCACCAGCATCTGAGCGGTAGTTTGATGAGTGATGCCGCGGTTCAAATAGGGCTTGCCCGGGAAAAACCTCGCACGACCTTGGCCCCACATCTCCGTGATCTCATCGCCCAGAAACACCACGCGATGGACACCCGGTTCCGGGCGGGCCAGTTCTGTGTTTTCGCTGCCATAACGCGTCAGGCCACCCCAGTCGCTTAGCAAGCGTAAATAAACAGTCAACTCCCTTTCCAAGTCAGCGATGACCTTGGCGCTGTCTGCTGGTTGGGCATGCGTCAGGCCATTGAAAGCCAGCAGCATGGCGGGAAGGATGAAGAGTTTCATTTGTTGATACCGAAACAATACAGGACCCCGTCGTAGGTGTTGATGTAGACACGGCCGTTGGCTATTGCCAAGCCACCCCAGTGGTTCCATGTGGCGATCTGGTTGCCGCTAGACCACAGCTCCTTGCCGGTCTGCGCATCCAGGGCGTAGAGGATCGCGTGCGTCGACCTGGCAATTCGGCGCTCCATACGGAAGTCGAGACCAACGTCTGGAAAGGCTTGTGCCGTGTTTTCGCCGCTGCCGTAAGCATAGACCACGCCATTGGCGACGACGGGTGGTTCGGCTTGGTCCATGTCGCGGGAGATCCAGGCCGGCGATAACTGGACGACGCCGTCCTTTCGCTCCACTTTGAAAGCGGCGATGGCGCCCTTTCTGACTTTGCCATGTTCGATGGGCGCTTTGAACTGAGAGTGCTTTGGCCCCCAAAATGGAGTCAGCAGCCACCGAGTCCCCTTGGCATCTTCCCAGGTGGCCAAGGAGCCCCAGATTCCGGCCTCGGCAAAATCGACAATTTCATTGCAGATGAGCGGGGTGCGATAGGCAGGGGTCCGATGGTCATCGCCGCCAATGGATTCGGCGTCCATGAAGTAGAGTCGACATTCCTTGCTACCGCTGACGACATACTCCCGGCCGTCGTACTTGAAAATGGTGGGCGTTACCTGCATATCCAGGTCCCGCTTGAAGAGCCACTCGGCATTGGTAGGTCCGTAGTAGTCCACCAATTCCAGGCTCTTTGTCTCGGGATTCTGTTGTACACCGATAATGCCATTTCCAAAGATTCCATTTTCGGGATCCCAGCGACCGTCGCCGGTTCCCGTATACATCACCCTACTTGAGCTGATGGCGGGACCGGACCGCCCCCACATGCCACCTCCAGCCGGCCCCCAACTTCCGACTTTGTTTGTGGCCAGGTCATAGGCGTAGACGACATTCGGATGCCCGCCGCAGCCTTGGGCGGAGTGGGTGTAGATCACGTTCTCGAATAGGTTCAATGCATAAGGCTTGCCGTTAGGAGGCATGAAATTTGCCGGGGCAGCGACATCTTCTCCGTCCGCCGCATTCACCTGACGCAGGCGCCCGTCCCACGAAGCTGCGTAGATCGTGTACTGGCCGGGTTCCTTGCCGGGTCCAATCGTGACATTGGCTGTCATTCCTCCGGGACAGAGCACGGACGGGCCTCGGCCATCCGGCGGATCCTGGTAGGTACTGTCGAAGTGCTTCTTCCAAAGCAGCCGACCGGCTGCAGCATCGATGGCGTAAAGGTTATCCGACACCCCGGCCTGGATAACGACCTCCTTCGCTCCTCGGCTCATGTTCACGCGCCCAATCACCAGCGGGGGAAGCAACGAATGCATTTGACGCGGCTGATTATCGAGCTTGATTTTCCAGAGCAGCTTGATGTTCTTGGCATTTTTGGTATTGATAATGGTTTCGTTCTTTTGCCAGTTGGTACGCATCACATCGCCGCCATCCGTGAGCCAATCAGCACCCAGAGCTTGATCGGCAAACACTGTCACTAAGGACGAGACAACAAGAAGGAAGAGTGTCATGGGATGGCCTTTCCAAAAGAGTTCGTGATGCGCAACTTTACTTTTCCATTTCGAGCCCCTACTATACGGCAAAATTGCAGGTGTTTGAAAGAACCTGGAAGCTTCGTACTTGTTCATCGCTTTGACTTTGAGTCTGCGGCAGGAATCCGGGCCGCAATCTTGAGAGGAGTATCCCGGATATGCAAAAGATGGTCCGCTCCGCATTCTTGGTTACTTGCATGTTACTGGTCACGATGCCGCTGATAGCCCAACGGGGAGGAGTGGATTGGATGACCACCGGCAACGATGGGCAGAGGTCGTCATGGGTCGCAGGTGACGCAAAGATTTCGCTCGAAACCATGATGCAGCCAGGATTCCAGCTAGTGTGGAAAATGAATCTCAAGAACGAAGCCAGGCAGCTGACATCTCTAACACCTCCCGCGCTCTTCGATTTCTACATCGGTTATCGTGGCTTTCGCTCACTTGCATTTGTAGGCGGCAGTTCCGACAAAGTGGTCACGATCGACGTTGACTTGGCTCGGATCGAATGGGAAAAAGAGTTTGAATCGATCTCTGCACCAGCCGGGTCGGTTCTGTGTCCTGGGGGAATGACGGCGAATGTAACCCGTCCGACTCTCACCGGGTACCCATCTCCTGGCGTCCGGGGGCGGGGAAGGGGGACACCAGCCAAATCCGGAGTGGGAGAACCATTGGAGGGTGCCGTCACGCTGAAGGAAATGTTGCTTCAGCCGCCGCCTCCCTCGAATCCTGCCCCCGAAACCAGTACCAGAATCGCACGTCCACCGGACCCGTTCACCCCGACAGTGCGGTATGTTCATGCCGTCTCAGGAGATGGGAAGTTTCATTCCATGTATGTGTCGAACGGCGAAGAGCCCAACCCACCCATTCCGTTCCTGCCTGCGAACGCCAAGGCGCTGGGTTTGATTATCTTTGACAACCGAGCCTATGTCGCGACCGTAAACGGTTGTAATGGAGTTCCAGATGGGATTTGGGCCCTCGACTTGGAGTCCAAGAAGGTCCTTCACTGGAAGTCCCCTGGCGGCCTGCTCGGGTCGCACGGTTTTGCCGTCGGACCGGACGGTGTGTTGTACGCGAGCACTCTGGACGGTGAACTGGTGGCACTCGATCCCGCTACGTTGGCTGTAAAGGGTTCTCACAAGGCTGGAGTGGCGTTCAGTTCTTCCCCTCTTGTCTTCGATTACAAGGGAAAAGATCTGATCGCCGCGGCGACAAGCGACGGCCGGATGCGACTGCTTGACAGTGCCAACCTGAGTGCAGAACCACTGGCCGTCACGCCCGTTTTCTCGAGCCCTGATTTTGTTATTGGTTCGTTGGCCAGTTGGAAAGATTCTATGGAGAGGCGGTGGTTGCTGGCTCCTGCCGGGGGAGCAGTGGCTATCACAGCGGGCTTTGTACCGGAAGACGGGGAAGTGAAGAATGGCGCCGTCGTGGCATTCAAGCTGGTGGAACAAGATGGCGCTTTGGCGTTTGAGCCAGGGTGGATTTCGCGAGACATGGTGGCGCCTTTGACGCCTGCGATTGTGAACGGTGTTGCTTTCGCGCTCTCCAGTGGGGAGTTCCGCTCTGCAAGCTCGCAGTTGACGGCTTTACAACGTGTGGAGCGTTCATCCAGCGCAGTTTTGTACGCTCTGAATGCCTTCAGCGGAAAGGCAATCTGGGATAGCGGCGACATCATCACCTCGTTTGTCCACGGCGGAGGGTTGGCAGCGGGTGGCGGGCGTGTCTATGTGGGAACATACGATGGAACGCAGTATGCATTCGGCTTTCCCATGGAGCACTGAGGAGCAGTGGTAACCCGGATACTCGTTTGTGCAGCCGGGAACGAGGATCCCACTCGCTGATGCTGAGCTCAGTCAGGCGTGGGTTGAGGGCAGGACACCCTGGGAGGAATTCGAACGATGAAATATGTGATGATCTTCATGCTGTGCACAGTCGATCTATGGGCGCAGCTGCCGGAAGGTCCGGGGAGGGAAGAAACCGAGAGGCTTTGCATAGGCTGTCACGAACTGGCGCGTTCGGTTTCCCGGAGACAGGACCGTGACGGCTGGCAAGCCACCCTCGACAAGATGGTGGCCTTCGGCACCAAGGGAACAACCGAAGAGTTTGCTCTCATCCTGGATTACCTAACCAAGAATTTTCCGGCAGAAGAGCTGCCTCCGGTCAATGTCAATAAGGCCGCAGCCATCGAGTTGGAGAGTCGACTGAGCCTGCGTCGCTCTCAGGCCGCTGCCATCATTGCCTACCGTACCAAGAACGGCAAGTTTACGTCGCTGGAAGACCTCAAGAAAGTACCTGGAGTGGATGTGGAAAAAATCGAAGCTAAAAAGGACCGCATCACGTTTTGATTTTGCGCTGCTTCCAGGAAGCCTTGCCCATCGAGGTTCAATACCGAAACAGAACTCGCCTGCATGCTCGGAGAAATCGCTCATAGCAGATATGCCGGAGTCAGCATCCTTCTTGTGGTTGCGTTGACGGCTCTGTTTGCAGGCTGTTCGGGTCCCAGTGCTCCCTCCTATCTTGTGTACGTTACCAACGAAGCTTCCGGTGACCTGAGCGTTATTGATCCAATTCAGCTGAAGACGGTAGCCACTATCCCTTTGGGTAAGCGTCCCCGGGGCCTTCACGCTTCCCATGGTCTCCTGTATGTGGCCCTGAGCGGCTCACCCTTTGCTCCACCGGGAATTGATGAAACCACCCTGCCTCCACCCGACAAGAGTGCCGATGGAATTGGCGTGGTGGATCTCAAGCAAAACAAACTGCTGCGAAAGATCTCCGCCGGCTCCGATCCGGAGGAATTTGCGTTGAGCCAGGATGGCAAGACCCTCTATGCATCCAACGAGGACGCTGGTGTTTTGAGCATCGTTGACCTGGCGAGCGGAAGAGTCGTCAAGTCCTTACCTGCCGGCGAGGAGCCGGAAGGTGTCACGCTGAGCCCGGATGGAAGATTCGTC
Source organism: Acidobacteriota bacterium (assembly GCA_040753175.1). GTDB lineage: Bacteria > Acidobacteriota > Terriglobia > Versatilivoradales > Versatilivoraceae > JBFMEW01. The sequence goes on along the minus strand of JBFMEW010000020.1, from coordinate 52,023 downwards.
TACGTAACATCCGAGAACGACGGCACGGTGACCGTGGTAGACACTACCACGACGGAGGTTCTGAAAGTCATCCCAGCAGGTCGCCGTCCAAGATCTTCTCTCTTTTTGCCCGATGGCTCCAAAGCGTTCGTCACCAACGAAAACGATGGAACCTTGACCGTCATCGATGCAAGACGGCACGAGGTGCTAGGCCAAATCGATCTGGGCGAAGGAGTCAAACCGATGGGCATGGCGATCACCCAAAGCGGCTCGACCCTGTACGTGAGCACGGGAAGGAGTCGAAGGGTGTTTGTTGTGGACTCCGTTGGCGCGAAGGTCACCGGTTCTTTTGAAGTGGGTGAGCGCCCGTGGGGGATTTCGTTGTCACCGGACGAAAAAATGCTCTTTACCGCGAATGGACCTTCCAATGACGTGTCGGTGGTCGATCTGGGCACGCGCAGCGTCATCCGTAAGATCAAGGTCGGCAATCGGCCATGGGGAGTGCTGGCCCTGTCAATGCGCTGAAACCAGCGAGGCGGCCAGAGTGGCCAGCTGGAGGCGGGAGCCGATGTGCTTCAAGCGAGGTCGACAGTCGAGAAGGAATTGTGGAAGTCGCTTCACCCACCCAGGGTGGGTGGGAGCAAAGTGGGCATGAGTCCTTCAGTTTGCTGCCTGCAGATTAGTTCGGAAGCCGTGATCCTGCAACGAGGTGAGATGACTCCGAATCAAACTACCTTTTCGGAGGGCAGGATATGTCGATAGACAAACATCAACTAATGCAGAATTGATGGAGGAGTCCTGCTGCGGGACGGGGCAGGTCACGGCTTCCTTTTCCCTTTCGGGAAACTCAGTCGGGAGACGCGGCGATTAACGCACTATGCCGGCCCGTCGTGGGGCGTGCTCATTCTTCTAAATTCGGAGGCCAAAATGATGGCCTCTGCAATCTCTTTCATCGGCTTGCGAAGGCGACGACTTTGCTGCTGAATCCTTTTGTAGGCCTCTTCTTCTGTGAGCCCGGACTCGGACTGAAGTAGTCCCTTGGCTCGTTCCACCACCTTACGCGATTCAAGCGCCTTTTGAGCGGCTACGGCCTCCGCAGCCAGCCGGGTGTTCTCGATGGCCAGAGCGGCCTGGTGCGCAATGCTGGCGAGCACATGAATTTCTTCTTTACCCAGCACCTGCTCGGCTGCGTTGTAGCAATTGAGCGCTCCGATGACCCGGTCCTTGATCGTCAACGGAACGGAAATAAGGGAATTGAGACCCTCTTTCTTGGCGAGCTCCGGATGCTGGTAGTCGGGCTCTGCAGCCACGTCCTTGACTAGCACCATCCGCCGCTCACGAATCACTCGGCCCACCAGACTCCGGTGGATCTTGATCGGAGGCTTCTTCAGGTATTCGTCATTCGAGCATTTCGCGGCCCTGATCACCAGCTCCTGTTTACTTTCGTCGACAAGCATGATGGAGCAGACCGGAGAGTGCGTGATGTCCGCCGCCAACTTAACCACCAGATTGAGAATTTCTTCCAGAAACCGCCCTGACGAAACCGTTTCGCTGACCCGCAACAAATTCTCGATTTGTTGGGCCCGGCGCTGGGTTGCGTGATAGAGCGTTGCGTTTTCGATCGCATGGCCGACCTGCTGACCAATGATCAAAAGGAGTTTGATTTCGGCGTGGGAATGCACACGGGGGGTTCGATGCTGGACATTGATGACTCCCACAACCCGATTTTTAGCTGTGATCGGAACAGAAAGAAAGGCTTCGTATCGATCCTCGGGCAGATTGAAGAAGACCTTGAATCGGGGGTCGGAGCCGGCGTTCTCCGAGATGGCCACAGGAGTTCGTTCCTTTGCGACCCATCCCGTTATCCCTTCGCCCACCTTCAGGCGAATCACGCCGATGTCCTTCGGGTGAGGGTTCTTTGAGGCTCTGAGAACCAGTTCCTCGTTCGCGTCGTCCAATAAGTAGAGAAAGCAGGAGTCCCCTTGAGTAACCTGATGGACCAATCCAATGATCTGATTCAGTACTTCCTCCAGGTCGAGCTGGCTGCTGATGCTGGTGCTAATCTGGTAAAGAATTTCGAGTTCCGGGTCAGATCCCTGTATGCTGGTTTCAGCAAGGGCGAATGCTGGTTGCATTTCCGATTTCAGCGTGGCTTTCATGCGAGCTCCTGACTCCAAAATAAAAAAGTCCTGGTAGCAACACTGTGACTATCCAGGACACCTTTGTCCTCGTTGAGAACTCAGTTCTCAACGATTGCTGGAGACATTGAATCGGGTACGTCCGGGTACCTTGCGGACAGAGAGTAAGGCTCGCATTCAAATCTGTCAAATTTATTTAGCTAATCAAGAAGATAAGGACAATTTATTTGAGCGGTCGAGTTGATGAGGAGCGAACCAGAGCCGTGGGAACGCTAGAGCGGCGCTTCCGTGGTGCCTGCCTACCCAATTGGGTTGGGGTGCGGCTGCAGGTGGCTCACTGGGCGGCGGAAGCTTCCATTGGCTGGCTTGATGCTCTCGCACTGGTGATTCGTTGTGTCGCTTTGAATCCGACGGGAGCCATGATGTTTTTCCGCTTGACGCTTGTTGAGGCATGAGCTTTCATAGCCACCGCGGTGATGGAACAAGCGAAGACCGCGCCGATGGGGGAGGAAGAGAGTTCAGGGGGCCACTAAATCCTTATATGCCTGCCCCAGGGCACCAGAGGCCCCTCGGAGGGCTGGGGCGGGTGAGAATTCGGGTTGAGGTACGGCATGAGGAGAGAGTTTCAGTTCTTGAAGCAGCGCTACGAATTGGAGATGACAGGAGCCGGCGATCCGGATGGGGACTTCGTAAAGTGCCCGGCCACTGTGGTGTGCGATGCTCATCGGCGAGAAGGGATGTTCAAGCTCACCAAAATGGCCTGGGAGGTAGTCAATCACAAGGCAGGGGAGACCAAACGGGCTTTGGATGAACTCTTGTTGGAAGGCTGCGTTCGTGCGGTGAGAGCGGAGCTATATATCCGGCCGGTACCGGAGGGATTTAGCTACGTGGTAGACCACCGGTTTTTCCAGGAAGAAACCTAGGTCAACGGCAGGCTGAGCGTTCCACCAACATCAGGGGCCGACTAGTTGCTTTTTCGGGAGAGCTTTTCGTTCAAGGCCACCAGGGAGCGCAATGCGCCGGCCAAGTACTCATCGAGCTTTTGGATGTCTTTCCTTCGTCCCAGCGCCGGCTTAAGCTTTAATCTTTGACCATCCTTGGAGAGGTTCGTGAGAGTTCCGGCGAGTCGGAACCTCTTGATGGTCTTCTTTTCCAGCCGTCCAATTTGGGATTTCAGTCGGTGGAGTTCGTCCCGCACCTGAGCAATGGAGTCGCGGTTCCCTTTTTCCAGAGCTTCCAGAATAGCAGAATAATCGGCTTGAAAATCCGTCAGGCGGTCCAGCAGAGCCTGGCACTTTCCTGCTAAAGCTTGCCTTTTGTTCTCGAGGGATTGCTTTGCGGGCTGTGTTTCCGACACGTCTGACTCTTCGGGTCCAACGCCCACAAGGGGGTCCATTGTGCCCTCCAGGCCGGCCGAGCAGGTGACGGGAATTGGAGCCCAGCCTCGGGTGTGGGGTGCGGCTTGGGATCGCTGGCGCACCAGACCAAGCCGATCATGAAGGAACGATTTGGAATCGAGATGAAGCTTGCGTTAACTTTGTGTGTCGCTCAGCGCGTCTCAAGCCACTAGGCATTTTGGTAGATATGGCTGCCTAGTTTTCGAAACTCTTCGGACTTTCCATCCATCCCCTGCTCGAGCGCTTCTTCCGGCGAGATGCCAAGCTGCTCAGCGTATTTGCGCACATCTTCGGTAATCTTCATGGAACAGAAGTGTGGTCCGCACATAGAACAGAAGTGCGCCAGCTTGGCATTTTCTCCGGGGAGGGTTTCATCGTGAAATTCCTTGGCGCGCTCCGGGTCAAAGCTAAGATTGAACTGGTCCTCCCAGCGAAATTCAAACCGAGCCTTGGAAAGGGCGTTGTCTCGTGCCTGAGCTCCGGGATGACCCTTTGCCAGGTCAGCTGCATGGGCAGCGATTTTGTACGCGATGACGCCCTCTTTCACGTCATGCTTGTTCGGCAGTCCCAGATGTTCTTTGGGCGTAACGTAGCAGAGCATGGCCGTTCCAAACCAGCCGATCATGGCTGCGCCAATGGCACTCGTGATGTGATCGTAGCCTGGGGCGACATCGGTGGTGAGTGGACCCAGCGTATAGAACGGGGCCTCCTGGCAGATGGCCAGCTGTTTGGTTACGTTCTCGCGAATCATGTGCATGGGGATATGCCCGGGGCCTTCGATCATGGTCTGAACATCATGTTGCCAGGCCACTTTCGTGAGCTCGCCCAGTGTCTCAAGCTCCGCAAACTGAGCTTCATCGTTGGCATCCGCGATGGATCCGGGACGCAGTCCATCCCCCAGGCTGAAACTCACGTCGTAGGCCTTCATGATGTCGCAAATGTCTTCGAAATGAGTGTAGAGGAAGTTCTCCCGATGATGTGCCAGGCACCACTTGGCCATGATGGAGCCGCCCCGCGACACAATTCCGGTCAGCCTCTTGGCCGTTAATGGGATGTAACGCAGGAGAACACCGGCGTGGATGGTGAAATAGTCAACGCCCTGCTCGGCCTGCTCGATCAACGTATCGCGAAATACCTCCCATGTTAATTCCTCGGCCTTGCCGTTGACCTTTTCGAGAGCCTGGTAAATCGGAACCGTACCGATCGGTACGGGGCTGTTGCGGAGGATCCATTCTCGCGTTTCGTGAATGTTCCGGCCTGTCGACAAATCCATCACGGTATCCGCGCCCCAGCGGATGGCCCAAACCATCTTTTCCACCTCCTCCTCGATGGACGAGGTGACCGCGGAATTTCCGATGTTGGCATTGATCTTGACCAGAAAATTTCGGCCGATGACCATCGGCTCAAGTTCCGGGTGGTTAATGTTGGCCGGAATGATGGCCCGACCACAGGCTACTTCCTGGCGGACGAATTCCGGGGAGATTTCTCGGGGCAGAGAAGCCCCCCAAGCTTGTCCTGGATGCTGATGGGAATACTCGCCCGCGATTCGTTGGTTCTCCCGAATTGCGACAAACTCCATCTCAGGTGTGATGATACCCTTCCGGGCGTAATGCATCTGGGAAACATTACCGCCACTCTTGGCGCGTCGAGGCCGTCGAAGATGGCCAAACCGCAGGGAGTCAAGTTCCCGATCGGCAAGACGTAGGCGCCCGTAGTGGGAGGAGATGGCGGGAAGTTCCTCTGAGTCCTCGCGGCGCTGAATCCACTCTTTCCGCAGCGGAGGCAGCCCTTCCCTAATGTCGATGGCAGCAGTTGGATCGGTATAGGGTCCACTCGAGTCATAGACGGCAATCGCCGGATTGGTGCAGGCTGGCTGCCCAAAGCGCAGCGTAGGGGTCTGAGAAATCTCACGCATGGGGATTCGAACGTCGGGGTAAAGGGCGCCCGGGCAGTAGATCTTGCGGGAAGCCGGAAGGGGCCCACATGTGATCGTCTCCAGACGATTCTCATCGACCGCTATTTGCTTGGTTTTCATCTGATTGCTTCCTACCCCCTTGGCAGCACGTCTTTTTGCTGTTTCGCTGGCATCATAACACACCTTGACAGGTGCCGGAACTTGGGCACAAACCCCTGCAATGCCTGGTCGCTCTGGTAAAGCAAGCGACTTTTCCTGACATCGTGAGTCGTTCGGAGTTTGTCGTCGATGAACTGTAAGCGAACCTCCTTTCGTTGACAACGCTCAAGAGCCGAAACTAAGATGGTCAAGCTCCTCACTTGCTGGCTGGGCCGTGCGACAGTCAGGGGAGCGAATGGGACCGACAGGACGTTGCTTCAGGTCCTCCGAACTGTACACTCCTCGGCACTACAAGCCTGTTGGCATACGCCGACCAAAGGAATCAGGAGAATTCATCATGCCTCAAACATACGGAAACTTCGTAGCCGGTGAATGGGTCAATTCCTCATCAGGGAAGACCTTCGACAGCACTAACCCGGCGAACATCGACGATGTGGTCGCCCGATATCAGTCCTCGACTGCCGAGGACGTTAGGAACTCCTTTGAGGTCGCGCTGAAAGCCCAAAGTAGCTGGGCCAGCGTACCGGCTCCGCATCGAGGCACGATCTTGATGCGGGCAGCCGAACTGCTCGAAAAGCGGGCTGATTCGGTGGCCGTGGAGATGACTCGCGAAGAAGGGAAGACGCTGCCCGAGGCGAAGGGAGAAGTGGCACGGGCCGTGAACATTTTCCGCTACTTTGGCGGAGAAGGCGCGCGGTTGTGTGGTGAAACGGTCCCCTCGGAGCGGGAAGGGGTGTTCGCATTCACATTCCGCAAGCCCTTGGGTGTCGTAACCCTCTTGACCCCCTGGAACTTTCCCATTGCCATACCGGCTTGGAAAATGGCCCCTGCCTTGGTAGCCGGCAACGCAGTCGTGATCAAGCCGGCCTCGTTGGCGCCGCTGTGCACCATCCGCTTGATCGAGGCCTTAAGCGAGGCGGGCCTTCCAAAAGGGGTCGTCAACATGGTCACTGGGTCCGGATCTGCCATCGGTCATGAACTGATTTCAAATGCAGCTGTCAACGCCGTTTCTTTTACCGGCTCCTGCGAGGTGGGAGGGGCAATTCAGGAGAAGACTGTATCGCGGGGAGTTAAAACCCAGCTTGAGATGGGTGGCAAAAATCCCACGATCGTCCTGGCAGACGCAGACCTCAACATGGCGGCTGACATTGTCGTCAATGGAGCGTTCTTCTCCACTGGTCAGAAGTGCACCGCTACAAGCAGAGCCATCATTGAGGAGGCTGTGTTTCCCGAGTTCGTGGAGATTCTCGCTGAAAAGACGCGCAAACTGCGGGTCGGAAATGGTCTCGAGAAGGGAGTAGACATCGGTCCCTGCGTAGACGAAGCCCAGATGAATACTGTATTAGGCTACATCGAAGTCGGGAAGAAAGAGGGTGCCAAGATCCTTTGTGGCGGCCACCGCCTCACCGGACCAACCTACGACAAGGGCTACTTTGTGGAGCCAACGATCTTTTCCGAAGTCGCGCCTTCGATGAAGCTGGCTCAGGAGGAAATATTTGGTCCTGTGCTGGCCGTGATGTCGGCCAAGGATGCCGACGCCGCGATCGACCTGGCTAACAGCGTCAAGTTCGGCCTTTCCGCGTCGCTCATTTCCAACCAGTTGAACAAGGTGTTTTCGTACATCAACCGTATCGAGGCTGGTCTGATCATCGTGAATCTGCCGTCCGCTGGAGTTGAGTACCAAATGCCTTTTGGAGGAACGAAGGCCTCCAGCTCAGGTTTTCGGGAGCAAGGAAGTGTAGCCATCGACTTCTATTCGGAGTTGCGAACGGTGTATTTGAAGCACAAGGTCTGAATGGAGCGGGTTAAGAGACTTTGAGCAGGTTGTCCGTTCGCTGAGGGAATCGGGGAGAGGTGATGGCAGGGGTTTGCCGGGCCTCTCCCCATCTTCGGGAGGTTTTGATTACAGCGGAGGCTTTGGGGTCGCTCCGAGGCTATTCATGATGGCCACATAGTCCCCGTACAGCGTGGCATATTGGCTCGCACTGATTTCAGGCTTCTTGCCTTTGGACATGTTTCCGATCTTGATGCAGAACGCGTCCAGCTGAGAGAGGGCGGCGGATAGGTTCGTCGGTTCCTGATCGAGGGCATCTTGAGCGTTGTCCAGATGAGCGAGAAGGCTCTTAAACGAACTGTTTCCATTGAAGCCACCAGCTCCTGCGATGGCCATTACGTCGTTGCGGGCAATTTCCAGCAATGATGCGGTGGTTGCCGAGGTAACCATGAAGCCGCCCGGCAGAACCGCCGACAATCCGCCAGGATTCATCACCGTCACATCGCGGGAACCCACCGGGGCAGACATCTGCACGGTTACCTGGACAGCAATTTGGCTGACAGACTCGAACTGAACGGAGTTGACATCCACTCCTGAGCCGCTGATGAGCACTTGAATCCCGTTGGCGAAGTGATCTCCCGTAAGCTGAAGGGTGACCGCCGTACCCTGGCGTGCCGATGCGGGGGAAACGTCGGTCAATGAGGGAGAGGGATCGGGGACAGCTGTCTCCAGGTAGGACATGAAGATGTCGCGCAGCCCTCCCGCCTGAGATTCCGCCCAAGAGACAGCCACGACGCTGGAGGTCAAGGATACCTTGGCCATACCCGAGCCCACTGAGGGACTGGTCGAAATATTGTTAGGTGAGTTGAAAGTGGCTCCGGAGTCCTCGGAACAGATCAGGAAGATGTCCTGGGTGGGCCCGGTACCTCCTGGTGTTTCAGCATCTGCCCAGCTCACGCAAACCTTCGTCCCGCTCCCTTTGACTGAAGGTGCCGTCGAGCCCGAGGTGTTATTAGAGAGATTGGTGGGAATTGAGAAGCTGTTGCCACCGTCGAGTGATCGGGTCATCATGACCTCGTCCTTTTCGGTTCCAACACGTTCGCTCCATACGACCCACACGGAGGCACCGTGGGTCCAGACGTCTGGTGTCGTTGCAGTCCCGGCCAACGGCGTCACGTTCGCCGGCGCCTCGAAGGTGGCGCCGCCGTCGAGCGAGCGAGCATAGTAGACGTCCATGCCCCCGACGGGCGTCTCCTGCCAGACCACGTAAATAGAAGAACCGCTGGCAGCAATACGGGGTTTGACGGAGTTGACTCCGTTGGTGTTGGAAACATTAATCGGGGCGTCGAAAGTGGCGCCTTTGTTCGTCGACTTGGCGACAAAGATGTCGCCGTATCCTGCAACACTCTGACGCCCGACGACAAAAACGCTGGAACCAGAGGCACTCAGAGCTGCCTCAAAGTTAGCGAAGAAGCCGAAACTCGACGTCAGATTTAGAGCCGGACCGAACGTTTCACCCGAATCCGAGGAGTGAACCAGATAATCGGCGGTCGCCTCGCTCCATAGTACATAGACATCCTCGCCGCTGGCCGCTACCTGCGGACCGAACGAAAAGCCAGGCATGTTGGACAGGTTCTGTGCCGTTTGGAACGTCTTCCCACCGTCCAGAGACCGGGCAAAGAAGACTTCGCGATTCGACACCCCGTCCGTGACGATCGTCTCTTGCCACACCAGATAGACGTTCGCGCCGCTGCTGGCGACCTGCGGCGAGACTGAGTCCAAGAGGCTCACACTCAGATTCTGCGGCAAGGAAAAAGGAGCCTCTGCCAGTGAGTAGGAAACACCCAGAAAACACGCCAAGCCTGCCGCAAACAACCTGACTGCGCCACGCCAGGTTTCAATCCAATTCATAGGAATGTTCTCCTTGGTTGATAATATTTGGGACATAACTGATCTGTCGCGGACCTAGGAACTTGCAACTGCCGAGATCGGAAGTCGTACAATAATCTCGCCTTTCAACCGGCAATTGGTTGGCCAGTTACGGCCATCCTGCGCAACGAGCAGCGATCAAAACTGCAACTCGTTGAACCAAAATGGGATTTGATGAGTGTCGTGGGTGTGGGGCAATTGGCGAGTTAGGGAGCTCAACACCCGATGGTTCGTGCTTGGCCCGAGGCATGGCAGCCAATCACAAAGTTGGAATGTCTTTGATGGCTTTTTTTTGTAACGGAAGTTGGAAGGTCAAAATTGGGATTCGACAGTGTCGATTCCACCGTCTCAGCTGGATTCTCAAGCCACCGGGCTCATGGTTCGGCATTGATCGTAGCGCGGTTGCAACACAAGATGGTTGGAACAGTTAAACAAGAAGTGGGGATTTCAGAATTGTCATGACCGAACAATCGGCAGTGTGAGGGAGGGTTCGGCCTTTATCAGTCACACTCTCCAAAGTTCGGGAAAGCTCTGGAGAAGCTCCAGTTATCTGCAGTGCAGGACAGAAGTCCCCTTTTTGTCAGTGCCGCCCAGACAAATTGCGCCACTTTTCTTTGACGCCACCCACCGAGGTCACGGCTCTCAGTTACCAAAATAGGCCCCGCCATCAGAGCTGACTTGTAGACGAGGACAAAGGTGGGACCGCATTGAGGGCGCCGTTCAGGATGACAGTGAGCAGGCGGTTTGGACCATGAACGCCTTTGATCAAAACCTTCTCAATATCTGCCGTACGGCTCGGACCAGTAATGAGAGTCATGGCACTCCAGGGTAGGTCGGGCCCGTGAGTTTGGAAAAGATGATCGACTAGTGCTGCCAGTGTGGGGTAAACCTGGTCTGCCGTTGCAATGACGAGATGTGCCTGAGGCAGCAGGCTGATCTGACGGCTACTGCTCGAGCCAGAGAGGGTCACAAGGGAACCCGTGTCAGCCAGCAAGAATTCCGCTCCCGTGATCGAGAGGTCGACCCGGGCCAACAATTGCGTGAGCCGTTGACGCTGGTGGCGGTCTTCCGGATCGATCCTTTCCTCCACGAATTCAACCGTCGGGAGCTGCTCACTAAGAACTTCCCGGAGCTTGAGAAGCCGGCAGACTTCGTGGCTTGAGATTGCAATACGGCTGAACCCAGACGTTTCGATGATCTTGCGAACCGTGGCAGCGACTTCCTGGCCGGTGGAGCACAAAGTGACTTCCCCGCTCACAGACTCCATCTCGTCCTTGAATTTCTCTACGCTCGATGTGAACTGGTAATCCGATTCAAAGAGAGAACGGGACCCAGGGCCGAAAGGGGGGTGTTCGAGAGCACCGGCGTGCCGACTCGCCAGTCCTCTCCGGATCTTGCCAAGGATTTCGGTGCGTGAATCTCCAATCATCGTTGACTCCCTCGCGTGGATTCCTTCCACAGTTGTTTGAAAGTCTTGTCTGCGAGGGGAGGGAAATCACGGGTCTCAGTCCAGCCGGGGACACGCGGCTGTCCTTTTCCGTTTCCGGTGAAGCTCAAAGCCACGCGCAGTAGAGCGGAACCCATCCGGTACAGAGTTTCGTCCTTCATCCCCATCAGATAAAGCTTCATCAAGAGGCGTTCCCTCCAAGGCCGATCCAAAGTTTCGACCACCTGTCGGCGAAGCCAAAGCAGCAAGTGATGAATATCAATCTTCACGGGGCAGATGTTTGCGCAAGCCCCACACAGCGACGAGGCAAACGGCAAATCCTGGGCTTCTTGTATTCCCTGGTAAACGGGTGTGATGGCCGCACCAATCGGTCCGGAATAGACAGAGCCGTATGCATGGCCTCCCACTCGTTGGTAGATCGGGCAGGTATTGAGGCACGCTCCGCAGCGAATGCAGTAAAGAGACTCTCGCATCTTGGGATCGGCCAGAATCTCGGTTCTTCCGTTGTCTAGCAGGACCACATGAAACTCCTCCGGACCGTCCAAGTCATCCTTTCTGCGAGCCGAGTTGATCATGGATACGTAGACGGTCTGTTTCTGACCTGTTGAGCTGCGAGCCAGGAGCTTCAAGAAGACAGGAAGGTCCGTGAAGCTGGGAATGATCTTTTCCAGTCCCATGACGGCGATGTGGACACGGGGCAAAGTCGTGCTGAGCCGTGCATTCCCTTCGTTCTCTACCACCACGACGGTGCCGGTATCAGCCAGTCCGAAGTTGCAGCCTGAGATTCCCAAGTCGGCCGACAGAAATTGTTCGCGCAACAAGCCTCGGGCCACCGCACACAGCTCTTCGGGGACGCTGGTGAAGGGTATTCCCAGCTTGTTGGCGAACAATTCCCCGATTTCTTCCCGCGTCTTGTGTAGAGCTGGTGCTGTCAGGTGTGAAGGAGTCTCACCCGCCAACTGGATGATGTACTCACCAAGGTCTGTCTCAACCGTACGGATACCGCTTTCTTGAAGAAACTGGGAGAGGCCGATCTCCTCAGTCGTCATTGATTTTGACTTAACGATATTTCTGGCCCCGATGCGACGGGCAACGCCAAGGATGTAATCGCGCGCTTCCCGACCGTCACGAGCCCAGAAGACATGTCCTCCAACCGATTGGACCTGCTGCTCAAATCGCTCCAGATACACATCCAGATGTTCGATGGCTTCCTGCTTGACCAGATGGGCCCGAGTGCGCAGAGCCTCCCATTCGGGGACATCCTTGACGACGTCCGCTCGTTTCTGCAGAGCATGATGGGTGGCAAATCGGTAGGCTTTGCGAAGTTGAGAATTGTGAACGTTATCGGCGGCATAGCGCTTGAAGAGCCGGGGCTTGAACTGCATGGGGATCACTACCTCGCGCACGATTGGCGACAACCGCCCTCCGTTTTCGGACAGCGATCATCAGGTTAGATCAAAGTCGGGAAGCCAGGAGCTCCGCCAGGTGGATGGGCTTGACCGGAATTCCCTTGCGGGTCAGCCACCCCCCGATCTGCATCAAGCAACTCGAGTCGTTGGCCACGACGAATTCCGCGCCGGTCTCAGCGATTGCTTTCACCTTGTCTTCCACCATCGCGGTCGAAATCTCCGGAAACTTCACCGAAAACGTTCCTCCAAAACCACAGCAATCTTCCGGCTGGCTCATCTCAACCAGCTGCAGTCCACGGACTTGCTGTAACAGCTGGCGCGGCGCAGTTTTAACCTGCAATTCCCTGAGCAAATGACAGGCGTCGTGGTAGGTAACCTTATGCGGGAAGTGCGCTCCGACATCGCTCACCCCGAGTACCTTCACAAGAAACTCCGAAAACTCAAAGGTACGGGAGGCAATGTCGTGTAGGGATTCCTGAAGCGTTGGTTCGGACAGAATCTCGGGATAGAAAACGCGGACCATGCTGGTGCAGGATCCGGAAGGGCAGACGATATATTCGGAGCCCCGAAAGACGGTCAGAAAGCGCTCTGCCAGCTCCTTGGCTTCTTCATGGTAGCCGGAATTGAACGCCGGCTGACCGCAACAGGTTTGGGCTTCGGGATAGTCTACGGTAATGCCAAGGTCGCTAAGGACCTTAACCACACTGATTCCGACCCGCGGAAAGAACTGGTCGACGAGGCAAGGAATGAATAGGGACACTTTCATGAGCAGCGGCGGCGTCGCTTCCAGGCACGCTGTCCCGTAGGGAAGCGGCGTTCCTGGCGCGCGTCATTAATAACACAATTCCTATTCTTGCGCGGATTTTTTTGAGTCCGGTCCAAATCCACTCTGGTCTGCCAACCAAAGGCGAATCCACATGCTTCGGCATCCGGGCTGAGCCTTCAAATGCCACCCGAAGAGATCACAGACTGTCCTGAGGACTTCAGTACGCCCGCGTCCAAGTGCACTTAGACAGAGAAGTCCGGAAGCCCTCGAAACCTGAAAACCGTCTTTTGCGCTTCGGGCTGTTCCAGCTGAACTTGCCTCATTCGCGCAACGAAAGATTACTGAGCGCACGAAGGGGCTGATGAATTGATGAGTTCTCCAGGCCGCTTCAGTTTGGAGTGAGGTCTGCTATCATGAGTTCTCCAAGTTGATGATTGAGAGAACGGGGGCCAAAAACATGAGTGTCTTGAGTCAGAAAGTAGCGGTGGTAACCGGAGGCAGCAAGGGAATTGGAAAAGCGATTGCCGCTGCGCTTTTGGAGGAAGGTACCAAGGTCGTGATCGGGGCGCGTTCCGAGAATGAACTTCAGCGCTGCGTGGACCAGCTGAAGAGCGGGGCCAACGCCCGTGTCCAAGGCATTGTCTGTGATGTCCGCGAGATGACACAGGTCCGCAGACTCATCCAATCTGCCGTGGACGAGTTCGGCGGATTGGATATCCTGGTTAACAACGCCGCTGTGGGGGTGTTCGGGGCAATTGATGAAATCGCACCCGAACAATGGCGTGAGGTCATCGATACGAACCTCACGGGGGTATTTCATTGCTGCCATGCGGCGGTTCCGCACCTTAAGAAGCGTGGAGGTGGCTATATCATTAACATCAGTAGCCTGGCCGGGAAAAACGCCTTTCCGGGTGGAGCAGCGTATAACGCTTCGAAATTCGGTTTGAATGGCTTCAGCGAGGCCATCATGCAGGATCTGCGCTATGACAATATCCGGGTGAGCTACGTGATGCCGGGCAGCGTCAACACCCGATTCGGCGGGCACGAGGAGTTAGGAAAGAACTCTTGGAAGCTGGCGCCTGAGGACGTTGCTCACGTGGTGGTCGACCTGCTCAAGCACCCTGATCGGTGTCTGGCCAGTCGGGTTGAAATGCGACCGTCGCGGCCACCCAAAAAGTGAGATCTCATTGTGTCAGGGACTGTAGCGTTGCTCCTGCCAGGGATCTCCGTAAAGGTGGTATCCATTGCGCTCCCAAAAGCCGGGACGGTCATGTTCCATGAATTCCAGGGCACGAACCCACTTCACACTTTTCCAGGCGTACAGCTTGGGCACCACCAGGCGAAGCGGCCATCCGTGCTCTGGTGCGAGGTCTTCTCCGTTATGTCTCCATGCGAGCAGGACGTCCGGTTGAAGCAGGTCCTTTAGGGGAAGGTTGGCCGTGTATCCGTGCTCGGCACGTACCATCACATACTGAGCTTCAGGTTTGAGGCGAGCCAGTTGCATGATCTCACGACACGCAACTCCCTCCCAGATGTTGTCGAACTTGCTCCAGCGGGTGACGCAGTGAAAATCCGCCTTCACTTCAATATGCGGCAACGCCGTCAGCTCCTGGAAAGAGAGGGAAAGACCTTCTTCTACCAATCCCATGAGCCGGAACTGCCACCTGCTGGGATCAAAGCCGGGGATGGCACCGGTATGAAGAACAGGCCATTTTAATGTCAGCGATTGGCCGGGAGGAAGACGCCCGGCCAATCGCATCTCATTCTCCTTCTGTTTGCGTTGGTTGGTGTTTTCGAAGATCATCTTGGTGGTTTGGCGGACGTCCATTCGAGAACGCATGGGACTTGATTCCAGGCTCCTGGAACCCATCCCAATAGCCTAAATCCGCGTTTGCGACAAATCTATTCCAGGCGGAGTGTTGACCATGGCCAAATGGCTGCTCAAGACAGAACCCACCGTTTATTCCTACTCCGATCTGGAACGAGAGGGAAAAACGGTTTGGGACGGCGTCACCAACAATCTGGCTCTAAAGCATATTCGGAACATGCGCAAGGGGGATGAAGCCCTCATTTACCACACGGGTGAAGAGAAGGCACTAGTGGGGATCGCCGAAGTGGTCAGCGATCCTTACGCGGACCCCAAGAAGAAAGACCCTAAGCTCATGGTGGTTGAGCTTGGGGCGAGAACACGCTTGACGCGAAGCGTGACGCTGCACGAGATCAAGTCACAGCCGAGATTTCAGGACTTTGAGCTGGTTCGGCTGCCACGACTGTCGGTTATGCCAGTTAGCGAGACAGTGTGGAAAGCTCTGACCCAGCGGTAAAGTGCCTGGAATGACTGCGGCAGACTGGACCGGGCTCGGGTCGGAGGGGTATTCTATCTCCAATGCCGCCTCAGCCGGCTCAAAACGCTCGTGGGTTTGGATTGGCGGCGAGCCCTCAATACAAGGTTCGTGCAAGCCGAGTTCGATACTCGTCGGAAAGTTGGCTTCGTTCACCGATCACGCTGAAAATGGTGAGCATGGCTTTTCGGGCCCCCTCGTCTCGATAGCTTTTGTCTCGGGCCACAATAGCCAGAAACTCTTCGAGAGCTTCGGCATATCTAGCGTGTGCCGCCAAACAAGAGGCCAATCCAAACCGAGCATCCAGATCGTCGCGATTCTGTTCCAATCGCTTGCGGCAGGACTCTTCTCCGCCTAGAGCTTCACACTCCTTAAAAAAGTTGGCGGCCTCCTTGAGGTGCTGGGCGGCCTCGAATTCACGAGCCAGCACCGGAATCGCATCGACATGTTGAAGCGCTTCAGCCACTTTGCCTTGACTCAGGAGGTGCTTGGCCAGCAGAAGGTGTGAGGCCGAATGGTTGGAATCCAACTCCAAAATCTGGCCTAACAACTTCTCTGCTTCGAGGTGCTTGCCGGCCTGAAAGGTGTGTTCGGCGACGGCATAAAGCTTGTCCGCTTCGGTCGGGCAGTGGGGTTCGAGGAACTTGCGGATGGCAGATTCAGGGTAGGCGCCAATGAACTGGTCCGCAACTCTTCCGTCCTTAAAAAGCATCACGTGAGGGATACTCTGAATTCCAAACTCCATCGCCAGCCGCGGATGTTGCTCCGTGTTGAGCTTGGCCAGGACGAAACCGCCCTCGTATTCCTGGGCAAGCTTTTCGAGGGTGGGGCCCAGGGATCTACAGGGTCCGCACCAAGGTGCCCAGAAATCCACCAAAACCGGCACTTGCTTCGATTTCTCAAGCACTTCAGTTTGAATGTTTTGTTCGCTCACTTCCACCACGAACGAAGACGGGTCGGCCATCATCTTACCTCCTTCGTCGTCCAGTCTATACGATGTCTAAACGGGCACACAAGGATCGGACACCTTACCCGTCCCGTTTTCCAGGCTCTCTAGGAACTTTATGAGCAGGCAAGAGTACTCTTCAGGATGAAGCCTGCCGGCAGCACCGTGGGAAACGTCCTTCCCGAAGACCTTGAGCTGAGCCCGTTGCGGACCGCAGAGGCCATAAAGTCTCAGTGCAGGTTTGATTCCCATGCGGCGGTCGCCCTCACTGGCAATCAGGAGCAACGGAACCGGTTGGGCACCCTTGAGTGCCTGCTCTGCATCCAGCACGTCCACGTCCACGTGAGCCATTCTGGCAAACCAGAACAGGAATAAGGGAACGAATGGAGCTTTGGGCAAGGCAAAGAAGAGACGAGCGTGGTCTGCGATGGTTTGCTTCACGCTTAGGAACGGACTGTCAAGAATGACACCCGCATAGTCTCGAGTTACGGTGGCGGCCTGCAACGTGGTCATGGCACCCATGGAGATGCCAAACAACACGATTCTAGGTTTTGGGTTGACTCCCGCCAGCTTGGTTCGAACGCAGCGAATGGCTCCAAGCACATCGTTCTTCTCATGATAACCAAACGAAACCACTCCTTTGTCGCTGGAACCGTGGGAACGGGAGTCATAAAGCAACGCACCATAACCGGCCTTGGCGGCACCCATAGCTCGGCTCAAAACCTCCACTCGGGTGCGAAACAGACCATGGGTGCAGATCAGAACGATGTTCTTGCCGCGGGGAGCAACGAACCAGCCACTCAAGACTTTGCCATCGGGCGTCTCAAAGGAGATGGTCTCATACCCAATTCCGTAATCCGCCGGCGTGTCCTTCAGCCTGAGGTCGGGTGGTCTGCTGCCGGCATGAACAATGAAACGGGCAAGCAGGTAAGGCGTGAGCACAAACAGAACTATCGGAGCCGCCATAAAGAAGCCCAGCGTACTGGCACGTAGGATGCCGCGCCGCTTGGACTTCCAGAAAAATGCCAGCGGCGCCGTGATGACGACAAACAGGACCAGTAGGGCGACTAACAGATAGAGTGTGGCCATAATTCGGCTCTCCCTTGTTTCATCCCTCACTGCGAAGGACATCCAACGGCGGACGGTTATAGACACCCCGGCCGCAAAGTAATCCAACGAGCAATGTCAGTGCGCTGACCAGAATGGGTGCCAGGACGAGCGGAAGGACAGGGGGGTGAAAGCTTGCTTCAAAGACAAACCACGCCAGTGCCCAAGTTGCTACCAGAGAGAGCAGCATTCCTGTCAAAGCGGCCAAGCTTCCCAGGAACAGGTATTCAATCACTACGATGCGAATGATCTGGGAGCGCGAAGCGCCGAGAGTTCGCAGCAAGACGGCCTCGCGCATTCTTTGGTAGCGTCCGGTCATCACGGAGGCGGCCAGCACGGTCAGTCCTGTTGCCACACTGAAGAGCGCCATGAAGCGGATCACAAAGGCAACCTTGCCCAGAATGTCATCGAGGGCCTTCAGTACCAAGTCTAAATCGATGGCCGACACATTGGGAAATCGCTGAAAAACTGCCCGTTGGATTGTGGCCGAAAGTTCACTGGAATCGGTCCGTGCCACAATGGCGAAGATTTGGGGAGCGTCCTCCAGAACTCCTTCGGGGAAGACCAGAAAGAAATTGGGCATCAACCGATCCCAGTCCACTTTGCGCAGACTGGTCACTATTGCAGGCAGTTGAACCCCTTGCACATCGAAGACCAATTCGTCTCCCAGGTCAACCTGCAGCCGCCGCGCGATGCCCTCTTCGACTGATACTGGCGTGAACGGCTCAGCCTTTGATTGGCTAATCCACTTGCCTTTCTCGACCTGCTCGGTTTCGGTAAGGTCGGCCCGATAGGTGGAGCGATACTCGCGCCGCAGTGCCCAGTCAGGGATGGCCTGAGGTGACTCGTCGGTTAGCAGGACCGAAACGGCTTTGCCCTTAACGGCAGACAATCGCATGGTCACGACTGGAGCAACGGAATGAACAGGTATTGACAGACTTTGCAGGAGCCGGGTGATTTCCTCTTTCTGATCCACCTGGATATCAAAGAGAACCAGGTTGGGCTGCGTCTCACTGCTCGAGCGGGCAACTTCCGACAACAAGACTCCGTGCAGGGAGTAAAGGGTCAGAATGAGAAAGGTCCCCAGCCCCAAGGACAAAATGAGAAGTACCGTTTGGTTATTGGGACGGTACAAATTGGCAAGTCCTTGGCGCCAGACGTAGCTCCAGCTCGAAGGAAAAAATTTTTGGACGGTGGTCATCATCAGCTTGGCCACGCCAGCCAAGAGCCCGAAAGCCCCAATCAATCCAAGCGCAAGCCATAGCCCTTGCAGAGGCTGCTCACTCTGACTGATTCCAAACCACATGATCGACAGAAAGATCAGGAGGGCCACAACCCAGCGCAGCCAATCGTGGTTGTGCCTTGGTTCGTAAGCCGCACGAATGGCGGATAACGGGGAGGCGTGCCGAATGGAGATCAGTGGAAGCAGCGCAAAGAGGATGGCGATCAACAAGCCAACCAGCACTCCCTGCGAGATTGCGCCCCATGAAGCTGTAAAGCGAACCGGAACCGGTAGCAGGTCACGAAGGAGGAAGGGAAGGACCCCCTGAATCACAACCCCCACGAGCGCCCCCGCCAAGGCAGCCAGAGTCGAAATGACGACGACCTGGACCAGGTAAACAGCAAAGGTCTGATTCACCCGAGCTCCGAGACAGCGCAAAACCGCGACGACGGCCAGCTTCTGCTTGATGTAAAGATGGACAGCGCTGGCCACGCCGATACTCCCCAACAAGAGCGCCATAAAGCCCACTGTGTTAAGGAATCGATAGGCATTACGCAAGGATCGCCCCAGACTGGTCTTGCGCTTCTCGACCGTCTCGAGGTCGAGCAGATGCTGTTTGGTGAGGGGCTCGAGTTGTGTGGCCAGTTGTTCGGGATCGATTCCCTCGTACAGCTTGAAATAGACCCGATAGCTGGCCAGACTCTCGCGCTGCAGCAACCGCGTCTGTTTCAGGTAGGCATACGGAACATAGACCCTTGCACCGAAAATCGAGCCCGTGCCGAATTCTCCAGGTACTTTTCGCAAACTTCCAGCGACACGGTAAGAAAAAGCGCCAATCTCAACGACGTCGCCCACTTTGGCGCCAAACTGCAGAAGCAGGGTTTCTTCCACGAGTGCGTTAGGGCCGGACTGATAGGTTCGAGCAGCCTCGCTCGGCCAGGTTTCTAACTCGCCGTAGAACGGAAAGCCATCCTCAACAGCCCGAACCTGCGCGAGCCTGGCGCCCTTGGACTTCGGGAAGAAGACCATGGATGGAAAGGCCACTTCTCGGGCCGCCTGACCTGGAACGGAATCGATGAGCGTCTCTGTCTCTCGATTCCAGGCTCTTGGATTTCGAATGACCAAGTCAGCGCCCAGCAAGGCCTTGGCTTGGGAATCGATGCCGTCGCGCAGGCTGTTTCGAAGCGACCCGATGGCCACCAGTGCAGCAACGCCAAGAAGGACTGAGGACATCGCCAGCAACAGCCGCCTGCCGGAGGCACGACCGTCGCGCCAGGCCATGCGCAGCACCCAAGCTCCAGTCGTCTGCCACCGCGGTGGGTTCATCGCTTCGTTAACGCCTTCTTGGGGTAGTGGTGCAATTTGAGAACATCGAGCTGCCGCGCGAAGCGGGCCACTGAGGCAGCAGCTATCGGATGAAAGCCAGGGGTGGAGCTACCCATCGGTTCGTCTACTCGTTTCGCTCATCCGACACGATGGCCCCGCCTCTGAGCCGGATGATCCGCTGAGTGTGGCGAGCCAGCTCGACGTCGTGTGTTACCAGCACCAGAGTGGTTCCGGCCGCCCGGTTGAGCTCAAACAACAGCTCCGTGACCCGCTCACTCGTTTCGGCGTCGAGGTTACCCGTGGGCTCGTCCGCAAAGAGAATCGTGGGCCGATTGATAAAAGCTCGAGCCAGCGCCACCCGTTGTTGTTCGCCGCCGGACAACTGGGCTGGATAATGATCCAACCTATCGCCTAGGCCGACCTGTTTCAGAAGATCTACTGCCAGCGACTGAACGTGGTTGCCCCCACGCAACTCCACCGGTACCATCACGTTCTCGAGAGCAGTCAAAGTGGGGATCAGCTGGAAATTCTGAAAGACAAAACCCACATACTGGTTCCTGACTTCGGCCCGCTGGTCTTCGTCAAGAGCGTCAAGCTGCAGACCATTCAGCCGAACCGATCCGGAAGTAGGCTGGTCAAGGCCCGCACAAAGGCCTAGCAGCGTTGTCTTGCCGCTGCCCGAAGGCCCCACAATGGCACAGGTGGCGGCACTAGGCAGCTGAAAGGACACGTTCTTGACCACGGTCAGAAGAGAGCTCCCTGTAATGAACGATTTGGTGAGATCTTCAACGATCAGCAAAGGCACTTGCGTCATAATGACAAGCGAGGGGCTCCAAACGCTCCGGAATATCCGGTGCTTCAATTGAAGGCTTATTGTGGCATATTTTGATTATGCTTCGAACGGAGAACAGGCCATTGAACCGTCGGCAGCGGGGAGGTCACATTTGTGGTCGCCTGTTTGGTCTTCTACTCATTCTGAGCTGCGCCCCTGTGGTTGCGGGAGCGCAAAGAAACGACCGAGTGAAGACTATTCTTTTCCTGGGGGACAGCCTCACGGCGGGCTATGGTCTGGATAGTGCTGACGCTTATCCGGCTGTGATCCAGCAGAAGATTCAGTCACTGGGTTTGAACTTCGAGGTAGTTAATGGTGGTCTGAGTGGTGAAACCAGCGCGGGAGGAGTGCGACGACTGGATTGGCTGCTTCGGAGGCAAGTAGAAATACTCGTTGTTGCGTTGGGTAGTAACGACGGCCTACGAGGCATCCCGGTCGAAGAGACGCGCAAGAACCTCCAATCGATAATTACCAAGGCCCGAAAGCGATACCCGTCCGTAAAGGTCGTGCTGGCGGGAATGCAGATTCCCCCCACCTTTGGACAGCAGTACACTCGGGATTTTCGGGACGCCTTCCTTGAAGTCGCACGAACCTACCGGACGGCATGGATTCCATTTCTACTCGACGGCGTCGGTGGCAAGCCCGAGTTGAATTTGCCTGATCGAATTCATCCCAACGCTGAAGGACACCGGATTGTGGCTGAAAACGTCTGGAAGGTGTTGTATCCGGTCCTGAAGTCTTTGGAGTGACTTGCAGCGCTGACAGCAAGGCGATCAAGAGGACAGGTCTTGGAATGGCGAGATTCGCACCCGGCTCTGGCAAATTGCTTGAGTCCAGGGAACAGCCAGTGTTAGGATTTTTGAAGAAATCAGCTGTAGCTGCGAGCTCTGGTGCCGATAGGAAGGAACATGGTGAACCGGACTTTATTCATTTTTCTAGCAATATTGGGAAGCTGCGTTCAGGGCTGGTCTGGAGGATCGTCGGTCTCGTATGATGGGCAGAACTTAAACCTGATTGCCGAAAACGAGACTTATGGCCAGGTCTTCCAGCTGATCAAACAGCAGACGGGGATTGACTTCGAGGTGCCGCCGGAGATGGAGACCATACGCCTGCCCCTCGTCGAAATCCAGGGACTGTCCGTGGAGGCGGCTTTGGTGAGGCTTCTGGAGGCGAGCAGCTATGACTACCTGCTGGTGGGAGCTGCTGGGGATCCCTCCAAGATTCGACAACTCGTTGTGGTGGGTAAATCCACCAAAGTGGTCGCGACTGCCTCCCCTTACACTCAAAGGATGAACCAACCCATCGTAGAGGATCCCTTTGGCGGAGTTCAAGAGAACTACGAAGACCCTGGAGCGCAGGTCGATCCAGGACAGAACCAGGCCTTGCCTCAAGGCCAGCCCCAGGCGGCTCCGGCACAAGGAGTCATTCCGCTTCAGCCCGTGCCGAATCAGCCCCAGGTACAACCCTTGCCTGGAGTAGCGCCGGCTCCGAACCAGCTCTTCCCGCAGGCCAATCCGCTCTTTCCGAATCAGCCTAACCCGCAGCAGCAGCGATCGCCGTTCTAGGCGAGTTGGAATGCAACCCAAGGAACTAGGGAGTTTCTGTCCGACATTCAGGCTTCCGATTGTGGCGTTTTAGGTCACTGTGGCCTGAAGGCAAGCGAAGGCCTGTTCGACGGTCAATTTTTTAAATGGAACAAAAAGTCGCGGCCATCAATCGGCAAGCATACCACCACTACCACATCCTGGAGAGCTTTGAGGCTGGTTTGGTGCTTCTGGGGACGGAGGTGAAATCGATCCGGGAGGGTCATGTCAACCTCAAGGACAGCTACGGCTTGGTGAAGGATGGTGAGGTTTGGTTGCTAAACTGCCACATCAGTCCTTATAGCCACGGCAATCGAATGAATCACGATCCGCTACGAACACGCAAACTCCTCCTTCATTCCAGCGAGATCCGCAAGCTGATCGGGAAGGTAACCGAGCGCGGAATGGCTCTGGTTCCAATCAAGATCTATTTCAAAAATGGCCGAGCCAAGTGCGAAATTGCCCTGGCCAAAGGCAAGAAACTCTTTGACAAGAGGGAGACAGAGAAGCGCAAGACAATTGACAAAGAGGTTCGGCAAGCGATCAAAAATCGGCGTTAGAGGAAAGCATGCCAGGCGATCTGGAGTTACGCACCAAACATCAATTTGCGCCGCTGGTTGAAGCTAAGAGCAGGTGGCTGAAAAGAAAAGCGGATGATCCGATGGCCCAGGCCCGCTTCAAGGAGCTGACTGGCATCCGCTGGGCAATTGAGAACTGCGCTCTGGACGCTGTTGAGAATCCCCAGGCTTGGAAACAGGGACCGGACAACTTGTGTGAAATGCAGATTCATCGGCATCAGGTGGCTTCAGTGATGCTGGTGGAGTTTGCGATCTCCAAGGACTCACTAAAGGTGGCTGACCTGCAAAGCCTGCACTACGCCATGGTTCGCGACCTCCACCCGTTGGCCGGACAGTATCGAAAGTCTGAAGTCAGGCCACTAGGCGAGGGACATGAACCGACCGAACCTGAACTGGTTCCCTATGTTGTGGCCAATGCCATGGAATGGTTTAGCGCCGCGAGCTTCAACGAAATGCACGAGGTCGAGAAAACAGCTCTACTCCTGATGAAAATGATTGATATCCACCCCTTTGAGACCGCAAACGGACGGACTCTCCGGTTGTTCTCTAATTTCTATTTACTTCGCTCCGGGTACCCCCCGGCCATTATTCCTTCTGCGAAAGCGAGTCAATATGCCATTGCGATGCAGAATTCGCTGCGCTTCCACACCCAGCCGCTGATCGATCTGCTGGCCGACTCGCTGCGGCAGACCCTAGCATTTTGTTTGGACGAAGCCTGCCCGCCTTCATTCACAATTCTTCAATAGGCACCCTGCTCGCACGACGACCTGCTCGTACGGATCCGACTGGGCGGGAGTGGCGTATGCTCCAGGTTTGTTACACTGGGGTCTGGCCGGGGAGCCCCTGGTTTCCTTCCCGGCAAAAAGGGACACTAAGCGGACAATGATCGAGAGACTGGCAAAAAGCTTGTGTGACGCAGTACCGAATTTCCTCAAAGGAGAAGTAAATATGCGGCGCTACATTGTGTCACTGGTGGTGGGGCTGTCTATCTGTTCGAGCTGGACATCTGCTCAGACGCGGAGCATCGGAATCAATACACGACTGATTGAGGACATCGTCGGAGTCAAAGGCACGGTGAACTCCCAGGAGCGTGTGTTCAAGGTTACGTTTCCCCGAGCCGACGTCAAGGTTTCGGTCGATGGATGGAGCATGAAGCCTTTCATGGGATTGACGTCTTGGGCATCCTTTCGAAAAGGCAGCGAGAAAGAAGCGATCGTGATGGGTGACCTGGTGCTCTTCGAGGACGAGGTCAATCCCGTCATGAGTGTGGCTCTCGAGAGTGGTCTTGAAGTGACGGCCTTGCACAATCACTTTTTCTTCGACAGCCCCAAGGTCTACTTCATGCACATTGGCGGGGATGGAGGTTTGGAGACTTTCGCCAAAGCGATTCGAAAGACTCAAGACAAAATCAAGGAGATCCGCGATGTTCAAACCCAGCCTGCCAAGCGCTTTCTTGGACCGGGCATTCCCGCGGCCAGTTCCATTACGGGAGAAGACATCGAAATGACGTTCGGGATCAAGGGACAGGCCAGCGACGGAATGTACAAAGTGGTGGTGGGAAGGACTGCGACAATGCCTTGTGGTTGTGATGCCGGAAAGGAAATGGGAGTCAATACCTGGGCGGCGTTCGCCGGCAGCCCCGACACTGCCGTGGTGGATGGAGACTTTGCTGTGCTGGAAACAGAGCTACAGTCCGTTCTCAAAAGCCTGCGGCATCACGATATCAATGTCGTCGCCATTCACCACCATATGGTGATGGAGAAGCCCCGCTACCTGTTCATCCATTACTGGGGGAAAGGGCCGGTGAAAGAACTGGCCAAGGCGCTCAAGAACACTTTGGATGTGACGGCTCATTGAGCCAGAATCTTTGGAGACTGCGCCGACTCCCCCTTCAAAAGGCATGTTCTATACCACTGCCAGCGAACAATGCTGGTCTATCTTCCGGCCTTGAAGTCTCCCTCAACCGGCGGCCTGCCTCGACAGCGGAGATGCCATGCTCAGTGCCGGAAACCGCAGGAGGAAGGTGGTGCCTTTGTTTAGCTCGCTGGTGACGGAAATGTGGCCGCGATGCAGTTCCACGAGCTTCTTCACGAGATAGAGTCCGATGCCCAATCCGGGGCGCTTGGACGCAGACGACTCCCCCCGATAAAACCGCTGGAACAACCTGGGAAGAGCGCTTGGGTCGATTCCCAATCCGTTGTCGGATACCGAGACAATCACATAGTCTTCTTCCTGTTTGGCGGTGATCTCGATTCTGGGCTCGGTCGAGCAGAACTTGATTGAGTTGCTGACAAGGTTCTGGAAGACCTGATAGAGCAGATCGTAGTTCCCCTTAATTAAAGCAAGGTCTTTCGGGATGTCTGTGAGCACCTCAATGCCCTTGCTTCGTAGCTCATGCTCCATGAAACGGCAGGTCTGACCCACCACTTCGGCCAAAGAGACCGGCACGGGTTTCAGCTCCTTCGGGAAATCCTCGCGTTCGACTTTGGCCGATAGTAACAGGTTGTTGATCAACCGGATGAGCCGCTGGCATTCCTCGGTCATGACAGCAACCATTTCGTGTTTCTCGTGTTGTTGGAAGAGCTGTTCCGGGTAACTCTTCAGAATCGCGAGGTAACCGTAGATGACTGTCAGTGGCGTCCTCAGTTCGTGCGACAAGTTGGCCACGTAATCCTGCCGCAGCTGATCCAGGGATTCGCTTTGCTTCACGGATTGGAGGGCGTCGAAGGCTTCGCCGAATCGTTCTGCGCAATACTGCAAGCACCGAAGTTCAGAGTCCGTATATCGATGCGGCTTCTGGTAGGCGACAAGAAACTCCCCTACGCGACGTCCTCTCGCACGGCAGGCAAAGCCGAGCAGGGAGCACACGCTTTCAATCGGTTTGAGGTCCTTGGCGCTCTGGAAATCCTCGAAAGTGGACGTCTCTGTTATCTTGGGGCGGTCCTGAAGAACGATCCCACGCGTGGCGATGGATTCCAATGTCTCTTCAAGATGGCTGCCCGTACCCCAGTAGAAATCAGTCACAGATTCGGGATGCTCACCCAGATGAAGGATGCCAATATCAGCGGACAGGCCCTCCAACATCCTGGAGAAAGCCACCTGCACAGCCTGTTCGAAGTCGGCGCAGTGGGCCAGCGCGGCGCTCATTTCCTGCATGATCCTGACCTCGAGTTGGAAGGACTTCTGGCGCCGCGAAGAAAAAAGTCGAAGTTGGGCGAGCTCTCGCGCCTGGTCCTTTAGCAGCCTGAACGATGTGTCCACTCGGGCCTGATAGACTTTCAAACGGAGCCAAAGATAGAGGATCAGTCCTGCCGACCCAAGCAAAAGAAGTGTCAAAATCAGAAAAAGCAATTCCAACGGACTGTCCTTGTGGTGAAGTGCCGAGCACCACGCACGTTGCTTCACTGGGCTTCCAGAACTGAGGCAAAGCAACCGGGGGCTCGTTCAGAGGAGGAGTCTTTGGTATCGTAGCACTGTTCATTTGTTTGCCACAATCGGGATGCGAGGGCAGGGGGAACAAGGAGCTTTTCGACATCCGAATACCGATATCCGGTGGCTGAGTATCGGGAACGAGTGCTCGATACCTTCCCCGCAACATGCTGAAGGGCTCAGCCCTGCGATCAAGAAGCTGAGAGTTCACGCTTGATGAGCCAGAACCTCCGGCGGTACGCACGGATGGAGGGACCTACCCATTCGGGTAGATCCCTCTGAACCGCGCTTGCCAAGCCCTAGAGAACCGTCACACGACACTCAAAAAGGCGCATCAGACCGGATCGATTCGGGCAAATTCAGCTTAATGGCCGATCGCCTCCCATTTAGCCGCGTAATCGAGGTCCTCGGGTGACTGATAGTCTGGAACATGGTTGGTGATGGTGGGAATGGATCTAAGATATCGATAGATGGCCCTGAGGTCTTGTTCGTCCAGATTGGAGAAAGCCGGCCACGGCATGGGCGGCATGATTTGACGGGATTGTCCCATGTGTTTGCCCAGCTTGATGGCCCGGAGAAACATGTCTTCCGTCCAGATTCCAATCCCCGTGTTCTGGTCGGGCGTCAGATTGGCGGCGTAGGTGATTCCCCAGGGACCGGCAAAGGCCGTGTTGGAGCCTGTGCCTGCCCACACCCAGGGTTCGGGGAGAGAAGTGGGTGGTTTGGGCGCGGCCACATTTTCTGGGTGACCGGAGAGCATCCGGGTCATGTCCGGCTCCGGTCCATTGGGACCTATCTTGTGTGGTGTGTGGCAGTCGTTGCAACCTAGCACTCGAACCAGATGTTCACCATGTTTCACCTGTGCTTTGGAGGCCTGAGCCGCTCCACAAGCCGCGACTGTTGCCCCCATGAGGGCTAGACTGCCCAGCAGAACCAACAGCGATGTGAGGGTGCTGTATCTCCTCGCGCCCAGTGAATACGGGAAGCCCCTGTCTATGGCCATGGATTATCTCCTTACCTAACAACGATTTTGGGCGAGGGACCGATCAGTCTCCCTCGCCGTTCCACTCATACACGCGAACTCCAGAAGGAGTTTGGCTCAGACTTTTTTGGGCGGCACCTTAAGAAGTCCCATTGGAGGGGTTCAATTGCTAGAAATCACGTCAGGCCGGGGAGGAACCAAAGGGGGCGAAGTGGAACCAGAACGGATTCGCACCTTTATCGCAGTTGAGATTCCAGACCAGATCAAGGAACAGATCGAACGAATGCAGAGAGGTCTACGTGGACTTGCGGGTGACGTTTCTTGGGTGAGACCCGCCAGCATACACCTGACCGTTCGTTTCTTGGGCGAGATCAGCTTAGATCTACTCGGGGCGATATGCGAGAGTGTGACGGCATGCGCGGCCTCCCACCCACCGTTCACCCTGGAAGCGAGGGGGGTAGGTTGTTTCCCCTCGGAACGGAAGCCAAGGGTATTGTGGGTTGGCATCGAGGACGCCAGCGGTGCCTTGGCCGAAATACACAGCCGTTTGGAGGAGGCCCTCTCTCGCCTTGGCTTCGATCGGGAGAATCGCGCATTTTCCCCGCACCTCACCCTCGGCCGAATGCGCTCTGCCCAAAGTGGGGCAGTGATGGCCTCAAGGCTCAAGGCGACTGGCTTCGATGCTCATCCGTTCAGAGTGACCCGAATTGTGGTAATGAGGAGCGACCTGGGGCCGAAGGGAGCGAAACACACGCCCCAAGCGGTTTGCCCTTTACGCGGGTCAGGCTAGAAGAAGCCCCCTGGCCTACTCCATTTGTTGGAACTGCGGAGCCTTGGGCTCCCTTCGGTAAGTAGTCAGGAATCGTCGCAGGATGGCCTGCTCGAGCCGGCCTTTTCGGCGGGCCGGGGTGGGAATTCTCAGCAAGAGATTGATCTTTCCGGCTTCTGGAATGTGCAGAGTGACGCGAGGCTCTACCGTCGGGGTGTCCAGTCCTTGTCGATCCTCAAGTCTTTTCATGAACATCTGGGCTTGTGCGAGGAAGGGACCGCATTCGATGCGGGCGGCCTCCAGCAGCAATGCTTCAGCTTTTTCCCAGTCGTCAGATTGATCGAGGGGAACGGAGAAAACGTGCAGGACAAACTCTTCAGTGAACGTCTCGTTGACAAGTGGAGTATTCAGAAGCAGGCTGTTTGGAACCACAATGGCGCGACCGGTGTACTGGTGGCTGGCTCGCCCGGGACCGATTTCGAGCAGCAGTGTCGTAAAGATCGTCTGATCGATGACGTCCCCCCTCATCCCTCCAATTTCAATGCGGTCACCCACGGAGTAAGCCTTTGTTCCCGCGCGAATGACAGCACCGCTGACACACAGGATCAGTTCCTTGGTAGCGATCACCATCGCCACGGCCAGCGCCACGAAGGATACTGCGAAGGTCCTCAGTTCCTCGGCCCAAATGAACACCAGGCCCAGCAGAGCCACAAAGATCGATGCGTTGCGGATGTTAACGATCCAGCGGCGGCGCACATCGGCGTTTTGGCTGTCAAGGCGCAGAACGGCTCGAGCCAGGACCAAGCGCAGCAAGCTGACGCCCACAAGCAGGATCAGCGAGCTGATGATCCGGGGACGGAAGGGAGTGTTGGCGATGATTTCCCAGAACATGGGCTCAGGCTGCATCAGGCGCTTAGCTCTTCAGAAGCAAGCGCCGCATACTTTTAAGACTGATCTCAATCGCTTCCAGAGGAGAGCCATCCGTTCGGTCCTGTTCCACGATGAGCCATACGGCCCCTGAGGCTTGCGCCGCCTGGATCACCTCTTTCATCTTGATGATGCCTCGCCCCACTGGTGCGAATTCCTTTTTCTCTCCAGGCTTCATGTCCTTGATGTGGAATAGCGGGCAGCGCCCGGCGTGCTTGCGGATGAAGGACACCGGATCCTCTCCCGCATGGGTCACCCAATAAACGTCGATTTCTGCCTGAACGGCGCCTGGATCAGCAGCTTCGAACAGAATATCAAGAAGGTATTTGCCGTCCGCCTTCACAAATTCGAAACTGTGATTGTGATAGCACAACTGCATTCCTGATTTTTTGATCTGGGCTCCGATTTCATTGAGACGCTGGCCGAATTGGCGATAACCGTCAGCTCCCTTTTCGCGCCAGGACTGCGGAATGGCAGGACAGGTGATAAACGTATTTCCCAGGCTCTGGTGGAACGCAACGACCTGATCGAGCTCCTTGTCCAGGCGATCGAACCCCTCGTGCGCCCCTGCGCACTTCAATCCCAAATCTGCCAGGATCGACTTGAGTTGCGAGGGAGGCAGTCCACCGTAATGGGTGGCGAACTCAACCGCGTCGTACCCGATTTTCGAGACCTTCTTCAGCGTGCCCGTGAAGTCTGCCTGGATCAGATCGCGAACCGTGTAGAGTTGTAGGGCAACGGGAGTTTTTTCCGTTGGCGAAGGCCTGGCCCAGCCACCCAGCAAGGTAGACCCCAGCAGGGCCCCTCCGGCTGAAGCCATAGCCTGCCCGAATTCGCGTCGATTGATCATCCTTGCGCTCATAACAACCTCCCAATTTAGCGGCACCAGAGTGCCTGTTTCCGACGATCAGATTTTCGTTTTCCTACGAATCGAGACATTCAACGCGGGTTTCTCGCTGGTTCTTGAACATGTGAAGCGACACCCCGGTAGGCCTGGCTAGTCACCAGAATCTGGCTAAGAGACTCGTACTGATCGGTCGCAATAAAATCCACCCCTGCTTCGATGCAGGCACGCCAGCGTAGCTGAACCTTCTGGAGCGAACCAAAGTTGTACGAAGGCATCCATCCTGGAGTTTCGGCTGCCGGATGGCCGTTAAGCGTATAGAAACGTATCCATAGCCCCAACCTGTGTGCATGGTTGACCAGAGCCTCAAGTCGCCTCTGATCGGTTGCCGTCCATTCCCCGGCGTTTCTTTGCCCCTCTCTCTCCACTACCCGCCAGGGGTTGTTCCACCACCTTCGATAATTAGTGACCTTTTCGTTCACGATTTCTTCCGGGGATGACTCCAGTCGATCACTCCGCCAGCGCACGGCACCAAATACCCTTAGACGTTCGCCTACTTTGAGCTGATCGTGAAAGACGGATTGCTGAGTTGGTGAATCGCCGGTTAGTACCAGAACGGGCCGTACTTGCAGAGGGTCTGCTTCACCCGTTGCCCCCTTCTTTGCCGTGGAAAGCCACGATTCGTACTCTCCAAGGAGCGACCAAATCGCCTTGTGATGTTCAGGCTCATTGGTCTTGAAATCCAGATTCAGCACGATCAGCGGCCACTTATCCTGGTGCTGAGCGCGAAGCGCATCTTCCACGATCGGGCGAATTCTTTCGAAGAAGTGGTCTCGCAGCGTGGGTTCGTGCCCTGTAAGGGGTTCTCCGTGTGAAATGATAGACCACGAACGGCCCGTCCTCGGATCCGTGTACCAGACCAAATCCTGCTCGATGGCCAACGGCAATCCGCTTCGGAGGGCGCGATCCATTCGGGCCTGGCCCTTGCCGTTTGAGGGATAGCAGTTGTGGGCATCCAACAAGACTCGGCCGCCGGGGTGAAAGCCCGCGCCAAGCGAAGGTGAAGGCAGGTGAAGCCACCTAAAAACGAGGGCCATCAGCGCGATCAGGAGACTTCGGAGAACGGCGGTTTGCACCACTCGTCGTTTCATTTGAATGCCTTATCCCGACAACACGTGCGCGAGAGAGCCTAGTTTTGACGACTCATCACGAAGTCAGCGAGTTCTCGCAGGAACCAAGCCGAATCTCCAAAGGGATCCAGGGAAGCTTTAGCCTGCGCAGTCCAGCGCTGGGCCTCCTGAGTAGCCCCCTTCAAACCCAACAAGGCTGGAAAAGTGACTTTATCCAAACGGGCGTCCGTTCGAGTGGCCTTACCCAACTTTCCTGCATCACCGGTAACGTTCAGGATATCGTCTGTGATCTGAAAGGCCATGCCGAGAGCCTGTCCATATCTCTTCAAGTACTGAACCCACTCTTGACTGGCATTGGCGAGGCGAGCACCGCATTCCAAGGAAACTTCAATCAACGTTCCGGTCTTCCAGCCACAAGTCCGATCGAGGGTCTCGATGCGGCGATCGCGCGACTGGAGTCCAACGTCCATCGCCTGTCCTCCGACCAATCCCAGAGTTCCGCAGGCTTCTGCGACTCGACGCGCAACTTGAGCCAGGTTGGGCCAGGGAATGGGCTCAGCCATGCCTCGACCCAGGAAGCATTCGAAGGCCAGAGTCAGCAGGGCGTCTCCAGCCAAAACCGCCATCCCTTCGCCGTAGACTTTGTGGTTCGTTGGCCGACCACGCCTCAAGTCGTCGTTGTCCATGCAGGGAAGGTCATCGTGAATGAGGGAGTAGGTGTGGATCAACTCCAGTCCGCAGGCCACCGGAAGGATGTGATCGTCCCTCCCACCTGCTATTTCATAGCCGACCAAGGCCAGGACCGGCCGTAGCCGCTTCCCGCCCGCAAAGACGCTATACCTCATGGATTGGTGCAACGTGGTCGGTTCGTCGTCGTTCTTGGGTAGGAGCGAGTCCAAAGTCTCATCAACACGAGTCTTTGTCTTCTGGAAGTAGACTTCGAAACGGGAGGAAACCATGGATAGGGGGGACGTTCCTCAAACAAGCATTCCCTGAATGCTGGGATTCCGGTCAGTCAGCTGATAGAATTCGAAACACCTCACAGCGTCCACCCAGGGTGGTACTGATCGAATTCCCGCTGAGTATACTGCAAGCCAGGAGCAAATCTTAAGGAGGAATTCTTGAAGCCTAGCCTCATTCGAGTTCGACGCGCTGAACGCAAAGATGCCTCAGTTTTTCTGAGTCTGGTGGATGCCTTGGCTGACTACGAGAAACTCGATCGACCGGACGAATCAGCCAAAGAGCGATTGATCGAAGACGCTTTCGGCCAATTCCCCAGGATCGAGGTTTTCCTGGTGGAGATCAATGGTCAGGTGGTTGGCTATGCCATCGTCTTGGAAACCTACTCTTCCTTTTTGGCGCTGCCCACGCTCTACCTGGAGGATATTTTCGTCCTTCAAGAGTATCGAGGTCTGGGAGCCGGCCGAAAGTTATTCACCCACTGCGTGCGAGAGGCTTTCACACGCGGATGTGGACGAATGGAGTGGGCAGTACTGGACTGGAATCGACCCTCCATCGATTTCTATGAACGACTGGGTGCCAGGCAAATGAAGGAATGGCTGACCTATCGATTGCTGAGATCGGATATGAACGGCATCCTCTCTGGCTCGTGTGACGCGGAACTCGAGTAATCGGTGGAGAGGGCCAAACAAGCGGGCCCGGACTACGCCTTTTGGTGTATCTGCTGCGCCAGGTAGTTGTCGTATCCGGCTTCGCTGATAATGTGCAGCTGACCTTCGATCCAGTCGATGTGCTCTTCCTCCTCTACCAGGATCCGCTCCAGCAAATCTCGGCTGACGTGATCCGACTCCTTGAGACAGAACTGGATGGCCGGCTTCAGCTCAGCAACGGCATCTTCCTCCAGCTTCAGGTCGCTCTCCAACTGCTTCTTGACGTTCGACCCAATGACTATCTTGTCATAATCAGTCATGTTGGGCGTGCCATCTAGAAACAGGATACGTTTGATCAACTCGTCAGCATGCTTCATTTCGCCGATGGACTCGTCGACATACTTCTTGGCGAGGGCTTGGTAGCCCCAGTTCTCGCACATCTTCCCGTGAATGAAGTACTGATTGATCGCCATCAGTTCCTTTTTTAGCGCGGCATTGAGCAGTTCTATGATCTTTGGGTTTCCCTTCATAGCGATTCTCCTGAGTTCACATTGAGTGAGGATAGGATTGCGGCATGGGCGTGAGATCTCGCTTGCCGGATCTGTTTCCCGAAGCCGAAACCAAAGCGTCCGAGATTCTAAACACTTGGGTGCTTTCTGTAAAGCGGTTGACGACGAATGCCATGAGGCACTGACGCCGAGGTGGGCCCACGACGATTCCCGACCAAACGGAGGGGGCTTTCGGCTCACCGACTCGAAGGCCTTGAAACTACCGGATCGACGGCCACGACTGGAAGCCTACCCGATCAGCAAACCAACATGGCTCCCCGGTGCTCTCTGAGCAAGACAGGCCAAGCCCCGAGGTCGGCATCGTCACGCGTCAAAAGAACTTATCGAGGGATTCAGGAAGAGGCTTGTGGTGTTGTCAAGCCGTTGACCCGACTCATCAATCTTGACTTCCTCCGTCCAGCAGCATTCTTGTGCAGGACGCCTTTCTGGATGGACTTGTCGAGAAGGGATATTGTTGGGGACAGCAATGATTTGGCCTGCTGCAGGTCGTTGGCTTTGATTGCGGCATCAATCTTCTTCAAGTGCGTCCTCAAACGGGTGAGGTTGCTGCGATTGACCTTACGCCGTCGCTCGTTTTGCCGATTTCTTTTGATCGCCGAAGCATGGTTTGCCATTCCGGAAAAACCTCTCACTCATTAGGAAGAGCCTCTAAACCAAACAAAAACGAATCTTTATACAGTCATGCATCGACCGTTGTCAAGACAAAAGCCCTCGCGGCCCTGTGGGACACAGGAGGCGAGGTTAGGCCGCGCTCAATGAGTATGAAGCCGCGGCAACTGTGTTTCAGTGCAACGGAAGCAGTCTCACGTCCACCGTCTGCATCCCGTCAAATCGTTCTTTGGCGTGGACGATAACAGCTGTGACCCAACAAGGTGTTTCGGGACAATCGGGATGGAGGTTGATCTGAAGGATTGCTTTTTCGGCAACGGGGCGGTAAAGCGAAAACGAGAAGCCCTGCTCCGTCTGACGGATGTCTTTCCCTTTCTCCTCGAATCGCGCACCGAACAGATCCGTGCCCGTCACCAAGACATCGGAATGGCTCTCCCCTAGCCGCTGTTTCGGGGGGCCCAGACTGGAGTGAAGCGTGCGGTACATAGCATCTATCGTATCGACTGGTATTCAGGCATATCAATCGGCAAGCTGACGGATTTCGAATACGAGCTTGGTGGTAGTACCCGGTTTCCCCCAGGACTCACACGGGAAGAAAATAAAAGGCAATTCCAAGAATGAGATACACCGCCAACAACAGCACCCCCTCCATCCAGTTTGATTCGGCGTCCTGAGCCACGAGGTTGACCACGCCCACTGACGTCGCAACCGACAAGACCTCAAACGACGTAAACCTCAGGTCCATTGGCGAGCCCAGCAGGTAGCTCACAAAGACCAACAGAGGTGCCACGAACAAAGCGACTTGAATACTCGAACCGACAGCAATGTTGATAGCCAGGTCCATCTTGTTTTTCGCTGCCATCAATACCGCTGTGCTGTGTTCGGCGGCGTTTCCCACCACGGCGACCACAATGACCCCCACGAACACCTGACTTAAGCCCAGCCTATGTGCTGTGGCTTCC
Organism: Acidobacteriota bacterium; assembly: GCA_040753175.1. GTDB lineage: Bacteria > Acidobacteriota > Terriglobia > Versatilivoradales > Versatilivoraceae > JBFMEW01. The sequence continues at coordinate 17,343 of JBFMEW010000020.1, read as the reverse complement.
ACCGCACCCACCAGAACCTCACTTACGACTGCAACCCCAGCGGTCGCCAAGACGAGGATCACAATGGACTTCGGGAAGCTCCAAGCATGATGAACCTCTGCTTCAGCTTCCGAGTGCCGGTCCAGGCCGCCAAGCACGTCCCGATGCGTGATCAGCGAGAAGACGAGACTCAGGAGGTATACTACGAATAAGACAATACAGATCTCCAAGCTGAGGCTTTGTTCCAGCGCCGCCTCGCGAGCTGGGCTGAGGGTGCCGCTTCGGATTCGTTCTTCAGCGACCATATGGAAAACAGCCGGGATCAATAGTCCTGTCACGCTGAGCGCCAGCAAGGTCGAACCCATGCTCGCTGCGGTCCGATTGAACTTTTGCCGGGGGTAACGAATGCCTCCGGCCAGAATGCTCAGCCCCAAGACCAGCAGGATGTTGCCGATGATCGAACCCGTGATGGAAGCTTTGACCACGCCATACAGGCCCTTTTGGAGGGCCAGAACGGCAATAATCAATTCAGCTGCGTTGCCGAAGGTGGCGTTCAATAACCCGCCAACCGCAGCGCCGGTTCGCTCCGCCAGATGTTCGGTGGCTTTCCCCATCCAACCGGCAAGCGGAATGATGGCCAGACAGGATGTGACAAAAACTGGCACGGGCGAAGAGTGAGTCAACTCCAGAAAGGCACAGACCGGCAAAAACACCAAGAGGGCATTGAGACAGTTATCGGCAGTCAAGAGTCGCCGCAGGTGTTGATACACAGTTGGTCTCCAATGCTTGAGATACAGATGTGACAGAGGCCGAGTTTGGAGCAACAGGTCCGGCTTCCTGAGAGCCTTTCACGCTAGGATCATGGTCACGACCGACAGCCTCCGTCGGTGCTCAGCTATGGGCAGAAGGAGATCACCATGGCACCGGAGTCGGACCTGAGGCTCCCTGAAAGGCAGCGGGCTTGGCAGTTGAAGCCAGACTGTGTCAAACTCCCTCAAACGCATGTTGTGCGAGGAACCCATGACCCAAGCGATCGAATTATTTCGGCCGATTCCTCCGGGGCTGCCGGAGCCGGTTCGCCCGCGCCGCGGATCGGACGAGACCCTGCAGCGCATCCTTGAGACGGATTGGAGGAACGTGCTCAACGTCGGAAACAACGATAGCATCTCGGTTGGTGTTCTTTGGCTCCATGGTTTTTTGGACGAGTCGCATCGAATTGCTCAGCAACTTCACACGCCCGAAGGTTCGTATTGGCATGCCCTGATGCACCGAAGTGAAGGAGACTTCGGCAACTCGAAATATTGGTTCGCTCGGGTGGGAGTTCATCCGGTGTTTGCCCTTCTACAGGGCCGGGTTCGGCCGCTTCTCATCCATTTGCCACCCGCCAGTCCTCTTCAAGAACTGGCGCGGCTTCAGATCTGGAGCCCTGATGCTTTCGTGGACTTGTGCCAACTCCTGTCCCGAAGGCCCTTCACGGGTAGGGAACTTTTGCAGGCCATCGCAGCAACTGAGTTTGAGCTCCTGATGCAGTACGTGATAGAGCAGCAGACGTTTCCTGGTACGTCGGAGTAGGTCAATCGGCCTTGCCCCGGTGTCCTTTCTCGCTGTGCAGCAATCGCAGTCCGTCCGACAGGCAGATCCTAGCAGAACTTCCGTAGGAGGGAGAACGTTTGTTACCTGTCCGAGGAGACGAAAGAAGAAGGGAGGGGTTGGGCCGGATGAGGAACGATCTACGAATGCCCGATCGAGTACCCGTTTCGCTCGCTGGGGCTGGGAAGTGGGGAGATCACGAGGCTTCAGTTCGCGTCCAATGACATCTTGCGCAGGAGCTTGAAATCCTTGAGTAACTGGCCCGTACCCCTGACGACTGCAGACAGAGGGTCTTCGGAAAGCACCACGGGCAGTTGGGTTTCCTCTGTCAGGCGCTTGTCCAGGTTTCTCAGCAGAGATCCGCCACCGGCGAGCATGATGCCCCGATCGACAAGGTCCCCCGCCAATTCCGGTGGAACACGCTCAAGGGTGGCTCGCACGGCATGCACAATCTGTCCCACGCAGTCTGAAAGTGCCTCACAGACCTCTGAATCGTTAATGTTGATGGCTTGGGGCACGCCCTGGATGAGGTTGCGCCCTCGGATCTCCATCTCCATGGGCTCTTCCAGGGGGCAGGCAGAGCCAATTTGAATCTTGATCTGCTCGGCCATTCGCTCGCCAATAAGCAAATTGTATTTGTGCTTGATGTACTGGATGATGGCTTCATCCATTTCATCACCCGCCACCTTGACCGATCTGCTGTACACTACGCCCGAAAGGGAAATCACGGCGATATCGGTGGTACCTCCACCAATGTCGACCACCATGTTTCCGGCCGGCTCGACGACGGGAAGTCCCGCTCCAATCGCTGCCATCATCGCCTGTTCCACCAAGTAGACTTCACTGGCTCTGGCCCTCGCGGCCGAGTCCATGACGGCCCGCTTTTCTACTTGTGTAATTTCGGATGGAACACTAATAATGATCCGCGGGTGCACCAGAAACTTGCGTCCGTGTGCTTTGTGGATGAAGTGGGCCAGCATCCTCTCAGTCACGCGGAAATCGGCAATGACGCCTTTCTTCATGGGGCGAATCGCCACGATGTTATTGGGCGTACGGCCCAGCATTTCCTTGGCGTCCTGACCTACGGCTTCGATTTCCTGAGTGACCGTGTTAAGCGCCACGATCGACGGTTCGTTCACCACGACTCCGGCGCCGTCGGAGTAAACAAGCGAATTCGCTGTACCCAGGTCAATCGCCAGGTCGCGCGAAAAGGCGTGCATTGCAGAACTGAAGCTAAACATGATAGCTCCCGAGACAGTTTGTCAGCTTCCTTTATCGTCCGGGAATCAAGTGGCATTAACGTTATTTCGTTGAGGTTGTTGAAATTCTCGACTTTCGAAGGGCAGGCTCCGCAAGCAGGGAACGAGTGGAAGGGTTTGTGCACAGCTCGCGCATCGGGTTGAGGAGGCAAACGGATCATGCAAAGCGTGATTGAGTACATCGGCAGGAACCAAGAGCGATTCTTGGAGGAACTCAAGGCCTTCCTCCGGATTCCGAGTATCAGCAATAATGTTGAAAACAAATCAGACGTGCTGCGTTGCGCACACTTCGTGGCTGATCAACTGAAGCAGGTTGGGATGCAACAGGTGGAGATCTTTCCGACCCAGGGGCACCCCATCGTATATGGGGAGTGGCTGGGGGCTTCAGGGCAACCGACGGTTCTGGTCTACGGTCACTACGATGTCCAGCCTGTCGATCCCTTAGATCTTTGGACATCCGGGCCGTTTGAGCCCACCGTTCGGCACGACGAACTCTACGCCAGAGGTGCGGTGGACGATAAGGGACAGGTATTGATGAACTTGAAGGGCGTCGAGGCCCACCTTCGGGCGTCCGGTCGGCTGCCGGTCAACGTGAAGTTTCTCATTGAAGGAGAAGAGGAAGTCGGAAGCGAGAATCTGGACTCTTTCATTGCGAACCACAAGGAGCTCCTCAGCGCGGATGTTGTGCTGATATCGGACACTCCGATGTTCGATCGTGGGGTTCCATCTCTGTGCTACGGCCTTCGCGGCCTGGTTTACTTCCAGATCGACTTGAGAGGTTCCGATTCGGACCTCCATTCAGGGTCTTTTGGCGGCACCGTGATTAACCCCAACTTCGCGCTGTGTCAAATGGTTGCGTCCTTGAAGGATCCGAACGGCAAGATCCTCATCCCCGGATTCTATGATGACGTGGTGGCCATGAGCGCTAAGGAGAAGGAGGAATTGACCAGACTTCCGTTCGATGCCGAGAAATACCGGCAAGGGATTGGTGCACCTGCCTTATTTGGAGAACAGGGATATGGACCGCTGGAACAAATCTGGGTGCGCCCAACTTTAGAAGTCAACGGACTCTGCGGGGGCTTTACTGGCGAAGGGGCCAAGACCGTCATTCCCGCCAAAGCGATGGCCAAGATTAGCATGAGACTCGTGCCGGACCAGGATCCTGACCGGATTGCCACGCTCTTCGAGGAACACGTTCGGAGGATCGCGCCGCCCTCCGTGGAGTTGACGGTCACACGCATGCACGGGGGTAAACCCTGGGTAGCGCCCATTGATCATCCGGGTATTCAAGCCGCTTCGCGCGCCTTTGAAAAGGGATTTGGGAAGCGGCCCGTATTTGTACGAGAAGGGGGGTCCATTCCAGTGGTCGCGACGTTTGCCGAGATCCTCGGCTTGCCCAGTGTTCTGATGGGAATTGGATTGCCCGATGAAAACGCTCACGCTCCCAACGAGAAGCTAAGCTTGTTCAACTTCCGAAACGGGATTGTCAGTTCAGCTCACTTCTTTAACGAGCTGGTAGGTAAGTCCTGAAGTTAGTAGCTGAGCCTGCTTCGCAATTGCTCCAATACTTCGGTCATTTGAAAGCTGCTGGAGATCTTCCCCCCACTTTGAGTTTGGACGTAGAAGACGTCAAAGGCGTGGCTTTTTTCTGTTCCCAACTTCGCGGACAGGATGTTTAGGCCTAACTCCGCCAGACAACGTGCGATCATGTAGCCAAGACCCAGGCGGTCTTCGCTCTGGACTTCAATAACGGTACTCTGAGAAGAAATCTCGTTGTCGATTCGAATGCGGGGTGTTGCCCCAGACTTCTTTCTGACTTCGGTGCCGGATGTGAGACGCCGGCTCAACAACTCATCCACTGACTTATCGCCCCGAATCACATCGATTAAGAGGCGATCCACCTTCTTCCAAAATTCTGGTTCCACCAGTGCTTTGCCCGTCGCATCGCACACCTGAAAACTGTCGATGACGATTCCGTCATCCCGAGTGTTGAGCTGAGCCGACAGAATGCTCACGTCCAGGCTTGTTAACGAACCGGCAATCTGTGCGAATCTTCCTGGGACGTCATTGGTGGAAACAAAAAGGTCTGTGTAACCCGCCTGAGGGTGAGAAATCCATTCTGTGACGACCGGTTGGTCCTGCAATCGCTCGCACAGGCGGATGTGCGAGAGAATCTGAGGCAAGGGTGTGTATAATGCATACTTCTCGGGAAGCAGAAGAAAGTGCCTCAAAACGGCATCGCGCGACACCCCGGGCCCAGCATGCTCGAGGACTTTGCGCTGGATAGCCGCCACGCGCGTGTGTTCCGGCGGCGTCACTTCATCGCCGAACATTAATCGGTCGAAGACCTTAAAGTACAGTGCCCATAGCAGAAAGTCTTTTCTTTCTGACCAGGCTTGCTGTCCGTTGGCGCGCAAGTCAGCGTAGCTTACGAGCAGCAACATATTAAGGTTGTCGGCCGTCTCGACGACATCGCAGACTTCCTGAACAATGAGAGGATCATCGATATCGCGGCGCTGAGACACGTGGGCCAGGAGCATGTGGTGGCGAATCAGCGTCAGGATCTTTGCCCGGCTATCATGGTCCATTCCGACTCGCTGGAGAGCGCCTGCGGCCAATCGCTCACTCTGTGCGGCATGTCCCGGTCCAAGTCCCTTTCCACAATCATGAAGGAGCAAAGCCAGGTACAGCAGGTGCGGCTCGGCCACTTCTTCCAAAACCCGTTGATAGTCGTGCAAGGCCGGATCCGAGGAGCGCACCACCTCGTCGATGATTTCGATGGAGCGCAGCGTGTGTTCGTCCACCGTCCAATGATGGGCGCGGTCCAATTCAGGGAAGCTCTCAATCCGGCCGAATTCCGGCAAATATCGGCCCAATATGCCGAGTTCATGTAGAGACCTCAGGGCCGCTCCGACTTTACCCTTGTTCTTCAGAATCGATCGGAACTCCTCGTGCACGGCGGGCGCGTCCCAAGCCAAAACGTCCTGGAGATGGTCATGCACGATGTCCTTGAAGAACTCCGAGAGGAGCGAGGGTTCCGTTTGACTGTACCGAACTACTTTCATCCAGCGCTCGGGGCTTGGTTCGCTGAGCTGCACTTGGCTCTCGGAAAGGGACTTCAGGTATTGAATTCGCTTCTGATCTCCCTCGGGGTTGAGTTTGGACCGGCATCGAGACACGAACCGCTGGAAGCTTCGGTGAATCGCCGAGCGACATCGAAGGGCCAGCTGAAGGAACAGTTCGGGGGCCTTAGGCTTGTCGCGGTCGAGCGAGCCGAACTCCTGGGCAAGCGACGATGCCAGGTCCTTGGTAAGTAGATCATTCTGGGTATCGGCCCTGAAATGCAGATGATGGCGGATCCTCAACAACTGGGAATAACTTAAGAGCAAGGTCTGCCATTCAGTTGCCCTCATTCGGGCTTCAGACAACACCCGATCCAGGCTGGATCCACCCCCGCAAAGCTGCAGGCAATACCAGAAAGTCTGAAAATCCCTGATGCCACCCCAGTGCGCGGTCAGGTCCATTTCGATTTCGGAAGGGGAATGATTCTGGCGCTCCTGGGCACTGAGACGGGCCAACTCGGTAATAAGGCCGTACCGCTGACGGTGGAAGTTGGCATGAAACCGCTTGCTCCAGTCGGTGAAGGCCGAGAAATCTCCAGCAACCCAACGAGCGGAGAGGAGGCTTCGAAGCAAAGTGGGCTCGGTTTGGGCCTTCTGAAGGCAATCCTTGGGGGGCAGCAATAGCGAATGGCCGGCAAACTGCTGGTTCATCGCCGAGACAATCTGACGGACTCGATCATCCCGTTGGGCTGGCTTCATTAGGAACAACGTCTCGACCTTCGAATGGGGGCTGAGCGCTCCCGCTCCGTACTCCCCGACAGCCACGCAGCAGAGGCTCGATTCCGAGGTCCATTTCCAGACAGACTCAACGACGCGGTCTAGACTTGCCGTCCGTTCCTGCGCCAGAGTCAGGGCATCGCCCCCATTCTGGTGCCGAATGCGAAGCCGCTCTGTGAGTCGACGATGCTCCTGCCGGAATCGCTCCAACTGCTCCTGAATTTCGATTGAGACGTTGAGCTGGGTTTCCGAAAATGTCTTATCGTGAATCAATGCTTTACCTCCTCTGGCTGATCTCACGATCCGTCATCCCAAAACCTCTCTGAAAATAGGTCACCCTTCGCGTGAAGGCAACTCAAAAGTTCGACCGGACAGAGAGGATCTGAAATCCTATTTCCTCGAAATGAACTTGCCGGTGAACGGGGCCTCGTGGCAATCTCAACTACCGCGGCTTCAGTGGCGGACCGACGCACCCTTCGTTTTTGATCGATCAGAATGGACTGACGATTCATGGAAATCATCATTCGACCCACAACCAAGGTCACCGGCAAAGTGAAACTTCCGGGCGACAAATCGATCTCCCACCGATTGGCTATGTTGGGTGCTATTGCAAGTGGGAAAACAGAGATTAGCAACTTTGCATCGAGCCAGGACTGCCATAGTACGCTCTCCTGCCTGCACGCCTTGGGAGTTCCGGTCGAAGTCACGGCCGATCATGTCACCATCACCGGCAGAGGTCTGGATGGGCTGCAGGCTCCGCATGAGGCGCTGGACGCTGGAAACTCCGGTACGACGATTCGAATGCTTTCAGGCCTCCTGGCCGGGCAGCCGTTTAGCTGTACGATCAGCGGGGATGCTTCGCTACAGCGACGCCCCATGAAACGCGTGATCGATCCGCTTTTCCAAATGGGCGCCCAGATCCAGGCCCGCGAGGACAACTTTCCCCCGCTCACGATCAAAGGTGGCCGGCTACGGCCCATCCGATATGTTTTGCCGGTCGCCAGCGCCCAGGTCAAGTCGGCTATCTTGCTGGCGGGCCTTTTTGCAAAGGGAGAAACATCCGTCATCGAGCCGTCCAGAACGCGAAACCACACCGAACTGGCCTTACGTGAGTTCGGAGCGGATGTGAAAGAGAATGGTCTTGAGGTCTCGGTAATGGGCCGACCTTACCTGAGGGGAATCAGAGCGGTAGTGCCTGGAGACTTGTCTTCCGCGGCTTTTTTCCTGGTGGCGGCGACTTGTGTTGCCGGATCCGAATTGCTCATTGATGAGGCTGGATTGAATTGCGGAAGGCGTGGCGTGATTGACGTTCTTTCAGCCATGGGTGCCGAGATTGAGATCTTCAGCCAAGGGCAACAAGGAGGGGAGCCGATCGGCCGGCTCAAGGTTCAATCCGCTCAACTACGAGGAGGCAAGCTGGCGGGCGAACAAATTCCCGGCATCATTGACGAAATTCCGATCCTGGCCGTACTGGCAACCCAAACCGAAAACGGTCTCGAGATCCGTGACGCGAGCGAATTGCGGGTCAAAGAGAGCGATCGGATCCGGGCCGTCGTCGACAACCTGCGCGGAATGGGGGCCTCCGTGGAGGAATTTCCAGATGGGCTGTTCGTACCTGGAAGACAGAAGCTACGAGGCGGACGGATCAAGACCCACGGCGATCATCGGATTGCGATGGCTTTCTCTGTGGCGGGCTTAATGGCCGATGGGGAAACGGTCATTGAGGAGGCAGAGTGTGCAGCCGTTTCTTTCCCAGAGTTCTACGAAAAGCTTCGGTCCGTCACCATTGGATAAGAGGCCGATGACTTTTGCTTGTGAGGCTCAGACAGCGGAGTAGAATGTCAACAGGAAGTGCCGGTGGTCTCAAAAGCTCGATCCGTGTTTGAAAGGAGGGGAATCATGCCTGTCTATGATTACAAGTGCCTCGATTGCAGCAAGAAATTCTCTGTAACGCTGACCGTCGCGGCGCACGACAAAGCCAAGCCCGCCTGTCCAAAATGCGGAAGCAAGAAAGTGGAACAAGAAATCGCCGCATTTTACGCCATCAGTGCCAAGAAAAGCTGAAGGTCCCTACCGTGTTCTCTGCCGGTCTTGCGAACAACTTTCCGCGGTGCTTGACGAGAGGCTGGCCGGCCTCAGCCACGGTGCAGCCCTGATTGGGCCTTACCGTAGCTGAGGTGCGGACCCGCCGTCCAATCAAAAGAGGATACGCAGTCCGAACTGCATCTCACGGGGGTCGAACGTGTCGTTAATCAAGCCGAAACTGGTACTGTTGATGTTGTGACCGTTGAACAACCCCAGACTCTCGTTGGCCGATGAGGTGCCGCCGCGCCCGACGTCAAAGTTGGCGCGGTTGAAGATGTTGTAGAAGTCCCACCTGAACTCAAGCCTTGAGGTCTCAGAGAAGGGTAGCTGGATACTCTTGCGCAACCCGAGATCGGCTGTGAAATACCATGGACCGCTGACGGGTGAAAGCGCTAGTGTGCCTGCCTGCAGCAGCCCAGGGTTGGTGAAAAAGGCCTCGCTGGCCCGACCGGATTCCGCAATCAGTGACGGAGCAAACAGCGTCACTCCGTTCGGTCCCCGGTAGGCTCCGGTCCTGTCTTGCAGTTCTGGGATGGTGAGGCCGTTCAGGTGAACCGTGTTGACAATGGATCTGCCGGCCCGGTTAAGGGTGGCCCGCTGCGAAACAATATTGATGGTCTCGCCTGAACGCACCCGCGCGATACCGGTCACGCTCCAGCCCCCCAGGATTCCGTTGAGGACTCCTCCGGAGTTCAAGAAACGCCGGTTCAAGCCGAAGGGGATATCGTAAAGAAAATTCGTGTTGAAGGTGTGGGTAATGTCGTACTCCGGTCTAAAGACCTCGAGCGACTGCTGACCGTTGTCCATGTAGGCCCGGAACTGATTGGCTGTCCCGGAGAAATTAGTCAACACCTTGCCGAAGGTGTAGTTGGACTGTAGGTGGAGGCCCTCACGAATACGACCACGAAATTCGGTCTGGAGAGCGTGATAGGACGAAAAGCTGTTGTTACCCAGGAAGTCTGCGATGAAGATGTTGGGATTGGGGTAGAACCCCGTGATGGGCAGCGTGGCCCCAAAGTTCTCTCCTCCTTCCCCAGCAAAGAAAAAGGCCCGGTTAGGAGCCAAGAAGTCCCCCACGTAGGTCCCGATCTGCCCTTGCCGGATCCAGTTTCGAATGGTTCCATTCTGCAGAAAACCACCGAGTCCAAGCGATGGCAGGACTTGAAGGGGCTCACCGACCGTTGGACTTCCGTTGGCCGCCAGATTGCGCTGCGCTCGCCGGAAGTCCTCCACGAAATCCGCTGGGAATTGGACCTGATTTAGATCGAGGGCGCGGCTGAGCTTGGTTCCACGGTTGCCGATGTAACGAATTTCAAAGGCCGATCCCCGGAGGAGTTCATGCTGCAAGCTCATCGTCCACTGCTGCACGTAGGGTGTCCGAAGGTTGGGATCGATGGTATAAAGAGCCGCAAAAGGATCCAGGTCTAGATTGTCTCTCGCGGATCTCGGCACCTTAAAGGGCGGGACAGGAATGGGTTGAATACCGCCGCTGCTGACTGTGCCGGACAGCCCCGGAACGTTCACTTGCTGGGTCAGCCCGTCGTTCCCGGAGTAAGCGTTCTGAACAGCCGTGAAGTTGTTATCGATCACGTAGTTGATCGAGTAGCCCGCGCGCAACACCGTCTGGCGTTGGCCAAAGGGACGCCATGCCAGCGCCACGCTTGGGCTGAAGTTATTCAAATCTTTGTTGAAGAAGGGCCTGCCCGTGTCACCACCGGCAAAGTCGATCGTGGCGTTGGGATCCAAGAGCTGACTGACACCCCCGACAGGCAGCAGCACCAGCCCATCTTTCTCATCCGGAACGGTGTGGTATTCCCATCGCAAGCCGGCCGTCAAGGTCAGCTGGGGGTGCAGCCTCCAGGTGTCGCTGGAGTAAAGACTGAAGAACCGCTGAGTCAGGGTTCTTTCCTGCCGAGCTCCTGGAACGAATCCCGAGGTCCGGCTGGTGACGTTGAATACCTGTCGGCCTTCGTCCACATAGCCGCCCAAGAGAGCCAGCAGGTCCGAGGCACCCTCCAAATCTGCACTTGAGATCCCGCCGGGGAACAAGTTAGCTTGCAAGGGATTTGGGTTTCCAGCGCCGAATCCCATCTGGTAGATGGGGATCACGCCCGCATTCAAGGTGCCACCTGCGAGGTTGAAGCTGTTTACAGATGACCAGCGGAACGAGCCTCCAAACTTCACGCTATGATTTCCTTTGATCCACGTGGCGTTATCAACTACCTCATAGACGGGTGCTTTTCGACCCTGTGGCAGGCTGTTCTGGACAGGATTGGTGATGATTTCGCCATCGGCGTTGGGGAAGAGCAACCGGTAACCGGACGAGAACCCCTCGTTCGTCACGAATTGTACGGGGGCATACTGAAAGCCCCAGCGTGCTTCATTGATGAGCGTGGGCGAGAAGGTGGCCCGCCACGCAGCGGTTCCAGACCGGCGGGTGGACGCCTGCCCACCGCCTGAGCGGCCCGGAAAAGGCGTGTCGATATCATTGAAAGGATCGTTAGGCAAGTCGAACTGGAACTGCTTGAAAGACACCTCGATGTTGTTCCGCTGGGACAGAACGTAGTCGGAGCGTAAGACGAGCCATTTCCCAGTGGTCTTTCCCGAACTGTTGAAGCGAAATCCGGAGAAGTTCCTGCCGTCCCCTTCGCTGCTGTCATTCGCCTGCGGCGTAGACCCGATGAGGTTTCGAATCGCGGGGTCGAATGAGACTCCCGTCAATTGCAACAGATTGATCGACTCGAACTGGCCGTTATCGAGGCGCTGGTAACTGAAAACGCCGTCTCGGGCCGAAGGTGTCAGCACCCTCCGAACCACCGACACGCCGGCAGGGTCACGCTCCTCCTCGTAGTTTCCGAAAATGAAGAGTTTATCTCGAATGATCGGACCGCCTGCGTTCCCTCCAAACTGATGGTTGAGAACACGCGGTTTTTCGACTCCGCTGGCGTTGTTGAAAAAGCGGTTGGCATTTAGCGCCGAATTACGGTGGAAGTAGAAGAGCGTCCCATGATACTGGTTGGTCCCTCCCCGTGTGACGAGCTGCGTCTGCGACGAGCCAATGCCGCCATCCGTCTCGGCGTTTGAAGTGGTGATGTTGAACTCGTGAACGAAGCTTTCGCGCAGCGGAATGACGCCAAAGAAAGCATCCGTCCGGATGAAATTATCCTGATTGTTGATACCGTCCAGGGTCAGGTTATTGAAGGTACCACGCGTACCGTTCACCGATGCTTCCCGGGCGATTTGTCCGCTTCCGGTGACGCCGGCCTGGAGTAGCGCGAACTGCAGGGGATCTCGGCCATTGAGGGGGAGCGCTTGAATCTGATCCCGGGTGACAACTGTGCTGATGGCCGCGTTGACGGTATTAACGATCTCCCGCCCCTCAGTCGCCGAGACCTCGATGGTCTCTCCAATCTGGCCGAGTTCAAGATTGAAGTTAACTGTGGCGGGAACGTTGACTTCGATCTTGACTCCTTCAACAACCGATTTCTTGAAGTCTCTGACCTCTACTGCAACGCGATAAAGACCGAATGGTACCTGCGGAAAGACGTACAGACCACTTTCGTTGGTGGCGGTCTGGTAGGATGCGTTGGTTTCGACGTTGGTAAGAATGACCGTCGCACCCGGTACGACGAATCCAGTCGGATCTCTGACCAAGCCGTCCAGTCGTGAAGTGGTGAGCTGAGCCCATCCCAGCTTGTCGAGACAGGTCAAGGCAAGCAGAACGAAAAGGCTCGTTTTAAGGACTTTAGAGAGTCTCATAGATCCCCCTTTACAGGTTTTTCTGGGGTTCCTCGGTGGGAATCTGCTGGTAAGCCGACAGCGTGCGGAGTTACTTGCGTCGATAACTGCTCAGTGGCCCCAGACTACAAGGCTTAGGCTATACGCCTTGATGACATTGCAATTGACTAACCATTTGTACAGAATCTCGACTATCTTGCTGATAAATAAATGCATAATCGAGAGGTTCGGTTCGAGTGGCGACCCGAAACCTGCGAATTCCTGGACAGGGCTACGACAGATCGTATGAAATCTGGCTCAACCAGCTGGACTTTTCCGGGGCGGGAGTGTTAAGGGCCGCCGTCACGTAGCCGCCGACTCCGGCCAGCCGGGCTGGCTTGACTGAAGGGGTTGAAATCGCAGTGAGAACTCGGGAGGGAACGATTTAGGACGGCCAGACTTATCGAGGAGAACGTGAACGGTGCGCCCTTCAGCGATGAGGAGACCATCCTCCTGCTTCCGAATCTCGTACTGAAAGGTCATCATCCGTCGGCGCAAACTCTCCAAACGAGTTTGAATAAGCAAGAGGTCGTCATAGGAAGCCGGAGCGTGATACCGACAGTAGGACTCGGCCACGGCCAAATAACTCCCGAAGGATCGCTCGAAGTCCCGGTAACGCAAACCGCGGTGACGGCAGTATTCCACCCTACCGACTTCGAACCACACCAGGTAGTTTGCGTAGTAGGCAACTCCCATCTGGTCCGTCTCGGCGTAGCGGACTCGAATCTCCGTGACGAACCACGCCTCTTTGGCATCCTGGGAATTCGCCAAATCAGAAGAGGACCTTTTGCGAGTCATGAGTGGATGATGAGGACCGACGTCGCCACCGGTCGCAGCCCATGGCCAGGCGAATACTTGCTCGGAATCTCACAGCAAGGCCACCACCTCGGTGGCCTGCTGGACCCGACAATGTTAGTTTGCCTTTTTGGCCGCGGGGGTTTGACCTGCTGGTGCCGGAGTACTCGATGGCGCAGAAGATGTCGTGGGAGCGGCGGTTCCCTGTGTGGTGCTGTCGTAACGCTTGATGACATCGTCCGTGATCTCGATCGCAGGATCGAAGTAGACTACTTGGTTGGCCTCTCGATTGGCATCCAGGATCACCGCGAAGTTGAATTCCTTGGCGTACTGCTGAACGACGGGGCTGAGCTTGTTGCCGATTCGATTGAAGATTTCGTTCTGCATTTCGCCGAACTCCTTCTGAGCGTCCTCCTGGGCCCGCTTCAGGTCAGTTGTCTTGGCATCAATACTCCTCACCAAAGCTTGCCGCGACTCGTCGTTCAAAGTCCGGGATTGATTCTGCAATTGCTTCTGCAGCTCCTGTATTTCGGCATTTTTCTTTTCAAGCTCACTGCTCTTTGCGTTCGCCTTCTCCTGAAACTCGGCCAGAGCCGCCTTGCCTTCAGCGCATTCCGAAATGGCCCGAAACACATTAAGGATGCCGATACGGGTGGGCGCTGCCGATTGGGCCTGAGCCGCTTGGGGTGCCCAGAGCAGCAAGGCGCCAGGCAGCAAAAGCTGGACGGCTGAAAGGGCACAGGTCTTTGCGTAGTCGAACATCGTTACTCCTCGATATTTAGGATTCGATGGCGGGAGGGTGGATCCCATCCGCAATATGATACACATCCGGCGAATCGTTGACTAGTCCTGAAAAGTGACCCTAGCCAGAATCCCGTCTCTAGGACAACGAGGCCACCGGACCGGAGCGTTGCCGCTCCGGGGAGGATGAAGCCACCGAAAAATCGATGACAATATCCAGCACCTGCTCGAGCAGATCTTTGCGATTCTGAGCCGTAAACAGCTCCAAAGAAGGTTCGCTGCCGTTTTCCGTCTCCAGATCAATGTTGACAAACCGTCCCGAGACTTCACACCTGAGGTGGCGCACCAAGCTGCTGTGAGTTCGATTCAAGCTGTCGGCGATTCGGAGCATGCCCGCCAACTTCCGAACAATATCTTTATCCCTGGCACTGAGCCGAGCGAACTCCTCATGCTTCAGTTTGGGCAAGCTCTTGCGATGATAGCGGGCGACTTGGGCGATGAGTTCGATCTCATGATTGGTAAAACCGGTCAGATACTCCGAGTTACGAATGATGTAATAGGAGTGGCGGTGGTGTTGAGCGTGCGAGATGAAGAAGCCGACGTTGTGAAGGATGGCCGCGGCCTCCAGATACTCCCGGTTAATGTCCTCCAGTTGATGAAGATGGCGCAACTGATCATAGAGCTGAAGGGAGAGTTTCGCGACGTGATCCGCGTGCTCTTTCTCATATTGGCAGGTCTCAGCTAAATGGCGAACGCCTTTGTAGCGGATGTCGGTCAGGTGATGCATCGCATCGCCGTGGGCCTGGTGCAGAACATCCAGGATGACCCCTTCTCTCAAAGCAAATCCGGAAACCACCATCGATTCGATCTGCATCGCTTCGAAAGCCTGCTCCAGAATCAAGACGCCGCCGAGGATGATATCGGAGCGTTTGGGATCCAGCCCTTCGATTTTCTGGCGCTTTTTCACGGTGTCGGCTTTGGTCAGCATCTTGACCACTTCGCCCAACTCGGCACGTGAAAACGTGAAGTTGCTGAGCAACCGGGTTGGCGGTTCTTTCCGCAAAACTTGAATCATCTGGGCAATGTTCAGGATGGTTCCCGAGCTGCCCACCGCCACTTCGTATCCGTGGGCCCGAACGCGTCGAGCCATCGGGTGAAGGTACGCTTTCAGGTATTGGCGACACTTAGAGATCGTCTTGTTCTCGACGGGATCTTCTTTGAAGAACTGGTTGGTCAGGCGGATGGCTCCGAGCTTCAGGCTGTTGGCTTCGATTACTTCACCAGACTTTCCAATCAAAAATTCGGTGCTGCCGCCACCAATATCCGCAAGCAGCACTTTCCGGTCGAAGACTGGCAGCGCCTGGAGCACACCCAGGTAGATAAGTCGCGCCTCCTCGAAGCCCGAGATCACCTCTACTCCGATGCCGGCTTCAGTCCGGACCCTCTCCAGAAAGATTTCCTTGTTTAGAGCTTCCCGAACGGCGCTGGTAGCTACTGCCTTGATCTCGGCAGCCCAGATCTCGGCAACCTGACGAAAACGTTTCAAGGCCTCGATGCCGCGATCCATGGCTTCGGCAGACAGGTATTTCATATCGCCGGAACCGGAACCCAGCCGTACCACCTCCTTCTCCTGAGCCAGGATTTCAAATCGATTGTTGTCCTTGACCTTGACGACGACCAGGTGAATGGAATTGGTACCGATGTCGATGGCCGCCAGCGTATCCGTCATGGTATTCCCTGAGGTAGAATGCCCGGCAATTCGCGGTCAAGATAACAAATCTCTGCCGAGAACGAAACAGTCAAGGCCATTCCTCGAGACTGGCCGGGTTCGGAGAAAAAAGGGCGGGAATTCGGGGTCGCCAGCCTATCGGAAGATCTCGGATCAGAACAGACCGGAAACACACGCGACGATGCATGCGAATCGATGGATCAGGCTGGCTTTACTTGCTCAATCAGATGTGGTACCTAAACCTCATGAGTGCTTCTGCCGGCGTTTGCGACTTCTGGATTGGGCGTCGCACCGCTGTTTCAGTGACGATCCTGCTTCTGTTTTCGATCTGCGGCTGCTCCGTCCGTCGGTTTGCCGTCAATCGTCTGGGCGATGCCTTGGCACAAAGTGGGACAAGCATCGCTTCCGACAATGATCCCGACCTGATCAAAGATGCGGCGCCATTCAGCCTCAAGCTGATCGAGAGCCTGCTGGCTGAGGTTCCGAGGCACCGGGCGTTGCTCACGGCGGCGGCGAGCAACTTCACGCAATATACCTACGCCTTCGTCCAGCTTCGGGCCGATGAACTGGAGGACCAGGACATTCAGGCAGCCACCGCCCTTCGCTTGAGGGCCAGACGCCTTTACCTTCGGGCTCGTGATTTCGGTCTGCGAGGATTGGAAGTCAAGCACCCGGATTTCGCACGGCAGCTCAAACAGAATGCCCGCCAGGCCGTTCAAGCCGCTCGCGTCAAAGATGTGCCGTTGTTGTATTGGACCGCGTCGGCTTGGGCGCTGGCCATCTCTGTGTCGAAGGATCAACCGGAGATCGTAGCGGACCAGCCCATTGTTGAGGCTCTCATTGACCGTGCTCTCGAATTGGACGAGGATTTCGAATCCGGAGCCATTCACGGGTTTCTTATTTCCTACGAGATGAGTCGGCCCGGCGGCAGCGGCGATCCTGCCGAGCGTGCCAGAAGACATTTCGAGCGGGCGCTGCAACTTTCGGGGGAAATGCAGGCCTCATTCTTCGTGTCCTTTGCCGAATCCGTGTCGGTCACTCGGCAAGACCGGGCCGAATTTGAGCAGCTGCTCAATCGGGCTTTGGCGATCGACGTCGAGCGCCAACCTGAATGGCGCCTGGCCAACCTCATCATGCAACGGCGGGCTCGATGGTTGCTTGGTCGGATCGATGAGCTGTTCCTCTGAGTGCGAAAGATCTTTAGGAGGGAGGGCGGAGGACCCAATCATGAACTGGAAGGCGCGACTTGGCAGAATGGGAATCACGCTGGTCATCCTGTCTGGGCTCACAATCCCGGTTTGGGGACAGGCTCCCGGACGCATCAAACTGGCCACCCTGGCTCCACGCGGTTCCTCGCTGCATCGGATTCTGATCGAAATGGGACAGAAGTGGCAGAAGGCTGGAGGACCGGGGCTAACGATTGACCCGGACGGAGTGAAAGGTGGCGAGGCGGCCATGGTTCGGCGGATGCGAACGGGCGAGCTTCAGGCTGGAATGCTGACGGTAGTCGGCCTCTCGGAGATCGACCACTCGGTGACCGCGCTCCAAA
>JBFMEW010000019.1:0-144299 GCA_040753175.1 Acidobacteriota bacterium | reverse complement strand
CGCTGGACCTACACCTGGGATGCCGAAAACCGGCTGATGGCGATGGAAGCGATGGCCACGGTTCCAGTGGCTGCCAAACTGGAGCTGGAGTTTGCTTACAACTACCAGAGCCGCCGGATTCAGAAGCGCGTCTACAGCTGGAATGCAAGCAGCGGCTCCTATCAGCTTCAATCGACGACTCGATTCGTTTACGGCGGCTGGAACCTTGTGGCCGAGCTCGACGCCAGCGACAACCTCATCCGCAGCTACCTCTGGGGCCAAGACCTGAGTGGCACGCTGCAAGGCGCCGGTGGGATTGGTGGGCTCCTAGTAATTAGCGATTCGGGCGAGAGTTACATTCCATCCTACGATGGCAACGGGAACGTGATCGCCCTAACGAAGGGTAGCAGCGGTTCCTTTGCTGCTTCTTACGAATTCAGCCCTTTCGGAGAAACGCTGGTCCAGATCGGAGACTATGCTACGACCAATCCTTTTGGAATTGGCGTGAAATACAAAGATCAGGAGACCGATTTTGTCTACTATGGATATAGGCACTACGTGCCCGTGACGGGACGATGGCTTGGACGAGATCCAAGCGAGGAAATCGGTGACAGGAATCTCTATGGGTTTGTCTACAATGCTCCAACCGACTTCATCGACGCTGATGGAAGAATAGGTCTTCCTACTGTTCCGTCAAGATGGTTTAAGCCGAAGCCGCATAAGGAGCAGCTCAGAGAGACAACATTATGGACCTACACGATACACAGCTTGGAGGTGAAGTGTCTTAGAGAAACCGACTTCAAAAGAGTGAAGAACTTTGTCTACGATGATTTCTCAAGGTTTGCGAGCTTGAATGATCCCCAGGAGAATGTTGCAGCAGTTAGACTGACACCAGATGGGATGGCCTATTTCGACCTAAAGAATCCGGTCAATGATATCCTGTTAAACCTTGTAAATGAAAGATTTCCAGTTTATCTCAAAGGCAATAACGACGATGAGACGAAGGCGATAACGGCTGGAGGGCACCCATTAGTTGGTGTCCGAAAGTGGCGCGTTGATCAACTCTCTCCTAATCCGCTGGACATTAATATGGTGACTGAGGCTTGGGAACGCCCGCGCGGAATCTTCAATAGACTTGGCGAAAGCCTGGGGCGCGAAGATCAGAAAGCTCTTTGGACAATTTATCTCAAGAATATCGGGGCAAAAATAAAAGCTCGCTTCGGAGGCGAGTTAGGGGAGGTCAAAGTGCCCCCCACAATTCAAAGGGGGCCAATGCCAAATCCCTTCGACTTTTGATGTTGGCATGGAAAGTCCATAGATGAATCAGAAACTCTCTCGGCTGGCGGCGATTGTTATTGTTTCTCTGACCGGGTGTGCTCAGATGCGGCAAGTTGAACTGAGAAAGGAGATCGAGCAAATTCACAACTTGCGTCGGCTGCTGGAGTCAAACCCCTTTGATAAGGCAAGCCTCACCCAACTCACAGGCTATCTGACCCACGAGAATCGGACGATCAGAACTCAAGCAACGTCGGTAGCTGGAAATCTGGGAGTGCACCATTGCCAAGCTTTGGGAGATGCGTTAGTACCTCTTCTCATTGAAAAGCTAGAAGACGAGGATCCCTATGTACGGAGATATGCGGTGAAAGGGCTCGGTCAGTACGGAGCAAAGGCCGAACCCGCAGTGGGTGGACTGGTCAGAGTGCTGATGGAATACAAAGCGGAGGACTCTAGCTGGTTGGCGGCAGATGCATTGGGGAATCTTGGGCCTGCAGCCAGATCAGCGGTACCAGCACTGATTAAGAGCTTGGATGAGAAAGGACCTGAAGGAAGTATTCATGAGTTTACAATGCAGAAATCCGCAAGCATGGCGCTCTACAAACTAAGTCCCCTTGGCAGTGACGCCATGCCAGAGTTACGACGTCGTCTGAGTGGGCTGGCTGGAGAAGCACGCCTGTATGCAGCTTTGGCGATTCTAAAGGGTCAACCCACTGACACTCAAGGAACCGATGCGCTGGCAAGCGTTCTGATCGCCGATAGACGTTCCGCTGGTGTGGCTCTGCGAGAAATCGACCAGCTTCCTGCAGCACTTTTTGATTTAAGGGTGCTCCTACCCGCCCTGCAGCAAGCTTCGAAAAGCACGGACTCTTATATTCGAGACCTTTCGTCCAAACAGTTCGCTCGGCTTACGGCGCGAACTCAATAGTCCAGTGTAGGTGGCCGAACCGCGCTTAAGTTTACCGACCTCGGGTCAGCTTCGGGTCAGGCCCCATGGAGGCGATGGCCGCGGTTCCCACGGCCGCTAGACAGAAGATCGAGTTTGCTTACAACTACCAGGGCCAGCGGATTCAAAAGCGAGTTTACAGCTGGGATGATGATTCGCGGCTACCGTTGGAAAGTAAAGAAACAGACGAAAGCGGTAGGATCATTTTCTCGCCCGTAGACAAGGAAGTGTCTGCCATCAACTGGACTTGCTCAGCAATTGCGGGTGACATCTTTGTTCATGGCGACGTTCGAGTTCACAAGGGCTATGCCATGAATTTGCCGGAGGTCATACTGCAATCGTGAAAGGCGTGAAAGGCGGCGTCGCTAAGTGGAGGTGGAAATGAAGCAGTTCTCGCTGGATGCGTACTTGCGAGGCGATGAAGGACAGGCGGATTTCCTCTTTCCTCTAGAAAGCTGGATCGAGTGCCAACGCGATCTGGCGACCGTTGACGGGATCATGCGTCTGGCAGCAACCCAGTGCCGCCTGTTGTTTCTGACCGACCTGAAGGTGAGAGGTGGTGGCTGGCCGGCTCGCAGAGTAAGAAGGCTCAGGGCCCTCGCGTTCTCTGAAGTGCAGATCGTCTTAAACCCCAATTTTCTTCAAAACGAAAAACGCTTTTACCAGCTGAACCGGCACACCGCTCGAAGCTTGTTTCACCGGGAGAAGACAACAGCCTTTCAGACAGTGAAGGTCTACTCGGTGGTTGATTTGGCAAATCGGGAATTGCTGGTCAGAGACCTGAATGATGCCCTGGCAAGCTTCTGAACAGCGAAAACGGTTTCCCGTGGTTGAGTCATTTTGGTGTGCCGCCTGAAAGCAGGAGCATCCGTCGGGGCTGACCGTGGCTGCGATGATATCGAAGGACTCTTATCCAGGCGATTCCGGGGGCGCCCGGGTAGATTTCTCCATGGCGGTTTGGATTCAGTTTCAAAAGCATCTAGTCACGACAGAGGTCGTGATGAGAAGTATGGCCTCCAGAGGCAAGCTTCGATTTCTTTCGAATATCCACGGAGATTGGCCGGCAAGGCGATTGCGGAGACAAAAGATCTTTGGGTACGTGGAAATTACCCTGGGACTGAACCCCAACTACGCGCAGGATCATCAAGTGTTCTATCTGCTGACCAGACGTGAAGTGCGCCGTTTTCTCGGCAGCTTTCAGCGATTGCTCGACTATCGGGAGATCCGGCGATGCTCGGTGGAAGAGATCGACGACCCGGATTTCGTGTCCAACCTTTTGCAGTCTGTCGTCTGATTCCGACGCGGTGTCGGGCAAGAAAGAGCACTCGAATCTGTCCTTCAGTTCGAGGGTGGCGGTGGCTAAGCAGCCAGGGCCGCTTCCAGGCCGGCGGCGGTGAGAGGAGGCCAATGAGCGATCCATTCTTCGATGCCTGTGAGGTCCACTTCGCCTTTCTCAAGTCCGATTATGGATGCAAGGGCGCCAGCAAACAGCGCCATTCCTGGGGTGAGCGGTTTTCCACCCAGAACAAAACCACCGGCGTGGTGGTGACTCTGGAGAATCGCGGCCTGATTGTTCTGGTACAACTCGCCAGATTGATGAAGGGCGAGATCGTCATGCCTGTCGGGGAGATTAGGCCCGACACGGAACTCTTCACCTTCGATCTGGATGACTTGGTGTTCTTGAAAGGCGGCAGGCCCGGCCCATCCCCGAAGGGGGAGAATGTGCTGTTGAACGCCGTCCTAGGCCAAGCCTACAATCTCAAGACCTATGCCGGCGAAGTTCTGGCCGGAAACTTTCAGGTCTTCGCCGACCTGGACAAGGTGGTGAAACAACGGGCTAAGGAGATGGCTTTTCAGAAGTGGGGCGCGCAGGCCGAAAAGTTTGGATGGAAGCGGTAGTCGCAAATCGATTTGGTCCGAACCTGCGATTGTTCCGGTCTGGACTGAGACAGACATGAGCATCCTTTTGAAAATCCGCCGCACCCTGCGACTGGGCCTGGGCGGCGCGGAGACACGAATTGACGGGAGTTCTCACTTGATCCGATTGGGCCGGGACGAGTATCAGTTCGTGGAAGGAGCACGGCGGGTGAACGTTTACATCGAGATGCTCTCCGGAACGCCCGATAGAATGCTGGATCGATCTTCCATCGATCGCTGGCTGCCGCCGCACGAGAGAGAGGACATCGACGAAACCGAGCGAGAGCGAATTGCCGGGAAGATCTCGGAGTTCCTCAACCGACAGGGTCATTCTGTCGAAATCCGATGATGGGAGTACGGCGGTTCAGTCAGGACAGGGCTAGTCCCATGGCGGGAGGATCAGAGCCCCTTAAAGACCCCCTGGCCCGATGGTGCTCGTCTGAGATTCCGGCTTTCCGTGAACGAGCCGCTTGTGCCGGACCGTCGGGACTGCTGACCTTCCTGACGACGAATCGTTCTGACTGGAAGTAAACCTGCCATGCGTTTCTTAAGCGTTTTTTGGCAAGCGTTGGTCCGGCTTGGCATCGCTCGTGAAACACGGATCGACCGCTACTCTCGACTCATAAGGATTGGGAGAGACGAATACCGGTACGTCGAAGGCGAACGCACCCTGACGCTCCAAATCGACATGCTGAAGGGACGCCCCAGCAAACTCATCTATCCTTCTTCGATAGACCGGTGGCTGCCCCCCCATGAGGACAAACCCATCACGGATCTGGACCGCAAGCGAATTGCGCAAAAGATCGCGGACTTCATGAGAAAGCAAGGTATCTCCGTGGCCATCGATGACTCGGAGTAGCTCTTGCGTTCGAGATCGCTATGCTGAGTGGAACCCGTCAGGCGATCCCCCGGGTACTTTCGCGACCACGCTGGGTCCCGCACCTTCAAGTGACGAGACTCTTAACTCAATCTGCAAGGGGCACAACCCGATGAGATTCGCGGCTCTTTGGCAAGCGTTGGTCCGGCTCGGCATCGTTCATGAAACGCGAATGGACGAGTCCTCCCAACTGATTCCAACGGGGCGCGACGAGTACCAGTACATTGAAGGAAAGCGCCGTTTACGGCTTCAGATTGAACTGTTGAAGGGCGATCCCAGCCGGGTACTCTACTCCTCAACCATCAGGCGATGGCTGCCGCCGCATCAGGACGAGCCGCTCACGGAAGCAGACCGTAAACGGATTGCGCTAAAGATCGCGGACTTCATGAGAAAGCAAGGCATCTCGGTGGTCATCGACGACTCGGGGTGAAGTCCGGCCCGCATTCGCATTATTTGATGAATGAGGCGTGATCAACCGTTATTGTTTCGAGTGCCGGATCCTATTCTCGGTGGCTCTCGAGATCTCCTGCCGATCGATCCTCGTTTGGCATGAGGTGCCAACCTGCCATGAGCCACCTTCCACCAAACGCAACAGTCACAGACTCGCCAAGAGAACCCGATCGTGCTTCTAAGCCGGCAGCCCATTCCAAGAATCTTCACCGTTGGAACGTCGAACGTTCTGTTCGAACGGGCAGGCCACCGGCGAACTGTGTGGAAAGCCAGATCGAGAAGGGGATCATTTCCTGATGCAGTCCAAAAGAGCGTGACGTTTCCGATCGCTTGAGTTACGGTTCCGTTAACGAGGCCCCGCTTTCCGAGACCGCGTCATGCACTCCTGCCGCAAGAACCCTCGCAACTTCCACGAGATTCTCATCGCGGCACCGTGAAGTCGTCCAGCCAGAGTAACGAGTTTAGGAGGTTAACATGGCCACCCACTGCATCAATCGTCCGTTTCAATCTGGTCGCACCCTGCCTTCTTGGGCTTCCGCCGTACTTCTGGTCGTCTGGTTTTCGCCTTGGGCCTATTCTCAGTCGAGCCTGGATCCTTCGAACGTCGTCTCCACGCCCACTCCTCACGTTCTGACTCCCGAAATGCTGCAGATGCCTCGCGCGCGGATGCACTTCAGCGACGCCCAGTTGCGGCTGTTCAATGGGCGTGGCGCCGTCAACGTTCAGGAATACACTCTGACCGGTCTGCACAACATTCTGTTCCTACCGATCTCTTCTTCGGATTACAACTTCAACCTCGATTTCCTGGACAAGAAGAGCGCCACGCTGATTCAGGACGACGTGGCGGACATGTGGAAAGACTACCTGAGCCACGGGAAGAGCTTCGATCCGCTGGGTTCGAACTTTCGTCCGAACTCTCCCACCGTGATGGTGACCCAGGACGAGATCTGGCAGCCCAATCTCTATCATCGGATGGGAACCTTCCACAAGCTGTACAGTGGGCGCTGGGTTTCATTTGCGATGGAAACAAAGGCTTCCGTCTCGGCCCGTGTCGACGAGATCTACCTGGAGCTCCGAATCACGAACCGGCGAAGCGAGCCCCTGGAACTGGCTATCCTTCCCAACCAGACCGCCTCGCGACTCGCCAGAGATTCAGCCAAGGGCTCGACGGCTGTCACAAAGCGCGACGCTTTCCGGCTGGAAAGCGAGCAAGCCCGGATCACTCTGGCCAGCACGCTCGCTCAGCGCACTGAAAAGGGTTGGGACCTCACCATCCCTGGTCGGGAAACCGCCACGGCCTACTTCGCCATTGTGCTGCAGCCCGTCTCAAACGAAACGCCCGATCTCCATCAACAAGACATTCCGGATCGCATGGAGCAGTCCCATCGGGACACGCGGGCCCGGCTGCGCTGGGCGGCGGAGCGGCTGCCCGTGGTCACCAGCAATTACCCCAAGCTGGAGGAGTTCTACAATCGCTGCCTGCTGAGCGTCATGGAGTGCCGTTGGGAAAGAAACGACTTCATCCTGAACCCATTCTGGGCCGTGGGCACCTGGATCTACACCATCACCTGGGATAATTCATTCAGCGCTCATGTCCTGAGCCTGCTGGATCCAGGCAGCATGCGCGACGCCATCCTGATCCCGTTTAAAGAGGGCAAGCTGAAACAAACCTATATCAGCTGGCGCGGTGCGGAGGGTGACATTCTTTATCTGCAGGAGCCTTTCGCCCTGCTGATGATGCTGGAAGCTTACTTCAAGCAGACTGGCGACGTGGCTTTTCTGGACTACCGGCTGGAAGGACATACCGTTTACGAATGGATGAAGAAATGGGGAACGGTCTTGCACGACGAGTACGGCCGTCCCGAGGATGGCTTGATCGACATCGGCTTGAATACCGAAAAGATCGTGGAGATTCGCACGGACGGTTACTGCAACGTCGTTCCGGTAACCAATGGACTCACGATCTGGCTCTATCAACATCTGGCCGGATGGGGCCGGGAACGAGAGGATCCGGACGGCGCCAAATTCCAGCGCTATGCCGATCAACTCTCTCGGTCCTTTCACGAGAAACTCTGGAACGAGAAAGCCGGCTGGTTCGATAACCTCTTTCCGGATGGAAATCGAGAGCTGGTTTACAGCTACCACCTCTACGATCTTCTGGGGACGCCCGTCCTCACCCCGGCCCAGCGAGAGCGGCTGATCTCCCATATCAAGGAGGGAGCGTTTCTGGGCCGGTTTGGGATGTACTCGATCTCCAAGACGGATCGGATCCATTGGGACTTGATCGACGCCGATTGGGGAGGCGGCGGCCAATACCCCGGCATGCCGTTGCGCATCGCGCTATCGCTTTACCGCAGCGGTCATTCGGAACTGGGCTGGAATATTCTGAAACGATTCATGGACTATATTGATTATTTCCCATACATCCCCCAAAACCCAAGGACCGATCGCGCCGAGCAGGACATGTCATCCATGCCCCTGGAGATTTCCTCTGGGGCTGGAATCGAAGCCATTTTGTTCGGGATCTTCGGCCTGGCACCCCAAATCGACGGGACGCTGGAAATCTCGCCCTCGTATCATCACGAATACGGAAAGGCCGTGATGCGCGATTACCGTTTTCGAGGCCACTTTTACGACGTCGAAATGGGAGACCACTCGTTCCGAGTTCTGAGGGACGGAAGAGTAATGGGCGAGAATCCCTACGGCAAGAAGATGACGATCACGTCCAGCGGCAAAGTGCTGTGAGATTGCTGAGGGATTTCCTTCCGCTCTGATTCCGAATCAGAGAGCGGCTTTCAGAGTTTCCGATTACGGATGATCAGGACAACCGTGGGTTTCCTGGAAGGCTCTCGATCCTGCCGGGCGACACAGTCGCTCTGCGAGCCAAAGCCGGCAGTGTTCTTGTTACCAGCCATCGCCGGGCTCGCAAGAAGCCGTGTCACCGTCAGAGAAATGTGATAAGTTCGGTCTGAGTCCAATACAACATGATCGAGGGCTTTGAACCGGAGGTGGCCTATGCCGAAATACCTGCTTCATGGATCCTATTCCACAGAAGGAACCAAAGGACTGCTGAAGGAGGGCGGTTCCAGCCGTCGAGCGGCGGTTGAACAAGTAGCGAAGGGAGTCGGAGGGAAGCTGGAGGCGTTCTACTATGCCTTCGGAGAATCCGATTTCTTTGTCATCGTTGACCTACCGGACCAGGCCAGCGCGGCGGCCGTCTCTCTAACGGTCAACGCCAGCGGAGCGGTGAATCTCAAGACGGCCGTCCTGATGACTCCCGAGGAGATCGACGCGGCCACCAAGAAAACGGTGGGCTATCGGGCACCTGGCAAGTAGCACGGCCGGCGATCTGGGTTGGGGACGGCCGTTGCTGGCCTTGGCTGGCTCGCACTCACTTTCGTCTTGAGTTTTCGTTCTCAAGGGAAGTAAGATCCGCAGCGAACATCGACAACATATCAGGCCAGGGTAGCTTCGGGCAGTTTCGGTCCTTTTTCCGAACACACAAGCGGCCTGGGCCAGTAGGCATGAATGCGGAGGTTCATGCGATGAAGATCACCGTCAACGTGAACGGCTCCCGTTACGAGTCTGAGGTTGAGCCCAGACTGCTGTTGGTTCACTACCTGAGGGAGGTCTTGGGCCTCACGGGAACTCATATCGGCTGCGAAACAACGCTTTGTGGAGCCTGCACGGTTCTGCTGGACGGCCACGCCGTCAAGTCCTGCACGGTTTTGGCCGTTCAAGCCGACGGCCGGGAGGTGCTGACGGTCGAGGGGTTGGCGACCAACGGCAGATTACATCCTCTCCAGGAGGCTTTCTGGAGCGAGCACGGCTTGCAATGCGGTTTTTGTACTCCCGGGATGCTGATGGCAGCCAGCGAACTGCTCGAGCGAAATCCGCAGCCCACGGAGGAGGAAATCCGCCATGGACTCGAGGGTAATCTTTGCCGCTGTACGGGCTATCAGCATATCGTCAACGCGGTGAAAGCTGCGGCCACCCAGGTGAGGAGGTAAGCGCAATGGAGACGACCGTTACCAAAGCCGAACCTTTCATTGGCAGACGCGTGCGACGGCGGGAGGATCCCCGGCTGATTACAGGCACCGCAACCTATGTCGAAGACATCCAGCTGCCGGGCATGCACTACGTCTCGATCCTGCGAAGTCCACATGCTGCCGCCAAGATCAAAAAGATCGACAGCACCGCCGCTCTGGAACGACCTGGGGTGGTGGCTGTGTTCACCGGAAAGGATGTCGCCGAGGTTGGCCCGGTGCCCTGCGGCATCTCGCTTCCCGACTTACGTGTTCCTCACCATTCGCTGCTGGCTCGGGACCGGGTGTACTACGTGGGTCATCCTGTCGTGGCGGTTGTGGCGCGGGATCGTTACATCGCCCGGGACGCGGTGGACCTGATTGAAGTCGACTACGAACCGTTGCCCTCCATTTCGGATCCGGAGAAGGCGCTTGAAAAGGGGGCGCCCGCAGTGCATCCGGAGTGGCCGGATAACGTCGCCTTCACCTATCACCAGGAAGGGGGCGAGGTGGACAAGGCCTTCGCCGAAGCCGACGTGGTCGTCAAGGAGCGGATCGTCAGCCAGCGGCTGATTCCCTCGGCCATGGAGCCGCGGGGAACGGTGGCCATCTGGAACTTGGGCGATCAGGCCCTGACGGTGTACACCTCGACCCAGATCCCGCACATCGTGCGAACCCTGCTTTCGCAACTGTTAAGGCTGCCGGAGCATAAGTTGCGGGTGGTGGCTCCTGAGGTGGGGGGTGGATTTGGCAGCAAATGCGAACTCTACGCCGAAGAAGCTCTGACGGCGTTCATCTCGATGAAGATCGGCAAGCCGGTGAAGCTGGTGCTGACGCGGCGCGAGGACTTTCTCTCTACCATCCACGGCCGCGGCCATGTGGATTACTTCGAGATTGCCGCCAAGAAAGACGGCACGATGCTCGGGCTGAAGCTCAAGCTGATTCAGGACATTGGCGCGTTTCACATGTTGCTGACGCCGGCCATCCCAACGCTGTCCGTTTTGATGATACCCGGGCTATACCGCTTCCGAAACGTGAGGGCCGATATCGTGGGGGCCTTCACCAACCGGATGGCGACGGACCTGTATCGTGGGGCCGGCAGGCCTGAAGCCACTCACGGGATTGAACGCATGGTGGACATCCTGGCGGCCGAACTGAAGATGGATCCGGTCGACATCCGGCTCAAGAATTTCATCCAGCCCAGCGAATTCCCCTATGAAACCCCGACGGGCCTGTCCTATGACAGTGGAAACTATGCCGCGCCTTTGCAGAAAGCCCTCGACATTGCCGGATACCAGCAACTGCGCCAGGAACAGAAGAAGGCTCGCCAGGAGGGACGACTGATGGGAATTGGGCTCTCCACCTATGGTGAGGTGTGCGCATTCGGCCCTTCGCCGGCACTTCCGGTCGGAGGTTGGGAAAGTGCAACGGTCAAGGTCGAGCCGACCGGTCGTGTGACGGTCATGACCGGGGTGTCTCCTCACGGCCAGGGGGCCGAGACGACGTTTGCCCAGATTGCCGCCGACGAACTCGGGATCGGTATCGAGGACGTCGTCGTACTCCACGGCGATACAGCCACCGTGCAGCATGGGGTGGGAACCTTCGGAAGCCGAAACACGGCCGTGGGCGGGACGGCTTTGTTTTTGGCCCTGCGAGAATTGAAGGACAAGATCGAACGGTACGGCGCCATGCTGCTCGAGTCCGAGGACGTGACATATGCCGCCGGGGTCTGTACCTGCAACAAGACCGGGAAGACGGTGGGTTTACCCGAAATTGCAGCGGCCAGCTACAAGGCCTCGAAGCTGCCACCGGAAACTCAGCCCGGTCTGGTGTGCACGAACTATTGGGAGCCTCCAAACTTCGCTTTCCCGTTTGGCGCCCACCTGGTGGTCAGTGAAATCGACCGTGACAACGGGCAGATCGAGATCAAACGTTATGTCGCGGTGGACGACTGCGGCAAGGTGATCAACCCCATGCTGGTCGATGGGCAGGTGCACGGTGGCGTTGCGCAGGGGCTGGGGCAGGCCCTTTACGAGCAGGTGGTTTACGACGACATCGGCCAGCTGATTACCGGGGAGTATATGGATTACGCCGTCCCCAAAGCCACTATGATTCCGCGAATGGAAACGGACCGCACGGAGACGCCGTCACCTGTAAACCCCCTGGGAGCCAAAGGAGTGGGCGAAGCCGGTACCATTGCCGCCTCCCCCGCCCTGGTGAATTCGGTGGTGGACGCGCTGTCGCCGTTGGGTGTCCGGCACATCGATATGCCGCTGACCCCTGAAAAGATCTGGCAATTGGTTAAAGAAAAGCCGTGAACAACCACCCTGGGTATTCAACATCGGTGCAGGCAGCGGTCGCTGCTGCCTGCCCAACCAGAGCCGGATCGGACCTCAGCAGAGGAAACCGGCGCCGGGTGAAGGAAGGCTAAGAGACTCGAGGGGTTCGCACACGACAGGAGGACACAAGGCATGATTCCCACCTCTTTCGAATACTATGCTCCCAAGTCGGTTCAGGAGGCCCTGGACCTGTTGGATAAACACCAGGAGGAGGCCAAGGTTCTGGCCGGAGGCCACAGTTTGATCCCCCAGATGAAGCTCCGGCTGGCCGCGCCTCGCTA
This sequence comes from Acidobacteriota bacterium, assembly GCA_040753175.1. Lineage (GTDB taxonomy): Bacteria > Acidobacteriota > Terriglobia > Versatilivoradales > Versatilivoraceae > JBFMEW01. Next base: position 132,210 of record JBFMEW010000019.1, on the reverse strand, counting down.
TATCGTAGACATCGGTCGTATCCGGGGTCTGGACTCCATCAGGGAGGAGAACGGAGCCATTGTGATTGGAGCGCTGGCGACGCACCATGCCCTGGAGAGTTCGGCTCTTCTTCAGCAGAAATGCCCGTTGCTTTCCGAGACCGCGGCCGCAATCGGGGACGTTCAAGTGCGAAACAGAGGAACGATTGGTGGAAGCCTGGCCCATGCTGATCCCGCAGCCGATTGGCCGGCGGCCATGTTGGCGCACGACGCTGAATTCAAACTGGTGGGAAAAGCGGGGGAGCGCCGGATCCCGGCCGAGGACTTCTTCCTGGAAATGTTGGCCACGACACTTCAGGCCAACGAGTTACTCACAGAAATCCGAGTGCCTCGCCTGCCCGCTCGGACAGGGGGCTGCTATCTCAAAATGGCCCAGCAAGCCTCAGGCTTCGCTTTGGTAGGGGTGGCCGCTTGTCTGACCGTGGACGCCAATCAGGTTTGCCAACAGGCAGGCATTGGCGTTACGGGAATCGCACCCAAGGCTTACCGGGCCAGGGCTGTGGAGGCGGCCCTGAAGGGCCGGAAAGTGGACAGTGACCTCATCCAGAAAGCCTCCCAGAAGGCCGTGGAAGGGGTGGAAGCCCTCTCCGACCTGCATGCTTCTGAGGAATTTCGTCTGCACCTGGCCAAGGTCTACACCCGCAGGGCCCTGGAGACGGCCTTTGCTCGTATCAAATAGGCCAGTGCACCCAAAGGGCAATCACTCGTGGGCCACACGGTCGTTTGAAGTGGCCCCCTCGCATTTCAAGCTCCCCTTTGAGCCTGCCGGACCGGCCTATCCTCTCCTGCGGAGAAATACCTCGTGAAAATTGAAGGAACCCACCTGATCAGTGCGCCACGTCAAAAAGTCTGGAATTTCCTGATCGACCCCCACGTGATCGCCAAAAGCATCCCGGGATGCGAAAAAATGGAGCCGCTGGGCGATGACAACTACGAGGCCAGCCTGAAGTTTGGCATCGGCGCCATCAAAGGCACCTTCACCAGCCGCGTGCGGGTCTCAGATCAGGAACCACCCTCGCAGTACCGGTTGGCGATCCAAGGGAATGGAGCCCTCGGTTTTGTAAGAGGAGAGGGCGCCATCCGGTTGGAGGACGCCGGATTGAACACCAACGTTCTCTACTCAGGCGAAGTTCAGATTGGCGGCCTCATCGCCAGCGTGGGCCAAAGAATGGTACAAGGCTTCGCGAAACAGACCATTTCGCACTTTTTCGATTCCATCGCCCGGCAGGTTGAGGACTCCCCACACGACGCTCCACTGCCCAACCTTTGACTCCACATTCGAAAGCACCAGGCCGCCTTCCTCCCGGTTTCGAAGCGAGGGTCGCTTTGGGGACCCATGATCGAACCGGTCGGCAGTTACTTGGCCCGGGTCAGAACTTTCGCGGCCAGTGCCCGGGCAGCGTCCATGGATCCGAAAGTTGAAACGGAGATCAGCCGCCCCTCGACGGCCATTTCAACGGCTATGAGGCCCGCCACTTCATTTCGGATGGCGGGTACGCCGAGGCCTTCCACCGGTTCCACTGTTTTTTCGATATCTTGGTAAGACTTGCCCTCGTACTGCTTCAAACGCCACTGAGCCATGGCGTTGGAGCTGCTCATGGCCGGCATGCCTTGGCCGATCAGAGTCGTCACTTGCTCCATGATCTTGCCAGCATAGGGATTGGCGCTGGTGTAAGTACAGTTTCCAGTGGTGCCGTAGGTTTTGGCATCGGCATTGGCCACCTTCCATCCGAGGATGTTCTCGATTTCTTCCGAGGTCAGTAGAGAACAGGGATCGATCGCCTTGGCCGCTGTAGCTTGACCCACCGGAGAAGAGCCGGGGGTGGGGGAGCCACTTGTTGCATTTGGGTTGCTGTTGCAGTAGACCGTTGTGAGCGATAGGCTCATTGTTACGATCAGTCTGATCCTGACCATCCTCAGTGCCTCCTTTTCCTCTTGGGTTACGAGTGACAACAAGCCGTTCGGCCTGAACCCTTCGGAGAGGATTGCCGGATGGGGAGCGGGCCGAGGCTCCAGGAAGACACCTTGCCACTGCCCATCAATCGATGCTGCTTCCCAGGCTGTTTGCCGTGAAGTCGATTCTCGTCGGGAAATCTGCCACATTGTAACACCAGATGCCAGTTTCGAGTCTCTTGAAGCAAGGCGCTGGAGAAGGTCAGGCGAGGCTGTCAACAAAAGAAGCGGCAAATGTGTCGGAAGGCAGGTGATTCTTCCGACACGGTCGTCACTTTTGGGACGGGGATATCGGATTCCCGATGCACCAGAGGTTCTGATGGGTGCGGATGTATAGTTGCCCCTCCGATACTGCCAGGGTTGCGTTCGTGAGTTCGGCGCCTATGGAGTTCACCGCGATGAGTTCAAACTGCGGACTGGCCCGAAGAATGATCGTGTCACCCGACTGGTTGAGGATATAGATCTTGTCTCCCGAGAGCACCATGGACGACCATGATTCATTGGTCGGACCAAGGCCGTTTACCCGCTCTTGCCAAATCAGCTTGCCCGTCCGGAGTTCGATGCACTCGGCAATTCCGGGCGTATCCAAAACGTAGAAATACCCCTTGTGAATGACCCCGGTTCCAAGTTGATTCTTGTTGCGTTCTCGGATCCACAAGCGATGTGTGTCTGTCACATTACCGTTGCCGCCCGGCTTGACCGCTACCGTTGTGCCGAGGAAACCGCCCATCGCCACAATGACGCCCTCGCCGTAGATCGGTGAGGAATAGATCAGCGGGTTCAGCCCCTGGCACACCCACAATTCCTTGCCCGTCCTGGGGTCGAAGGCACGCACTTGTTCCGGGAAGCTCATGATCAATTCAGCACGACCGTTGGCTGCGACGACAATCGGCGTGCTCCACGAGCCCACCACTCCATTTCTGTCTCCGGCAAAGCCATCCGTTCGTTCTTTGGGCTGCACCGAAGGTATGTCGACCTTCCAGATGGTTCGGCCGGTTCTCTTATCCAGCGCAATCAGAAATGTCCGTTCCCCCGGCCCGAAGTTCAAAAAACAGTAGTCCTCATGAATGAGAGGCGAAGCCGCGTAGCCCCACTGGTGATTCTGTTCGCCCAGGTCTCGATGCCACAATTCCTTACCGTTGTAGTCGAAGCAGTAAACGCCCGCGGAACCAAACCAGGCAATGACGCGCTCGCCATCTGTGACGGGCGAGGCCGAAGCGTAAGGATTGGTGGGATGTGTCGGCGCCTTTTCCAAGTGAGTCGGCCCGGATTGCCAGAGAATTCTGCCATCCGCCCGATTCAGACACATCACCATCAGACGGTGCTCTTTCTCGATGGCCTGCGTCAGAAAAACGCGATCGCCCCAGACGATGGGGGATGAGTTGCCGCGATCAGGCAGCGTCGCTTTCCAGCGGACATTTTCCGTGGCGCTCCAGCGCAAGGGCAGGTTGGTTTCGGGCGTCACACCTGATCCGTCAGGCCCGCGCCACGAGGGCCAGTTCCCTGCTTGAACTCCTGCAGCCACCAGCAAGACCATGACGGAGAGAAATGGCAATCCGAGTCTTTTCATGGGCCCCACTATAGCCAACGGGTGCATGTCCGTTCAACTCGAGAAGCATCCCAAACCAACTTTTTGGCTCGCGGTCACGCTTGATTCCAGTCCTGTCTTCCTCCACCCGAAGTGGCCTATAATGCTTCCAGTACCTGGTTCATCCGCAGCCGTGGCGTAGGGTGTCTGGAGAAGGTTCACGTCGAGATTCTTTGATCCCTGAACCAGGCCGTTCACTTCCGTTCCCGCCTTTGAGAATGATTTCCCTCAGTTTTTGAAGTCTGAGGCACAAGAGAGGAGACGACCGATGAGGATCTCGATGCTGGTCCTGACAAGCTGCTTGCTGGCGGCTCCGCTCTGGGGACAGAGTGCGGCAGTGCCAGGTGTCGATGAGCTCTTGGAAAAATACGTGGCGGCCATCGGCGGTCAAGCGGCTTGGGAGAAACTGACATCCCGAGTGGTCAAGGGGACTCAGGAGTACATTGGAGGGGGCAGCGCTGATCCCGTCGAGATTTACATGAAGGCACCGGCCTCTTCCCTGATCGTGGCCAACACACTGGACGGAATTTCCCGTGAGGGTTTCGACGGCACGGCAGGCTGGATCAAGTTTGGCGAAGAGCCGGTGCGAGACATGAGCAAGGAAGAGCTGTCTTGGGCCAGGCGGAATAGTGCTTTCTTCCGGGAAATTCGCCTGCGGGACTTCTACGCCGAGATGAGGGTAAAGGGCCTGGAGAAGGTCAAAGGACAAGAGGCGTGGATGGTAGAAGCCAAGCCCACAGAAGGAAACCCGGAAAAACTCTATTTCGATGCGGCCACCGGTTTGCTTGTCCAGAGAGACTATATTGGAAACAGCTGGCAGGGGCCCATCGAGGTCTGGGCTTTTTATGAAGACTACCGTGAAGTGGATGGAATCAAGCTACCCTTCACCATTCGCCAGATCAATTCCGACGTCATCCTGCGCATTTCCGAAGTCAAGCACAACGTACCCATCGATGACGCCACGTTCAGGAAGCCGTCAAGTTAATTGCCTGGTCTGCGGGACGCCTTGATTCGCCCCATTTGCACCGGCGTGCTCTACAAATTGCCTTTGCGCCGTTCCTCGGTGATGTAACGGGCGCTACGCACCGCTAAGGCCATGATGGTGAGGGTGGGGTTTTTCTCGGGGAACGTGGTGAATGTGCTCCCATCCACGACAAACAGATTCCTCACTTCGTGAGCTTGACACTGGCCATTTAGTACGGAGGTGCGGGGGTCGTCTCCCATGCGGATGGTTCCCACCTCGTGGCTGGCAAATCCGCTGGGGGCGCTGGAAGCATCAATCAACAGCCGACACCTGGCCGCATGGAGGATTTCCCTTCCCTTCTCCTTCATGTCCTGGAACAGCGCCTTGTCGTTGTCGCTGAATCGAAAGCGCACCACGGGAATCGGGATGCCATAGGAATCCAGGTGATTGCGGTCCACGGTCACCCGATTCTCGGGCCTTGCCAGCACCTTGCCAAAACCGCCCATTTGAAAGAATCCCGGCTGCAGGTGCCGCACTTCCCTTTTGAAGCTGCTGCCGAAGCCATTGAGAAAGCGTGCCTGGTGGGGAAACATAAAGGAAGAGTACTGCAGCTGGTAATGATATCCCCCCACAAAAGAGTGGGCGGCCTGGTTCAAATTGAATCGTGGGATGTAGGAATGATCGGTAGCGCCGTCGTTGTTGACCGGCGGGGTGCCCGCCAGCTCTTCCAGATAGGCGTAGAATGAGCAAACCACGTGGCCGTGGAGGTAGCGCCCCACAACGTCCTGGGAGTTGGCCAGGCCGTTGGGGAAGCGCGGAGAACGTGAGTTAAGCAGCAGCCGCGGGGATTCGATGGCCCCGCAACAGACGGCAAAAATCCGGGCTGAAATCTCCTCTTCGCGTCGCGTGCGGGTATCAATCACGGAGACGGCCCGGGCTTGGCCTTCCCGGTTCACCAGGATTTCCCGTGCTACCCTCTCTGAAAGAAGCGTGAAGTTCCCCGTTTTTTGCGCTTTGGGCAGCATGGCCACAGGAACCGAGAAAATGGCACCCACATCGCAACCTTTCATGCAGTGTCCGCAGTAGTGGCACGGCGGGCGATCGTCGTAAGGCTCGGTGAGGACGGCTTTGCGGGCCGGAATCATGGGAATCCCCATCTTGGAGCAGGCTTTCTTGACGAGGTGCTCTGAACACCGAAACTTCAGGGGGGGCAAGTACTCACCGTCTGGAACGATCTCCAGGTTCTCCCGGGAGCCGGTGACCCCGATCATCTTCTCGACGTAGCTGTAGTACGGCGCCAAGTCGGAATAGCTTAACGGCCAGTCCGATTCGGCCCCCTCTCGGCTCTTTTCCCGAAAGTCACGTTCCGCAAAACGCAGACAAACTGCGTTCCAATGAATGCTGCGCCCCCCAACCGCCCGGATGCGGTCAGCGGAAATGGCGTCGCCGTCCTCGTAGCGGATGGCTCGGGTATGTTCTGAGGGGTAAGCAGCAGGGGGCTCCGGGCGGTTTAATCCACGTCTTGGTAGCTCGTAGGGCCAGGCGTGTCCCCGAAAGTCGGTTGGAGTCATGATCCGGCCAGCCTCCACCAAGGCCACCTTAGCCCCTGCCTCCGCCAGTTCTTTGGCCAGAACACCGCCTGCCGGACCGGAACCAATCACACATACGTCAAACATTCCACTACCCCCTGAGAGTTACTTCTGGTGGACCGGCAACCGCGTGAGCATTTGGCTCAGCCGGCCCACCCAGCACCGGGTTTCTTTGCCTTCGCAGACCTCTCTCTCGACCCCACCGGCGTCTCTTGCTCTTGAACGAACGTTGTGGTTCGGATTATATGACGCCGCCGCTGAAACACAATCTTACGATGCTGACCCCGGCCAGCAGAGGCATGTCGGGTGAAGTCGAGGAGGGATCAACTTTCCATGTGTTTGGCTGATTGCGTTTGCCCGGCAACCGCGAGGGGGTATCATCTCTTGTCGAGTGGCTGTTTCTGGGCTTGGCGGTACGTTAAGGCAGCTCTGGGCAGACCCGTTGGATGAGAATTCCAGCAAGGAATCAACGAGGAAGACTTGAGACCGATGAAGAAGAGAATCGTCATGACGTGCTTCGGCTCCTTTGGAGACGTCAACCCTTACATGGGACTGGCACTTGGGCTGCGCCAGCGGGGCTACGCGACGACAATCGCCACCTCGGAGTACTACCGCAGCGTGGTGGAGCGCGAGCAGATCGAGTTTCATGCCGTGCGCCCCGACGTAGAGCCCCAGAACGGCGAGTTGTTGCGCCGGGTGATGGATGCGAAAAGAGGAACGGAAGTGATTCTTCGGGAGCTGCTGTTTCCGGCGATTCGCGATTCTTACGCCGATCTGGTTACCGTCGCGGATGGAGCCGATTTGCTGATTTCTCACCCGGTAGCCTTTGCCGGTCCGCTGGTGGCAGAGAAACTCAAGCTCCGTTGGATTTCAACCGTGCTGGCGCCCATTTCCTTCTTCTCCGCTCATGACCTTCCCGTGTTTCCGGTCTTCCCTCAGGCCGTCGTTTTGAGGAAGCTGGGATTGCCTGTCACCCGATGGCTGACAGGCATGGCCAAGCGAATGACACGTGGCTGGTCGGACCCACTGCGGCGTTTGCGAACCGAGCTGGGATTACCGCCAGGGAAGGACCCCATCTTCGAAGGGCAGTTCTCGTCCCGATTGACTCTGGCTTTGTTTTCACGCCTGCTGGCCAAGCCTCAGCCCGACTGGCCGCCCCATGTGCGGGTGACCGGACATGTTTTCTATGATCGGTCCATTAGCGGCGACGGACTGACGCCTGAGCTGACCCGTTTCCTCGACGCCGGGCCGGCACCGGTTGTTTTCACTCTGGGTTCATCCGCCGTGGGCGCCGCCGGAAATTTCTACCAGGTGAGCCTGGAAGCGGTTCGGCGGCTGGGCTGCAGGGCGATTCTGATGATTGGGGACCACGATCAGAATCGGCCGCGAGAACCGATTCCTGAAACAGTGGCAATCACCAGTCGAGCGCCGTTTTCACTGTTGTTTCCCAGAGCGGCGGCCATTGTGCACCAAGGGGGTGTTGGGACGACGGCGCAAGCGCTCCAGTCAGGACATCCCATGCTGGTCGTGCCTTTCGCGCACGACCAACCTGACAACGCCTTTCGGGTCAAAAACCTGGGGGTTGCCCGGATTCTCTACCCGCGCCAATACCGTGCTGCCAAGGTGGTAGAAGAACTGAAGAGGCTGCTCGGAAATTCGCACTACGCCAGACAAGCGCGCAAGGTCGCTGATGAAGTTCGCGCTGAAGATGGTCTTGGCCAGGCTTGTACGGAGATCGAGAAGTTTTTGAACTAGCGGCCGGTCGCCGGGAGCCCGGCTTGGTGTTGGGATGGAGTAGAAGGTTGTCACCATGTGGCCGCATCCGAACGCAGTTCCCGGACCTGGCTGCACACGTCCTGACCTCTACCGACGCCAGGGATGCGACCGAAACATCGGGAACAGGTCGAGCAGGGGCGGTCCTTGCTGGTTCACGTCACGAACCGACGTGGGCTGTTTTGCGCTTAGCGACCTCTCCTCGAGTCTGTCGGACCCGGTACTGACGGGAGTATCCGGCGGTGGCATTAACGATGGTGACTTCGATGATGCCCTGCGCGTCGCATCGGTAGGTTTCCTCTACACAGTGAGACTGGGCGCCGGGCCAACGCTCCACCGGAACCAGATGCAGAGCCGTGTTTTCGATCAGCGCAGGATCGTAGGGGAAATACACTTCGTCCCAGGAGATGATGTCTCCCTGGGGCTGCCCGGTTTCTGCCAGCCGGCTGCACTCCAGGAATCGCAGATGTCCGATGTTGTGCATGGGACGATAACGGCGAGTGACTACAAGGGGCCGATCCCCGAGACCCGGCAGCACCGTGTTCTTGGCAAAAATGGGATCGAAAGCCAGCTGAGCACCCGAGTCATTTTCTCTCCAGACTCCGAAGAACCGGCTGAATTGTTCCTTAATCTCAATTCCGCTCTCTTTGGCCCCAGCCAGTACCAGCCCCGTAGCGGTGGCCCCGGCGGGATAGGGGGACCGGCGGACTCGCTTTCCGAAGCGTTGTTTCAGGGCGCGAGCCAAGACAGGCAGGTCACAGGAACCGCCCACCAGATAAACATGGGCCGCATCGTCCTGGCCCGGTTCTGAGTTTCCGAAGGCGCGATTCAAAGCAGATTCGGTGGCTTCAATGGTGGACGCAATCACCGACTGGCACTTTTCGTAGAATCGGTCGATCGGCACCAATGCCAGGTCCGACACGATCCCTAATTGACTGAAATCGACGCTGATCCTTCTGGTTGCAGGACCAATGCTTTCCTTGGCCTCGCGACAGAGATTCAGCATTCGCGAACGAACGCCCGCCGAAAAGGGGGGGATGAGGATCCCACCCGCCGCGAGGCGAAGATTCTTTCGCACGAGCGGATCAACGGTGGGCTGGTCCAGGGCCAGCTCCAGAAGCAGTTCGTCGAAGTCATCTCCTCCGAGCCGGGCAATTCCCTCACTGCCGACCACATCATGCTGGAGGCCGGTCATTCGAATCACCGAGACATCGAACGTTCCGCCTCCAAGGTCGTAGACAACCAGGTGTTTGTTTCGATGACTTCTCCTGGAGGACTGGTAGTGGTGAGAAAACTCAATGCCGGCGGCCGAGGGTTCATTCAGCATGCCCAGCACCTCGAAACCGGCCCGGCGAAAGCCCTCCAGAGTGAGAAAACGCTGGTTGCTGTTGGCATTCGTGGGGACACCGGCAATCACCCGCAAGGGCTCCCCGGCCTCGACTTCCAGGCTGCTATCATGAAGCAAATGTTCACGCAGCGTCCGCAGGTATTGGGTGAACCACTCTAACAGAGTCTGATCGATCCCACCGATTCTCAGCACAGACTGTGGATGGCCATCGTTCAACAGCCGCTTGAACGAACGGCAGAGTTCCCAGTCGGCATCATATTGGACCGCCCGAGCTTCCAGGCCAAACAAAGCCTCGTCTCTGCGGGCGGCGATCAAAGAGGGGTACCAGTCCTGGTCGAAGCCATCTTTAGCCCTGAACTCAACCAGTGAATAGGACCCTTGGCTTTCGACGGCGACGCGTGTCCGGGTGGTTCCAAAATCGATGCCCAGCAGCATGGGTCACCTCCATGCAACATGCGCTGATCGAATGATTGCGTATGAGTCGTCTCGTTGCGAGTGGTGCGAGATCATCGGATAGGTGGCCGAGCGGGAGCGGAGCACAATCCGGGAGGCAGCGTTGGAAATCGGGGGATCTCAACAACCGGTACTGTATCGCCATCCTCCCGGAGTTGACAAGCCGTAAGATTGCAAACTCCCTCCCTGCTAAATTTTCCTGGCGCTGCGTGTTTTGCCACAATCTTGGTTCAATTCCCCCGCTCATTTGGACGGGCAAGACTCCAAGTCAGGGCCGGTTCCATCCCTTAGGCAGGCCCTGTTGACACGATTCCAGAGCACCTAGCCCTCAAGCTCGTCCGCGCTCCGAAACGCTGGGGCAGGTCAATCTCCATAGCGTTGTTCCCATTCCCGGCGGCACTATCGGCCGAGTCCAGATACACGGAAGCCGAGCCACCAGCTTCGATTTCACGGCAACGGAGGCTCATGGCTGGGTCACGCCTCATTCCGGTACCGTTCCGTAGTGGCAAAGCAATGCTCAAGACTGGGGCCTGGGTTTTGTGGGGCAAAGGAACAAAAGAGTGGTACTCTACTTCGCAAGCAAAGCCACAACACTGCGAACTTGGCACAATTGTTGCAATATGCAACACCAGTTCATGCTCTAACGGTTCCGATTCGCGTTCTGACCATTCTCTAGACTGGCTCACAATAAGGCGCTTTTGTTGTCTTAAGCAGTCATCGAGACAAGAAGCCTCTTTCGAAACATCTTAAATCTGAGCAAGGAGGGTCGGTGGCCACACTACGTCGTAGCTTTGTCGGCTGGCTTCTGGGAGGCGGATTTACCGCGTCCCTCATCTCGTTCTTCTATCCAGCCATCAAATTCATGAATCCGCCGCCCGTCCCCGAGGCCTCCACCAATGAGGTGGTCGCGGGCAAGGTTGACGACTTGAAACCTCACACGGGAAAGATCGTGAAGTTCGGCAGTCGTCCGGCGCTGCTGATTCGTGTTACGGAAACCGAGTGGCGTGCGTTTTCCGCCGTCTGTACGCATTTGAACTGCACGGTGCAGTTCCAGGAGTCCACCCAGCACATCTGGTGCGCCTGTCATAACGGCCTTTTCGACCTCAATGGAAAGGTCGTGTCCGGACCGCCACCAAGACCTCTCGAGGCCTTTGCGGTGCGGGTCCGCGGGGACGAAGTCTTCATTACACGGCAAACTTGAGTGGGGAGGGGTACATTGGCAAACCGTTCCGAGACTGCAACAGGGATCCGTGGATGGTTGGATGAGCGGCTGGGGCTCGATTCCATCCGCGAGTTCCTCGCTCACAAAACCGTACCCGTGCATTCGGGAACCCTGTGGTACTACTTTGGCGGCATCACGCTCTTCCTGTTCGTGATTCAAGTCCTCACGGGCACCTTGCTGCTCTTGTATTATCGACCAACCGCTTCGGACGCCTACGAGAGTGTGCAGTTCATCATGACGCGGGTACAGTTCGGATGGCTGGTCCGTTCGGTCCATAGCTGGTCCGCCAACCTGATGGTGCTGGCCGCCTTCATTCACATGTTCAGTGTCGTCTTCCTGCACTCTTACCGCAGGCCGCGGGAAGTAACCTGGTTGAGCGGAATCGTTCTGCTGGGGCTGGCTTTGGCTTTCGGTTTCAGCGGGTATCTGCTTCCCTGGAATACGGTTTCTTATTTCGCCACGAAAGTCGGGACCGACATGGCGGCCAGCATTCCGTGGATCGGTCCCCCAGTAGCCCGTTTTCTTCGTGGCGGCGAGGAAGTCAGCGGAGCAACTCTAACCCGATTTTTCGGATTTCACGTCGCGGTGCTGCCTGGATTGGCCACGATTTTTCTCCTGCTTCACCTCGCTTTGGTACAGAAGTTCGGGATGAGTTCGCCTCCCAAGGTCACCGACAAGTACCGCGGTCAGGGTGGTCAGGTCCCTCAAATGCCCTTCGTGCCAAACTTTCTGATCCGTGAGTTGATGGCCTGGTATGCCGCGCTGGGCGTGTTGGGGGCGCTGGCGGCACTTTTTCCCTGGGAGCTCGGAGAGAAGGCGGATCCCTTTGCCTCGGCTCCTGCCGGTATCCGTCCGGAATGGTATTTCCTGGCACCCTTTTACACCCTTAAGCTGATTCCCAGTCATGTGGGCTTCATCGAAGGTGAACTTCTGGGGCTGCTGGGATTTGGAGTCCTGGCGTTGGGGTGGATTAGCTTGCCCTTCTGGGCCACCAACAAACAAGGGATGACTCGAACTCATCTGGTTCAGGGCGCTGGATTCGTACTCTTGGCTTATCTGGTGACGTTCTCAATATTGGGGTACTTTCGGTGAATATCGTGGCGAACAGAACACTGCTCTTTTGGGTCTTGCTGGTTTTTCCGGCAACGGCGTCTGCAAAGGACTCCTGCCTTGAGTGTCACTCGGCCTTGGAGGACTATCTTCAGACTCCAGCGGTCCGTTTTGACGCGGACATCCATAAGCACCGAGGGTTCGGGTGCGTGGACTGTCATGGAGGAGACGCGACCCTGGACGATCCCGAAGCATCCATGAGCCCCAAGCGAGGCTTCCTGGGAAAAATCAAGCGAACCGAGATTCCAAAACTGTGTGCCCGCTGCCATAGTGACGCCGATCTGATTCACCGCTTCCGGCCGCAGCAGCGGGTCGATCAGTATGCCCAGTATCAGACCAGCGTTCACGGCAAACGACTCGCTGAAGGCGATACCAACGCTGCAACCTGCATCGATTGCCATAGCGTTCACGACATTCGTGAGGTGAAAGACCCCCGCACTCCAGTCCATCCCCTTCATCTTCCAGAGACCTGCGCTCATTGTCATAGCGATCAAAAGCGAATGGGCCGATACAATCTCGCCACCAGTCAGTTTGACGATTATCGGCAAAGCGTCCACTGGCACGCCCTGTCGCAAAGGGGCGATCTGTCGGCCCCCAGTTGCGCCTCCTGCCATGGCAACCATGGAGCGACGCCTCCAGCCGTGAAATCGGTAGCGGCTGTTTGCGGAACCTGCCATGCGTTGATGGAAGATCTGTACCAGAAGAGCCCCCATGAGCCCGCCTTCGAAAGCATGGGCATGGCCGGATGTGTCAGCTGTCACGGCAACCATAAGATTGTGAGCCCCTCTGACGCCATGCTGGCCGGAGCGGATTCACTCTGCTCTTCCTGCCATGAAGGCGGATCTGCAGGCGCCACTGTGGCCGAGCAAATGACCCGGCTGCTCTCCAGCCTGGATGTTGCCCTCCAGCGCTCCGATGACATTCTGGAGGTTGCCAGACGTTCTGGAATGGAGGTGTCGGAAGCTCTCCTGGAGCAGCAGCAGGGCCATCAGGCTCTGGTGAAAGCCAGAGTGGCCGTTCATGCGTTTGCGCTTCCGGAGCTCAGTAAACCGGTCAATGAGGGCCTCGCTATCGCAGCGCGCACCTACCAGGCAGGTGTGGAGGCGATGAATGAAAGAAGATTTCGCCGAATCGGACTCGGGTTTTCGCTTCTCGCCATCGTTATGACCATTGCCGGACTCCAGTTGGCTCTCCATTCCCTGGAGAAGAAGAACGGGGCTCGCAGTCCGCACGGGTCCGGTACCAACCGGGGCGCATAGCAGCCCAGGGGCTCGACAGCCATCACAAGGAGGTGCAGGATGAGTCTACATACACCCCTGATGTTGTTGCTGTTGTGGAGTCCGGCCGGGTCGACCGCCCTGGATCCTCCCGACAACGCCGAACGTTGCGGGCGATGCCACCGAACCATCTTTGAGGCATGGAAGACCTCCGCCCATGCCCGGTCGATGGAGAGCTGGCTCTTTCAGGACGCTCTGGAGATGGCCGAATCTGAGTTTGGACCTTCCGTTCGCAAGACTTGTCTCCAATGCCATTCTCCAATCGGACTGGCATCCGGAGACCTCAAGCTTCAAAAAAAGGTCAGCTGGGACGGTGTGACTTGTGATTACTGCCATTCCATCCGGGACGTTTCCCTAGAGGGCTCGAACCCCAAGGCAGTGGTGAGCTTTTCCGCGGTGAAAAGCGGGCCGCTGAAGGATGCCAGCTCAACGGCACACGCCACTCAATACTCTCCCATCCATACCTCATCAATAGCGTGTGCGCCCTGCCACGAATACAAGAACCACCTCGGATTCTCTCTGCTCACGACCTTTTCAGAATGGAAAGCTAGCCCTTACGGAAAGGATGGCAAGCAATGCCAGACCTGCCATATGTATCAGGTGGCTGGAGACGTCGTGGATCCCAGGATAAAGCGTTCGCGAGAAGCCAAGATCAACTTGCATGCGATGCCCGGATCGCATTCTTTGGATCAGCTTACAAAAACAATCACAGCTCAGCTGTCCACCTCACGAACGGGCCAGCAATTGAAGGTGACGGTTGTCATCGCCAACCGAGGTGCCGGACATTTCGTGCCCACTGGGTCTCCTCTCCGCCAGTTGATTTTGGAAGTCAAGGCGGACACCAGCGACGGCCGCCATCTTCGTGAGGAGAAGCGTTATCAGCGAGTCGTCGCGGACCAAAGCGGAACGCCGTTGGCCAAAGAACATGCCGCCTTCATGAAGGCTACGAAGGTGCTGTCCGATACCCGACTGGCCCCCGATGAGAGAAGGACCGAGTCGTTCTCTTTCGCGATTCCAGCTGGCATCCAGACCCGAATCACGGCAAATCTGAGGTATTACTACTCACCCATGGCCCGCAGCGAGACTCAACAGGAAATCACGTTCCGGAGAATCACTCGACTCGTTCAATAAGAAAACCCCATTCCACAACTGTTCCTTTGCCATGTACGGATAGGTCTTGTCTGATCGGGCCTCAAGAGGCCTTGATAACCGTGTAGGCAACTCAACCAGAATGCGGTTCAGGAGTCGAGTTCTCGAATAAAGCGGGCGGTTTCTTCGGGCTGCGCGGGGTTGATGCGCATTCCCGATCCCAGCTCAAACCCTGCCAGTCGGCCCAGTCTCGGAAGAATCTGCAGGTGCCAGAGGTAGTATTCTTCGTCTTCTCCAGCGATGGGCGCGGAATTGACCACGTAATTGTAGTCCGGATCATTCAGCGCAGCGGACAGCGATCCCAACGTCTTCTTCAGGACAACAGACAAGTCTGCGATCTCCTCATTGGTCGCTTGAGCAAAGGAGGGACAATAGCGTCTGGGTACGATCCAGGTTTCAAAGGGGGTCTGGGAGGCGAAGGGGTGGTAGACGACGAAGCGTTCCGTCTCCATCACGACTCGCCTCTTGGCCCTGAGTTCAGCTTCCAGAGCATCGCAATGAATACAACGCCCGGTCGCGTCGAAGTAGCGGCCGGCCTCCTCGTACTTTCGCCGCAAGTTGGCCGGTACCACAGAGGTCGCAACGAGCTGAGAATGAGGATGAGCCAGCGAGGTACCTGCCGCCTCTCCGTGGTTCTTGAAGATCAAGATGTAGCGAACCCGCTTGTCTTCCCTGAGAAAAAGGTAGCGTTGACGATAGGCTTGCAGGATAGCCTGAACCTCTTGCCAGTCCATACTTGGAAGAAACCGATTGTGGAGCGGCGTTTCGACAATGACCTCGTGGTAGCCAACCCCATCCATTTTCCAGAAGAAGTCCGCCTCCACCTGGCGTACGGTGGTACCCTCGGGCTCCAAAGCAGCGTATTTATTGGGAAATACCCGAACCGTCCAACCGGGGGAATTGGCTCTCTCCTCTTGTCGATAGGCCAGGACCTCCGGTGGGGTTCGAGACTCGTTTCCAAGACAGAAGGGACACGATTCTTCGTACTCAGCCTTGGGACGCTGGGAAACGGGCCGGTGAAACTCGTGGGGGCGTTTCGTACGCTCTTTGGCAATGATGATCCACTCTTTGGTGGTGGGATCTTGACGTAGCTCCGGCATGTTTCCCTCCTTTCAAGCGAGATCCGGTTCGGGCCCGCGCCGCCGTCGGAACCGGCGTTACCAAGACATTGGTTGGCAAGCCCAGCCTTTGTTCTGTCGCCTGACGCGTCGCATCGGTATCAAAGTCATGAAAGGCCTAAGATCGGTTCGCTGGAAGCTCGACGAGGATCCGGCTACCTCAGTTCGTACTTCTACTGGCCACGTTTGTTCTCCTCGAACAGGTCGCGCTGCGGATGTCCGCTCATTTGATTGTCCTTGAGATGAAGAGCTCCGGCTGCGGCGGTCCTGTAAATCCCGTAGCGCTGCAACCGCGCCGCTCCCGTCCGGGATTCTGAAATTTGATTTCCAGAAAACTCCAGGCCTTCCGCATGGGGCTCTATGTAGACGCCATATCCCTCGCGATCGTTTCCGTTATCCTGGATTCGGTTGCGCTCGAACCGGTTGCGGTGACCACTGTTCTTGAACGATTCCTTGCGAAAATACACGCCGCAAAAGCCGTTTTGGGCAATCGTGTTGTTGAGGAACACATTGTCAGTATCTTTGTGGCCAATGGAGACTCCGTATTGTCCGTTCCTCTCGATCAGGTTGCCCTCAAACCTCCCGTTACGCACGCGCCAGCATAGAAAGAGACCGACCTGCCCGTTGTCGTGAAGGTGGCAATCTTTTACGACCGCCCGGGGGCTGCCCGTACCTGGGTGAACGCCATACCCCGTATGTCCATGCGACTCGCAGTTCAATACTTGCACGTTGTCCGTGATTTGAAACGAAATCCCGTCTCCATTGTAGTTCCTGGCTACGCAGTTCCGGATGATGGCATTCTTGGAGCGGTACAGATAAATGGCCCCGCCTCGGCATCCATCCAGGTAGGCATTCTCCTCCTTGTTCCCGTCCACGATCAGGTCTTCAAAAACGATCCCATCGGTCTCGATCGCGCACAGAATGGGAAAGCTGTTTCGAGCGCGGGCTTTTTGCTCTTCCACGTTGTAGTCGCGCAAAGTCATGGGTTCAATCCGAAGGACGTCGCCTTCCACCGCTTTGACTGTCGTAACCGACACATCCCAGCCGCTGTTTAAGAGATTGTCAGACACGCTGAGACCCATACCAGATCGAAATTTGTGAGGCTCCGCAACCCTCAACTGGTTCTCACCGTAGTCACCGTCATCGGTGAGGAGGCTCTCGACTCCCTTCCCCTTTCGAAGAATGGTTTCCCCTCGCTTGCCGCGAACCGTAACTCCGGAAGGAATGAGTAGACTGTTCTCCATCAGGTAGGTGCCCGGACCGATTTGCAGCGTATCCCCCGGTTGAAGAGAATCAGCGGCCCTTTGAAGCACCACGTTGTCGCTACCCACGAAGTCCGCCTCACCAGTCTGAGCAACCGTGACGACACGTGGTTTCCGGGACTGGCCCTCGATGTCCTTTTCAAGCCGACTGCTACAGGCCACCAGCGGAGCGAGCACAATGGGCAAGAGGCAATACAATAAGAGCTGACGTTTTGCAGGCATTTTGACCTCCTTTGGTTGTTCGAGGATAGAAAAACCGGAACGAAGATGCACCTGGAAAATCCGACGGTTAGGCCTAGCGCCCTGGTAGATTGGGGAGCAGGTGTGAATAATTTTCCACCCCGGATTACTTCTGAAAGACAACCGCAACGTGTCCGGCGCTCGTCCAAGTGACTGAATCCGCGGATGCTCCTGGCGTTACGCCAAATCCTGGAATTCCGATTGCGGTGAGCATCTCGGCAGACACTGCAGGCGAATCCAAGTGCCGGACGCAGGTTCTGCCCAGGTCCGGTCACGAGACGCCACACTTAAGGAGAAGCTATGCGATTGAGCCGTCACACGCTTCGAGTATTACAAACGGCCCTCTGGGGCCTTTGGATGGCCTCAGCCTCCACAATTCTGGCTGCGTCAGAAATCCCCACGGGCACACGATTCATGGTGGAACTTCGCGACAAGCTGGAGGCCAAGAAAATCAAATCCGGGAAGAAGTTTGAGGTCCGATCGCTGGAGGCCCTTCGCGCGACGGACGGGAACCTAATTCCGGCCGGAACCAAGTTGAAGGGCAAGGTTAGCTACGTGAAGGACAATGAGCTGGTCTTACGCTTCGAAGAAATTCAGGCTCCTCGCGGAAAACTTCCCGTCGTCGCGTCCGTCGCTGGCGTGGTGGGAGAAAAGAACGTGAAAACGCGGGTGGGGAATGAAGGTGAGATCAAGAGTTCCGGAAGCCGAGGTAAAAACGCTGCGATCGGCGCGGCAATTGGAGCAGCCGTCGGAACCGCCGTGGGGGCTGCTCGCGGAAGCGGGAAAGATGCCGCCATTGGGGCGGGAACCGGTGCGGCGGGCGGTGCGGCCATTGGAGCGATATCCGGCGGAAAAGACCTCGTGCTGCAAAAAGGAACCCGCCTGGAAGTCGAGCTGAATCGTCCGCTGATCTTTGAGCCGAAGCGCCGATAGCACACCGAGCCCAGTCCCTGAGGCAAGCCGCCCAGGGGCTGGCCTTCTTCTCCACCTCCCTCCTCTTGAATTCATCATCAGTCTGCACGCAAAGCAGCAACATGGGCCGATCCTCTAACAACGAGGTGGCACCTGATCGGATCTAACCCCGACCTGGGTCACTCGGCCATTGGAAGCGCGCAAGTCGTTGTGCTGTCAACCCCTGTTTCAGGCAGGTTGTGTCGGGTCTGGAAGCCACCTATAATCACTAAAGCTCTGTTTTCAAGCACGGTCGCGACGATGTGGAAACCTAGATTCAGCCTGGCAGTGGTGATGATCACGGGAGTTGTGGCAGCTCTTTTGGCGCAATCCGCCTCGGATCCTCGCCGCTCAAGAAGATCACGGCCCTCGGCATTCCAGTTTGGGCAGGACGAAATCGACGGGAGAGCAGCTTCTCAAAACGAATTCTCGTTCGCTCGCATGGTGTATAGCGGGGGCAGTGGCTGGAGGTACGGAAGCTGGGCCACCGACGCTCCTAAAGCCGACATCACCTTTGTTGCCGGCATTAAACGTCTGACCAATCTGGACGTTCGGGAGTCCCATTTGTTTGTTCCCTTTTCCAACGAGATGTTTAAGTTCCCGTTTCTCTATGCGGTGGAGGTCGGCTATCTTCAGCTGTCTCGGGAGGAGGCGGATTTGCTGCGCGAGTACTTGTTGCGCGGCGGATTTCTCGTGGTGGACGACTTCCATGGAACATACGAATGGGCCAACTTCGAAGACCAGATGCACAAGGTATTTCCGAACGCTAAGTTTGTAGACGTTCCTTTGAGCCACCCAATCTATCACTGTTTTTTCGATGTGGAAGAGCTGATTCAAGTGCCGGGAATTCAGTTCCTCTACTCGGGGAATACGTACGAGAAGGACGGGTATGACCCGCACTTCCGAGGCATTTTCGACGAAACAGGCCGACTGATGGTGATGGTGAACTTCAATTCCGACCTCGGCGACGCTTGGGAGTGGGCAGACAGCCCTTACTACCCGGAGAAATACTCCACTACAGCCTACCGCCTAGGAATCAACTACATCGTGTACTCAATGACTCACTAGGCGAAACCCGGCCGGACCCAGCATGGATGGACTCGTCCAATTCTTCTTCAAATACAAACCTCACTTGTTTGCCAAGGGTCGCCTTGCGTTCGATGCAGGCCCAGCCGCCTGGATCTGGGTCCTTCTCACCGTCACGCTTCTAGGTCTGATCCTGTTCCTGTATCGATTTCGCCCTTCCGCCGGCCCCCCCTCCAGACCGTCCTGGAATATCGTAGGGCTGGCGCTGTTGCGGATCTGCACGGTACTGGTCCTCATGATCATTTTGTGCCAACCCGTCCTGCGCGTGTCGACGGTTCGTCCTCGGGAAAATCTGGCGGCTGTGCTGGTCGACGACTCCCGCAGCATGTCTATCGAGGACACCGATGGCCAGAGCCGGCTGGAAGCGGTCAAGCAGGCTCTGGACCCGCAAAAAAGCCCCTTGATGGATGAGCTGAATAAGCGGTTCCAAACACAGCTGTTCCGCTTCTCCCGTGATGTGGAGCACCTCCGGTCAGCTGAGGCATTGCAGCCCAGCGGAACCGGGACTGGCCTGGAAAGCGCTCTGGACGCGATCTCGAAAGAGTTGAGCTCCGCACAGCTGGCCAGCGTGTTGGTGTTTAGCGATGGTGCCGACAACCTGTCCCGCAACCTGAGCGCCGTCATCTCGCAGTTTCAGAGCAGAAAGATCCCGGTGAATGTTTGTGCGGTCGGTCAAACTGAGATCGGAAAGGATATCGAGCTCAGCCAGGTGAGCGCCCCCCTGTCGGTTCTTCCGGAATCCATCACCAGCGCAGTGGTGTCGGTGCGCAGCCATGGGTATGCAGGAAAGACCGCGGTGTTGGAAGTAAAGGAAGCCGGGAAGGTAGTGAATTCGAAATCCATCACCTTGCCCAGGGACGGCGAAACCCAAGTCATCGAGCTGGAGCTGTCACCCAAGGGGAAGGGATTGAAGTCTTACGATCTGGTCGTGATTCCGCAATCCGACGAACGCATTACGGTAAACAACTCTCAGAATCTGCTCCTCAACGTTGAGGATCTGACCCCGAAAATCCTTTTTCTGGAGGGATCCCCGCGCTGGGAATTCAAGTTCATCCGCCAAGCCCTCTATCCTGAGAAGAATCTCCAGCTGGTGAGCCTGCTGCGCACCTCGGGTAACAAGTTTTACCGTCAGGGAATAGAGAGTGAAGACAATCTGGCCTCGGGATTTCCAACGACCAGGGAAGAATTGTTTACCTATCAAGGGCTGATCCTTGGAAGCGTAGAGGCCAGCTTCTTTTCGGCCGAGCAACTCAAGATCATGGCTGACTTTGTGGGCGAGCGTGGCGGTGGCCTTTTGATGGTCGGTGGGCGAAGTTCGTTCGATGCCGGCAAGTATGCCGGAACGCCGGTCGCCGCGGTCCTACCCGTTGTACTGGGCGAACGTTCTGTTCAGAATTCTTTCGTTGCTGAACCGATGCACATGAAACTGACCGCCTATGGTAAATCTCACCTGACCGCCCGCCTGTCAATCGACCAAGCGGAAAACGAAAAGCGGTGGAGCGCGTTACCGGAAATCGGCGAGTTCAATTGGATCTCCAACATCAAGCCAGGCGCCAGCCTGCTCGCCTATGGCGAAAAAGGAAAAAGCAAGCCCGTCCTGCTGGCCGTGCATCGATACGGCAGGGGCCGGGCAGCTGCCTTCACAGCCGCCAGCTCGTGGCGCTGGCAGATGGAAATGCCTCACGAAGACGATTCCCACGAAACGTTCTGGAGGCAAATGCTACGTTGGTTGGTGGCCTCTACACCACCGATGGTCAGTCTTGAACTCGACCGGTCCGTGTTTCAGGAGGAAGACCGCGTGGGGCTTCGGGTTGAGGTGAACGATGCGACTTTTACCCGTCTGAATGATGCGTCGGTGGTCGCATCGGTGAATTCGCCATCGGGCAAGGTCACCGAAATCCCGCTCCAATGGCTCGGCATCAAGGACGGCATCTATCAGGGCGAATATCGGCCGGTGGAGAAGGGGCTCTATCGCGTGACGGTCACCGCTTCCAGAAAGGGCACTGAAATTGGAGTATCGCAGCAGCACTTCCTCGTCGCGGACTCCAACCTCGAATTTTACAATGCGGCCCAGAACAGGGACCTGCTGACACGTTTGGCCACCGAAACCGGCGGTCGATACTACTCCCTGGCTGACCTGAAGGATCTACCGGAAGAGATGTCTTATATCGACCGGCCGAATTCCGTACCGCAGACACTCCCTCTCTGGGACATGCCGATCCTGTTCCTAACGATCTGCTCGTGCCTCATAGCGGAGTGGTTCCTGAGAAAGCGACAGGGCCTGGCATGAGAGAACCACGCTCCAGCGGAAAGGGCTTGTGTCCCCGCCCTGACCACGCAGCTGATTTCACCCTCCCATTCGGGCGGAGGACCCAACTGGGTCACTGGTCACATCGCTTCATCTTCCTAATGGGTTTGCTATGCCTTGATCTGGCTTTGCCAGAAGCCGGTGCTGGAAAGCTGTTGGCCCAGTCGAGTCGCCACGCCCTGATTGTGACTGGCGTTGCTGGTGAAGCGGAGTTTAAGGAGAAGTTCTGGACCTGGTCAACCCAGATGATGCAGATCCTCGGGGAACAAATGAACGTTGCACCGGAGAATGTCTCATTTCTAGCGGGTGATCCGGCTTCGGACAGTTCCCTCATCACAGCCAAGAGCACAAAAGCCGAACTCACCAGAGCCTTCCAAAAGCTGAAGTCGCGAGCCAGAGAGGGAGACCTGGTGTTCATCCTCATGATTGGGCATGGGACCTACGATGGGGTCCACTACAAGTTCAATCTCCCGGGTCCCGACATCACGGGGTCGGAACTGAAGTCTCTCCTGGATGATTTGTCGGCGCAAGACGTGGTATTGGTGTGTGCCACATCTTCCAGCGGCATTCTAGCCAGACAGCTCAGCCAGAAGCGCCGTGTCATCATTGCCGCCACCAAGAACGAGTTTGAGAACAACGACACGATCTTCGCCCAGTTCTTTGTAGAGGCCTTCAAAGACCTCAATGCCGACACCGACAAGAACTCCCGCGTATCGTTTCTGGAGGCTTACCTGTACGCGGCCCAGAAAGTGGACAATTGGTACAAGGATCAAAAGCGGCTGGCCACTGAACATCCGGTTCTGGAGGATAACGGAGACGGGGTGCCGGTGTCTTTGCCCTCTCCCGCCAATAAGGAGGGCCTGTATGCGGGCACCCTCTCGCTCGCTCCCGAAGGATCTCTGGCCGCATTGCCGGCCGGTCAATTGGCTGACCAACCCGAGTTATGGGCTCTTGTTGAGCAGAAACAAAAAATCGAGGCCGCCATCCAGAAACTGAAATATCAAAAGACCACGCTGGAGGAAGGACGATATCAGCAGGACATGGAATCATTGTTGATCCAGCTGGCTCAGACCAACAAAAAGATTCGGGAAATGGGAAAGAGGTAACGACGAGAGAAGGGGACGGTACGCAGCGACCGAGAAAGTAGTCGGTCTCCACAGGGTCGGGTAACTGGTAGAAATCGTTGTATCGACGAACGAACCAATTCATGTTCCCCAAACGAACGCTATTAGCCTTACCTGTTTTGTTAACCATACTGGCGCTTTTCTGGTTTTCCCAACAACGAGCGGATGTCGAGGAGACGCTTCGCGCAGCGGACGACAACCTTCTTCGGGGAAAGTATGCCGAGGCGATCGGCATTTACCAAAAACTGATCAACAAGGGTAATGCCGACGCTTCGGCTGCCCAAACAGGGCTGCTCACGGCGTTGTGGATGACGGGCCAATACAACCAGATCGACGAAGTGATCACAGCCGCCGCTAAAGCTCCACAGGCTCTGGCTCCTGCAGCCCAGCTCATTCACGGCAAATCGCTGCTGGCCCGCGGCAAGGTGCTTCAAGCCCAACAGATCTTCGAGCAAGTGAAAGCCTCGTCGAGCGAACCCGAACAAAATGAGGCCCAACTGCAGTTGGCTCTTCTTTTCAGGTCGACAGGGAGGCTGGGGGAGAGTCGGGCAGCCTTCTCCGAAGTCTACGAGCGAGTCATCAGCAATCCGGACTCGACCCAATTGGGGATTGCGGCCCTGGCGCTGCAGTACCTGGAGCGTTTCAAAGAATCGTCGCAGCTATTTAAGCAGGCGACCCAAAGAAGTCCGAACGACCTGGACACCTGGGTCGCCTGGGGCCATCTCTTCTTGGAAAAGTACAATCCATCAGAGGCCGCCTCTGTCTTTAGCGATGTGTTAACGATGAACCCCAGCCACCCCGAAGCCCTGGTGGGTTTTGCGTTGAGTCGTGGACATCAGCCCGGCACCCAAACCCAGGAAATCCTGAAAAGAGCCCTGGAGACGAACCCCCGCTGCGAAAGTGCCAAGATCGCCCTCGTCGAAATCGCGATCGAAACCGAGGATTTTGCAGAAGCGGAGCGCCTGTTGAAGGAAATCCTGGAAGTGAATCCACCTTCGCTGTCAGGACGGTCCGCAAGAGCAACTCTGTATTTTGCCAAGGGCCAAAACCGAGAGGTGGAGGAGGAGATCCAGGCTATCCTGGCTGTCAATCCGCATTACGGCGAGGCCTACCAGCAGCTGGCGGACTTTTGCGTGACCCAGCGGCTTTACACCGAATCGGTCGAATTCTTCAGGCGAGCCATCCAGGTTAACCCTCGACTTTGGAGCGCTTACTCCGGCTTGGGGATCAACCTGCTGAGGCTGGGTGACGAAGAAGGTGCACGAGCAGCTCTGGAGACCTCGTACGAAAACGACGGCTACAATGTGTGGACCTTCAATACGCTCAAGCTGATGGACAGCTATGGCCGCTATCACTCCAGCCAGACCGAGCACTTTCAGTTGAAGCTGCACGAGAAGGAGTCCAAGCTCCTCGAGCACTACGTCCCGACTTTGCTTGAGGAGGCCTACCAAAGCCTCTCAGCCAAGTATCAACATCAGTCGCCAGCTCCAATTTATTTTGAGATGTTCCCCGACCACGAGGATTTTGCCGTGCGGACTCTCGGGCTTCCTGGCCTGGGCGCTTTGGGAGTCTGCTTCGGACGCGGTGTTGTCATGGACTCGCCCAGCGCTCGCCCCAAGGGGTCGTTTAACTGGGGAAGCACGCTTTGGCATGAGTTCGCACATGTGGTGACCCTGGGCCTTACCAACCATCGGGTTCCCCGCTGGTTCACCGAAGGCCTGTCCGTGATGGAAGAACACAAAGCCAAGGCAGGATGGGGAGATGATCTCAACCTTGAGATCGTCCGCGTCATCCAGGACAAGAAGCTGCTGCCGATCGCGGAGCTGAACTCGGGGTTCATTCGCCCCAAGTTTCCAGCCCAAGTTGGAGTGTCGTACTTTCAAGCCGGCCAGGTTTGCGAGTTCATCGAGCAGAAGCACGGCTTCCCCAAGATTCTTGAGATGCTGTCGATGTTCCGGGTACGGAGGAGCCTGGCAGATGTGCTTCGAACTGCTTTGGGACTTTCGGTAGTCGAGTTCGACCAGAAGTTCACCGAGTTCTTGGAAGAACGCCACGGACGAACTGTGCGCAGCGTGGATTTTTCGCTGTTACAGAAACCCGATCTGCTGGCTGATCCCGGAAAGCTGGAGGAGCTGGTAGCCCGGGAGCCGGACAATTTCTTTGCCAACCTGAAACTCGCAGGCTATCATCGCAAAGAAGGTCGCCTCCACAAAGCCATCGAGCACCTCGACCGAGCGAAGGCGGTATTCCCGACCTATGTGGAGAGCGACAGTCCTTACAAGCAGTTGAGTGAAATCTACAAAGAGCAAGGCAAGATGGGGGAGGCCATCCGCGAACTCAAGGCTCTGACCGACATCAACGACAGCGACTTCGGTTCGCTGAAACTGCTGGCGCGTTGGCTGAAAGACGAAGGCCGATCTGAAACGGCACGAGAGGCTCTGGGCAGGGCGATGTACGTCCACCCGTTCGATCCAGAAGCACATGAAATGCTGGCCGCACTCGCTGTCGAAGCGAAGGATCTTCCGCTTGCTCTGCGGGAGTATCGGGCCCTACTGGCCTTGGATCCCGTCGATAAGGCGCTGGCCCATTTCAATGTAGCGAACGTGCTGTGGCAAATGGGCAGGAAGGCGGAGGCCCGGAAGGAGACGCTGGCGGCTCTGGAAATCGCACCCGGCTACGAGCAGGCCCAGGATCTGTTACTCAGATTGGTCAATTAGACTCAAGAGCCATTTACAAATGAACCCAATGGAGAATTCACCGACCACGGTCGCTCCCCGAGACAGTGCAGCGTCTCAAGTCGAGCTGCTGGAGCGCATGCAACGGGCTCACCAACTCATTCTGCAGGAGATTCGCAAGGAAATCGTAGGCCAGGATGATGTGGTAGAACAGGTGCTTATATCCCTGTTTGTCGGGGGGCACTCCATCATCACCGGCGTTCCGGGACTGGCGAAAACGCTGCTTATCAAAACCATTGCCAACGTACTGGAGTTGAAGTTCAAGAGAATCCAATTCACGCCCGACCTGATGCCCGCCGATATTACTGGCACGGACATCATCGAAGAGGATCATACGACCGGCCACCGCACCCTGGTATTTGTGAGGGGGCCGATTTTTGCGAACATTCTGCTGGCCGACGAAATCAATCGGACTCCCCCCAAAACCCAGTCGGCATTGCTGGAGGCCATGCAGGAGTATAGTGTGACGGTCCAAGGTGTCACCCATGTGCTCGAACGGCCGTTCTTCGTGCTCGCCACGCAGAACCCCATTGAACTGGAAGGAACCTATCCCCTTCCCGAGGCCCAGCTGGATCGCTTCATGTTCAACATCGTGATCGATTATCTCTCCGAGGACGAAGAAATCGAGGTCGTCAACGCCACCACATCGTACCGGGAGGTCCGGTATGAGCGGCTGATCAGTGGGCAGGACATCCTGGACTTTCAGCAGGTGGTTCGGAAGATTCCGGCTGCGGAACCCGTTACACGCTACGCCGTGTGTCTGGCCAGAGCCTCCCGTCCTGGAGACCGGAGCGCGCCCGATTTCGTGAAAAGTTGGGTGACCTACGGAGCCAGCTTGAGGGCCTCCCAGTTCTTGATTCTAGCGGGTAAAGCCCGTGCCGTGATGCAGGGCCGCTACAATGTTTCGATCGACGATATTCGTCACCTCGCCCTCCCTGTTCTGCGACACCGCATCTTGACTAATTTCCACGCCGAATCCGAACAAGTGACGTCAGACGACATCATCCGCAAGTTGGTCGAGACCGTTCCCGCCCCGAAGTCCGGTTTGTAGCCGGCCGGCCAGAGCGTGTCGGCTCGCTGAAAGACTTGGCAAAGCACTCTGCTTGGTCCAGGATCACGGTCGTCTCCACCAGCAGTTCTGGACTTGATTCTGAAGGAGAGATGTCTCATGGGCTCCACTTCGAGACGAAGCGTTGCCCGGTTCCTGGATCCGGCCATCTTGGCTCGGATCCGGAACCTGGAATTAGTGGCTCGGACGGTTGTGGAGGGATTCATCTCCGGTCTGCACCAGTCTCCTTACCTGGGCTTCAGTGTGGATTTTGCAGAGTACCGGCAATACATGCCCGGTGACGACATCCGGCGCATCGACTGGAAAGTGTACGCGCGCTCGGATCGATTCTATGTAAAGGAATACGAGGGCGAAACCAACACCAATGTGTATCTCTTGTTGGACATAAGCGCCTCCATGGGATATCGATCTGCAGTGGTATCGAAGATTGAGTATGCCTCCTTTCTAGCCGCCTCCCTGGCCTATTTTGCGCAAAGGCAAAAGGACAGTGTGGGATTGGTGACGTTTGCTGATCGGCTCGTTGACAAGCTCCCAGCCCGCTGCCGCTTGGACCACATGAACAGCCTGCTGCAGATTCTCAACAAGGTCAATCCCAGCTCCAAAACAGAATTCAAGCGCCCGCTGGAAGCGCTGGCGGAAACCTTCAGGCGACGGGGCATCGTGGTTCTGATTTCGGACCTCTACGCTCCTCTCCAGGACGTCTTGCGCAGTCTCCGCCAGTTCCGGCACCGTGGAAACGACCTGGCCGTCTTTCATGTTCTGGATCCGCAGGAGCGACAGTTCCGATTTTCAAAGGTTTTTCGGATGGAAGACATGGAAACCCGCCGGGAGGTTGTGATGGTCCCGGACATCGTTCGAGAGGACTACCTCCGACAGTTGAATCAACACATCGAGGCCATCAAGAAGGAATGTGGGATTCTTGCAGTCGACTATGTCCAGCTGGACACCTCACAGCCCCTTGACCACGCCTTGTATGCCTATTTGTCAACACGTCAGAAGTCCATGTAGGAGGCACTTGGCGGCGAGGGTTTGTTTTCCGGTATGGCGAGAGTTCTGCTGCGCAAAGCGGGCCCACCCTGATCAACTTTATGCAATTCTTGACTCCTTTATTTCTGATTGGCGGTTTGACGGTGATCGGACCGATTCTTTTACATCTGATTCGGAAGGAGGACTCACGCAAGATCCCTTTCAGTTCTCTGATGTTTGTGACCCGCCTTCCCAGAAAGTCGCTCCGCAGGCAAAGACTGAGACATCTCTTGTTGTTGGCGCTCCGCGTGGCAGCACTGCTGTTTCTCGTACTGGCGTTCTCGAGACCGTTTTTTACCTCTTTCTCGATAGACCCCGTTCCAGTCTCAGGCCACCGGTCGGTGGTCATTCTGCTGGATACCTCATTTAGCATGAAGTATGGGGACCATCTGCCTCAAGCCACACACGAGGCTGTCAAAATCCTTGACGGCCTTTCCAGGCAGGACACTGTCCAGCTCGTCACCTTCTCCGACACCGCTCAAGTGCTGAATCCACCCCGTTATGACGTCGGCCAATTGAAGGCCATCGTAAGAGAAGTGCAACCCAGCGATCGAAAGACCAACTACGCTCAGGCCATCAAGACGGCTGACCAGCTGTTGGCGTCTTCGCCAAACGAGCGGCGCGAGATCCACATCATCAGCGACTTTCAGGAGAGCGGTTGGTCAGAAAGCCAGGCGGACGTGTCAGTGGACGCACGAACGCGGCTCATTCCGCACTCCATCCCGGCCGGACTCGACAACGCGTGGGTCCAAAATGTTCAGGTCAAGGAGACGCACGAAAGCCAAGCTGTTCACGTTCAGGTACTGGCGACCATCGCCGGCCCCCAGACGGGACGAGCGATTCGTTCCGTTGTCACGCTCCAACTCAAAGACAAGATCCTCCAGGAAAAACCAGTCATCCTGGAACCTGGCCAGACGACGAGCGTGGACTTCGCCTCGTTCCTTGTGCCGCCGGGTGTCTCGGTCGGCAAAGTGGGATTGCGTCAGTCGGACCCTCTTCCGGCGGACAACACGTATCGGTTCTGTTTGAACCCGGAGCGAAAGTTGAAGCTGTTGGTGGCCGTGCGAAATCGCAATGCTCAAGACCACTTCCACCTCATCAAAGCTTTGACGGCGGGTCCGGAGTCGCCGTTTTCCATTGAAGTCAGGGAGATCCGTGGCGTGGAACCGGACCTGTCCTCGTATGCGGTCGTGCTGATCCATCATCCGAGCTCCTTGCCCCGGCAGTTCGCGGCGGCTGTTGAAGAGTTCGTCAGGCAGGGAGGGGGGCTCGTCATTGCGGTGGGCCCTGAGACGTCTCTTCGCGATCTCGATCAGCAGCTCGGACCGCTTCTGCCAGCGCATCTCAAGTCGACCGACACGGTCAAGAGCTTTGACAAAGCCGTTTTCCCGGGTGAGATGAATCGAGACCATCCCGTCTTCAATCTGTTCCAACCAGTCCATCGTTCTTATTTCGTCACCACACCGTTCTTTGGATACGTCGTGGCGGAGCCCAAACCCTCCGCCCGGGTTTTGGCGGCCTTCGAGAATGGAAGGCCCCTCATAATGGAGCAGAATCTGGAAAAGGGGAGAGTCCTGCTGCTGGCTTCCACTCTCGGCTTGGACGCGTCAGAGCTGCCGTTGAAATCGGTGTACCTCCCGTTCTGCCATCAGCTGGTGAAGTACGCATCGGCCCAGGAAGAACCCCCTCCAGCTTACGTAGTAGGAACGGCTGTTCCCCTTGTCCGATTGAATCCGTACCTCAGCCAAGCTTTGAACAAGATCGCCAGGACATCCGGCTCCTTCCGTCAAACTTGGAAAGTGGTACAACCTTCGGGCGACGGCATCGAATTCAGCGACTCAGACCTGACTGCTTCCCCTGTGGTGACTTTGGAGCAAGCCGGCTTGTACGAGACCAAAGTGCACAACTTCACTCAATATGTGGCGGTCAACAACGACCCGGCTGAGTCGAATCTGAAGAGCCTGGATCCCCAGGTGATGCTGGCCTCCGTCAAGACGGTGGCACGAAATCCAGGACCAGCCTTGGCAGCCGGCGATGGTCCGGAAGCCCGGTTAATATCGGAACAGAGGCAACGCCTTTGGTGGTATCTTGTGATGAGCGCCTTGGCACTGCTTCTGATTGAAACCTTTGTGTCGAACCGCTATTACCGGTTGAAAACTGGAGTCTAACTATCCCTATCGCTAGAAGAACAGCCGGGGTGAAAAGATATGGACCGTGAATATCAGCGGCTTAAGGAACAAATCAGCGAGGTTCGCCAGCGGTTTCGGTGGATCGTGTTAGCTAAGGGAATGCTGGTGACCCTTACCGGTTCACTGGCAGGTCTGGTGCTGGCTGTAATCCTTGTTGACCATTGGAACTACAGTGACGCGGCCATCACCTTTGGCCGCATGGCGTCTCTCGTTCTGGCCATTGCCCTGCTCGCTTGGTTTGTGGTCCGTCCACTGCTGCGCAAAGTTGGTGACGTTCAAATCGCACGCTATATCGAAGAACGGAATCCCTCTCTTCAAGAGAGGCTGGTGAGCGCCGTCGAGATGGCGGAGAGAGAACGTAACGCCATCACAAGACACCCCTTTCTTCCCTTGCTCGTCCGAGACGCGGTTCAGCGGAGTCAGCACATCCAGGCCAAGTCCCTTTTCAATCCAAGGGAGCCCTTTCTGTCAGGCGCGGTTTCGCTGGCCCTGATCGCGCTGTTTGTGTTCGTTCAGGTGTTTGGCCCCAGCTTCTTTCAGTACGCTACGCTCAAGCTTTACGCCGGCTGGATGATCCCGAATACTGACCCCCTTTACCAACTTGAAGTCAGTCCAGGCAACATAAAGATCAGGAAGGGATCAGATCAGGTCATCACGACGCGGCTGATCGGATTCGACGCTCGGGAGGTGGCCATCTATTCCCGATACGAGAGTGGAGGAGCTTGGCAAGTGGCGCCCATGGAGTCGTCCAAAGAGTCGAATGCCTTTAGCTTTATCTTCCTGGACGTCAATGAAAAGATCCATTACTACGTGCAGGCCGGCAGCGTCAAATCGCATGAATACACGATCTCTGTCGTGGAAGTGCCTAGGGTTGAACGAATCAATCTAACCTATCGTTTCCCTGCCTACACCGGTCTCCCGACGAAATTCGAAGAGGATGGTGGCGACATCTACGCAGTCAAGGGTACGGTCGTGCTTTTGGAAGCACAAACCAGCGCCGACGCCGCATCAGCTAGAATCGTCCTGGAAGACGGAACTGCCAGCGAGATGCAGAAATCCGGAATCAGCAGGTTCCGCGGTGAGGTGACGGTTCGGTCCGACTCTGCCTATCGAATTGAATTGACCGACTTCTCCGGTGAGGCGGGCATTGCCTCTCATGAATATTCGATTACGGCTTTAGAAGATCAGCCACCGATCATTTCAATCCTCAAACCTGGTCGGGATCGGCAAGTCACGAAACTCGAAGAGGTGCTCACCGAGGTCAAGGCTGATGATGATTTCGGTGTGAATTCCCTTGAATTGCATTACACGATCAACGGGGGTCCTGAGCAGGTTGTGCACCTTTTCAAACCGGAAAAAGGCAGCTCGACAAAATCAATTTCTGGGACGCACACCTTCTTCCTTGAAGAATACGACTTGGAACCAGGGGACTTTCTCACTTACTTTGCCCGTGCGGCTGATTCGCGGACCACGACCACGAGCGATATCTATTTCCTGGAAGTCCGGACTTTCGGGAAGGAGTATTCGCAGTCGCAAATGAGCGGGGGTGGAGGTGGAGCCGGCGAGGTAGGCTCTGTCCTCTCTGCTCGCCAGAAAGAGATTCTCTCTGCCACGTGGAGACTTATTCGGGATCAGAAAACCTTTTCACCGGCGGAATATCGCGAGAACCTGAAAATCGTCGCTGGTCAGCAGCTCAAGTTGCGCCAACAAACCCAGTCTCTCGCGGACCGAATGGAGCGGCGAGCACTGGTCAGTCGAGACAAGCAGATTCAGAAGCTGTCCGAGAACTTAGTCAAGGCCATCGAGTCCATGGGTCCTGCTCATCGATCACTTGCCGAGGAAAAACCCAAGGAAGCCATCAGCCCAGAACAGGTCGCCTTGCAGCACCTGATGAGAGCCGAAGCGTTTTTCCGGGAAGTGCAGGTGGCTTTTGGAAACAGCAGCGGCCAGGGAGGCCAGAATGCTCAGGAACTGGAAAACCTGTTTGAACTCGAACTGGACAAACTCAAGAACCAGTATGAGACCCTGCAACAGCAGAATTCCAGTCAAGCTGGAGCCGAACTTGACGAGGCTCTGGAGAAGCTGAAGGAACTTGCGCGGCGCCAGCAACAGATGAACGAAAGACGCCGCCAAGCTCAAATGGCAGGCCCACACCAGCCCGGAGGATCTGCTGGGTCCAATCAGGCTGCGTTGAGGCAAGAGCTGGAGAAACTGGCCCGCCAATTGGAGCGCCTTTCCCGAAACTCGCAGAACGAAGAGTTGGCGCGGGCCAGCCAGCAACTTCGCCAGGCGGCCCAAGAAATGCGCAACACCTCAGGCGGGGGAGGGGAATCTCAGAATCGAGGATTGCAGGCCTTGAGCCGAATGAACGATGCCCGGCGAACGCTTGAGAACCAGCGCCGTACCGATTTGTCTGAAGACATCAAGAATCTTCAGGCCAGCGCAGAAGAACTGGCACGGCTTCAGGAAAAAATCCGATCAGGTCTGGAGAGTCTGTCCAACGACGCACCCCCTAGCGAAGGTCAGAGTAACGGGACACGGACTCCCAAGGCGGGGGAGCGCATCGAGAGAGAGTTCCACCAAAAGCGTCAAGTCCTGCAAAACAAGATGCAGCTTAAGAAAGACTTGGGGGCGCTGGAACAAAACCTCTATGGCGCCGCTCGAAGAGCTGCTGATCAGCAAAAAACAGCATCACGGAAGCTGCAATCAGCCGGCAACAGCCTGCGGGATAATCGGGTTCAGGAAAAGGTTGACCTGGGAGGGCAACTCATCGCCCGGGGATTCCTCGAGGCAGCTCGCCAGCGTGAAGAAGCAATTCAGCAAATGATCGATGATGTGCAACAAAAGATCGCCGAGGCAGATAAGCAGGTGAGAGCCACTGGATCCGAGTCCGCTGAGGAACGCTTGGGCAAAGCCTTGAGCCAAACCGGCGATCTGTTGGCCGGGCTTGAATCCCTTTCCAGACGGGTACAACAGTTGCAGAAAGCCGCCCGTCAGGGGCGAGGCGAGCCGAAAGAGCAGGCGCCTTCCCGTGGCCAAGGGCCTCATGACCTTCAGCAACGCGCTCAGGAACAGGACGAAGGTGCGCATTCCGATCAAGGGCAAGGGCCAACCCAGGGAACCACCAATGAAAAGGAGAGCGCTGCTTCCGGCAGAACCTCCGCCGCCGATAGCCGATCGAACGAGTCCCGAAGCCAGGGTCAGCAGCCTGTCAATCCGGGAAATGGGCGGGCAAAAGCCGAAAGTCGCTCCGACCATGGTGCCAACGGTTCCGCGGAAGGAAGGCAACGCCCCGACTCGAACCCTGAGCAATTGTCAAGCAGCGATTCCGATCGCCAATATCACGGAACGAACAGTCGAGGCGCGGCGGCTGTCAATTTCGGCGACCAGGATCTGCCGCCCCCCGGTCAACTGACTCCAGGGCAGGCTCGCCAGCTCCAGAAAGAGTACGAACTCCGGCTCAAGGAAGCTCAGGAAATTGGGAAGAACCTGCATGATCACCGCGAGTTGGCAGCACAAGTGAGAGACATGGTAGAGAGAATGAGGAAGATGAGTTCCCTCAAGTTTCTCCACGATGAAGCGGAACTCAGCAGACTAAGATCCAGCGTCATTGAGGGATTCCGGGAGCTGGAGTTGAACCTCAGCCGTAACCTGCAGAACATCCTGGCTAAGGAGAACTTGCACCTGGCCAAGGATGAGGATGTGCCTGAGCCCTATCGGAAGCAGGTTGAGGAATACTACAAAGCCCTTTCCCATAAATGAGCCTGTCCTCTGTTCAGCCATCGCCTTAGCCACCTAAGAATTCGTGGCTGCTCTTGCCGAGAGGGCGTAGCTTCCCTCGGCCCTTCCATCGCCAACCGGTCACTCCAGTCGCCCCCGGAAAAATCCGCGGTAGATGTCCGTCTGCCGCATGGTGACCCCTTGGCCGAGGCAGGCCAAGCTGAGCGATTTCACATTGACTGAACGGCACACTTTGGATAATCTAAATCGGTCATTTTAGATAAGCCAAATGAGCCATGCAGTACCAGATTCAACCTGAAGACGACTTTCAACTTATTGACTTCGATAGCGGCTCGATGAGAGATCTCGGGCTCGGTGTCTCAGAGGAGAGATTCTCAAACGACTGGTTTGAGCAGGTCCCGAACGACGGGGACTCGGAAGGACCGAAGGACGAAGAGGCAGAATCAGTTGGCGATGAGCCGGCCGAGGCAGAAACCCACCTCCCACCGGCAAGTGCCGACTCCGTAGCTCTTTACCTGCACGAGATGGGAGCCGTGCCGCTGCTGACGCGACAACAGGAAGTTCGTCTTTTTCGAAGGCTGGAATACACCCGAATCCAGACGATCAAGACCTTAGGGCGATTGCCGGCCAGCACTCAGCTCCTTCTCGGGTTGCTGGAACGCACCGCCGAACCGTCGGCACGAACTGGGTCGCACGACATCTCGGATGTCGAAGGTTGGGAGATTGCGATTCCTCCTAAGCGCAAGCGAGTCTTCAGAATCAAGGCCAGAGCTTTGCTCGGCCAACTCGAGGACAGAGCGAGTCATAGCCTGACGCGGCTGGATGGAGCCAGGATGAGAGTCTTGCTCGGCAAGCTGTGGTTTGATTTTCGACCACCAGATGAGGCTCAAGCGACTGTCTTGAGGCAACTGAAGGAGCAAGGCACCCGTCGGCGTCGCCTGTTGTCTGCCTCCCTAAGAATGGAAATCGATCGAACCCTTAAGAGAATCCAGAGACTCAATCAAATTCGGGAACAGTGCCGCAACGAAATCATACAGGCGAACTTGCGGCTGGTGGTCTCCATCGCCAAGAAGTACCGGCACCATAGCTTGAATCTCTTGGATCTGATTCAGGAAGGGAATCTCGGCTTGATGCGTGCAGTTGACAAGTTCGATCTTCGACACGCGACCAAGTTCTCGACCTATGCCACCTGGTGGATCCGTCAGTCCATCACGCGGGCCATCTTCACACAGGGTAAGGTAGTCCGAGTTCCTGAGCACCTGTCTCTGACGGGGCAAAAGATGGCCCGGACGAAACGACAGCTGTTGGAGCGACTCCGCCGGGAGCCTTCTCCTGACGAAGTAGCCCTGGCTTCTCACCTGTCGCTCTCAAGGGTAGTGAAGGTGTTGCTCAGTCTACAGGACAGCGTTTCGCTGGACTCAGCCTTCGGACCCCAGGAGCTGAAGCGACTTCATTCGCTGCCGGACTTGAAGGCGTCCAACCCGGCCGAAGTGGTCATCGACCGTGATCTGAGTTCGAAAATTCTCAGCCTGCTTCGCCTCCTCACGGAACGCGAGCGTCAGGTTCTCACCCTGCGTTTCGGCTTCCTGGACGGTTCGGAGTATACCCTTGAGGAAATTGGAAGACGGTTCATGTTGACCCGCGAGCGGATCCGGCAAATTGAAAAGGATGCTCTGCGGAAACTGCGATTGGAGGCTCACAACGAGCTGGGTCTGGATCCAGCGGTTGAAATGTGAAGGGTTGCCGTTAGAATAAGAGTGGCTGCTTCCAGTTATCTTCGCGAGCATGTCAACCACAGAAACCTGGAGAGGCATCCGTGAGACTTCCCAAGGAGCTGGACAATCCGGAAGCTCCGCTGTTCTCGATTGGAGTCGTCGCCGATCTGCTCAAAGTGGCGGATCAGACTCTCCGTGTCTACGAGAAGAGCGGTTTGATCAAGCCATCGCGTCGAAACCGCGACCGATACTACTCCACCAACGATGTCGTCTGGCTCAAGTGCTTGCGTCGCTTTATTCGACAGGATGGGCTGGGTCTCAAGGCAATCGAGCGCCTGATCAAAACTGTTCCCTGTTACGAACTCAGCCCATGCGAGGAGTGCTGTGATTGCACGGCGTATCTCCGCCGCAGCATTCCCTGTTGGGAGTCTGCGGCCCGTCAATCGCAGGCCCATGGCCAGTTTTGTTGTCATTGCGAAACCTATTTGAGGGAACATTCTGCAGGCAGTTCTTCCCGATCTTCCAAATAGAGATCCTTCCTCCGCCGGCGTGGCCTACCTTTCCACCAGAAGATCGTAGCGTGCGATCGCGACCGGTTGAGTTCCCAAATTTCCATCAACCACTAACTGGTACTCCCCAGACCTGAGCGCGCTGGAAGTGAGATCCAACACCGCCAGAGTGTCTCCGCCCATCGTTTCGGACGCCAAGTCGACCTTCTGAGACCATATCGTTTGCTCTGCTTGCAGGATACGGATGTCTGCATCCACGAATTTCTTGGCCGGTAAGGACAACGCCAGCATGGCGTGGTCGGAGAAAGCAAAGCTCACTTGGATCAAGTCGCGCAGCGTGCCGGTGGCGCGATCAGGCGACAAGAGAGGCGCGAGATAGATGGAGATCCCAGGGGCCGTGGTAGTTGCCTGCTGACGCTGGGTGAGCAGGAGGTCGCGCTCCGCCAACTTTCGGTCGAGCTCAATCCACCTCTTCTTTTCACCGCCTAGGGACTCCTCCAGTTCACGTATTCGGTCCTGCAAGTGCACCAGCGTCGACGCTGAGCTGAATCCTCGATACGCCGGCCAGACTAGAAATGCGGCGATGACGCACGCTGACAAGGTCAGCCAGGCTGGAAACGTAGTGGTTGCCAGCCAAGTGCGAACGAAAGAGACCAGCTTCAATAGTAACCCTTGGAGGTTAGCGTCGGGCTTGGTCGAGCTCCCGACAGCAGGCTGTGGGGTCGTTTCCTGGTTGTTAGATGAGCCGGCGCCTTCGTGGCGTACGGGATCTGGCTGGTCCATGGTAACCCTCCTATCGAGCAAGATTAGCACAGGCTGGCAGATTCAGTTCTTCGGTGGCGGGTGAACACCTCGGTATCGAGCGAACCCTGAATTCATAGAAAGGGAAAACTGCTTCCCCACTGTACCCTTGCGCCGAATTTGAGCCTCTGGATAAGTGACTCATAAATCAGGACGTTCTCAAGACAACCCCGAATGGCAGCTACCTTGCTCCACGAGGTGACGATCAGCTGATGGATTCGGAACAACCACTCCTCACTACCTAGAGCCAAACTGTCCATGAGCCTTCTTCCTGAGATTCCCGTACTGGTACTACTCGGATTGGCGATGTTAGGCGCCTCCAGGGTGCTGCGAAGAACGATATCTTCTAAGGGCCGAGAGTCCTGGTCGAAGACATCGTCTTCAGTTCGAAGTCCCCTGGTGCGAGGACTCCCAGTCAAAGAGTAAGTTATTGGATCGTTTGCCATGCACCCAAAGTTTCCAAGACGGTTCTTCCAAATCGATTACCCCAAGCTACTAAGACTGTACGACCGTAACGGAAACCCTCCGTCGATCTTCATGGTGCTTGTGGGGGGACAACGAGTGGAATTGAAAGAGTTCGAGATAACCGACATTGGGTTGGTCATTGATCCTCGCACCAATCGCTTTCCGATCGCTTATACCTCCATTCTGAGCATCCAGGTC
Organism: Acidobacteriota bacterium; assembly: GCA_040753175.1. Taxonomy (GTDB): domain Bacteria; phylum Acidobacteriota; class Terriglobia; order Versatilivoradales; family Versatilivoraceae; genus JBFMEW01. The sequence continues at coordinate 95,208 of JBFMEW010000019.1, read as the reverse complement.
ATGTCGCAGTCCCAGAAAACAAGAGGCGTCGAGCCTCGCTCCCCCTGGCATGCGGAGCACAAGAGGCCAAATACCAGCATCTCGGCCTGACTTCCAAGTCCCGAATCCCCTCCTTTCAAGAGACCTTTTGCACCGTTGGTTGCACTGGTCGACGGCTCTTGACATTCACACAAAAAGCAAATAGCGTTAGCGCACTCGATAGCACGCAGAGTCCTTTAAGCACTGGTCCGACTACTCTAAGAAGGCATCGAACGCCAGGCTGAAGGCTCCAGGCATGGAGGAAACTTGTGGATAGAGGCATCACTTCATCTATGTCCAACCGTAGCCGACGTGATGTGATCAAGGGAGCAGCGGGTTTGATCGGCCTTGCAGTAACTGGAACTGCCGCGCCGCCCCGGTCTGCGGAAGCCGCCCCGACGGCCGTACCGCAATCGCAGACCACGGGACGTGCCAAGGCCCGAGAGATCATCAAGATCACCAAGATCGAAACGTTCTTAGTCAAGCCTCGATGGCTGTTCATGAAGGTTCACACCAACGCAGGAATTACGGGCCTGGGAGAGCCGATCACCGAGGGTCGAGCTCTCACCTGTGCCCAGGCGGTCAAAGAGATTGAGCCTTACTTGATTGGGAAGGACCCGCGCGCCGTAGCGCATCATTGGCAAGCGATTTATCGGCACGCTTTCTACCGTGGAGGCCCTATCCTCACCAGTGCCCTGAGCGGAATCGACCAGGCGCTCTGGGACATCAAAGGCAAAGCGTTGGGCGTGCCGATTTACGAACTTCTCGGTGGGCCGACGCGTCAGCGAATTCGCGTGTACGCCCATGCGCGAACCGTGGAGGAAATGAAGCAGAGGCGAGCTGAAGGCTTCACCGCTTTTAAGACTGGACCGGCCAAGAAGCGTCCTGCCAGGATTGTCGAGAATAAGGCATTCGTTGATAACGTGGCCCAAGAGTTCGCATCGTTGAGGGCGGCCGTTGGGCCTGAAGCGGACATCGGTATCGATTTCCATGGGGCCATTTCCCCGCAAACGGCGAAGCTCCTGATCAAGGTGCTGGAGCCGTACCAACCCATGTTTGTCGAGGAGCCGGTCAACTGTCAGAATGTGGAGGCCATGGCCGATATCGCCCGGGGGACTCACTTGCCTATCGCCACCGGCGAGCGCATCTTCACCAAGTGGGGATTTCGAGAGATCCTGGAAAAGGGAGCAGCAACAATCCTTCAACCAGACCTCTGCCACGCCGGTGGAATCACTGAGGTCAGATTGATCGCCGGAATGGCTGAGGCCTACTATGCGGCCTTAGCACCGCACAACCCGCTCGGGCCTATTTCTCTGGCTGCTGGACTTCAAATTGCCGCGTCAATTCCGAACTTTGTATGTCAGGAGCAGGTCAGTCTTGGCGAGGGATATCTCAAAGCTCCCTTCAAGGTTCGAGAGGGCTACGTGGACTTGCCTACCGGACCCGGCTTGGGAATCGAACTGGATGAGGAAGCGCTAGCGGACAAGCTGAATCATGACTGGAGGAATCCTGAGTCTTACGACGAGGATGACGGATCAGTGGCGGATTGGTGAGCGTTAACAGATTGATGCAAATAAGCTTACTGCGTTCTTTAACCCGTCAGGCCACGCAGGGGAGGATCGAGTCGGCGAGACCATTGTCACGATATCTCATCTTGACTCTGACAACAGTCAAGCTAAAATGATACAGGGTGGTTAGAGAAGCGTCTCGCAGCGCGTTGTTCTCTCCTCGCTACCCTGACGGCCAGCGCAAGCTGGCCGTCTTCATTTGACGTGGTTTCTTGGTGACTCGGTGACGGTTCGCCCTTCCCTGGTTCCCTTCCCTGTGGGGCCTGCCTCTGTTTTAGACTCTCTTCTCTAAGCCGATGCCGATTCGCCTCATCGCGGTTGACATCGATGGGACTCTGCTCGATAGCCGAGGGGACCTGCCCGACCGTAATGTAGACGCCATCCGGAGAGTGGTCTCTCGAGGCGTGACGGTCGTCTTGGTAACGGGTCGCCGATTTGCCATGGCTCGGCCCATTGCAGAGACGTTGCGTTTGACCTCCCCCCTCGTCGTGCACAACGGTGCGCTGGTTCGGACGCTAGCTGGGCCACGGATGGTCGGATGGTTCCTTCCGCCTAAGGCAGCCGAACTTGTGCTTGAACATACGCAAGACTTCTCGGAGTATGGTGTTCTTCACCAGGATGGCCCCGAGGGAGGTCAAATGGTCCTTCACCCTAGCTTTCGGCAGAACCCTTTACTGACCCACTATGCTCTGCGGATGGATCAGGTAGTCTTGGAGTCATCGGCATTCGAGCCGCATCTCGACAGCCGTCTTATCCAGATCATGTTTGGAGGTCCGCTCTCCGTCATGGAACAAGTGGAGGCGCGCCTTTCGGGGTCTGCACTGCAGCCGCTGATCCGGGTCACCAAGACCTACTACCCCGAACGAGGATTTGGCATTGTTGATGTTCTAAGAAGGAACTGTTCGAAAGGAAAGGCCCTTGAGTATCTTGCCTCTCTTTACGCCTTGGACCGGTCGGAGGTGGCAGCCATTGGTGACAACCACAACGATCTTGAAATGCTCCGATTTGCAGGAAGAGGGTTCGTCGTAGCCAACTGCGTGGAAGAGCTGAGAAACTGTGGCTTTGAGGAGATCGGAACCAACAACGAGGCGGGAGTGGCGGAAGCCTTGGAAACGCTGGTGAGCGAGATCTGAGGTCTAACTGGGCCGCACAGAGGCCCTTCGACCTCTGCGCAGCGCAACACAGTCTAATCCGTTCTAGGCCCCATCAGTCTCTTTTTCCCGTTCCTTACTTTTGTTCTTTTCTTTTTTCTCTTTTGAATTTTTAGCCTTGGAAGCCTTCTTGGTATCGCGATCCCGGTCCCTACCAAGATCGTACTCGTCTTTGTAGAGCCCTTTCTTCTTGCCCTTCCCCACTTCACGGGCTCGGTCAGTTCCAAAGTCTCGGTCCGGGTTTCCTTTTCCGTTACCCCGCTGAACATCGATCGAATCGTTCCCCCGGCCATGCCCTGAGCCTTTTCCCTGTCCCTTTCCGCCAGCTGCCGAGAAAACGCCTGGGGATAGGATCAGCAGGAGGGCACTTGCTACCACGACGCCAATCCGTTTCATCTTGAACCTCCTCATTCGTGGAGTTCTCACTCGCAACAACCGGTGCGCGATCAAAGGCGGGGCTGGGCGTGGGCTGCTACCACAGGCGCGTCATTGCGCAGAACGCTGATTTCCACACGCCGGCTCAGCCGTCTGCTGACTCGGCCCTCATCATCCTGCTTTGCTTTCGCTTCGCCCATTCCGAGGGTTCGCATTCGAAAGAGCGGAATCTCATGCTGGTCGGCAAGGTAGCGAACCACGCTGTCGGCACGCTTTCGGCTCAACTCGAGATTCACCTGCTCCGACCCACTGGGGTCTGTGAAGCCCTGAATCTGCAGGATGTATCCCTTGGAGTCGGACAATTCCCCAGCCAGCTCATCTAGCAGGGTCTGCGACTCTTGGTCGAGCGAGAACTGCCCGGACTTGAAAACTACCTCCAGAGTCTTGACGAGTTGATAGTTTTCCACGTTGCTTAATCGGGTCGCCAATCGCGATTCCGCAGCCACGGCTGAGGTATTGGCCTTCTGAGCTTCAGTACCAGCATCCACAGCCTTTCGGTCCGCTTGCATCGCTTTGGCATCGGCCTGTTCGGCGGTGGCCATTGCCTGCTTGATTCCCTCCTGGGCACGCTGGTCTACATCCTTGATCATCGCCTCGTGCTGCTTGTTGACCTCTTCGAGTTCGCTGACCCTGCCGCTGACGGGGTCAATCTGTTGCTTGACGTGCTTCTTACTGGCGAAGGGCCACAGTTTCCCCAAGCCGGCTTCAGCAGACGGCACACCACTGAAAACCGTCACGCTAGCAATGATTAAGGCTAGGGTCGAGCGTCGTATCGATGGGTTATGTTTCATGATCAGAGCCTCCAGGCATTCATTTTCCCCCTGCGACTGCAACCCTGCTGCCAACCGGAACGATGGAATTCAACACGTTGATTGAAAAGGAGTTAGTGGTGTTCTCCCAAATCTTGGAGGAGCTTGATGCGGAACAAAAATTGCACCGGCAGTGTAGATTTTCCAGGCCCAGCTAGGGCCGGAAGACCATGTCCTGGCGATCGGACGATTTCAGTTTGTGGAAGAGCTCAATGTAGCTTTCGCGGATGTAGTCGGACGGGGAGAAACCAAGGGCCGAAGAAACAGCGTCAATTGCACTCGAAGGCCCCTCAATCTCGAGGAACGGTCCGATCGGAGTTTCGTCAAGAGTCAGGGTTGCACCCCTAAATGGTTTCTGGCCTGGCTTGAAAATAGTACGGTACTTCTGGTACCTAAAAACCTGCTCAAGCCCGAGTCTCCTGAGAATTGCCACCAAGACCGTCCCATCTTGCAGCGTCGTTTCCAGTTCTTGTCTCACCTTGTACCGACTCCTGCCACGGACCGGCGACTTCAGGGTCAAAGTCCAGTTGCGGTTGAACTGACGAACCCGGAGAAGACACCTGGCCTTGGCCAGGTTCCCGTCTCTTGTGTCGAGGATGATATTGTCTTCGAAAGCACGCCTGCCTCTGACCTGAAACCCCAGCCTTCGGATCGTCAATCTGGTGCGGTTCAAATCTTGAACTCTAAGCTTGATCTCAATTTCAAGGGGGTAGCTGTGACGGCTCTGCTGACTGGACATTGAAGCACTCCTTTGGAGACACAGCGATGGCCCATTATCCTCAATCTCTGTTTCCGCCGTGAAGCTTTCAAGTTCGAAAGCGCAGGGTGATTTGCCACGTCGACGTGGTGCCCACCCGCTCTGTTTTCCGCAATGGCATTTAATTCCATCAGCTACGCCGTGCGCCCTTCCTGTCTGCCCACTGGCTTTGCCTCATCGTGCTGATGTTTTTCAGATTCCCCAGATGCCGCCCGACCGATAAGCTTCTCAGAAACGCCTCCGCAGAATTCGAGTAGACTATTGTCATGAGCCTGCCTGCATTCTGCCCATCCTGTAACCAGGCTGGTCCTTTCGAAACGGAGACCTGCCCAAGTTGTAGCACATCCTTGTCGGAAGATCCGCCTGCCGAGCCAAGGGTTTCCGTGAGACCAGGGGAGATGGCCGGACTTCCGCCCGAGCTAGCGAGGCTGGTGCAGACTGAAGCGAGCAAGCGCTTTGGGGAGGCACAGCAGGAGTATCCGGGCGTTCTGCTCACTCTCGAGAGCTACTGCCAGCGGGTCGTAAAGGCCATGGGCGACACCATCGCAGGCGGAAACTGTTCCTCGGAGAGCGAGACTAAAGCGTTCCTCGGTGATTTACTCTCCCGACTGAAATGGAATGAACTCTTCTTGACCACTGCCTGCGCCGAAGGGAACGGCACAGCCTGGGATATCTTTCAGGAACGCTACAAAAGGCCCATCGAGAAAATAGCGCATTCCGTGGCTCCCAGCTACTCCGTCGGCAGGGAGATCGCCGAGTCTCTGCTGTCTGAGCTCTTCCTGCCGGCTAACCTGAGTCGAGGTGGGCCGAGCAAGATTTCCCAATACAACGGATCTGGCTCTCTGGAAGGGTGGTTGAGAGTTGTCGTCTCGCGCAGGACTATTGACATCCTCCGTGACCAAGCCCGGAAGGTTCCCCTGGAGGACTCCTCAGCTGGCGTTTCCTCTGGGATCTCTCGTCGCTCTGCTGCCCAGACGCCCCCTGAAGCAGATGCCAAGACCGCCTCTCTCTGGTTCGAACAGAGTTTGAATCAGGCATTTGAGCGGTTGACTGTTCAGGAAAGGCTTGTGCTCAAGATGTACTACCTTCAAAACGTAAACCTCAAAGAGATTGGGCGGATGTTGCAGGTTCACGAATCAACAGTGAGTCGTTTGATTCAAAGGCTCAACAGCCAACTTCGCAAGGATGTTGAGAAACAGTTGCGTACAGCTTGGGGAGTGAAGCCTTCGGAAGTCAGCCACGTTATTCATTTGGCCTACGCCCACTCCGAGGTCGACCTCAGTACCATGTTGCGCGAGTGAGTGCCATGACTCAACGCCCCAAAATGATGCAAGAATGCCCCCCAAGGTCGTCTATCGGATGAGGAAAGCTATGTCTGGCAATGACCAAAATGTCTTTCGGGATCTTGTGAAACGGAGCCTGCGCAATCGGAGCAGTCTCACCCTGGAAGGCTCCTGCCCGGACGAGAACCAGGTGACGGCCTACCTCGAGGGTATCCTGGCCCCCGCTGCACGTCAGAAGCTGGAGCATCACCTTGCAGCCTGTTCTCGATGTCAGGAAGAACTGTCATTGGTTCTGAAATCGAGTGCCAGTGATTCGGTGGTTCTGGGCCAGACCAAGCCTGCCGTAAGTTTCTCAGGGTGGCGTAACATCCTTGGCCGATGGGAATGGTGGCACCTCAAACCGGCTCTGGCGCTTCTGCTAGTCGGTGTCGTGAGTGGAGTGATCGGCTACAAGGTTCTCGAGCAGCGACGCGACCAAAGGGAAGAGTTTGCTGCCATGCTGGATGCTGCCTCGCCGGCTGAAGGCGAGGTAAGGTCGGTTGAATCAGAGAAATCCGAATTGCCTTCCAAAACGCCAATGACCTCAGGCGGGCAGCTAAGCCCCCAACGTGCCCCTGGCTCTGGTCCTCCTCTCCAGGGCACAGGCCGCTTTAAGGAACCACTTCACAGGGAGAGTCGGCAAACCAAAGAGGATGACTCCGGGACTGCCAACACCACTAGCACGCTGGAACCAAAACCCGCTTCTCCGCCAGTGGCAGCCGAGCCTGCCGCCACTGGAGCGCTGGTATCGTCAGCCCTCAACGAATCCGCTGACAACAAGCGAATGAATGTCCCTTTAAGCCGAGAGGAAGCTTCCTCCGGTCCCGTGACCGAAACGGAGACTGCCAAGGCAAAAGGTGCTGATTTCCGTGCAGACGCGGATTCAGCTAAGCAAGAGCTTCGCGGTAGGGACCACGTGGCAACCGATGAAATTGCCGTAATCGACAAGGCCGGTCCAACCTCAAATCGGGAACCCGTATCCGACTTCAAGGATGATCAGGCCCAGGGGGTTAGGCGTCGCCTGTCTTTGTCAAAGTCGGCTGGGGTAGCCGGGGAGTCCAAGGCCCAAAGGCAGACAGCACCACGCCAGATGACGGTAGCGGGGAAGGTGTTTGAGCAACGCGACGGAGTTTGGACAGACACTTCAATCAATCCTCGAGAGAAGGTGGTGGTGGTGGTAGTTCGTCGAGACGCACCCGATTTCAATGACCGAGTTCGGCCTCTTGCCGCCTACCGAGCCGTTCTCAATATGGGCGAAGAGTGCCTCATTAGGCATCAAGGCAAGATCTATCGAATCCAATAGGAGAAACTGTTCGAAGCAACCTCGCCCCAGAGCGTGTCGTGATTGCAGATCAAATTACTCAGGGAACGTGAAGGTGCGTGGGTGTGGATGGAGTAACATCTCACTCCTCGAGCGCTCTCGTTTGCGCAGTGTGAGCCCAAGACAGGGGCAATGGGCTGGTTACCAACGCCATCTTCGGCGATTGAATCCACGAGGGTGCCGCACCCTCCGAGAGCCCACCTTGGGCTCTATTCCCTAGCTCGAAGCCGAAATATCTGTCGGCGTGCGGCTCGAAACGGGAAGAGCTTTAGTGGGCCGTAAGGTTCGCCTGCTTGTGCGAGGTGGGGCTTCGTCGATGACCACCGGGAATGGACAACAAGAAAGGACCCTCATGACAAATGCGAATACAGTTTGGCCAGCAGGGCCACCGGAGGTGGGGCAAGTGGCGGAGTTGACACGTGAGGTAACGAAGCAGGACATTGAAATGTTCACAGCCATATCAGGTGACCGCAACCCGCTTCACTACGACGAGGAACTCGCGAGGCAAACAAAATTTGGCAGCATCATTGTGCAGGGAGGAATAACCAGCGCTGTTCTAAATGCCGTGGTGGCCGAAAAACTCCCCGGTCCTGGCACTGTATTCCTGCACGTAGACTGGAACTTCAAAGCACCAGTGAGGCCTGGAGACAAGATCACCGGGACTGTTGAGGTGATCAAGGTACGCAGCGACAAGCCAATCACTGAGCTGAAAACATCAGTCACCAGGGATGACGGTACGGTCGCGATCGAGGGGAAGGCGCTCTGCTACACAGTGCCGTTGCCGCCGTCGCACGAGTGATCGATGACCGGCATCGCTCTCACTGCATTAACCTTGATTGCCTTTGCCTCCAATTCACTGTTGTGTCGGATGGCGCTGCGGGGAGATCTGATCGACCCCCTTTCGTTTACCGCTCTCCGTCTCGTCAGTGGCGCAGGGGTCCTGCTTTTCGCTTCTCAGGTCATCCCACAGCCAGCAGCTTCCAACGATAGCAAAGGTTCGTGGGTTTCAGGGATCGCGCTGTTTACCTACGCCGTTTCGTTTTCCCTCGCCTACCTGTCGCTTGCGACAGGAATGGGGGCACTCATTCTCTTCGGGTCGGTCCAAGTGACGATGATGGCCGCGGCGCTGAACTCGGGGGAGAATCTGAGCCCCATCCAATGGCTCGGTGCGGTTGCGGCTGTTGGTGGTCTGGTCTACCTCGTCCTGCCTGGACTTTCCGCCCCCGACCCGCTTGGGGCAGTCCTGATGGGCGCCTCTGGGGCCGCCTGGGGAGTGTACTCCATTCGCGGCAAGGGGGTTTCGTCTCCAGTCGCCATGACTGCCGGTAATTTCCTTCGGTCATCACCCTTGGCAGTCATTACAAGCCTGATGGCACTACGCTCGGCTCACCTGCAGCCGTCGGGCGTCTTGCTCGCGCTGATTTCCGGAGGATTAACCTCGGGAGTCGGCTATGTTCTCTGGTACAAGGCCCTCGGGAAGCTGACAACGACCCAAGCGTCATTGGTGCAACTCTTAGTGCCTGTTCTCGCCGCGTTCGGCGGAGTTGTGTTTCTCTCGGAGCATGTCTCGACACGCCTGATTACCTCCAGCGCCTTGATGCTTGGAGGAATCGCCCTAGCGGTGTCGAAACGCCACGCGATAGCGGCTTGGAACCGACGAGGGTAGTGCTAATTGATCTCGCCGACTTCTGGAGGCTATAGCTCCCTCAAAGCGTCGATGATTGGCCGACCTTTCTCGCCTTCCACCGGACTGTCTTTGCCGGTCCAGCGTGAATCGACCCCATCGGGCTCGCCACCCAGGCTCCAACTTCCAATCAGGGATTCCGCAGTGCTACACTGACCAGCCGGCAAGAATCGCGTGACAGTCAGTTCAAGGTGATGGCCAAAACACCGAAACTCTTCGATATCCGCTCAGGTGAATTCCCACCTTCGCTACTGATGTTTGGATTTTTCTTCTCTATTATCGCGGTATTTCAAATTCTGAAGCCCCTCAAAAAGGGGTTGTTCGTTGCTCACTTCGGCGCGGAACAGGAGTTGATCGCCAAGGGGATCAACATCGACGTGGCTTTTGGAGCGATGATCGGGTTTACGTACCTTTACAACTGGTTGGGCGGACGGAGACTCGTCCGATTTCTGTGTGGATTCTTTTTCCTGACGTTATTGCTTTTCTTTGTGATTCTGAGTGACACACCTCCAGGAGCCGTAAACTATGCCTTCTACATTTACGGCGACCTCTGGAGCACGGTCTGGGTGGCAACTTTCTGGGCCTTCCTGAACGAGATTTCCACTTCTGAACAATCAGCTCGGCTGTACGGATTCATCGGTGCAGGCGGACTTCTGGGCGGTATTGTCGGGTCGTCGCTGGTTTCGGCCACTGTTCAGAGTTACAGCTCACGTCCGCTGATTCTACTCTGCCTGGTCTTTACCGGACTGATTCTGTTGCTGACCTGGCAGGTCGACCGATTAGCACGTAGACCAGACGCTCCCATGGCCTATCGAGGAACTCCGTTTCGGCTCGAGAAAATTCGGTTTCTCTCAGCTCTGGATGGCGCTCGGATGGCAATGAAATCGAAGTATCTATTTTCTATCGTGCTCATTTTAGCTTTGTACGAATTCTGTTCACAAATCATGGACTTTCAGTTTTCAGCGGTGTTGGCCCGGGCCGTTGCGGGCGGACGAAACACTCAAGCCTACCTGGGTAACCTGTATTTGATTACGAACGTTCTAGCATTGGGTACCCAGCTCATCCTGACTACGTTTCTGGTTCAGCGCTCCGGCCCTGGGGCCGGGCTGATTGTATTGCCGGCAGCCATCAGTCTTTCCAGCAGCGGGTTCTGGCTGGAACCCAGCCTGCTCATGGGCAGCTTGCTGATTGTCTCTGACAACGGGCTGAATTATTCGATCAACCAGACTTCCCGTGAGATGCTTTTTGTTCCGACCTCCAGCGAGGCCCAGTACAAGGCCAGAGCCTTTACCAACATGTTCGTTCAGCGACTGGCCAAAGGGGCGGCCACTGTTCTGGCAGCCGCATTCATTCTGGTCGGAGTGCGCTGGCTTAGCCCCGTCACCCTGGCCATCACGGTTACGTGGATTGTGATCGCGGTGGCCGCAGGTCGACGATTCCATCAAATGACGCAGGCCGAGCCGCCAAAGAATCAGAAGCAGGCGCTGGATTTACCGTTAGCGCAGATTGAGTAGCAACCATCGCCGCTCCATCGCCCCACTGTAGAAACTTCGAGGTTCTGATGATCTGGAAACAATGCCGTATCTCCTGTTGGTTGCTGAGTGCTCTGACCCTCTCAGTTAGCGCCCGGTCTCTGGCTCAGGATACCGCTGAATTTTGGCCTGGTACTCGGTACGACCCCTCGATTCCCACGATCGAAATGGTGCTCGGCTATCGAGTGGGCGACCAGATCACTCCGCCGGACGGAATCCTCAGATACCTGGAAGCCCTGCAGGCGTCGGCGCCGGACCGAATGAAAATAGTCGAGTATGGGCGGACTTGGGAAAACAGAAAGCTGGTCTACGCAGCCTTAGGATCAGAATCCAATCTGAGGCAACTGAGCGCTATTCGGTCGCGGATCCAGCAGCTTGCGGATCCCAGAAAGACTGGTGACTCTCTCGCTGGGGCGCTGATTGAGGAGTTGCCGGCAACGGTATGGTTCGGCTATGGGGTGCACGGCAATGAGATTTCCTCTCCGGATGCTGCGCTCCTGACGGCATATCACTTGCTCGCAGCCCGTGAGGATCCGATAGTCGAAGAGATCCTGACGAAAGTCATCGTCCTCATCGATCCTCTCCAGAATCCCGATGGGCGCTCTCGATTTGTGCATGCCTTCGAGACGGCGTTGGGGCTCGAACCCGTCGGTCATCCTGAAGCAGCCGAGCACAACGAACCTTGGCCCGCCGGACGAACGAACCATTACTTTTTCGACATGAATCGGGACTGGTTTGCCTTAACTCAACCCGAGACCCGGGGACGTATCAAAGCGATGCTGGAGTGGTATCCCCTGGTTTTTGTCGATCTGCACGAAATGGGATCCGATGCCACCTACTATTTCGCTCCAGGAGCTGCCCCCCACAACCCGCATCAGACCAAGGTACAACGGGAGAGTCTTGAACTCTTCGGCAGGGCCAACGCCCTCTGGTTCGATCGGTTCAGATTTGACTATTTTACCCGTGAGGTTTACGACGGTTTTTACCCCGGTTATGGAGACAGTTGGCCTTCGTACTACGGCAGTATTTCCATGACCTATGAACAAGCATCGGTGCGGGGACTGGTCGTCCAGCGCAAGGATGGTTCCGTTCTCCGTTTCCGAGAGTCGGTCCAACATCACTTTGTAGCATGTCTGGCCACAGCTCAGGCCGTCGCGGCCAACCGCAAAAAGTTGCTGCAGGACTTTTACAGCTACCGCAAGAGTGCCGTTCAGGAAGGACAGACCGAAGCCATACGGACTTACGTGCTCTCCCGGCGTGGTAACACGGCTGCCGTCGACAAGCTGGCGGCTGTCCTGGCTGCTCAGGGCGTTGAGATTCTCGAAGCTGACACTGCTTTTAGAATCGGTGGCCAGGACATCCCAAAGGGAAGCTACGTGATCCCCTTGTCGCAGCCGTCAAAGCGATTGGTCAGAACCTTATTGGACCCCCAGGTACCGATCGATGAGGCGTTCCTGAAGGAACAGGAGCGCCGCCGCAAAAAGAAGCTTCCGGATGAGATTTACGACGTGACAGCCTGGTCCCTTCCGCTGCTCTACAACGTGGAGGCACTGGCGACAAAAGAGGTTCCATCAGTCGCTACCAGTCCCGCCAACCCCACATTCATGCCGAGAGGGACGGGGCCCTCCCAAAAGGCGACACTGGCTTATCTGGTTCCCTGGGGAACCGACGCGGCGGGCCGCCTCCTGACGGCCAGCTTGCGTGCGGATCTGAGAGTGTTCAGCACTGACAAAGCGTTCACTCAATCGGGACGTCGGTTCCCGGCGGGTACACTCATCTATAAGGTGGCGGACAACCCGACGGATCTTCATGACCGTCTGCAGCGACTGGCAGAGGCGTCAGGAGCGGAAGTGCTCTCGACCAATACGGCATGGGTCGAGGAAGGTGTGAACTTCGGCAGCCGCCATGTGGTTTTGATTCCCAAGCCTTCGGTTGCTCTGGCTTGGGATACGCCCACCCAAGCTTACTCGGCTGGCTCAACACGCTTTGTGCTGGAGCGTCAGTTTGGTTACCCTGTGACTCCGATTCGCACCCCGCAGCTGGCGCGCGCCGACCTGAGCCGGTTTCAGGTGCTCATCCTGCCCAATGCCTTGACTTCGGAGGGCTATCGGACCGCCTTGGGGACGGAAGGGATCCGCCGCCTCAAGGAGTGGGTAACTGCCGGGGGAACCTTGATCGGTCTGGCTGGTGCCGTGTCGTTCCTAGCTGAGGCCAAGACCGGCCTTCTATCCGTCTCTCAGGAGAACGTGGCGCAGCCGGATCAGCCGGACCGGGGAGCAACCGAAAGCAAGGGTGGCTCAAAGGTCGTTTCCGGCCCCGAAACAAAAGAAGCTGCCGCAGGGCCCGACCGGGTCGCTGGCAAGATTTTGAAGTCAACGGAGGACCTGCAAAGTGCGATTCAGGCGGACGCCGAGCTGCCGGATAAGGTGCCTGGGGCGCTCTTGCGGGCGAGGATCGATGAGGACCACTGGGTAACCGCAGGAGTGCCCCAAACGGTGAATGTGCTTCTGATGGGTCAGGCCATCTTCAGCCCAATCAAACTGGATAAAGGAACTAATGCAGCCTTCTTTGAGTCGGCTGCGGAACTCGTCGCGAGTGGGCATCTCTGGGAAGAGAACCGCAAGCAACTGGCCTTCAAGCCCTTTGTCATCGTGCAGCCCCAGGGGAGAGGCATGGTGATTGCCTTTACGGCGGACCCGACTTTTCGGGCCTACATGGAAGGTCTCAATTTGCTCTTCCTGAATGCCGTCTTTCGGGGGCCGGCCCATACCCGACGGACGCCGGAAATCGAACGTGGATTTTTAATTTCTAACCCCGTGCCTTCAGTGTACGATAAGGTGTTTCGAATCCCCCGGCTGGGGTGAGGTGCTGAAAGCACATGTTGCACTACAAAACCCATCATCGCGGTTCCGATCGGGACTGGGTGGTCTTCGTCCACGGCGCAGGGGGTAGCTCCAGTATCTGGTTTGCCCAAATTCGCGAGTTCAAACGGCACTTCAACGTGCTGTTAGTCGATCTCCGCGGTCACGGAAAGTCCCAAAATCCAGCTGCAGCTCTGAAAAGTCAGCGTTACACCTTCAAGGAGATCAGCCAGGAAATTCTGGAAGTACTGGACCACCTGAGAATCGAGATGGCCCATTTCGTTGGGGTGTCGCTCGGCACGATCATCATCCGGACAATTGGCGAAATCGCTCCGCAGCGGGTTCGTTCGATGGTAATGGGCGGCGCCGTGATGCGCTTGAATCTGCGCTCTAAGTTCTTGGTTTTGGCAGGCAACTGCCTCAAACGCCTGGTACCCTTCATGTGGCTCTACAAGCTCTTCGCTTGGATCATCATGCCCAAGAAGCGCCATCAGCGGTCGCGGTTGCTCTTCGTCAACGAAGCCAGGAAGCTGTGCCAGAAAGAGTTCCTGCGTTGGTTCAAGCTAACGCATGAAGTAAACCCTCTACTCAGGTACTTCGAGGAAAAGGAAATCCCCGTTCCGACGCTGTACCTGATGGGCGAGGAAGACTACATTTTCCTTCCTCCCGTCAGAAACCTGGTCGCCAGGCACCGCCACTCAATGCTTAAGGTCTTGGAGGACTGTGGACACGTCTGCAACGTCGACCGGCCTGACCTTTTCAATGCATTCTCCATCTCTTTCATCAATCAACACAGCCTGCTGAGACAAGCTTCGGCCTAAGACAGCGCCCTGGAGAAGAGAAGGATCAGGACGGTTGCTTACGGCGGCGATCCTTGCTCCTCGCTCAGCATTGCCGCATAGCCTTCGCGGAACGTTGGATAACGGAATCGGTAGCCGGTGGAGAGGAGACGGCGGTTGGAGCAGCGTTTGTTGCTTGCCGTGCGGTCTGACGGCTCGGTTGAGATCTCGACCGTCAACGGGCGTGGCATCCCAAGCTGGTCGCAAAGCCAGGTGAGCACGACGCATTTTTCCACCGGTTCCTTATCCACTCCAAGGTAAAGAGACTCCGGCTGGTCAAGCAGCATGAGGTGGGCCAGGACCCCTGCGCAGTCGTCGCGGTGGATCCGATTGGTGTAGACAGCCGGCCCCTCGGCACAGACCGCGCTACCACTCCTTACCCACCGCAGCAGACGATCGCGGCCGGGGCCGTATATCCCCCCCAACCTTACGGCAGTGTGTGCAAAAGGGCCCACACGCAAAACCGATTCCGCCTGCAAAATTCTTTGCCCTGTAAAGTGGCGAGAATCGGCTGGCGAGCTCTCGTCAACCCACGCCCCCTCGCTTTGGCCGTAGACCGCCGTGCTGGAAGTAAAGAACAGTCTTCGGAGAGGTTGCCGCTGAGCCACGAGGGCATCGATCAGGTTCTTTAACCCCCGAACGTAGATGGCCTCATAGGCCTCATCCGATGGGTTGTCTGCAGCTGCCAAGTAGAACACGTAGTCGAGGTGGCCGGGTAGCGCAGTCAGGCTGTGGGATTGGGTAAGATCTGCCCGCAGCCAGCACACTCGTCCGGAAGAGGCCTGAGAGGTCCTTCGCAAGGCCCACACTTCATGGCCGGCCGTGCAGAGAAGCTCTGCGAGTGCGGTCCCCACGTAACCACAACCTGCAATCAGGATTCTCATCGATTCGAGCTGTCCGGAATCGCCGGCAACCGGTTTTGACTTGGCAAATCCTTAGGCGTAGATTCGAGCTGCTTCGCGATAGACCGTCGCATGGAGATCCGCCGTCTCCTCCGGCGTTTTGGCATACCCCCCTGAGATCACAATCGCCAGCGGGATGGCTTTGCGCGAGAAGAACCGCAGAACGATCTCCTCCCGCTTCCGAATCCCCTCCCGTGTCAGCGCCAGCCGGCCAAAGCGGTCTCCCTGAACGGGGTCGATTCCAGCCAGATAGAACACCAGGTCAGGGTTCGCTCGAAGCGTGATTTCCGGCAAATAGGCTTCCAGCAACCTCAAGTAGCCGTGGTCTGATGTCTCATCGGGCAACGCGACATCCAGCGAGGACGGAACCTTTCGAAAAGGATAGTTCCGTTCGCCATGCATCGAAAACGTGAACACTGAGGGATCTTGCCGAAAGATGTGGGCTGTGCCGTTGCCCTGATGAACGTCCAGGTCAACGACCAGGCATCGACGAATCCATCCGCTACTCTTCAAAACCTGTATGGCGACAGCGACATCATTCAACACACAAAAACCTTCGCCGTGTCCCCCGAAGGCATGGTGTGTTCCACCTGCGAGGTTTCCGGCTATCCCGTCCTCCAAGGCCATAAACGCAGCATTGACGGTTCCCTGCACAGCCAGCCTGGAGCGCCGGACCAACGCCGCCGACCAGGGAAGCCCTAGCCGCCGGATGGCCGATACGGTCAGTGTTCCCCCAGCCAGCCGGGTCAGGTATTGCTCTTCATGAACTCGTCTGAGGTCGCCCCACCCTGTTTCCTGAGGCTCAACCACATCCCATCGCGAGATGATCCCTTCCCGCAGAAGAATCCCGTGAAGAAGAGGGAACTTAGCCATGGGAAAACGATGCCCTGCAGGCAGAGAAACGAAGTAGTTGGGAGAGTAGCTGACGCGCATGAGGGGGTATCAATTCCCTTCGATTGCAGCCTCGACAGGCGAGAACTCAGTTCATTCTACAACGAGCCGACGCCTTGCCGGAGAAGTGACCCGACGGGAACTGGGATTGGGACCGATCAGAGCAGAAGTCCGGCTGGAATGGTGCAGGAGTGCTGCAATCGTCCAAGAATCCCGGAACGTCGCTGAACGATCAGCGCCTGGAACTTCTTCGTAGGGTCGGTGTCTAATCCTGACAAGCGCTCGATGATTCACCGGTGGACACCGAAGCAGACCATCAACCTGGTACGGAGGTGTCCGGATGTTTACCAGCCTCATTGAGTCGGAAGGAACCCGCAGGAGGGCTCGAAAGCCGCTGGCAATCTCCATTTCGATTTTGGGTCACACAACAGTGGTTTTGGCAGTGGCGCTTCTGCCCACGATGTTTCCCCCTACCATGGCCGGCCAACGACCGGCAGTGTTTACGGTTTTGACCTTCCCGGGAAGTCCGTCTCCGGCACCTGGCCCCGCGCGAGGCGCCGGATCCAAGCCGGTGCGCTCCCAGCTACCGTTCCGACCCCACGACTCGCCTTCACCGATAACGGTCCCTGCCCGGATCACAATGGTTCAGGATCTTGAGGCTCCACAGGGGCCCGTTTCCCAGGCCAAGTGGGGTTTAGCGTGGGCAGGACAAGGAGTCCTACGAAATGGAACTCCTGGAGGGGTGCCGTGGGCCATACAGGAATCCTCCACTCCGTTGCCGCCGCCCATTCCCGCTGCAACGGCTGCAACCATTCGGATAACACCTGGAGGCGATGTTCGGCCAGCTGATCTCATTCGTCACGTCAAACCAACCTACCCTCTCCTCGCCCGAGAGGCCAGGATCGAAGGCCGAGTCATCCTGGAGGCCATCATTGGTAAGGACGGCCAGGTGACCGAAGTGAAGCTACTCAGCGGCCATCCGCTGCTCGTTGGCGCCGCCATCGAGGCGGTACGTCTGTGGCGATACCGCCCTACGCTGCTGAACGGTCAGCCGGTCGAAGTACTCACCCAGATCACGGTGAATTTCACGCTAAGCCGGTGATTTAGCTTTCCGACCAGTTGCCCAAGGCAGGGGGGTACCGGTGAGTTACCGCGTCCCATCACGGGAGCTGGCCGATAAAGAACCCACTGGTATCGTCGTTGATGCTGTACACGCGGGAAACGGCCGCGAGAGTCACGCCGTTGAGAGAGAGAATCTCAAGAGGCCCGTACTGGCCGGTTACCCCGAGGCTGGAAAGAACGTCTCTCGTATCATACAGACCGTTAGGCGGGATGCTGATTTGGCTGCTTTGTGCCAGGGGACGGCCTTCAACATCCCATGCAGTCAGCCGAACAGAGGCACTCAGACTGTCACTGAGATTCACCAACGTCAGCGTCGAACGAAACTGGTTTACGTTGGTTACCGATGGAATCAGCAAGCGATTGGATCCTTCCACCAGGCTTTGCGCCAATCCCGGATCGTCTCCCCTGTTGTTTATCACCGAGCTGAACGCATGGATGAGCTGGTCCCCGCGGAGGCGAATGTGGGCCAAGGTGTTGGTCAGAACGGTCTGTCCCAGCAGAAAACGGTTGACTTGGTCGATCTGAAGAAGCCCACGGGGCGGAACCTGCACTTCTCGAGTGGCCAGCGTGGTGCCTGTGGCATCGATCAGCTCGATCTGTACCGTGGCTGCACCATCACCTAGGTTGTTGATCCCGAGGTTGGTGCGAAAATCCACGTTATCCAAGCTCACTGGAATGACCCCGGTAAAAGCCGCCAAGTTGACGTCGAAGGCTTCGAAGAAGCCACTTGTTGCGGAGCTCTCGGTATAAACCCTGGAGGTCGCCACCAACCGCTCCTCATTAGCGGCTGTGATCTCCAGGGGACCAAATACGCCGCTGAGACCGAGAAAAGCATGCAGGTTCTCAGTCTGAAAGAACCCGTTGGACGAGATGGTGATTGCCTGCTCTGTCAGGACCGCGCCGAACTGGTCGCGTTGCCTCAGAACCACTCTGGCATCTCTATCCTCTGCGTTTCGGACGATC
This sequence comes from Acidobacteriota bacterium, assembly GCA_040753175.1. GTDB lineage: Bacteria > Acidobacteriota > Terriglobia > Versatilivoradales > Versatilivoraceae > JBFMEW01. The sequence goes on along the minus strand of JBFMEW010000019.1, from coordinate 77,033 downwards.
AGCGAGGAACGAAACTGATTTACCGAGGTCGTTGAGGGTATCAGGAGCGTTGCTGCGCCAACCTGGAGCCCTACCTGCAAGCCGGGGTCGTTGGAGCGGTTGTCGATCTGGCTGGAAAACAACACCAGGTCTTGGGGAGAGCTGACAGTGAGTGAACCAAAGGATTCGCTGATCCGGCCAGGGTCGAGCCCGCGGACGGAGCGTATGACATTGTTCAGCTGCGTCAAACCATTGGGAGGAACCGTCGTGCGTCGCGTCGCCAGGATCTGGCCCGAATCGTCATGAAGTGCGATGGTGGCCACCTGGGCCTCGGCCGACACGTTTATCACTCCAAGGTTGGTTCGGAAGATTGGGGTGTCGATGACGAAGGGAGCGTGGTATCGGTTCGGGCTGGCCTCCAATTGGTACTCACCACTTTGCGGGTCAAAGTGAAAGACAATCGCCTTTCCTGGGGCCAATCGAGCCTGATTGTAGCTGAATTGAACAGCCCGGCTCCTGCTTGCATCCTGAATGCCGATGGTCGCACTCTGCCCACGCGAGCGGTTGCCCTGCAGATCCAGATACTGGAACGCGATGTCGTTGCTGCCCTCGAACAGAATGATTTGAAACGACAGCCGGGAGTTGGGAATCTCGGCGCCATCCTGGTCCAGAATCCTCAAGTTTCTCCACTCGATGACCAAGCGCCGGTTGGGGCGTGTCCCGGTCACCCGCTGAAACACGACGCTATCGGCTCTTGAGAGAATGAGGTCGTCAAAAAAAGGTGCCACCAGATTGGCTGGCAGGGCTCCGACGGTGCCTCCGGCTGCACCTTCTCGAGGCACCATGGTGCCGGGTAATGGTCCGTTTTGAAACTCGGCAAACGGGACCGCACTGCTCAAGGAGATCCAACCATTCGTCGCCACTGAAATAACGGATCCGCTCAAAAAGGTGGAGCTGAAAAAAGTGAAGTCAAATGGAAGGCTTGTCGGGACAGTTGAGTCGTCCCGAGGATCAACGCCATCGGTGAACGTAAGCACGGATCCCCCTGCCGTGTCAGAAGCATCGATGTATTGAAACTGGGGTTCAGCCAGATTCAGGCTGGCGGTCACCGTGAAGATCGGTCCCACAACCTCCTGGCCGGCAACGACCACGCGAACAGGACCGGTTGCCGCACCCACCGGAACCACCACGGTGAGTTCTGAAGAGGAAGCTTTGATGACCCGTCCCTCCACGCCATTGAAGAACACCCGATTGTTGGCGACGCTGAGGTCAAAGTGAGTCCCTTGCAATAGAACCACGGTTGTGGGAGGTCCGGAGTCGGGCACAATCGCCAGCAGTGTAGGCGGGAGCGATTGCGAAACAAAACCTCCCACCAAAATCGCGCTAGTACCATCCGGGTTTACAGCCAATACGTTGAGCCCGCCCGCCTTGTTCGGGGGAGTGGTCCCCTGGAGAGTCGTGCTGTCGAGAAGCAAGACGTCCGTCAGAGAGACACCGCCGATACTTACCTCGGTCCCGGCCACGAAGCCGCTGCCCCTCACCGTAACGCGCGTCCCTCCCTCACTGAGGCCGGAATTGGGTGCGATGGAGCCAATCGTCGGCGGAGGTCCGGTGACAACAACTCCGCCGCTAAGAGTGGCCAGACCACCCTGCTTGTGTGCAAAAAGGGTTCTGGGTCCGGTCGCTGCACCAGAGGCAACCGTGGCTTCAGTTCGGGCCGTTTCAACTCCTGAGAAGGTAGGCGAAGACAACCCAACGTCGTTACCCAGGACCGAGAACGTGGTTCCTGAAGCCACTCCAGCACCCCGCACCGCAACGGAGGTGGCCTGTCCTTGTGCGATCCGGCTGCCCAGACTGGGACTGACCAGGTCAAAGGCAGCGGCGGGAGAGGGCAGCACGTGGATATTCAAGTTACGCAGTTCGTTTCCGGCAGAGACCGTTACGGTCAGCCTCATGTTCAAATCGCGGGTATCGCCCAGAAATGTGGGCGCAAAGTTGGTGGCCACTCTAGAATCGAAAATACCCCCGATGCTGGCCTCGGTGACGGGACCATCCAGCGGTTCGGCGTAAAGCGAATAGGTTCCTGGAGGAAGTCCGGAAAACTCGTAAGTGCCATCCAGAGTCGACAGGGCCGACACGACCGGACGCCCCTGGGCATCCAGAACAACCACGTGCGCGCCGAAAACATCCACTCCAGCGTTGGAGATCTTTCCGCTCAAGCGCCCCGTTGAGGACAGGAAACTCGATTCGGGGTAGAGGACCGCAGCGCCAAGAATGTCGTCACCCGTGAGCTTTCTGGGAAAGAGGGCACCGCGACTTCCGGTGGGATTCATCACCGCCGACACGATGGCCGTGTGGTCCAGTCCCAGGAAGTGTCCTATTTCGTGGGTGGCAATGGCCTGAATGTCGAAAGCCGTGCTGCTTCCATCCGTCGCGAAAGGCAGAGCGGGGTTGAACAGGATATCCACATCGAAGAACCGATCGGGCGCAAAGGTGGAGAGAGTCACGGCAATGGTGCCCGATCCAAAACTGAAGCTGGAATCTTGAAACGAGATAACGTTGGTTCCATCATTGCCGCCGTTTGCCGTTTCGGTGGTGCCCTGGTAACTGAACGCAATGGCTGAGGTCGGAATATCTTCCCAAGTCTGAAAAGCCCGCTGGATCGCGCTGAACTCGCTGCCGTTACCCACTGCTGGAAGCCCGCCCAAATGAATGCGGTAGGGAACCGGCCAGACCTGCCATTTGCCGCGGCTCTTAACAAAGCCCTGGGTAGTGCCCCCCAGCACGGTCAAAAGTGCCAGGCCGAGAAGTGCCGGCCGACGGAAGCTCGTCCTCATACAGATCACTTGACCAGAAGCCTCTTGATTTCCTCTTTGAATGCTGAAAGAGGGGCTCGGCGCAGGCTTGAATCGGTAGAGATGGCACGTCTGCTCGGGTCATAGAGAGTCAGGCCGCCAAGAGATTGGATCACCTCGTCCTGCCCACTCTGACTGTCCCTGACGATTCGGTACTTTCCCTGAGCCAGACCTAGTGGCTGCCAGCCGCCACTCTTTGCAGGTTCCAGGAAGAGAACAACCTCCTCATGGGTTCGAAACTCCGGCATGCCGGACACCGTCTGGGTGATGTTATCCACCGTGCCACCGACGGTAATGACTGTGATGAATCCTCCGGATTTGCCTTTGAGATCCTCCGTCACGGCGAAACGAGAGCGGGTAAGAACCAATCGGTGGTCCGCAGTCCATCGGCTCTCGGTGGACAGGCACTGACCCTGAACGATCCGATTCGACTTTTGAACCAATTCCTCCAGCGAGAGGCGCTCAACCGTCGTGGCCCAGGCCGTACCACCAATGAAGAGGAAACACCCCGCCAATAAACCCACTGATATCTTGCTTTGCATTGAAGCGACCTCGCTCATTTCGTCGGCTATAGGTGTACAACCTTGAGACTACCCGACCAATCCTGAAACCTCAAGCGACGTAGCGGTTAGACTCCAAGAACATCCATTACAGTTGCATGATACTTGCCAGCCTACACGACGTCAGGTCCGACAAGCGCCATTGTCGGATGGCGCCCGGAATGGCGTTGCCCCAAATGAGCAGGCGGGCGCGCTGAGAAGTAAAGTACCTCAGAGTTTCGAGTGACGCCGAAGACCCGATGAGAGACTCACCCTGGCGAATCTCGAGGCCGGCGGGGACGGAACGTTCCAGACTCCATACCTCCAAACGAAGCAAGTCCCGCGCAATGAGCTGAAGAGATGATATGGCTGGACGTGGGATTCCAGCGAAAGGGCAATGCGATCAGCGCAGGAAGAGTTCCTTCTGGAAGTCATGGCGATCGGAGATGCCGGGACCAGAATCGTCTTGACAGCCTCGCGGGCTAGGTCCTAGATTAAGCAACGGCTTGTTGCCAAGCTTATCAAAGCGGGTATGTGACTATCGGAATTTTGAGGCTGCCAGCGGGTCCCGAAACCGCTTCACTGGCGTTCATCCCGGCTTCCATCCCTACTGCATAACCCGCAACTTCTGCACTCGCAAAGGAGAATCGACCATGAGTTCACCGTGGAAAACTGACCGCTGGTTCGCCAGCCCCTGGAATTTCGCCCCCGAGGTTCAGCAAACGCTGAATTTCCCCTCGCAAATCCGCATTCACGATGTCACTCTCCGGGACGGCGAACAGCAGACGGGAATCGTCTTTCGCCGGCAGGAAAAGGTGGCCATCGCCAAGAAGCTGGCTGAAGCCGGTGTTCACCGGATCGAAGCCGGCATGCCGGCTGTTTCTGCCGAGGACGAAGCCGCGATCAAGGACATCGTGGCTTTGGGACTATCCTCCGAGATTTTCTCTTTCGCGCGCTGCATGCCGGCGGACGTCAAGCTCGCCAAGGAGTGTGGGGTAAAAGGCATCATCACCGAGATCCCTTCCAGCGATCACATCATCAAGAATGCCTACGGCAAGACCATGGACTGGGCCATCAAGTCCTCCATTGAGACGACCCTGGCCGCTAAGGAACTGGGGCTCTACACCGTCTTTTTCACGATCGACAGCACCCGGTCGGATCTGGACCGCTACATGGATTTGATGGAGCGAGTGGCCACGGAAGGGCACATGGACGCGATGACCTTGGCCGATTCCTTCGGTGTCTGCACTCCTCAAGGAATCGCCATGGTGGTGAAGAAGCTTCGCAGCCGCTTCAAACAGCCCATCGAAATCCATTGCCACGAGGACTTCGGACTGGGTGTTGCCAACACCGTTGCGGCGCTGGCCAACGGCGCTTCTGTGGCTCACGTGACGGTGTCGGCCACGGGAGAGCGCGCCGGCAACGTGCCTCTGGAAGACACGGTCATGGCCTTGCGGTGCCTGTACGGGCTCGAGACGGGCATCAAAACCGAAAAGTTCTATGAGCTTTCCAAGCTGGTTCAGGAGCTATCGGGCTTCTCGCTCCCTCCCAATCGGCCCATCGTGGGGGACTCCCTGTACAACATCGAGTCGGGGATTGTGGCTATGTTCCATCGACGCTGCAAGAAGGTGGAGCCCTTGGAATACATTCCTTTCCTGCCCGAAGTGGCCGGACGACCGGGTGTCGACATCGCCCTGGGAAAGGGAAGTGGTTTGGCCAACGTCGAAGAGCATTTGGAACGACGCGGGCTGCAGGCCACACCTGAGCAGGCCAATGAGATTGTCAATCGGGTAAAACAGCGATCGATCGAAAAGAAAGCGCTATTGACCCAAACAGAGTTCGACGAGATTGCCAACTCGGTACTCAAAGGACAAGCCCAGCATGTATAAGAATCTTGATGAACTCGTGTCTTCAGCTCAGGCCACAGGGCCGGTTCAGATTGCGGTGGCTGCCGGCCACGATCCAGACGTAATCGAAGCGCTGAAACAAGCTCGGGATCTTGGCCTGGCAGAGGGAATCTTCGTTGGGAACTCGGACAAGATTCGCGCTCTGGCCGGCAAGGTCGGCTTGGAGGTTTCCGATGACCAGATTCTTCACGAAGCCGACGAAGCCGTGGCGGCTCGCAAGGCCATTGGACTGATTCGCGAGGGCAAAGCTCGGCTGCTGATGAAAGGCAAGATCAGCACCGCGACTCTGGTTCGGGCCGTCTTGGACAAGGAGGCCGGCCTTCGGACCGGCCGTCTGCTCAGCCAGGTGATTGTCTTTGAAGTGCCCGGTTTCAAACGGCTCATGTTGATGACCGATGCCGCCATCAACATTGCACCCTCATTAGAGCAAAAGGCGGAAATTTGTCGGAATGCCATCGAAGTGGCGCAGGCCATTGGCATCGAAAAGCCCAACTTGGCGGCGCTTTGTGCATTGGAGTTTGTCAACTCGGAAATGCCTGCCACCATTGACGCGGCTGGTTTGACGATGATGAATCGCCGAGGGCAGTTGACTGGGGCCTACGTTGAAGGGCCAGTGGCTCTGGACGTCCCCTTAAGCCGGTTTGCAGCGGAACGAAAATCCATCGACAGCCCGCTGGTGGAAAAAACCGATATTTTTGTCGCTCCGGACATCGAGGCCGCCAACATCCTGTATCGGGCTATCCTCTATTTCGCGAAGGGAGAGTCTGGTGGCGTCGTCATCGGCGCCAAGGTTCCGCTCATTCTTCTGTCGCGGGCAGAGACGCCCGAAACGAAGATCCGGTCGATTGCGATCGCGATCCTGGTGGCTAACCGCGCGCCGTCACGCTGAACGGGCTCTCCCACACCACGGCGTGACGTCATTCTATCTGCCCGGTTTTCACCACGCGCTATCCCTTCTTTCCGGTTCCTATCGAACCCGGATTCCTGGCTAAAGGAGTTTCTCAACTCATGAAGATTCTGGTCATCAATGTGGGCTCCACATCGCTCAAGTTTCGACTGTTCGACATGCCCGGAGAGGTCGTGACGGCGGTCGGCAAGGTCGATCGTGTGGGAAGCGCCCGCTCGGCGTTTGTCTACCAGATCGGGAGTCAACCGAAACGCGAGGAAGAATTCTCCTGTCCCGACCAGCGCACGGCCATCGGAGAGGTGCTGAAAAAGCTGACCGACTCTTCGGCCGGAATTTTGACCGGCCTCGATGAGCTTGATGCGGTGGGCTTCAAGCCTGTTCACGCCAAGAACATTGCGGACGCCGTGTTCATCGACGAGAGCATCATCCAGGCCATGGAGGAGTACACGCCGCTGGCGCCGGCTCATAATCCGCCTTACATTGAAGCGTTCCGGATATTTCAAGAGCTGCTGCCGGGCAAGCCGCTGGTCGGTGTGTTTGAGCCGGCGTTCCACAAGTTGATCCCGGATTACGCCCGCACCTACGGCATCCCCTACGAGTGGACAGAACGACACGCCATCCGCCGTTACGGTTTTCACGGCGCCTCCCATCGATACGTGTCTCACCGAGTTCCGGAAATAGTGGGTCAGCCCCGGGAGAAGCTGAAGATCATCTCCTGCCACCTCGGTGGTAGTTCCAGCATCTGCGCGATCAAAAACGGAATCTCGGTGGATACCAGCATGGGGTTCTCGCCCCAATCAGGACTCCCGAACGCCACGCGCAATGGGGATCTGGATCCTTTTGTAATTCTTTACATGATGGAAAAAGAAGGACTGACCACCCACGACATTCGCTCGGCATTGAGCAAGAATGGGGGGCTGAAGGGCATCTCAGGACTAAGCGGCGACGTGCGGGACCTGGAGGAGGGTGCAGCTGGAGGGAATCGAAGAGCGGCGCTGGCCTTGGATGTGCTGGTTTACGAGGTGAAGAAGTACATTGGAGCCTACGCCGCCGCTCTGGAGGGGTTTGACGCGCTGGCTTTCACCGGGGGCATCGGCGAGAACGGCATCCAGGTCAGGCAAAGGATCTGCCAGGGACTCGAATTTCTGGGAGTTGCTATCGATCCCGAGCGGAACCAGATCCGCGGCAAGGAGGGCATTGTTTCCTCGGTAGGATCGAAAGCAACCGTGGCCGTCGTTCTCGCCAACGAAGAACTCGTCATCGCAAGAGAGACGGCTCGACTTCTCGGCGAACAAAGGTAAAGAGCCGCTGCAAAATCGATCCGGCAAAGTCAGCGTGCCTTCGGGGCTGGACTAGGCTGGAGCAACCACTTGGTTTTTGACACTTCCGATCTTTTCGATCCACACTTCCACCTCATCACCGGGTTTTAAGAACTGCGGCGGTTTCATACCGAGACCCACTCCAGGCGGCGTTCCGGTGAAAATGAGGTCGCCGGGCTCCATGGTCAAGTGGTGCGAGATGAACTCAATGAGCCTGGGAACCCGGAAGACCATGCTGTCCGTCCGGTAGTTCTGCCGGGTTTCACCATTCACCCTGCTTCCCAGTGCCAAATTATGGGGATCGGGAATCTCGTCGCGACTGACGATGACCGGTCCGATGGGACCGAAGCTGTCGCTTGACTTTGCCCGCAGCCATTGGCGATCTCCACGCTGAAACTGACGCTCACTCACATCGTTTCCGCAGGTATAGCCAAAAACATAGTCCATCGCTTCATCTTGAGAAACGCACTTGGCCGTCTTCCCCATCACCACCACGAGTTCGACTTCGTAATCCAGGGAAGAGGCATTGGGAGGATAGACAACGTTGTCGTCCGGTCCGCATAGCGCGGTGGAGAACTTGGCAAAAACCACTGGTTGCTCGGACAATTTGGAGCCCGTTTCAGCGGCGTGTTCAGCGTAGTTCTGACCAATACAGAAGATCTTGGGACGGTCCTCCACACTGAGGGGAGGACACAAATGCAGGTCCCGTCTCTGAATCAAGGCCCCTTTGGGAGGATCCGAGATCAGCCTCTTAGCCTTCTCCAATGATTCACCACTTGACTCCAAGAAAGCTCGCATGCTGGAAGGAAATCCCGCTGCCAATCCCAGGTCCAATACGCGTTCTGTATCCAGATCGATCCCGATTGATTTGCGGCCCCGATAAACAAAGGTGAGGAGTCTCATGAAGCTCCTTTCTGAATTGGGGTCGCTTTGACAAGCGATCCCCCTGCCTCGCCGGAAGGAAACCCTTCCAAACGGAGGGCGTCATCTTAGCAAACCTGATCGATTCTTCAATTCCTTTCCGCTCCTCTTGGCTCTTCTTTGGCCTCATCAAACAAATGCCGGCATGCGTTCCAACGCGCTGGAAAAGCAAGATTCAGCTTGGCTTCGGCGAGCGAAACAAAGGCAAGCGATTCGCCCCTCAGGATCTTGGTTCTTGAAGTCGAGTGAGTGACTTTTCTACGGAATCAGCTCGATTCTTTGCTCGGACACGCGACCGTCCGTTATGGAGAAGGCCCTGACCTGCGGGGATTCTGGTGTTCTTAACGAAACAATGAAGTAGCTGCATTCCGGATAGAACGACTCACTGACGTCGGTGGCAGACGGATAAGCCTCCGAGGAGGGGTGGGAATGATAGATGCCCAAATGACGGAGACCCTGGGTGCGCAGTTCCTTGAAGAAAAGGAGCAGCGCTTTCGATTCCATAGCGTAGCGCACCGGGCTTTGCAGAACGTTCGCCATCGCCTTCAGAACCGTAATGTCGGTTGCCTTTCCGGCCAGCAATCCGCAGCATTCCCAAGGGGCGTCCCGCAATGCATGCTGCACCATTTCATCCACAAGCGGGGCTCGGATGCGCACATGATCCATGGCTCAAAGCAAAAAGGCTAACCGAGACGGTTAGCCTTTCTTGAACTCGACTCTCCGAGGAGATTCAGCTACTCACCCATCTTCCGTCTCAGGAAGGCTGGAACTTCAAGGTCATTGCGATCGAATCTGCTCGAAACAGAAGGTGTTAGCTCCGTGACGGTGACGTGGCCATTGCCATTGGAACCTGCGGCAGCGCCACGAGCCACTTCCTCGAGTGGCTGGGGTTCGCCGGTAACTTCCCTAGGACGAATCTCCTGAGTCTGAGGCATAGACACAACGGGAGCTTTCATGGCGGCTTTGTCGAAACCCGTGGCGATCACCGTAATCTTGATTTCGTCGTTCATGCCGTCGTCGAGCACGGCGCCAAAAATGATGTTGGCCTCCTCATCGGCCGCCTGATGAATCACCGAGGCCGCCTCACTGACCTCGTGAATCAGCAAATTGTCGGCTCCGGTGATGTTGATGAGGATTCCGCGAGCTCCCTGGATGGAGGCCTCTTCCAGCAACGGCGAGGAGATGGCTCGGCGAGCCGCGTCCGCAGCCCGGTTGTCGCCCCGGGCCGTACCTGTTCCCATCAAGGCCATGCCCATGCCTTGCATGATGGTTTTCACGTCCGCAAAATCGACGTTGATAATGCCGGGAATCTGAATAATGTCGGAGATACCCTGGACACCCTGACGCAGAATGTCGTCGGCGATTCGAAACGCCTCTGAGAGGCTCGTCCCCCGCTGGACGGTTTGCAGAAGTCGTTCATTGGGAATCGTGATCACGGTATCCACGCAGTCCTTCAGCTCTCGCAGGCCCTGCTCGGCCTGGACCGCCCGCTTCTTGCCTTCGAACAGAAAAGGCTTGGTGACAATTGCTACGGTCAAGGCCCCCAATTCCGCGGCAAGGCTGGCGATGATCGGCGCGGCCCCCGTCCCCGTTCCGCCTCCCAAACCCGCCGTGACAAAGACCATGTCCGCGCCCTCCAAGACTTCAATGATCTTCTCGGTGTCTTCCAGGGCGGCTTTCCGTCCGACTTCCGGGTTGGCTCCGGCCCCCAGGCCGCTGGTGAGTTTTTCTCCCAATTGAATCTTGACCGGAGCCTTTGACATCTTCAGAGCCTGAAGGTCGGTGTTGGCAACGATGAACTCCACACCTTCGACCTCGGCTGCAATCATGCGATTGACGGCGTTGCCGCCACCGCCTCCGACACCGATCACCTTGATCACGGCGCCATTGGGTGGTCCTTCGTCCAGAGTGAATTTGATGGGTTGATTGGTTGGGTCCAGCTTCATTGAATACTCCTTTTCTGATGCGCCCAGAACAAAGTCGACCCCGGGCATGACGCCCCCCAAAGGACAGCCAAAGAAAAAACTGCGCTTCGAATCGTTCGCTAAGAGCCGGCTCCCTCGCCGGGTGAGATAAGAATTGGCCAGCTAAGCGGAATGAAATGCGCTCGAATCAGGGCCAAGCACAACTTAATGGGTTCATTCCCAAAATTCAAGGTCAAAATACACAAGATTTTGCGGTTCACGCCATTTTTGAATCCCTGCCCCCTGGGTGCCTGCCGTTACAGCGCTCAGACAGACCCAATCGTCATTCGAATCGGGCTTTAGCCCAAGAAAGGAACTTGGAAACAAAGCTTCCATTGGTCTGGGCTTTGCTCAATCGATGGGCCTGCGTACGGTAGCCGTAAAGCGCGAGACCGACGGAGGTGGCGTAGGCAGGGCTGGTTAGGGCTTCTCCCATCTCACCCAGTCCGGCTGGAATGCCGCAGCGGATTGGCAGATCGAATATCTGCTCGGCCACCTCCAGCACTCCGTCCAGAGACACGGTCCCACCGGTGATGACAATGCCTCCGCCCAACGACTTCTCCATGCCCACCTGCTTGATATCCTCCTTGACCAGGCTGATGATTTCTTCAACTCGAGGCTGAATGATTTCACAAAGGATCTTGCGGGTCATGGTCTTCGACTGCCGACCGCCCACACTGGCCACTTCGAATGACACGTCCTCGCTGATGAGATTGGAGTAGGCGCAACCATGCTTCCGCTTGATTTTCTCTGCCTCTGGAATCGATGTCCTAAGACCCACCGCGATGTCGTTGGTGATCTGGTCACCCCCCAAGGGCAGGATGGAGGTGTGCCGAATGGCGCCCTGAGTGTAGACAGCAAGGTCTGAGGTACCACCCCCGATGTCCACCAGGGCCACTCCCAATTCCTTGTCGTCGGCCGTCAAAGTGCTTTCCGCCGAAGCGAGTTGCTGAAGTACCGTGTCTTCGACAATCACACCGCTCCGGTTGGCCGCTGTCACGATGTTTTGGGCCGCCGTTGTCGAACTTGTGACGATATGGCAATTGACTTCCAATCGCGTCCCCAGAAGTCCCAACGGATCGCCGATTCCATCCTGACCGTCGACTAGGAACTCCTGGGGCAGGACATGAACGATTTCCCGGTCAGTGGGCAGCGAGACCGCCTTGGCCGTTTGAATCACCCGCCGAATGTCGTCTCTGCCTATTTCGCGGCTGTTGGCCGTAATGGCCACGGCCCCCCGGCTGTTGAAACTCTTGACGTGGCCGCCGGAGAGGCCGACATAGACCGATTCTACCGTCGTTCCCGCGCGCTTTTCCGCCTCCTCCAGCGCCTTCTTGATGGAGACCACCGCGGCGTCAAGATTAACCACCACGCCCTTGCGCAGTCCCTTGGAATCCGAGGAACCCATCCCGATGACTTCCAATCCGCCATTTTCTTTCACTTCGCAGATAATGGCGCACGTCTTGGTGGTTCCCACGTCCAGCCCAACGATGTACTTGCTTTTCTTGCCCACTGCTCCTCCGCCGCACGTCACGCGCAGCGCCGATTATATCGAAAAGCCACAGGAAGTGCATCCTGGCGAAATCCTCTAGTTGCGGGCTTCCCCAACGAATCGTTGATCCGCCGCATTGACCACTACCTGGTTGCTGTAACGCAGATCGACGGAATCCATGGCCGGAAACTTCTGTTTCAGCTCCCGGCTATTGGCCAAATAATAGCGAAACTTCCATTGAAAATTGCTGTCGCCGAGGTGGACCAGGACGGTGTCATCGTTAAGGATCACCGAGACATTTTCAGTGTCCTGAAGATGCACCTCGGACAAGTCGCGACTCAATGCGGCACCGTTTCCGTCGAGCCCCTCAATCAACAACTGGTATAAGCGAAGTCGCTTTTTGTTTCTGGCCAGCACCTCATCCTCAAACCCCGGTTCCAGACCGCTGATGATCGGGAAATCGAAGTGTGAAAGAGTTTCCGGGCGGTTCTCCAGGAGAATGCCATCTTCGTCGATTAGCAGGATTCGGTTCTCCATCCGGACGTAAGCGATCGGAACGCGCTCCCGTATCGTGATGATCAGGCGACTTGGAAACACGCGTCGCACCTGAGCCTGTTTGACCCATGGCAACAGCTCCAGCGATTTGCGCACGCGGTCGAGATTCAAGGCGTAAAGGTTTTGATTGGTGTCCTCGAATTCCTTGAGAGATTGGAGGACCTGGGCTTCTGAGAGATACCGCAGCCCTTGAATCTCCCGAACAGTCACCGCAAAGCGGGGGGTGTGGAGCAGCCAGTCGTGGAGGAGGTAGGTCAGCCCCGACAGCAGCATGATTGTCGCCAGCAGTCCACCGGCCTTGAGCCCAAACCCAATCCACTCCCGAAGAGTTCGAGCCCGTCTGTTTTCCCGCTGTCTTGGGCTTTCCAGAATGGCATTCCCCTGCTTTGGAAGATAGTTGGCCATCGGCTTTGCCAGACGACGTTCCATGTTGTCGAGACACCTGTCCTTTCCTAGAGTTGCTGTGCCAGTTCCTCGCTTACCCTCCAGATATTTCCGGCCCCCATAGTGATGACCAGATCGCCAGACCGGAGTTCAGATTCCAACAATCCGGGGACGGCCTCCCAGGCAGGCACGTAGCGCACATTCTTGTGACCGTGACGCTGGACCGCCTCCACCAGTTTCTCGGAATTGACTCCGGGAAGAGGCTCTTCACCGGCCGGGTAGATGTCCGTCACCAGAAGGACGTCAGCCTGATAAAAGGCTCTGGCGAACTCCTCGAAACAGTACTGAGTGCGCGAATAACGATGCGGCTGAAAGATCACCACCAAGCGATGCTCCCCCAGGCCGCGAGCCGCTTCCAGTGTGGCCTTGATTTCCGTAGGATGATGAGCATAGTCGTCTACGACGGTGATTCCCCGACCTTCCCCTTTCACCTGAAAGCGCCGGTCGGCGCCACCAAAGCTTTCCAGCGCGGTCTTGATTTCCGCGCTGCTGATTCCCAAATCCAAACCCACAGCCGCCGCCGCGGCGGCATTGAGCACGTTGTGACGACCCGGCACCCGAAGTCGAACAGGGTCCAGCAATGTCCCATTGAATCTCAGCTGGAATCGCGTCTCGAATCCCTGCTGCTCGAATCCATGAACGTTCAAATCGGCCTGACTGCTGAAGCCGTAGCTCAGAATTCTCCGCTTGATCTCCGGGATAATCGACTGGACGTTGGGTTCGTCGAGGCAAAGGATAGCCGATCCGTAGAAGGGCACTCGATTCACGAACTGAACAAAGGCATTCTTAAGATCTTCAAGACCGGCATAGCTCTCCATATGATCTTCTTCAATGTTGGTTACCACCGCGATGGTTGGGCTGAGCAACAGGAAGGAGCGATCGCTCTCGTCGGCCTCAACGACCATGAACTCCCCAGCTCCCAGTTTTGCGTTGCTGTCCAACAGGTTCAAGCGTCCGCCCACCACCACTGTAGGATCCATTCTGGCCTGCTGCAGTACCGTGGCAACCATGGAGGTAGTTGTCGTTTTGCCGTGAGTCCCCGCCACAGTAATGCCGTACTTCATTCGCATCAACTCGGCCAGCATCTCAGCCCGTGGGATGATCGGCGTCTTCCGTTGCTGGGCTTCCACAATCTCCGGGTTGTCGGGTCGGATGGCCGCTGAAATCACGACCACATCGGCCGCCCCGACGTTTTCGGCCGTGTGCCCCTGACTGATTTGAGCTCCCAAACTAGCCAAGCGCTGGGTCACAGCTGAAAGCTTCAGATCGCTTCCCGACACTCGGTACCCTCGGTTCAACAGAACCTCGGCGATTCCGCTCATGCCAATACCGCCGATTCCGACGAAGTGGACCCTTTGGATCTTCTTAAACATGCATCAGGTTCTCAACCAGGTCGACAATGCGCTCGGTGGAGTCGGGCCGTCCCAGACCTCGGCTCTTTTCCTCCATACTTCGCAGTTCGTGGGGCCGGCTCTTCAAGAACAGGATTCGGTTCGCCAGAAGCTGCGGCGTCAGGTCTTTCTCGAGTATCATCTCGGCCGCTCCGGCTCTAACCAAGGCCTCAGCGTTTTTTTGCTGATGGTTATCCGACGCTCGTGCGAAGGGGATCAACAACGCTGCCCGGCCCGATACGGAAGTCTCTGCCAAAGTCGTGGCGCCCGCCCGGCAAATGATCAGGTTTGCCCGCGCATACTGAGCCGGAATGTCGTAGAAGAAGGGGCGCACCTCGTGACTTACTCCGGAAGCCCGATAGGAAGCTGAGACTTCATCGTAATCCTTGTCTCCGGTCTGGTGAACGAAGCGTAGCTCACTGAATTGGCCGGCAAGCAACGGCAGGGCCCCCATCATGGCCTGATTGATGGCTCTGGCGCCCTGACTCCCGCCAAAGATCAAAATCGTAAAAGACTCCTGCTCCTCCCTGCGAGGAAGACCCTTGAACTCAGGTCTGACCGGATTCCCCGTCAACACCGCCTTGGATCCAAAGTAGCGCTCACTTTCTGCAAAGGCTGTGGCCACCTTATTGACAAAGCGAGCCAGCAGCCGGTTGGTCAGCCCGGGGAGAGCGTTCTGCTCTTGAATCAACGTTGGGATCCCCCGCAGGGCCGCCAGCAAGAGAGGGGGCCCCGAGGCATACCCGCCCACACCCACGACCACACTGGGCTTGAAGGCAGCCAGAATGCGGCGACACTGCCACAGGCTCGCTGGAATCTCAAACAGCGACTTCAGCTGACGGACACCGGACTTCCCTTTCAATCCGGAGACGGTGATGGTCTCGAGGCGAAAGCCCTCTGCCGGAACGATACGAGTCTCCAACCCACGGTCCGTCCCAACAAAGAGGATCACTGTGTCGGGCCGTCTTCGTTGAATTTCTTTCGCGATCGCAATACCCGGATAGACGTGCCCGCCCGTTCCGCCTCCCGCAATCAGCACCCTGGCCGCAACATTCCTGACACCTAGCTCCGCCATGCTGACGTGAGGATCTTCGGTCCTCGCGGTGCTCAATCGGATTGCTGCGAGATACTCAGCAACACCCCGACCCCCAGAAGACTGATGAGAAGAGAGGATCCTCCGGCACTGATGAAAGGCAAAGGAATCCCCTTGGTGGGCACCAGGCTCAGAACCACACTGATGTTGATGAAGGCCTGGCAGACGATCATCATCGTTAAGCCCAGACCCAGAAATCGCCCAAAGGGATCGGGAGCTCGCAGAGAAAGTCGAAGACCGCGCCACAAAAAGACCGCGAACAAAAGCAGAACCGCCAAACAACCGAGCAAACCGAGTTCCTCTCCGATTACAGCATAAATGAAATCGGTGTGGGGCTCGGGCAAATAAAACAGTTTCTGTTTCCCTCCCATCAAACCCACCCCGGTCAGCCCCCCGGTGCCCACGGCGATGATCGACTGAATGATTTGAAAACCGGCACCCCGTGGATCTTTCCAGGGGTCGAGGAAAATCAAGACCCGCCGAAGCCTGTATTCGAAAAAGTAAACCAGGCAGAACAGCGGTGGAACCGCCAGCAGGAGCGCGCCCAGGACGTAGCGATACCTGAGACCCGCTGCAAACAGCATAATGAAACAGACCAAGGCGATACTGACGGCGGTCCCCAGATCGGGCTCCATAACAATCAACCCAAGAAAGACAACCAAGATCGTGAGGCACGGTATTAGCGTTTGCCGCCAGTCATTGACTCGTCCGATCCGAGTCTCCAGAAAACAGGCCAGAAAGATGACGAGGAAGATTTTGGTCAGTTCGGAAGGCTGAAAGGAAAAGGGTCCCAGGCGCAGCCAGCGGTGGGTGTTGTGGCTCTCATCAAGAAAGTAGACACCCACCAAAAGAAGGGCACAAACGCAGAGGCCGCTGTAAACGACAACAGGCTTGCGGAGATGGCGGTAGTCGAGGTGCATCATTCCCGACATGCCGGCCAGCCCCAGCAAGGCCCACAACACCTGCTTGGTCAGGAAGACATAAGGCGATTGAAAGCGCTCGGCCGCCAACACCGCAGAGGCGCTGAAGACCATGACCACCCCTGTCAGAACCAGGGCCACAGTGACGCCAAACAAAATCTTATCAACCGAAAGTTTCCTGGCCATCGTGTTCTCTAAGACCGGCTCCAGAGGTTTTCTGGATGACTCGGATCAGTTCTGCCTCCAGAACCCTCTTTTCAAGCGATGCTGCAGCGGTCAGAGGACAGTAGCCAGGCCGGACTCAGGCTCCGGAGCTCGGAAGCCTCGCTTTTTTGGTTCGCAGCGCGTCGCCTCCCGATTTCCGGTCGTCCGAATGGATAGACTTCGTTCAGCCCGGTGGTGGTTGAACGGAGCCGTGCCCTGGCTACTGACCACTGGCCACTACAGCCTGGAGTTCTTGAACCGATTCCTTGAATACCCTCCCCCGGTGTTCGTAGTTGCGAAACATGTCGAAGCTCGCGCAAGCGGGCGCAAGCAGAACCGTATCCCCTGACCGACCATGCTCAAATCCCAGGCGCACAGCGTCGGCCATGTCACATGCCTGGGAAAGCGGCAGAACGTTCCCCAGCTGAGTTCGAATCTTGGCGCTGGCTTCTCCCAGCAGAATGACTTCACGAACCCGCTGTTTGAGCAAGGGAGCCAAGACCGAAAAATCGGCTCCCTTGTCACGTCCTCCCAGAATCACTATTAGATTCCCAGAGAACGCTTCCAAGGCCCGTTGCGTAGCATCGACATTGGTCGCCTTCGAATCGTTGTAAAAGCGAATTCCACGAATCTCAGCCACCCACTCGAGTCGGTGCTCCACTCCTTTGAATTCCGCGATCCCTTCAGCTACGCGGTCGGAGTCAGCTTTCAGGAGCCGGCAGGCCGTAATGGCAGCAGAAATGTTTTCAAGGTTATGCCGGCCCAAAAGTTGGATTCGCTCGGCCGCGACGACAAACTCCGCAGGTCCCGTTTCACCTTGAAAGATAAACCAGCGGCCATCGAAAAAGGTTCCACGTTCCTGGTGCTGTCCGGAGCTGAACCAGTATTTCTGCGACCTCAGGCTGACGTGATCGGCGTGAAGGCGTGGTTCGTCGAAATTCAGGACGGCAAAGTCGTCGATCGTCTGGTTGGCAAAGAGGTTGAACTTGGCGCGATAGTAGTCCTCCACCGAGGCGTAGCGATCAAGATGATCCGGTGTGAGATTCAGGAACACCGCGACGGCTGGGCGGAATGAGGGAACGGCCTCCAACTGAAAGCTGCTGAGCTCGACAACGTTGACGGTCTCAGGAGTGGAAGTGTCCACCAGGGAAATGAGGGGAACTCCGATGTTGCCTCCTACTTGCACGACGAATCCAGCTGTCCTCAGGATCTCGCCCACCAGCGTTGTGGTCGTTGTCTTCCCGTTGGTTCCTGTAATGCCCACCGTTCTGCCGGTCAGAAAGCGGCCTGCCAATTCGATTTCGCTGATCACCGTCTTGCCCTGATCCATCACCCGCTGCAGTGGGGCAATCCGCAGCGAAACACCCGGGCTGACCACGATGAGATCGGCATCATCAAATGGCGCTGGGGAGTGGCCTCCCGTTTCGACCCTGACTCCCTGCGGTTCCAACACGGCAATCTCGGCAGACAGTTCTTCGCGCAACCGCTGGTCGGTAACGGTGACCCGTGCGCCTTTCCTGACCAGAAACTGGGCGCAGGCCAAGCCGCTCCGGGCCAATCCAACCACGAGAACCGATTTGCCTTGGAGGCTATTCTTGTTCAAGGCTGCTTCTCACCCGGCATGATAGTCTTCTTTCACTTCGACTCCGTCGTCCCGTCATCTCAGCTTGAGCGTCGTCAAGCTGAACAGAGCAAAAATCAGCGCGACGATCCAGAACCGAACCACCACCTTGGTTTCTTTCCACCCCAGAAGCTCGAAGTGGTGATGAATGGGAGCCATACGAAAAACGCGCTTCCGTCTGAACTTGAAGGAAAAGACCTGGATCATGACCGAAAGCGCCTCAA
Organism: Acidobacteriota bacterium; assembly: GCA_040753175.1. Taxonomy (GTDB): domain Bacteria; phylum Acidobacteriota; class Terriglobia; order Versatilivoradales; family Versatilivoraceae; genus JBFMEW01. The sequence continues at coordinate 58,698 of JBFMEW010000019.1, read as the reverse complement.
TCACGAAAATCCCCCCGATGAATAACAACAAAATCTCCTGCTTGATGATGACCGCGACCGTACCGATAGCCCCGCCCAAGGCCAGGGATCCGACATCGCCCATGAACACTTCCGCTGGATAACTGTTGTACCAAAGGAACCCGAGAGAAGCCCCAACCATGGCACCACAGAAGATGGTGACTTCGGAAACCTGAGGGAGGAACTCCAGGTCGAGATAGTTGGCAAAGCGAGCATGGCCAGTCGTGTAGGTCAGCACCGTCAATGCACCCGCCGCGATGACGGTACACCCGATGGCTAACCCGTCCAGTCCATCAGTCAGATTCACTGCATTGGAGGAACCCACCATCACACAGCAGACAAAAAACAGGAACGGGATGAATGCCAGGACAAAGAGATAGGGAGAGCTGAGAAAACTCTCAATGATCAGGCTGGGAGTGAACTGCTTAAAGAACGGCACGATCAGGTTCGTTTTGTAGGTGCCAAGGGAATGCAGCCACAGCAGGCAGATGCCGACCGCCAGGCTGATGCCGATTTGAAGCCCCATTTTGCTGCGTCCCTTCAGCCCGAGGTTTCGCCGCTCGGCGATCTTGATGTAGTCATCTGCAAATCCAACGGCACCGAAGCCAAGCGTCGAGAGCAAGACAATCCAGATAAACGGGCTACCGAGATCCGCCCACAAAAACGTGGGAAGCACCGTGCTGACCACGATCAGGATCCCCCCCATGGTCGGGGTGCCGGCCTTCACCTGGTGATGCGCCGGGCCTTCTTCCCGAATGTGTTGGCCGATTTGAAAGTGACGGAGTCGGTGGATCAGCCAGGGTCCCATAATGAGCCCAAGCGCCAACGCGGTGAGACTGGCGTAGGCTGTTCTGAAGGTGTTGTATCGAAACACATTCAGAATTGTGAACTCCGGATAGGCTCGGTAGAGCCATTCATAAAGTAGGTGGTAGAGCATCGCTTTTCATTTGTGACCTGCCCAGTTCCGACCAGGCGATCGCAGAACCTGCCGCACGATCGGTCCTCAGCTCCCAGTCTGGGTGGATGGTTTGGACCAGCCAAGTTCCGCCAACGCCTTACGCACTTCTTCGCGATCATCGAAATGGAGAATCTGCCCGGCCAGCTCCTGGTAGGTCTCATGGCCCTTACCGGCCACGATGACCGCGTCTGCCGGGCGGGCCTCCCTCAAGATGCACTGGATTGCCAACCTGCGATCGGGCTGCACAAGGTAACGTGGAGAGCCTCCGGTGAAGCCGCTTTCAATGTCCCGGATGATGGCCAGGGGATCTTCGTTTCGTGGATTGTCGGACGTCAAAACACAGTAGTCCGACAAGTGCTGTGCCACTTTCCCCATAAGCGCACGTTTGGTACGGTCTCGATCCCCTCCGCATCCGAAAAGCACCAATACGCGTTTGGGTTCCAACTCGCGGACCGTTTCCAGTAGCTTCTGAAGTGCGTCCTGAGTGTGAGCGTAGTCCACCACCACCAGAAAGGGCTGGCCTTGATCGATCCGCTCAAAACGCCCCGGAATGGGGCGGCAATTTTCAATCCCGTACTGAATCACGCGCAGCTCCACCCCAAGATCATGACTGGCCGCCACGGCCGCCACCACATTGGACAGATTGGGGCGCCCGAGCAGTTTCGAACTGATCGGGAGATCGCCAGTAGGAGTGCCAATGGTCATTTCTATTCCCGTCTGACTGCGTTCAAACCGGCGGATCATAAAGTCTGCCGGCGACCGCACTGAATAGGTCTGACACCGTCCCCTGCAGAGTTCAGCAAGCTCTGGCCCTCTCGGGTCGTCCAGGTTGATCAGGGACCGCCGGGGTGGCCCCCATCCTGTGTCAACAAACAATCGCTTCTTGGCTTCGAAATACGCATCCATCGTACGGTGGAAGTCGAGGTGATCGGGTGTCAGGTTCGTGAAGACTGCCGAACGAAAGCGACACCCCTCGACGCGGTGCATGGCCAGGGCATGAGAAGAGACCTCCATGACCGCGTAAGCACAACCTTGATCCACGAAGTCCCGCAGTTGCTCCTGCAGATCCAGGCTTTCTGGGGTGGTGCGACTGGCGGTTCTGGCGCCTGTGGGACTCCGATACTCGATTGTGGTAATCAACCCGGTCCTCTTTCCGTCCGCTCGCAGGATCGACTCAAGCAAGAAGGCCGTTGACGTCTTGCCGTTGGTGCCCGTGATTCCAACAAGATTCAACCTTGTTGAAGGCCAACCGTGCAGTCTCGCGGAGAGTGTGGCCAACACCCTTCGGGTGCTTCGAACCTGAATCCAGGGAACCGCTATGCCTTCAGGACGCGGCCGGTCAGAAAGGATGGCTGCTGCTCCGTTGGCCAGAGCTTGCGGCACGAAGCCATTTCCGTCCACACGTTCTCCCCGGATCGCAACGAAGATGTTGCCTTTCTGGACCCTTCGCGAATCGTAAGCGACGCCGGTAACCTCAATATCCGGCGCCGCCCAAGAATGGTCAGGCTCAATACCACGAATCAGCTCGTGCAAGTGCATGAGTGAATGAATTCCGACGCGGTTTACCACTCCTTCCCTGGAATCCCCTCTAAGACTTAGCGCACCCTCATCCCCACTGATGACTCATGGGCGCTATCGGGCTCCCGCCTCCTGTCCGGTTCTGGTGTGAGCGCGACCGGCTGGCCCGATTGATGCCGGCTGAATCGCACGCTTACGGTAGAATTGGCGGCTACCCTCGACCCTGGAAGAGGATGCTGTTCGATGGCACGTCCGGAGCCGACGGTCTTCAAGCTAAGACCCAACTTGGCGGCTTCCGCCATCGTTGCTCGGAAGGACTTTCCGAGGAAATCCGGGACCTGCACTGCGTTCGGTCGTCCCAAGACAGTATCCTGATAGCCGGGTTGCGCCTCCGTTTCGGCCGGAGAGGCCGCTTCCGACCAATCCACGGCCTGCGCAGGCGGGGAACCCAACCAGTCTTCAATAGCCGAGCGCCGTTCCAGCTCTTCATTCCCTCTCTGATTCTCCAGCTGGGCGCGATCCACCAGCTGCTTGGGCAGCAAAGGCTGGTCTGGACGAACCGACAGATATCGCAACGTGCGTTCCGCGATCGAACGGAAGATGGGGGCCGCCACCTCACCGCCATAGTAGCGCCCCTTCGGCTCATCAATCGTCACGACCACCGCCATGGCCGGATGCTCGATGGGAGCGAAGCCCACAAAGGAAGCGATAAAACGAGTGTGGGAGTAGCGGCCGTTGGCCTCGACCTTTTGTGCTGTTCCTGTCTTACCCGCGGCTGTGAACCCTTCCAGCTGGGCGGTTTTTCCAGTGCCCGTCGTGACCACCGATGACAGCATTTGCCTGATCTCAGTCGTGGTGCGATCGCTTAGAATGCGGCGGCGCTCCGGTTGCGGGCGAGAGGCCACCTGCTGCAACTCCGAAGAATGAATCTCTTTGACGACGTGCGGCCGTACCAGGGTTCCGCCATTGGCCACCGCGCTGACCGCCGTCACGACCTGAAGGGGAGTGACGCCGATTCCCTGACCCATCGCAATATTGGCCAGAGTGACCGTTGGCCACTGGGAAGCAGGATGAAGAATCCCCTTGGCCTCGCCCGGTAAGTCGATTTCAGTCGGTTGCCCGAAACCGAACCGGCGGATGTACCGCTCAAATCGATCTTTGCCGATCCGGAACCCAAGCTGAATCGCTCCAATGTTGCTGGAATAGGCCACCACTTCGCGAAACGTCAGGAATCCGTAAGGCTTGTGGTCGCGGATCCGTCGCCCCCCCACGACGATTGCCCCGTTCAGGCAGGGAATCGATTCGTCGGGGCGAGCCAGCCTCTCCTCCAGAGCAGTCGCCGCCGTGATGATCTTGAAGGTGGAACCTGGTTCGTAAATTGACAAGATAGCCCGGTTCTTCCACACCTCTGGGGAGTAGCGGGTATGATGATTTGGATTGTAGGACGGGTAATTCGCCAGAGCTAGAATCTCCCCATTTTGGGGGTCCATGACGATCACACTGCCGCCGAGCGCATTCGACGTTCGCACTCCCTCCGCCAATTCCCGCTCAACCAAGTACTGGATGGTTTCGTCGATGGTCAGGACAAGGTCCTTGCCGGTCATCGGCGGTTTCTGAATGCTGCTATAGGAGCGGTTGCGGGCATCGGTCAGCAAAGAAACCCGCCCTGGCTTGCCGCCGACTTCATCCTCATACGCATATTCCAGAGAGGCCAGTCCCTCGTTGTCCATGCCCACGTAACCCAGAACGTGCGCCGCCAACTCCCGCTTGGGGTAAAAACGCTTGCTTTCCTTTTCGAAGTAGACTCCAGTCAGACCCAAACTGGCGACCATTCGGCTTTCGTCCAGGTCCACCTTGCGCTTGACCCAGCTGAATCCGCGGGTACCATTCAGCCGCTTCAATAGCTCATTCTGGTTGAGCTTGAGGACCTTGGCAAGTTGTGAGGCCGTTCGCTGCTTGTCTTCAATCTCAGAGGACACCGCATATACGGAATCGAGGGTGATACTGACTGCGAGTTCCCTTCCCTTCCGGTCAAAGATCGACCCTCGCTTGGGGCTGATCTCAAACGAACGACTCTGCTGGCGGCGAGCACGTTCGCTCAACTCGACGTACCGTAGGATTTGAAAGTTGACCAGGCGAAAGGCAATCAGGAAAGACCAGGTCACACAGCAGGCCAGTAGAATGTAAACCCTGGTCTCATACTGCTGCCGACTTTGAACTGGCATGGGTACTTACCCATAAGACATTAAGGAAGAGGGTTAGTGGAGAGTGACGGCGACCCGCAGGAGTTCCGAGACTGCGCCCGGTTCGCTATCCGGAGTTCGACCGGACCAAGTGGAGTCAGCGGGGCAATGCGCTTCTGAGATCCCTCCGTCCCACTCTCTCGGAACGAGCCACCAGGATGGTATCCGGCTCGGCGACAAAGGGCTTAGCGAGCACGATGACCTGCTCGTAGCCCGGGGCCTGGAAACCCAGTTTTCTTTTCGCAATCAGGTCGATCCTCTGGGGGCTGCGCAGGGTCGCACGTTCCAGCTTCAGCTGTCGATTGACCTCGACCAATTGATTCAGCTCCCGCCTGAGCGTTTCACCTTCGTAGCCGTAGCGAAGCACCCGAAAGTGCTGCCAGGCGAGCACAAGAAAAATGAGGAGGCAGAACAACCCCAGCGTCAGCAGGAACAGGCACTGTTTTGTCCGCTCGTAGTCAACTTCTTTGATCAGCCGTGAGTTATCAATTTGCTTGACGATGTAGATCTCTGTCATGCTACCTCCTCAAAACCTGAACACCGACGCATCTTCAAGGGCACGATGGTTGTTTGCCGCTTCGCTAACCGGCCGCATGCCGCAGCCTCTCCGCGGCCCGCAATTTCGCGCTGCGCGACCGGGGATTCCGAGAAACTTCGTCACCGCCAGGTCGAATGGGCTTGCGCGTGAGCACTTCCAAGATCCGCTGATTACCGCAAGCGCACTGAGGCAGACCAGGAGGGCACGTGCACCCCCGCGACAGGCTGCGAAAGGCATCCTTTACAACGCGATCCTCGAGCGAATGAAACGTAATGACAACGATGCGCCCACCAGGCACCAGCAGATCCACTGCGTTGCGAAGAAAGGTGGCCAGCCGGTTTAGCTCGTCGTTCACGTGAATTCTCAGCGCTTGGAACGTCCGTGTAGCCGGGTGGATGCGCCGGGACCCAAGCCTCCCGACGGCACGAGCGATCAAATCGGCCAACTGTTTGGTGCTGGAGAAAGGTCTGGCCTTCACAATAGCCCGTGCAATTCTTCTCGACTGCGGCTCTTCGCCATATTGATAAATGAGATTGGCTAGATCCTGCTCCCGGTAAAGGTTCACCACCTCTGCTGCAGTCAACGGCAGGTCTAAGTCCATCCTCATGTCTAACGGTCCGTCCTTCAGGAAACTGAAACCGCGCGCCGCCGTATCTAACTGCAGAGAGGACACGCCCACATCCGCAAGAATGGCATCACAATTTACAAAACCGCACTGAGTTGCCACCTCCCGTATGCGGGCATAGTTGGCGTGCACCAACTGGCAGCGCGACCGGAAGCGAGAGAGCCGTTCAAACGCAAACGAAAGTGCGCTGGCATCCTGATCCAATCCCAAAAGACGACCACTTGGCGCCGACGCCTCCAGTATGCCCTGGCTGTGCCCTCCCAACCCCACCGTGGCATCCAGATAGACGCCTCCGGAACGGGGCTGAATAAGCCGCATCGCCTCAGCCAGCAGAACTGGCTCATGCCGCCCCGACGGACTCGACCCCGAACTTTGTTCTTGATGCACCGAGTTCATGGGCAGAGAATAGAGCGGGCTTGTCGCGCTCTGAATGTTCATTTGGCCGGATCCTAGACACCCAAATCGGCAAGCGTCTGCTCGTCTGCTTCAGTTAAGGGATCTTCCTGCAACTTGCGACGGAAGACGTCGGTGTTCCAGACTTCCAGGTAGGTGAGGTTGCCCATTACGGCAACATCGTCCTTGATTTGGGCTACCTCTCTCAGCATTGCGGGGATGAGAATTCTTCCCTGGTTGTCCATGGTAACGGCCTGACCGTAGTAATTGGTATTCCGGAGGAATCGTTTTACTGCCAGATTGGCAGAAGGCAGCTTGGCCAGCTTCTGCTCGATCTCACTCCAGACCGGAAGGGGGTAGACTCGAACGGAATCCCCATAGAGACTGGTGACATAGAACTCAACACCATGATTCTGCTCGATCGGTGACCGGAAAAGGGTCGGGATCTTCAGGCGGCCTTTCTCATCGAGCTTGGTTGGACAGTTCCCCCGTAACATGAGAGCGATAGCAATACCTAATTGCTGGAGGTCAGACTGAAACTCCCTGATTGGCTACTATAGTCTACTGTAGACCACTTTTGACCACTGAAGTCTACAGAGGGGTTATCGGACAAGTCAAGATTTATTTTAGTAATTTTGTGATTTTCTTTGGAAAAACCAGCTTTTGCTGAGAACCGCAGCGCATTTAGGCTATCAAACTGATTTGGCGTGAGTTCTGGACCCGGCTACCGGATTTCAGACAGAGGGGCTAGTTCTTTTTCCAGGATTGGGCCCGAAACAGACACAGAGGTTAATCAAGTGAGCAGAGCAAAGTGGAAACTTCCGGTTGCGGTGCAACTGAGTTGGCTGTTCTGGATGGCGGTCGGACAGGCTGATGGAGCCACAGCGCAGTACCCGGTCGGCGTCTTGCTGAGTAAGGGTCGGGTGAGCGTCGAGGGTCGTGTTGAGTTTACACAGCACAGCAAATACGTGGATCCCATGGTATTCACCGGAAACCGAATTATCGTGCGCGAAGGCGAGGCGCAGATTGAATTGCTCCTGGGGGGAACCATTCGAATCTGTTCAAACTCTGAGCTTTCAATCATGCACAATCGATCGCCGTATTTGTTCCTCCTGCACGGGGGCTCGGCAGCCTTTGATTTGCCCGAATCACGAGGGGACACCTTCTTCACCGCAGATTTTCTGGTGAGGACGCAAGTCGGCTCGGCTGACCACAAGCTCCCGTTCAAAGGCGAGATTCGACTCGATCCTGACGGAACCGTCTGCGTTAGTTCCAAGCGGGGGGGACTCGTGGTTTCGAGGCAGGACAATCAATCCATGTTAACGGTTCCCGATGGAGCCAGCGTGAGGCTGCAGCCGTTGGAAACGCTCACACCGCTGCTGGCGAGAGCCGAGGACTGCTCGTGTCTCGATCGGGCCCAGCCAAAGGACATTGAGAAACTGGTTTTGAGTCTGCAGCCCCACCAGCCCAAAAGGACGCTGCTGCGTCGCTTGGGGGGGGTCTTCCGCAGGGTTCTGCGAGTCGTGAGCTTGGGGCTTCTTTAGAGCAGCTTGGTGTGTAGCGTCGGCACTGCCTGCATCATCCGGCGGACACCGCGGATCACGTCGTCGACTTCGGGGTTCCTTAGAATGCCGACCAAGGGCCCTCGGGGAGCCCAGCACTCGGGTTGGGTGACAGTAAAGATCGCAATGGTCGGAACTCCACAGGCGGCGGCCAGATGGGAGATTCCGGTATCGTTCCCAATATAGAGGCTGCTGCAGGACAGCACACCGGCCAACAGGTCGAGATCCGGAGCTACAAGAGTCGGCACGTCGGATGACGCCCCCAGAGCCGTCAATTCCGGATCGTCTTGCTCAAGAGGCCCGAAACACAAGGTCACCCGAAACATCTCCACCTTCTTCAATTCGACCAGAAGTCGGGAGAACTTTGCAGTGGACCACCGCTTCCGGTCAGAGCTGGCTCCGGGATGGACGATTGCCACCGGAAGCCCGGTACCCACTTGTTCGCGGAGAAGTTCTTTGGCCTGCCTCAGTTGTTCCTTAGGACAATCCAGGCGGGGCACCGGCTCAACTTCACCGGCTGCACCGACCAGTCCGGTTACCTGACCAATCCGAAAGTCGAGCGCGTGAGTATCCGGCAGATCGGGTAGGAAAGGAAAGAAGTGGGCTTCTTTGTGATGGGTCCGTACTGCCTGCACCAACTCCTCGTTCTTGAACCCACGCCAGGAAACGACTCGATCAAAACTACGCAAGTTTTTAAGCACCCGTTCCGGGAGTGGGTAGCAATCAAATCCTGAATCGGCCAAGGCCACAGCATGACTCACGGCATTGCACATCCCGGCCAAGGGCAGATTCGGTCTCTCTACCCAGAGCTCTAGGTAGCTTGCATCCAGGCCCTGTTTCAGCAGTTTTAGGGCGGGCAAAGCCAGGATGAAATCACCGATCGCACCGGGGTAGATAATCAACAGCCTCATTGAGCTTGCAGACCGCACAGAGCGGGAGGAAACGGCCGAACGCGCGTTTGGGAAAGGACCGAACTTTGCCCGGCCTGGTTTCCGCGGGAACCAGCCCAATTGCCAGTTCAGCTAGGAATGAAGCCTTGGGAACAGCATGAGGAGAACGGTTGCTTCGGCAGAACCACGGCTCGCTAACGACCGAGCTGATCGTAGGCAGAGTCCCGTGAAGCAGGCAGGCTGGCACTACCCACGACTCGCTCTCCCTGAGCCTGTTCAATCGCGCGCAGCTTGTTCAGGTAAACGAACGTCTCGTGAGATCGATTTCGTTTCAGCCAACGGAGTTCCAGCAACTCATTGCGCGTGAGAGATGCCTTACCCTGCAGCTCGTTGAGGCGTATCACCGGGTGTAGCCAATTTAGTCCAAAGCGTTCCAGTCCGTACCCCACTCGCCCGGGACCGCCGTTGTAGGCTGCACCGGCAGCGTACCTCTCTAAACCCGACCCCATCAATGCTGAATGTCTGGCCGCGGCTTCAGCCAGATAAGAGTCCATAAGACAGATCTGCGCCTTGATGGCACTGACTTGGTCGCTGGTGGCCTCCATGAAGTTCCGGGAGATACCGGCGTCCGGGTACTGGCTCCACACCACTCTCATTCCGGTAGGCGTAAACTGAGTCAGGCCTCTGGCACGAGCGTAATTGCCGGTGAATCGATAGGCATCATCTTGGTTGGCTCCAACGATGACCAGGATCCTCTCGGCCAGGCGCATCAGATCAGTAATCTGCTGCTCATTCAGTTCAATGGACCAGCCGACAATCTGCCGAAACTGACCGGGATCCATCTGTTCGGTAAGGATGATGTTGAAGAAATCCTGATCTGTGAAGACGCCCGATTCAGCCAGCGAAGTTCCAGGGAGGGCGCGAGAAGGCACCGACTTCAATTCCTCGCGGGCGCGCAGAATCTTGTCCATCAGGTGGTTTTTTCCGGCATCGATTAATTCGGACTGCAGTAGAGCACTCGAATAGGGGGTGTAGATGATCGCGTCCTGGCCGAGAGCGCGCTGGTGCTGGGCATCGATGGAGTAGAGCATCGCCACAACCGCCGTGTTTGCGGGCTCCAGGATGTTGATGGCAGAGTTGAAACCGTTCCACCACTCGACCTCAAATCGGATCTCCGAGTCATCCAGCGTCAACTTCCCCCCCGAGTGCACTCCTGAAACAACTCGGACTTCCCCGGTCGTGACGTCGGCAAGCGCCAGCTTGATCTGACGCTTCGCTGGACGTCGTCTGGTACCGGAAGCGTAGGCCACGGACTCGTTTTCGAGCAGGGATTTCGCCTGTTCGATGACCGGCAAAAGTGGAACTTGAGCAGCAAACGGAGCAACACTCAGGGTCGGCATCGGTTTGACATTGCGATTCACCCTGAGACGCCGATGCCGGGAGCGGCGAACTTTCCTAGACCTGGATTTTTTCCGCTCTGACGAAACGGTGGCCGTTCTGGAATGAATCTGAGAGACTTGCGGAGTGGCCGCACTTCTAAGGGGAGCGTTGCTGTCCGCCGCCCCCCAACCGGAGGCCGTCACCAGCAAAGCCAGCAAGAACGATCCGATGATGCGGTGATTTATATGGAGCCGTGATTGTCCCCAGACCATTGCACCCCCCAAGCAAGTTCTTCTGTTGTCTGTCTCGTCTACGCCGGCCCTAAACTTTAGAAGCCTCCTTCATTTTAGCAGCTGCCGTTGCAGTTCGCGATTGGGCTGTCCGGCGACTTCAGAAACGGAGCGGCTCGCAAAGCAACCCACCAGCCGCTTCCGTATCACCGTTGATACTCGGTGACTCGCCGCCCCCGCCAAAAGGCTGAGGGTGGAAGTGGCACCTGATTGGTCAAGCGTTTGGCGAACTGGAAGTATACCGGAGCGAACCAAACCTCCCACACATCGGAGCTCACAACGATCCCGGAGGGACTCGGATTCGAAGCAGGACCGCTGAACTGGCCAATGGGTGCCTGAGTGGACCACAGCTGATACGGAAGCAACTCCAAAGTCGTGTAAGTCTGATCCTCGAAGTTCTGACGGTTCCAGCGCAAGGGCTCGTCGATCCACAAGGACACCCAGAAGGTCAGCACCCACAGCCAGGCCAGCGGGTAGAGTGGAACCAAAAACACCCACCATTGCTTCTTCAGCTTGGCTTTCCAAGAAAGTGGCTTGGCAAATTGAGCGAGAGGCGGGTTCTTCATCAGTGAGTCGTTCCGAACGATGTCAGCGCGATCATCAGGATTTTGAAGGAATCGAAGGCCCCTGTCAACCCAGCCGCAGCGCTTGGTCTGGGCCGTCCTTGCGGACAAAGTACTTGACTTTCTTGGCCCCCAGCATATAATCCCGCATGACAATTTAGGAGTGGAATTCTTATCCAGAGTGGTTGAGGGACGGGCCCTTTGAGACCACGGCAACCCCCTTCGAGGGAAGGTGCCAACTCCTGCAGAAGAGTGTTTCTGGCAGATAAGAATGAGATGACAAAAAAAACCTCTTCTTATCGGGAAGAGGTTTTTTTTTGTCACGATTTGAACTCACGGGTTTTCTTCAAAACCCCAGGCGAAAACGGAACGGGCCGTGATGACATTTGTGAAAGGGCTGCAGTGCCGTGAATGCGGCAGAGCTTATCCCAAAGACCCTCTGTCGGTTTGCGAGTACTGTTTCGGGCCCTTGGAAGTCAGCTACGACTACGAGAGCCTCAGACAGGCGGTATCCCGCAGTGAGATTGAGAAACGATCGCCCAGCATGTGGCGCTATCGTGAACTCCTGCCGGTGGACGAAGAGCCGAGGGTGGGTAACCAGGTAGGATTTACGCCCCTGGTCAGAGTTGGGAATTTAGCAAAGCGTCTAGGCGTGAAGTCTCTGTTCATCAAGAATGACAGTGTGTGCTTCCCGACGCTGTCCTTTAAGGATCGCGTGGTATCCGTGGCTCTGTCGAAAGCGCTGGAGTTCGGCTTTGACACGGTAGGCTGCGCATCCACCGGAAACCTGGCGAACTCCGTGGCGTCCAATGCTGCGAGTGTGGGGTTGCGCAGCTACATCTTTATCCCGGCCAACCTGGAAATGGGGAAGATCCTGGGAACCCTGATCTACAAGACCCACCTCGTGGGAGTGGATGGCAACTACGACGATGTGAACCGTCTGTGTAGCGAAATCGCGGGCAAATATCATTGGGGCTTTGTCAACATCAATTTGCGCCCGTTCTACGCGGAGGGCTCCAAAAGCTTCGGCTTTGAAATCGCTGAACAGCTAGGGTGGACCATTCCCGATTGCGTGGTGGTCCCAATGGCGGGGGGATCGTTGATCACCAAGATTTACAAGGCGTTCAACGAACTCGTCAAACTAGGCTTGGTGGACCGAAACCAGGCACGGGTTTATGGGGCGCAAGCCAGTGGCTGTTCACCGATCACTTCGGCCGTCAAAGCCGGACGAGACTTTATTCAGCCTGTAAAACCCCACACCATTGCCAAGTCGATCGCCATCGGCAATCCGGCTGATGGCTACTACGCCATCAAAACGATGACGGAGTCCGGAGGGTGGGGCGAAGACGTGTCGGACGACGAAGTGGTGGAGGGAATCCGCTTGCTGGCTGAAGAAGAGGGTGTCTTTACCGAAACTGCCGGCGGCGTGAGTGTGGCGGTGACGCGAAAGCTCATTCAGCAGGGACGCATCCGACCGGATGACCTGACGGTCATCTCCATTACGGGGAATGGGCTGAAAACCCAGGAAGCCATCCAAGACCATCTCACCAGACCTGAAATCATTCCTGCAAAGCTCAGCGAGTTCGAAAACCTGGTCCTGACACCCCAGACAGTGCACTAATCCCGGCTCTCTTCCGGCGTTTTCGAGAAAGGATGGAGAGCTGAGATCAGTGGCTCTCCGAAATATGTCTCAACTCAACGAAAGATATTCCCGGCAGATGCTGTTTCCCGAGATTGGGGAACCAGGACAGAAGAAGCTGAACGAGAGTCGTGTCGCCATCCTTGGTTGTGGGGCCCTGGGAACCGTTCAGGCCGACGCACTGTGCCGCGCCGGCGTGGGGTGGCTGCGGATCGTTGACCGGGACTTCATCGAAGAAAGCAACCTGCAGCGACAGACCTTGTTCTCTGAGGAGGATGTCCGGGCGGGCCTGCCCAAAGCCATCGCCGCTCAGCGCCGCCTCAGGCAGATCAATTCCAGGGTGGAAATCGATGCTCAGGTGACGGATATCAATCATCACAATATCGAGTCCCTGGTCCAAGGGGCCAGCTGCGTCCTGGACGCAACGGACAACTTTGAGACCCGGTTTCTCATCAACGACGTGGCCGTCAAGCATCGCATTCCTTGGATCTACGGTGCAGCAGTGGGCAGCTATGGACTCTCTATGGCCGTTGTTCCGGGTAAGACGCCCTGTCTGCGCTGTGTCTTCGAGACGATGCCCCCGCCGGGTATGTCGCCGACGTGCGACACGGCCGGGGTGTTGAGCTCCATCGTCAACATCGTGGCTTCGCTGCAGGTGGCTGAAGCCCTGAAGATTCTGACGGGCAACTGGCATCGCCTGCACGGCAAGATGCTCTACTGCGACATCTGGGAAAATGTCTGGAGGCGTTTTGAGGTGGCCGGCGCTCGGGAGCAAGGAGACTGTCCAGCCTGTCAGAGAAACGAGTTTGAATTCCTGGAGGGGAAGCATGGCTCATCCGTCACGACCCTCTGCGGAAGAGACTCGGTGCAAATTAACCTGCCTGGTGAGCACCAGGTGGATTTCCAGCAGCTGGCCAGTCGTTTGAAGGGATTGGGGGCGGTTTCATTCAACCGGTTTCTGTTGAGGTTCGCGGTGGAGTCCTATGAGATTACGGTCTTCTCGGACGGGCGCAGCATCGTCAAAGGCACCAAGGACTCCAACATCGCCCGTTCGCTCTATGCAAAATACATCGGCACATGATAGGGATAGGTATGGGTCGCTAAGACCGCGGTGCTCCGGCCGGTTGGTCTCGGAGTCGGCCGGCACCTCATTGGAGAGGCACTTGTGAGTTCGGAAGTCCTTTATCTAGATAACGCTGCCACCAGTTATCCAAAGCCACCGGGAGTTTATGACGTGCTGGGGCAGTATCTGCTCGGAGCAGGAGCCAATCCCGGTCGATCGGGGCACAGAATGGCTGTCCAAGCCGAGCGAGCCATTGAGGAAACGCGAGTGCTGGTCGCCAGGATGTTTGGGCTGAACGACTGGCGTCGCGTGATTTTCACTCTCAACACCACAGACTCCTTGAATCTGGCCATGAAGGGGGTTCTGAGGAGCGGCGATCATGTCATCACCAGTCTGCTAGAGCACAATTCCGTCTCTCGTCCCCTCCAGCGTCTGTTTCAAGACCATGTCATTAGTCTGACGCAATTGCCGTTCTCTGGCGAAGGCTTTGTTGAACCGGACGAAGTTCGCCGGGCCATTCGTCCCGAAACGCGACTGATTGTGATCACTCATGTATCGAATGTCTTGGGAACGATCCAGCCGATTGAGCAAATCGGCAGGATTGCCCACGAGGCCGGCGTTTTGTTTTTGGTTGATGCCGCGCAGTCCGCGGGCGTGTTGCCGATCTCAATGGATGCTTGGAATATCGACCTTCTGGCAATGCCCGGCCATAAGGCACTGATGGGACCGCCGGGTGTTGGCATCCTGTTAGCGGGGGAGCGCGTGCAGCTGGCGCCGTGGCGCGAGGGTGGAACAGGTGGCAATTCGGAAGATCCGGTTCAGCCTGAAGATTGGCCGTTCCGGCTGGAGGCCGGTACTCCCAACACAGTAGGCATCGCCGCCCTGCGGGCGGGACTGGAGTTCGTGTTGAAGGAAGGATTGGACAAGATTGCCCAGCACGAACGTTCGCTGGGGTCGCGTCTCATCGAGGGGCTGCGGGACGATCCTCGTGTTCGGGTTTATGGCACCCTCCGTTCTGAAAACAGAACCGGCCCCATTAGTATCAACCTCCAACCCTATACCTCGGCCGAAGCCGCCGCGGCACTGGATCAGGGCTTCGATATCGCCGTCCGCCCTGGGCTGCACTGTGCGCCGTACGCTCACCGACAATTACAGACACTACCGGAGGGAGCCCTGAGAATCAGCCCCGGCTATTTCAACACCGAGTCGGACATTGACCGCTGTCTCGAGGCACTGAGAGAATTGCTGGACTGAAGCCGTGGGGTCCCGTCGCGGTAAGATCCGACTCGGATCGGGTCACTTATTTCTTGCAAGGAAGGATGGTTTCAGGTGATGAAGGACAAAATCAAGGTAGGCATCTTAGGCGCAACGGGCACTGTGGGCCAACGCTTCATCCAGTTGCTGGAATCTCATCCCTGGTTCACGGTAGCGGATCTGGCTGCCTCGGACCGGTCCCAAGGCAGACCTTACGCTCAGGCCTGCAATTGGAAAATCTCGGGTTGGATGCCCGAGTACGTCCGAAACATGGTCGTTAAAGACTGCAAGCCGGATCTTGACTGCAGCTTGGTGTTTTCCGGTCTTCCCTCTTCGGTTGCAGGCGAGGTGGAAACGGCCTTCGCCAAGGCAGGCTATGCCGTCCTCAGCAATTCAAAGAACCACCGCATGGACGAGGACGTGCCGCTCCTGGTTCCCGAAATCAACTCGGACCATTTGCAGCTGCTGCCCATTCAGAAGCGCAACCACGGCTACGGAAGCGGCTTCATCATCACCAACCCGAATTGCACTACCATGGCCCTGATCCTCGCGCTGGCCCCTTTGCACCTGCAGTTCGGCTTGGAGAGAGTGAACGTCGTGACGATGCAGGCGCTCTCGGGTGCCGGATATCCAGGCGTCGCCAGCCTGGATATGATCGACAACGTGCTACCTTATATCGAGGGTGAAGAAGAGAAGGTTGAGGCCGAACCACGCAAGATACTCGGATCGTTGCGAGACGGCAGAGTGGAGTGGGCGGACTTCAAAGTGAGTGCGCATTGTCACCGGGTCAACGTGCTGGATGGGCATTTGGAGGCGGTATCGGTAGCCTTGAAGCGCCGGCCTTCGCTGGAACAGTTGATTTCAGCTCTCAGGGCGTACTCTTCGGTTCCTCAGGAGCTGAATCTGCCGAGCGCGCCTCGGCATCCAGTGGTGGTGATCGAGGACAACGATCGGCCCCAGCCGCGCATGGATCGAGATGTCGAAAAAGGCATGGCGACTGTGGTTGGGCGCATCCGACCCTGCAGCATTTTCGACTACAAGTTCAACCTACTCGGCCACAATACGATTCGGGGTGCGGCCGGAGCCGCGATCCTGAACGGAGAACTCCTGGTGGCCAGAGGTCTAGTTCAGGCCAGCCAGACGTAAGACCTGTTCCTCCGCGACCTGACCGGACGAGGCGCTTTGCCCCAGCAGGGTGTGGAGCATGGGTTCAGGAACCCCGCACAGTCAGGCGCCTGACGGAGCATAGGGACGGGGTATCCATTTTCAAGGAGGCATCATGCCGATACCAGTTCGGATTCCGGTTCAGTTGAGAGCGTTGACAAATGGGGAAGAAGTGGTTTCCGCCAGTGGCACCTCGGTTCTGGAGGTCATTGAAGATATCAACTCCAGGTATCCCGGAGTCAAGGACCGCATTTGCGAAAACGATGGCAAGGTTCGGCGCTTTGTTAATATCTTCGTGAACGAAGAAGACATCCGCTTTCTTCAGAACCTTCAGACCACGGTCACCGACAAGGATGAGATTTCAATCATCCCAGCCATTGCCGGTGGCTAGGGCGGGAAGCTCCTACAGAGCCGCTTTTGCCAGGACATCCAACATTTTGAAGCGAGCGGGTGTATTGAACTGGCGATAAAGCGCAAGATATTCCTCCAGGGTGGCCGCCGGAAGATCAAGGACTCTGGGGAGGTGTTCCTTGCCGATGCCGCTGGCGCACAGTTTGGTCAACTTGGCAAAGACCACGATCAGGCTTTCCACAAATTCGAGACGCTGGTACAGCAGCTCCGCGATTTCGTGCTTGGACTTGCCCTCCAAATAGTGCCGAACAGCTGCCGCCTTGTACAGGTAACGGTCCAGTCGGTTTCGCTCCGAATACCGCTGGAATGGGACCCACACACCAAGCTGAGAGAACAGAACCAAATCCCTCTGAAGGGTCCGAATACCGCAGCCTAGAATGTCAAAGGCTACCACTTCCTGACTCAAACTGCCTTCCTGCTCATAGGCTTCGGCCGTAACCCTCAAGAGTTTGTGGCGTCGCAGCCCAATAACGCCGTATTTCCTGCGAATCCACCCATCGTCGGCCGGATCCAACAAAGTCAAGAGGCAAGACCATCCCTCGGTGGGGTCTGAGCCGCTGGATACTCGACTGGAGCCTCTACCCACGCCTGAAACTCTAAGCTTGCCTGGAGGTAGGTTATCCGGACTTTGCTGTTCCATAGCGGTGTCTGCCATCTGGCAAAGGGTAAACTACACAATAAAGGGTATGACAAGGGACGTTTAGGAAAATGATTTCCAGAATCCCTTTGTTTTCCTACCCTTCAACACCCCCAACTGCAGCCTAAGTGCCAAATCCCTCACGGTCAACGGAATGCCGCATTTTCGGAGTCCAACTAAGACGGTCCGCCTCTTTGGCGGAGGCCAGCCAGTCTGATGGCTTGAGTCACTGCTTCTTCGGGGGTTTGAACCAACTGCAGCAGGTCTGGCCCCACAGCAGGTTCGAGTTCCGAGGCAAGCTGCCAGGTCCTCAGCCCCACGACCGGCACTCCGCATTTCAGCGCGATCGCGACTTCCGACAGTGTGCCAAAGCCTCCGCTGATCGCAATCACGGCCTGGGAGGAAAGAACGTTGATGACATTGCGGGCGTTTCCCATTCCTGTCACGATGGGAACTTCAATATAAGGATTCATCCTGGAGGTATCCGCCTCGGGCAGGATCCCGATCGTTAATCCGCCTTCTGATTTGGCTCCTTTGGCCGCAGCTTCCATGACCCCTCCCCGGCCCCCACAGATCAGAACGGCATGGTGGCGAGCAATGAGGCGTCCCGTCTCTTCCGCCAACGCATAGATCTCCTGGGAGCACTCTCCGGCACCCATCACACCGATCCGAAGGCCGGTACCTTCACGCATGTCTAACCCTCCAGCAGCTCCGAGGCGCGCTGCGCCGCTTTCACCACCGCCTTGATCAGCGTGACTCGCAACTTGCCTTCTTCGAGTTCCAGAATCCCGTCGATGGTGCATCCGGCCGGTGTGGTCACGTTGTCCTTGAGAAGAGCCGGGTGCTCTCGCGTCTCGAGCACCATCTTGGCAGCTCCAAAGGTCATTTGCGCCGCCAACTCTGTCGCGACGCTCCGTGGCAATCCAACCTTGACGCCGGCTTCGGCGAGGGATTCGATGATGATATAGATAAAGGCGGGCCCGCTGGCGCTCAAACCCGTAACCGCATCCATGTACTTCTCCTCCAGCAGCACAGTACGGCCCACCGATTTAAAGATCCGTTCAGCTTCCTCGAGATGCTCATCCTGGGCGTAGACTCCACGGCACAAGGCCGTCATCCCAGCCCTCAACAGGCACGGAGTGTTGGGCATGGCCCGAACGACCGGGAGTGGCCGGCCCAGGATCCTTTCGATGAACGTCGTGCCGACAGAAGCGGCAACTGAAACAACCAACTGGGCTTGGCTTAGCTCTCCGCGAATTTCCTCAACAAGCTCCCTGACCGCCTGAGGCTTCACCGCTATCAAGATCAGATCAGCACCTTTGACGGCCTTCCGGTTGTTCTGCGTGGTGGCGATGCGATATTTCTCTTTGAGATTTTCAATTCGGCTCGGATTCCTGGCAGTCGCCACCAGACGCTCGCGCGACATCACACCGCTTTCGAGCATCCCTGCAATCAAGGCCTCACCCATTTTGCCGGCACCTAACACGGCCAGCTTTTTCGTTTTTGTCATCTGCTGTTTCCCTCACCAGAGAATGTGGTTTCGCAGTGCGAGGGGCCATTATGACATAAGCGTTTGGCATCAACCGTTGTGCCGGAGACCTCTTAGGTGTAGCGAGCACTTGCTCTGCTGCGGTAAGGACGAAGAGAAGGGCGTCTTTGCTTACAAAGCTCTACGGGCTGGAAGCCCCTGCAGAGGGTCGCGCAGCGACCTCCGCCAGGCCTTTCAAGGCCGGGAAAGCCAGGGGGGAAGATCCCGAGTCGCTTCGCGACTGTTGACACTTAATAATACTAGGTTAAGTAAGGATTGTAATTGGCGGCATTGGGCGCAAGTCTATGTTCAGGGCCCAAATGCCGCTATCAAGACCAGCGCCAAACGCAAGAAGGTCCGCAGCAGGCGCCTGCGAGAGCCCCTGGTCAGGGAGTGCTTGGTGCGCTGTAGCCGGTTTGCGCCTCACCTAAAGATCAATTTTGCAGTGATCACCACGCCGAACTGAGCGTTCAGGAACGCATGGCCCGTCAGGCCGAGCTGCTCTCAATGTCATCTCTACGGGTGACTCTGCAGACCTTTACGCTGTGTCCCTCGATCGCCATCACCTCGATGCGAATGCCCTCGTGCGTCACAGCATCGCCGGGCTGGGGAGGCCTCTCCAACAGTGAGAGGACCAGGCCGCCCACCGTTTCAACCTCCTCATGTTCAAGGTCCACACCGAGACGTTCTCCGATTTCTTCCAGACGGACTGTGCCGGCCGCGCGTAAACGTCCCTGTCCGTCGAATTGCAGTTCAGAGGGCTCGCTGTCCTCGTGCATTTCTCCCATCACTTCATCCAGGAGATCCTTTTCCGTGATGATCCCGGCTGTGCCGCCGTACTCATCCATGACAACGGCCATCTGCGCCTGATCTCTCCGCATGGCTGACAAGACCGTATCCATTTCAGCGGTATGCGGAACGAATGGCGCTGGCCTGATGTCCGCTTCCTCGACACGAGCGCTGTTTAACAACTTGGGCAGCAGGTCCTTCACATGCACCACGCCAGCGATCTCATCCAGATCCTCACGGTATACGGGGAATCGGGTGAACGTGGAGCCTTGGAGCAGAGAAACCAATTCGGACGAAGAAGCCCCCAACGGGATGCCCACAACCTTGACCCGCGGTACCATGACTTCGCCCGCCGTCAGCTCCGTGAAACGCAGAAGGTCCTGAAGAAGTTTGCCCGCCTCAGCCCGGAGCGCGCCGCCCTCCCGACTTTCAGCAATCAGGTACTCCAGTTCCTCAGCGGTATGCCCGGCGTGTTGCGAGGCCATCTGGCGATGAATTCCGACGACTCGGAGCAGAGTGTTTCCGAGACCGTTCAGACCAATCACTAACGGATAGAGGGTGGTCTTGACCCACAGCACCGGGCGTGTGATCCACAAGCTGGCCTGTTCGGCGCGCTGGAGAGCCAGCGTCTTTGGGACCATTTCCCCGAGAACGATATGCAGGTACGTCAGGAGCGTGACGGCTGTGACTGTCGCGGCGATGTGCTCGGGAAACGAAAGCCACGTGTCGAGCATCGAGAACAGTGAAGAAAACCACTTCGCGAGGACGTGCTCGCCGTACATTCCCAGTCCCAGGCTCGCGAATGTGATTCCCAGTTGCGCGGTGGCGATGTACTGGTCCTGGCGGCGGGGATCGCGAAGGATTGCGGCCACCAGACGGGCGGCTCGCTGTCCCTGGGAAGCCCTGTGGTCAATGCTCGCGCGCGGTGTCCCGATGATCGCGAATTCGGCTGCAACGAAAACTCCATTGACCAAGATAAGCGCCGCGATGATCGCTAGGGGCAGGAGGCTATCCATGCTCAGCCTCCTCAGACGGCAGCACCGGGCGGACAACGAGCGAGACAATCGTGTTTGCTGAAACCCGCTCCACCTCGACATCGGCTCCATCGATATCCAGGCGCTCACCGGCGGCCGGCACTCTGCCGAGGAGATGCATGACGTGTCCGCCGAACGTATCGGCGGGGCTCTTGAGGGGGACGCCGATCCACCTTTCCGCTTCATCGATCCGCATGAGACCAGGAAGCCGGACCCGCCCATCGGGTAGCCGGGCAGGCTTTGGCTGGCCCCCTTTGAACTCACGCGAGGCTTCACCAAGCAGCTCGCTGATCAAGTCGCCGAGAGTGACGAGACCCACCACGCCGTGCTCGTCCACAACCGCCCCCTGATGGGTCCGGCGTTCCCGGAATAGCGTGAACAGGCGGTCCGCCGTAACGGTCTCCGGGATCCTGACCAGGACGCGCATGACTTCGCGAACGGTCGGGAGACGCCCGTGTTCTGCCAGATACGCAACTACATCCTTTGTGTGAATCAAACCTATGATGTTGTCGGGAGCGCCTTCACGAACAGGAAACCGCGTGTAGCGGGACGCTTTCAGCAACTTGACCAGCTCCTCGGGCGTAGCGTTGCCATCGATCGAAACGACGTGTCTGCGCGGAACCATCAATTGGCGCACGGGGCGGGAAACCAACCGCAGCGCCTTGTGAAGCCGCTCGTGTTCTTCCGGCTCCAGGAGCCCGCCTTTGCGACTCTCGGCAATCAGCAACTCGATTTCTTCCGGCGAATGGATGTGCCCGTGGCCGACCTGCGAAAATCCCAGAAGCCTCAGAATCGCCAAGCCGCTGCCGTTGAGGATCTTCAGGAACCATGCGTAGGCGACGAGCGACATTTTCATCGGCGGCAGCGTGTAGAGTGCAGCCTGCGTGGGGTACTGCAAGGCGAGCGATTTCGGGACCAACTCGCCGGCAACCACCTGGAGGGTCGTCATGAGGACGAGCACCACACCTGTCGCCGTGGACTCCGCTGCGGGCTCGCTCATTCCCCACGCCAGGAGTACCGGAATCAGTCCGGGTGTCAGGAATGCCTGGCTGTAAGCACCCAAAACAAGGCTCGACCAAGTGATACCGATCTGGCATGCGGCGATGTACCGGTCAAGTCTTGCGGGATCGTCCAATACAGGAAGCAGTCTGGACGCCAGCCGATGCCCGCCCTCGGCAAGCTGCCGCACCCTGCTGCGGCGCACGCTGACCGAGCCGAACTCAGCCGTAACGTAGAACGCGTTGACCGCGACAAGAAAGAGAATCATCAGCCAGACTGTGAGCATTGAGCCGCACCTCAGCCATTGCCTGCGCCGCTAATCGAATTTCGGAGAAAGCGATTGAGGATGTTGACGGGTCGCGAGTGGCCGGTTGGTTTCATCGAGAAGTTGGCGGACTTTCTTAGGAATGAAACTCAATTCTATCGCGAAAGTCCTCGATCGGCATGCGCGTTGAGGGATCGTGACGAAGACTCCTTCGGCCGGCCCCCCCAACAGCCGGTGAGCTGCTCATGAAAGCTACCAGTCTCGCGCTAGAGAGAGGCACAAGCCCTCAAGAATAGTCCTCTTCAGACGCCAGCGGGAGGTGTCTGCATGATTGCATCCTAGGCCTGTAAAATTTGGCGGTCTCATCAATCATCGCGATGCCACTGGACGATTACCGGGCCTTCTCTCCCGGCCTTGAAAGGCCGGGCCGCTTCGCGACTCAACTCCGTGCCGCGTGCGCGGAACGCGGCGGTTAACGCCCAGCCATTCCAATGTCCATTCAGCTCCTCAATCGGCCTCGGAATTGGCCAAAGACGGCGCCGACCGCTGGTCAGCTCTCGCAGCTTGCCCCGTTCCCGTTCGAGAGCTTTCTTGGACGGAGCCACGTTCAGATAGCGATGGCCGCGCCCTTTCAGATCGCAGTCGTAGCGAAACGTGAATGCCAGAAAGTCCAGGCTCGCCTGAGGCTTCGCCATCTCGATGACTCCGAGCCACGCTCAGTCGGTTATCGCTTGAATGGGCAATTAAGAGAATGAACTCCTTTCAGTTCATAAGGTCGGCCAGGCTTTGGCCTGGCACTCCCAAGAATGCCAAGGAAACACTGCTGTTGCATTGGGTGGTGATTTCTGACTCCTCTGAATCCAATCGACAGATAAAAATCGGCAGACGCTCTGAAAAAGAAGCCCCGCAGATACCAGTCAGTACGAGGGTTTTCACGTGCAAACACTTCTTTGCGCGCAACTAACAGATGCTCGCGTGCAAAATCCAGGTAGAAACTCCAGTCTTTGTTTACAAAGCAGCATCGGGTGTTAAAATACCATCCCGGCCCAATGCTGTTTTGTATGAAGGAGTTCGAATGGGTATCTTCAAAAAAGATGAAGTCATCAATGAACAGGGCGTCCTGGAAGCGCTCAAGGCGGTTCAAGACCCCGACCTTCATCAGGACGTTGTCTCCCTCGGATTTGTCAAAAGCATTCAAATCAATAATGGTGAGGTCCAGTTCACGCTGGAACTGACCACTCCGGCCTGTCCGGTCAAAGACGAATTAAAGCGTCAGGCAGAATCAGCCGTTTCCCGTCTGCCGGGCGTGAGGCGGGTCGCAGTCAATATGACTTCTAAGGTCACCTCGAAGATGAATCTCCAGGCACGAAGCCTCATCCCCGACGTGCGGAACACCATTGCCGTAGCCAGTGGCAAGGGAGGTGTAGGGAAATCGACGGTGGCAGCCAATCTCGCCATTGCGTTGCGGCAGTCTGGCGCCAGCGTAGGTTTGATGGACGCCGACGTGTACGGCCCCAGCATTCCCATTCTCATGGGAGCCTCCGAGCCGCCTCAAGTGAGCGAAAACCGAATCATCCCTCCGATAGTCCACGGCGTCAAGATGATCTCGATGGGGTACTTTCTACCAAAGGATAAAGCCGTGATCTGGCGAGGACCGATGCTCCACAAGATGGTGCAACAGTTTCTGGGTGAGGTGGTGTGGGAGGATCTGGATTACCTGGTAATCGATCTGCCGCCCGGCACGGGCGACATTCAGTTGAGTTTGTGCCAGACCATTCCGCTGACTGGTGCGGTGATCGTTTCGACGCCTCAGGACTTAGCCTTGGAGGTAGCTTCCAAGGCAATTGCCATGTTCCAGCAGCTGAACACCCGTATTCTGGGGGTAATCGAGAACATGAGTTATTACGTCTGCGCCCATTGTGGTCAACGCGACGATGTCTTCGGCCACGGAGGGGCACGCCGGGCCAGTGAAGAAAAGGGATTCCCGTTTCTCGGTGAGATCCCGTTGAGTACGGAGATTCGCAAACGCAGCGACCAGGGACAACCGGTGGCACTGGATTCAGGGAGCTCTTCATCGGCCGGCGCCTTCCAGGCATTGGCTGGAGCGGTGGCTGCCCAGGTGAGTATTGCCAATCACCATTCGCAGCAAGTGGTTTCGATTGAGCCCTGACTGCTATGAATCTCGTCCCGGTATCAATCAAGCTTTCGGGAGTCGGCGGCGTGTCGGTTCGCTGGAGTGACGGACACCAAGCCGTGTACAGCTATGCTTATCTCAGGCGCCATTGCCCTTGCGCCACCTGCCGCGATCATCCGCCCGAGGTCAAGACTGAACCTGACCCTTTTCCCATGTATGGGAAGAACCCCATCCAAGTCATCGGTGCGAGCCAAGTGGGCAGCTATGCGATCCAGTTCAATTTCAACGACGGCCACAGCACCGGGATCTACTCCTTTGCATATTTGAGAGAGATCTGTCCTTGCGATGAGTGTCGGGTCCCCGCGCACTAGCAGGAAGTGCCGACCAGGCTGTTCAAACCAGGGGCGCCTCTTGAAACCAAGCCCCGTCTCGTACCAGGCTTGACGGCCTGAGGCCGTCGGCAGGCCCGCCCAAGAAAGATCCCTTTCCACGTCCCATTTGCCGGTCTCCCTTGTCTGAGGGCCCCCGGGTCGTCGTGACGATCCCCGTGACACTCAAGCAAGTGTCACACCCGGTCCTTGTGGTCTCGCGCCCAAAAGCTAGCATGGGGTCGGATGACTAAATCGTGGTTTCGATCTTTCGGGGGTCCTGCGATGCCCACGTTCAAACGATTGGCCCAGTTCGTCGCCCTGAGCACTGTCCTCGCTATGGCTGTGGGAGAATGGCTGGTTCGGAGCGTTCTGCCCTACTCCATCATCAAACCTCGCCGTGTCAGTCGGGTTCGACAAATCCGGCCGGAAGCGCTCCAATTAACCGCCACCCGGTTCGACTGCCGGGGAGCGCTCGGGACCCGCCTGGTCGGGTGGGTCTTCAGGACTTCTCAGCCTCCGACCAGAGGAACAGTGGTAGTCATGCACGGAATTGCGAGCTGCAAAGAAGACATGCTTGGTCTGGCCAGACTCCTGACTCAAAACGGTTTTGATGTGCTCGTCTATGACGCTCGGGCACATGGGGAAAGTGAAGGCGTCTATTGCAGCTACGGCTATTTCGAATCGCAGGATCTCTCGAAGGCTATTGAAGCCGTGCGACAGCAAGACCTTTCCCACGGTCCCTTCGCTGTTTACGCTAATTCCTACGGAGGGGCGGTGGCGCTGCTGGCTATGGCCAAAGATCCAGACATCCGGTGCGGGGTGGTTGAAAGCACTTTCGCGAATCTTCGGGAAATCGTCAACCTCTACCTGAAGCGGATAGTTTGGTTCGCCCCGCAAGCTCTATCCGACGCCGCACTGAACCATGCAGGTCTCATTGCCGGGTTTGAACCCGATGCAGTGAGTCCGGAAGACGCCGCCCGGATGATTTCACAGCCTGTTCGCCTTCTGCATGGCACTCACGACGATCGGATACCCATCGCTCATGGCGAGAGGATCTTTCGCAACCTTGCTTCGAAAAGCAAGGAGTGGGCACCCGTTCCGGGAGGAGACCACACCAACCTCTGGTCATCTGAGAACGGGCGGTACCAGCGCGAGAGTGTGGAGTTCCTGAAAAAACACCTGCAGGAATGATCTTGGTTCGACGCCGGCTGAAGCCCTCTTCTCGCTGAGAGGCGGTCAGGACGCCGGATCGCGTCTCCAAATTCCTGAAGGTCATTCCGCCTTGTCCTTGCCGTCAGGGACCTCCGTCAAACCCTTTGGCGGCCACCTGAGGTTACTGAAGTCGGGCCAAGGCGGCTTGCGCGAGTAAGGGGAAGTTGCGCTTTTCATCGGTCACCAGAGGCAACTTGAACTCAAGGAGGATGTCGTCTTTCAGCACGAGGGACGGCAGGATGCCGCCGAAGTAAGCGCGGTCGCCCAGCCCATTCACCAAGCTTGCTCCGGTGATCTGGTTGGAATCAACTTTCTCGATCTGCTCCCAAGTCTTCCCCGCGTACTGCGTAGCCATTTGCCAGGTGTCCCATTCTTGCTGTCCTCCTCGCCAATAAACGGTCAAGTAGAGAACACCGTAACCTTCGGCAGGGTAGTAGCCGCAGGACGAGTGGCGGGGGCCCTGGTCTTCGAGGTCCGGTCGCGCTTGCAGCTTCTGAGCCAGAATGGCGCTGACGTCCTCACCCGTGAGCACATCGCAGGCGCTTCGCACGGAGGATTGGGTCTGACTTTGAGGAGCCGGCTGCTCGTGAGCTTTTTCGCCGCCGCTGCTCCCACATGCCGTCAGGACCAGCAGAATAACAAGAAGCATCGAGTGGGCCTCGATGCGCGACCATCGGTTGTGACCTGTGCAGCCAATCGAACAGTCCACCTTAACCATGGCACTGGTAGTCCCGTTCGCTCTTTCGCTTTTCTGATCCGTCGATTCGTGGGTCATGACGCGCTCCTCCTTCCAAGGTTGGCTCTGTCGATGAGTGAGGATCTATCAACCAGACTGTTGGGTCAACGAAGTTCTTGGGGAGGTCCTTGGCGAACAGTCGTGGGCTTCACAGTCGAATCGTCCAAAGAAAGAAGACTACTTCCTGCCAAGCCAGCGAATCCGGAAATTGAAGGTTCGATCCGAGCCACCGAAGAAGCTGAGGAACCGAGGAGAATCAATGACGTTGATGACAACGTTTGGATTCGAGTGGTTGGTGAGGTTATTGGCGCCGAAACGAAAGGCCAAGCGTTGTCCGCGAAAAACGAAACTTCGTTCGAAGTGAACGTCAAGCTCAAAGAATGATGGAAAACGATGGGAATTGACACTCCCCACGAGGCCACCATCTTGGTCCTGGATAGAAAAGGGAAACCCGCTGCGGGCCTCCAGCAGATAGCTGACCGCCCACTTCGGCCAAAAAGTGGGGAGGTATCCCCAGCTCAGGACACGATGGGGACTGTCCCAAGGCATTGGACCCACGTTGTCGTGGATGAGAAATGGATTTTCAACGCCGAAGTCCAGAACGGCGCTCGAGAGTGCTCGCGACCGCGTATAACTGAACAGCCACTCGTGCCTGCCTTTGAAGACCTGCCGGGTTGTCAGCTCGAAGGAGTCAAACGTATCCCTGCGACCGTTTCCAAGACGATACACGACCGCCGTCGCGTCGGAGGGAACCGGCACTGGGCTGGGAGGCAGGGTTGATTCCAGCAAATTAGAATAGGTGAATCCTTGCCGTCCCCGTTTATTCAAGTAGGCAGCCCTGATATAGAGTTGGCGACTCAGTTCCTGCTCCAACCCCACGTTCCAGTTTCGGTAGCGGGGGGCACGGAGGTTTTGGCCGCCGGCGTAAACCGTGGCGATGGGTGAACCCTGCAGGCTGCCGTCGGGGTTGAATGAAGCTCGCACGGCGTACTGATCCTGAGCTTGAACCAGAACGGTCAGTGGCGTCGCGTCATACACGATGGAATAGCCGCCAGAGATCTTCGTACGCTCCAAACCAAAGGCCGCCCAGGAGAATCCCAATCGCGGCGAGAGATGGAACCGGTGCACGATGCGATCCCAATCCTGACGCAGACCTAGCTGGAGCAGAAGACCGGGTCTGACCTTCCAGGAATCCTGCAAAAACGAGGAGACTTCGAAATTGGAATACTTCAGTAAGCCGTTGCCTTCAAAGGTGACCCGATTCAACAGAGTCCCGTCCAGCTGGCGGAACTCGTAACCCGTGCGACGTATGTCCTGCCAATAGTGGAGGCGGTCCAAATCCAGACCGACCTTGAGCTGGTGGCTACCGGCCAATGAGAACGTTGGCAAGAAGAGATTAGCCAGCCACTGATCGCGCCCTCCCTTCTGTACGGCGTCAACGAAATAGTTGCCCTCTCTGCCGTCGGGCGTGTAGCTGTAAAAGGCTTGACCTTGAGGAATCGTGCGGCTGAACGTGCGATTGACCGCGTACCCGATCTCAAGAAGTTTGCCTCCAAAATAGACCTGGTCTTTGATGCCTAAGAAAAACTGTCGGGCACGCTGGTCGACGGTGGTCTGGATGGGGTCGAGCGCACTCAGCCTGCTACGCGGGGCGTTCAAGTGGTTGATGAGAAAGTCGGTGGACAGGATATTCGAAGGAGTCAAGTTAATCTGATTGCGCAGCAGGTTGCTGAGTCGCCAACTACTGGATCGATCCTGCCCGGCAGGGAGTTCATCAATCACGGTTTTGGTGTAGCGGGCGTCGATATTGTCGGAAAACCAGACGCGGCCCTTTCGAATGGGTCCTGACAACGTGAAACGCGGCGTCCAATCCCCGATGATCAGCCCTTTTCGATGCTCGAGGCCCGGCATGAAATTGGTCCCCAAGTAGCGAACGGTGTCGTCGCCTGTATCGGTTTTCAAGGAGAGGACGCCCGCCGATCCTTTCCCGTACTCGGCCGGCAAGTTCCCTTTGTTGAGCTCCATTGATCGGATTGACTCGACGCTGAGGCGGCTTTGAAAGCGACCAGTCAAAGGATCATTGACTGTAAATCCGTCCAAGGTAAAGAGAACCTGCTCCTCGCTACCTCCGTTGGCGTGAATTCCCCCTAACGAATCCTGCACGACGCCGGGCATGAGCCGCATCGCATTGCGGAGATCTTGAGTGGTGGGATAAGGAATGTCCAGCACCTGGTTGTTGGTGAGTGTCGTTTTGGGATGGGTCTGCTCGAAATCGACGGTTGGAGGGGAATACTGCACGTCTAGAGACTCCACCAGTTGCCTCTGATGATTCAACACCAGGACGACTTGATTTTCCCCTTCCACCAGAAGCAACGGCTGATCCTGCAAGCGGAAGTAACCCTCACGCTCAGCACTGGCAAGATAGTGACCGGGGATATCGAGCCGGCATCGGAACTCGCCGGTTGAATTGGACAGCATCTGGACCGCGGGAATGTGAGGTGACTCAGCCGCGGGCCTCAAGACGATGCGGACGTCGGAGACGGGGACATTGTTCTCATCCGTCACCCGGCCGCCCAAACCGACTTGCCCGCGAGATTCTGAGGGCAAGCCAATCGCCAGCAGGACCGAAAGCAAGAGGCTGCGATGCTTCCCACGAACTGTTTCCGGCAGAAACTGATTGGAGAATGAGGCTGCCATTCCTAACCAGGGTCAAGACGTTTGGCGCAAAGGGCACCGCCTGCCAAATTCCCCTTAACCTTCCCTTTCAGCTTTCCAGCGGCACTGCCGAACCCTATGGCCACGGATGGGCCCTACACCCGTCCAACGCGGGCCTCTGTGCGTCACTCCTCGGTGGTCTTCTGGAGTTCATTGTAGTCCGGCCTCCCACAGGGGCACAAACGGCCTGTCGGGTGATCCCGGGAGTCGGCTGCTGGACTGAACCGACAAGTGCGGCCTGGGTCTATTTGATTCAGCCCAAACGGATCGCTTGCCGGCGCTGCGCATCGGCGCCGTTCCTTGACACGTCCGGTTGTTCCGATATAATAGCCCGCCTATGCAGTGCGGTCCTTACTGAACAGCAGGTCCCCAATCCGGTTGGAGTTTCCATGAAAATTCACGAGTATCAGGCCAAGAGTATTCTGGCGAAGTATGGTGTTCGCGTGCCCAAAGGCGAGGTGGCCTACAGCAAAGAGGAGGCACGGGACATTGCCAAGAAGCTCGGAGGGACGGTGGTGGTGAAGGCACAGATCCACGCGGGCGGACGAGGGAAGGGAGGAGGCGTAAAGTTGGCCTCCAGCCCGGAAGAAGCCGCATCCATCGCCGACAAGATGCTGGGCATGAGATTGGTCACCCACCAAACTGGCCCGGAAGGCCGCAATGTCAAACGCCTCCTGGTGGAGGAAGCCCTTCAAATCAAGAATGAGTTCTACCTGGGTATTGTGATCGATCGCGCCACGTCCAAAGCTGTTTTCATGGCCAGCAAAGCGGGTGGGATGGACATCGAGAAAGTGGCGGAAGACACTCCGGAACTCATCCTGAAAGAATACATCCAGCCCGGATTGGGGCTGACGGCCTACCAGGCGCGCAAGCTGGCGTTTGGCCTGGAACTCCCTGCGGAACTGATCAACCAGGCGTGCGGTTTCATGACCGCGCTGTATCGAGCCTTCGAGGCCACGGATGCATCGCTGGCCGAGATCAACCCCTTCCTTCTGACTGAGGACGGGACATTCTATGCCCTCGATGCCAAGCTCAACTTCGACGACAACGCCCTTTACCGCCACCCCGAGATTAAGGAACTCCGCGACTTGGATGAAGAAGAGCCGCTGGAGATCGAAGCCAGCAAGCACGGCTTGAACTACATCAAGCTCGACGGCAACGTCGGTTGCATGGTGAATGGAGCGGGCCTGGCCATGGCCACCATGGACATCATCAAGCTGGCTGGTGGATCTCCGGCCAACTTTCTCGACGTTGGCGGTGGTGCCAGCACGGAACAAGTGAAGAACGCGTTTTCCATCATCCTCTCCGATCCGAATGTCAAAGCCGTCCTCATCAACATCTTCGGTGGAATTATGCGGTGCGACGTGGTGGCGTCCGGCGTGGTGGAAGCGGCCAAGGCGATTCAGTTGGGCATCCCGGTCGTGGTTCGCCTGGAGGGAACCAATGTGGAAAAGGGGCAGGAGATTCTCCGGAATTCCGGTCTCAGCCTAACGGTCGCCAGTGGAATGAGAGATGCCGCCCAGAAGGTCGTGGCCTTGGCCGGGGCTTGACGGGCCGCAGGTTTCTCAAGGAGCCATCACACACCCTAATCCTGCGAGGTAAAATTCTTTGAGCATCCTGGTTGACAAAAACACCCGCCTGATTGTCCAAGGCATTACCGGCCGTGAGGGAACCTTTCACATGCTGCAGTGCCGCGCCTATGGCACCAATGTGGTGGGTGGCGTCACCCCCGGAAAGGGCGGCACGATTCACGAGGGAGTCCCCGTTTTCAATACCGTGGCCGAAGCCCGCGCTCGGACCGGCGCGAACACGTCGGTGATTTTTGTACCGCCTCCGTTTGCCGCAGATGCCATCATGGAAGCCGCTGACGCGGGGATCGAACTGATCGTGTGCATCACCGAGGGGATTCCGACCTTCGACATGATCAAGGCCTATCATTTCATCGGTGCGACGTCGACCCGCCTGATCGGCCCCAACTGTCCCGGCATCATTTCGCCGGGCCGTTGCAAGATCGGCATCATGCCCGGCCAGATTCACCGTGAAGGCAACGTAGGAGTCATCTCCCGCAGCGGCACTCTGACCTACGAGGCCGTCGGACAACTGACCTCTCGAGGCATTGGCCAGTCTACCTGCATCGGGATCGGGGGTGATCCCATCATTGGCACCAACTTCGTGGATGCCTTGCGCTTGTTCAACGAGGATCCCGAGACCGAGGCCATTGTGATGATCGGCGAGATCGGCGGAACTGCCGAAGAAACCGCCGCGGACTTTATCAAGCAGCACGTCAAGAAGCCGGTGGTTGGCTTCATCGCCGGTCAAACCGCTCCTCCAGGACGGAGAATGGGACACGCCGGAGCCATTATCAGCGGTGGCAAAGGCACGGCGTCGGACAAGATGAAGTCCATGACCGCTGCCGGAATCCAGGTAGCCAAGAGCCCTGCTGAAATCGGTGAAGCCATTGCTTCCGTTTTGAAGAAGTGAATGGCTCCAGTGCGGCGAGAGGACCTGACGTTACACTCTTCGGAAAGTTTCGTGGGGTGAAGCCGGAAGCGTTCAGGGACTCAGGGCCTTCAACCACAGCGCGGCTGTTGCTCGGCAGAACGCGACATCAACAAGAGAGGAAGGTTAACCCGCAGTGAGTCTGGAACGCACCCTGACGATCATTAAACCCGACGGCATCGCCCAGAAGAACGTCGGCGATATTCTCCGTATTTTTGAACAGAACGACCTTAGTATCAGAGCCTCCCGTGTCATGCACCTGACCAAGGCTCAAGCACAAGGGTTCTACGCCGTTCATCGCGAGCGTCCCTTCTTCAATGATCTGACCACCTACATGACCTCGGGACCGGTGATGATCCTTGTGTTGGAAGGAGAGAACGCCGTGAACCGCCTGCGGGAGCTGATGGGCGCCACGGATCCTAAGAAGGCTGCCGAGGGCACCATCCGCAAACTCTACGCCACCTCCATTGAGAAGAACGTAATCCACGGATCCGACAGCCTGGAAAACGCCCGCACCGAGATCAGCTATTTTTTCAGCGCACTCGACATTGTCTGATACCCGCCAGGCCAGTGGTTCTCCAACCTGGGATGGAAGCCATGTTGCCACAGATAGGCAAATTGCTGATTGTGTTGGGTGTTGTGTGTCTTGGCTTGGGCGTGTTGCTAACGTTGCTGGGTCATTTGCCTTTTCTTAGGATCGGCCGGCTGCCTGGAGACATTTTCGTGAAGCGAGAGAATTTCTCTTTCTACTTCCCGCTCACGACTTCAATAGTGCTGAGCCTGCTTCTGACCCTCGTCTTCTGGCTCTTCTCCAAGCGCTAGGACTGCGAACGAGCAACCGATAACCGTCATGAACTTGTTGCCTTTCATGAACCAGCGGGTGTTCACGGTTTCCGAGCTCACCTCGGAAATCAAGGACCGGCTGGAGAGCGAGTTCACGGATATTCTGGTGGAAGGTGAAATCTCAAACTTCACCGCCGCTTCTTCAGGGCACCTTTACTTTGTCCTGAAAGATAAAAGGGCGCAGTTGAGAAGCGTTTGCTTCCGAACCCGGGCCCGTCTATTGAGATTCCGGCCGGAAGATGGAATGCAGGTGATTGCGCGAGGTAACCTGGGTGTCTACGAAGTCCGAGGCGAATACCAGCTTTATGTGGATCACCTGGAACCCAAAGGGCTGGGGTCCCTTCAAATGGCCTTCGAGCAGCTCAAGGCCCGACTCCAGACAGAAGGCCTGTTCGACCCGGCCCACAAGAAACCGCTGCCTCTTTTGCCTCGCTCGATAGGCATTGTCACTTCTCCAAGCGGTGCGGCGCTTCAAGATATCCTACGCATCCTTCGACGCCGGCACGAGAGCGTCCGGGTTTTGATTTATCCGGCTAAGGTTCAGGGCGAAGGGGCCGCAGAGGAGATTGCCGCAGGCATCCGATTTCTCAACACGGTGCCTGATGTAGATGTCCTGATCGTGGGACGCGGCGGAGGATCCATCGAAGACCTTTGGGCCTTCAATGAGGAATCGGTGGCTCGATCCATCCATGCTTCCACGATTCCCGTGATTTCTGCCGTGGGACACGAAGTTGATTTCACGATTGCCGACTTTGTGGCGGACCTTCGCGCCCCCACGCCCTCGGCCGCTGCCGAGTTGGTGGTCACCCGTAAGGCTGAGTTATCAGATCAAATCGCCAACCTCGACCGCAGACTTCATCAGAAGATCGCGCACCAGATCGATCAGACCTGGAAACGGGTTTTGGAGCTTTCGTCTCATCGTGCCTTCACGTCGCTGGAGCATGCTTTGAGAAGCTATCGGCAGCGTCTGGACGAAAGCATCCTTCGCCTGCAAACCAGCCAGCAAGCCCACGTCAGGGCGCTCACCAGTCGGTGGCAGTTGCAGGCCAACACGCTCGACCGCTTTGACCTCGTTCGATTCTTGAACGCAAGGCGAGACCTTCTCCAAAGCCTGGCTGATCAAGCCGATCGAGGAATGCGGCTTCGCATCCGGAACGGCTATTCCAGCTTGAATGCGCTGGAAAGGGAGCTTAACGCTCTGAACCCGTTGGCAGTATTGGACAGGGGCTATGCTATCTGTCGGGACGAGCGTGGGGTGATCCTCCGGGACGCCAGTCGAGTTCAGCCAGGCGATGCCATTACCGTGACACTGGCCAAGGGTACGATTGATGGCCGAGCCGAGAGAACCCGCCCATGACCAAGCCAAAAGACTTCGAAACCGCCTTACGACGACTGGAAGAAATTGTGCGCAAGCTGGAAAACGGAGATCTTCCGTTGGCTGCGGCGCTGGAATTGTTCGAGGAAGGAGTAAATCTCTCGCGCTTTTGCCAGGGGAAACTGGAAGAGGCAGAACGTAAAGTCGAACTCCTGCTGAAGAAGAGCGACGGCACGATCCAGCCGGTGCCTTACCAGGAGCCGGATTCTGAAGAGGAGAAGGAATCCTGAACGCCGTCACACTGGCCCTCCCTGCATGAAACGGGCCCATGCCTGGGGAGCAGTCGAAGCGGGACCCTGCGATCATGTCCCCTCTAAACCGCATGCCACGATTGGAACAAATCCTTGCGGCGCCTCGCGCCAAGCCAGGAATTCCAGTTGGATTCGCCGGCTATTCGCTCTAGAATTGTCACGCACAGCAGCAGACAGCCCGAGCAAGGATTGACTGATCTCCTCTGCCAATCTGGTCCGTGCGTGATGAAAGGAATCCACTGAGGTCATGGGTCCGGAAACCCCCGAGTTTTCGCTACTGTCTCAAATCAACAGCCCTGCCGACATCAAGAAGTTACAGAGGGATCAGCTTGTGCAGCTCGCCGATGAGCTGCGAAGCTTCATGATTCACACCATTTCGAAAACGGGGGGACACCTGGCTTCCAGCCTGGGCGCCGTGGAGTTAACGGTAGCCCTGCATTACGTCTTCAACACTCCGGCGGACCAGCTGGTCTGGGATGTCGGACACCAGGCTTACGGACACAAGATCCTGACGGGCCGCCGCGATCAGTTCCACACATTGCGCCAGTACGAAGGAATATCCGGATTCCCACGCCGGGAAGAGAGCATCTACGACACTTTCAACGTGGCTCACGCCTCCACTTCCATCTCGGCGGCTCTGGGCATGGCAACTGCCAGGGATTTGAAGGGTGAGGACTTTCATGTGGTGGCCATTATTGGAGATGGCGGGCTCACAGGCGGCATGGCCCTGGAGGGAATCAATCAGGCTGGACATCTCCAGAAGAAGCTGCTGATCATTCTCAACGACAACGAGATGTCGATCTCACCCAACGTTGGCGCCATCGCAGGCTACTTGAACCGCATCGTTACAGGCCAGGTCTACAACCGGTTCAAGAAGGAAGTGGAGTCGATGATCCTCTCCGTACCGAGAGTCGGTCCCCGCCTGTTGCGCTTTGCGAAAGACATGGTCGACGCCATGAAAACCTTCATGGTGCCCGGGATGCTCTTTCATGAGCTGGGGTTCGACTACGTCGGCCCCTTCAACGGACATCATTTGGATACGCTCGTTGAGACCCTGCAGAAGGTCAAGGAAAACACCGCGCCAACGATTCTTCATGTTGTCACCAAAAAAGGAAAAGGCTGGTCCGTCTCGGAGTCGGCTCCCATCAAGTACCACGGACCCACCGCTTACGACCCGAAGACAGGCGTTTTCTATCCAACTCCGCCTTCCCCGCCCTCCTACACCTCCGTGTTTGGGAAGACCATGATCAAGATCGCCCGGAAGGATCCAAAGGTCGTAGCGATCACCGCGGCGATGCTGGAAGGAACCGGACTCGTCAATTTTGCGAAAGAGTTCCCGGATCGGTGCTTCGATGTGGGCATCGCTGAGCAACACGCCATGACCTTTGCCGCGGGACTGGCCACCCAGGAGCTCAAGCCCGTGGCCGCCATCTACTCCACGTTTTTACAGCGTGCCTACGACCAGGTCATTCATGATGTCTGCCTGATGGATCTGCCGGTGACGCTCGCCATCGACAGGGCGGGGGTGGTCGGTGCGGACGGACCTACCCACAACGGTCTGTATGACGTTGCCTACCTTCGGGCAGTGCCGAACATGATTCTGATGGCACCCAAAGACGAGAATGAGTTGCAGCACATGATTTATACCGCCATCGAAACACCTCACCCCGTCGCCGTGCGGTACCCCCGTGGCAATGGTCTGGGAGTCGAGCTGGACGAGGAGCTTCGGATGTTGGAGTTGGGGAAGGGCGAAGTACTGCAGGATGGTCGCGACTGTGCCATTGTGGCTTTGGGATCGATGGTCGCGCCGTCTCTGAAGGCCGCCCAGAAGCTGGAAGCCGATGGGATTTCCGTTTCGGTCGTCAATGCCCGTTTCGCCAAACCGTTGGACGAGGAGCTGATCGCCTGCCTGGCTAACGAAAAGCCATTTTTGATAACCGTGGAAGAGGCAGCGCTCATGGGTGGCTTCGGCAGCGCCGTGCTGGAGTTTCTTGAGAGCAAGAACCTCCAGGGCTGCAAAGTTCTCCGAATTGGGATTCCGGATCGATTGATCCCCCATGGCAGCCCCAGTCTTCTACACGCCAAGTATGGAGTGGATGCCGACGGGATCTACGAAAAGATCAAGTCTTTTATTGAGGGACACTACTCCTCTTCGCCCCGACCATCCCGGAAAACAGCGGCCAAAATAACCCCTCCCGAGCGCTAAGACGGTTGACTGACACAAACTCACACCCAGCCGCAAGTCGACGGCCCAGGCGGTCGGTTTGTTCCAGGAGAGCATTCATCCCTGCTTCTATCACTCCGCTCACGCTTTTTCCAGCGACCTGCCATGAAGGAACGTCTTGACAAGCTTCTGCTGGAACGCGGCCTGGTGAGCAGCCGTCAGCAAGCACAGGCTTTGATCCTGCAGGGGGAGGTCCTGGTCAACGAACAACGGGTCGACAAGCCGGGAACTCGAGTCGAGTCCACGTTGCCTATCCGTATCAAGAATCCCCCCCTTCGCTACGTTTCCCGGGGGGGACTGAAGCTGGAGAAGGCCCTGGACCACTTTGCCCTGGAGGTGTCAGGATGGATTTGTCTGGACTTAGGAGCCTCCACCGGCGGATTCACCGACTGTTTGCTGCAGCGCGGGGCGAGGCGGGTGTTCGCGGTTGACGTGGGGCATAATCAGCTGGATTGGAAACTGAGAAGTAACCCGCAAGTTACGGTCATCGAAGGAGTCAACGCGCGTTACCTCACCTACGGGCAGATCGGCTCATCGGTAGACCTCATCACACTTGACCTTTCCTTCATCTCGCTGACCCTTGTGTTGCCTGTTTTGAAGAGTTTCCTAAAAGAGAGCACAACTGTTCTGTGCCTGGTGAAGCCGCAATTCGAGGTGGGCAAAGGCCAGGTGGAGAAAGGGGGACTGGTGCGCGACCCGGCGAAACACCGTCAAGTTCTGCAGAGCGTGCAGAGCTTCGCGGTCAACCTCGGTTACGAGGTGATCGGAATCGTGGAATCTCCCATCACCGGCGCGGAGGGGAATCGCGAGTTTTTCTTGGCTCTAAGACCCGGTTCCGTCCTCGGACAGTGAGTTGCCTCTC
Organism: Acidobacteriota bacterium; assembly: GCA_040753175.1. Classification (GTDB taxonomy): domain Bacteria; phylum Acidobacteriota; class Terriglobia; order Versatilivoradales; family Versatilivoraceae; genus JBFMEW01. Next base: position 21,715 of record JBFMEW010000019.1, on the reverse strand, counting down.
AATCGTAGTTTGCTTCTCGCCCGCATCACAGACCTTGATCCGGATGAGAGCATCCTTCAGCGCCTCGTCGGCGCTTGTGACCATTTTTTGAGTTTCGCTTGGGTTTAGAAAAAGAACGACACTTCAAAGACGATAGGGCTGGAACCAGACATCCGAAACGCTTGAAAAGCCACCGGTAAGCCTGTCACGTGGCCCGTCATTCGCATCACGGGCCTCTTTCTTCTGAGCCGTTTTTCTCTCGCCGCTTCCTTGTTTTTCCTTTACCCGACCCTCCCCTTTCTCTTAATCTCCCTCTATGCAGAGCCCCATCCAACGGGTCGGCATCGTCACCAAGCCGCAGCTGGGGACCCACTCGAAAGTCCTCAGAGACCTGATGGCCTGGTTTGCCGACCGCAACATCGAAGTCCTTCTGGACCACGAATCGGCGGCCAATCTGGGGGATGCAACCGGCAGCATCGACCGGCTCGACCTTCCGTCCCAATGCGACCTGGTGGTCCTTTTGGGGGGAGACGGAACCTTCCTTTCCCTGGCTCGAGCGGTGGGCTCCGAAAACGTGATCATCCTGCCGGTGAACTTCGGTAGCCTCGGATTTCTCACCGAGATTACGCTGGAAGAGACCTTCGGGATGCTGGACATCATCTTGCAGGGAAAGGCCCGAACCCAAAAGCGGATGATGATCGAAGTAGCCGTGGTTCGGGCGCACATCTGTCACGCAAGCTTCCGAGCATTGAATGATGCGGTAGTAACCAAGGGAACGCTGGCGCGCATCATCGACATCGACGTCCGCATCGATCGGAAGTTCGTGGCCACCTACAAAGCTGACGGACTGATCGTGAGCACGCCGACGGGATCCACGGCCTACGCCCTTTCCGCCGGCGGTCCCATTCTGTTTCCAACGCTGGATGCGATGCTGGTCACCCCCATTTGCTCCCACACCCTAACGTTCCGCTCCTTGGTCGTTCCCGATACGGTTGAGGTGGAGTTGAGCCTGCAGGCCATCAAGGAACCCGTCTATCTGACTGTAGACGGCCAGATCGGTCTGGAGCTGGAACCCAGCGACATTTTGAGAGTTCGGAAGTCGCCCGCTACCATCACCATCGTTGAGTCCGAAAACAAAAACTTCTTCGACATTCTCCGCAACAAGTTGAAATGGGGCGAACGCTAGAGCGCAATTCAGAGGCTGCCCCGAGAGTAACTGGCCCATCTGCCTCCCGCTCCCTTCGACGCGGCCGCGGGAAAACCTCACCCAGCCGACGGACGTTTTTTCAACAGGTCTATCGGGTCGTGGGGACGATACCGCCGGCGCATGTCCTTACCTACGGTCAGATTGCAAGTCTCCTGGGGGCCCCCTATCTCGCCCGCCAGGTTGGATGGGCCATGCACGGATGCCCGCCCGGACTCCCGTGGCAGCGGGTGATCGGAGCCGGGGGCAGGATCTTGATCAATTCCTTGTCTGGAGCAGGTCCTCTGCGGCAGCGCCAGCTGCTGGAACAAGAAGGAGTCCAATTCGTGGGTGACCGCGTGGACATGCAAGCCCACCAGTTCTTCCCTGACAAGCTGAAGCGGCTTCGTAAAAAGCTCTCGAAAGAACGCCGGTCGGCCAGCCCGAGGGGAAAGTCGGCACCTTTCAGCCGAAGACGGATGAACATCCGGTGATGGAACTCATCTTGCCCCCTCATTGTGGAGGGGAGGATTGCCCTAGGACAGGATGTGGCAGGAATGAGCCTTGAACACCAACCACACGCGTTCGCCGGCTCTCAGGTGAAGGGACGTTTCGGCGTTCCGGGTGACATGAACTTTAAAGAAAATGCCGCAGTCGACTGTGACGTGAACCTCTCCGTCCTGATCCTCCAAAGAGTGGATCGTACCTTCCACCACGTTTTGGGCGCTAAGACCGTTCGGCCGTTGCGTGGCAATCAGGATGTCACCCGCTCTCAAACCGATTCGCAACTGCTGCCCGGGCATTGCCTGGGCAAAAGGGATCTCCAGCTCCCGCCCGCCTACGTCGCAGCATAAGGTTCCACGCTCCGGTTCCAATCTCAACACTTTCCCGTCGAAGAGGTTTTCCACACCCAGCAGGACGGCCGTTGTTTCCCGGTGAGGGCGTTCCAGCACATCGATCGGCTGTCCGGAAGCCACCACCCGGCCCTTTTCAAACAAGAGTAGAAAGTTGCCCAGTGTCAGCGCTTCCATTCGGTCATGCGTCACGTAAAGAACCGGGATGCCCATCTGCTGAGTCACGCGTCTCAGGTCAGCCAGAATCCACCGCTTGATCGCCAGGTCAAGCGCCGACAGGGGCTCGTCAAGCAGGAGCAGGCGCGGCCGTGTGACCACCGCCCGGGCGAAAGCCACTCGCTGCCTCTCGCCTCCGGAAAGGTCGACCGGCTTGCGCGATGCCAGCCCGCTGATGTGCAAGTCTTCCAGGATCCTGGCGGTCCGTTCTTTTCGTTCCCCTTTGGCAACTCCTCGCAACCCATACTCGATGTTCTGGATCACTGTCAGGTGAGGAAACAGCGCCAGATCTTGAAACACATAGCCGATCCGGCGCTCACGGATCGGCAGGTTGAGTGCGATCGAGGAGTCAAAAAAGCATTCTCCGTCGAGGTGGATGGTGCCGCTGTCAGGGATTTGAATCCCGGCGATCAACTGCAGCGTCAGCGTCTTCCCTGACCCCGAAGCTCCAAACAAGATCGTGCAGCCAAGCCCGGCCTCGAAGCTCAGATCGAGACTGAAGGATGGCTCTGAGGGTAAACCGAAACTCTTGGAAAGAAGCACCCGAAGCATAAGAGAAGGGGCCGCCTCACCGCAGGGAGGCGCCCGACAGGCGATTGGTTGTGTAAAGAACCATTGCGCAGAGCCCCGTGATGAGACCGACAAATACCAGCGCTTCCCCGTCTCTCCCGGCCAGCATGGCGTCGTAGATGGCGACCGAGGCCGTCTGCGTCTTGCCGGGAATGTTGCCCGCAATCATGATGGTCACTCCAAAGTCCCCCAGGGCCCGGGCGAAAGCCAGGACCGAGGCCGACAGGACATGTCGTCGGGCGAGCGGCAATGTGATCGTGCTGAAGACTCGCAGCTCGCTGGCACCGAGTGTACGCGCCGCATTCTCCAGCATCGGAGAGACTTCTTCAAAGGCACTGCGGACGGACTTGACCATCAGCGGCAGCGCGTGGATCGTGGCTGCGATCACAGCCGCCGCCGGAGTGAAGGTTAGAGTGATGCCAACACTCTGCAGCATCCGTCCCAGGGGACTGCGCTGTCCAAGAAGCACAAGCAGATAGTAGCCAAGAACCGTGGGTGGCAGCACAAGAGGCAAGGTGATGAAGGCATCCAGCCACTCCTTCCCCCGAAACTGCCGGCGGGCAAGGACCCATGCAACGCCCACGCCGACCATCAGGGCGATCAGAGTGGCCAGGGCAGAAACCTGAAAGGAAAGTCGAATGGGAAACCAATCGATCATCACGATCACTGACTCGACGACGACGGGCGGGATTGCGAGTCCTTTCCTGAGAGAGGGAAGAACCCGTACTGGCTCAGGAGTTCCCGCCCATCAGACGTTGTCAGAAACTGGACGAAAGAACGAGCCAGAACCGCGTTGGACGTTCGGCGCAAAATGCAAAGGGTCTGGACGATCGGCTCGTGCAGCTCTTCGGGTACCAACACAAACCGCCCCCCGGCGCGGCGCGTCAGCGCCAGCGCCACCAGAGCTGCGTCGGCGTTGCCCGTTTCCGCAAACTGAAGGGCCTGGCGGACATTTTCTCCGAATACGATCTTGTGCTGGATGCGGCTCCAAAGCCCCGAGTTCTCTAATGCTTGCCGTCCTGCCTTGCCGTAAGGAGCGTGCTCCGGGTTGGCAAGGGCCACTCGCTGCACGGCTGGATTCTCGAGGTCCAGAATCCGCTCGACTCCAACTCTGGCCTGATCGGAACGCCAGATCACCAGCCGCCCTCTGGCAAATGTTTGAACCGAACCTTCGACCACCAATCCCTGCCGATTCAGGTTGTCGACAAAACTCGCAGCGGCAGCCAGAAAAACGTCAAACGGAGCTCCCTGTTCGATCTGCTTGGCCAGCAGCCCCGTCGATCCGAAACTGAGAATCACCTTCGACGCGGTTTGCCTCTCGAATCGGTTCCTGGCTTCACTCAAGACATCCGACAGATCCGAGGCGGCAGCAACGGTGAGCGACCCACCGCCGACTGGGTCGCGAGAGGTGGGTAGGCAGGCCGTCTGAGTCAGGCAGATGATCCACAGCAAACTTCGGACGGCCCAGCAACACCGCCTCCGATCCTCAACTTCCCGGCGTTTCCACATCGAAGCTCGGCATCTCCTACTTGATGATCATGACTTCCGTCGCCTTGATCAGAGCCGTGGCGGGCTCCTTGATCTTCAATCCCAGTTCCAAACAGGCTTCCCGCGTGATCACGGCGGTTATCTCCTGCCTGCCGATGGCCAGAACGACACGGGCCAACAACCCATCCAACTCAATCTCACGAACCACTCCGGTCAGCTTGTTGCGGCCGCTGATTCTAAGACCTTCACCGGCACTGCTCCTGGCTGAGATTCTTCTTTGAGTCTGGTCCGATCGTAGGCCAGACTCCTTCTTGCGGCGGCCGTCTCGACTTCCCCCTCGATTTGCGAGGAATCGGTCGAGCTCTCGATCTGAAATTCGGTGGTGCCCGCCCGGTGTCCGGACACTACGAAGCTTCCCCTGGTAGATCCACTGCTTGATCGTGGGGTAGCTCACTCCAACCTGTCTGGCAACCTCTCTCAGCTTGAGCAGCATGAGGAAACCTTAGTTGCGAAAAAGGAAGACTGTCAACTCAAAAAATATGGTTTTATACGGAAATCGACGAATTTTGAAGGGAGACTACAAACGGTACGCGCAGGAGGGATAAATAGCGTCATGGTTGAGGAAGGAGTAAAAAGGGCCCGCCGCCGACCTAGACGGCCTCACCCTTGGCGCTTCGAAGGTACTTGGTCATGACGAGCTCAAGGCCGTGGTGCGTGTGGGACACGGCTACCTCATCCATCAGGTTTTCCAGCAGTTTGAGCCGCCAGGGATTCTCGACGGAAGCACCTTGCGCCACGGGTCGCGCCCCCTCGACAAAAACACGGGTTGAGAGGCGATCCTCGCCCGTCTCGCAACTCAAGTGGACCTTGCCTTGGGTTCGTGCCGCCAGCTCTTTGGCGTTGACACAAGCCTCCATCAAAGCCAGGCGAATCTGGCCCCGGGCCTTGTCATCGAAGGCCATGTTCTCAGCCAACTGCTCAAATCCCCGCACCGCGATCAACTCGGAGTCTTCAGCCAGGGGAAGCGAAAGCTCGTAGGTGCCGGCCTTTCCGGGGATCGATTCCGGCTCCTGCAGAGACGGGGAGAGCAGCAGCTTGGCCAGCGCCTCCAGCTGGGACAAATTCGAAAGCAAGATCTGATGTTCTGTGGCGTAGCTGATGGCAGCCTGATTGAAGCGTTCAACGGCCACCATCCACAGTTGGATGCGACTGAGCGCCAGCTCCCGAATCAGCCGTTGACTCCGCTGATGAAAGGACTCGATCTCCTTGAGCCCCACCGGCTCGCGCTGTCCGCAAAGGCAAGCCAGCCAGGTCACGGCGTTTTCAGCGGCGTACACGCCCCCTTCAAAGCCCCGGGCCAGTAGGATTGGCTCCGGCTCTTTCAACCCCCTGGCCTCACCATCCAGACGCTCGAAGACCGCCAGAATCTCCGGCAGCACCCGGTCTTTCCTGGGCTGCTCCTCCCGGGCCACCGCCAGGCTGGGGTAATCGAACAGAACCGTTGGCACGGATTGACAGTCCATTGAACTCAGCACTTGCCTGATCTTCGCTAAGCGCTGCTGGTAGGGGTCGCCCTGCAAGATGGCCCCACCCCGCTGAAGCAGGCCCGACATCACCGCGAAAGAAGCTTCCTGGGCCGTGATGCCCTTGACGCGGTGAAGGTAGTTCCACTCCACCCAGTCGCGCAGCACGGTATCCGAAATTACATTCACCGCGCCCAGGTCGTAGTCGATAAACATGGAGCGATCCAGCACCTTCAGGATCCTCTCATAGTCCACGCTCTCGAAGCGTTCGCGACTCTGCAAGTGCTGGAACGTCGACCTATCCAAAGGGCTCTGGGTGCAAAATTTCAGCAATTCCACAGCCTTCAACTGGTCAAAGGAGTTCAGTTCGGGAGCTTGCAGCAGGCTGTTGAAGTACAAGTGCAAGGTCCCGCGCCTGACTTGATCCACATAGAGATCCGCGAACTGCCGCAACGTTTGCAGAGAGCCGGATTCGAGGACGGCGGCCTGAACCACGGTTCGAATGTAGAAGGGATTGCAGTCCAGCTGTCTGGCTACCACCGATGAAAGGTCGCTCTCACAGACGACCTCAAAGCGCGCGCAAAGGCCTTGGAACAGAATCCCGGCCTCCGCGGGAGTCATGGGCCGCAAGGTCAGGAACTGAACGATTCCGGCCAATTCTGTCGACGGAAAGAGCCGTTGAAAGACCGTGCGACTGTCGCCCGACAACAGGTGGGGAGACTCCCGCGACTGAAAGGCTCGCAGAAAGCATCGGCCGGCCAGTTCCATCTCTTGTAGGGGAAACCGGCCAATGAGATGGAAGTCGTCGACAATGACAAAGGAACGAAACCCCGTTTTGATGGCGGCGGCGGCCGGAAAACCCACGGCGTGTTGGGCCAACCCGGAAAGGTCGCCTTCCTTCAGGTAGGCCTGGAAGTGATCGGTTGCTTCCTCCAACCACGGCAGGCGGCTTTCGTAGGCCAATTGAAGAATCCGGTTGGGATTGGATCCTTCCGCCATCAGCAGCAGGGGATCTTTCTTGAGAAAAGCCAACAACTGAAGCAGTGTCCCCAGGAAATACTCGCGACAGAATCCGTCCATCGAAGCGGGTCGATCCTGAAGCGCGAAAAAGAACGGGACAATGGATTCCTGCTGCCAGAACAACCGATTGTAGAGCTGCTTCAGGACTTCCGTTTTGCCGGTACGACGCCGGCCTCCGAGGAAGCCGGTGGGGGCAAGGGCGCGCCTGGTATCGAGAGCCAGGTGGAAGAGGCGTTGGACATCGGACTCTCTTGAAAAGAACTCGTTTTCAGGCAGAGCATTAAGAATGTGAAATTGGTCAGGGTTTACCAAGGGAGTTCGGTACCGTTTCTTGCGGCCGATTTGACTGATCTCACAGTCCGGAGGCGTTCTTCAGACTGCGGGCCTTGCCAAACAGACAGACCTTATTCTTCCCTGCAACTTTCGCGAGGTACAAAGCTTTGTCCGCATTGCCCACCAGATCAAACCAGTTGTCCGCATCGTCGGGAAAGCTGGCAATACCGGTGCTAACGGTGAGCTTGACTACGCTCTGCAGCGCGTCATCCGGGAAGTAACGGCCCGCGACCCCAGTGCGAATTCGTTCTGCAATCTCCTTGGCTGAGTCCGCACCGGTCATCGGCAAAATGACCGCGAATTCCTCTCCGCCGTAGCGGGCTACAACATCGATGTTGCGTACGGATTTCTTGAGGGTGGCCGCTACGATTCGAAGCGCCTCGTCCCCCGCAAGGTGGCCGTACGTGTCGTTGTAGTTCTTAAAATTGTCCAGGTCCATCATGAACAGAGCGATCGGCTGATTATGTCGCTTCGCCCGCTCGATCTCTTCGGTCAGACGTTCCTGAAAGAAGCGCCGGTTATAGAGTTCAGTCAAGGCGTCCGTGATGGAGATCCGGCGCAGGTCTTCAGACTTCTGGTAGAAATCCGTTCGATCCAGTGCCACCGATGCGTGACTGGCGATGGACTCCACCAGGGCCAAATCGCGCTCATCGAAGGGCTGGCCCGTGGCCTTGTCACTGAAGTTGAGGACGCCGATCTTGCGATGGTTGATCTTCAGCGGAACGCTGATAAAAGACTTGGTGCGGTAGCGAGCCCGCTGGTGTCCCGGCAGCCTCGGGTCCTGCTCAATGTCCTTCACCAAGAGGGAACGGCCCTTTTCAAACACCGAACCGCAAATCCCCTCCCCTGGCCTGATTCGCAGCTTGTTGACGATTTTTTCGTTGAGCCCTTTGATCTGTTTGATCTGAAGCTCGTTGGAACTTTCGTCAAAAATCATTAGTGATGCCTGTTCTGCCTTAAGCAGCTCGGCGGTCTTGAGCAGGATAGCCCGATGCAGATCACGGGTCTCGAGCTCCGATCCGATCGCCGTGCTGAAATCCGTCACCACCGACAAGAGACTGCCATAGTCCTGCATTTCCTGCCGGAGAGCCGAGTTGTTGAGAGCCGTGGCCACGTGCCGACAAAATGTTTCCAAGACCTGGATCTCACTCGCCTCCAGCCTGGCGTTGAAGATCAGCAACAGCCTCCCAATCCCATTCCCGGAGAGAATCGGAAAACCATGGAGAGACTGGACCGTTTCAGGAAACCCCAGCTTCAAGAGCGGGTACGTCTCGGTCATGGCGGCGCAGCTGGACCCTTGTGGCGGGGTCAGAGGGGAACCCTCGGGCAGTGTCAGGCAGGCATCGGCGGCCATCAGACTGCCGAACTGGCGCTCGACGCGAAACTCATCTGTGTCGCCCGAACGGACCATCACCGCGGCGGATTGCACATCGAACAGAACCGCCAGAGCTTGCAGGATGAGATCACCAATCTTGGAGGAAGATGGTTCCTCTGCGATCACGCTGGACAGGTCGAACAGGGTCCCAAGCTGGTACGCTTGTTTTTTCCACCGGTCAGCCGGCTGTGAACTCTGAGCAAAGGCGTCCACCATCGATTGAATGAAGCGGGCAGCCTTTTGAAAATACTGGGCACTCTCGAACTTGAGGGCGTTATCCCAATCAACGAAGAAATAATCCCTCAACGCGTATTCAGGCGCGACTTTGGTGAATGCCGCGAAATCCTGATAGTTGCGAAAAACGCGTCCGCCCAGCAATACAAACTCAACTTTGCCCTCTCGGTAAATGGGTACCGAAAAACTGTAGAGGCTGGCATGACACTTGAAGGTGCCCAGGGAGCCGCCTTGAGCGGTTTTGGCGAGCATGCCCCCACAATCCCGCTCACAGAGCCGAATCCCCGACTCGGTGGCCTGGATGGCCTCGCAAATTCGATTGGGACGGCTGCTCCCCAGCAGTTTCTGGTCGGAGTTATACACGACCAGCGTAAGCCCCAGCAGGCCGGCTAACTCGTCGAACAGTTGTTGCCAGGGCGCAAACTCCTGTGTGTCTCCAGGAGCACGCTCCGTGAGTCGATTACTGGACAATTGGGTTTCCTAACTGAACTGGAAAAGAAACTAACTTCTTCCGTCCCGTCGAATTCTGAGTTGGCTACCGCAACTCAGTTCATCCCCAGGAACTGCAATCAGTCAGCCAAAAAAAATTGACGGCAACCGTTTTTTTGAAGCTAAAGAATGAAGGGCTTAGGTTTGCGTCAACCGGCAGATTGCCCCCGCGTTCCTCAAAACGGAAAATGTTTGCACTTTTCTGCTAGCAGGTACCGCAACACGGAAATCTTTTTCTCGTCATGTTGATAGCTCAGGCCTTAAGCCGGGTACACCCACGGGGATGAATGGGGCCAGCTGCATCAATCGTTCCCGCAGGCTCTCGTTTTCCAGGGCCATTCCGGCCTGAAGCAGCAAGACCTCCAGCAAGTCAGTGTCAGGGATACGCTGCTGCGATTCTCCGTTGTCGCCGTACAGGATCGAGATGACGTTTCCTTGATTCACCACCGGGAAGACCGCAATCTCGCTGGGCAGCCGGTCTGAAAGGCGGGCAATCAAGCCCTTCCCCCATTCGCCCTCCAAGAGCGAACCCCGATAGGATTGATGGGTCTCATACACCGTTTTAAAGATGGACCCGTCTCTGAGCGGAATGACGATGCGGCGAGAAGCATCCAGCCGAGGTGGATGCTGCAACGAAAAGCCGAAGCCTCCACGTACGATGAGCTGACTGTCTGAGACCAGCAAGAACAAACAACGATCGAAGTACTCACTCGCCAGTCTCAGGACCAGCAGGGAGACCTCAGTGGACTCTCTGGGCCTGGCTAGCTCCTCCGAAAGCTCACGCAACAGATGGATACACCGGCCCTCTCCGTTCAGCGATTCACGTTCGCGCGAAGTGCCGGAATCCTCGTCGTTGCCTTCGACCAGTCTGGACGGCAGAAACGGCTCGGAACTATCGAAACCGGAGGGCCCCGGGCGGGTGTCCTGCAGGTAGGCCACATCGAGCAGGATGTGGTGAGGATCGAAAAAAACCAGGTCGGCCGGAAGCTGCGCATCGCTCTGAAAGCTGAAACTCCCCTCGCCCAGATTGACGATCTGGTTGACGGTTTCGATGACTTGTTGCTTCATGCAGGCAATCAGTTTGTCTGCCGAAATCATGCCGCGTTTCAGGAGTATCTCGCCCAGCGGAAGGTTTGTGCGGGCCTGTTCGCGCAGACAGATGTCCAGGTCCGCGTCAGAGATGTCCCGTTGCTTGACCAGCAGTTGACCCAGGCGATGGGCCAGATCGGGCCGCGAAGCGGAGACGACGAAGCCGTTCTTAAAGACAATGGAGCTCCGCCCGTCGTTGGTATTGACGTAGAGGACTCCGGTCTTCTGGCTGCCAGCAATGACCTGGATGATGTCCGCCAAACTCAGATCTTGCAGACTTCCAATAATGCTCATGGTGGACTAGAGGGCAATCTCTTTCAAAAAACTCTTGCCGAAGTTCAGTTTGGTCGCGAAATTCTCCGCGATGGTCTGTCCTGCGTCGGCCAGCGTGGTGCGGGTTCCCAGATCCACTCCTTTCCTGCAGCCGGGACCGAAAACCAGCAAGGGAACGTACTCTCGGGAGTGATCGGTGGAAGGCGTGGTGGGATCGCATCCATGATCCGCCGTCATGATGCAGAGATCCCGCTTTCCAAGCGATTCCTGGAAGGACGGTAGCCAGGCATCCAACGCTTCCAGCGCCCGGGCGTATCCTTCCCGGTCGTTGCGGTGGCCATACAACATATCGAAATCGACCAGGTTGACAAAGACCAGTCCCCTGAACGAATCCTGCAGCACCTGGCAGGTCTTGGCCATGCCTTCCTGGTTGCCCGACGTCTTAAGGCTTCGCGTCACCCCTCGTTCGCAGAAAACCGAGGCCACCTTGCCCACGCACACACAGTCCACCGCCGCTTCGTGGAGTCGATCCAGCAGCATGCCTTTGGGCGGCTCGATCGCAAAATCCAGGCGTCGCGCCGTTCTGACGAAGTCTGACGAGTCCTTTCCCACGAAAGGACGGGCGATCACACGTCCAACTTGATGCTTCCCTACCAGCAGAGACCGAGCGGCCCGGCACATGGCGTAGAGTTCCGGGACGGGAATGATTTCTTCGTGCGCGGCGATCTGAAAGACGCTGTCGGCAGACGTGTAGACGATGGGAAACCCGGTCTCCAGGTGGCGCTGGCCCAGCTGCTTGATGATTTCTGTCCCGGATGCCACCACGTTGCCCAGAGTCTTGCGGCCGATCGCCTCTTCGAATCTGGAAATCACTTCTGGTGGAAACCCGTTCGGGTAGGTTGGAAACGCCCGACTCAAATACACTCCGGCCAGTTCCCAGTGGCCTGAGGTCGTATCCTTCCCGTTGGAGGCCAGTGCCATTTTCCCGAAACAGGCCAGCGGGTCTGAGACAGCAGCGATGCCCTCCAGTGGCTTAATTCTTCCGAGTCCCAACCGCTCGAGGTTCGGAATTGCCAACCGGCGGTATGCGCACAGATGACCGAGCGTGTCGCTCCCCGCGTCGCCGAAGGTCTCGGCGTCGGGCATCTCGCCGATGCCCACGCTGTCGAGAACAATAAGAACAATCCGCTCGAATCCCATTCAATCCCTGCCGCAGGGTTCCCTGAAACGCTTGGCTTCACGGTGAAATTGCAGGAAACCGGAGCATTATACTTCTCGGCATTTGGCTAGAAATGCTCCAGCAGTTGCGAAAAGGACCGAAGCACCAGCACTCTCTCCGACGTGGCCACCTCTTCCTTTTCCAGATCCCAAGTCCGATGGTGGGGAATGAAGATGGCTCCCATGCCCACCGCCAAAGCCGGATTGATGTCGGACTTGGGACTGTTGCCGATCATCCAGGTCCGGGAGGGATCCAAGCCGTGACGTTCCATGACCTGCTGAAAGCTGTCGGGGTCCTTCTCCCTGACAATCTCCGTGGCATGAAAGAAAGGCTTCACACCCGACTCATCGATTTTCCTGCCCTGCTCCTCTCGGTCGCCCTTGGTAAAAAGGATCGTCCGATGCCTGGCGTGCAGATGCCGCAACGTCTCCTGGACCCCGTCAAGAAACTCGATGGGATGATCGAGGATGGGCAAGGCCATGCGGTCGATGGCCGCGGCATGAACCGGCACACCGTCGGCAGAGCCCAGCAACAGACTCAGCGACTCCTTCAGAGAGGCAATAAAATTGCGAACTCCATAACCGTTCGAGACGGTGTTCTTTCGCTCGACGGCGTTCAGCGTCTCCCGCGCCACACTCCGATTTAGGCCCAGCGCTTCGGCATAAAGCAGGTACTCCTCAATCACCCGCTCGAAGTAGATGTTATTCTCCCAAAGCGTGTCATCGGCGTCGATGAGAAGGTTGGCAGTCACAGCACGATACATCGTTTGATCCATTGGAACCGTCGAGCCCGCCGGCCGCAGCCGGCACGTTGGCCGGGCCACCAGGTTGACAGAATGAGGCCCCTGTCGACAGCCAGCAAAGCCTCTACTCGGAAGTCAATTCAGCCGGAGTGAGAACAATCGGCGAGTGCCACCGCTCAGCCAAGTGGAGTCACGTTAAACCAAATCCGGGCCTGAGTCAATTGTACCCGCAAGGACCCGTCGAGGTTTAGACCGTCTCGACTCAAGAGCCCTGTGCTGAGTTGAATCCTGGAGGCTTTTTTCAGATAGCCTTCAGATCGACGGTCTATAATCGGAGCCGCAATGTGGATCCTGGTGGTGGAAGATGAGGTGGCCTTGGGGCAATTGCTCCGAAGCGGCCTGCAGGAAGAAGGCCATACCGTGGCCCTGGCCGAGGACGGCGAGGCCGCTATGGAAGCGGCCACTCAGCACCAGTTCGACGCCATCGTTCTGGACCTCATGCTTCCGGCGATTGACGGATTGGAGGTCCTGAAGCGACTTCGCACCCGGCAGAACCATGTTCCCATCCTCATTCTGACGGCGCGAGATGCCGCCGCTGACATTGTCAGAGGTCTCGACAGCGGCGCAGATGACTACCTGACCAAGCCCTTCCGCTTCGACGAACTGCTCGCGCGCCTGCGGGCCATTTCTCGCAGGGGTGTCCCGGCCCGCTCAATTTGTATCGAAGTCGAGGATCTTGTCCTGGACCCCGTTTCCCACACCGTGACGCGGGGGGGAAAACCGATCGAGCTGACCGCCACCGAGTTCCGGTTGCTGGAATGCCTCATGCGGCGCAACGGCCGGATCGCAACGAGGAACGCCATTCTCGAAGCGGTTTGGGGAAATGACCGCTACGTGGAAAGCAACACCCTTGACGTCTTCATCCGGCTGCTACGGAGCAAGATCGACGGTGACCGGCCGAACAAGCTCATCCAAACCGTACGTGGATTCGGCTATCGTCTGGCCCCAGGGAGCGGGTCATGAGACTCTCCTCCATCCGACTTCGTTTGACGGCATGGTACTCGTTCATCACCTTTGGGACGCTCTGTCTGATGAGCAGTCTCATGTGGGTGGCCCTGTCGATCGGAATCGATGAAGCCGTCAAGGAAGAATTGAGCGTTCGCGCGGACGTTGTGCAGTCATTCATCCGGCGCGAGCTGCCCGGCAAATCCATAGCGGAACAACGGGAGATCCTCGGAAATGCAGCGCGTGTCGAGACGGGACGTCGCCTCCTTCGGATTACCGACTCCCAGGGCCGGTTGCTTTATCAGAACAAACAATTCCCTGAACTGCATGAGATTGCCCCGCCCACTCTTCCTGCCCCTGAAAGGAGCAGTCCGGAAAGCTTCTCGACCGTCAAAACCAAGGAACATTCATTCCTGCTGATGACCTTTCAGTCCAACAGGCCGGAGCAGGGGTGGGTGGTGCAACTGGCCTGCCGACTCGATGAGTTCCAGGAGGGGCTGCACCGCTTTGGCTGGATCCTGCTGGCCTTACTGCCTCTTGGCCTCCTGTTGACGGCCGGCGGTGGGTATTTCATGAGCCGCCGGGCGCTGGCTCCAGTCGATCACATCATTCGAGCCGCCCAGGCCATTGGTCCCTCCAATCTTGCCAAAGGACTGCTGGTCCCCCAGACCGGAGACGAACTGCAGCGGTTGACAGAGACTCTCAATGAAATGATGCGACGGCTGGACACCGCTTTTAGAAGCATCACGCGTTTCACGGCCGATGCCTCGCATGAACTCCGGACTCCGATGGCCATCATGCACACCGCCGCCGAGCTGGCTCTTCGAAATCCGCGCACTCCCGCCCAATACCGGGAAGCGCTGAGACAAATTCTGATCGAAGTGGTTCGAACCACTGAACTCATCGATAAGTTGATGTTGCTGGCTCGCTCCGACGCCGGAGTGCAGGCCTTGCAGGTTGAACGGATGAACCTGGCGGACAGCCTGAGTGCCGCCTACGAGCAATGCCGGGTGTTGGCCGAGGCCAGGGGCGTTGAAATGCAGATCGAATTGCCTCGCGCCCCGGTGCTGGTGGACGGCGACGAACAAGCCTTGCGTCGACTGTTTCTGATCTTTTTCGACAACGCGGTCAAGTACACCCCGAGTGGAGGCCGCGTGTTCGTGTCGCTCGCATGCCACCGCGGTCTGGCGGTCTGCCGAATCAGAGATACGGGAGTGGGGATTGCTCCGGAGGATTTGCCGAAAATCTTTGAGCGCTTTTACCGGGCCGACAAGGCCCGCTCGCGCAGCGAAGGAAGCGTTGGGCTGGGTCTCTCGATCGCCCGTTGGCTGATCGACGCCCACCAGGGGTCGGTTGACGTCCAGAGCACCGTGGGAGAAGGTTCAGAATTTCAGATTCGAATCCCGCTGCGCAACCCGCAAACGGAAACACCATTCGAACCCGCCCGCTCTTCAGATGCGGAAGCCGTGACTTCATCAAATCGCAGCGTACTTCCAAGACAGGAAGATTGAAGTGTCCTCGGCCTCAGGATTTCGGCGCTTCCCCGGTGATCACGTCGCTGCCGATTGCCCATCCCTGGTGCTCACCGCGTGACAAACACCGGATATTTTCCAATCTCACCTTGCAGCAGCTTCGCCAGGAGCCGGGCCTGAATCTCCAAGAGACGTCGATAGCTGACGCGGTAATCAAAGAGTGGATGCGTTACCAAGGTATCCATTCGAAGTTCGTAGGCCCGGTAGAACGATTTGCGTCCCTGCGGCTTCAAAACTACCGAGGGGCCCACGGAGAGAAAATCCTCGGGCGTGACCATCCGAGTGTTAACGGCTTGGATGACTGCCGAGTCGGCAATCAAGGAGCGAAACGGCTCCATCAGATCCAGAGCAAGAGCGGGTCTGCCAAAGCGCGGCTGGTGGTAGAAGCCCTGCATTGGATCAAAGCCGACGGCGTAGCAGGCGACCGTGAAATCCTTGACCAGTAGGCTGTACGCGAGTGAGAGCAGAGCGTTGATGGCGTCGCGAGGTGGCCTGCGGTTCCGGCCGTTGAAATCGAAACGGAAGATGTCGGACAACTCTTCGCCGGGTTCCGACTTGATCAGTCCCGAGAAGGCTCCAAAGTACAGGCGCGCCGCGTTGCCTTCGATTCCCAGCAATTCTTCCAACGAAGTGCAATCGGCGGCGCGGTCGGCCATCTCCTTCAGCTGTTGCATCAC
This sequence comes from Acidobacteriota bacterium, assembly GCA_040753175.1. Taxonomy (GTDB): domain Bacteria; phylum Acidobacteriota; class Terriglobia; order Versatilivoradales; family Versatilivoraceae; genus JBFMEW01. Next base: position 5,914 of record JBFMEW010000019.1, on the reverse strand, counting down.
GCGGGGATCCGGCTCCACGTGGTTCCGTAAAACAAAAGTCCGCTGATTGCGGATCTTTCCCGCAACAAGCGAGCTGGCCAGCATTGCGCAGAACCAGGGTTGGCGGGCCAAAGCAAACTGAGTCTGCCGCAAGAAGACATTCTTGGTACATAAACCCGACGTGATTCCGTAGAACCATCCCCCTTGCGAGAAGTAGCAGACGGGCACCTCTTCCTCACACAAACTCTGGATCGCCTGAGTGGTCACTTGAATGTTGCCCATCAGATTCAGTTGGCATACCTCCCCGATCCGTATTTCCTGGACCGTGGCCTCGCGGTCTTTGACCTGCAGGACTTTGCCGGACTTGCCCACGCGAAGCCCTTGAGTCGTGAGGTAGGCGGGACGCAGGTCATCCCGCGGTGTGATCAGGCGGCGGGGTGCCCCGGCCACCGGTTTCCTTTCGCACCCGCCTTCTATGACCGAGAACAATGCCATCTGTCGTGGCTGGGGCTCGCTCTGACTGTCAGTAATCCGGTTTACCTCGTCCGGCAGGCAGACCGAGACCAACGAGCAACCGGGACACTTAGGCGAGTCGACCAACGGAGGCGGAATCTCACCGGCACGGGCCGTCTCCCAAGCCGAAGCGATTGCGCTCGTCGCTTCAGCCAGAACAGCTTCTGTGAACTCGACTCGGACCCGCTGCTTTGTAGAGAGGTAATAGACCAGTCCTTCCTCGCAGCGGTAGCCGTTCTCCCGCAGAACCAAGGCCTGCACGGCCAGCTGCACACGATCAGTGGGCCATAGCTCCAGACCTTCGTCTTTGCGGCGCGGTTTGCCACGCTTGTAGTCAACCGGCGTCACGCGACCATCTTCCACCTCAAGAAGATCGAGCTTCGCAATAACGCCGTAGCGATCACTGGAAAGTGTGACCGATCGGGTGTGGACGCGCTCTTCGTCTGCCAGAGACTCCGCCAGGGGTAACTCCCTGCCCGGCCGATCCACTCGCTGATGTTGAGCCGCTCCCTCGAGCGTAGCCGCGTTATGCTCGAAAACCCCTTCCACCCATTCGTAAAAGAACAGTCGGGGGCAATAGACAAACTCATTGACCATCCGGGCAGGCAGATAGGCAGGTAGCTGCTTCTCGCGGGCAATTGCGTCAATCGGATGGAGGGTGGCCATGGCAGGTGCTTGTCAAACAACAATGCAGGGACTATCGAGCCAGGTATAAGGCTTCCCAAGGGAGGTAATGACCCGCTCGCCACGCCCCTCCGCCGGGCCCAGATCGACAAATAAAACCTGATCTTTCAGATGATGAATCACGGCCGCTAGCTCCGTTCTCAGACAGATCAAGTCCGATGGTGTCAACTGGCACTCGAATATCGAGTACTGCAGATGGTCGCCGTAGTCTCGCAAGATTCGAAAAACCTTGCGGAGCCGCTTATCGTCCGAGATGTCGTAACACACCAGGTAGCAGGAGCGCATGCGCATTTCTCCCAGCGGGAACGGAAGGAAGTATGAGGGGCACCCTTGCAGAATCCTTGTCGGCCACGCTGGCGAGCGGCTTTAGAACAAGAGGCTCGGTTCGCGGCGCCAGACATTCGCGATGCTCAGACCGATGCAGCCGAGGTGCAATGGGACCGCCATCCTTCCATCGGTATCTTTGGACGGCTTACCATCCTTCCATTGGGATCCCTGGGAGCGCGGGCGTCTCGCCCGCTTAGATGCTTCAATGGGGCCGCGATCCTTCAATCGCGGAATCACAATTCCGCTCGTGCCGAGTCAGGTGCTCTTCGCAGCTTCAATGGGGCCGCGATCCTTCAATCGCGGAATCGCCGCAAGAGGAGGCGGCAGAGATGAGGTACACATACGCTTCAATGGGGCCGCGATCCTTCAATCGCGGAATCGATGGTCGCGTCGGAAACATCCCCAGTTCTCAGTTGGCTTCAATGGGGCCGCGATCCTTCAATCGCGGAATCAGCGCCGCCTGGGGTATGAGTATGTGATACATCCCATGCTTCAATGGGGCCGCGATCCTTCAATCGCGGAATCTCTAAGAAAGGAGCTACTACCACAAGAGAGACTCTTGCTTCAATGGGGCCGCGATCCTTCAATCGCGGAATCAGACTCGCAGCTTGCCCACTGTGACCGATCCGTCGCGCTTCAATGGGGCCGCGATCCTTCAATCGCGGAATCGATGGCCACTCTAACAACAGGTGACTTTCAGGTTCAGCTTCAATGGGGCCGCGATCCTTCAATCGCGGAATCAGCCTTCGAATGGCCGGCGGAGGATGAGTTTGCTGTGCTTCAATGGGGCCGCGATCCTTCAATCGCGGAATCCTTCTTTCTGTGGTCCATTTGTGGTCCAAATCCGTCGCTTCAATGGGGCCGCGATCCTTCAATCGCGGAATCTATCTAGGCGTGGATAAAAATCCCTGTCAAAAATCGACGCTTCAATGGGGCCGCGATCCTTCAATCGCGGAATCTCGTCACGCGGTCGGCGGGCAGCCGGCACACACGGGGCTTCAATGGGGCCGCGATCCTTCAATCGCGGAATCGGAAGATGTCAGAGAACTACTCTTTGTGGGCTAAGGCTTCAATGGGGCCGCGATCCTTCAATCGCGGAATCCCATGGTAACTCGTGAAGCCCGGTATCTTGGACACAGCTTCAATGGGGCCGCGATCCTTCAATCGCGGAATCCAGACAGACGACTCCAGAGAGGTAGGAAGCACGAAGCTTCAATGGGGCCGCGATCCTTCAATCGCGGAATCAAAATGCAAGAAATTGAATTGACTTATGAGTGGTTGCTTCAATGGGGCCGCGATCCTTCAATCGCGGAATCAGCCTGAGCCGCGGCCACGGCCAGCGGGAAAGCATCGGCTTCAATGGGGCCGCGATCCTTCAATCGCGGAATCGAAGGCTTTAGGCGAAAGCCCACCGAGAGCGGTCGAGCTTCAATGGGGCCGCGATCCTTCAATCGCGGAATCATCGTCCCAGTTGAGAAGGGAATTCACAAACAACCAGCTTCAATGGGGCCGCGATCCTTCAATCGCGGAATCGTTGATCTACCTGTGCAGGCGAATGGCGATGGACGCGGGCTTCAATGGGGCCGCGATCCTTCAATCGCGGAATCTGCAACATTACTCTGTCTCAACTTTTGCCTGGTGGGCTTCAATGGGGCCGCGATCCTTCAATCGCGGAATCGGCGTTAATGCGCTACTTTCCCATAAATCGGAACGTAGGCTTCAATGGGGCCGCGATCCTTCAATCGCGGAATCCGGGGGCGGTGGCTTTTGGAGCCTATTACGTGTGGACGCTTCAATGGGGCCGCGATCCTTCAATCGCGGAATCGTACAGACCTTCCCCTTGCGCCGTGGTTTCCTTGAGCTTCAATGGGGCCGCGATCCTTCAATCGCGGAATCACATTCGCACATAGTCGCGAAAGTCTTGCGGATTATCGCTTCAATGGGGCCGCGATCCTTCAATCGCGGAATCATGACCCCAACTCCAAGAAAATCCCGAGCGGGTACGCTTCAATGGGGCCGCGATCCTTCAATCGCGGAATCCTTTCTCGCGATGAAATTCAGAATTTTTTACGAGAGCTTCAATGGGGCCGCGATCCTTCAATCGCGGAATCCTTGCAAATGGAGGTTAGTTATCAAGTCGCCTTGCAGCTTCAATGGGGCCGCGATCCTTCAATCGCGGAATCCTTCATCCTCACTCTGGAGTGCTGGATCATTCGCCAGGCTTCAATGGGGCCGCGATCCTTCAATCGCGGAATCAAGACCGTGTCGGTCTTCTTCATGTCATTCAGCTTGGGCTTCAATGGGGCCGCGATCCTTCAATCGCGGAATCAAGGAACAGGTCTTGCACTCCTCTGGATTGTCAGAGCTTCAATGGGGCCGCGATCCTTCAATCGCGGAATCCGAGCACGTCATGATGGCCTTCGACAAGATCGGCGAGCTTCAATGGGGCCGCGATCCTTCAATCGCGGAATCTTGACCGTCGAACAGGTTAAGACAATCATTCAAAACGCTTCAATGGGGCCGCGATCCTTCAATCGCGGAATCATAGAAGAAGGCCGAAGGCAGGACCGGGAATATCGAGCTTCAATGGGGCCGCGATCCTTCAATCGCGGAATCTCAGACGAGCTCTCCTGGCACATCAACCGATGTGCTGCTTCAATGGGGCCGCGATCCTTCAATCGCGGAATCGAAGTCAAGTCCCACCTGTGCCACACCGCAAAGGCCGCTTCAATGGGGCCGCGATCCTTCAATCGCGGAATCATCATTCCGGCGCTGTGCTCACCAACCGATATGCCTGGCTTCAATGGGGCCGCGATCCTTCAATCGCGGAATCGGTGCTGGTACTGGCGCGGCAGGGGCAGCAGGCGCTGCTTCAATGGGGCCGCGATCCTTCAATCGCGGAATCTACGCTTGTGCGCTTAGCCTCTCCGTCGATAACCTTGCTTCAATGGGGCCGCGATCCTTCAATCGCGGAATCCCGAGCGTTCGCAACCGCTCCCATTCCGTTCTGCTTGAGCTTCAATGGGGCCGCGATCCTTCAATCGCGGAATCCAGAGGCTCAGAAGGATGTAGAGCCTCTGCCTCCCGGCTTCAATGGGGCCGCGATCCTTCAATCGCGGAATCCTCATCCCAACTCCAATCCCAGCTTTTTCCTTTAACGCTTCAATGGGGCCGCGATCCTTCAATCGCGGAATCTCATCCTCTCCTACATGGCGCCGCTCGGTTTCCAGGCTTCAATGGGGCCGCGATCCTTCAATCGCGGAATCCTGCTCGATCTGCTGCTTCATCAGGCGCACAGTCTGGCTTCAATGGGGCCGCGATCCTTCAATCGCGGAATCGCGCCCTGGCGTACTGCTGACGGAGGATTGAGACTTGCTTCAATGGGGCCGCGATCCTTCAATCGCGGAATCTCTGCCAGTTCCCATAGTGAGCCGATGGTGGGTTGTGCTTCAATGGGGCCGCGATCCTTCAATCGCGGAATCCCAGCTCTCCCTCTCCCCAAGGAAAGGCATAGAGAACGCTTCAATGGGGCCGCGATCCTTCAATCGCGGAATCGTGGTTGGAGTCTTACATTTCCCGTCCACGACCACGCTTCAATGGGGCCGCGATCCTTCAATCGCGGAATCAGCGATCCAGATGTTGAAGCAGGTCGAGGAGAGGATGCTTCAATGGGGCCGCGATCCTTCAATCGCGGAATCCCAGTCGGGAGATCGAACAGCAGCGCACCAGGGGCCAGCTTCAATGGGGCCGCGATCCTTCAATCGCGGAATCCTGAAACCTCCCGAGAAGCAAACAAATCGAACCTGGCTTCAATGGGGCCGCGATCCTTCAATCGCGGAATCAACTTTCTGCCACGAGCCGGCCGGCGAGCCTTCCTCAGGCTTCAATGGGGCCGCGATCCTTCAATCGCGGAATCCGTGAGGAAGCGAGTGGAATCAATTTTGAGTTCGTGGGCTTCAATGGGGCCGCGATCCTTCAATCGCGGAATCGGTCTACTTTGCTATTAGGTGCGCTCTGGCTGTCTCGCTTCAATGGGGCCGCGATCCTTCAATCGCGGAATCACACCTAAAACAGGAGGAGTCAATGAATGCTGCGAACGCTTCAATGGGGCCGCGATCCTTCAATCGCGGAATCCCTGCTTGCGCGTCCACGACGCTGTAATTGGGTCCCAGCTTCAATGGGGCCGCGATCCTTCAATCGCGGAATCGGGCGGTGTTCCAGGTGGAGTACCGGGAGGAGTCCCAGCTTCAAGGGGGCCGCGATCCTTCAATCGCGGAATCGGCAGCTCCGAAGCAGAAAGAATTTTAAAAGACTCCGGCTTCAATGGGGCCGCGATCCTTCAATCGCGGAATCGCCCCCATTGCGACTTGATTGGATAACGCAGTCAAGCTTCAATGGGGCCGCGATCCTT